>NZ_JSFK01000044.1 GCF_000783395.1 Pseudomonas chlororaphis | reverse complement strand
GGGAGAGGGGACTGACCGAGTTGATTGTCCGAGGTACGCCGACCTGAAATACCGAGTCGCACTCAGGATTTGAAACTGCGAATTCAAGGTCGAACTCAGCATGTGAAAACCATGGAGATCTGCTCCCTTTCCCCTCGCCCCCTTGGGGGAGAGGGCTGGGGTGAGGGGGAAAAGATTTCAAGTCGAACATAAAACTCAGCAACACCCGAGAACAACAAAAAGAACCGAAACATTCGCCGAACTCGGCTCTGCCATAAATCCAATAACATTCGGAGTAAGTCGCCCATGGCTCGTTTGCAACGCACCCTTTCATTAGGGTCGGTGGTGCTGTTCGGCATCGCCTACATGACGCCGATCATTGTCCTCGGCACCTTCGGCATCCTCGCCCAATCCACCGCCGGCATGGTCCCCGCCGCGTATCTGGCGGCGCTGGTGGCGATGTTCTTCACCGCGATGAGTTACGGACGCATGGCCGCTGCATTTCCCGTCGCCGGTTCCGCTTACAGCTACGTGCGCAAGGCAATCAGCCCGAAACTCGGCTTTATCGCCGGTTGGGCGGTGTTGCTCGATTACCTGTTTCTACCGATGGCGATCTGGCTGATCGGCGCGGCGTATCTGGCGTCGGCATTCCCATCGATCCCGCAGTGGATCTGGGTGCTGGCGTTCATCGGCATCACCAGCGCCATCAACATCATTGGCCTGAAACTGGCCAACGGCATCAATGCCTTGCTGATGCTGGTGCAATTCCTCGTGCTGATCGCTTTCGTCGCGCTGTGCGTGCACTACATCGGCGGCGATGCGAGCACGCCATTCTGGTCGGTCAAACCGTTCTTCAACGGCGACATGCAGATGCCGCTGATCATGAGCGGCGCGGCCATCGCCTGCTATTCGTTCCTCGGCTTCGACGCGGTCAGCACCTTGACCGAAGAAACCCGCGACCCGCGCCGTACCATCCCACGGGCAATCATGCTGATCACCCTGATCGGCGGGCTGATCTTCGTCGGTGTTTCGTATTTCGTGCAGATCGCGCACCCGTCGTTTCAGTTCGACAGCGCTGACTCGGCCGCCTATGAAATCGCCCGCAACATTGGCGGGGATCTGTTCGTGTCGATCTTTCTGATCGGTTTGATTGTCGGTCAGTTCGCCTCGGGGCTGTCGGCTCAGGCCAGCGGATCGCGGTTGTTGTTTGCCATGGGCCGCGATGGTGTGTTGCCGAAGTCGTTCTTCGGCACTTTGCACGCGCGCTTCGGCACACCGGTCAACAGCATCCTGCTCTGCGCGGTAGTGGCGTTGCTGGCGCTGAAACTCGATGTGACCACCTCGACCTCGTTCATCAACTTCGGAGCCTTCCTGGCGTTCAGTCTGGTCAATCTGTCGGTGATCTTTCATTACTGGATCGGTGGCGAGAAAAAGGGACTGCGTGAGCTGGTGCTGTTTTTGCTCTTCCCGTTCATTGGTCTGGTGGCGGATCTGTGGCTGATGGTCAGCCTTGATCACTTGGCGGTGTATCTGGGCTTGAGCTGGCTGGCGATCGGCGTGGTTTATCTTGCCGTGCTCACCGGTGGCTTCCGTCGCCAGCCGCCGGAGATGGATTTTCAGGAAGCGACCTGAGTCCTGCGGCTTGGCACTTCGTTGACAGGCATGTGATCCTTGGCGCCTTTGCGCCAAAGGACACCGTGTATGCCGACGCCTTCCCAGACCATTCGCATTGCCGCTGCGCTGTTGCTCAACACTCAGGGTCACACCTTGCTGGTGCGCAAACGCGGGACCACGGCGTTCATGCAACCGGGCGGCAAGATCGAGGCGCACGAGTTGCCGGTGCATGCACTGGCGCGTGAGCTGGAGGAGGAATTGGGCTTGCAGATCGATCCGGCGCAAGCGACGTTCCTCGGTCAGTTTTCCGCCCCCGCCGCCAACGAGCCGGGATTCGTTGTACAAGCCGAAATCTTTCAACTGACCATCGACGCTGACGTCACCCCGGCAGCGGAAATCGAAGAGGTGATCTGGGTCGACCCGGCCACTGATCCAGCCGTCGATCTGGCGCCATTGACACGCGACCTGATCCTGCCGTTTTATCGCAACTCGCTGACTGCCATCGCCTGATCATCCTCGCAAAGGACATTGCCATGATCCCGCTTCAAGACCTGCTGATCTTCGCTGCTGCCGCGTTGCTGATGGTACTGACGCCGGGGCCGAACATGATTTACCTGATCTCGCGTTCGATCTGCCAGGGACGCAAGGCCGGGGTCACGTCGTTGCTCGGCGTGGTGGCGGGATTCTTTGTACATTTGTTTGCGGCGGCGGCTGGTTTGACGGCGGTGTTTCTGGCGGTGCCGATGGCCTATGAAGTGCTCAAGTGGGCCGGTGCGCTGTACCTGCTGTGGCTGGCCTGGCAAGCAGTGAAACCCGGTGCGCGCTCGCCGTTCGAAGCGCAGCAATTGCCGGCGGACTCGTCGCGCAAGTTGATCACCATGGGCTTTTTGACCAGCGCACTGAATCCGAAAATCGCGGTGTTCTACCTTTCGGTGTTCCCGCAATTCATCACCCCTGAACACGGCTCGGTGTTCACCCAAAGCATCGTGCTCGGCCTGACCCAGATCAGCGTGAGTTTTTGCGTCAACTTGCTGATCGCGCTGTTCGCGGCGGGCATTGCGTCGTGGTTCGTGCGTAACCCGACTTGGCTGGCGCTGCAGCGTTATTTCATGGGGTTCGTCCTCGGCGGCCTCGCTGTGCGGCTGATGCTTGAACAACGCAGGACGGCGTGAGCATGTGGATCGAACGGCTGGACGCCAGCCATGCCCTGGCTTACCGGGAACTGATGCTCGAAGCCTACGACCGTCATCCGCAGGCCTTCACCTCCAGCGTGCGCGAGCGCGCGGTGATGCCGCTGAGCTGGTGGGAAGGGCGCCTGACCAGCAAGCTCGACGTGGTACTTGGCGCGTTTGAAGCCGGTACGTTGGCCGGTATCGTCGGCCTGGCCTTCGAGCCGCGTGAAAAGGCCCGCCATAAAGCCACGTTGTTCGGCATGTACGTGTCGGCGGATTTTCGTCAGCACGGCCTGGGGTATGAGCTGGTGCAAGCCGCGCTGGCCAACGCGCAAAACCATCCCGAACTGAAAGTCATCCAGCTCACCGTCACCGCCGGCAATGACGCCGCGCTCAATCTCTATCTGCGCTGCGGTTTCGTCCAGTTCGGCCTCGAACCGCTGGCGGTGCGGGTGGGTGAAGACTACTTCGACAAGATCGACATGTGGCGTGAGATCTGAGTTCACCCCGCCCTTGTGGGAATGAGCTTGCTCGCGAATGCGGTGGAACATTCAACAATCAGATTGACTGACCCGACGCCTTCGCGAGCAAGCTCGCTCCCACAAGGTTCAGCGTACGGCGCTGACACCGTCGAGAGTCGAGAAGGACGTGTCCTTCGCCGTCAGCAGAAAATCACGCATGTACGGTGCATCGAGCATGTCGGTGCGAATCGCCGCGTACAGCGTTGCGAACAAGCCTTTTTCCCCCAGCCGTTTGCCCTTCACATAACCGCGCGAGCTGTATTCATGCAGCGCCCAGTGCGGCATACCGCAGACGCCACGACCACTGGCGACCAGTTGCATCATCATCACCGTAAGCTCTGAAGTGCGCACCTGCGCCGGTTCGATGTCGGCCGGTTCCAGGAAGCGCGTGAAGATGTCGAGGCGGTCGCGTTCCACCGGGTAGGTGATCAGCGTTTCCGTCAACAGGTCTTCGGGGACGATGTACGGCTTGCTTGCCAGTGCATGCTGATTGGCCACCGCGAGCATGGCTTCGTAGGTAAACAGCGGTACATACGTGATGCCGGCGATTTCCAGCGGATCGGAAGTCACCACCAGATCCAGATCACCACGGGCCAGCGCCGGCAGCGGTGCGAAGGCGAAACCCGAAGCGAGGTCGAGTTCGACTTCCGGCCAGGCATCGCGGAACTGGTCGATGGTCGGCATCAGCCACTGGAAGCAGCTGTGGCATTCGATGGCCATGTGCAAACGTCCGGCGGTGCCACCGGCCAGACGACCGATATCGCGTTCGGCGGCGCGCAACAGCGGCAGGGTCGCGTCCGCCAGTTGCAGCAAGCGCAAACCGGCGCTGGTGAACCGCACCGGTTTGGTCTTGCGCACGAACAACGCCATGCCCAGGCGTTCTTCAAGCTCCTTGAACTGGTGGGACAGCGCTGACTGCGTCAGGTGCAAACGGTCGGCGGCATCGACTAGGCTGTCGGCTTCGCGCAGGGCGTGCAGGGTTTTCAGGTGGCGGATTTCAAGCACTGATGGCTCCATGAGGAAAACTTGTGATCAACGCAAAGAGGTTGAGTTTGTCTCATGTTGGCCGGACTGTCGACAGCCCGGCCTTCTTTCACTGGAGAACTGCCGGAGGTTGCCTGAGCCGTTCTCCCTGTGTCTGACGCGAATTGTTCTCAGAGTGCGTCGAAGTGAGTCAGAACAATCGACTGCCCGGTGATTCTCGAATCGAGCAAGGTCGGGTCGTCAGCGTGGGTCAGCTTGCGATACTGCGGGAGTTTCAGATGGGCTCTTTCGAATCCGCGAAAAGGCCGGGTGGCCGAGCGGTAATGGAAATGCACGTACCAGAGCAAATGCGCAGGCTCCTGCGTGAGGTTCCAGACCTCATATTCCTGCAAGTAATTGGGGCGGCCCTGATAGTCAGCGAGTCGCCGCCGTGGATGGATTCTGCGGATCTCCACCGCATTCTGGCCGATAAGGTCATCCAGCATGCCGTCGGTAGGCTTCTGACTGGTCAGTGAATGTTGGGTGCGCAGGGCGCGACCTTCGACGGCCAATTCGCCAGCCTGATCGCGCAATCGCTGGATCATTGGGTGCTGGGCAGATTTGGCCGCGATACGGTCGGCGCGGTTGCGCAGTTCATTTGCCTGACTGTCCATCATGTGTTGCAAGTCGATGGGGAGCATATCCGCGTCGGCATGTCTCTGAACCGAAGCTCGGTAGGCTGCCAGGTTATCCAGCCGTTGCTGTGCCTCAGTGACCAGGGTGGCCAGACTCAACCCGGCGGGCGAACGGGTCACTCTGGGTTGCGGGTTGGTCAGGCGTAATATGCCATCGGCGCCTTGTTCCCAGATTTCTTCATGGCCATCACGCCCGGTGCTCCGGTATCGACGGGTCTGAGTCACGTTATCCCACTGCTCCACGCCGTGGCGCAATTGATTGTCCTCAGTGATAAATACGCGCTGCAACAGCCGCCCTGCGACTCTTGGTGCTGGCGGCTTGTTGATCGCTGCGCGTGCCCGTTCAGCCAGTCGGTCAATGCCTTCGAGCAATGGCTCGACCACTTCCAGATGAAAGAACTGTGGGTAGCTGGCTGTCCAGACGGCCATTTCGCGCCGGAACCTGGCGCTCACGTCGACGCATTCCTGCAGCATACGGTTACGTTCGCCAGTGGTACCAACGATGTTCGGCATGTCGTAGTGGCGGTACAGAACGCGATCGATGTCATCGCGAAGAGGCTCTGCCAGATTCAGTAGATAGAGCCATGAAGCATCGTCGGGGCTACCGGCTTTCTTGACGATTTCCAGGCGTTGGGATGTTTTCAGGTACAGCAGGATGGCGTCGCTTTGGTGGGTGTTGAGTTTGTCGACGAGCGCGGATATCTTCGGCCGGTCTTTTGCCAGGACACGTTCATACCAATAATTGACCTGTTCCTTGAACTCGTCCATATGGTCGAGTTTTTGTACCATCTCGACGCGCAACCCGCGTATCTCCTCCATGATTTCCAAGTGCCGTGCCAGGGAGCCGGGCGGCAGAGCGTTACGCACGCTCTTCAGTTCTTTGATCTTCACTGTCATGGCATGAACGCTGTGTGAGGTGTGAACTGCGCGTCGTCGATAGCGATCACTCAATAACCATGCGGTCTTGCTTTGCATCTCACTGACCACTCTGCGCTTTCTGCCACGGGTCAGCTCAGTCAGCTCGGTCAACGTCTGATAACGCTGTCTGGCCAGTTGGATATCACCAACGCACGCGGCTTCGACAGCCGGCCACATGGCAGGGCGTTCGGCGACCGGGGCGTTGCGGTAGGTGTTGAGCATCCGGTCGCTTTTTTTACCTCTGATCTGCAGTTGGTCTGCCAGATCGTCAGCGGCAGCGGTCAGTTGGTGATGGCGGCGAAAATCACGATCCACCAGCCAGCGCGGCAGGCGTTGCCGAATCGCTGGCGGCCAATAGGGCGTCAAAGTATCGGCCACGTGCCCGACGACATTGCCGCCACCCGGCAGCGCGCCTTCAAGGGTTGTTCCGTAAACACCGAACCAGGTGTCCCAACGCCCGGTTTCGTCCAGGGCAATCGGCTGCTTGTAGGTTTTTCGCGAGTTGCCCGCCAGGCGCCAGCTGCGCGAATCGCGGCTCAGTTCCACTTGGTAGAGACGGCCCTGACGTTCAATGAAATCGCCGTCGGCATGTCGGTAGATCCCTCGGTAGAGACCGTGGCTGACCGGTTCTGTGCCCGCCAGAGAAATCGGCTTTTCATATTCGTAATCCTTGAAGCGCGCCAGCACATGCCTGGCCTGGCGCTGCGACTTGCCGTGCAGTGCTGCGACATTGCCGAGCACCGCGTGGAGTTGCCGGGCTTGCGTCAACGCGCGTGTCGTACGCGAGAGCGTCGAGGCTACCGCTTCGCCCGGGAGCAGATCCATCAGCGCATCGATCAACGACAGCAACATGGACTCGATTTCCGCCAGCCCGTCAGCCACATCACCGCGCAAGAATGCGGCGGCGGCCTGATTGGCAGCGGTCCACGCCTGATAAAGGGCCAGCACACTGCCGACGAAGGGCACCATCCCCATTGCCATTTTTATGTAATTGAATGCACGCGGGCCTTTCAGGGTGTAGCGCTCGAAGAACAGCTCATCGTTGGAGCGCGACGTGCCGCGATGGGCTTCGATCAAGCGCCCCATGTGTGCATCGAGCAGGTGCGCTGCCAGCGAAGTACTCACCGGCCAGCGCACGCCCACTTCGATGATCGCATCAAAGTTTTTCTCCACGGCCTGGCCGATACGGCTGACATGAGCCCTGACATTGCCCTGTAAAGCCCGGCCTGCCAGATACTCGATCCACTTGTCACTCCCGCATAACGTGAACAGTCCCTTGCGCGCTGCTTCGAGATTGTCGTAGCGGCGGAAAAACTGCCCGTCGTGGCTGTCTGGCAGGTACAACAGGGTGACGCCGCTGATTTGTTCTTCGATCAGGCTGACACCGGACAGGGTTACCGGACCTTCGCCCGGAGTGTCTTTGCCGCCGACTTTCAGCGACACCGGCAACAGGGCAATACGGTTGCCGTTGGCTTGCCACGCCTCTGCGGTGTCGGCATCGATGGCGATGTTCAGCAGCGCTGCTTCATCCTGGCTGAGGTGTTTTTGCAGGCGCGCATTGTCGCTTTGTATTTTCAGCATCAGGCGCCAGGGTTCGATCAGGCTTTCGCGACGGTGTTGTTTGACAAACTCCGGTTCGCTGGTGGCGCCCCTGAACGCGTCGTGGATTTTCTGCTCATAGGCCTTGGGCAAGTCGAGTTCCGGCAAAACCCTGCGCAGATAGGTCAGGTTGATACCGTTGAGCAGGCGCGTGCGATCCCTTTTGAGGGTCGCGGTGACCTCCAGCCGCAGGAAAATCAAACGCTGCGACAGCGCGTCATTGAGCACAGAGTGCACGTTGTCGATATTGAGCTGGGCCAGGTCCTCCAGTGACATTTTGCTGCGGGTTTTGCTGGGTACAATGACGGTGGTCTTGCGGGGGCCACCGGGCCCTGCCTCGGGCACCTGTTCGGTTTTGGTCGAGTCGGGCAGCTCGACTTGCACGGAAAAGTGGCCTTCAAGCGAGAAGTCCTTGCGCAGCCGGGCGTGCAGGTGGCGGCGGGTGAAATCGTCCCGGGGTTCCAGCGCGAGGGTCATGAGGGCGTGGCTTTCGCGCATCGTTGCGATGTACGCCTCGATGTTCTGTTTCAGCCCGCTACGCTCGCTTTCCTTGAGTTTGATCAGCCAGTCCGGCAGGTGGCCGGCGAGGGTGCCGCTGCGTTCCTGTTCCAGCAGGTGAGCGAAGGCCAGGCTTCGGGCGGCGTGCACCGCAACCTGTACCTGGGCGAAGCAATCCTGGCGCAGAATTTCCAGGGCGTCAGTCTGCTCGGGCTTACCGCGCAGCGGTGTGGCTTTGGCTTCGAAGTCGGTCACCAGCTCATCGAGGCAGTGATGCAGCGGGTCTGTGGTCAGCGGGCTCAGTTGCAGGGTCAGGTCGCTGTCGTGATCCAGAATCCGGAACACTTCGCGCTCCAGTGTCCGGCGATCGGCAAAGCGTTGCAGGCCGCCACCGGTGCCGGGCCAGTAGAGCATCAGGCTGGCAGTCGATGCTCTGTCCGATAGGGCCGCCTGGCGTGCGATCACCAGCAGCCCCTTGAGTGGTTCGCTTTGCGTCGTACGGATCCTGTCTCTGGTTTCCGTCAGCTCCAACGTCAGACGGGCTACTGTGATGTCCGCGTCGCGCTCCGCCGCGATGGGGGTGTCCAGTACGGCTTTGAGCCGATCATGTTCGCCACTGTCGAGTTGGCCCAAGGCGGCTTGCAGTTTGCCTTCGGCGTACAGGCCGTCCCGGTGCGCCTGACGCAGGGCTGTGAACGCTGTGTTGAAGGTGGTCACCTCGAGGGGGCCGTCGCGGTAAATCAGAGCTGTCGCGGCAGCCTCTCCGGCTTGTTCGGCAGTCTCCAGCGCTTTGAGGGCCTCCTTGCACTCTCGGGATCGAGCCCCGTCGCTGTCGTTGTCCAGCAAGTGTTCGAGCGCATCGCGTTCGCGTTTCAGCGCCGCGTGCCGCACCGCCAGTGGAATCGCCGCCGACAGGTTGCCGAACAGCGGTTTCTCATCCATCTCGGTATCGCCGGCGAACGTGAGCGTTTTTGCTGGCGCCGCGACGATGATCGCGCTGCTGCGCTGATGATCGATCAGGTCGACATGCACCAGTGATCGTGCGCCGTGCTCTCTTATCCCGGATTTGCCTTTATTGGTGCTGCTCAAGGCCCCCAGCTGCGCGTGCTGTCGGTCGGCGAACAGGTCGCTTGCCCCGGTGACCATCGGGTCGAGCGCTGCGCTGTAGTCAACGCGCAGGATGTCCTTGGGCAGGCCGGTGGGGATCTGTACCTGGCGGGTCAGCCATATTTGCATTTCTGCCCGTGTGTTGAAGGCCTGGATCGACGTGGAATTGCCGGGCAGATAGAGCAATGGCGGCGCCGTGGCCCAATCGCCGACGCTGATGACCCAGGCACCGGGGAGTTTGACTTTGCTTTCATTGCTCAGCACCAGCGCCAGCTTTTCGGTGTGGATGGGTTGTCCCTCGACAGTCAGCGCGCCAGCACCTGAATCGATGATCTGCTGCAGCGTTTTGAGTTGTGCGGTGGTGATGGTCCGGTGGGCGAGGGCGGTGTGCGCGGTGGCTTCGAAATGTTCACGGTAAAGCTGCGTGGCGCGGGTACGTCGCGACACCGGAGTGCGCGGCGCACGCGCGTCCCAGAACGCGGCCCAGCGAACCTCGTGGCTTTTGCGCGGATCGAGCGATTTGAGTTTTTCCAGAAGTTGCAGGGGCTTCAAGGTGTACAACGGATGATCTGCGGGGATACCGCTGGGGGCACAACGCTGATCCAGATCGGTTTCCAGCGTCGGCTGTTGAACGACAAAGGCACAGGCATCGGTGAGGCTGACGATGTGTTCCGACGTGTCAGCGGTGGCAGCAAAGCGCAAGCCGGTTTTTTCACCGTCCAGTTGCAGCTGTTGGCGCAACAGCTCATTGACGGTGTCGCGCAGCGCCGGGCTGGTTGCAAACAGGTCGCGTAAACCCTCGCTGCTGGCGCGCCAGCGGTGACTGGCTTGCAGCAACAGGGTTTCATCAATCGTTTTCAGCAGGTGCTCAACGGTTTCGGGCAAGGGTGACGGTGCGGGGAGCTCATCCAGAATAAGGCGATCGGGCATGGTGGCATGACTCGCATGGCGGGGCGGGGAGTCCGTCCCTGAGCGCGTCATTGAAGAGAAATCGCGCAAGGCGATGGCGGTACATAGATATTGTTTGCAACAGCGCCCATGACCGCTCGGCACTCTTCATCAAACTGTCATGGAACTGTGGCAGCGCGCTTGTACAAACTTCATCAGACTCGCGCTCTACTGGGGTTCTGCGTTTCGGTGTTTTTCATGGCTAAGGGTTTTTTATCTGTCGCGGCTTTATTGGCCGCGATTTTTTTCGGATCGTCGGCATGGGCGGCGGCGCGTTGCGATGTGAATGTGCCGACCGAACACGTCGATCTGCAACAGGTGAGCCTGGCTTACCAGAGCATTGGCCGCGCGTCGGATCCGGCGTTATTGCTGGTCATGGGCCTGGGTGGACAGTTGATCCACTGGCCGGACGAAGTGGTGGTCGCGCTGTGTCAGCAGGGCTTTCGGGTGATTCGCTACGACAACCGCGATGTCGGTCTGTCGACCTGGCGTCAGGCGCCGGCTGACGCCAACCTGACGTTCGAAGTGCTGCGTTACAAGCTCGGTCTGCCGGTAGCGGCGCCGTACAGCCTGACCGACATGGCGGACGACGCGCTGGGTTTGATGGACGCGTTGCATGTCGAGCAATTCCACGTACTGGGCGCGAGCATGGGCGGGATGATCGCCCAGCACATGGCAGCGATGGCACCGCAGCGGGTCGAGAGCCTGACATTGATCATGACCACCTCGGGCGCCGAAGGATTGCCGGCACCGAGTGCAGCGCTGGTGCAGTTGCTGTCGCGACGCGGTGCACCGAATCGTCAGGTGGCACTGGAGCAACAGGCTGATTTGCTGGCGGCGCTGGGTAGCCCGGCGGTGACCGATGATCGGCAGGCCTTGCTGCATCAGGCGGCGCTGTCGTACGACCGTGCGTTCAACCCCGCAGGCGTAAAGCGGCAGATCATGGCGATTCTTGCCGAGCCGAGCCGGGTGGCGTTGCTCAACCAATTGCGCGTGCCGACGCTGGTGGTGCATGGCACGGCGGACCCGTTGTTGCCGGTGATGCACGGCGTGCATCTGGCGGCGCATATTCGCGGTAGTCAGTTGAAGCTGATTCCGGGGCTGGCGCATCGCTTTCAAGAGGCGTTCAAGGAACCGTTGCTGGCGGCGGTGCTGCCGTATTTGCAGGCGCATCGTGAAGACACTTCGCACTGGGCGCAGATTGAACCGGTGGCGGGCGGGAATCTGCTGTAGCCGAGGTATTTGTGTTGTCTGAGCGGGCCTCTTCGCGAGCAGGCTCGCTCCCACAGGGGAACGCATTCCAAGGGTGGGAGCGAGCCTGCTCGCGAAGGAGCCGCTATGGTCACCAAAAATCTGAAGCAGGTGTATCGTGCAAACTTTCCCGCACGATTTCCCCTGCGAGGTGTTTGATGAATTCCGCTTTGAAAATCGATTTTGTCAGCGACGTCTCCTGCCCTTGGTGCGTCGTCGGCTTGTATGGCCTGTTACAGGCACTGGAAATTCTGCGCAACGAAGTGCAGGCCGAAATCCGTTTTCAGCCGTTCGAACTGAACCCGAAAATGGCCGCCGCCGGGCAAAACATTGCCGAGCACATTCAAGAGAAATACGGTTCGACCCCAGAGCAGTCGCAGAAGAACCGCGAAGCGATCCGCGCCCGTGGCGCCGAGCTGGGGTTTGCCTTTCGCACTGATGGCAACAGCCGCATCTACAACACCTTCGATGCGCATCGCCTGCTGCACTGGGCGGGGCTTGAAGGTGTGCAGTTGGCCTTGAAGGAGGCGCTGTTCAAGGCTTATTTCAGTGAGGGCGGCAATCCGTCGGATCACCGGCAACTGGTGCAGATTGCGGAAAGTGTCGGGCTGGATCGTCAGCGTGCCGAGGCTGTACTGGCGTCGGACGAGTTTGCCGATGAGGTGCGTGAAGAAGAGCAGTTGTGGCTGCAGCGCGGGGTGAGTTCGGTGCCGACCGTGGTGTTCAACGGGCAGTACGCGGTGACGGGCGGGCAGCCGGTGGAGACGTTTGTCGGGGCGATTCGGCAGATTATGGCGGAGTCGAAGGGCGGTACGGTTAGTTGATATCGGTCAGGAGCCAAAAGCCCCTCACCCTAACCCTCCCGAAACGTCGGACCGCCCAGAGGGAGAGGGGACTGATCGGGGGATGCTGGAGTTGTACACCGACCTGAACGTGCTGTACCGAATCCATAATCAACTGGATCTTTCAGGTCAATGTCAGACGCAAGACACCTCGGTCGGCCCCCTCTCCCTCTGGGAGAGGGCTGGGGTGAGGGTCAGCTGTGCAGGCGAACCCAAACAGTCACCAAAACAGTGGCAGCCATCAACCACGCCACCGCCGCCACCGCCAGCGAAGCCTCCAGCCGCATCCGATCAACCATCACGTACAAAGTCGCCAAATAAACAAAATAAGGAATGATCGACCACGATCCCAAACACGATCGTGGTCTTCAAATCATCAATCGAACGCCCCTTGCCGACGATGTAATGCGCAATCAGCGCAAACGTCGGAAACAGCGGCACCAATCCGGCGATGTAGTAGTTTCTGGTCTTCGACAGCGCCGCGATGATCAGCACCACCGCTGCGCCCAACAGGGCTTTGAAAAACAGATCCATCAGTGGCTCAACCCGTACTTTTTCACTTTGTCGAACAGCGTGGTCTTGGCCATGCCCAGTTCAAGACTGGCCTGAGTCAGGTTGCCGCCGCTGCGTTGCAGGGCATCGCTGAGCAGGTTGCGTTCGAAGGCTTCCACCGCTTCGGCGAACGCCAGGCCTTGTCCGCCACTGCTGGCGCCAGTCTTTTTGAACGCCGGTAAACCGAGGGCAAACCGTTCGGCGACGTTGCGCAGTTCACGCACGTTGCCCGGCCAGTCGTGACTCATCAGGTTCGACAGGGTCTGGTTGTCCAGCTCCGGCAGCGCGCGATCGAAGCGCAGGGCCGACTGCTGGGTGAAGTGTTCGAACAGTTGCAGGATGTCTTCGCGGCGCTCGCGCAAGGGCGGCAATTCCAGCGTCACCACGTTGAGGCGGTAGTACAAGTCGCTGCGAAATTCACCGGCCCTGCTTGCTTCGTCGAGGTCGGATTTGGTCGCAGCGATCACCCGGCAATCCACCGCCACGCTCTGGTTCGAGCCGAGGCGTTCGAGGGTGCGTTCCTGCAACACGCGCAGCAGTTTGATCTGCAACGGCAGCGGCATGCTTTCCACTTCGTCGAGGAACAATGTGCCGCCGTCCGCATGTTCGATCTTGCCGATGCGCCGTTTGCCGGCGCCGGTGAAGGCGTTGGCCTCGTGGCCGAAAATCTCGCTTTCGAAAAGGTTTTCCGGCAGACCGCCGCAGTTCAGCGCGACGAATTGCTTGCTGTGGCGGCGACTGAAGTCGTGCAGGCAACGGGCGACCAGTTCTTTACCGGTGCCGGTCTCGCCCTCGATCAACACGTTGGCTGAAGTGTCGGCGACGTTGGCGATCAATTCGCGCAGGTTTTGCATGGCCGGTGAGCGACCGATGATGCGTCCTTCAAGGGAGTCGCGTTCGGCCAGTTGCCGGCGCAGTGACGACACTTCGCGGGCGAGGCTGCGTTGCTCCAGCGCCCGTCGCGCAACGTCGACCAGACGCTCCGGCGAGAACGGTTTCTCCATGAAGTCGTAAGCGCCTTTCTGCATCGCGCCGACGGCCATGGAAATATCGCCGTGACCGGTGATCAACACCACCGGCAGGCTGCGATCACGTTGCTTGAGGCGGGTCAGCAGTTCCAGGCCATCGATGCCAGGCAGGCGAATGTCGCTGATGACGATGCCGGCAAAGTTGTCGCCGACGCGCTCCAGTGCCTCCTCGGCACTGCCGACGCCGACGCAGGGAATGTCTTCGAGGGTCAGCGCCTGTTGGCAGCCGAGCAGCACATGGGGGTCGTCTTCGACGATCAGCACACTGAGTTCGTGGTTCATATTGGCTCGGCAGGAGTAGGGCTTACCAACGGTAAACTGAGGACGAAGGTGGTACCACCGCTGGCCGGGTGTTCAACACCCAGATGTCCGCCGGTGGCGGCCGCGAGGCTGGCGGAAAGCGTCAAGCCAAGACCCAGGCCTTGTTCGCCGGGTTTGGTGGTGAAGAACGGTTCGAACAGATGCTTGCGCGCTTCGGCGTCGATGCCGTGGCCGTTGTCCCGTACGCGCAGACGATATTTGCCATTGAACTCTTCGCCCTCCAGCCACAGTTCTGGCCGTGGTTGCGCCTGCATGGCGTCGAGGGCGTTGCCGATCAGGTTGACCAGAATCTGTTCGAGGCGGGTCTGGTCGATCTGCACCTGTACGTCGATGAACTGACGATGCACGTCCAGCGCCGAGGTTTCCACGCGGGCACCGAGCACCTGCAACGCGGCATCGACGGCTTTGCCGAGGCTGGCCTGACCCTGATTGTCCCCGCGCCGGGCGAACGAGCGCAGGCTGGCGGTGATCCGGCCCATGCGGTCGATCAAATCGTTAATGGTCTTGAGGTTGGTGCTGGCGACGTCGAGCTGACCGCGTTCGAGAAAGCGCACGGTGTTGCCCGACAGCGTGCGCATCGCCGCCAGCGGCTGGTTCAATTCGTGGGCAATGCTGGTCGACATCTGGCCGATGGCGGCGAGTTTGCCGGCCTGGACCAGTTCATCCTGCGCACGACGCAAGGTCTCTTCGGCTTGGCGACGTTCGCGGATCTGGCTTTTCAGTCGCTCGTTGCTGGCGCGCAGGTCGGTGGTGCGTTCGGTAATCCGACGCTCCAGTTGATTGTTGGCCTCCTGCAAGGCTTCGCGGGCGGCAAGCCGAGTGGCGATGACCTTGCGCCGTTCGTTCCAGGCGATCAGCAGGAAGGCCACCAGGGCGAACGCGACGGCAACGAGAATGCCTTGGTTGATCGCTTCGCGGCGCAGGTCCTGCAGCGGCGTGAGCAGGGTGAAATTCCACGGCGTGTCGCTCAGCGGTCGGGTCTGCGCCAGATAGCTGATGTCATCCTCGCCGGACTGCACTTCGCTGTTGGCCGGGAAGGTGAGTTTCTCCACGCCTTCGGACAGGGTTTCGCGAGCCAACGGTTGCAGTTCGTTGAGCGGGAACCAGTAGTACTGCAGGCTGCGGGCGAGTTTTTCCTTGGTGGCTTCACTCAAGGGAATCACTGCTTTCAGGCGCCGGGCCGGATCGCTGGAGAGAATGATGATGCCGTTTTCATCGCTGACGAAGGCTTCCAGACGCGCGCGCTGCCAGCGTTCTTCCATGGCCTCCAGGCGCACCTTGACCACGGCGACGCCAATGATCTTGCCATGCTCTTCGAGGCCATGAGCGAGGTAGTAACCGGGTTCGCCGTTGGTGCTGCCGATGCCGTAGAAACGCCCGGGTTCGCCGCGTACGGCTTTCTGGAAATAGGCGCGGAAGGACAGGTCTTCACCGAGGTAACTGTCGACATCGCGCCAGTTGCTGGTGGCCATGACGCGGCCGGTGGTGTCCATGACGTAGATGGCCCGACTGCGACTGCGCCGGTTCAGGCCTTCGAGGTAAGCGTTGACCGTTTCCCGGTATTGCGGGGTCGGGTCGGCCAGCAACTGCGACACACTCGTTTCGAGTTCCAGCAGGCTGGGCAGGTAGGTGTATTTGCTGATCTCGCTTTCGACCGCGCGGGCGTGCAGCTCCAGTTGACGCTGACCGTTCTCGCCGAGGCTGCGAATGCCGAAATGTTCACTCGTCCAGAAGCCGATAAAACCCAATCCGATCATCAGGATGATGACCAGCGGCGGCAGGAACAAATGACGAATCAGACGAGGCTTCACGGCAAGTGATGGCGGCGCTGCGCGATAGAGATTGGGGTCGCATTTCATCACAGATGCCTTGGGTCAACCACCACAACAAACTTCACCAATCCCCTGTAGGAGCTGCAGCAGGCTGCGATCTTTTGATCTTTAAAAACAAAGTCAAAAGATCGCAGCCTGCGGCAGCTCCTACAGGGGGAGGCGGTGTTGCTTTTAGTGCTGCAGGATTTTCTCGAGGAAGTGTTGCGCGCGTTCGGAGCGGGCGCTGATGTCGCCGAAAAATTCCTCTTTCGGGCAGTCTTCGATGATCTTGCCGGCGTCCATGAAAATTACGCGGTCGGCCACTTTGCGGGCGAAGCCCATTTCGTGGGTCACGCACATCATGGTCATGCCTTCGTGGGCCAGTTGCACCATCACGTCGAGCACTTCGTTGACCATTTCCGGGTCGAGCGCCGAGGTCGGTTCGTCGAACAGCATGACGATCGGGTCCATCGCCAGCGCACGGGCAATCGCCACACGCTGTTGCTGACCACCGGAGAGTTGCCCCGGATGCTTGTGGGCATGTGCCGACAGACCGACGCGCTCAAGCAGTTGCAGACCTTTCTTGGTCGCCTCTTCCTTGCTGCGGCCCAACACCTTGATCTGCGCGATGGTCAGGTTTTCGGTGATGGTAAGGTGCGGGAACAGCTCGAAATGCTGGAACACCATGCCCACGCGCGAACGCAGTTTCGGCAGGTTGGTCTTCGAGTCGGCAATCGAGGTGCCGTCAACGACGATGTCGCCTTTCTGGAACGGCTCCAGCGCGTTGACGCATTTGATCAGGGTCGATTTGCCGGAACCCGACGGGCCGCAGACCACGATCACTTCGCCTTTTTTGACCTCGGTGCTGCAATCAGTCAGCACCTGGAAGTCGCCATACCACTTGTTGATGTTTTTGATAGAGATCATACGGCGAACCTTTTTTGCAGACGCTTGACCAGCAGCGAGGCGGAAAAGCTGATGATGAAGTAGACGACACCGGCGAAGATCAGGAACTCGTTGGAACGACCGATGATGTCGCCGCTGGAACGGGCGGAGTTAAGGAAGTCCACCAGGCCCACGGTGTAAACCAGCGAGGTGTCCTGGAACAGGATGATCGACTGTTGCAGCAGCAACGGGGTCATCTTGCGGAACGCCTGGGGCAGGATGATCAGACGCATGGTCTGGCCATAGGTCATGCCCATCGCCTGCGCGGCGGCCATCTGACCTTTGGGGATCGACTGCACGCCGGCCCGGACGATTTCGCAGAAGTACGCGGCTTCGAACATCATGAAGGCCACGACGCAGGAGGTGAACGCACCGATCGGCGTGTCTTCGCCGGTGATCCAGCGCAGCACGAACGGCACCGCCAGATAGAACCAGGTGATCACCAGCAGCAGCGGGATCGAACGGAAGTAGTTCACATAAGCGCCGGCCACCCGCGACAGCAGTTTGCTCGACGACAGGCGCATCAGCGCGAGGATCGTCCCCAGCACGATGCCGCCGACCACGCCCATGACCATCAACTGCAAGGTCATGACCATGCCGTTCCACAGGCCCGGGATAGCGGGGATGATGCCGCTGAAATCGAAGTCCATTATTTACCCCCCACGGAGATCAGGCCGGGCACTGCGACTTTCTTCTCGACCATGCGCATCAGCAGCATCAGGCTCATGTTCAGGGTGAAGTAGATCAGCGTGGCCAGGGTGAACGCTTCAAACAGGTTGGCCGAGAATTCGGCGGTCTGCTTGGTTTGCGCCAGCAATTCCATCAGGCCGATCAGGGACGCCACGGAGGAGTTCTTGAAGACGTTGAGGAATTCCGAGGTGAGCGGCGGAATGATGATCCGGTAGGCCTGGGGCAGCAGCACGTTCCAGTAGATCTGCGGCAACTTGAAGCCCATGGCGCGGGCGGCGGATTCCTGACCGCGTGGCAGCGCCTGGATGCCGGTACGCACTTGCTCGCAGACACGGGCGGCGGTGAACAGGCCCAGGCACACGACAACGCTCAAGTAAGCCGAGGTGGTCGGGTTGAGGTCCTGTTTGTACCAGTCCTGCAGGTTTTGCGGCAGCAGGTCGGGTACCAGGAAGTACCAGATGAACAGCTGAACCAGCAGCGGCACGTTACGGAACAGCTCGACGTAGCAGGTGGCGATGCCCGATACGATACGGTTTGGCACCGTGCGCATGACCCCCAGTATGGAGCCCAGCAGCAAGGCGATGATCCACGCCACGATGGCGATGGCAATGGTCCAGCCCAAACCGGAGACGTACCAGTCGAGATAAGTCTCGCTGCCGACGCCGGTGGACTTGAAGAACACGCCCCAGTCCCAGTTGTAATTCATTAGGGTCTCCCCTCGAGATCGATCGATGTACAAGCACCCGCTTGGGGAAGATCCTTTCCCACCTGACGTTGAACGTCAGGCACACGCGATCGGCTCGAAAACCGCCAGGTCGAGTGTTCCACTGTATAGCCAGCAGGTAGTAACAGACGCCTGAGGGAGGGTGGCTCCCTCAGGAGATAAGGTTAGTCAGGAATCAGATTTTTACGTCAGGCGCAGGCTTGTCGCTCGGGTTGGCGATCAGACCTTTCACCTTGTCGCTCATCGGGAAGTTGAGGTTCAGGCCTTTTGGTGGAATCGGGCTCTCGAACCACTTGCTGTAGATCTTGTTGATCTCGCCAGACTTGTACAGGCCAACGATGGCGTCATCGACAGCTTTCTTGAAGGCCGGGTCGTCTTTACGAACCATGCACGCGTAGGCTTCGAACGACTGCGGCGTACCGGTGATGATCCAGTCAGCCGGTTTCTTGGCCTTGGCTTCTTCGCCGGCCAGCAGGGCGTCGTCCATCATGAAGGCTACGGCGCGGCCGCTTTCCAGCATGTTGAAGGATTCGCCGTGGTCTTTGGCGGAGATGATGTTCATGCCCATCTGCTTGTCGGCGTTCATCGCTTTGATGATGCGCTCGGACGTGGTGCCGGCGGTGGTCACGACGTTTTTGCCTTTCAGGTCGGCGAAGTCAGCGTAGGACGGCTTGCCATCCTTGTCTTTCTTGACCAGCAGACGGGTGCCGATTTCGAAGATGTTGACGGTGAAGTCGACTTGCTGGGCGCGTTCGGCATTGTTGGTGGTGGAGCCGCACTCGATATCAGCGGTGCCGTTCTGGATCAGCGGGATACGGGTTTGCGAGGTCACCAGGTTGTACTTGACCTGCAGATCGGGCTTGTTCAGGTCTTTTTTCAGGGCTTCAACGATGGCCACCTGAATGTCGTGGGAGTAGCCCACTGGTTTGCCGGAAGCATCGGCGATGTAGGAAAACGGAATGGAGCTGTCGCGGTGAGCGAGCGTGATGGTGCCCGAATCGTTGATTTTCTTCAGGGTGCCGGTGAGTTCGGCGGCGAAAACTGGCGTGCTGATCAGAGCGGCCGCAATGGCTGCGCCCAGGATATGGGGAACGATGCGCATCAAATTTTCCTCGAATTGTTTTTTTTATGGAGCCAGTTCGTCGGCCCTTTTGTGCTTCGAATGCCTGACGGCTCCTGAAGTGTTGGCGCAACAGGCATTCGTCGAGAGAGTGTAGAGCATGAGTCGTGCCAGACCAGTCTGATCTAGCTAAGTTTATGATTTATAACGTTATTAAAGTTTTGTGATGATTTATTTGGGCGTAACTGATCCGGTTTACCGAATCGACCGGGAAGTCGCGTTCGGAAATCCGAATGGCGAAAAGCCCCTCACCCTAACCCTCCCGAAACGTCGGACCGCCCAGAGGGAGGGGGGACCGACCGCGTTGTTTGGGCAAGTTACGCCGACGTGAGATACCGAGTCGAACTCAGATTTTGAAACCCACGGAGATCGGCTCCCTTTCCCCCTCTACCCCCGGGGGGAGAGGGCTGGGGTGAGGGGGAAGAGATCTAACTGACCCAATCAAATTTTGCAGAACCCACAAAACAAAAAGCCCCTGAATCTCACAATTCAGGGGCTTTCGTTTAAGCAATGTTCACATCACGCCGCTTCAATCTTGCTACGGTTGTGCTCGACCTTACCCAGATACGCCGCCAGTTTCTCCTGCTCTGCCGGAGTGGTGAACAGCCCCAGCTTGCTGCGGCGCCACAGAATGTCGTGCGCCGTGGTCGCCCACTCTTCGCTGCACAGGTAATCGACTTCGCGAGTGTAGAGCCCGCCGCCAAGGTGTTCGCCCATGTCGGCCAGGGTTTCCACCCCTTCAAGCATGCGCCAGGTGCGGCTGCCGTAAGTGGTAGACCAGCGACGAGCGATCTCGGTCGGCACGAAGTCGAACTTGTCGCGAATCTGCGCGCACAGAGCCTGTGGCGTGGTCATGTCTTCGCCGCCGGGCAGGGTAGCGGTGGCCGTCCAGCTCGGGCGCATCTGCGTGAAGAACGGCAGCAACTGCGCCATCGCCGACTCAGCGAGTTTGCGGTAGGTGGTCAGCTTGCCGCCGAACACCGACAACAGCGGCGCTTCTTCGGTACTGCCGGACAAGGCCAGGGTGTAATCGCGGGTGACCGCCGACGGGTTATCGGATTCGTCGTTGCACAGTGGCCGTACACCCGAGTAGCTGTGCTGGATGTCATCGCGGCTGATCTGCTGCTTGAAGTGGGCGTTGACCACTTTCAACAGGTAGTCGGTTTCGCCATCGGTGATTGCCACTTTCGCCGGATCGCCGGTGTACTCACGGTCGGTGGTGCCGATCAGGGTGAAGTGGTTCAGGTACGGAATGGTGAAAACGATACGCTGATCTTCGTTTTGCAGAATGTGCGCGTGATCACCTTCGTACAGTTTCGGCACGATGATGTGGCTGCCCTGAATCAGGCGGATGCCGTACGGCGATTCCATTTTCAGGTCGTCACGAATGAACTTGGCAACCCACGGGCCAGCGGCGTTCACCAGCGCTTTGGCGGTGATCGAAAACAGGCTGCCGTCGGCGCGTTCCAGGTTCAGGTGCCACAAGCCTTTGGCGCGACGGGCGCTGACGCAACGGGTCTGAGTGTGGACGTGGGCGCCTTTTTCGCGGGCGGCCATGGCGTTGAGGACCACCAGCCGGGCGTCATCGACCCAGCAGTCGGAGTATTCGAAGCCATTTTTGATTTCGCTTTTCAGCGCGCTGTCGGCGCCGAACTTCAGGCTTTTCGAACCTGGCAGTTTTTCGCGCTTGCCGAGGTTGTCATACAGGAACAGGCCGGCACGGATCATCCACGCCGGGCGCAGATGCGGACGGTGCGGCAGCACAAAGCGCATCGGTTTGACGATGTGCGGCGCCTTGGCCAGCAGCACTTCGCGCTCGGCCAGCGCTTCGCGCACCAGACGGAATTCGTAATGTTCGAGGTAGCGCAGGCCACCGTGGATCAGCTTGCTGCTGGCTGACGAGGTGTGGCTGGCCAGATCGTCCTTTTCGCAAAGGAACACCGAAAGCCCGCGACCGGCGGCATCCGCTGCGATCCCCACGCCATTGATCCCGCCACCGATAACGGCGATGTCGTAGATCTCGGAGATTGGGGGCGTACGCAAGGTAGAGGTGGACATCGGCTGGCCTCGGGTTCTTTTGATTTTCTATATTGGAAATCGAACATGAATGTTCATTTGCGAAAATGGTAGCCCATAAAGACGCGCGCAGCCAGTCACGTTCGATTGAAAAAACTCATCGAAGGGCGATTAAAAGAAAATTTTCGAACATTTGCGGGCAGATCGTTCCCATGCGCAGCAAAGGAATGCATCCATCGACGCTCTGCGTCGGCTTTTGAGGTGGGACGCAGAGCGTCCCGGGCTGCATTCCCACGCGGAGCGTGGGAACGAGTAACTAGACGACTTCCAGGCGAATCTTGTGCTGACTCAACAACTGCGCCAGCGCCGGCACCGGCTGCTGATCGGTCACCAGGCAATCAATCAGGCTGATTGGCCCCAGTCGAATCATCGCGTTACGCCCGAACTTGCTCGAGTCCGCCGCCAGAATCACCTGCCGTGCATTGGCAATGATCGCTTGGGAAACCCGCACTTCCTGATAGTCAAAGTCGAGCAAACTACCGTCTTCATCAATACCGCTGATCCCGACCAGCGCAAAATCAACCTTGAACTGATTGATGAAATCCACACTCGCCTGACCGACAACACCGCCATCACGACGGACATTGCCGCCGGTCAGCAGCACATCGAAATCATCCTTGGCACTGAGCATCGACGCTACGTGCAGGTTGTTGGTGATGATTTTCAGGTGATTGTGATTGAGCAGGGCGCGGGCAATCGATTCGGTGGTCGTGCCGATATTGATGAACAGCGAGGCGTGATCGGGAATCTGTGCGGCGATGGCTTCACCGATGCGTTGTTTTTCATCGCGCATCTGGTCGGCGCGCATCGCATAGGCGGTGTTTTCGACACTGGAATCATAGGCGGCACCACCATGGTAGCGACGCAGCAGATTGGCTTCCGCGAGCTGATTGATGTCGCGGCGGATGGTTTGCGGGGTAACAACGAACAGCGTGGCCATTTCCTCGATGCTCACATAGCCGCGTTCGCGGACCAGCTCGAGGATTTGCTGCTGACGGGGAGGCAGATTCATGGGGCTTCCTTTGGGCTGCCGTGCAAAATTTGCCCATGATGACGCAGGAATCCGCTCCCGACCAGTTTCCAAACAACGTGAAAGCTACTGCGCTCGGCCATCCTGCGTTAAAAACAGGCTCGGACTGCTCATTTACAAGCCCGTAAACTCCGCGTCCTCGCCTGTTTTTGCCTTGGCTTGCCTTCGCTCGCTACGCTTTCACGCTGTTTGGACCGCTTTAGCCAGTCCTAAGGTTGGCTTATTCAGCGTCTTCACGCGCCCAGTCACGGGTGCGGCTGACGGCTTTTTTCCAGCCTTTGTACAGCTTCTCTTTCTCCACTTCGTCCAGGCTCGGTTCGAACTCGCGCTCGATCACCGCTTTGCCGCGCAGTTCGTCCAGGCTGCCCCAGAAGCCGCACGCCAGACCGGCCAGGTACGCCGCACCAAGTGCCGTGGTTTCGCGCATTTGCGGGCGCTCGACCTGCGTGCCGAGGATGTCGGCCTGGAACTGCATGAGGAAGTTGTTCGCCACCGCGCCGCCATCCACACGCAGGGCTTTGAGGCGTTCGCCGGAGTCCTGTTGCATGGCGTCGAGCACGTCGCGGGTCTGGTAGGCGATCGATTCCAGCGCGGCGCGGATGATGTGATCCACACGTACGCCGCGCGTCAGACCGAACAACGCGCCACGGGCATACGGGTCCCAGTACGGAGCGCCGAGACCGGTGAAGGCCGGCACCAGGTACACGCCATTGCTGTCCTTCACTTTATTGGCGAAGTATTCGGTGTCGTGGGCGTCGTTGATGATCTTCAGTTCATCACGCAGCCACTGCACGGTGGAACCGCCGTTGAACACTGCACCTTCCAGCGCATAAGCAACTTCGCCACGCGGGCCGCACGCGATGGTGGTGAGCATGCCGTGCTGGGATTTCACCGCTTTGTCGCCGGTGTTCATCAGCAGGAAGCAGCCAGTGCCGTAGGTGTTTTTCGCCTGGCCTGGCTCCACGCACATCTGCCCGAACAAGGCGGCTTGCTGGTCACCGGCGATACCGCCGATGGCGATGCCGCTCTTGGTGCGACCGTAGATTTCCGAAGAAGCCTTCACTTCCGGAAGCATCTCGCGGGGGATGTCGAGGATCTCGAGCATCTTCGAATCCCACTCCAGCGAGTGGATGTTGAAGAGCATGGTGCGCGAGGCGTTGGTGTAGTCGGTGACGTGCACCTTGCCGCCGGTGAATTTCCAGATCAGCCAGCTATCGACGGTGCCGAACAACAGTTCGCCATTGCGCGCACGCTCGCGGCTGCCTTCGACGTTGTCGAGGATCCACTTCAGTTTGGTGCCGGAGAAGTACGGGTCGGTGACCAGACCGGTGTTGTCGCGGATATATTCTTCGTGGCCATCGCGCTTGAGCTGCTGGCAGATCTCGGTGCTGCGGCGGCACTGCCAGACGATGGCGTTATACACCGGGCGGCCAGTGGTCTTGTCCCAGACCACGGTGGTTTCACGCTGGTTGGTAATGCCGATGGCGGCAACCTGGTCGTGATGCAGACCGGCCTGGGCCAGCGCTTCAACCATCACCGCGCTCTGGGTGGCGAAGATTTCCATCGGATCGTGCTCGACCCAACCGGCCTGCGGGTAATGCTGAGCGAATTCGCGCTGCGCGGTGCAGACCACGTTCGCGTCGCGGTCGAAAATGATCGCGCGGGAGCTGGTCGTACCCTGATCAAGGGCAATGATGTAGTTCTTATTCTGAATGTCGGTCATGTCGATTGCCTTGGACGAAATAAGGGAGAGTGGGCCGTGGCGCAGGCTCTATTGGGCAGGAGCCGGCGCCGACTGTTTCAAGAAGTTCTTGGTTTGCCGTCAATGGCCGGTTCTGCATCCTTTGTAGCAGGTGTGGCGCCGGTCAGGTGACGGGCGATGAGCCCGCGATACCCGGCAGCGCCGAGGCAGGCACCGACAATCGGTGCAAAAATCGGAATCAGGAAGTACGGAATATCGCGGCCGCCAGTGAAGGAAATTTCACCCCAGCCGGTAAAGAAAGTCATCAATTTCGGACCGAAGTCACGCGCCGGGTTCATCGCGAAACCGGTCAGCGGACCCATAGAGCTACCGATCACCGCGATCAGCAAGCCGATCAGCAGCGGTGCCAGCGGGCCTTTCGGCAGACCGTTGTTGTCGTCGGTCAGCGACATGATCACGCCCATCAGAATCGCGGTGATGATCATCTCGACCAGGAACGCCTGAGCAGTCGACAGCACCGGATTGGGGAAGGTCGAGAACACCGACGCCAACTCGAGGCTGGCGGTCGAGCCGCGAACCATTTGGTGAGTTTGTTCGTAATCGAAGAACAGATTGCTGTACAGCGTGTAAACCAACAGCGCGCCGCAGAAGGCGCCGGCGATCTGCGAAAGAATGTAGAAGGGCAGTTTGCGCTTTTCGAAGTCGGCGAAGATTGCCAGAGCGATGCTCACGGCCGGGTTCAAGTGCGCGCCGGAAACACCGGCGGTGAGGTAGATCGCCATGCTTACGCCGACGCCCCAGATGATGCTGATTTCCCACAGGCCGAAGCTGGCGCCCGCGACTTTGAGCGCGGCGACACAACCAGTGCCGAAAAAGATCAGGAGTGCAGTACCCAGAAACTCGGCCATGCATTGGCTTGAGAGCGTTGGTTGCTGTAAAGCAGTTGTCATTGAAAACCTCGGTTTTTGTTGTTGTCTGGCGCGATGCCGTCAGGGCAAGGCGCGATTTTCCCCGGTCAGGAATCCCCATTCCGTTCCCGGTTTACTGCTGGGTGCTGCGGTGACGATAATTCTTACATTATTCAGATTCGAAAAAATATAGACAAGAAACAAACCTGTCAAAGGTCGAAAGTGAACCATCGGTCACAATAAAACTATTCGTTGTGTGAATGATCCTGTGCGGGCGACGCAGGATGGATCGCTTGAAACGGCTGTAAGCCACGGGAATCGTGGCTTGGAATAGAGCCTTTTGAGATGTGATCGCCTAGAATCCGACGCAGTATTTTTCTGTCACTGCCGAGCCCGGAGTTGCCATGACCCCCGCGTTGGACTTGTTGAAAAAAGTTCGTGCCGAACATCGCGTGCACAGTTATGAACATGACCCCAAAGCCGCTTCCTATGGGCTGGAGGCCGCAGAAAAACTCGCGCTTGAGCCGGCTCAGGTGTTCAAGACGCTGTTGGCCGCCAGCGAAAAAGGCGAGTTGCTGGTGGCAGTGGTGCCGGTCGTCGGAAGCCTCGACCTCAAAGGTCTGGCGCATGCGGCAGGGGTGAAAAAAGTCGAGATGGCTGACCCGGCAGCGGCGCAGCGCTCCACCGGTTATCTGTTGGGGGGCATCAGTCCGTTGGGGCAGAAGAAACGCCTGCGCACCTTCATTGATAACTCGGCTCAGGGTTTTGCGACTATTTATGTCAGCGCCGGTCGCCGCGGGCTGGAGGTTGAATTGGCACCTGCCGTGCTCGCCGAACACACCCAGGCGAAATTTGCCGACATTGGCCGCGCCTAACGTTCACCTGCACTGTATGAAGAAAATTCGCCGGTTCTGTCACTGGCGCTGAGCGCCTCGCGGTTGCATGCTCTGGCGACTGACTCAGGGAGAAGGTTATGCAGCTCGAGTTTCATCAGGTCGATGCGTTCAGTGATCGACCGTTCAGTGGCAATCCGGCGATGGTCTATCGGCTGGATGCGTGGCTCGCGGAAGAGCTGATGCAGAAGATCGCCGCCGAACACAATCTGGCGGAAACCGCGTTTTTGGTGCGTGAGGGATCGGCCTGGCATATCCGCTGGTTTACCCCGACCACTGAAGTGCCGTTGTGCGGGCACGCCACGTTGGCCAGTGCGCATGTGTTGTTCGAGATCTATAAGGAAACCGCCGAGCGTATCGACTTCACCAGCAAGTCCGGGCCATTGAGCGTCAGCCGTGAAGATGGCCGTTTGTGGCTGGATTTCCCTTCGATTGTGCCGTCAGAGATTGGTGTGACGCTGGATATCGAACGAGCATTGGGCGTTGAAGCCGTTGATGTGCTCGGCTCCAACGAACTGTTTGTGGTACTGGAGTCAGAGCAGGCCGTGATTGATTGCAAGCCGGACATGGTCGCGTTGGCCAAGCTGCCGTGGCTGGGCGCGATCGTTACGGCGCGCGGCAATCAGCACGACTTCGTCTCGCGCTATTTCGCACCGGCGATCGGCATCAATGAGGACCCGGTGACCGGTTCCACGCATTGCAGCCTGATTCCGTATTGGTCGAAGCGTCTGGGCAAGTCGAGCCTGACCGCTTGCCAGCGCTCGGCGCGGGGTGGGGAGTTGTTTTGTCGGTTGGAGGGTGAGCGAGTGAAGATTGGCGGCAATGCGACGCTTGTTGCGAGCGGCACCCTGATCCTCGGTTAAAAGCTAAAAGATCGCAGCCTTCGGCAGCTCCTACATTGATCCCTGCAGGAGCTGCCGAAGGCTGCGATCTTTTGATCTTTAAAGCGCGGTGCTGTAGCGGCGGACGCCGTTTTCCACTGCCGGGATTTGTGCAGCGGTACTGCCCGATGCCTGGAACAGCACCAGATGTTCAGCAGCTACGCGAATCCCCACCTCTGCACCAACCTGATGATCGGCATGGCTCGGAAAAATCGATTCCAGCTGCGCCCCCGTCGGCAATTGCAGGCGATACAGCGTCGAAGCGCCAAGGAACGTCTTGCCCACAATCCGTGCTTTCAAGGTGCTGTCCGGCGCATACACAATGTCATCCGGGCGCAGCAACACGTCCACCGCCCCGCCAATCGGCCAGGTATAAGCGCGATTTCCGCGCAACTCACCCAGTTCAGTCTGCACCGATTCCGGGCTGACGAGCTGGCCACGAATGAAGTAACCCTGGCCGATGAAGCTGGCCACATACGGTGTCGCCGGTTCGTGATACAGGTTGTACGGCGTGTCCCACTGCTCCAGTCGACCTTCCTTGAACACGCCAACGTGATCGCTGACGGCAAAGGCTTCTTCCTGATCGTGAGTCACCAGAATTGCGCTGGTGCCACGGGCCTTGAGGATGTCGCGCACTTCATGACTGAGCTTGCGGCGCAACTCGCCATCAAGGTTGGAGAACGGCTCGTCGAGCAACAGCAATTGCGGCTCCGGCGCCAATGCGCGGGCGAGGGCGACGCGCTGTTGCTGGCCGCCGGATAACTCATGCGGAAAGCGCTTGCCGAGGTTCTTCAGGTTGACCAGTTCGAGCAGCTCTTCGGTGACGCGCTCTTTGTTTGGATGCTTGCGAATGCCGAAGGCGATGTTGTCGGCGACGCTCAGGTGCGGGAACAGCGCGTAGTCCTGGAACACCATGCCGATCCGGCGTTTCTCCGGCGCCAGAGTGAACCCGGCGCTGGAAATGGTTTCGCCACCGAGGGTGATTTCACCTTCGTGCACCGGTTCGAAACCGGCGATGGCGCGCAGGGTGGTGGTCTTGCCGCAGCCGGACGAGCCGAGCAGGCAGCCGATGTCACCGGCGTTGAGGTGCAGATTGAGGTTCTGCACCACACGTTGATCTTGATAGCCGCAAGCGAGGTTGCGCAGGTTCAGCAGTAATTCATGGCTCATGCGTGGTGATATGCCGGTTCGACGAGGAACTCGAGCAGGGCCTTCTGTGCGTGGAGACGGTTTTCTGCCTGATCCCAGGCGACGGAGCGCGGGTCATCAAGCAGGTCGAGGCTGATTTCTTCGCCCCGGTGCGCAGGCAAGCAGTGCATGAACAGCACGTCCTCGGCAGCGAGGTCGAGCAGGGCACGGTTGACCTGGAACGGCGCGAACAGCTTGAGGCGCTTGGCAGTTTCCTCTTCCTGACCCATCGAAGTCCAGACATCGGTGCTCACCAGATGCGCGCCGCGCACGGCGTCGGCCGGATCGCGAACGATGGTCACGCGATCGCCAGCCTTGGCCACGAACTCCGGGTTGGGCTCGTAGCCTTCCGGGCAGGCAACGCGCAACTGGAAGTCGAACTGCATCGCCGCTTCTATATAGCTGTTGCACATGTTGTTGCCGTCGCCGATCCAGGCCACGGTCTTGCCCTGGATCGAGCCACGGTGTTCAAGGAAGGTCTGCATGTCCGCCAGCAACTGGCACGGGTGCAGGTCATCGGACAGGCCGTTAATCACTGGCACGCGCGAGTTGGCGGCGAATTCGGTCAGGGTGCTGTGGGCAAAGGTACGGATCATCACCGCATCGAGCATGCTCGACATGACAATGGCGCAGTCGCCGATCGGTTCGCCACGGCCCAGTTGGGTGTCGCGCGGCGAGAGGAAGATCGCCTGGCCACCGAGCTGGATCATGCCGGCCTCGAAGGAGATCCGCGTGCGGGTCGAGGATTTCTCGAAGATCATGCCCAGCACGCGGTTTTTCAGGGGCTCGAACAGTACGCCGCGGTTACGCAGGTCCTTGAGCTCAACGCCTCGACGGATCACGCTGACCAGCTCTTCGGGCGTGCAATCCATCAGGGAGAGAAAGTGCCTTGCGCTCATCATTGACTACCTTTTTGCTACAAACCGCAGATGCTCAAAGCCTTGTTTAACGGAACAACGGGCGAGACCTGCGGCGTAAGCCGCACGGGGCGACGAAATAGGGGGAGGCGCGATATTGACACTAAATGTCGCGTTTTTCCAATAGGCTACGGTTTTTGCGGAAATCGAAGGGTGCACTGGATGTTGCAGTCGCGCATTTGAGATCGGCTTCAGGACAGCAGCGAGTCCCTTTGTACACTGGCCTCGCGGGGCTTGGCAATGCGGCGTGGCGGGGATCGAGTCGCTTGGTCGGTTTGCGAGCGTGGCGGCATGCCACCACTTGGTCGGATGCTCAGGCTGAAACATTTGCTAAAGCAAAGTGCTGGGTTATAAATAAGTTTCGAGCGACGCAGGAAGCCTCCGCATGGAATCGAAAGAAAAACTGTTAATGGAATTGCTGGGCCACACGGCTCGTTCTCTGACCCATCTCACCGCGTCGGTCACCTCAATGTCCTTCGAACTGCTGCGCAGCGAAGATGAGGTGGTGAAGACTGCCGGTCGCCACATGATTGATCGCATGGCCACCATCAGCGCCGGTCTCGACGAGCATTGGCGGCTGATCGGCGAACTCACCGGCGTGCACGTCGCCCACGAGCAGATCGAAACCATTCAGGAAATTCAGCTGGCGGCACCGCCGCAGCTTCCATCCAGTTGAGCGCGTTGGTCTATCGGCGCACCTGATAGGCGTCGATTCACAAGACGAACGTCGCTGGCGCCGGGCCTGCGTCGGGGCCATAGTTTTGATCCCGCGGGCGTGATTGCCCGCCCAGAACAAGACAGAGACTGGCCATGACCAAGACTCTCCATCACCGTGCCTGCCACCTGTGTGAAGCCATTTGCGGCCTGACCATCGAGACCACCGAAACCGATGGCAATGTTGCGATCACCTCGATCAAGGGTGATGCCCTCGACACCTTCAGCCGTGGCCACATTTGCCCCAAAGCCGTGGCCCTGCAAGACATCCAGAACGATCCGGATCGCCTGCGCCAGCCGATGCGTCGCATGGGTAGCGAATGGCTGCCGATCGAGTGGGACGAGGCCTTTGCGCTGGTGGCCGAGCGGCTGGCGGCGATTCAGGAACGTCATGGCCAGAACGCCGTGGCGGTCTATCAAGGCAACCCGAGCGTGCACAACTACGGGCTGATGACTCACAGCAATTATTTCCTCGGGTTGCTGAAGACGCGCAATCGCTTCTCGGCGACTTCGGTCGATCAGTTGCCGCATCACCTGAGCAGTTATCTGATGTACGGCCATGGTTTGCTGCTGCCGATTCCGGACATCGATCACACCGACTTCATGCTGATCCTCGGCGGCAACCCGCTGGCGTCCAACGGCAGCATCATGACCGTGCCGGATGTCGAGAAGCGCCTGAAAGCGATTCAGGCACGGGGCGGCAAAGTGGTGGTGGTCGATCCACGGCGCAGCGAGACGGCGGCCATGGCTGACCAGCACCTGTTCGTGCGCCCTGGGGGCGATGCGGCGTTGTTGTTTGGCGTGCTCAACACGCTGTTCAGTGAAGGCCTGACCCGCGACAGTCATCTGCCGGTCGATGGTCTGGATGAAGTGCGGGCGGCAGTTGCATCATTTAGCGCTGAAAGCATGAGTCCATTATGCGCCGTACCCGCCGAGCAGATTCGCCAGTTGGCCCGCGACTTCGCCGCAGCGCCGAGTGCGGTGTGCTATGGGCGCATGGGGGTTTCGACGCAAGCGTTCGGTACGCTGTGCCATTGGGTCGTGCAACTGATCAATCTGGTCACCGGCAACCTCGACCGGGTTGGCGGCGCGTTGTGCACCGAACCGGCCGTGGATCTGGTGGCGTCGACCTCGGGCGGGCATTTCAACAAATGGCAGAGCCGTGTTTCGGGTCGTCCTGAATACGGCGGTGAGTTGCCGGTTTCGGCACTGGCTGAAGAGATGCTTACCGACGGCGAGGGGCAGATTCGCGCGTTGATTACCGTCGCCGGCAATCCGGTGTTGTCGACACCGAACGGGCGGCAATTGGAGCAGGCGCTGGACGGTCTGGAATTCATGGTCAGTGTCGACCTGTACATCAACGAAACCACGCGCTACGCCGACCTGATCCTGCCGTCGACCTCGGCGCTGGAAAATGACCACTACGACACTACGTTCAATCTGTTCGCGGTGCGTAACGTCAGCCGCTTCAACCGCGCAATCCTCGCCAAGCCTGAGGGCGCCTTGCATGACTGGGAGATCTTCGTGGGCCTGGCCAAGGCGTTTGCCGAGAAGACCGGCAAGGAGCTGAAACCGACCATGCCACCGGCGAAGATGATCGACATGGGGCTGCGCATGGGTCTTTATGGTGATAACGCTGAGCAAAAACTCTCGCTGGCAACGCTGTTTGATCATCCGCACGGCATTGATCTGGGGGCGTTGAAAGCCAATCTGGCGCCGCGCCTGAAAACGCCGAATCAGCATGTGCAGGCCGCTCCGCCGGAAATCCTTGCGGATCTCGCGCGTTTCGCCGCATTGCAGGCACCGGCCGCCGATGAGCTGTTGATGATCGGCCGCCGCCATGTGCGCAGCAACAATTCCTGGATGCACAACTATCACCGTCTGGTGAAGGGCAAGCCACGCCATCAGTTGCTGATGCACCCGGACGACCTCGCCAGCCGTGGGCTCAACGATGGTCAGCGGGTGCGCGTCAGTTCGCGGGTCGGGCAGATCGAAGTTGAAGTGATCGGCAGTCTGGACATGATGAAAGGCGTGGTCAGCCTGCCGCACGGTTGGGGCCATGCGCGGCCGGGTGTGCAAATGGCAATTGCCAGTGGCCAGCCGGGTTCTAGCGCAAACGATCTGACCGATGAATGCCAGCTCGACGAGTTGTCTGGTAACGCGGCGCTGAATGGCGTGCCAGTGACGGTAGCAGCGGCTTGATCTAGTCTGTCGGGGAGACCGAGCATGGCGCTCGGGATTCCGTTACAATGCGCCACCGTGCCGACCCATGAGTCGGAAAGTTCAGCCGAGGTGCTCCATGGATATCATCGAAACGATTAAAGAGCAGATTGCCAACAACACCATTCTGCTTTACATGAAAGGCTCGCCGAATGCCCCACAGTGTGGCTTCTCCGCGAAAGCTGCGCAGGCTGTCATGGCGTGTGGCGAAAAGTTTGCGTACGTGGACATCCTGCAGAACCCGGAAATCCGCGCCAACCTGCCGAAGTACGCCAACTGGCCGACTTTCCCGCAACTGTGGGTCGGCGGTGAGCTGGTCGGCGGTAGCGACATCATGACCGAGATGGCTGCAGACGGTTCGCTGCAAAGCACCATCAAGTCGGCTGTTGAAGCAGCAGCTGCGAACAAGTCCGAAGCCTGATCAGCCAGGTTTCATGCGACAGCGGCTAGTGTAGGAGCTGTCGAGTGAAACGAGGCTGCGATCTTTTGATCTCCAGCCAATAAAAAGCCCCGCCACTCGAAAGAGGGCGGGGCTTTTTAGTGCGTTCGAAAAGTTACTGCGAGTTGCCGGTGCAATCTGAGAAGATCGCAGCCTGCGGCAGCTCCTACTCTTCGCCCATCTGCGATTGCAGATAGTTCTCAAGACCGATCTTATCGATCAGGCCGAGTTGGGTTTCCAGCCAGTCGATGTGTTCTTCTTCGGACTCGAGAATGTCTTCGAGCAGTTCACGGCTGCCGAAGTCGCCGACGGTTTCGCAGTGTGCGATCGCGGTCTTCAGGTCAGCGTGGCCGGTCTTCTCGATACGCAGATCGCACTCCAGCATTTCCTGGGTGTGCTCGCCGATGTGCAGCTTGCCCAGGTCCTGCACGTTTGGCAGGCCTTCGAGGAACAGGATGCGCTTGATCAGCTTGTCCGCGTGTTTCATCTCGTCGATGGATTCTTTGTATTCGTGCTTGCCGAGCTTGTTCAGACCCCAATCTTCGTACATGCGCGCATGCAGGAAGTACTGATTGATCGCGACCAGCTCATTGGCAAGGATCTTGTTGAGATGCTGGATGACTGTAATGTCGCCTTTCATGATCGGAGTCCTGCCCTGTATTCGCTGTATATACGGCAGAGTTTGAGCTTCGTACTTATAAGTGTCAAACCTAAGTTATTGAATAATATATGAAAATTAATCGGAATAAGAATGTTTGTGTTCCGCGTCTGGAGCCTAAGCAATTGATTTACAGGCATAAAAAAACCGGACATAAGTCCGGTTCTTTGAAATGGGGTGTTATTACGCAGCAGTAAATTCTACCGGATAGGGGATCGCGGCCTGGGCGGTTTGCAGCTTGGTCAGGGTTTCGCGTACGACTTCCTTGGCAAGGCACGCACATTTGCCGCATTGGCTGGCGACGCCGGTGGCCTGGCGAACTTCTTTATAGCTGCAGCAACCTTCATAGATCGCTTCGCGGATCTGTCCGTCGGTGACGCCAGTGCAGAGACAAACATACATAAGTGAGAACCGTCGCTGGTTGTGACTCAATTGCGATGGATCTTAATGTTAACGAGAATGATTGTCAAAGTGCTTTCGGAACGCTTCAGCCGATTAACAGTCATGACTGACGAACGGTATTTACTGGCGATTTGCCTGGCCCCGTAAATGCAGCGCCGTTCTGCGCCTGCTTTGAAAAACCGTTAAGGACAGGCCAAATTCGCAGTGTATGATGGTCGGCCCTTGCGAAGGGGGTTCGTGTCACAGGGCTGTCGCTTGAGGGTGGCAGGCTGGCGCGGACCCTGAACTTCAAGTTTTTACACCAGGAGATATCAATGAGCGTACTCGTAGGCAAACAAGCCCCTGACTTCACCGTCCCGGCCGTACTCGGCAATGGCGAGATCGTTGACAGCTTCACCCTGTCCTCGGCCATCAAAGGCAAATACGGCCTGGTGTTCTTCTACCCACTGGACTTCACCTTCGTCTGCCCGTCCGAGCTGATCGCTCTGGACAACCGCATGGCTGACTTCAAGGCACGCAACGTTGAAGTGATCGCTGTGTCGATCGACTCGCACTTCACTCACAATGCATGGCGCAACACTCCAGTGAACAATGGCGGTATCGGTCAGGTGAAATACACCATGGCTGCCGACATGAAGCACGACATCGCCAAGGCTTACGACGTTGAATCCGAAGGCGGCGTGGCTTTCCGTGGCGCGTTCCTGATCGACGACAAAGGCGTTGTCCGCTCGCAGATCATCAACGACCTGCCGCTGGGCCGTAACATGGAAGAGCTGATCCGTCTGGTCGACGCTCTGCAATTCCACGAAGAGCACGGCGAAGTCTGCCCTGCCAACTGGAAAAAAGGCGACAAAGGCATGAACGCTTCGCCAGAAGGCGTTGCTGCATACCTGACCGAGAACGCTGCTGCCCTGTAAGGCGCGACGTCGAGGTACAAAAAAACCGGCCCACGTGGCCGGTTTTTTTATGCGCGGGATTTACCCGACGAGCATCGATCAGTCGTCGAAATCTTCCCAGCCGCCCATCTGTTTCCAGCGGTTGACGATGCCACAGAACAGCTCAGCGGTTTTCTCGGTGTCGTAACGCGCCGAGTGCGCCTCGCGACCGTCGAAATCGATGTCGGCGGCCTGGCAGGCTTTCGCCAGTACGGTTTGACCGTACGCCAGACCGGCCAGCGTCGCGGTGTCGAAGCTGGAGAACGGGTGGAACGGGTTGCGCTTCATGTCCAGTCGCGCGACCGCGGCGTTGAGGAAGCCGAGGTCGAAGCTGCTGTTGTGACCGACCAGAATCGCGCGCTTGCAGCCGTTGGCCTTCAGTGCCTTGCGGATGCCACGGAAGATGTCGGTCAGCGCGGTTTCTTCGCTGACGGCCATGCGCAGCGGGTGATCGAGTTTGATTCCGGTGAACTCCAGCGCTGCTGCTTCAACGTTGGCGCCTTCGAACGGCTCAACGCGGAAGAAGTAGGTGTGATCCGGGTAAACAAAACCCTTTTCATCCATGGCGATGGTGGTTGCGGCAATCTCCAGCAACGCATCGGTGGCCGAGTTGAAGCCGCCGGTTTCTACGTCGACGACAACCGGCAGGTAGCCGCGAAAGCGTGCTGCCATCGGGTGACGGGAACCGCCACCACCACTTTGACCGTCCAGTTCGTCGTCGAAATGGTCTTCACTCACGCGTGTTCCTCCAGCAGGCGCCAGCGCAGTTTTTCACCGGCGCGCAGCGGGATAACGGTCAGCTCGCCGAATGGCAGGCTGGTCGGGGCGGTCCATTCTTCACGAACCAGGGTGATGCGATCGGTGTTCGCCGGCAGGCCGTAGAAACGCGGACCGTTGAGGCTGGCGAAGGCCTCGAGCTTGTCCAGCGCGTTACGCTGTTCAAAGGCTTCGGCGTACATCTCGATGGCGGCGTACGCGGTGTAGCAGCCGGCGCAGCCGCAGGCGGCTTCCTTGGCGTGCTGAGCGTGCGGTGCCGAATCGGTGCCGAGGAAGAACTTGGCGCTGCCACTGGTAGCGGCGTCGAGCAGGGCTTCCTGGTGCGTATTGCGCTTGAGGATCGGCAGGCAATAGAAGTGCGGCCGAATCCCGCCCACCAGCATGTGGTTGCGGTTGTAGAGCAGGTGATGCGCGGTGATGGTCGCGCCAACGTTGGCCGAGGCCTCATTGACAAACTGCACGGCGTCGGCGGTGGTGATGTGTTCAAACACCACTTTCAGCGTCGGGAAACGCTCGACCACGCGGCGCATGTGCTCATCGATAAAAATCTTTTCGCGGTCGAACACGTCGACGTCGCCACGGGTGACTTCACCGTGGATCAACAGCGGCATGCCGACTTCGGCCATGGCTTCGATCGCCGGCAGAATCTTGTCGATGCTGGTCACGCCGGAATCGGAGTTGGTGGTCGCGCCGGCCGGGTACAGCTTGGCGGCGTACACGAAACCGCTGGCCTTGGCTTCACGAATTTCTTCGGGCTGGGTGCGGTCGGTGAGGTACAGCACCATCAGCGGTTCGAAGCGACTGCCAGCCGGGCGGGCAGCGAGAATCCGCTGGCGATAGCCGTCGGCTTCAGCGGCGTTGCGCACCGGCGGTACCAGGTTGGGCATGATGATGGCGCGGCCAAAGGTGCGCGCAACATCGGCAACGGTATTGGTCAACACGGCACCATCGCGAAGATGAATGTGCCAGTCGTCGGGACGCAGCAGGGTCAGGCGGTCGGACATGAGGGGATTCCAGGCGGGTCAAACTGAGGCGAATGCTACCGGAAAAGACTCTTGCAGGCACTCGCTATCAAGTTTTGCGGGAACCTTCCGATATCCCGTAGGTATGCCGTAAACATAGTGTGAATCGGTCTTTGTGTTTCAAAAGCCAATGGAGCCTCCCGTGCGCCAGCGTTATTTAGCCTTGCTCAGTGTGTTTGCCAGCCTTCCGGCGATGGCGCTCACGTACCAGACCCGTCTGGAGAACATTGAGTGGACGGTCGCCGGCGACAAGTTCGAATGTCGTCTGACTCAACCGATCACTGATTTCGGCTCAGGTGAGTTCGTGCGCAAGGCCGGCGAGCAGGCGATATTTCGTCTGAATGCCTACAACGCCATGCTTGGCGGTGGCTCGGCGACGTTGCTGGCAGCCGCTGCGCCCTGGCAGCCGGGGCGTGGTGACATCAATCTGGGGTCTGTGAGGCTCGGCAGTGGCAACGTGCTGTTCAGCAGCTCGCAGTCGCAGGCTGGAGGTCTGATCAGCGGTCTGCTGGACGGGCGCAGTCCGGTTGTACGTCGCGCGTCTGGCGATGGCCGCGTCTCGGAAGTGCGCTTGTTGCCGGTGAAATTCAGCAAGGCGTTTAACGACTATCAGACCTGTGTAGCGAAATTGCTGCCGCAGAATTTCGAACAGATCAAGCAATCGCAGATCGGATTCCCCGGCGAGGGCGTTGATCTGGATGCCGCTGCCAAGGCCAAGCTGCAGGTGATGCTTGAATTCATGAAGGCCGATCCGACGGTCAATCACATCGAACTCGATGGCCATTCCGACAACAGCGGCAATCGCCTGACCAACCGTGAACTGTCGCGGCGCCGCGCGCTGGCAGTGGTCGACTTCTTCAAAGCCAATGGCATCGCCGAATCGCAGATCACAGTACGTTTCCACGGTGAACAATACCCATTGGTTCCGAACACCAATGCGGCCAACCGGGCGAAGAACCGTCGGGTTGCGGTGAAGCTTGCACGCGTGGCGCCAACCACCGCTCCAGCGCCTCAGGCGAGCACCCCAGCCAGCACCGCAGCGACTTCCTGACCCGCCGGTCATCGTCGCGCTGTCGACAGATTCTGTCGCTTTGTCGTCTTAAGCTGTCGCGCCTCTGTAAATTATCGCGTTTGAGCGTTAGACTCCTCGGCTTTCCGTAGAACCCCGTGGAGTGATGGCATGGCGGACGTAAACAAGGTCGTTCTGGCGTATTCCGGCGGCCTGGACACTTCGGTGATCCTCAAGTGGCTGCAGGATACTTATAACTGTGAAGTGGTGACCTTCACCGCTGATCTCGGTCAAGGCGAAGAGGTCGAGCCGGCCCGCGCCAAGGCTCAGGCCATGGGCGTCAAAGAAATCTACATCGACGACCTGCGCGAAGAATTCGTGCGTGACTTCGTGTTCCCGATGTTCCGCGCCAACACCGTTTACGAAGGTGAGTACCTGCTGGGTACTTCCATCGCACGTCCGCTGATCGCCAAACGTCTGATCGAAATTGCCAACGAAACCGGCGCTGACGCCATTTCCCACGGCGCTACCGGTAAAGGCAACGATCAGGTGCGTTTCGAACTGGGTGCCTACGCACTCAAGCCTGGCGTAAAAGTGATTGCCCCTTGGCGCGAGTGGGACCTGCTGTCCCGCGAGAAGCTGATGGACTACGCCGAGAAGCATGCGATCCCGATCGAGCGTCACGGCAAGAAGAAGTCCCCGTACTCGATGGACGCCAACCTGCTGCACATCTCCTATGAAGGCGGCGTGCTGGAAGACACCTGGACCGAGCACGAAGAAGACATGTGGAAATGGACCGTCTCCCCGGAGAACGCTCCTGATAAAGCGCAATACCTGGAACTGACTTACCGTAACGGCGACATCGTTGCGCTGGACGGCGTCGAAATGACCCCGGCTACCGTGCTGGCGACGCTGAACAAGATTGGTGGTGCTCACGGTATCGGCCGTCTCGACATCGTTGAAAACCGTTACGTTGGCATGAAGTCCCGTGGCTGCTACGAAACCCCGGGTGGCACCATCATGCTGCGCGCTCACCGCGCCATCGAATCGATCACCCTGGACCGCGAAGTCGCTCACCTCAAAGACGAGCTGATGCCGAAATACGCCAGCCTGATCTACACCGGTTACTGGTGGAGCCCAGAGCGTCTGATGCTGCAGCAGATGATCGACGCTTCGCAGGTCAACGTGAACGGCGTTGTGCGCCTGAAGTTGTACAAAGGCAACGTGATCGTCACTGGCCGCAAGTCCGACGATTCGCTGTTCGATTCCAACATCGCGACCTTCGAAGAAGACGGCGGTGCTTACAACCAGGCCGACGCGGCGGGCTTCATCAAGCTCAACGCGCTGCGCATGCGCATTGCGGCCAACAAGGGTCGCAAACTGTTCTAAGCGTTGCAGACTGACGCGCAATGAAAAGGGCGGCCTTGTCATCGAGACAAGGTCGCCCTTTTTGCATGATTCTTTTGTCTGCCTCTGGTCAAGCCGTGTTCCTGGTCTTCGCACTTGTGGCTACGACTCATCTTTCATGCCCGTCCCATTAGCGTCACCGCTTGTGAGCACAGGTTATAAACAATACACAGTGTTTTGCCTGAGCCTTTCTTTGCCTGCCTGATTTGCAGCAGCGTATTTTTTGTCAGTACAACGTCCGATACGTGATTGGAAAGAAATACCACCACACGAGCAGTTTTCTTGTCGAGGTTTCGGATATTTTCCAGAATCGTGGCTAATTCTTTCGACACATCGACATCTCGCGCATCAATGAGGTGCAGGTGGCTGATCCACGCAGGCAACTGAATGTTGTGCTGAACAATCAGACTCGGCTTTGTGTTGGTGTCCGCAGGTGGGTCGGGTGCGGTGTGAACTGTGCACGAGTCTTTGCATTCCACGGTGCCTGACTCGCTGGGCACGATACAACTTGATAGTCCAAATGTACCTTGTGCGGATGACTCCTGAATCGACGTGTTTCGTTTGCTCTCGCGATCATTGTTGTCGATGACTTTTAGAAAGTTCTTGTCTTTGTCGAAGTCTGATGGTGAGTAGAGGGAGCGATAGTTAAAGTTTAAAGTTATAAAAAATAGAAATAGCAAATAGAATGGAAAGCTGATCAGGAACCACACATAAATCTCTCTGTCCTTGTTGTCGAGAAATGGCAGGGAAATCGCGGCTGATGTTTCCGAGATGGCTGCGAATATGGCGATAACTGTCATTGGGTTAGTGATCTTTTTTTTTATTTTCAGCATGTTTGTACTCTTTTGTCTGGTCTTTCTCATAGTTGATGAATTTGTTTGGTTGGTTGTCTGTTAGTTGCGGCTTGGGTGTTTATATTTATAGCAAAAGTATTTGCTTAGGTATAAATATCTTGTTTCAAGTGTTTATATTTTGCTCGGTGTTGGCGAGAGGGTGTGTTTGCTATTGCCTTATGTTTCTAATTACTGATCTACGTCGTCGGTCGGGCGCAGACGTAAAGATGTCAAGGCCGCTTGGGCCTGACGCAGATCAGCGCCAAGCGACGAATTCGGTGTCGTTAGTCGTAGTCTGCAACAAGTTAAAAGAGAGCGATTGCGTTGAGCGGAGGGAGGAAATAACGTCGGATGTTTAGAGGGGGGGAGGTTTTTTGTAGGATTAATCCGCGATGGGTGTAGGGGATGTCTCTCGATGCAAGTGCATGATAACCCCGGCATGCCATAGATCAAGTGACTGGGCTATTGTGCGTGTTCTAAAAATTCGAACAGCGAAACTGGACTTGCCCATGAATAAAGTGCTGATCGTGGATGATCACCCTGTCATTCGTCTTGCGGTACGTATGCTGATGGAACGTCATGGCTACGAAGTCACCGCAGAAACTGATAATGGTGTAGATGCGTTACAACTTGCTCGAGAACAAATGCCGGATATCGTCATTCTGGATATTGGAATACCGAAACTTGATGGTCTGGAAGTTATTGCGCGTCTGACATCAACCGCCATGCCTGTCAAAGTACTGGTATTGACTTCCCAGGCTCCCGGGCATTTTTCAATGCGCTGCATGCAGTCGGGTGCGGCCGGTTATGTTTGTAAACAGCAGGACCTGACCGAGTTGCTGAGTGCGATCAAGGCCGTCTTGTCCGGCTACAGTTATTTTCCCAATCAGGCTTTGCATACGGTGCGTACCAGTCTGGGCAATGCCAGTGAAGCCGACATGGTCGATCGTCTGTCCGGTCGGGAAATGATGGTGTTGCAACAATTGGCACGAGGGAAGACCAACAAGGAAATCGCCGATGGCATGTTTTTGAGCAACAAAACCGTGAGCACCTACAAGACGCGTTTGTTGTTGAAGCTCAATGCGCGTTCTCTGGTTGATCTGATCGAGTTGGCGCAGCGTAATGGTCTGGTCTGAATGTATCGATGGCTGACAGGGTCATGGGCCGATCAAACTCAGCTAGCCGCAGAAAGTGAAAAGCCTCCGGTTCGGGAGGCTTTCAAGTATCAGTCATCAAAATCGTAATCGGCCAATTGCTTTTGCAGTCGGCGCTCCTCAAGCAGGTTATCGATCGTACGGCGCTTGCTGAGATTGGTCTTGGCGACTTCGACCACAGGTTCGGCATCATCAGTTTCTGCAGCGATATCGTCATCTACATCCAGTGGCTCTTTGTCGCTACTCATAAGCTAACTCCCGGCTAAGAATGCCTTTGGCGCTCCTTATAGCGACATTCCTGCGGCGGGTAAAAAAGATTTTTTCAATCGACTTATCAATTATTCCAATAGCCGATCAATCGTCCGAAGTTTTTTCTTTGTACTCGCACAAATCCTCGATGCGGCAACTGCCGCAGCGTGGCTTGCGGGCCAGACACACGTAACGGCCGTGAAGAATCAGCCAGTGGTGAGAGTCGAGCAGGAATTCTTTGGGTACGAACTTCATCAGCTTCTTTTCCACTTCAACCACATTTTTGCCCGGTGCAATGCCGGTGCGATTGCTGACCCGGAAGATGTGGGTGTCGACGGCCATGGTCAGTTGGCGGAAAGCCGTGTTGAGTACGACGTTGGCGGTCTTGCGGCCTACACCCGGCAAGGCTTCGAGCTCCTCACGGGTTTGCGGGACCTCGCTGCCATGGCGCTCGACCAGCAAACGGCAGGTTTCAATGACGTTCTTGGCCTTGCTGTTGTAGAGGCCGATCGTCTTGATGTATTCGGATAGACCTTCGACCCCCAAAGCGTGGATGGCAGCCGGCGTATTGGCGACCGGAAACAGCTTTGCCGTGGCCTTGTTGACGCCGACGTCAGTCGACTGTGCCGACAGAATCACGGCGATCAGCAGTTCGAACGGTGAGGAGTAGGCCAGCTCAGTCTTCGGCTCCGGATTGTCTTCGTGCAGGCGGCGGAAAATCTCCAGACGTTTTGCAGCATTCATGGACGATGCGTTTCCTTGGATATCGAGTGCGGGCGAGTCAATGCCCGACGCGCCGCCAGCAGCAGCGCCAACAAAATAAAAGCACCGGGGATCAAAGTGATCAGGTGCAGCCCTTGGCTAAATACAACAAAACCTGGCCAGTATTCGGACAGCCCCCGACCGAGACTGCCGTAACCACTGAGTTCACGCAGACCGGCGAGCAGCAACATCAATCCGCCGAACATGCTGCAGCGTTTCAAGTGCTCAACCCGCGATTGGCGCCAGAAGCCATTGTGTTCCAGTACCACGCATTGCAAGGCGATCAGGCCGACATAGAGGCCGAATGTTTGCTGCCAGGGCAGAAACCAGCGTTGCGCCAACAGGTTTGCACAACTGCTGAAGGTCGCGGCGAGCAGCAGGCTGGCCAGCAATGCGCTGGTGCCAGTGAGGCGAGACCGTAAAACCGGCATGCACAGGCCATACAGACCGACGACACTGGCGAACATCAATAATGCCACCAGTGCCCCGGCCAAGGAGTCACTGGTGCCAAGCAGCAATGTCAGCATCAAAGTGTTCGAGAGGGCTGCCGACCGGTTCATGTTCCGCTCCCCAGCAATGCCGCCCGATGTTCATCGAAGTAGCGCAAGGCATCATGAATCGCGCTGATCGCCGCGCGCGAGGTGATGGTTGCACCGGCTATTTGATCAAATTGTCCCTGATCCTTTTTCAGCGCCCAGCCTGCATCGGTTGGCCCATTGGCCGATTTGCCGGTAAACGTTTGCAGCCAGGCATTCGGCCAGTCACCCAGATGCCCGCCGAGGGCCGGGGTTTCGCTCTGTTTGAGGGTTTTCACAGCCAGTAATTTGCCGGTGGCATCGATGGCGATCAGCAGTTCGATGGCCCCCGCATAACCCTGGGTCTGACTGCGCAGCAATATCGCTACGGTCTGGCCGCCTCGGGTCGCGCGATAGCCGCCCGACAAGTTGCTGTGGCTCAAGGTGCTGTCTGGCAAAGCCAGAGGCTGTTCCAGCGGTTGGTTGTCGTAGGTTTCGAGTGGCAGCAGATCAAGCAGTTTGCGGCTTTCGATCAAGCGCTGCTGCGCGACAATTTGCGGTGCGTTAATACGCTGTACGAAGTACGTCACGCCGATGCCGATGACCGCCAACAGCAGCACAACAAGCACGCTGGCCGTACGATTCATGGCCTCACCTCAACCTGACGGCCGGCGGCAAATCGCTCCAGAGCCGGCACACAAAGATTCATCAGCAGCACCGCAAACGCCACGCCATCCGGGTATCCACCCCACGTGCGAATCAAATAGGTCAGCAGCCCGACACCTGCGCCGAACAGCAGGCGGGCAAGTGCGCTTTTAGCGCCGGAAACCGGTTCGGTAATGATGAAAAACGCGCCCAGCATGGTCGCACCGCTTAGCAGATGAAACAGCGGTGAACCCTGCGAGTCCGAGCCTGAGCCATTCCAGCACAGCAGGCTGATGGCAAACAGGCTGGCAAGCATCCCCAGCGGTGCGTGCCAGCCAAAGATCCGGCGTTGCAGCAAAAACAACCCGCCAGCAAGAAACGCCAGATTCACCCATTCGACACCCTGCCCACCAAAGCGACCGAAGGCCGGATTGCTGGCGAACAACTCGTCCATGGTCAGACTTCTGTTGATGCGCAGACTGTCCAGCACAGTGGCCTGCGCCCAGGCATCCGCAGTCTGACCCACGCCGAATACCTGTTGAAGGCTCGCCGTCAGATCCAGGCCATGGGCCGGCCAATGGGTCATCGGTTGCGGGAACATCACCACGACCAAGGCAAACCCGAGCATCGCCGGATTGAACGGATTTCTACCAACGCCGCCGTACACGTGCTTGCCAAACAACAAACCCGAAGCAATGGCCGTTACCGTCAGCCACCACGGGCAATAAGGTGGCAGAGCGGCGGCCAGCAATGTCGCGCTGACCAGGGCACTGCCGTCGCTCAACGTTGGCTGCAATGGCTGTCGACGCAGTCGGAGGACAGCTGCCTCGACCATTAGCGCGGTGACGATAGCCGACAGCAGATTGATCAGCACGCCCCAACCGTAAAACCAGAACAGCGCCAGCAGCCCCGGCAACGTGGCCAGCAGCACCAGTTTCATCGCCTGTGGCAGGCGATCGTCCGGTGCCTCAAGGGGCGACATGATCTTGCACCTGGCGCTCGGCGTCTTGCAGGCGGGCGCGGGCCTTGTCGAGGGTTTCACAGGGCGTGTCGGCGCGACGCTCGAGTTTGTTGAGATCAGCGCGGGCGTAGGCCAGTTCGGTTTTCAACTGGCGAAGCTGGCTGTCGATCGGGCGCTTTTCGACGCGCACCAGATCAGGTAACGGCTGCTCGCTGGTGGCTTCGGCGGCGTGCAGGGCCTGCTCGGCATCGCGTAGGGCTTTTTCCAGCGCGACGATCTGCTCGGGCGGCGCTTCGGCGGTTTGTGCTTTTTTCAGCTCGGCGCGGCGCATGGCCAACTGGATCTTCGCCCGTTTCAAATCGGCGTCTTTGGCAGGGGCAGGCACTGTGGGTGCTGGCGCAGCGCTGCTTTCAACCGCCAACAGAGCCTGTTCGGCTGCTTCGAATTGCTGCTGCAACACGATCAATTGTGCCTGCTGCTCGAACGTCGGCGGATGGCCGAAAGCCTTCAGCGATTTGTGCAATTGTGCACGGCTCATGGCCACATCGATCTTGGCTTTCTTCAGCGCCGCATCCGCGGTCGCCGCTTTCTGTGCGCGCACCCGCTCCAGCGCTGCCTGCACCGGATCGGTGGCGCTCACTTCAGGTTGCGCCGCCCGTTTCGCCCGCGCTTCACGCTCCGCCTGCTTCTGTTGCTCTTCGCGTTGCAAGCGCTCGTTTCGGCGCTCGAAACGTTGACGCGCGTGATCGCGTTTGGCCGCGCGTGCGCGCTGTTCTTCAAGACTGAAGGCCAGACCGCCCACCACCGGCAACGTGCTCGGGGGCAATGGATGCATTTCGATGCAGTCGACCGGGCATGGCGCAACACACAGGTCGCAACCGGTGCACTCGTCAATGATCACTGTGTGCATCAGTTTCGCCGCGCCGACAATCGCGTCGATCGGGCACGCCTGGATGCACTTGGTGCAACCAATGCATTCGGCCTCACGGATGAACGCCACTTGCGGCGGCGCCGAACCGCGACTGATGTCCAGTTCCAGCACAGGCACTTTCAACAGTTCAGCCAGCGCGGCAATGGTTTCGGCACCGCCCGGCGGGCACTTGTTGATCGGCTCGCCCTCGGCGATGCCTTGTGCATATGGCTTGCATCCGGGATGGCCGCACTTGCCGCATTGGGTCTGCGGCAGAAGGGCATCGATGCGTTGAATCAGACTCATGTTTTGATCAGTCCACTGAATCCGAGAAAAATCACTGCGATCAATCCGGCGCTGATCAGATCGATCGGCAAGCCGCGAAAGGGCAGGGGAATATCGTTGTCGGCCGTACGTTCACGCAAATCCTGGAACAGGCTCAGTACTAACCAGAAACCCAGCCCGGCACCGAGACTCAGCGCTGTCGCCTGCAGCAGACCTTGATCGTTTTGCGCGTTGATAAGCGTCAGCCCGAGCACACCGGCATTGCCCAGCAACAATGGCCATAAACCGGCGAAGGGCAGATCAGGCAGCCAGCGCGTCAACAGTTTCAGCAGCGGCGCGATCAGCAATACACTCAATGGCAGAAACACGAACAGGCGCAGGGCTTCAAGATGAAGTGGCACCAGTAGCCAATGCCAGATCACGTAACCGACTACACCGACGACCAACATCAGGCACAACGTCGCCAGCCCCAACGCATGCACCTGACGACGACTGCCTGCCAACAGCGGATCGACGCCCAGCGGCCAGTGCAACACGAAGTTGTTGAGCAGCGCAGCACTGATAAGCGTAAGCACGAGTTCGGTCATGGTTCTGCCAGCGAAACGGCGTGTGTCTCTTAAGGTTAGGCATTATCCAGCCAGATATGAAAAATCCCACAGGCATGCGTGGCACGCCTGTGGGATCGATTTGCCGCCGAGTGTTACTTGATGCGCTGACCTGGCTTGGCGCCGCTGTCCGGGCTCAGCAGGTAAATCTCTTCACCGCCAGGGCCAGCCGCCATCACCATGCCTTCAGAGATACCGAACTTCATTTTCCGTGGCTTGAGGTTGGCGATCATCATGGTCAGGCGACCGTCGAGTTTGGACGGATCCGGATAAGCGCTCTTGATCCCGGAGAACACGTTGCGCTGCTCGTCACCGATATCGAGTGTCAGGCGCAGCAGCTTGTCAGCACCTTCGACATGTTCGGCCTTGACGATCAGCGCGACGCGCAGGTCGATTGCGGCAAAGGCGTCGAAGTCGATTTCCGGCGACAGCGGATCCTTGGCCAGTTCGCCATTGCCGGCCGGAGCAGCGGCACCGGTGTCGGTCTGGCTGGCGGTGAGGTCTTCTTTCGAGGCGTCGCTCATGGCTTGCACTTTTACCGGGTCGATGCGGGTCATCAACGGCTTGAATTCGTTCAACTGGTGGTTGGCCAGCAGCGTGGTGTGGTCGTTCCAGGTCAGCGGGGCGACGTTGAGGAACGCCTCGGCATCGGCGGCCAGCAGCGGCAGCACCGGCTTGAGGAAGATCACCAGTTGGCGGAACAGGTTGATGGCGGTGGCGCAGATCGCCTGGACTTCGTCCTGTTTGCCTTCCTGCTTGTTCAGCGACCACGGCGCTTTGTCGGCGATCCACGCGTTGGCGCGGTCGGCGAGGGCCATGGTTTCGCGCATGGCGCGGGCGAAGTCGCGGGCTTCATAGGCGTCGGCAATGCTTGGCGCGGCGGCGATGAACGCCTCGGTCAGCTCTGGCGCGGCATTGGTGTCGACCAGCAGGCCGCCGTTACCTTTCTGGATGAAACCGGCGCAACGGCTGGCGATGTTGACCACTTTGCCGACCAGGTCGGAGTTGACCTTCTGCACGAAGTCTTCGAGGTTCAGGTCGAGGTCATCGACGCCACGGCCCAGTTTGGCCGCGTAGTAGTAGCGCAGGTATTCCGGCGACAGGTGATCGAGATACGTACGGGCCTTGATGAAGGTGCCGCGCGACTTGGACATCTTCTGGCCGTTGACGGTCAGGTAGCCGTGCACATTGATGCCGGTCGGCTTGCGGTAGCCTGCGCCTTCGAGCATCGCTGGCCAGAACAGCGCGTGGAAATTGACGATGTCCTTGCCGATGAAGTGGTACAGCTCGGCGGTGGAATCCTTGGCCCAAAACGCATCGAAATCCAGATCCGGCGTGCGGTCGCAGAGGTTCTTGAAGCTGGCCATGTAGCCGATCGGCGCGTCCAGCCACACGTAGAAATACTTGCCCGGCTCGCCCGGAATCTCGAAACCGAAGTACGGCGCATCGCGGGAGATGTCCCACTGCTGCAGGCCGGCGTCGAGCCATTCGGCGATCTTGTTGGCGACGGCGTCTTGCAGGGTGCCGCTGCGGGTCCAGGTCTGCAGCATCTGCTGGAAGTCTGGCAGTTTGAAGAAGAAGTGCTGGGAATCCTTGAGCACCGGGGTGGCGCCGGAGATGGCCGACTTCGGATCCTTTAAATCAGTCGGTGCGTAGGTCGCACCGCATTTTTCGCAGTTGTCGCCGTATTGGTCTTCGGTGCCGCACTTCGGGCAGGTGCCCTTGATGAAGCGGTCGGCCAGGAACATTTTCTTTTCCGGGTCGAAATACTGGGTGATCGAGCGTTGGGCGATGTGCCCGGCGTCACGCAGCTTGATGTAGATCTGGCTCGACAGCTCACGGTTTTCTTCGGCGTGAGTGGAGTGGAAATTGTCGAAATCAACCAGGAACTCGGCAAAGTCGGCGCTGTGTTCAGCCTGCACGTTGGCGATCAGTTGTTCCGGGGTGATGCCTTCCTTTTCCGCGCGCAGCATGATCGCCGAACCGTGGGCGTCGTCGGCGCAGACATAGATGCATTGATTGCCGCGATGCTTCTGGAAGCGCACCCACATATCGGTCTGGATATATTCCAGCATATGGCCAAGGTGAATCGAACCGTTGGCGTAGGGCAGGGCGCTGGTGACGAGGATCTTGCGTGGTTCGGACATGTGGGGCTTCGCTACTTGATGAAACGGAGGTCGGCCACTATAAAGCGCTGGCGCATATTTTTCACCCTGTGCACCTGTTTCATTGGATGAACAGACAGAAAGGATCGCAGCCGTCAGCAACCCTTACAGGAATCGCTATTCATCTGCAGGCGCTGCCGAAGGCGGTGATCTTTTTCAGGTACGATACCCGCCATCTTTTCCCAGTCTTGTTATCGGAGTTGCCCATGAGCGCCGTCACTCGCGCAGCGGTGGAAGCCGTCCTCAGCCAATACACCGACCCCTACCTGAACCAGGACCCGGTCAGCGCCGGATGCGTGAAGAACATCGAGATCGTCGGTGACCGCGTCAACGTGCAGCTGGAAATCGGTTACGCCGCCGGTCTGTTCAAGAGCGGCTGGGCGCAACTGCTGCAGCTGGCCATCGAAAACCTTGATGGCGTGGTGATCGCCAGGGTTGAAGTGACCAGTGTCATCGCCGCGCACAAGGCGCAGGCGCAGATTCCCGGACTGGCTAACGTCAAGAACGTGGTTGCCGTGGCCTCCGGCAAGGGCGGTGTGGGTAAATCGACCACCGCCGCCAACCTCGCGCTGGCCCTGGCCCGTGAAGGCGCCAAGGTCGGGATTCTCGACGCCGATATCTACGGCCCGAGCCAAGGCATCATGTTCGGCATCCCCGAGCGCACCCGCCCGGAGGTCAAGGATCAGAAGTGGTTCGTGCCGCTCAAGGCGCACGGTGTCGAAGTCATGTCGATGGCATTCCTGACCGACGACAACACGCCGATGGTCTGGCGCGGGCCGATGGTCTCCGGCGCGCTGCTGCAACTGGTTACGCAAACCGCGTGGGGTGACCTCGATTATCTGGTCATCGACATGCCGCCAGGTACCGGTGACATTCAACTGACTTTGGCGCAAAAAGTCCCGGTGGCCGGCGCAGTGATTGTCACCACGCCACAGGATCTGGCCTTGCTTGACGCACGCAAAGGCGTGGAAATGTTCCGCAAGGTCAACATTCCGGTGCTGGGCGTGGTGGAAAACATGGCCGTGCACATCTGCTCGAACTGCGGGCATGCCGAGCATCTGTTCGGTGAGGGCGGTGGTGAGAAGCTGGCGACTCAGTACGGCGTCGAGCTGCTGGCGTCGCTGCCACTGTCGATGCTGATCCGTGAGCAGGCCGATGGTGGCAAACCGACCGTGATCGCCGAGCCGGACAGCCAGATTGCAATGGTCTATCAGGAACTGGCACGCCACGTCGGCGCGCGGATCGTGTTGCAGGAAGCGGCGACACCGGCGATGCCGAATATCACCATCAGCGACGATTAAATCTAGCTGTAAACGCCGGGCAAAACTGTGGGAGCGAGCCTGCTCGCGAAAGCGGAGTGTCATTCAACTCATTGGTTGGCTGATCCACTGCATTCGCGAGCAGGCTCACTCCTACATTTGTTTTAGGGTGGCACTTAGATGCGCAACCCGCCATCCATCTCCAGAATCCGACCGGTGTAGTAGTCGTTCTCGAAGATATACGCCGCCGAGTGCGCAATCTCTTCCGGCTTGCCCATGCGCTTGAGCGGGATCCCCGAAGTCATCTTCTCCAGCGCTTCCGGTTTCATGCCCAGGGTCATCTCGGTCTCGATGAAGCCCGGCGCAATGCCCGCCACACGAATGCCATAGCGCGCCAGCTCTTTGGCCCAGGTCACTGTCGCTGCAGCAACACCGGCCTTGGCCGCCGAATAGTTGGTCTGGCCAACGTTACCGGCGCGCGAGATCGATGAAATATTGATGATTGCGCCGCTGGTCTTCAGCTCGACCATTTTCGCCGCCACCTCACGGGTGCAGAGGAACACGCCGGTCAGGTTGACGTCGATCACCGCCTGCCACTGTGCCAGGCTCATCTTGGTCATTTCGCCGTCCTTGACCTTCAACAGCAGACCATCGCGCAGGATCCCGGCGTTGTTGATCAGACCGTGGATCGCGCCAAAGTCGGTGGCGACCTGGGCGACCATGTGCTCGACCTGCTCTTCATTGGCCACGTTGCACAGATAGCTGCGCGCCTCGACGCCCTTGGCCTTGCAGGCCGCGACCGCGTCGTCGAGTTTTTCCTGATTGAGGTCGACCAAGGCCAGCTTCGCGCCTTTGCCGGCGAAATACTCGGCCATCGAGCGGCCCAAACCCTGGCAACCGCCGGTGATAATGATTACTTTGTCGTTGAGTTGCATTCGCATGCCCCGATAGCAGGTCTGAGTAGTTTTTGTTTTCAGCGACTCCCGATCTGCACCGGCCGTGGCTGGTTTGCACATGAGAATTGCCCGCCGGCTGACCGGGACTTGATCCCCGGCGCCTGTCCGTTTTTTCGACGGATTCTATTTAAGGAGTCATAAATTGAGCGTTGAAGTGGCGAAGAATGCCCGAGAATTGCTTCTCAAGGAATACCGTGGAGTGCTGTCGACCCACTCCAAATCGATGCCCGGTTTTCCCTTTGGCTCCGTGGTGCCTTACTGCCTGGACGAGCAGGGCCGGCCGCTGATCCTGATCAGCCGCATTGCCCAGCACACCCACAACCTGCAAAAAGACCCAAAATGCTCGATGCTCGTCGGCGAGCGCGAGGCCGATGATGTGCAAGCCGTTGGTCGCCTGACCTATCTGGCCGAGGCGCAAAAGCTCGAAGACGTTGTCGCGATCGAAGCCGCTGCCGAGCGTTACTACCGCTATTTCCCCGATTCGCAGAATTACCACAAGGCCCACGATTTCGACTTCTGGGTGCTGACCCCGGTGCGTCATCGCTACATCGGTGGTTTCGGCGCGATTCACTGGGTCGATCAACTGACCCTGGCCAACCCGTTCGCCGGCAAGGCTGAAATCAGCATGGTCGAGCACATGAACGCCGACCACGCCAAAGCCATCGCGCACTACGTCGACCTGGCCGGTCTGCCGAAAAGTGTGCCGGCGCAATTGGCCGGCATCGACACCGAGGGCATGCACCTGCGCATCGGTCAGGTGCTGTATTGGTTGCCGTTCCCGGCGCCTTGTAATACGCCGACACAAGTGCGCGAAGCCCTGGTTTCATTGGCTCACGCCGAGGTCTGGCCAAAAAATGCAGTGGCCGACGCTTGAATTCACGAAAGGGCGACGTCATCTAAGGCTTACTGCAAGGCATTTCTTGCGTTGAGGAAACTTTGATGCGCCCTTTTCTGTTGCTCTTTCTGCTGTTTCCAGTGCTGGAGCTGTTCGTATTCGTCAAAGTGGCAGGCTCTATCGGGTTTTTCCCGGCCCTGCTGCTGATCATTCTCGGCTCGATGTTCGGCGTGTTCGTGCTGCGCGTCGCCGGTCTGGCCACGGCCCTGCGTGCCCGTGAAAGCCTGAACCGCGGCGAACTGCCCGCGCAAACCATGCTCGAAGGCCTGATGCTGGCGTTGGCCGGTGGCTTGTTGATCCTGCCGGGCTTCATCAGCGATGTGGTGGGTCTGATCATGCTGCTGCCGTTCACACGTCGCCTGCTGGCCAACAAGATGCGTCAGCGCGCCGAAGATCAGGCCATGCGCCAGCGTGCGTTCGCCGACGACCTGCAACCCCGTGGCGGTCCTGCACCGCGTCAGCCTTTGGGGCGCGAGGGTGATGTGATCGAAGGCGAGTTCGAACACCGCGACTCCAAGTAACATCTGCATCGACACGGCACCTTCGGGTGCCGTGTTCGTTTATGGGCTGCTTTTGTGCAACATATCGGTGAAAAATTTTTCGCCTCGCCCTTGTAATAAGCTTATGCGCCCTTATGTATCGGTCACCGAAAGGTTTCTGGCATTTGAGCCAGTCAGTCTTCCGCGGCTCGCTTGACGATCCGCAACCGGCGCAGGCCGGATTTGTTAAACCCGCCGGGAATACACCGGCCGATGAAAACCACAATTAGGAGAGATCGACAATGAAGCTTCGTCCTCTGCATGACCGCGTCGTAATCCGTCGCAGCGAAGAAGAAAAGAAAACCGCTGGCGGTATCGTCCTGCCAGGTTCGGCTGCTGAAAAAGCCAACCACGGTGAAATTCTTGCTGTAGGTACCGGCAAAGTGCTGGACAGCGGTGAAGTGCGTGCACTGGCCGTCAAGGTTGGCGACAAGGTTGTGTTCGGTCCTTACTCCGGCAGCAACACAGTGAAAGTCGACGGCGAAGACCTGCTGGTAATGAGCGAGAACGAAATCCTCGCTGTTATCGAAGGCTGATACCCCCGTTCATTTTCCCGCTACTACAAAGTATTTAAGGAATATCGATCATGGCTGCTAAAGAAGTTCTGTTTGGCGATTCCGCCCGTAAAAAAATGCTCAAGGGCGTCAACGTCCTGGCTGACGCAGTAAAAGCGACCCTGGGCCCGAAAGGCCGTAACGTGATCATCGAGAAGAGCTTCGGCGCTCCGACCATCACCAAGGACGGCGTTTCCGTCGCCAAAGAAATCGAACTCGAAGACCGTTTCGAAAACATGGGCGCGCAGCTGGTCAAAGACGTTGCCTCCCGTGCCAACGATGACGCTGGTGACGGTACTACCACCGCTACCGTTCTGGCTCAGTCGATCGTCAACGAAGGCCTGAAAGCCGTCGCTGCCGGCATGAACCCGATGGACCTGAAGCGCGGTATCGACAAAGCGACCATCGCTATCGTCAAAGAGCTGAAGAACCTGTCCAAGCCTTGCGCTGACACCAAGGCCATCGCTCAGGTAGGCACCATTTCGGCCAACTCCGACAACTCCATCGGCGACATCATTGCCGAAGCCATGGAAAAAGTCGGCAAAGAAGGCGTGATCACCGTTGAGGAAGGCACTGGCCTGGAAAACGAACTGTCGGTTGTAGAAGGCATGCAGTTCGACCGTGGCTACCTGTCTCCGTACTTCGTCAACAAGCCAGAGACCATGGTTGCCGAGCTGGACAGCCCGCTGATCCTGCTGGTCGACAAAAAAATCTCGAACATCCGCGAAATGCTGCCAGTGCTGGAAGCCGTTGCCAAAGCCGGCCGTCCACTGCTGATCGTTTCCGAAGACGTTGAAGGCGAAGCCCTGGCGACTCTGGTTGTGAACAACATGCGTGGCATCGTCAAAGTCGCAGCCGTCAAGGCGCCAGGCTTCGGCGACCGTCGCAAGGCCATGCTGCAGGACATCGCTGTTCTGACCGGCGGTACCGTTATCTCCGAAGAGATCGGCCTGAGCCTGGAAGCCGCTACCCTGGAAAACCTGGGCAGCGCCAAGCGTGTGACCATCTCCAAGGAAAACACCATCATCGTTGACGGTGCCGGTGCAGAGTCCGACATCCAGGCACGCATCACTCAGATCCGTGCTCAGGTTGCCGAAACTTCCTCGGACTACGACCGTGAAAAACTGCAAGAGCGTCTGGCCAAGCTGTCCGGCGGCGTTGCAGTGATCAAGGTTGGCGCTGGTTCCGAAGTTGAAATGAAAGAGAAGAAAGCCCGCGTTGAAGACGCCCTGCACGCAACCCGCGCAGCCGTTGAAGAAGGCGTGGTACCTGGCGGTGGCGTTGCGCTGATCCGCGCTCTGCAAACCCTGGTTGACCTGAAAGGCGACAACGCTGATCAGGACGTGGGTATCGCTGTTCTGCGCCGCGCTGTTGAAGCTCCGCTGCGTCAGATCGCTGCCAACAGCGGCGACGAGCCAAGCGTTGTGGTCAACGAAGTCAAGAACGGCAAAGGTAACTTCGGTTACAACGCTGCGACTGGCGAGTACGGCGACATGATCGAAATGGGCATCCTGGACCCAACCAAGGTGACTCGTTCCGCTCTGCAAGCTGCATCGTCGATCGGCGGTCTGATCCTGACCACCGAAGCCGCTGTGGCTGACGCGCCGAAGAAAGACGGCGCTGCTGGCGGCGGTATGCCAGACATGGGCGGCATGGGTGGCATGGGCGGCATGATGTAAGCCAGCCTTGTCCCTGTAACGCAAAACCCCGCTGACGAAAGTCAGCGGGGTTTTTTATTGCCTTTGATTTAGTGTTGGCGCAAGTCCGAGTAATCGTTCATCGCTGGCAAGCCAGCTCCCACAGTGATTCGGGCGCTCACAAAATGTGTGCTCGACACCAACCCTGTGGGAGATGGCTTGCCAGCGATGGCGTCAGATCAGGCGCTGATCGGTTGTGTCTTGACGACAGCCTCAGCCTTCACCGCCGGGCGATACAGCACCCAGTAATACGACCCCAGACAAATCAGCCAGCAGAAAATCGCCGTCCACACGTTGTGCGAGAAGAAGTGCGCACCCTGCATCATCCGGCTGATCGAGAACACCGAACCCAATGCAAAGGCAAAGATAAACGCCTGTCTGGCCAGACGCGGACGGCGATCACGCAGGACAAAGAACAGCGCAAACAAGGTGAACCCCGTCGCCGCATGACCGCCCGGCCAGCAACGCCCGGGCTTGTCGGTCTGCGGGCGATGCTCCATCAACTTGCTATAGGTTTCATGGCCACCGAATTGCTCCAGGCTCCATGGGCATTGCACCGCAGTCACGGCTTTGACCGGGGTGACAAACGAGGTCGCCAGGCCCAGCGACAGCACCAGACAGCCCAGCTCACGCTTGAACGGTTTTAGTCTGGCGAGGAAGAACGCGCCGATGAAACCCAGGATGGCAAACACCGAGAACGCAATCACTACCTGCTTGGCGCGATCGTGAAGGATATCTTCAAGAAAAAAACTGTGCCGCCCGATAAAGTCGCCGGCGACCGGGTCGTAGAACAGCCTGGCCAGATCCATGTCCAGATCGGTCAATTCGAGCAGTACCAGAATGATCCCCGCGACGGCGGGTATTCCCAGACTCAACCAGAAATTCAGTGGCCTGGAAACGGGACGGGCAGAAGTCGACGCCATGGGCAATTCCTTGGTCGGTAAGTATGTTCTGAGGAGCGCAACCGCGCGGAGTCTGCGCGTGCGCGCGTCGCCGATTTGTTAACCGAAAGTGAAAAAAACGTTGGCGTGCGCAATGAGCATTTTTATCGCTAAACAACCCGACACACGCCTAGCCCTGAGCCACACTTGGCCGTAAGCTGCGCGGGCCAAGACGGCCGTTACCCCGTACGGAGGAGGTGCCCATGCGAATTCTGTTGGTCGAAGACAACCGCGACATCCTGGCTAATCTGGCCGATTATCTGGGCCTCAAAGGCTATACCGTCGATTGCGCCCAGGACGGTCTGTCAGGCCTGCATCTGGCCGCCACCGAGCATTACGACCTGATCGTGCTCGACATCATGCTGCCCGGGATTGACGGTTACACCTTGTGCAAACGCCTGCGTGAAGATGCCCGCCGCGACACGCCGGTGATCATGCTCACCGCTCGTGATCAGCTCGATGATCGTCTGCAGGGTTTCAAGTCCGGGGCTGATGATTATCTGATCAAGCCATTTGCCTTGTCCGAGCTGGCTGCGCGGGTCGAAGCGGTGATGCGCCGTGCGCAGGGTGGTGGCCGTCGGGCGTTGCAGGTCGCCGATCTGAGCTACGACCTCGACACCCTGGAAGTGAGCCGCGACGGCAAACTGCTGAAGCTCAACCCGGTCGGCCTCAAGTTGCTGGCGGTGTTGATGCAGAAGAGCCCGCACGTGTTGCGGCGGGAAATTCTCGAAGAAGCGCTGTGGGGCGATGATTGCCCGGACAGCGACAGCCTGCGCAGTCACGTTCACCAACTGCGGCAGGTGATCGACAAACCGTTCACCAAACCATTGCTACACACCGTGCACGGCGTGGGTTACCGGCTGGCCGATGTGTAATGGAGTTTAAGCAAAGCCTTTCCCAGCGGATCATCATCGCCTTCGCCTTGATGAGCGCCCTCGTCGCCGGTGCCTTTGCCATGGGCATCGTCGCGACCGTGCACCTTGTCGAAGAAAAGCTGATTTCAGCAGGGCTGGGCGGTGATTTGCAGCGTTTGCTGCTGATGGACAACGTTTCCGACTGGAGCCACCGTCCGGAGCCGGATCAATTGTTCTATTTCAGCGGCGGACCGGGCGATTTCGAGTTGCCCAAGGATCTGCGCCACCTCGATTCAGGTTTCCATGAAGTGTTTCGCGAGCAGCTGTCGTATCACGCGATGGTCGAAATCGTCGACGGTCGACGTTACGTATTGCTGCAGGATCAAAGCGATTTCGAAGAGCGCGAGCGCGTGCTGTTTGCCGTGGTGCTGGTGGGCTTTGTGCTCAGCCTGGCACTGGCGGTATTCCTCGGCTGGGTGCTCGCGCGCAAGGTGATGGCGCCGGTGGTGCGGCTGGCCCGGCAGGTGCGCCACCGCGACCAGTTGCTGGGGCTGGCGCCACCGCTGGCGCCGGATTATGCGGCTGACGAAGTCGGCGAGCTGGCGGTGGCCTTCGATGCCACATTGGGGCGCCTGCGTCAGGCGCTGACACGCGAGCGTTTGTTCACCAGCGACGTCAGCCATGAATTGCGCACGCCGCTGATGGTGCTGGCCAGTTCCTGCGAACTGCTGCTGGAAAACCCCGGGATCGACCAGCGTGGTCGTTCACAGGTCGAGCGTATTGCCCGCGCCAGTGAGGAAATGCGCGAGTTGGTGCAAACCTTCCTGATGCTCGCGCGCGCCCAGCATGAAGATGCCGGCATGGCACTTCAGCAAAACCTCTCGCAAGTCGCCGAAAGCCTGCTGTGTCTATGGCGCGGGCCGATCGAGAGCAAGGGCCTGAAGCTGATCTTCGAACCGGGCAATCCATCAGACATTCGCTACAACGCGACCCTGTTGAATGCCGTGATGGGCAACCTGTTGCGCAACGCGCTGCATTACACCGAAAGCGGCTTCATTCGCCTGACACTCACTGCCAACGGCTTCGCGGTCGAAGACTCCGGCGTCGGCATTCCGGAAGAAAAGCGCGAAGCCATGTTCGAGCCTTTCGTACGTGGCAGCGAAAAGCGCGGCGAAGGTCTGGGGCTGGGGTTATCGCTGGTGCAGCGGATCTGCGAGAACCAGGGCTGGACCGTCAGTCTCAGCACGATGGAACCCAATGGCTGCCGCTTCGAAGTGGATCTTGGCAAAATCTGACGCAGGGGGTGGCGCAAGGCTACTCCCTCTTACCTGTCTGAATCCTGTATAACGCTGTAATAATTTGTCTGTTTACCTGACATTTTTTTCACAAATGGATGACCTGACGCTGACACGCCGCTCCCTAAGGTGGTGCCATCAGCAATTCAGGAGTCCTGGTGATGGCCGGCCCGATCAAACTCGATTTTTCCGAGAAGTACGACGATAAGCACGCGCAGAAATACCTGCGCAAGCACAAGGAAAGCCTTGGACGTCGGCTTTCTCACTGGCGTGATGAACAACTGGCTCGCAAGGCGCTGGCGCTGGTCGGCGAGCCGGGGCTGGTGCTGGATCTGCCTTGCGGTGCCGGGCGTTTCTGGCCATTGCTGGGCGAAAAAGCCAACCGGGTGATCATTGGCGCGGACAATTCCGAGTCGATGATCAAGACGGCCATGCAAGCGCAACCGGCCGATGTGGTGAAACGGGTACAACCCTTGCACACATCTGCGTTCGACATTGCCTTGCCGGATAACGCCGTCGACAGCATCTTCTGCATGCGTCTGCTTCATCACATCGGTGAAGCCGAGCACCGCCGGGCGATTCTGCGCGAGTTCGAGCGTGTCACCCGTGACAGTGTGATTGTTTCGCTGTGGGTTGATGGCAATTTCAAAGCCTGGAAACGCCAGCGAGCCGAGCGCAACCGTGACAAACGCGAGTATCAGAATCGCTTTGTGTTACCGGCCGCTACGGTGGAAAAGGAGTTCGAGGACGCAGGTTTTCGAATTCAGGAACAACTGGACTTTATTCCGCTCTACGCCATGTGGCGAGTTTACGTATTACGCAAGAGGTAACAGGATGGCAGTGCAATTTGCAGCAGAAACGGATGTCGCTCCGCAAGATCGCTTTGACTTTTACTGGAACCAGCGCGGCGAGTGGGTGGAAGAACCCAATGTTCGACGCGGTGGGGAAAGTGGCGTGCAAAGGGTAGTGGGGCGCGATGGACAACTGCTGTACGCCAAGCGCCAGACCGGTCATATCTATCGCAGTTGGTTGCATCCTTTTGGCCGTCCCACAGTCCTGCGTGAACTTGATGCGCTGACTGGCGTGAGCAAGCTCGGTGTACGCGTGCCAGAAATCGTTTTTTGCGGCGCCCAGCCTGATCCGCAGCACAAATGGCGTGCACTGCTGGTGACCAAGTCCCTGGACGGTTTTCAGGAGCTCGAACATTGGCTGGCGGCTGCCGGCGGTCGCGATCAGTGCGGCGACGGGGTGTATGAGCGTGTCCTCAAGGACCTCGCCGAAAACCTGGCGCGCATGCACAAGGGCCGTTGGCAGCACAGCTGCATCTACATCAAACACGTGTTTGTGCGCGTGACGGGCGAAGGCGAGTCGGCCAAGGTCGAGGTCGCTTTGATCGATCTGGAGAAATGCCGCCAGCGTCTGACCGCCTATCGCGCCGCTTCCCACGACATGAAGCAATTGCGCCGCCATTCGTCGTTCCGCGACGCGGACTGGAAGAAACTCGTCTACTTTTATGAGACGGCGTTTGGCAGCGCTATCAAAGGTTTATAGCGATGAAACTAGAAATTGCACGAGGTTTGTTTTTGGTTGGAGCCTTGGCAGTTGCGTCATTGGCGGTGGCTGCCTGGGAGCAGCCCCGCATGCAGGTGGTTGGCGCGTCCGTAGACGACGCCCACTGCGCAGTCCCACGGGTGGCGAAAGCCTCCGTGGCGACTCAACCCGATCATGATCTGTTGTTGTTCATGTTCGGACTTTCTCAAGGGATGAGGCCGCAAAGTTGAAACGATTGAAGCCCACATAAAAGGCCTCGCAGTTGCGAGGCCTTTTTTTATGCAAGCAAGATCAAAAGATCGCAGCCTTCGGCAGCTCCTACATGGATCGGTGTAGGAGCTGCCGAAGGCTGCGATCTTTTGCTTTCAAGGCTTATCGGGTTTCGCCAGCAAGGTGTAAACGCACGGCAGGACAAACAGCGTAAACAACGTACCAATCGACATCCCCGTGGCAATCACCATGCCGATATCAAAAC
>NZ_JSFK01000043.1 GCF_000783395.1 Pseudomonas chlororaphis | reverse complement strand
GGCTCGCTCCCACAGGTTTACATCAATGCAATTTCAGACGCGGCTCGGTGCCACGACCAATCTTGCTGCCCAGCATCAACATCGCCGTGCGGAACGGCCCGTACAGCGCCATCTGGTGCATGCGATACAGCGACACGTAAAACATCCGCGCCAGCCAGCCTTCGAGCATCACGCTGCCGGTCAGGTTGCCCATCAAGTTACCCACCGCCGAAAAACGCGACAGCGAGATCAGCGAGCCGTAGTCGGTGTACTTGTACTCCGGCAGGGGCTTGCCTTCGATGCGCAACTTCAGCGATTTGGCCAGCAGTGACGCCTGTTGATGCGCGGCTTGCGCCCGTGGCGGCACGTTGCGATCGGTACCCGGTTGCGGACAGGCGGCGCAGTCACCGAAAGCGAAGATGTTCTCGTCGCGGGTGGTTTGCAGCGTCGGCAGCACTTGCAGCTGATTGATGCGGTTGGTTTCCAGGCCATCGATGTCCTTGAGAAAACCCGGTGCGCGAATACCGGCGGCCCATACTTTCAGGCTGGCCTTGATCTCATTGCCATCGGCCGTGATCAGACTGTCGGCGGTCACTTCGCTGACCGAAGCGTTGGTCATCACATTGACCCCGAGCTTTTCCAGGGTTTTGTGCACCGGCCCGCTGATACGCTCGGGCAGGGCAGGCAACACCCGTGGCCCGGCTTCGATCAGGGTAATGTGCATGTTTTCCGGTTTGATCCGGTCCAGACCATACGCCGCCAGTTCATGGGCGGCATTGTGCAGTTCTGCCGCCAGCTCGACGCCCGTGGCGCCAGCGCCGACGATCGCGACGCTGATCTGCTCTACCACATCGGTTTGCCCGGCGTGTGCACGCAGATAGTGATTCAGCAGTTGCTGATGGAAACGCTCGGCCTGTTTGCGCGTGTCCAGGAACAGGCAGTGCTGCGCCGCGCCCTGTGTGCCGAAATCATTGGTGGTGCTGCCGACGCTGATCACTAGCGAGTCGTACTGCACTTCACGCGCCGGCACTAGCTCGACGCCGTTTTCGTCGTAGGTCGCCGCCAACTGGATTTTCTTCTGTGCGCGATCAAGCCCGCTCATGCGCCCCAGCTGGAACTCGAAGTGGTTCCATTTCGCCTGGGCAACATAGTTGAGTTCGTCTTCGGAAGAGTTCAGCGATCCGGCGGCCACTTCGTGCAGCAAGGGCTTCCAGATGTGCGTCAGGTTGGCGTCGACCAGCATCACACTGGCCGTGCCGCGTTTGCCCAGAGTCTTACCCAGACGGGTAGCCAACTCCAGACCGCCGGCGCCGCCGCCGACAATAACAATACGATGGGACATAGGGATAACTCGCAAGGTTTTTAAAGGAAATCGGTGCGGTTACCCAAGCGAGCGCGAGGCTGCTCATAGCGTCAGGTAACTGATAAATCGGCTCAACAGGCCCAGACCAATGGTCACTGCCAGCACCAGCACGAGGAGCATCCACGGCCGGAAAGGCCGGCGCTCGACTCGGTGTTGGGACAGTTGCAGGTACTCTTCGACATGTTTCTGGTCTTCGGGGTTCAGGCGGCTGGTCATATTTGCCTCGTCAGGTAGACGTTGCTGAATGGACAGAAGCTACAGCGGTTTTTATCCGGGGTTGAACGCAGCATAGCCGCTGTCCGGAACCGGCTCGACGCTCACCCGGTCTTCGAGGCGAATGATCCCGCTTTGTAACACCCGCGCGGTAATTCCGCCATGCCCGCGCACCGCTTGAAAGGTGCCCGGGCCGAGGTTGTTCTGCAGCCGTGCGCAGGGCTGACACCAGCCCGTGGTTTCGAATATTGCCTGACCGATACGAAAGCGCCGACCCTTGAGACTAAACAAATTGATACCGCTGATAACGAGATTGCGCCGCAGATCTTCAGGTCTGACCGGTTGATCATCAGGGCGCCCCATCAGTGCGCTGATCACCCCCAAATGTTCCCATTGGATCAGGGTCACCTGCCGCGCGTTACGCACACCGGGGCGGGCGTGGTCGCCGGTCAGCCCTGCTTCCAGCCGCGCTTCCACCGCATCAAGTTCGATCATCGGCCCGCGGGATTCCGGACGCACGCCGATCCAGCGCACACACCCAGTCTGTGGCACATCGGCAATCAATTGCTGCAGCGGCGTCACAGGCTGATCCCGACATCGAAAACGATACTGCGACCGAGGTTGCTGCGCAGGAAGTCCGGTGCGTCCGGGTGGGCGAACAGCACGCGGGCAAAGGTCGGGCCGACCAGCGACAGCGAGCGCCAGCCCTGGCGCAAATATTCGGTAGGCGGGGGGAAATGGCTGTTCAGATCCAGCACCTCACGTTTAAGACTGGCGAAGGCGATGATATCCAGTTCGCCCAGATCCATGCCGCGTTCCTTGTAGTTGTGCGCTTTTTTGCGCAAGGTCGGCGCCAGTCGCAGTAGAAATTCGTTAGCCGGAATCCGCTTGGGCTTGGCTTCGCGGCGCACCAGTTGGCTGAGGGAAAAGGCGCTGCGGCGGCGCTGCAGTTCATCGCGCCATTCGTCGTTGAGCCGGCGTCCCTCGTCGAGCACGAAGAACACCTCGAAATTGGCATCGCGAAACAGCACATCCGGCGGTTCGCCGGCCGGCGCGAATTCGTCGGCGCGGTAGGGAATGTTCAAGCCTTGCAGCAGGCGTTGGCAGACCCAACGCTCACGCTCCCATTTGCGGGCATTGGACAGAAAGGCGTTGGCCTGCTCGGCCGCGATGGTCAGCAGGCGTAAATAATCTGAGTCATCCATAAGCCCAAGCTTAGCGTTCAAATGCGACAAGCTGAAAGCGTTACGCGGCAAAGTGCATCAGTGGGCAGTCGAGAAGGGCGGTGTAGACTCATGGAAATCGATTGTTTGCGTCAAACCGTGAGGACTTATCGTGAAATTTCGCTGGCTGCTGCTGTTTGCTGTTTTTCCGCTGTTTGCCCATGCACTCGAAACCGGCGAGCGTCTTGCACCCTGGACGTTGCTTGATCAGTACGAGCAGCCCTTCACCCTCGACGACAGCACGACGACGCTGCTAGTGGCGCGGGATATGGACGGTGCCAAGCTGATCAAGGAAGCGTTGAAAGATCAGCCCAAGGGCTATCTGGAGGCGCGCCACGCGGTGTTCGTTGCCGATATCCAGCGTATGCCAGCGCTGATTGCCAGAATGTTTGCCGTACCGGCCATGCGCGACTATCACTACCGAGTGATGCTTGATCGAGAGGGGCGGGTCGCTTCGCGCTATCCCGGCGCAGAAGGGCAGGTGTTGTGGTTGCAACTCAAGGACGGTCGATTCCTCTCGCAACGTGAATACGCCAACGCGAGCGACCTGCGCGAGGCACTGGAGAAGGCGCGCCCATGATCGGCATCGAGGTGCTGGCGACTGAAAGTCTGCTGCTGGGCTGGCTGGTTTATCTGCCGGTGCTGCTGTGGGCGATCGTACGGGCGCCGTGGGTCGAGTTGTTCAGCGACAGCCGGCGTCAGCATCTGCTGTTCGGCACCGTGTTTGCGTTGTTTCTGTTGTGGTTGATGCGCAGGGATTTCGACACGGGCGTGTCGTATCACTTTCTGGGCATGACGGCGGTGACCCTGCTGCTGGACTGGCCGCTGGCGATCATTGGCGGGCTGGTGGCACAGATCGGCCTGGTGCTGCTCGGGCGTCAGGATCTCGCGGCGATGGGGGTTAATGGTGCCTTGTTCATTTTGCTGCCGGTGCTGGTCACCGAGTGCGTGGCGATCCTCGTCGAGCGTGCTCAACCGCGCAATCCGTTTGTGTACATTTTCTGTTCCGGATTTTTTGCCGCCGCGCTGTCAGCCTTGTTGTGCCTGATCCTCAGTCTGACGCTGCTGTGGTATGACGGCCTCTTCGCCATGCCGGAGTGGCTGGAAGACTTTATCGGTTACTTGTGGCTGATCATATTTCCCGAGGCGTTCATCAACGGCATGATCGTCAGTGCGCTGGTGGTATTCAGCCCGGAATGGCTGGAGACGTTCAACCGCACGCGCTACCTTTCGGCGCCGTGGAAGGACGACGATCCCAAGTCTTGATCCACATCAAACCCGCCAGACGCGGGAAATTTCATGCTCGCGCAAATTCCTTCAGGAGCAGCGGCATGAGTGTTTACGAGTGGGCAAGGCAGGAGACCCGGCAGAGTCTGGACATGGCGCAGGAGGTGGGCTTTGACCCGGGGTTGAGTTTGCGTGCCTTGCTCAGTGCGGTGGTGCAGCAGAGCAAGGCTGTGCGCAACGCCGAAGACCTGGCCGACGAGTTGCGTTTTCTGGCGGAAAACCTCGACGACAATCAGGACTACGGCTTTATGCGGCCTTGAGAGGATCAGTGGCGCGGATCGAAATCGCCGGAAAACAGCTCGTCCTCGGCATCCGGTGCGACCGGAATCTTGTGTTCCTCCGACGCCCAGGCGCCGAGGTCGATCAGCTTGCAGCGATTAGAGCAGAACGGCCGAAACTTGTTTTCGCGGGTGAATTCCACGGGGGCGCCGCAGGTCGGGCATTCAACGGTGGGGATCTGGCTCATGCTTGGCCTCCGGATAAAGTCAGGTAAAAGTGATGCAGGCGCTCGACCTCGCTGTGCAACCAGGCGAGGTCGCGGTCATTGACCACCACGTCGTCGGCACGGCTCACACGGTCTTCGCGGCTCGACTGAGCCTTGAGGATCGCCTGAACCTGCTGCTCGCTGGTCTGGTCACGCTGCAAGGTGCGTTCGATCTGCAATTGTTGCGGGGCGTCGATCACCAGGATGCGCTGGGTCATCGCGTATTGCCCGGATTCGATCAACAGTGGCGAAACCAGAATCGCGTAAGGCGATTTTGCCAGCGCCAGATGATGAGCGATTTCCTCGGCGATCAACGGATGCAGCAGGGCTTCGAGCCAGCGGCGTTGCTCCGGTACTTCGAAGATCAGTTTGCGCAGAGCTGCGCGGTCCAGCGTGCCATCGGCCTGCAGCACACCGGGGCCGAAGTGTTCGGCAATTTTCGCCAGCGCCGGACGCCCGGGTTCAACCACCCAACGCGCCGCGTGATCGGCATCCACCACGTGGACACCCAGATCAATGAAGTGCTGAGCTGCCGCGCTTTTGCCGCTGCCGATGCCACCGGTGAGGCCGAGAATCCAGGGTTTTTCCACAGGGGTATTCATTTCAAACCGACAAACTGCCAATAGAAGTCGGTTATTTGACCACCCCAGAGCAAGGCAATCCAGCCAGCAATTGCCAGCCACGGGCCAAAGGGTATCGGCGTGGAGGTTTTCTCATTGCGCAAGCGCAGTAAAACCACCCCGATAATGGCGCCCACCAGCGATGACAGGAGGATGGTCAGCGGCAGAATCTGCCAGCCGCCCCACGCGCCGAGCAGCGCCAGCAACTTGAAATCACCGTGACCGATGCCGTCCTTGCCGGTCAGCAGTTTGAACAGCCAGAACACCGACCACAGCGTCAGGTAACCGGCCACCGCGCCCCACAGCGCATCGTGCAACGACACGAACAGGCCGAAACTGTTGACGATCAACCCCAGCCACAACAACGGCAGCACCAGCACATCAGGTAGCAGCTGATGTTCGGTGTCGATCAGACTCATCGCCAGCAAACCCCACGTCAGGACAATCAGCAGGCATGCCGACCAACCGAAGCCGATATGCCAGGCGATGAAGGCAGAGAGCAGCCCGCAAGCCAGTTCGGTCAGCGGATATCGTTTGCTGATCGGCGCGGCGCAAGCTGAACAACGCCCGCGCAGCCACAGATAACTGAGCAGGGGAACGTTCTCCCACGGGCGAATGCGATGGGCGCAATGTGGGCACTCGGAGTGCGGCAGCATCAGGTTGTAGGTGGGCAGCGGCGTTTCGCCGGGCAAACCGAGCACGTCACGGGCCTGCTGGCGCCAATCGCGTTCGAGCATTTTCGGCAGGCGCCAGATCAGCACGTTGAGAAAGCTGCCGACCACCAGACCCAGCAGCAGGGCAGTGAACACAAAGGCCAGCGGATACAGGGCAAACAGTTCGTCGATAGGCATGTCAGATCGCTGAGCCGAGTTGGAAGATCGGCAGGTACATGGCCACCACCAGCCCACCGACGATAACGCCTAGCACCACCATGATGAACGGCTCCATCAGGCTGGTGAGGTTGTCGACCATGTTATCCACTTCCTCTTCGTAAAACCCCGCGACCTTGTCGAGCATCTCGTCCAGCGCGCCGGACTCTTCGCCAATCGCCGTCATCTGCACGGCCATGTTGGGGAAGACCCCGGTGCTGCGCATCGAGAAATTCAGCTGCATGCCGGTGGAGACGTCCTGGCGGATCCGCAGCACGGCACGCTTGAAGACAACGTTACCGGTGGCGCCGGCCACTGAGTCGAGCGCTTCCACCAGCGGTACACCGGCAGCAAACGTGGTCGACAGGGTTCGGGCAAAACGGGCTACCGCTGACTTGTACATCAGCGTGCCGACCAAGGGCAGTTTCAACAGCCAGGTGTCTTTGCGATCACGTAGCGCCTGGGAGGTTTTCAGTGCGTGACGGGTGCCGAAAATCGCCGCGACCAGCGCACCGAGAATCGCCCACCACCATTGCTGCATGAACTCCGAAAGGCTGATCACCATCAGGGTGAACGCTGGCAACTCAGCGCCGAAACCGGAAAACACGGATTGAAATTGCGGCACCACTTTCACCAGCAGAATCCCGGTCACCACCGCAGCCACCAGCACCACGGCGGTGGGGTAAGTCATGGCTTTCTTGATCTTGGCCTTGAGCCGTTCGCTCTTTTCCTTATAAGTCGCGACACGTTCCAGCAAGGTGTCGAGCGCGCCGGACTGCTCGCCCGCATCGACCAGATTGCAATACAACTCGTCGAAATACTGCGGCTTCTTGCGCAGGGCTGTGGCGAAGCTGTTACCGGCCGCGACCTCCTGTTTGACCTCGTCCACCAGCTTGCGCATGGCCGGGTTTTCAAAGCCTTCGCCAATGATGTCGAACGACTGCAGCAGCGGCACTCCGGCCTTCATCATGGTCGCCATCTGCCGGGTGAACAGAGCGATGTCCTGGGCCTTGATGCGTTTGCCAAAACTCAACAACGACGCGGACTTCTTGCGCACCTTGCCGGGATTGATCCCCTGTTTACGCAGTTGTGCCTTGATCAGTGCCGGGTTCTGTCCGCTCAACTCGCCAGTGACTTTACTGCCTTTCCTGTCCGTACCTTCCCAGGCATAGATACTGATTTTCGCTGCCTTGACCGCCATGTTCAGTCCTTGGTGACCCGGTTGATTTCTTCAAGGCTGGTGATGCCTTGCATGGCCTTGTGCAGCCCGGAGGTGCGCAGGTCGTCGAAGCCGTCGCGGCGCATCTGCAGGTCGATTTCCAGCGAGTTGCCTTCGGCCATGATCAAGTGTTGCAGTGCTGGTGTGTTCTTCACCACTTCATATATCCCCACGCGTCCTTTGTAGCCGCCGTTGCAGTGATCGCAACCGACCGGCTCGTAGATCGTGAAATGGCCGATGCGTTCCTCGGGGAAACCTTCCTTGATCAAGGTTTCGCGCGGGATCTCGATGGCTTTCTTGCAGTGACTGCACAGTTTGCGCGCCAGGCGCTGGGCAATGATCAGGCTGACCGAGGTGGCGATGTTGAAGCCGGGAATACCCATGTTGTGCAGGCGCGTCAGGGTTTCCGCGGCGCTGTTGGTGTGCAGGGTCGAGAGCACCAGGTGACCGGTCTGCGCGGCTTTGATCGCGATCTCGGCGGTTTCCAGATCGCGGATCTCGCCGACCATGATCACGTCCGGATCCTGACGCAGAAACGAGCGCAGCGCTTGGGCAAAATCGAGCCCTTGCTTGGGATTGACGTTGACCTGATTGATGCCTTCCATATTGATCTCCACCGGGTCCTCGGCGGTGGAGATATTGATGTCGACGGTATTGAGGATATTCAGGCCGGTGTACAGCGATACGGTTTTCCCCGAGCCGGTGGGGCCGGTGACCAGAATCATGCCTTGGGGCTGCTTGAGCGCGGCCATGTACAGTTCTTTCTGCGCGGGTTCGTAACCAAGCGCGTCGATGCCGATCTGTGCGCTGGAAGGGTCGAGAATCCGGATCACCACTTTTTCCCCCCACAGCGTCGGCAGGGTGTTGACGCGGAAATCGATCGACTTGCTCTTCGACAGGCGCATCTTGATTCGCCCGTCCTGCGGCTTGCGCCGCTCCGAAATATCGAGACTGGCCATGACTTTCAAACGTGCGGCGATGCGCCCGGCCAGTTGAATCGGCGGTTTGGCCACCTCGCGCAGGATGCCGTCGGTGCGCACTCGTACCCGGTAGTTCTTCTCGTAGGGCTCGAAGTGCAAATCAGAAGAACCGCTTTTGATCGCATCGAGCAACATCTTGTGAACAAAACGCACCACCGGCGCATCGTCGGCGTCGAGTCCGCCAATCGTGTCTTGCTTGCTGTCGTCGATGGATTCGACATCGAGGCCGTCGAGATCGACATCGGCCATGTCTTCCAGGCCACTGGTGTGGGTGTCGAAAAATTTTTCGATGGCATCGGTGAGCTTGTCGTCCTCGACCAGAATGGCTTCGGTGCTCAGTCCGGTGCTGAACTGAATGTCGTTGATCGCTTGATGATTGCTCGGGTCGGAAATGCCCACGAACAGTTTATTGCCGCGCCGCCACAGGGGCAGGGCATGGTGCTGACGCACCAGTTTTTCGCTGACCAGGCCTTTGGGCTGGGTTTCCTTGTCGAGGCAATTGAGATCAAGGAACGCCATGCCGAAATGCTCGCTGGCGATCTCGGCGACCTGCCAGCTCTTGACCAGTTTGTTCTGCACCAGATAGCTGACCAGCGACAAACGATTGCGCTGGGCCTGTTGCCAGGCTTGCTGGGCGCTTTTTTCGGTCAGCAGTTCGGCCTGCACCAATTGCTTGGCCAGACCGCTCAGAGCGATGTCATTCATGGGGATTCCGCACGCTTGCAGTTCATGACTTATAGCCTAGTCAAGTGACAGCGCCAAACACGGCCAGTACAGGTGACAAAAAGTGTCAGATAGTGCGGTTGCGGGTTGTAGGAAATGGCGATGTATGTGGTTCGCGCCCAAGGGGCGGGGCTTCGAAGGCATTGGCATGGCCTATGCTGAGTCCCTTTCAGATCATGAGATTTCGACTCATGCATGGAGCGTGTCTATGAAAAAACAACAAGGTTTTACGCTGATCGAGCTGTTGATCGTGGTGGCGATCATCGGGATTCTGGCGACCATCGCCTTGCCGCAATATTCCAAGTATCAGGCGCGGTCGAAGGTGACGGCGGGGCTGGCGGAAATCAGTGCGCTGAAGGTGCCGTTTGAAGACACCATCAACCAAGGCACAAATCCTACCCTCGCAATCGTGAAGGGGGATGCGGTGACCACTACATCCAACTGTGCATTGTCGGCCACAGGTACCGCCGCTGACGGCGCGGGATCGATCGTGTGTACGATCGCCAATGCCCCGGCACCAGTGCTGGGTAAAACCATTACGCTGACGCGCTCTTCGGGTACCGGCGCCGGTGTCTGGAGCTGTGCTACCACGGTGGCACCGGACTATTCGCCAAAAGGCTGCACCGCCAGCGGTACATAAGTTGAATGTGTGCTGAACAGAATGCCCCGCAGTGCGGGGCATTTTTCATTGCGCAGCCGTTCACAAAAGCTTCAATAATTTCAGCGTCTTAGGAACTTTCCAAAAAACCGCAACTTGCATGTGAATATTGCGCATGTCATGCAAATTGCATGATTCCGAAAATCTGCGTTAAACATAAGCTATTGATTTATAAGGATTTTGTGTTGATGGAAAAGTTGGCACAGCGTTCGCAACTACCTTGGTAACCCTGCTGACAAGACAACCAGCAGACTTTCCAGAAAAACAGGAGTTACTCGTATGAAGAAGTTCGCTATCACTGCCGCTGCTGCTACCGCGCTGACCCTGACCATGGCTTCCGGTGCATTCGCACAATCCACTCAGGCTACCCAGGCTCCAATGACTCTGGCTGCCGGTGAAGTCACCCAGGCTAAAGAAGCCACTTCCGACACCTGGATCACCACTAAAGTGAAAAGCGACCTGGTGACCGAAAAAGGCATCCCAGGCACTGACATCAAAGTAGAAACCAACAAAGGTGTTGTATCTCTGTCGTCGACTGTAGCCATTACCGAAGCTCAGAAAACCACCGCAGTGAATATCACCAAGAAAATCAAAGGCGTCAAAGCGGTCTCCGCTGACGGCCTGAAAGCCGAGTAAGGCATGACTTCTCGCCTGGACCGGGAGAAGGCGCGACAGACGGGCCGAGCAATACGTCTGCCGCAACTTTAGAGTTCATGCGAACGGTCACACGGAGGTGACCATTACGGGCCCCGGCACTTGTGTCGGGGCTTGTTCTATTTCAGGGGCAACACAAAACAATTGTGGGAGCGAGCCTGCTCGCGAATGCGGTCTGTCAGCCGACGAAGAATTTGACTGACACGACGCATTCGCGAGCAGGCTCGCTCCCACAGGTGTTTGGTGTTGGTTTAGTTACCGCGTTTGCTGTTGATCTGCCGCAGGCGATTGCCTTCAAAGCGCAGGTATTGGTACATGCCGTTGCTCGGGCCGTAGGTCCATTCCTCGACCTGAAACTCCTCGCGGCGATTGGCGCTGCGCTTGTAGCCCAACTCATCACGGCTGACCGGCTCACCGCACTTTTGCAGCACCTCGCTTGAACGGTCTCCGAGGCTGATCAATTGACTGCCGCAGCGCAGCGTATCGGACGCCGAGGCGTGACTGGCCGCGAGCGTCATTGCGAGCAAGGCCAGCCACTGTAGTTTCATCATTCGGCATCCAGGTGCATTTGCGTCACCACCCGACCATCGCTCTCGGCTTCACCGAGATTGGCGTCGATGAAGTACACGCGGTCGTCTGCCAGTTGGCCTTTATCGACGAGGTAGTCCTTGATGCTGCTGGCACGGTCCTGACCCAATTGGCGCAGCAACACATCGCTGCCACTCCAGAACTGGATCACGCCTTCACGCATCTTCGCCGTGCGTTCTTCCTTGCCCAGATCCTTCCATTCGGCTGGCGGCTGGGTTTTCAGGCGGGTGCGGTAAATGCCTTCGAGCAGTGGACCTTTTTCGCTGTCCGGCACTTGCAGCAATGAAGCCTGGGCCGGGACTTTATCGCCACGACGCTGGAGCATCTTGTAGTAGTTGTACTGGTATTCACGTTCCAGACGCTGCTCGGCGAGCAACGGGCCGTCACTGCTTTTGGCGGCCGTGCCTTCGATCTCCAAACGCAGTGCCGGACGCTCCTTCAGCGCCTGAGACAGTTTGATCAGCGCAGCTTCGGCATCCTTGCTCAACTCGCTGGAACCCGGAGCAAACGACACGGTGCCAAGGTCTTGCGAACTGCCACCACTGATCAGCCCGCCAATCATTTTGAACGGCGCGGCGGCGGCTTTGACGATCAGGTTGCGCAAGGTCTGCCAGACAATCGGCATCACGCTGAACTGCGGGTTGTTCAAGTCGCCGGTCACCGGCAATTCGATGGAGATCTTGCCGTCGACGTCCTTGAGCAGGGCAATCGCCAGTTTCAGCGGCAGGCTCACGGCATCCGGGCTGTCGACCTTTTCACCGAGTTGCAGTTGCTCGACCACCACTTTGTTCTCGGCTTTGAGCTGGCCCTTGGTGATCAGGTAGTGCAGGTCGAGGTTGAGCCGGCCTTTGCGGATGCGGTAACCGGCGAATTTGCCGGAGTAGGGCGTCAGCGTGGTCAGTTCGACCCGTTTGAAACTGGTGGCGATGTCGAGGCTGGCCATTGGGTCAAATGGATTGACCGCGCCCTTGATGGTCACCGGTGCGTAGCGATCGACCTTGCCTTTGATGTCGACGCTGGCCGGTTTCGCCTGACGGCTGTCGATGGTGCCGATCTGGCCGTTGAGTTGCTGCACGGCGGTGGCGAAGTTGGGCGTCAGGCTGAAGTCGGCGAAGTTCGCCGAGCCGTCATTGATCGCGATGCCACCGATGTGAATACCCAACGGTTTCTCGTTGCTGGCCGGTTTGGCTGCCGTGGTTTTTGCGCCGCTGTCGGCCGGTTGCGGGATCAGCAGGTCGTCGATGTTGGTGGTGCGATCGTCGTTGATCATGAACCGCGCATAAGGCTGGAACAGGTTGACCTTGTCGATCGACAGACTGTCGCCATGCTGATAATTCAGGCCTTCGACCACCACCTGCTGCCACTTGAGAAAGTCGCGGGTTTTCAGGGTGTCGAGGGTGTGCAGTTGATCGATCTGCGCGCGGCCGGTGACGCTGAGCGCCAGCGGTTCGGTACTCTTGAGGTTGACCTTCAAGTCACTGCCGAGCATGCCGCTGCGCAGTTCCAGGCGAATGAACGGATTGATGTAGGACTGCGCGACACGCAGGTCGATGTCCTGGGTTTTCACGTTGAGCTGGGCGTTGACCGGGGCGAGATTGACCGTGCCGTCGGCCGTGATCTTGCCTTGCTTGCCCACGCCGCTATCGAGCTTGAGCTTGAAGGGCGAACCGTTGAGGCTGTCGAAGTCTTGCAGGTCGACGTTCAGCGGGGTGATATCCAGTGCCACCGCAGGTGTTGCCGAACGGTCGGCCAGATGCACGGTGTAGTCGCGCAATTGCACGTCTTTGAGCAGCACTTGCCACGGTTTGCTCGGCGCAGTGGGTTCAGGCTTCGGCGAATCGGCAGCCGCCGGCGTGCTTGCGGGTTCAGCGGCGGCTTTGGCGGCCGGTTTCGATGGCTGGCTGGCGAACAGTTTCTGCCAGTCCAGTTGGCCGTCGGCTTCGAGGGCGGCCCATGTTTCCAGTTTGTTGCTGCGGATCTTGCCGACCACGACTTGTTGCTTGGCCAGATCCAGCGAGGTTTCGCTGACGTCGAGGCGTTCGAGTTTCGCCAGTGGCCGTCCGTCCGGAGCCTTGATGGCGAACGGCGCGATGCTCACCGCCACGTTGTTCAGTTGCAGCTCGGTTTCTTTCGACAGGTTGAGTTTGTAGTCGGTGCTGAGGCTGATTACGCCGTCTTCGAGCACCAATGGCACCGAGTCACGCACATAGGGCCAGAAGGCTTTCATCTTGCCGTCGGTGACTTTCAGGGTGCCTTCGGAAGTGAACGGGATCAGGCTGAAATTGCCACTCCAGTCGATCCGCCCACCGGCCGGGCCGATGGCGACCAAGGTCATGTCTGCGCTGTCTTCGGGCAGGGTGCTGAGGTTTTTCAGTTCGAAGCTGAGGTCGTCGTAGAGGAATTCGATCGGCTCGCTCGGGCGCACGTCCTCAAAGTGCACGACGCCGCCGGCCAGTTTGATGTTGTCGATGCGCAGCGGGAAGGGCTTGGCGTCCGGGTCGGCCGGTGTCGGCTCGCTGGCCGGCACATTGAACAGGCCGAGCAGGTTGAGCTTGCCGTCTTTGGCGAAAAGGATTTCGCTCTTCGGCTTGTCCAGCTCGATGTTGGCCAGATGCAGGGCTTTGGTCCACAGGCTGTCGATTTGCAGGTCGGCGTACAGGCGATCGAAGCCGATCTGCTCCTTGCCCGGCTCGCCGATGACCAGCCCCCACAGGGTGACTTCAAGGCTGAACGGGTTGAGCTCGATACGCTGGATATGCGCGGGCACCGTCGCGTAGTTGGCCAGTTGCTGATTGGCTACCCGCAGAGCGATGCCCGGCAAAATCAGAAACCCCAGCAGGCTGTAGAGGGCCAGAGCAGTCAACAGGGCGCCAATCGCGCGAATCAATCCTTTGGGCATGTGCGGCTTCATCTGTCTGAATCGGAGTGCCTTGGAGTATGGCACGCGATTCTGGTTCCGAAGTACCTCGCATGGAGCAGGATTGTTCAGATTTGTCTCAAAACACAGAACCCCTGTGGGAGCTGGCTTGCCAGCGATGAGGGAATACCAGTCGACAACTTTGTTGACTGACCCACCGCAATCGCTGGCAAGCCAGCTCCCACAGGGTTGTTTATAGCTGCAGGATCAGGGTTTTCAACGGCGGTTGCTGGTCCATGGACGGGAAGTCGGCGCCCGGGGTCATCACGCTCCACTCACGCACCGGTCGCCCGGCCTTCTCGGCGCAGCGCAGCACCTGTTCGCGCCAGTCGTCCATGCTGACTTTCGCCAGGTTGTTGCAGCAGATCAGCACGCCGTTGTCGGCGGTGGTCAGCAGGGCTGGCTTGAGCAGGCTTTGATAGTCGCGCAGCAAGTCGACGGTGCCGAACGCGCTCTTGGCCCAGGCCGGCGGATCGAGCAGGACCAGATCGTATTGACGCTGTTCGAGGCGCTGGTAGCTCGGCAGTTTCTGTCCCCGGCGCTGGCTGATCGGCAGCCCGGCGAGTTGGCGAATGGCCGGAAAGTAGTCGGACTGGATGAATTGCATCTCGGGCAATTGCGGGTTGAGCAGACCGTTTTCGCGACCGACCGCCAGATTGCCTTCAGCGAAATCCAGATTGCACACTTCGCTGGCGCCACCGGCAGCGGCACTGAGGCCAACGCCGCAGGTGTAGGCGAACAGGTTGAGCACGCTTTTGCCCTTGGCGTGGTCCTTGACCCAGCCACGGGTATTGCGCAGGTCGAGGAACAGCAGCGGATCCTGCCCGGCATGACGCCCGCGCACGCGGTAGTTCAGGCCCCACTCGTGGCCGACCAGATCCGCCAGTGCGGCGTCGTCGGCTTTGTAGACGCTATCTTCACGGTCGATGCGCGAGTTGCCACGGGAGCGGTCGTTGTAAACCAGCAACGTTTCCAGGCCCAAAGCTTGATTGACCACGGCGTGCAGTTGCAGCAGGTCATCGCGCTCGAGCGTCTGGTGGAAGCTTTGCACCAGCAGTTGCGGGCCGTAGCGGTCGATGGTCAAACCGCCGGCACCTTCCTGGCTGCCATGGAACAGCCGATAGCAATCGGTGCCTTGGCGGTGCAGCTCGGCCAGCAAATCCTGGCGTTGATCGAGGGCGGCGCGCAGCGCCTGATTCAAGGAAGACATGCGGGCGCCTTGCTGGAGAGAATGGGGGCGCGGGAGTTTAGCAGCTTGGCGGGTAACCGAGGTGCTGCCTTCGCGAGCAGGCTCGCTCCCACATGGAAATGCATTCCAAATGTGGGAGCGAGCCTGCTCGCGAAGATTTCAGGTCAGCAAACCCATCCGGCGTTTGGCCCGTTGCACCGAACCATTGCGCATCGCCCAGCGCAGCATCGGTGCGCTGCGCCTCACGCTGGCGCGAATCAATTGCCGTTGCAGCGAGCTCTGCCGGACATCAAGCATGTCGCTGGCCCAGTCCGGCAACAGATCGATCCCGGCCTTCATCATCAGATCACCAAACGGCCGGGCCAGAACGCTGGGTGCCGGTGCGTCGAGCAGCAAGCGCAAAACCTCACGGCTGCGTTCATCGCACAACAACTGCGGGCGCATGCGTTGCAGATACTCGGCCACGGCTTGCCGTGATTTCGGCACCTCCCGCGCTCCCAGGCGTTCGGCAATCACGGCAATCTCTGCGTAATAACGATCCTGATCCGCCCCCGACAACTGCGGGTTGCGATAGCGCAAATGCGCCGCCAGAAAGTTACTCACTTCCGCCACATGCACCCACGTCAGCAAATCCGCATCGCTGGCCGCGTAAGGGCGGCCATCCGGCGCGGTGCCGACCACTTGCAGGTGAATGGTGCGCACTTTCTCGATCAACCAGTCGGCGTCCCGGCGCGAGCCGAACGTGGTCCCGGAAACAAACTGGCTGGTGCGCCGCAAACGCCCGAGCATGTCTTCACGGAAATTCGAATGATCCCAAACCCCGGCCAATGCCAGTGGATGCAAGGCTTGCAGTAACAACGCGCTGATACCGCCGATCAACATGCTGCTGAAATCGCCGTGCACCTGCCAACTGATCGAATCCGGACCGAACAGGCCGGGATCGCCCTTGGGGTTTTCCAGGTCGAGTTGACCGAGTGACAGCCCGGTCAGGCTCATCAGTTGGTTTTCGATACGACTACGGATGAATTCCATGACTACTCAGTGAAGAAGAGCGGGCGCGACCGGTTGACCGCGCCCGGGGTATTACTGATTGAGGCGCTTGTCGATCAGGCCTTGCACCACACTCGGGTCAGCCAGGGTCGAGGTGTCGCCGAGGCTGTCGAGTTCGTTGCAGGCGATCTTGCGCAAGATGCGCCGCATGATCTTGCCTGAACGGGTTTTCGGCAAGGCCGGCGCCCACTGGATCAGATCCGGTTTGGCGAAGCTGCCGATTTCCTTGCTGACGTGGGCGAGCAATTCTTTTTTCAAATCGTCATTGGGTTCGGTGCCGTTCATGGGCGTGACGAAGGCGTAGATGCCCTGACCTTTGACGTCGTGCGGGTAACCGACCACGGCGGCCTCGGCGATGCTGTCGTGCAGCACCAGCGCGCTTTCCACTTCGGCTGTACCGATGCGGTGGCCGGAAACGTTGATCACATCGTCGATGCGCCCGGTGATCCAGTAGTCGCCATCCTCGTCGCGGCGTGCGCCGTCGCCGGTGAAGTAGTAGCCGGGATAAGGTTTGAAATAGGTGTCGACCATTCGCTGCGGGTCGCCATAGACGCTGCGGATCTGCGCCGGCCAACTCGATTTGATCGCCAGCACGCCGCTGCCGGCGCCTTTGATTTCCTTGCCGTGCTCATCGAGCAGCACCGGTTGTACGCCGAACATGGGTTGTGTGGCGCAGCCCGGTTTGATCCGCTGGGCGCTGACCAGCGGGCTGAGCATGATGCCGCCGGTTTCAGTCTGCCACCAGGTGTCGACGATAGGGCAGCGCTGTTCTCCTACGACGTTGAAATACCATTCCCACGCCTCAGGGTTGATCGGCTCACCGACGCTGCCGAGCAATCTGAGGCTGGCGCGCGAGGTTTCTTTCAATGGTTCGGCACCTTCACGCATCAACGCGCGCAGAGCAGTGGGTGCGGTGTAGAAAATATTGACCTTGTGCTTGTCGATGACCTGCCAGAAGCGTGAACTGCTCGGGTAGCTCGGTACGCCTTCGAACATCAACGTGGTCGCGCCATTGGCCAGCGGGCCGTAGACGATATAGCTGTGGCCGGTGACCCAGCCGACGTCGGCGGTGCACCAGAACACTTCGCCGTCACGGTAATCGAGCACGTATTTGAAGGTCATCGCTGCTTGCAGCAGGTAACCCCCGGTGGTGTGCAGCACGCCTTTGGGTTTGCCGGTACTGCCGGAGGTGTAGAGGATGAACAGCGGATCTTCGGCGTCCATCGGTTCCGGTGGGCAATCGTCGCTGACATCGCGCACGGCCTGGTGATACCAGAGATCGCGACCCTCGACCCAATCGACCTTGCCTTGGGTGCGCTCGACCACCACGACGGTGCTGACGTCCGGGCAACTTTGCAGGGCTTTGTCGACGTTTTGCTTGAGCGGCACGAATTTGCCACCGCGCACCCCTTCATCCGCGGTGATCACCGTGCGGCAGTCGGCATCGAGAATGCGATCACGCAGTGAGTCGGGGGAGAAACCGCCGAACACCACCGAGTGAATCGCGCCGATCCGCGAACAGGCGAGCATGGCGTACGCGGCCTCGGGGATCATCGGCATGTAAATGCACACCCGGTCGCCTTTCTTCACGCCACGGCTTTTCAGCACGTTGGCCAGTCGACAGACGTGGTGGTGGAGTTTTTTGTAAGTGATTTGTGCCGATTCGGCCGGATCGTCGCCTTCCCAGAGCAGGGCGGTCTGCTCGCCACGCTTTTCCAGGTGGCGGTCGATGCAGTTGTAACTGACATTCAGTTTCGCGCCGGCAAACCAGACAGCTTCACCGGTTTTCAGGTCATAGCGCTGAACGGTCTGCCACGGCGTGCTCCAGTCGAGGAACTGCGTGGCCTGTTCTGCCCAGAAGGTGCTGGGGTGTTCAATGGATTCGCGGTACAGGCGCCGATAGTCTTCCTGACTCAATTGCGCAGCCCGGCGGACGGCATCGGCTTTGGGGAACGTGCTGATATCGAACATGACGGTTCCTTATTCTTGTTGTACGACAGGAATAAAGATGCGCCGATGGGGGTAAGGGTTCAAGGCCGGCAGAAGGCACTCCATCGCGAAGAGCCCCTCACCCTAACCCTCTCCCAAAGGGAGAGGGGACTGACCGAGGTGTTTGGGCTTGATACATCGACTTGAAATTCCTGAGTCGAACTCAAGTAATGAAAAACGCGAAAATCGGCTCCCTTTCCCCCTCGCCCCTGGGGGAGAGGGCTGGGGTGAGGGGGAAGCGATTTGGCTGTCACCGCGAAATCCACGCCAAACGCCAGACGAAAAAAAGCCCCTGAACTTCAGGGGCTCTCTATCAAGCAACAGATCAACCGCGGTGACGACCGCGGAAGTAGTTGATCAGGCCTTGGGTAGACGGATCATCAGCAGTGGTTTCATCGCTGCCGACCAGACGGTTGTAAACGCCTTTACCCAGTTCCTTGCCCAACTCAACGCCCCACTGGTCAAAGGCGTTGATGCCCCAGACCACGCTTTGCACGAACACTTTGTGTTCATACATCGCCACCAGTGCGCCGAGACGGCGCGGGCTGATGCGCTCGACCACGATGGTGTTGCTCGGACGGTTGCCCGGGATCACCTTGTGCGGTGCGAGTTTGTGCACTTCTGCTTCGCTCATGCCTTTGTCGCGCAGTTCCTGCTCGGCTTCCGGCAGGGTCTTGCCGAGCATCAGTGCCTGGCTCTGCGACAGGCAGTTGGCGTACAGCCACTGATGGTGGTCGGAAACCGGGTTGAAGCTGACGATCGGCACGATGAAGTCGGCCGGGATCAACTGCGAACCTTGATGCAGCAACTGGTGGTAAGCGTGCTGACCGTTGCAGCCGACGCCGCCCCAGATCACCGGACCGGTATCGGTCGACACCGGCGTGCCGTCCTGACGCACGCTCTTGCCGTTGGATTCCATGTCCAGCTGTTGCAAGTGCTTGGTGATGTTGCGCAGGTAATGGTCGTACGGCAGGATCGCGTGGCTTTGCGCACCCCAGAAGTTGCCGTACCACACGCCGAGCAGGGCCAGCAGCACCGGCATGTTCTGTTCGAACGGCGCGGTCTGGAAATGCTGGTCCATGGTGTAAGCCCCGGACAGCAATTCCTTGAAGTTGGACATGCCGATGGCCAGGGCGATCGGCAAACCGATGGCCGACCACAGCGAGTAACGACCGCCGACCCAGTCCCACATCGGGAAGATGTTTTCTTCGCGGATACCGAACGCCACAGCCGCTGCGTTGTTGCTCGATACAGCGATGAAGTGACGATACAACTCGGCTTCCGAACCGCCCTGCGCCAGGTACCAGGCACGAGCAGCCTGAGCGTTCTTCAGGGTTTCGAGGGTGTTGAACGACTTCGACGAAACGATGAACAGCGTGGTCTCGGCGCGCAGCTTTTGCGTCAGCTCGTGGAATTCACTGCCGTCGATGTTCGCCAGATAATGGCAACGCACGCCTTTCTGCGCGTACGACAGCAACGCTTCTGAAACCAGCTCAGGGCCGAGGAACGAGCCACCGATGCCGATGTTTACCACATCAGTGATCGGCTTTTCGGTGTAACCACGCCACAGACCGTCATGAATGCGGCCAACCAGATCGGTGATCTGGTTCAAAACCTTGTGGACTTCCGGCATCACGTTGACGCCGTTGACCGACAGTTTGTCGCCTACCGGGCGGCGCAGGGCGGTGTGCAGCGCCGGGCGGCCTTCGGAAGTGTTGACGATTTCGCCTTCAAACAGCGCTTTGATCGCGCCCTTGAGATCGACTTCATTGGCCAGACCGACCAGCAGGTTGCGGGTCTGGGCGTTGATCAAATTCTTCGAATAATCGAGAAACAGTCCGCAGCTGCTGAGGGTGAACTGGTTGAAGCGCTGCGGATCGGCGTTGAAGGCTTCGCGCATGCTGAAATCCTGCATGGCTTGGCGGTGATCTTTCAACGCTTGCCAGGCGGGCAGAGCGGTAACGTCTTGAGGAGTGAGGTAATACGCCATCGCTGCGGTTTTCCTTTTTACTTGAACGGCCTTTTGAACACTGAACAGACCCGGCACGCCCTGTTTGGGCATGGGATCAACTGCGTCGACACGATTTCCGGACACAGGGCGAATACAGTAAACCTCGCGCTGCGTTCTGTCTTGACTTTGTCTGACCAGATCCCTGTACTTTTTTAACATCCAGACCGGGAACTGGCCGACAAACGGAGGAGGTAGGCAAAATCGGGATCAGGCGAGCTGAACCGGGATGGCGTTGCTGGTGTGGCTCAGCTCATTGCCCGGCGCCATGTAAAGCATGCGCGGCTTGAAATTGACCAGCTCGGCTTCGCTGTAATGGGCGTAGGCACAAATGATCACGCGGTCGCCGACCTTGGCCTTGTGCGCAGCGGCGCCGTTGACGGAGATCATCCGCGAACCCTCTTCACCACGAATCGCGTAGGTGGTGAAACGCTCGCCGTTGTCGACGTTATAAATCTGGATCTGCTCGTATTCACGGATGCCGGACAAGTCCAGCCATTCGCCATCGATGGCGCACGAACCTTCGTAATCGAGCACCGCATGAGTGACTTCGGCGCGGTGCAGTTTGGCCTTGAGCATGATCGCGTGCATGAGGGTTTTCCCGGTTTGGCATCGAACGGCGGGCAGTGTGCCCGAAGGCTTTTAAGGCGGCAATACAGCTGAAACCAGATCTTTAAAACACAAAAAAAACCTGTGGGAGCGAGCTTGCTCGCGAAGGCGTCATGTCAGTCGATATTTACGTCAGCTGACAGAGTGTATTCGTGAGCAAGCTCACTCCCACAGGTTATCGGTGAGGCTTAAACCGGCGTATCGAGATTCAGGTGCAGGTTATCGATCAACCGCGTAGTGCCAAGGAACGCTGCCACCAGAATCACCAGATCACGGTCTTCAGCCGTCGCCGGACGCAGGGTCAGGGCATGGCGGATTTCCAGATAGTCCGGACGCAGGCCTGCCGCTTCCAGCTGTTGCAACTGGGCACTGATCAGCGCCGGGAAATCCCGTTCACCCTGCTTGATCGATTCGGCAATGTTACTCAGCGAGCGATAGACCACCGGTGCCACCGCGCGTTGTTCTTCGCTGAGGAAACCATTGCGCGAGGACAGCGCCAGGCCATCGGCGGCGCGCACGGTCGGCTCACCGATGATCTGGATCGGCATGTTCAGGTCATGCACCAGCGCGCGGATTACCGCCAGTTGCTGGTAGTCCTTCTGGCCGAAAATCGCCAGATCCGGCTGGACCATGTTGAACAGTTTGCTGACCACGGTCGCCACGCCTTCGAAGTGCCCCGGACGGCTGGCGCCGCACAGACCTTCGGACAATTGCGGCACGCTGACCCGAGTCTGCCCGGCCATGCCGTCGGGGTACATTTCCTCGACAGTTGGCGCGAACAGCAGGGAGCAACCGGCTTCAAGGAGTTTTTCCTGATCCGCCGCCAAGGTGCGCGGGTACTTGTCGAGGTCTTCGCCGGCGCCGAACTGCAGCGGGTTGACGAAAATGCTCGCGACCACGAAATCCACGCGTTGCGTGGCTTTGGTGATCAGTGCGACGTGACCGCTGTGCAGGTTGCCCATGGTCGGCACGAAGCCGATGCGCTTGCCTTCGCTGCGGGCGCGGGCTACAGCGGCGCGCAGTTCGCGTACGGTTTTAACGGTGTTCATGCAGAGAATCCGTGTTCGATGCCAGGGAACGTGGTGGCTTTGACTTCGTTGACGTAAGCCTTCAGTGCGGACTGGATGCTGTCCTGACCGTGCATGAAGTTCTTAACGAACTTCGGCACGCGGCCAGTGATCGACAGGCCGAGCATGTCGTGCAGCACCAGAACCTGGCCGTCGGTGGCGTTACCGGCGCCGATCCCGATCACCGGAATCTTCACCGCCTGGCTGATTTCAGCGGCCAGTTCGCTCGGCACGCATTCCAGCAGCAGCATGGCCGCACCGGCCTGTTCCAGCGAAATCGCGTCAGCGCGCATCTGCCGTGCCTGGTTCTCGTTGCGACCCTGCACTTTATAGCCGCCAAGGATGTTCACCGCTTGCGGCGTCAACCCCATGTGCGCGCACACCGGCACACCGCGCTCGGCGAGCAGACGAATCGACTCGGCCAGCCACAACTGACCTTCGACCTTGACCATGTGCGCACCGGCCTGCATCAGCATGGCGCTGTTAGTCATGGTTTGTTCAAGGGTGGCGTTGGCCATGAACGGCAGGTCGGCGAGGATCAGGGCATCGCTGTTGCCGCGTTTGACGCAAGCGGTGTGGTAGGCCATTTCTGCGGTGGTCACCGGCAAAGTGCTGTCGTGACCTTGCAGGACCATGCCGAGGGAGTCGCCCACCAGCAGCACTTCGACACCGGCCTCGTTGCAGGCGTGGGCGAAGGTCGCGTCATAGCAGGTCAGCATGGTGATCTTTTCACCTTTCTGCTTGAGGCTCTGGAGCGTGGTCAGGGTGATGGCTGGCATGTAAAAAATCCTCGTTCAGGCGCTCTGGAAACTACTGCGAGTAACGCGCGTGATTCTTCATCTACTCAGGCGCACGCTCTTTTGTCGTGCTTATAAGGCCTGGATTGCGCCCGTATGTGCCGGGTTGGCGGCAGCGGGACGCCTATAGTCGTGATGAGCCAACAGGAAGTCAATTGCGTGTGTTACCGCATTGTTACGAGGGGAGTGTTACCGGCGTTACTGATGCGATTCAGCGGCGCGGCGGGGCTGATTCGACGGGTTTTTGTCCGACAAAATCCTGAGGGTAAACGCTATTCCCTGTAGGAGCTGCGGAACGCTGCGATCTTTTGATCTTGGTTTGAAGATCAAAAGATCGCAGCGTTCCGCAGCTCCTACAAGGGATTTATGTCAGGCGTGGGGGAGGCGTTCCAGGCCGACGAACGGGCAGGCTGCCAGCAGGTCGGGAAGGCTGCGACCGTCGGCAAGACGCAAATCCTGCGGGGCCAGTTCGGCAAGGGGATACAGAACAAACGCGCGTTCCTGAATCTGGTAATGCGGGACTTTCAGGCGTGGCTCATCGATCAGTCGATCACCGAACAGCAGAATGTCCAGATCCAGCGTACGCGGGCCCCAGCGTTCGAGGCGTTCGCGGCCCTGGTCGTTCTCGATCGCTTGCAGCGCATCGAGCAGTCCAAGCGGTGCGAGCGAACTGTCGAGCGCCGCCACCGCGTTGGTGTAACGCGGTTGGCCTGGCAACAGAGAATCGCTTTGATAGAAGGCGGAAACGCCAGCGAGTGTAGTCTGCGGCAATTGCCCCAGCGCCTCGATGGCGCTGCGCAATTGTTCGGCCGGGTCCGCGAGGTTGCTGCCCATGCCGATGTAGATGCGTTCCATGCCTTTACTCGCCGGTCGAAGCGCTCGGTGCGCCGGCGCGTTTGCGCTTGGAACCGCTGCTGCGGCGACGTTTGCGCGGAGCACCGCTGGCGTCATCACCTTTACCGCTGAGGTCGCGGATCATGTCGCGACGTTCACTGTCGTTGGCGTCCTGATAGTCCGTCCACCATTCGCCCAGGCCATCCGTTTCCTCGCCAGCGCTTTCACGCAGTAACAGGAAGTCGTAACCGGCACGGAATCGCGGATTATCCAGCAACAGGTCGGCACGTTTGCCGCTGCGGCGTGGCAAACGTTCCTGCATGTCCCAGATCTCGCGGATCGGCATGGTGAAGCGTTTTGGAATCGCAATGCGCTGGCACTGTTCGGCGATCAGCTCGTGGGCGCCTTCCTGCATCGCCGGAATCGGCGGCATGCCACGTTCTTGCAGGCGCAATACGCGGGCCGGCAGAGCAGGCCACAGCAGCGCGGCAAACAGGAACGCCGGGGTCACCGGTTTGTTCTGCTTGATGCGCAGGTCAGTGTTGGTCAGCGCTTCGCTGATCAATGTGTGGGTGTATTCCGGGTTGTGTTCCAGCGCATCGGCACTGGCCGGGAACAGCGGGGCGAACAGTTGCAGATCGACCAGCATTTCGAAGGTGATCGCGCCGTGGCCCGAGAGGAACAGCTTGAGCACTTCTTCGAACAGACGCGCCGACGGGATCTCGCGCAGCATCGGCGCCAGTTCACGGATCGGCTGCACGGTGTGCTTCTCGATGCCGAAGTTGAGCTTGGCGGCGAAACGCACGGCGCGCAGCATGCGCACCGGGTCTTCCTGATAGCGCTGCTTCGGATCGCCGATCAGGCGGATCAGGTGATTGCGAATGTCGTGTACGCCGTTTGCGTAGTCGAGGATGCGCTCGCTGACCGGATCGTAATACAGGGCGTTGATGGTGAAGTCGCGGCGTTGCGCGTCTTCTTCCAGAGTGCCGTAAACGTTGTCGCGCAGAATTCGCCCGCTTTCGTTACGCGAAGACTGGTTGCTGTCTTCGTCGTCTTCGTTGACCGGGTGATTGGCGCGGAAAGTCGCGACTTCGATGATTTCGCGACCGAAATGGATATGCACCAGTTTGAAGCGTCGACCGATAATCCGCGCATTGCGGAATTCCGCGCGGACTTGCTCAGGCGTGGCGCTGGTGGCGACGTCGAAGTCCTTGGGCGTGATGCCCAGCAGCATGTCACGCACGCAACCGCCGACCAGATAAGCCTGGTAACCGGCACCTTGCAGGCGTTCGACGATATTCACCGCATAGCGGCTGAACTGCGTTTTCTGCAGCGAATGTTGACCGCTGTTGAGCACTTCAGGGGTGCTGCGGATGTGTTGCGTACGACGCACGGGAGTTCGGAATGACTGGAACAACTTCTTCAGCATGGGATGCACTGTTTGAAGGAATGTTCGGCCATACCAAAGAATGACCGCATGATGGGCGCAGATTCTAGCATTTAGTCGGGGGATGGTGTAGGACACGGCCGATTTGAGCTGCAAGCCGCAGGCTACAGGCATCGCGCGCGATAAAAATGGGGGATTTTGCCGGGGAGGAGAAACTACAAGGGGAGCCGAAGCTCCCCAAGAAGTAGTTGCGTGCTCTTTTTATTATTGATTCGGGCTTCTTGTTTTTGTTGAGTGCCCTCGCCACGAAGCTTTTCCTTCGTGACCCTCCCAATCGGGAGCCAAGAGCAAACGGATTGCTTTGGTCGCTGAATTGCAGTGATCTCTCGATCCAACCAGTACAGGCTCTGTCTTAGGACAGTTTTTGTTGTTCTCGGCCTGGTCGTGGGGCAAGCCCCAAATACAACGCCTCTCCAAAAGAATCAGTTAGCTGCGCCTCTCGCCGTCTTGTTTTTATTGTGCGTGAGTCGATTCGTCTTATTTTTATTGTCTTGTGCATTGCTTGTTATTGTTCTTGTACCAAACATATAGCAGGGGCCGTGCCAACTTTTGCGAAACCCAATAAAACAAGGGGTTAGGTTGATATAACCGTTTTCTCGGGGCGAAAAAAAGCCGGGGTTTCGTTACCGATAACCCCGGCTTCTGTTACGTGAAAGGACTGAGGTAACAGTTTTTTCACATCCTCAAGCGTTACCTGCACACTCGACAGGTAACGTTCAGCTCTCGCTGGCGACCCCGGTCTTGCGCCGAGGAATGCCCAGACGCTGACGGCGTTCCCATAGGCATTTACGGCTGACGCCCAGTTTGCGCGCCAGTTCGGTCTCGGTCATGTGGTCCTGATGCTCAAGGACGAAGTGCTGGAAGTAGTCTTCCAGCGACAAGTCTTCGGTCGGCTCATGGCTGCTGTTGCTGGCGTTACCGCCCGTTTGCGGCGGCAGACCGATGAACTCGTCGTCTTCCAGATCGCTCAGCTCGATGTCGATGCCCAGCAGATCGGCGGAGATTTCCGGGCTTTCGCTCAGAATTACTGCGCGCTCGACCGCGTTCTCCAGTTCACGCACGTTACCAGGCCAGGAATAGTGACGGATCGCCTGTTCGGCATCCGCAGCAAACTTAAGGTCGGTACGGTTGATGCGCGCGCTCTGGCGAGCGAGGAAAGCCGTGGCGATCTCATTGACGTCGGCACCGCGCTCTCGCAAGGCCGGCAGTTTCAGCGCGATGACGTGCAGACGGTAATAAAGGTCCTCACGGAACTGGCCGATTTTCGCCAGGCTCTTCAAGTCCCGGTGAGTCGCCGCAATAAGGCGCACATCGACTTTCTGCGACTGCACCGAGCCGACCCGGCGAATCTCGCCTTCCTGCAACACACGCAGCAGGCGGGCTTGCGCCTCAAGTGGCAGCTCACCGATTTCGTCGAGGAACAACGTGCCGCCGTCCGCCGCTTCGACCAGACCGGCACGCCCGGCGCTGGCGCCAGTGAACGCGCCTTTTTCGTGGCCGAACAATTCGGACTCGATCAGGCTTTCCGGAATGGCCGCGCAGTTCACCGAAATCATCGGCGCCTTGGCGCGTTTCGACAGGTTGTGCAGGGCGCGGGCCACCAGTTCTTTACCGGTGCCAGACTCGCCTTGGATCAACACATTGGAATCGGTCGGCGCGACTTTGCGGATCTTGCTGTACAGATCCTGCATCGGCGGGCAGGAGCCGATGATGCCGATCTCGCCGTTGCTGTTGTCGACCGCGGATTTGCCGCTGCCGTTGGTCGTTTTCACGGCAACGGGCTCGCCGGCAGCAGGGGCCGATTGGCGATCACGCAGGATCCGCGCGACAGCCTGGAGCATTTCGTCGTGGTCGAAAGGCTTGGCGATGTAGTCCACCGCACCCATCTTCATCGAGTCGACCGCCGAGCGCAGGCTGGCGTAACTGGTCATGATCAGCACCGGTGTGCCTTGGCCGAGCTTGATCAGCTCGGTGCCCGGCGCGCCCGGCAGACGCAGATCGCTGACGATCAGATCGAACGTAGGAATGGTGAAGCGTTCTTGTGCTTCCTGCACTGAACCGGCTTCGCTGACCTGGTACTGGTTGCGTTCCAGCAGGCGGCGCAAGGCGGAGCGGATAATTGTTTCGTCTTCGACGATCAAAATGTGCGGCATTGATTCGATACTCTCGACGGTCTCAGTTCACAGCGGACGTCGCTTCGACATGACGCGGTAAGGTCACCCGGATACGGGTGCCGCGTTGGCTTTGTACATCAGCCGGGCTGTCGATGGTGATTTGTCCATAATGCTCTTCAACGATGGAATAGACCAGTGCAAGGCCCAGACCGGTGCCTTCGCCAGGATCCTTGGTGGTGAAGAAGGGTTCGAACAATCTATCCATGATGTTCTTCGGAATACCGCTGCCTTCGTCTTCGACGATCAGATCGACCGTGTGTTCGCCGGCTTCGCTCTTGACCCGTACCGCACTGTGCGGTGGCGAGGCGTCGCGGGCGTTGGAGAGCAGATTGATCAAGACTTGGGCGAGCCGCTGCGGATCGCCTTCGACCCAGTGATCGGGATCGCACAGGTTGTAGAACTGCACTTCGAAATTGCGTCGGTTCAATGCCAGCAGGCCAATGGCATCCTGGGCCACTTCGGCCAGACAAACGGGCTCGTCACTGTGCTGATGGCTGCCGGCGTGGGCGAAGCTCATCAGCGACTGGACGATGCGTGACACACGTTTGGTCTGTTCGAGAATCTGCCCGCTGATTTCCGTCAGTTCGCCGTCGTCTTCACGTTCTTCGCGCAGGTTTTGCGCCAGACAGGCGATGCCGGTGATCGGGTTGCCGATTTCGTGGGCCACACCGGCCGCAAGGCGACCAATGCTGGCCAGACGTTCGGAGTGCACCAGTTTATCTTCGAGCATTTGCGTTTCGGTCAGATCTTCTACCAGTAACACCAGGCCGCTGTTACCCGGCGCCAATGGCTCATCAATGGCCGCTTTGTGCAGGTTCAGCCAGCGGGTCTGGCCGTCGAGGGCCAGATGCTGTTTGTGCAAATGCTCGTCGGGCAGGTTGATGAAGCCTTGCAGCAATTCCTTCCACGGCTCGCCAATGGTGCTCAGACGCGAACCGACCACACGCTGCGCGGCGATCCCGGTGAGTTCTTCCATGGCCTTGTTCCACATCAGGATCTCTTGATCCTTGGCCAGCGAGCAGACGCCCATCGGCAGTTCCTGCAGGGTCTGGCGGTGGTAACGACGCAAGGCGTCGAGTTCGGCGGCCAAACCTGTGAGGCGCGAGTGGTAATCTTCGAGGCGGCTTTCGATGAAGTGGATGTCTTCGGTCACATAGTTTTCGCCGCCGGCCTTGTAGGGCAGGAAGGTTTCCACCATGTCCTGGGCCACGCTCGGGCCCATCAGGCCGGAGAGGTTGGCTTCGATGCGGTCGCGCAAACGACGCAAGGCGTACGGGCGGCGTTCGTCGAACGGCAGATAAAGATCACGCAGAGCCTGCTCGACTTCTTTCTGCGCAGCCTTGGCGCCCAACGGTTTCGCCAGTTGGGTGGCGAATTCCTGTGGCGAGGCAGCGTGCAGTTCGCGGCGTTGCGGGCGACGAACGTTATCCACAGCGCAGGCTTCGGCAGCGCTGGCCTCTTCGGGACTGGCGTTGGTGAACAGCGAGATCAGGGTGAACATCAAGACGTTAGCAGCGAGCGAAGCGATAGCCGCCATGTGCCAACTGGTGTCGTCGAGCACGTAAATCATGTTCAGCAGCGGGATGTAGAAACCCTGCAGATTGCCGACCAGTGGCAGGAGCATGGTGACTACCCAGACCAGAATCCCCGCCAGCAGACCGGCGATAAAACCGCGACGGTTGGCGGTCGGCCAGTACAGCACCGACAACACGCCGGGCAGGAATTGCAGGGTCGCTACAAACGCGACGATGCCGAGGTTGGCCAGATCCTGCTCGGCGCCGAGCATCAGGTAAAAGCCGAAGCCGGCCATGATGATCGCGACGATCAATGCGCGGCGGGTCCATTTCAGCCAGCGGTAGATATTGCCTTCGGCCGGCGGCTGATAAAGCGGCAGCACCAAGTGGTTCAACGCCATGCCTGAGAGTGCCAGCGTAGTGACGATGATCAGGCCGCTGGCAGCTGATAGCCCGCCGACGTAAGCCAGCAATGCCAGCGGTTTGCTGTTGGCAGCGATACCGATACCGAGGGTGAAATATTCCGGGTTGGTCGTGGCGCCCAGTTTCAAGCCGGCCCAGAGAATCAGCGGCACTGCGAGGCTCATCAGCAGCAGGAATAGCGGCAAACCCCAGCTCGCACTGACCAGCGAGCGCGGATTGAGGTTTTCGGTAAAGGTCATGTGATACATGTGCGGCATTACGATCGCCGAGGCAAAGAACACCAGCAGCAGCGTGCGCCACGGGCCTTCCTGCAATGGCGTGTGCAAGGCGGCGAGGGCGGTCTGGTTTTGCAGCAGCCACAGTTCAAGTTGTTGCGGGCCGTCGAACACGCCGTACAGCGCATACAGACCGACGCCGCCGAGGGCGATCAGTTTGATCACCGACTCAAAGGCGATCGCGAACACCAGGCCTTCGTGCTTCTCGCGCGTAGCGATATGCCGGGAGCCGAAGAAAATCGTGAACAGAATGATCAGCGCACAGAACGCCAACGCCACGCGGCTCTGGATCGGCTCGCCGGTCAGAATGCCGATGGAGTCGGCCACCGCCTGAATCTGCAACGCCAACAGCGGCAGTACGCCGATCAGCATGAAAATCGTGGTCAGTGCGCCCGCCCAGGTACTGCGAAAGCGAAATGCAAACAGATCGGCCAGCGAAGACAGTTGATAAGTGCGGGTGATCTTCAGGATCGGATAGAGCAGCACCGGCGCCAGCAGAAACGCGCCGGACACGCCGAGATAACTGGACAGAAAGCCGTAGCCGTACTGGTAGGCAAGCCCCACTGTGCCGTAGAACGCCCACGCACTGGCATAAACCCCCAGCGACAAGGTGTAGGTCAACGGGTGGCGAATGATCGCGCGCGGGATCATGCCCCGTTCACTGATCCAGGCAACGCCGAACAGCACCGCCAGGTACGCGGCGCTGATCAGGATCATCTGGGTCAGGCTAAAGCTCATCGGCATCTTTTTGGCTCTGCAGGATGAAGGTCACGACTATGAGGATCAGCCAGAGCAGATAGGGGCGATACCAGGCGCCCGTAGCGTCGATCCACCAATCCATGATGGCGGGGGAAAACAGGTAGATCCCCACGACTAGAAGCAGGACCAAGCGATAGATGTACATCCCGGCCTCTCTTTTTTATGCGCGTGCCCGAAAACGTGCGGCGATGGTAACGGATGGGCGCACGACTGCAAGTGTCGTCATAGCAGTTGCGCTTCGGGCAGGGTCAGTGTGCGCGGGATCTTCGTCGCATCCCAGTTTGCGCTGCCCCAATTGAGCAATTCTTGCGGCGAGGCGTGGGCCAGTTCGGCGCCAGGGTTTTGCCCCAGTGCGCGCAGGGCTCGCAGCAGCAACGGCGTGGCTTGATCGGCCTCCAGCGGCGGCGAGCGATAGGACTTGCCGAGCTTGTTGCCGTCGGGTTGGGTGATCAGCGGCAGGTGTAGATAGCGCGGCTGACGCAGGCCCAGCAGTTCTTGCAGATACAACTGGCGTGGTGTCGAGTCGAGCAGATCGGCGCCACGGACGATGTCGGTGATGCCTTGCCAGGCATCGTCGAGCACCACGGCCAATTGATAGGCGTAGAGGCCGTCACGGCGGCGAATCACGAAGTCGCCGACATCACGGCCCAGATGCTGGCGGTATTCGCCTTGGACGCGGTCGGTGAAGTGGTATTCGAGTTCCGGCACGCGCAGGCGGATCGCCGCGTCTTGCTGGTCGTGACCGGCATTGCGGCACAGACCCGGATAAATGCCGTTGTACGCTTCGAGCTGTTTGCGCGAGCAGGTGCAGGCGTAAGCGAGGCCGTGATTGAACAGGCTGTTGAGCACTTCGGCGTAAGCATCGTGGCGATCGCTCTGGCGCACCATGTCGCCGTCCCATTCGAAACCGTAGCTTTCCAGCGCCTTGAGGATTGCAGCCTGAGCACCGGGCTCTTCGCGCGGCGGATCGAGATCTTCCATGCGCACCAGCCAGCGACCACCGACCGAGCGGGCGTCGAGGTAGGAGGCGAGGGCGGCGACCAGCGAACCAAAGTGCAAGTGGCCACTGGGGGTTGGGGCGAAGCGGCCGATGTAGGCGGGGGATGTCTTGGCGGTCATGGAGACGAAGCTACTTTTCAGGCTATACGCAGGTCAACCTGTGGGAGCGAGCCTGCTCGCGAAAGCGTAATGTCAGACGATCAAATGCTGAATGACACACCGCTTTCGCGAGCAGGCTCGCTCCCACAAGAGCAAAAGGCAAAGGCAAAGGCAAAAGGCAGAAACAAAAACGGAGCGTTCACACGCTCCGTTTTTCGTTCAGGTCGAGATTACTTGCCGACCTGCTTTTCCTTGATTTCCGCCAGGGTCTTGCAGTCGACGCACATGTCGGCAGTAGGACGTGCTTCCAGGCGTTTTACACCAATCTCGACGCCGCACGAATCACACCAGCCGTACTCTTCGTCTTCGATCAGTTGCAGCGTCTTGTCGATTTTCTTGATCAGCTTGCGTTCGCGGTCGCGGGCGCGAAGTTCGAGGGCGAACTCTTCTTCCTGGCTGGCACGGTCGGCCGGATCCGGGAAATTGGCAGCTTCGTCCTTCATGTGGTCAACGGTGCGGTCAACTTCCTGCATCAACTCCTGTTTCCACTTGTTCAGGACCTTGGTGAAGTGCGCGCGCATTGGGGCGCCCATGTACTCTTCACCTTTCGCCGGAACATAAGGTTCGAAACCGCTGATCGTCTGATTCTGCTGTTGCTTTGCTTGGGTGGGCATGAAATGGACCGCCTCTACTCTTGTAATCCATTGCGCAGGATTGCTCCATCACCGACACCTGCCGGCCCTGCGGCTGCAAGCGGGCGAACTTACCAGATCAAATCGGCCTGCGCTACTCCCGGATGTCGAGGCCCCGGCGGGTGGCGCTTGCAAATGTTTGGCAAGCCGTGTCTGTTGGTGTTGAAGACCTGTTCAATCACTGATTTTAGTCAATCCTGGAGCGTACGTGCGTATCGTTACAGTCCAGCGTTCTTGAGGCTGTGACCGCTGCGGGTTCTCGCTCGTTCCGGCAGATGGGTAGAATCGTCTCTTTTTCCCTGCCGAAGGAAAACCAATGGCTCAGCCCTACAGTGCGCGCAGTCGTGCGATCGAACCGTTCCATGTCATGGCGTTGCTGGCGCGGGCCAATGAATTGCAGGCTGAAGGCCACGATGTCATCCATCTGGAGATCGGCGAGCCGGACTTCACCACGGCCGAACCGATCATCCGCGCGGGGCAGGCAGCGCTGACGGCGGGCAAGACCCGTTACACCGCCGCACGCGGCATTCCGGAACTGCGCGAGGCAATCTCCGGGTTTTATCAATCGCGTTATGGCTTGAACATTGATCCACGGCGGATCCTGATCACGCCGGGCGGTTCCGGTGCCCTGTTGCTGGCCAGCGCTTTGCTGGTCGATCCGGGTAAACACTGGTTGTTGGCGGATCCCGGTTATCCGTGCAACCGGCACTTCCTGCGCTTGGTGGAAGGCGCGGCGCAGTTAGTGCCGGTGGGTCCGGACGTGCGTTATCAACTGACTCCGGATCTGGTTGAGCGCCATTGGGATCACGACAGCGTTGGCGCTTTGGTAGCTTCGCCCGCCAACCCGACCGGCACCATCCTGACCCGCGATGAACTGGCCGGGTTATCCACAGCCATCAAGGCCAGACACGGGCATCTGGTGGTGGACGAGATCTACCACGGTCTGACTTACGGCACCGACGCGGCGAGCGTGCTGGAAGTCGATGACAGCGCTTTCGTTTTGAACAGTTTCTCAAAATACTTCGGTATGACCGGTTGGCGTTTGGGCTGGCTGGTGGCGCCGGATGCCGCAGTCAGCGAGCTGGAAAAGCTGGCGCAGAATCTCTACATCAGCGCGCCAAGCATGGCGCAATATGCGGCGTTGGCCTGTTTCGAACCGGACACCATCGCCATTCTGGAGGAGCGCCGCGCCGAGTTCGGCCGCCGCCGCGATTTCCTCCTGCCGGCCCTGCGCGAACTGGGTTTCAACATCGCCGTCGAGCCTGAAGGTGCTTTCTATCTTTACGCCGATATCAGCCAGTTCGGCGGCGATGCCTTCGCGTTCTGCCGACATTTCCTTGAAACCGAGCACGTAGCCTTCACGCCGGGGCTGGATTTTGGTCGCTATCAGGCCAGCCATCATGTGCGTTTTGCCTACACGCAAAACCTCCCTCGCTTACAAGAAGCGGTGGAGCGAATCGCCCGTGGCTTGAAGAGCTGGCAAGGCTGATGCGCTTTTATCCCCCTCTGGAAGAGGCGCGCCTGATCCGTCGTTACAAGCGTTTTCTCGCCGATATCGAAACCGTTGGCGGCGAGTTGCTGACCATTCACTGCCCGAACACCGGCTCGATGCTCAACTGTCAGGTTGAGGGCGGGCAGGTCTGGTTCAGCCGTTCCAATGACCCGAAGCGCAAATTGCCCGGTACCTGGGAAATCGGCGAGACCCCGCAAGGCCGCTTGTTTTGCGTAAATACTGCTCGAGCCAACGGCTTGGTCGAAGAAGCGCTTCAGGCTGGCGTCATCACCGAGTTGAACGGCTTTACCGCGTTGAAGCGTGAAGTCGCTTACGGGCAGGAAAAGAGCCGTATCGATTTCCGCCTCGAATACCCGGGTGGCCCGGCTTACGTGGAAGTGAAAAGTGTCACCCTGGGCTTCGACGGTACAGCGGTGGCGGCGTTTCCCGATGCCGTGACCCAGCGTGGCGCCAAACATCTGAGGGAGTTGGCACATCTGGCGCGGGACGGGATCCGGGCGGTGCAGTTGTATTGCGTCAATCTCACCGGAATTGAAGCGGTGCGGCCGGCGAAGGAAATCGATTCGGCCTACGCCGATGCGCTTCTCGAAGCGGTCGCTTGTGGCGTTGAGGTTCTGGCGTATGGCGTGCGTCTGGACCATGAAGAGATGGTTATCGACCGGCGTCTCGACGTATTGCTCAACGATTAAACCTCGATCCACAGGCCTTGGGCATCTTCGCGGCAAGGGATGGCGGTGAGTGATTGCCCGGCGCAGGGGCCGGCGACGCATTCACCGTCCTCGATCAGAAACAGCGCTCCGTGTGTGGCGCACTGAATCAGGCTGTTGCTCGGGTCAAGAAACTGGTCGGGTTGCCATTCCAGCCCCACGCCCCGGTGCGGGCAGCGATTGAGATAGATATAGGCCTGACCGTTGCGGCGCACGGCGAACAGCTTTTTCCCGTCGACTTCAAAACCACGGCTGCTGGCATCGGCGAGTTCGGCGCCCGTGCAGAGAAACTTCATGGCTATCCTCTAATGTCGGCTCGTGTCTGGATATGTCCGAGCTTGACGTTTAAATGCAAACAATTATCAAATGGCGGCCTTCACCCGCAGGCGTCTGGCAGATGTCGAGGATACTTGGCCTGCCACCCTGATGCCCGGGAAAAACCTTATTCAAGGAAGCTGTGTATGCGCCTGAGTACCCGCGTTGCCGTGCTGTGTGTCGGACTTTTGGTCAGCCACCAGGCTGCAGCGGCTGATTTGCCGCAACGTTGGGTCAGCGCTGGCGGTGCGCTGTCGGAGTGGGTCAGTGCCTTGGGCGGTGAGTCGAAACTGGTTGGCGTGGATACCACCAGTCAACATCCAGAGTCGTTGAAGTCGCTGCCGAGCATTGGTTATCAGCGCAGTCTTTCGGCAGAGGGCATTCTCAGTCTGCGTCCGGATATCTTGATTGGCACTGAAGAAATGGGCCCGCCGCCGGTTCTGTCGCAAGTCAAAGCGGCCAAGGTTCAGGTGGTGTTGTTCTCGGCTCAACCGGATCTGCCGACGCTGGAGAAAAACGTCACCCATCTGGGCCAGTTGCTGGGCACCGAGCCGCAGGCTGCGCAGTTGCTGCAAACTTATCAACAGCAGCTCGATGCGCAGAAGGCGCGGGTTGTTCAGGTGCAAACCAAACAAAAAGCGCCAGGCGTTCTGCTCTTGCTTGGGCATGCCGGTGGCAAACCGTTGATCGCCGGCAAAGACACCGCCGCTGATTGGCTGCTGCAACAGGCCGGTGGGCATAACCTGGCGACCCATACCGGTTACAAACCGTTCTCCGTGGAATCCCTCGCCAGCCTCGATCCTGAAGTGCTGGTGTTCGCCGACCGTGCGTTGACCGGTGACGCGGCGAAAGCGGCGCTGTTCAAGGAAAATCCTATTCTCGATTCAAGTCGCGCGGCCAAGGCGGGGCGCGTGCTGGAGCTGGATCCGACCCTGCTGGTCGGTGGGCTCGGGCCGCGTTTGCCGGCAGCGCTGAAAACCCTGACTGACGGTTTCTACCCGGCCAAGAGCGGCCAATGACCACACTGGTAAAACCCCGTGGCTTGTTCATCGGTCTGACGCTCCTGTGTTTATTGGCGATCTGGCTGTCGCTGGCGTTGGGGCCGGTCAGCTTGCCGCTGTTCGACACATTGCGCGCGGCATTGCGCATGCTCGGCGTGCCGCTGGCACCGGACGGACTGGAGCAGGCTGAACTGATCCTCGGACAGATTCGCCTGCCGCGAACGTTGCTCGGGCTGGCGGTCGGCGGTGTATTGGCGTTGTCCGGCGTGGCGATGCAGGGACTTTTTCGCAATCCACTGGCGGATCCGGGGTTGGTCGGTGTTTCCAGCGGCGCGGCATTGGGCGCAGCGATCGCGATTGTCGGCGGTTCTTTTTTTGGTGGTCTGCCGGAGTGGTTCGGGCCGTATCTGTTGTCGGTCTGTGCGTTTCTCGGCGGGCTCGGCGTGACGGCGCTGGTCTATCGACTCGGCCGCCGTAATGGCCAGACCAATGTCGCGACCATGCTGCTCGCTGGTATTGCGCTGACGGCGCTGGCCAGCTCGGCGGTCGGGCTATTCACTTATCTGGCGGATGACGCGACGCTGCGCACGCTGACCTTCTGGAACCTCGGCAGCCTCAATGGCGCCAGTTACGCGCGGCTCTGGCCATTGCTGATCATCAGCGCCGGTGTCGCATTGTGGTTGCCGCGTCGAGCCAAAGCGCTGAATGCCTTGCTGCTCGGGGAATCCGAGGCCGGGCATTTAGGCATCGATGTCGAGCGGCTCAAACGTGAATTGGTGTTTTGCACGGCGCTGGGGGTTGGCGCGGCAGTGGCGGCAGCCGGGATGATCGGTTTTGTCGGGCTGGTGGTGCCGCATCTGGTGCGCTTGCTGGCGGGGCCGGATCACAAAGTCTTGCTGCCGGCATCGGTGTTGGCAGGGGCGAGCCTGCTGCTGCTGGCTGATCTGGTCGCGCGATTGGCGCTGGCCCCGGCAGAATTGCCGATCGGTATTGTTACTGCGTTTATCGGCGCGCCGTTCTTCCTTTACCTGCTGTTGCGAGGGCGTGCCTGATGTTGCGTGCGCAGAAGCTGCACATCCAGCGTGGCCGCAAAGCCGTGCTCAGCGATGTCACGCTGCAACTCGAACCGGGTGAGGTGCTCGGTGTGCTCGGGCCGAACGGCGCTGGCAAAAGTACCTTGCTCGGCGCCTTGTGCGGCGAGTTGGCGGCGAGCAACGGCGGGGTTTCGCTCGACGGGCAGGCGTTGAGTCACTGGACTGGCCCGCAGCGCGCGCAGCGATTGGCGGTGTTGCCGCAAGTGTCGACCCTGGATTTTGCCTTTCGCGTTGAAGAAGTGGTCGGCATGGGCCGCTTGCCTTGGCAAAGCGGTCGGGTTTGCGATGACGAAATCATCGCGGCGGCGTTGGCGGCGGCGGATGCCGGGCACTTGAGCGGTCGCAGTTATCTGGCGCTGTCCGGTGGCGAGCGTCAGCGTGTGCATCTGGCGCGGGTGCTGGCGCAACTTTGGCCAGGGCAGGCCGGACAGACGCTGCTGCTGGATGAGCCGACGTCGATGCTCGATCCGCTGCATCAACACACAACGCTGCAGGCCGTGCGCGAGTTTGCCGATCGTGGCGCCGCGGTATTGGTGATCCTGCATGATCTGAATCTGGCGGCGCGTTATTGTGATCGCATTCTGCTGCTGGAAGGCGGGCGTCCGGTGGCGCTGGATATACCGCAACAGGTACTGCGACCGGACACACTTAAAGCTGTATTCGGTCTCGAAGTGTTGGTGCAGCCGCACCCGGAGCGTGGGCATCCGCTGATCATCGCCCGCTGACTGGATCATCGAGGTGATTGCATGCGTGGAATGTGGCTGTTGGCGGTGGTGTTGCTTGCGGGGTGTCAGCATGCTGTGGCGCCACCGCCGGTCAGTGGCGAGATTCGCGATCTACGCAACGGCGAAGTGCTGACGGCGCAGCAGCTGCTGAAGCGCTTGGCTGAGCCTGAGCGGTTGATCATCGGCGAGCAGCATGACAATGCCGACCATCACACAGCGCAATTGTGGTTGTTGCGCTCGCTCGGTGAGCGGCGGCCGCAAGGCAGTCTGCTGCTGGAAATGCTCACGCCGGATCAGCAGCCTCGCGTTGATCAAGTGCGCCAGTCGACAACGCCCCCAGCTGATCTGCCTGGCGCATTGGCCTGGGAGGATGGTTGGGACTGGAGTCTCTATGGGCCGATTGTCCGCTTCGCGCTCACGCAACCGTATCCGCTGCTGGCGGCGAACCTGAATAACGGCGAAATCCTTGGTTTCTATCGCAGTCCGCCGGTGTTGAAGGGGGAGCGCAGCAATGCTGAATCGGTGAAAACGCTGTTGTTGGAACAGATCAGCGATTCCCACTGTGGCCTGTTGCCCGAAGCACAGATGCCGGCAATGCTGGCCATTCAGCAACAACGTGATCGGCGTATGGCCGAGCGTCTGCTGGCGGCTCCCACACCCTCAATCTTGCTGGCCGGCGCGTGGCATGCGCGCAAGGATGTTGGCGTGCCGCTGCATGTTGTGGATTTGGGCGCCACTGAGGCTCCAACAGTGTTGATGCTGGCAGAGCAGGGCTCCGAGGTAACGGCCGCGATGGCCGATTACGTTTGGTTCACACCTGCCACGCCGAAGCAGGATTACTGCGAGCAGATGCGCAGACAGTTCGGCAAATGACTTTTCCACAGGCAAAAAAAGACCCGGTAAAAACCGGGTCAAATAACCGTGATTAGCCTGATGAGGAGATAATCTGAGAGTCCGAACCAAGGGCTTTTCAGAATATCGACTGATCTCGCGACCAGTTGTGATAATCATAGCGATTCTCATTACCGAGTCAACAACTGTTTTTCCGTTTCAGTGGATTTGTCTGGGAAATGGCCTTTGCGCCCCGTAAACAAAGGGCGTCAGCGCTGGACTGCTGGTGACGTTATTTGCGTGATCTGCCGGTTCAGCTGGCCGATCCGTCGCGCCATACTCTCAATCAGGCTGTGGGCGATCTTTGGGTTGGTGCGGGTCATGCTCAAGAATTGATCACCTGGAATCAGCATCACCGTGCTCGGCGCTCGGGCAATGACCGTGGCATTGCGCGGCTCGCCGGTGAACACGGCCATGGCGCCGAAAATCTCGTCCTTGACCACGTCGCCAACCTTCTGCCCGTCTACAAACGCTTCGGCATGCCCTTCTATAATCACGAATACGTGGTCAGCCGCGTCACCCTGCCTGATCAGCGTTTCACCCGCCTCGACCCGCTTGAAGCCATTGGTGCTGCGAAACTCGCGCGGTTTCAGCTCCGCGACGGCATGGGCGAGGATTGCCATTTGCCCCAGCAGATACTCCAGAAACTGCTCTGCCCGATGAGAATCAGCAAACAAATGCTGGAAAACCTCGCGGCGCGGATAAGGCGTCAGGCGCAACACTCCGTCACTGCTCAAGCGGCAATCAGCCCAGTCGTTACCCTGCTGAAGGCCGATCACATCACCCTCCTGCCAATAGAACAGTGGTCTGGCGCCGATGTAGCCGTTGATCACGCCCTCATTCAGCAGAAACAGCTGATCAGCGGGCAACTGCGCGAACAAGTCTTCCGTCGCTTCCAGTTCCAGAGGCGGCCCGCAAGGCGCCAGGTCGCGCAGCCACAACAGGGGCAAGCTCTGCAAACGGTTGATCAAGGTATCGGCCCAAGCCGATTGTTCCCCCAGTAAATACATGACGGTCTATGCCCGTTCAGTTCTTGTGGCGCGAGGAAATGGCTTCGAGCTGTTTGTTCAGGGCGTCTTTGCGTTCGGCGGGGATGTCATTCCAGTGCACATCCATCAGTGCGCCCTCGATCGCATACAACAACACCTTCGATGCGCGAAACCCGCGGGTACGCACGGCCCGGTAGGCGTCCACCGCGCCCAGGCGACGCAAGTCCGAGGCGCTGTGGATGCCCACGGCATGCAGCCATTGCGCCGACGTCTTGCCAAGATTCTTCAGGTGTTGCAGTTCATCATTCATCAAGCCTCCTTGCGACGGCCGAATGGTGCGTGGGCGAGCTTCTCAGGAGTGTAGCCATCAGTAGGAAAAGCGTGGTTGTTTGGTCGGATTCCACGCAAATGCTTCTAAGAAAGGGCGCTTGAACGGCCTGCGAACGCAGATGAGGAGGGGGGAACACAAATCAATGTAGGAGTGAGCCTGCTCGCGATAGCGGACTGGCAGGCACACATGTGTTGAATTTAAATCGCTATCGCGAGCAGGCTCACTCCTACAGGGAAGGCGTTGTGTCAGGGAATAATGAGGTGATCAGCGAGTGCGATAACGCAGGCGCGTGCCGAAATTCATCGACATAAGAATCTCGTCAGCGCTCAGCTCCGGCGGGAAATACGCCCCGGAAATCTGCGCGTGCGCCAGGCTTGCACCTTCCAGCGATGCATTGCGGAAATCGATGCCACGCAAATCGGCAGAACGGAAGTACGCGTCCCGGAAATCCACGCCATCGGCATTCAGTTCACGCAAATCGAGACCACGGAAATCGCCGCCGACCATGTCGATCGGGCCATCCTCTGGGCGCTCTTTGTTGAAACCTGTGATGTCGTCTTTGTGCAGCAAGGCATACAGCGGGGTGTCGAGAAGTTTCGGCTGGCTCATGTCATATCACCGTTGGTTTTATGACGCCAGTATAGTGCCACTATTTGACGGCCGTGAAGCAAGCGAGGGCTTCACGGCCGAAATAGTTTCTTACAGGCCTGGCAGGCGCTGACGGATCTGCGCGACCACGGTGTCCAGCGTGCCGGATTCATTGGTCTGCACGCGTTTGCTTCGCAGGATCTCTTCTGGTGTCAGTGCTTCACGATTGGCCTGCTGCGCTGCGATTACGGCCAGAGTGGCGTCGGACGGATCCTTCTGGTCGGCCTGACGAATCGCCAACCAGCTCTCGATCACCGCTTGTGGCGCGTTGCAGTCGAGGATCAGGAATGGCGTGCCGGTTGCTTCGGCAATTTTTGCCGCGTTGTCGCGTTGTTCGCGCTTCAGATAAGTCGCGTCGATCACTACCGGGAAACCGGCGTGCAGGATCACTTCCGCAATTTCGTGCAGACGCGCGTAGGTCGCGGTGCTGGCGTCAGCACTATAGATACCGGCTTGCACGTCGTTGGCAACGGTTTGCTCGCCGAACAGGCGCTTGCGCTCAACGTCAGAGCGCAGGCGGATTGCGCCCAGCGCTTCGACCAGACGCATGGCCACGTGGCTTTTGCCAACCGCGGAAACGCCGTGGGTGATCGCCATGAATCGCGAAGGAATGGTGCTGTAGCTTTCCGCCAGGTTGGCGTAGTTGCGGTATTGGCGCAGGGTAGTGGCGCGCTGCACCGGCGTCGCGTCTGCCGGCATGCTGAACAGCGCAACCTTGGCGCGAACCAGTGCGCGGTAGGCTTTGTAGAAGTTCAGCACTTCCAGTCCTTGGTAGTCGCCGGTCAGCTCCAGGTATTGGCTGATGAAACGGCGAGCCAAGGATTTCAGGCCACGGTCTTCCAGGTCCATCGCAAGGAAACCGGTGTCGGCCCAGACGTCAGTGAAGCGGAACGGTTCGTTGAACTCAATGCAGTCGAAGATCACCACTTTGCCGTCGATGACCGTGGCGTTGCCCAAGTGGATATCGCCGTGGCACTCACGGGTGAAACCTTCGGCCTTGCGTTGCGCGAACAGTGGCTTGAGACGCTCGAAGCTGCTTTCGGCCCAGGCTTTCAGTGCATCGAGTTGCAGCAGATCGTTTTTGTCGCTGAGGAACGGCAGGATCTGTTCGAAGTTTTGCGCGACTGGCGCCATCACACTGTCCGGGGTGCCAGCGTCGTGTTCGGTCGGGACTTTTGGCGCGGTGAGGTGGAAGTGAGCGATCTGCTGCGCCATCTCGTCGATGTGCTGGGTGGTCAGCTCGCCGTTGGCTTGCAGGGTGCTGAGCAAACCGGTCTGCGGGAACTGGCGCATTTTCAGCACATATTCGATGGCCGGGCCGTCGCCGCCCAGTTGCGGCGCTTCAATACTGCCGGTGACTGGCAACACTTCCAGATACAAATCAGCGGTCAGGCGCTGGTTCAGACGCAGCTCTTCAGCGCAAAAATGTGCGCGCGAGTCGAGGCCGGTGAAGTCGAGGAAGCCGAAGTTCACCGGCTTCTTCACTTTATAAGCAAAGGGGCCGGTGAGGATCACCCACGAGATATGCGTTTCGATGACCTGAAACCCTTCGACAGGGTGCGGGTAGAGGGCCGGGTTTTGCAGGGCAGCGATCAGTGATTGGCTCACGGGCGATCCTTCAGAGACTGGGGGGAATTCGAGGCGGCCATTATGGCCGCTCGCCAGCCTGACGCAAACCTCGGAGCGCTCCTGTTGAGGATGAATAAAGTGCGTATAATCCGCCGCCATGACTCGAACTCGATCCCCCCGTACCAAGAAAAAACCAGCTTCCAAGGGCCTTAGCCCATGGTTGAGCTGGGCCATTAAACTCAGTCTGGTCGGCCTTGTCGTGCTGGCCGGCTTCGCCGTTTACCTTGATGCCGTGGTGCAGGAGAAGTTCTCCGGCAAGCGCTGGACCATCCCGGCCAAGGTCTACGCGCGCCCGCTCGAGCTGTTCGTCGGACAAAAGCTCAGCAAGGACGATTTCCTTACCGAACTCGATGCCCTCGGCTATCGTCGCGAAGCCGTGAGCAATGGCCCCGGCGCTGCTGCCGTCAGTGGTAATACGGTCGATCTGAATACCCGTGGCTTCCAGTTCTATGAAGGTCTGGAAAAACCGCAGCCGGTGCGCGTGCGTTTCTCCGGAGATTACGTCGCAGAACTGTCGGCGACCAACGGTTCAAAGTTGTCCGTGGTGCGCCTTGAGCCGTTGATGATCGGCGGCATTTATCCAAAGAATCTCGAAGACCGCATTCTGATCAAGCTCGATCAGGTGCCGCCGTATCTGCTTGAAACCCTGGTCGCTGTCGAAGACCGCGATTTCTATAGCCACTGGGGCGTATCGCCGAAGTCGATTGCCCGCGCAGTCTGGGTCAACACCTCGGGCGGCAAGATGACGCAGGGCGGCAGTACGCTGACCCAGCAGTTGGTAAAAAACTTCTACCTGACCAACGAACGCAGCCTTACCCGCAAACTCACCGAAGCGATGATGGCGATGCTGCTGGAACTGCATTACGACAAAAAGGAAATCCTTGAGGCCTACCTCAACGAAGTCTTTGTCGGTCAGGACGGTCAGCGCGCGGTGCACGGTTTCGGTCTGGCCAGCCAGTTCTTCTTCGGTCAACCGTTGTCCGAGCTGAAACTGCATCAGGTGGCGTTGCTGGTCGGCATGGTCAAAGGCCCGTCCTACTACAACCCGCGTCGCAACCCGGAGCGTGCGCTGGAACGGCGTAACCTGGTGCTCGATGTGCTTGAGCAGCAAGGCGTGGCGACGGCCGAACAGGTCGAAGCGGCGAAGAAAATGCCACTGGGTGTGACCACGCGCGGCAAGCTCGCCGACAGCTCGTTCCCCGGCTTCATCGATCTGGTCAAGCGCCAGTTGCGTGAAGACTACCGCGACGAAGACTTGACCGAAGAAGGCCTGCGCATCTTCACCAGCTTCGACCCGATCCTGCAGATGAAAGCCGAGGCGTCGGTCAACGACACCTTTAAGCGTCTGTCCGGGCGTAAAGGCTCCGATGATGTCGAAGCGGCGATGGTCGTGACCAATCCGGAAACCGGCGAAGTCCAGGCGATGATCGGCAGCCGTCAGGCCAGTTACGCGGGGTTCAACCGCGCACTGGACGCGGTGCGGCCGATCGGTTCGTTGATCAAACCGGCGGTTTATCTGACCGCGCTGGAAAAACCGAGCCAGTACACACTGACCAGTTGGCTGTCCGACGATCCGTTGTCGGTCAAAGGCGCGAACGGTCAGGTGTGGAAACCGCAGAATTATGATCGCCGCTCCCACGGTACCGTGTTCCTCTATCAAGGCCTGGCGCATTCCTACAACCTGTCGACTTCGCGTCTGGGTCTGGAAGTCGGGGTGCCGAATGTGCTCAAGACCTTGGGACGTCTGGGTGTGACGCGTGAGTTCCCTGCCTTCCCATCGATGTTGCTGGGCGCCGGTGGCATGACCCCGATCGAAGTTGCGACCATGTACCAGACCCTCGCCAACGGTGGTTTCAATACGCCGATGCGCGGGATTCGCAGCGTGCTGACCGCCGAGGGCGAGCCGCTCAAGCGTTATCCTTTCCAGATCGAACAGCGTTTCGATCCGGCGTCCATCTATCTGATCCAGAACGCCATGCAGCGCGTGATGCGTGAAGGTACCGGCAGCTCGGTTTATAACGTGTTGCCCAAGACCCTGACGCTGGCCGGCAAGACCGGTACCAGTAACGATTCCCGTGACAGCTGGTTCGCCGGTTTCAGTCAGGACTTGCTGGCAGTGGTCTGGCTGGGTCGCGACGATAACGGCAAGACGCCGTTCACCGGAGCGACCGGTGCGCTGCAGGTCTGGACCAGTTTCATGCGCAAGGCCGATCCGCTGCCGCTGGACATGCCGCAACCGGACAACGTCGTGCAGGCGTGGGTCGACTCGCGTACCGGGCAGGGCTCTGATGCCAACTGCCCGGGGGCGGTGCAGATGCCGTATATTCGCGGCAGCGAACCGCCACCCGGCGCCGCGTGTGCGGGCGAAACGCCTGCTTCCGGCGAGTCGGTGATGGATTGGGTCAAGGGCTGGATGAATTAAGCAAAGAGGGTTTCAAGTGAACAAGTGGTTGATTCCAGCGGTGACTGCCGTGGCTTTGCTCAGCGGCTGCTCCTCCGTACAGCGTGGTTCGATTCCGGTGGTTGATTCCGGTACTGCGGTGTCCAACAGCGAGCGTATTTCGGCCAATGGCGGTTTCCGCCAAACGACGGTCAAGCGTCCAGCACAGGGCCAGACTCAGGCGATTCCGCAAGGTGACACTGGCGTTGTGGTGATGGTACCGGGTGGCGGCGCGACGACTTCTGCGCCGATCAGCTCCTCGCCAATCGTGCCGGGTCCGGCGTCCGGTGGTATCACGCCGGGGCCGTATAACCCTTCGGCAGTTGAGTCGGCACCGATCAACTCCGGCAGCTACAGCATGCCGTCGACGCCGAGCGGCATTCCTTCGGCGAGCAGTGGCGGCGGTCTGTCGGCCGACGAGCAACTGGACGGTCCGGTGCTTGCCTTGCTGACGACGGCTCAGCAGCAACAGGCCGGTGGCGACCTCAATGGCGCATCGTCGAGCCTGGAGCGTGCCCAGCGTGTCGCTCCGCGTGAGCCGCAAGTGCTTTATCGTCTGGCGCAGGTGCGCATGGCCCAAGGTGATGCGCCGCAAGCCGAGCAGTTCGCCCGTCGTGCGCTGACCATGGCCAACGGTCGTCCGGATCTGCAGGCCAACTTGTGGGAGATCATTGCCCAGTCCCGTGAGAAACAAGGCGATTCCGCCGGCGCCGCGCAGGCCCGTCAGAAGGCCAAGGTTTCGCTGTGATGGATGCTCGTTTCCCGAAGATCGCCGATCAGCTGTTGCTGATCGAGCGTGAACTGCGCACTCAGGGGTGGTGGGACGACGTTCAGCCGTCGGCCGAAGCGTTGAGCAGTGTCGAGCCGTTTTCGGTCGATACTCTGGACTTTGAGCAGTGGCTGCAATGGATCTTCCTGCCGAAGATGAAATACATCCTTGAGGAGGATCTGCCGTTGCCGAATGCCTCGGGCATTCAGGAAATGGCAGAAATGGTCTTTGCCCAGCGCAACGTGGGCGGCAAGGATCGTCAGCTACAGGTGCTACTCAAAGAGTTTGACCTGCTGATCACTGCCTCGCGTTGAATTGAAAACTGCCAGTCGCTACTGGCAGTTTTCACTTATCTGTTTCTGTGCCTCGACAATGCGCTCCTGCCGCTGCGCATCATCCAGCCTTCGCAACTGTCCCTCGACCTCTTCCCGCAAGCGCGGATTGTTCTGCAACTGCGCCAGGTTCGTCCGTGCCTGTTCGCAAAACTGTTTGAGTTGCGTCTGTTGCTCCGCAACCTGCTTCTTCACCTTGTCGTCGATAGCCTTCTGATCACCGAGCGCGCCACTGCCAGGCATTGCCGCAGGTTTCAGCGGGGGCGAGGAGGGCGTCTGCAAGGTCGTCGACGTCTGACCCGGTGGCGGCTGCGCATCAAAGTGCGTGACACCTTGAGCATCGACCCATTTGTAGATTTGAGCGGCCATGCACCATGGGCTGAGGCCGATCAGCAGTGTAAGGAGGAGCGTTCGCATGCTGATTCCTTGGCAAAATTGCGCAATTGACACTAACAGAGTAGCGGTTTTCAGGTTTTTTCTTGCGTTCTCATGTGCTTACCCACAATTAACCACACAGACGACTTGACTTGGAGAGGGCGAAACAGAAGAATCCAAAGTCCGCTGTAGAGGGACTGCCAGAAGCAGACCCACTCGGTAGATCATGAGGCGCACATCCGCGCCGACCTGTTACACCCGCAACGCGTTACCTCGCGCTGGGTGGGAAAGGCCCGCAACACTTGGGACGATCCCAATACTTGCTCAGTCAGTGCTGACGTAGTCGGCGACCACCGTCGCTCATGCTCTGCCGAGAAGTAAACCTATTAAGACCCGCCCCTTTTTTGTGGACGGTATTCTGGCGTTTTAGAGGTGAACAACGTGGAGCTTTTATCTGGCGGTGAGATGCTCGTCCGCTTTTTGCGTGACGAAGGCGTCAAATATATCTACGGGTACCCGGGTGGTGCTCTCCTGCATGTTTACGATGCCCTGTTCAAAGAACCGGAAGTGACTCACATCCTGGTTCGTCACGAGCAAGCGGCAACCCATATGGCTGACGGTTATGCCCGTGCCACCGGTAAAGCCGGCGTGGTATTGGTGACATCCGGTCCTGGCGCCACAAACGCCATCACCGGTATCGCGACCGCCTATATGGACTCGATTCCAATGGTGATCATTTCCGGTCAGGTGCCAAGCACCATGGTCGGCACCGACGCGTTCCAGGAAACCGACATGATCGGTATCTCCCGGCCGATCGTGAAGCACAGCTTCATGATCAAGCACGCTTCGGAAATCCCGGAAGTCATGAAGAAGGCCTTCTACCTGGCGCAATCCGGTCGTCCGGGGCCGGTCGTGGTCGATATCCCGAAAGACATGACCAATCCGGCCGAGAAGTTCGAATACATCTTCCCGAAGAAAGCCAAGCTGCGTTCCTACAGCCCGGCCGTTCGCGGTCACTCCGGGCAAATCCGCAAGGCGGCAGAAATGCTCTTGGCGGCCAAGCGCCCAGTGCTTTATTCCGGTGGCGGGGTCATCCTCGGCAACGGTTCCGCACCGCTGACCGAACTGGCGAAAATGCTTAACCTGCCCGTGACCAACACGCTGATGGGCCTGGGTGGTTTCCCAGGCACTGATCGTCAGTTCATCGGCATGCTCGGCATGCACGGCAGCTACACCGCCAACCTGGCGATGCACCACGCTGACGTGATCCTCGCGGTCGGCGCGCGTTTCGACGATCGCGTGATCAACGGCCCGGCGAAGTTCTGCCCGAACGCCAAGATCATCCACATCGACATCGACCCGGCTTCGATTTCCAAGACCATCAAGGCCGACGTGCCTATCGTTGGCCCGGTTGAGAGCGTCCTGACCGAAATGGTCGCGATCCTCAAGGAAATCGGCGAGACCCCGAACAAGGAGTCCGTGGCCAGTTGGTGGAAGCAGGTGGATGAATGGCGCGGTGATCGCGGCCTGTTCCCTTACGAAAAGGGCGACGGCAGCCTGATCAAGCCGCAGACCGTGATCGAGACCCTCTGCGAAGTGACCAAGGGCGATGCCTTCATCACTTCCGACGTGGGCCAGCATCAGATGTTCGCTGCGCAGTACTACACGTTCAACAAGCCGAATCGCTGGATCAACTCCGGTGGTCTGGGCACCATGGGCTTCGGTTTTCCGGCGGCCATGGGCATCAAGTTGAGCTTCCCGGATGACGACGTTGCCTGCGTCACCGGTGAAGGCAGTATCCAGATGAACATCCAGGAACTGTCGACCTGCCTGCAATATGGCTTGCCAGTGAAAATCGTCATCCTGAACAACGGTGTTCTGGGGATGGTTCGCCAGTGGCAGGACATGAGCTACGGCAGCCGTCACTCGCACTCCTACATGGAATCGCTGCCTGACTTCGTCAAGCTGGCTGAAGCCTATGGCCACGTCGGCGTACGCATCACCGAATCGAAAGATTTGAAGTCGAAGATGGCAGAAGCGTTCGCCATGAAGGATCGCCTGGTGATCATCGACGTTTCGGTCGACACCAGCGAGCACGTCTATCCGATGCAGATCAAAGACGGCTCGATGCGCGATATGTGGCTGAGCAAGACGGAGCGTACTTAATCATGCGGCACATTATTTCCTTGCTTCTGGAAAACGAACCCGGCGCTTTGTCTCGCGTGGTTGGCCTGTTCTCGCAGCGCAACTACAACATCGAAAGCCTGACCGTGGCCCCGACCGAAGATCCGACTCTGTCGCGTCTGACGCTGACCACCGTTGGCCACGATGAAGTCATCGAGCAGATCACCAAAAACCTGAACAAGCTGATCGAAGTGGTCAAGCTGGTGGACCTGTCGGAAAGTGCTCACATCGAGCGCGAACTGATGTTGGTCAAGGTCAAGGCCACTGGCGCCCAGCGCGCCGAGATCAAACGCACCACCGATATTTACCGTGGACAGATCGTTGATGTCAGTGCCAGCGTGTATACCGTTCAACTGACCGGTACCAGCGACAAGCTCGACAGCTTCATTCAGTCCATCGGCACCGCATCGATTCTGGAAACCGTCCGTAGCGGCGTGACCGGCATTGCCCGCGGCGACAAAGTACTCAGCATCTAAACCAAATTAGCGAATGGCCTGAACGGCCTGGATATAAAGGGGAAATTCATGAAAGTTTTCTACGATAAAGACTGCGACCTGTCGATCATCCAGGGCAAGAAAGTTGCCATCATCGGTTACGGTTCCCAGGGCCACGCCCAAGCGTGCAACCTGAAAGATTCCGGTGTCGACGTTACCGTTGGTCTGCGTAAAGGTTCGGCCACCGTTGCCAAAGCTGAAGCTCACGGCCTGAAAGTGACCGATGTTGCTTCCGCTGTTGCGGCTGCCGACCTGGTCATGATCCTGACCCCGGACGAGTTCCAGTCCTCCCTGTACAAAAACGAAATCGAGCCGAACATCAAGAAAGGCGCCACTCTGGCCTTCTCGCACGGTTTCGCGATCCACTACAACCAGGTTGTGCCGCGTGCCGACCTCGACGTGATCATGATCGCGCCGAAAGCTCCAGGCCACACCGTACGTTCCGAGTTCGTGAAAGGCGGCGGTATCCCTGACCTGATCGCGATCTACCAGGACGCCTCGGGCAACGCCAAAAACGTTGCACTGTCCTACGCTGCTGGCGTTGGCGGCGGTCGTACCGGCATCATCGAAACCACCTTCAAGGACGAGACTGAAACCGACCTGTTCGGCGAACAAGCCGTTCTGTGCGGCGGTACCGTTGAACTGGTCAAAGCCGGTTTCGAAACTCTGGTTGAAGCTGGCTACGCGCCGGAAATGGCCTACTTCGAGTGCCTGCACGAACTGAAGCTGATCGTTGACCTCATGTACGAAGGCGGTATCGCCAACATGAACTACTCGATCTCCAACAACGCCGAATACGGCGAGTACGTGACTGGCCCGGAAGTCATCAACGCCGAGTCCCGTCAGGCCATGCGCAACGCCCTGAAACGTATTCAGGACGGCGAATACGCCAAAATGTTCATCAGCGAAGGCGCAACCGGCTACCCTTCGATGACCGCCAAGCGTCGTAACAACGCCGCTCACGGTATCGAAGTCATCGGCGAGCAACTGCGCTCCATGATGCCGTGGATCGGTGCCAACAAGATCGTCGACAAAGCCAAAAACTAAGTCGTCCTTCTTGTACGGAAAACGCGGCCTCGGCCGCGTTTTTTCGTTTGAGCGTGTGGTTCTGGTATAAAGCTGCAGCGTTTGTGGCCGAACTGTCGTCCTCAAGCACCTGTCGAAATTTCTCCAAACCGTTGCAAGGTAATGTCCATGAGCGAACGTCCCGAAGAGCCGAACAAGGCTTCTGACGCCGAAAGCCTGCTGCCCATCGATGAACACATCGAAGAAGGGCACGACGCAGAAGGTCGTAAAGTCCGGCATCGTGGTATCTATCTGCTGCCGAATCTGTTCACCACTGCGAACCTGTTCGCAGGGTTTTACTCCATTATCAACTCGATGAGCGCCCAAGCGGCCTTGAGTGCCGGTGATTCCGCCAACGCGAGCAAGTATTTTGCTTTTGCCGCGATCGCGATCTTCGTCGCCATGGTCCTCGACGGCCTCGACGGTCGTGTCGCGCGCATGACCAATACGCAAAGTGCCTTTGGCGCCGAGTACGACTCGCTGTCGGACATGGTCGCGTTTGGTGTTGCACCGGCGTTGCTGGCATTCGGTTGGGCGTTGGGCGACATGGGCAAGGTCGGCTGGATGGTCGCCTTTATCTATGTAGCAGGCGCGGCGTTGCGTCTGGCGCGCTTCAATACTCAGGTCGGTACGGCGGACAAGCGCTATTTCATCGGTCTGGCCAGTCCGGCGGCGGCTGGTGTGGTGGCGGGGATTGTCTGGGCGTTCAGCGATTACGGCATTCAGGGTTCGAAGATGTCGTTCCTGGTTGCGTTGATGGTGGCGGCCGCCGGCATGCTGATGGTCAGCAACATCAAGTACAACAGCTTTAAAGAGCTGGATCTGAAAGGGCGCGTACCGTTCGTGGCTATCCTTGCTGTGGTGCTGGTGTTTGCCGTGGTATTCAGCGATCCACCGCGCATTCTGCTGCTGGTGTTCCTTGCTTACGCCGCTTCTGGCCCGGTGCAGTACCTGTTGCATCTTCGTCGGCACAAAAAAGCCGAGTGATGTAATTTCCCGCATACTCCGCAGTCTATGGGTGCATCAGTCCTCCAAAGCCTGCGGAGTTGCCATGTTGATCAAAGTCCCCAAAGCGTCCGACTGCCACGAGTCGGATGTCACGCCTGAATCCATCTATCTTTCTCGCCGCCAATTGCTGGGGGCCACTGCTGCCGGTATCGCCGTGAGTAGCCTGCCGCGCTGGGCCAATGCCGACGATGCGTCGCGGTATGCCGATGTCGAGCCGGGCAAAGCACCTGCCTGGTTTAACGACAAGCTGTCCTCTACTAAATGGGGGGCAGTCAACGTCAAGGACGAGGCGATCACGCCTTATAAAGACGCCACCCACTACAACAACTTCTATGAGTTCGGAACCGACAAGGGTGATCCGGCAGCTAATGCCGGCTCACTGAAAACCGAACCATGGAGCGTAGTGATCGACGGGGAGGTGGGTAAGCCAGGGCGCTATGCGCTGGAAGACTTCATGAAGCCTTATCAGTTGGAAGAGCGTATCTATCGTTTGCGCTGTGTCGAGGCGTGGTCGATGGTGATTCCGTGGATCGGCTTTCCAATCTCGGCGCTGCTCAAGCAAGTCGAGCCGACGTCCAAAGCCAAATACATTCGCTTTGAAACCTTGCAGGATCCCAAGAGCATGCCCGGCCAGCGCTCCGGTTTTGCCTTGATCGACTGGCCTTATGTAGAAGGCTTGCGCCTGGATGAGGCGATGAACCCGTTGGCGATACTGGCGGTGGGCATGTATGGCCGCGAGTTGCCGAATCAGAATGGCGCGCCGCTACGTCTGGTGGTGCCGTGGAAGTATGGCTTCAAGAGCGTCAAATCCATCGTGCGTATAAGTCTGGTCAGCGAGCAGCCGAAGACGACCTGGCAGAGCATTGCGGCAGATGAATACGGCTTCTATGCGAATGTGAACCCGACGGTTGATCACCCGCGTTGGACGCAGGCGCGCGAACGGCGCCTGCCGAACAGTCTGTTCAAGCCGAATGTGCGGGATACACAGATGTTCAACGGCTACTCGGACGAAGTCGCTTCTTTATATACAGGGCTCGATCTGCGGAAGAACTACTGATGCGATTCCCCTACTGGCGTATAGGCGTTTTCATTGCGGCGGCAGTCTGGCCGATGCTGTGGTTGTATCAGGCGCTCGAGGATTTGCTTGGGCCGGATCCCGGCAAGGTGTTGGTAGATCGGCTGGGCTTGGGGACGTTGGTGTTGTTGCTGATCACCCTGAGCATGACGCCTATGCAGAAGCTCACCGGTTGGGCAGGGTGGATTGCGGTGCGCCGACAGTTGGGGCTCTGGTGTTTTGCCTATGTGGTTTTGCATCTGTGTAGCTATATGGCGTTTATTCTGGGTTTCGATTGGTCGCAGCTGACTGTCGAGTTGCGCAAGCGGCCTTACATAATAGTGGGGGCGTTGGGCTTTCTCGGATTATTGGCGCTGGCGGTAACGTCGAATCGCTACAGTCAGCGTCGTTTGGGTTCGCGCTGGAAGAAGCTGCATCGTCTGGTCTACTTGATTCTTGGCCTGGGTTTGCTGCACATGTTGTGGATCGTGCGTGCTGATCTCGAGGAGTGGTCGGTCTATGCCTTTATAGGTGTAGTACTTCTGGTGCTGCGTATCCCGCCAGTGACTCGTCGGATCCCGCGTTTGCTGGCTAAAAAGCAGGTTATGCAAGAAAAGCGCAATTAACGGTTGACGGCAGATTTCAGATGTCTATAATTCGCCCCACTTCCGGCGCAGTCGAAACGGAAAACTCCTTGAGATTCAAAGAGTTATGCAGGTTTCGGCAGTGAGTTGCTTCAGTTCATCGAAGCCGAAAGGAAGTTGAAAAAGAGGTGTTGACAGCAGCGTGTAACGCTGTAGAATTCGCCTCCCGCTGACGAGAGATCGGAAGCGCAAGTGGTTGAAGTTGTTGAAGAATTCTTCGAAAACTTCTGAAAATAATCACTTGACAGCAAATGAGGCTGCTGTAGAATGCGCGCCTCGGTTGAGACGAAAGATCTTAACCAACCGCTCTTTAACAACTGAATCAAGCAATTCGTGTGGGTGCTTGTGGAGT
>NZ_JSFK01000042.1 GCF_000783395.1 Pseudomonas chlororaphis | reverse complement strand
TGAAAAAAACTTCAATTAAATCAACACTTTACGAAAACTTGTGGCATAATGCGTCCCGTAACGAAGCGAAGGGTGATTAGCTCAGCTGGGAGAGCGTCTGCCTTACAAGCAGAATGTCGGCGGTTCGATCCCGTCATCACCCACCATTCGTTTCAAGCGTTTCGCGCAGCGGTAGTTCAGTCGGTTAGAATACCGGCCTGTCACGCCGGGGGTCGCGGGTTCGAGTCCCGTCCGCTGCGCCATATTCGGAATCTGGAACACTGAACGCCAGATTCCACAGAAAGCCCGCCTTGTGCGGGCTTTTTGCTGTCTGGCGTTTGAGTATTTTTCGCTGCATATATCTATGTAGTGCCTGCCAGCCACGTCGCTTTCGGACAATGGGCAATGTTCTTCATGATCATTTGGGTCATGGAGCTATTCCGTTGCCAGCCGAGAGACCGATCAGATGCCTTCGACTCCTGCTTTAACCGATATTCCTTCTTCCGCCGAAGACACGGATGCGCTGTCATTCATGGCACGTAATTCGGTATTTTTATCCAGCGACGATGCAGCCACTGGCTTGCACAACCTGTTGAAGACGCCGCTGAGCGCAGAACTGCACTGGTTCATTCTGAAAAATACCGAAGGGCGTTTCTTTTGTGCTCAACGTATTGACGCCAGTCCTGCCAGTGGCGAACACCGCAGCGAAGTAACCACGCTCCAGCGCACTACCCTTGTGGTGACTGTTGGTGCCTCGGGCGAGTTGATTGTCCCGAGCGGTTTTACTATCGAAGCGAGCTTTCACGCCCGCCCTAGCCAAGCACGTGGTTTTGACGAATCCACCAGTGAATGGGCTCAGCGTAATCGGTTCTTCACGATTGCCGATTTGTCAGCGGTGATGAACAGTCATCGTAAATATTCGAAGTGTTATCTGTCCGCGTACAACGGTGGACTCCTGTGCTACGCCTCGACGAACCTGCCGTTTGAACAGGAATTGGCGCCCCGCCTGTCGAGGCGCCCTCAAAGTGGCCCACAATTGTTCGAAAGTTTGCTTGCCAGGGGGGCAATACCCAGCAGTCTATGGATCTTGCTGGTCTTGGCGGCCGGGCAGGTTACCGTTGTGGTAACGGGTGATCTCTGGCGCCGCCGAGGCCCGCTCAAAGCCAGCTGGCGGTCGGATGTCCTTGAAGCCAGCCCGCCGATTACACAGATGCCGATCTTTGGGCCGATCTGCCGTGATGCGGGGGAGGTCGCACTTTACTTGCGCAAAAAGTTATCCGTCCCACCGCCAGCGAGTCCGCGTGTCGGCTTCATCCTTGAACATTACGCCAGCGATTTCCTGGTAATCACTGACCCAGTCTCCATTCCCTACGTCAGTTTCGATCGGGCAGCTTTATTTCCCAAGGATCAGCACGGCAACCCACTGATTCCAAGAGGCTTTCGGGTGCATGGTATTTACCACTCCACGCCGCAAGTGGCGTCAGAGCGACAGCCTCCGACCGGAACGGATTTGTACCGCAATTTTTTCACGCCCGAGGATCTCAAAGTTGGCCTGGATCATATGATTGCGGCGCCCAATCAGCGAATTTTTATGGTCACCCCTGATGGCGCCGTTTTGCGGTTCGCCAAACCGATAGTCCCCAAGGTTCGGGGGCTAAGGGCGAACCTTGAGCAAGGCCTCGAGCAAAAAATCATCGACGGCGACATGACACCGCAGAGGTTTGTCGACGAGGTTGCCGACGCGGGCATCCTTAGCGTTTTATTGGCAAGTCAGACCTGGCCGGATCTCGGCAAGATCACGGCCGCCTCTGCTGTCGATGTCATAGGCGTAGAGACCTCCCAATGATTACTCACCATTTCGCTGATGACGATAGTCGCTGACCGCCTCGTACACGGCCTTGCGCAGTCGGTTGATGCCGCCAATCGGGCGGTGCGCCTCAATGCCAAACCAAGGATTGAACGACAGATTGTCGCATTGCAGATTCAGCGTCGGGGTATCGAAGTCCTGCGGCGGCAAGGTGATCCGCGCGACGGTTTCGAAGGGTGAATCCTGCTCGCGCCATTCGATGCTGGTGTCCTCGATCGGCATGTATTCATGGGCATCCTGACGCTGAATCTGCAGCACGAAGCAGGCGGGTACGCGATCGGTCGACAGCTGTTGATTCAACGCGCTGCGCAGGAAGTTCGGCAGATCATGATTCTGTTTGGGCAATGTGTAAGCGGGGCAGTTGTCCGGATCGGGTGCTACGCGAAACTTTGCATTCGCCTCACCGAATTTGTAGGGCGAAACCGAAAAGTATGTCGTCGCCGTCGGGCTATCCGGCGGCGGCGACAATGTTGCCAGCGCAATAAACAAATGGCGGATCTGCCAGGTACGCGGATCCCATCCGGGGAAAAACGCCATGACCTTCTTGCCGTCAGCTTGCGCCGCCACATTCTGACGGTACTCGGCGACATCGCTGACAAAGAAGTTCGGGTGGCTGAACATCACGAAATCCTGCTCACGCTGTGCCTGGCGGTTGCTGAGCAGCTGTTTTCCCGAAACATCCAGCAGTTTGATCGCCATGCCCCTGGCGTCGCGGATGCTGTCGAATTGTGGGTAGGCATTGCCATTGGACAGGCGAATCATTGCCTGCCAGGTTTTGCCGGGCTCACTGAACACGCCTTGTCGCAGTGACTGCGCCAATTCCGGCAGAACCTGCACCTGAGCCTTGACGCAGCCATGAGCCTTGGCATGTGCATCACGCAAATAGCGTGTGCCTTCGCGGTGCTGATCGACGATGCGCACGGCGGTCTGGATCACGTCCCGAGTCATCGCGGCTTCATCCGGCGGAATCTGCTCCAGCGCTGAAACCGGACCGCGGTGTTGCCAGGCAAACCATGCCGTGGCAATGGCCCAGCCGAGCAGGCCGATGGCGACCAATATCAGCAGGGCTTTGCCAAGCATACGGCCAAGCCACAACCAGATTCTGGCCAAAAGCGGCAATTCTTTCTTGAAGGTCGAAATCATGGCAGTTGCGCCTCCAGTGGACCGCCGAGGACTTTCAGGTACTCAAGCAACGCCCAGCGTTCCTCGGGCAGCAGCAGCCGGCCAATCACGCCGTTGCTGCGTTCGCCAGCGCGGAACTCATGGCCGCTGTTGTGGTTGCCGGTGATCCGCGTGTCGAACAGGAAGCCGTTGGTAAACGCTTCGGTGCGATAGCCCAGATGTCGCGGATCGTATTCGAAGGTGCCTTTGAAGAAGGTGGTGGCACGTTCATCCTGCGGCGATAGCAACTGATAAATGCTCGGCACCGAACCGTTGTGCAAAAACGGCGCGGTGGCCCACACACCAGCCAGCGGACGGGCCTTGTAGGCGACTTTTTCGCGCACGCCGATCGGCAGGCCAAAGCCGTCCATGCGTGGTTTTTCCTGCGGCGTGACGTTGGCTTCGCGGTAGGCGCGGTCTTCGACAAAAGCGGTGACGTAAGCCAGCCCCTTGGCCACTGACAACTGGCTCAGATCCAGTGGTTCCTTGGGCTTGGGGTGCAGTTTGACGTCCATTTTTTCCAGTTCTTTCAGATCCCATTGCAGGGCTGTCAGATCGAAACGGTGGCTGGCTATATTGTTGGCGGCGGTCGGGTCGGTACCGATGACATCAACCGGTAGCATGTGTAGATGCTGCACCCAGCGCTCACCTTCCTGAGTCTGACGCGGAACGTGGCAACCGGCGCAATTCTCGGCAAACAACGAGCGCCCCTTGGCCGCCAGGGGCTTGTCGATGGTGCCAAGCAGATCCTCTGGCCAAGCGGGCGGCTTGAGCTTTTGCAGGGTTTCTTCGATCTTGTGCAGATCACGCACGCGCACGCTGGAGGCATAGCGAGCGTCACCTTGTAGCGGCTGACCGTTGGCATCGAAAAAATTCAGGGTGGCGCCTACGCCCAACGCCTCGCCGATGTTGCGTGCCATCGGCTGCTGCGCCGAGCCGTTCCACTGCACCCAATCGAACGTCCACATGTCCCAGAGCTGCGGGTAATCCACCGGGGCATTGGCGACGCGGTAGTTGGCCGGGGAAATTGCATCGCCAAATGTCGCATTGGCGATGCGTCCGAAAGCATCGGCGCGGCCTGGACCTTCTTCGGTCGGGTAGAGGCCGCGATGGGTGTCGTTCCAGGCGACCTTGAGGAATGTATTCAGAGATGTTTTGAAGTCTTTGCGTAATTGCTCGTGGTGCGCGTCGTACTCGTCGCCCAGCACGGTTCTGGCAAAACGTTCGAATTTCCATGGGTTGTAGTAAGTCGAGGTCAGACTTGCCACCAAAGCCTGTCCGAAACTGCCGCCGCGCAAAGTAGGAACACTGGAAGGCAGCACATGTTGCGCAGTACCGCCGTCAATCCGCAGGGCCTGGCCTTTGAATCGCAATTCGCCGGTGTGGCAAGCGGCGCAAGTGATGTCCAGATATTGCTCGGAGCTGCCGGGATTCTGATGGCGGGCAAAACCGACGGGGAGGTTGCCGGGGTTGTTCGCTGTGGCTTTCTGCTGCGGATCGATCAGAAAACCAAAGCGCGCGAGGTACTCGGGCGCGGCGAAACGTTGCGCCGAGAAGGGCAATTCCAATGCCTGGAACCACTCATAGCGCAGGCCTTTGACCTGCGTACCTTGGGGCGTGAAATAGTAGGTTTGCCGCTCTTCTTCGCTCCACTGATCGAGGTAATGCACCTGCTCGGCGGGGGTGTAGAAGGGCAATTTCGGGTTGACGACGTAATATAGAACTACTGCGAAAGCGAGTCCCAGCAGCACGACGATCAGGGTCAGCACACGGAATAAAAGGCGCAAGATAAACATCCTTGTCGAATTGTTCCGCTGTTATGCCTGAGCCAGACCCGATGCGGCAAGTGGCCATTACGCCAGATGATGCAAGCAGAGACGCCGGTCGTTGTCGGGACCAGATGACAGAAGCTTCATCGTCGCATTGCCCCAATGCGTTTTAATCCCTGAACTTATCGGAAGATTCCTGCTCTCATGCCGGTAGCCATTGGTCGTGGCGGCCTGATAAGCTCGCGGCTTTACTCGATTGCCCTTTCGGCGCATGAACAAGGAAATAGCATGAAACAGCATCGGTTGGCGGCGGCGGTAGCCCTGGTTAGCCTGGTACTCGCGGGTTGTGATTCGCAGACCAGCGTAGAGCTGAAAACCCCGGCGCAAAAAGCTTCCTACGGTATCGGCCTGAACATGGGCAAGAGCCTGGCTCAGGAAGGCATGGATGATCTGGACTCCAAAGCGGTAGCCCAGGGCATTGAAGATGCCGTCGGCAAGAAAGAACAGAAGCTGAAAGATGAAGAGCTGGTCGAAGCCTTCGCCGCGCTGCAAAAGCGTGCTGAAGAGCGTATGGCCAAGATGAGCGAAGAGTCGGCAGCTGCCGGCAAGAAATTCCTCGAAGAAAACGGCAAGAGAGCTGGTGTGACTACCACCGCGTCGGGCCTGCAGTACGAAGTGGTCAAGAAAGCCGACGGCCCACAGCCTAAGCCGACTGACGTAGTGACTGTTCACTACACCGGCAAGCTGACCAACGGCACTGTATTCGACAGCTCCGTCGAGCGCGGCAGCCCGATCGATCTGCCAGTAAGCGGCGTGATCCCGGGTTGGGTTGAAGGTCTGCAACTGATGCACGTTGGCGAGAAGTACAAACTGTACATCCCTAGCGATCTGGCTTACGGCGCTCAGTCGCCAAGCCCGGCAATCCCGGCCAACTCGGTTCTGGTCTTCGACCTGGAACTGCTGGCCATCAAGGATCCAGCCAAAGAAGCTGCTGCTGCCAAGTAATTGGTAAAGGCTTCAACAACAACGCCTCGCTTATGCGGGGCGTTGTTGCATCTGGAGTCTGGCAAGGGTAAACAGAGCGAACCGATGGCGGTCGCAAGAGTCATAGCCAATGAGACTGCCATCGCTAGCCGCCCTGTGCAGCCAAGTCAATGAAATATTGGGGTTTTTTATGTGAGTAAAAAACGCCCGATCTGAGCGCAGCCCTTATGAAACGGGGCTTTCAGCGCTGAAATGCAGCTCTGTTCACAAGGTTATCCACAATTTGTGTGGATAACATTTCAACGGGAGGAATAGATGAAAGCTCCGTGGAATTTCGCTCGATTCCTGCCCCTGGCCGGCCGCCTGCTGGCACGCGGCCGCTTGCCGACCTTATTGTTTGCAGTCGCCAGTAAAGGCGCTGCGCAAGGCAATCGCCTCGGTAAACTCAAGGACGATTTACGTTTACTTCAGGCATTGTGCCTGGCCTATTGGCGCGGCGAGTATCGGGCAATCAGTGGCAAAGCGTTGATTTCGGTCGTCGCCGGGTTGATGTACTTCCTCAGTCCGGTCGATGCGATTCCGGATTTCATTCCCGTGTTCGGCATGCTCGATGACATCGCCGTCCTCGCTTGGCTGATGAAAACCCTCGACGACGAACTCAATGCCTTTCGCTTGTGGCGCAACCGTCAGCAGCCGGAAAAACTGGCAGTCGTCGAACGCCTGCCGGATACCCCCGAACAACTGCAACTTCAGGGGCCGAAAAAGACCTGATTCTCAACACTCCCGCACAGATAGATACCCCCCGCGACCTTGGCCGCTGTTAGGATTACACTTCTAGGGAAAAGTGCCGACTCGCTAAGTGTTGTTGTCCTACGGGGTAGTCATGGATATTCAGATAATTGCACGCGATGGCGAACCCGAATACGCGGTTCTGCCGTGGGCTCAGTATCAGGCTCTACTAAAAGCAGCAGGCATCAACGAAACACCGTCGCGTCCGGCAGCCACGCCGCTCGCGGCCACACCAGACCCGATTCTTCCAGGCCTGGATCAACTACGCAGTTTGCGCGAAGGGAAGGGCATCGCCATTGAGGCGCTGGCCCGCACGGTAGGCATCAGCCCGTCTTATCTGGCCATGATCGAAAGTGGCGAGCGTCAGCCCGACGCCGCGATTCGCCGCAGCCTGGCCTGGGAATTGACGGTGCCAGGGTGGAGGGATGAATCGTGAGCGTACGCATCAGTCGTCAACATTGGGACGGATTGCTCGGGGAACTGGATCAGGCGCGCCGCCAGCGCCATTTGCTGACTTATCGGGCCTTGCTCGAGCGTTTGCAACTGCCGACGCCGGCGATGCAAACCTTGACCGCCGCGCTTGAACATCTGGCCGCGCTGGATGCCAAGGCCGAACAACCCTTGCGCAGTTCGCTGGTGATCAGCCAAGGCGCCAGTCGCCTGCCGCGCACCGGTTTCTTTGAATGCGTTGAACGTCTTGGGCGCTTTTCCGGGCCGTCCGATGGTGTTGCAGCAGCCTCTTGGCATGCTTCGGAAGTCGTCCGCGTTTTTGAATACGAGTACCCGGAATCGGCGGAGGCCTGAGTGTTTTTACGACTCAAGGCGCGAGCAAGTTACTGGTTGGCCCGCAGGCTGTTTCACTGGTCGTGGTTTGTCCGCCAACCGCGCGGCTGGCGCTGGCTCGAAGGGCAGTTTGCGCGCATGGCCAACCTTGGCGATGTCGGTGCGCAAAGTTTTTACGGGCACATCCTGACGTTTCGCGGTGTCGGCCTGGGTGCACGAGAAGAAGGTGTGCGCCTGTTGCGTCTGGCGGCCCTCGCAGGCGATGGTAAAGCGGCTTACCAGGTCGGCGTGATCAGTTTGGCCGGAACGCCGAGCAAGCCGCCGGACCCTGTCGAAGCCGCACGCTGGTGGGGCATGGCTGCCAAAGCCAGGCATCCGTTGGCTGAGCTAAAAATGAAAGAGTTGAGTGCTCGCGACTCAACACTGTAAATCCATTTATGTCTGGTCAAGTAAACGCGGCGTGAGGTTTTCCTCACGCCGCGTTTGCGTTTTTGCACGCTTGTTTATCTATGAGCGATTTTTTACAGACAAGTCCTACAGTCATAGCCTACTTGCCTGACTTCTTTCCTGATTGATCCCCCGCACAGTTCCCGCGCCTAATTTTTGCGCGAGGGAACGCTCATGTTTGATCCGCTTATTCAGTCCACTTCGCACATCCGCGTGCGCTGATGGAAGCCGTCACCCGCATCGAGCAAGCACTCGACAGCTTTCCCGCCACCCTCAGCCTTTACCGCGAGCAGCTCAAGCATTGGGCCAGTCGAGCGGCCGACAAGGTCAGCCATACCGCAGATCTGCCGTCTCTGATGGGCATGGAGCGGATCATTCGCTTCGGCTCCGATAGCACTGCCGTCAGCAGCACCGACAACGAATTTTTCTCCGGCGTCGTCCAGTGCCCGAAGGGCGGGTTGATGCAGATCGAGAGCAAGTTCGAGTCGGTCTACGACATCCCGCTGGGCAACATTGCGGTCGATGTGATCGCCATGGACGGTGGCGCAACCACCCCCATCACCCTTGATGCGCAAGGCAAGGGCTCATTCAAAGGACTACCTGGCAAGTTCTACCGCGTGCTGGTGCACAGCGATGTCACTCCGGATCAGGTCGAGGATCTGTTCAAAGCCTATGACGGCCTGACCGCTGAGCTGGATGGCTGGTTACGCAGCGAGTGGCAGGGTTTCAAACCGCAGTGGTCGCAGTCGGTGGCGACGGCGGCAGGCAACGGCATGCTCGCCGGGAGCTGGGCGGCGATCGAGGGGGTGTGGGACAGCATCGGTTTGCTTTCGGACATTCTCAAGGATCCCGGCCAGTTTGCTGAGCGCTTGGGCAGTGGCGCGGCGGATCTGATCGAGCTGGCGAAAAACGCGCCCGAGGTCATGCAGAAGCTGCAACTGCTGGTCAGTGACGAAGCTGCACTGTGCTTATTGCTGCGCACTGCCAGCCTTTGGCTTGAGATGCTGCCGCCCAGTGAAGTCGCCGGCAAAACTGCTGAAGCGGCGTCGATGATGATGGTGCAGTTGCTTATTGATGTGCTGATCAGCGTCGTCTTGACGTTCGTCAGTGGTGGCGCAGGCATCGCTTATCTGACGCTGCGTCTGGCGGATCGCGCCGTGCAATTGCTGTCGGCGGTGAAGCGTTTGGTGAAGGCGATGTTCGGCATCGTCGAAGGGTTCATCAAATACGTCGATCAATACAAAACCGTTGCCGCCCGAGGCATCGCCGCCGGGGTGAAAAAGGGCCGGATGCAATTGCGCTGGAATGCGCAGCGCAACACCTTGTTGAAGAAAGACGAGCATCACGACGACTCGCCGGATCAAGCGAAAAACCCCAACGGCGACAGCGCTGATTGCGTGCCCTTCACCTGCACCAATGGTTGCCCGGTGTCGATGGTCACTGGCGAAGAACTGCTGACCCTCACCGATGCGGTGCTCGATGGCGTGTTGCCGTTTGAGTTCACTCGGTTGTATCGCTCCAGCGCCGCCGAAATCGATATCGGGCTCGGGTTTGGCTGGAGTCATTCGCTGGCGCATCGGCTGGCGTTTGAAGGCGACTTTGTGGTCTGGGTCGATCACGAAAACCGGCGCACCCGCTTTCCGCTGCCCAGTGCTGCACGACCGGCGATTCACAACAGTTTGTCGCGGGCGGCGATTTTTCTGGGCGATGAGCCGGAGGAACTGATCCTTGCGCTGGCCGGGGAAACGGCGCGGTTTTATCACTTTCGTGCGGGACGGCTGACGGCGATCAGCGATGCCTATGGCAATCGTCTGACGGTGCAGCGCGATCGATCTGACCGGGTGCAGCGACTGGACAACGGCGCCGGGCGTTCGCTGTTGTTGCGCTATGACCGCGCGCAGTTGGTTGGTGTGGATTACCAGGTGTTTCACGACGGTGCCTGGAGCACCGAACAGGCGCTGGTCAGTTACCGCTACGACGCTTATCAGCACCTGATCGAAGCGACCAACGCCGTCGGTGACAGCGAGCGTTACGACTACGACGACGCTCACGTGATCCTGCAGCGGCAACTGGCCGGTGGGGCGAGTTTCTTTTGGGAGTGGGAACGGTCGGGG
>NZ_JSFK01000041.1:21411-84903 GCF_000783395.1 Pseudomonas chlororaphis | reverse complement strand
CTTAAGTGAACAGCATTACGCCCTGTAGCGGGCTTTTCTGTTTTCGCCACCGGCGTCCGCCACGCAGATGTAACAAGTGTCATGCGCAAAGTGCAAATCACTAACAAGTTGCAAGTATTTGAAATCTAATGTCGCAGCAAAAAAGTAGGTCGCACAAGCCTCTGCAACTAGTCTCTGGCAACTTTCTTCCACTCACCAACAGGGACGTTTATGCAGAGAACACTCATACCAATCGGGCCACTTCAAGTGCTCGGGTTTTGTTTGGCAATCAGCGCTTTTGAACTTCTGACTTACCTGGCCAGCGACTTGATCATGCCGGCCATGCTTACCGTTACAACAGAACTTCAAGCGGATGTGCGGCATGTTCCCAACGCCTTCAATCTCTATCTGCTGGGCGGCGTCTGCCTGCAATGGCTGATCGGGCCGCTGTCCGACCAATGGGGTCGAAGGCGGGTATTGTTGATCGGTTGCGCATTGTTCGGCGTCGCCTGCGCGGGAGCAGTTGCCAGCCACAGTATTGAAGCCTTCAATCTCTTGCGACTGCTGCAAGGCATGGGCCTGGGTTTTGTGGTGGCGGTCAGCTATCCCGCCCTTCAAGAAGTGTTCTGCGAGGCCGATGCGGTGCGGTTGATGGCACTGCTCGGCAATATCGCCCTGCTGTCACCGCTGGTGGGGCCGCTGCTGGGCATTCTGCTCCTGCAATGGTTGTCCTGGCGTGAGTTGTTTCTCGGTCTGGGTCTTGCCGCATCAATGGTCTGGCTGGGACTTTTCGTCTGCATGCCGGAAACCATCGGGGTCGTACGTCGCGATGGACGTCTGCAACCGGCGGTGCGTTTTTCCTGGCGCCAGACCGGCCAGCGTTACCGCGCGCTGTTTGGTAATTGCCGGTTTCTCGCCGCCAGCCTTGCGCTAGGGCTGATGAGCCTGCCGCTGATCGCCTGGATCGGCCTGGCGCCATTGCTGCTGATGCAGTTGCTGGGATTGCCTCCACTGGAATATGCCTTGTGGCAGATGCCGGTTTTCTCTGCCGTTATCGTCGGCAATCTGATCCTCGACCGTTTGCTGGCCACGCACTCGTTACCCCGGCTGATTCGCTTGGCACTCTGGCCGTTTTGCCTGGGACTGCTGGCGCTGATCGGCTGCGCACTGTCGGGCGCCGGTCTCGGTCCGGTGGTCGCGAGTCTGGCGCTGTATGCGGTAGGACTGGGCATGAGCAACGCCGCGCTGTATCGGCTGGCGCTGTTTGCCAGCGATGACAGCAAGGGCCTGGTCTCGGCGCTGGTCGGGATGATTTCGATTGCGGTGATGGGCCTCGGCGGTTCGCTCATTGCCGCCATCGGTGGTGGCGCACGTCTCGAACTCTTTGCGCTCTACGCCGCCTTCAGCGGCCTGATGAGCCTGCCTCTGATACAGGGAATGTTGCAACGCAACCGACCCGATTCCGCTTCTGCCCAATAAAGGAATATTGAATGAACCACTTCCTCGCCAGCGACGCGCTCTGCGCGTTGCCGCACCCCTATTGCCCGGATTCCGTGCCTGCCGGCCTGTTCGATCAGGCCATGGCCGAGATCAGCCGGTTTCATTGCCAGCACACCCCCGGCTACGCACATTGGCTGAACGCAAACGGCTTCGATGCGCAGGAGCTGGACAGTCTCGATGACTGGTCGCGACTGCCGCCGATTCTGGCCAACTTCTTCAAACGGCAACTGCTGCTCAGTCCGACCGGAGAAACTGCTCTGGAACTGACATCGTCCGGCACCAGTGGCCAGAAAAGCCGCATGCGCTACGACCCACGCAGTCTGTCGAGCGCGCAGTTCATGGTCGAACGGATCTTTAGTCACTACGGCTGGAATTCACCGGACACGCCGTGTAACTACTTGCTGCTGAGCTACGAACCGCAAGGTGCGATCACGCTGGGGACGTCCTACACCGACCAGTTTCTCTGCCGCTTTGCCCCGGTCAATCGAGTCGTCTACGCCTTGCGCTGCAACGGCGACGGCCACCAGTTCGATGTGTTTGGCGTCATCGCTGCCCTGCAATCGTTTGCCGAAGAAGGTCTGCCTGTGCGCATTTTCGGTTTCCCGGCATTTCTCTGGCAGACCCTGCAGCAGATGCAGGCCACCGGCGTACCTGCGCTGCAACTGCCGGCCGATTCGCTGGTGTTTTTCGGTGGTGGCTGGAAAACCCGCGCCAGCGAGGAAATCCCCAAGCAACAATTGTATGAGCGCATCGCCCGGCAACTGGGCATCGCAATGTCACGATGCCGAGACGGCTATGGTGCGGTCGAGCACGCGGTGCCCTATATCGAATGTGCCCGGCATCATTTTCATGTCCCGGTTTATGCCAAGGCTTACGTGCGCAATCCGCGCGACTTTTCCGTCCAGCCCTACGGCCAGCAAGGCTTGCTGGGTTTCGTCTCGCCCTACATTTCATCCAGCCCGGCGCACGCGGTGGTGATGAGCGACCTGGCGACGCTGTATCCCGGTTCGAGTTGCGGCTGCGGCCTGACCAGTGACTGGTTCGAACTGCATGGCCGCGCGGGCACTAGCGCCGGCAGAAGCTGCGCGATGGCGGCATCTGAATTATTGGGGAAGCACTGACATGTACCTGATCAACGGAGAACTGCACGCGGACTTCGATCTCGACACCGCACTGACGCTGCTGCATCAGGCATTACCGCAACATCTGAGCACACCGCTGCAGCGCGCCACCGTGCTGACCGCCGCCGCAAACTTTGCGCAGCAACTGCACAGCGTCGAGTTGCCGCTGGATAACGAGCAACGCCAGGCGCTGATCGATTTCTGTCAACCTCACGCCCTGCAAAAAAAACTTGAACGCGAACTGGGTGATCACGCCGATTCGCTGCGCCGCTTCGATTATCGGCAATCGCGCTTCGAGCAATGGAGTCCCTTGGGTCTGGTGGTCCATGTCACGCCGGCCAACGCGCCATTGCTGGCGTGCTGCGCGATGATCGAAAGCCTCTTGGCCGGCAACCTCAACTGGCTGCGCCCCAGCCGCAGCGACCAAGGTCTGACCGCGCGCCTGCTGCACGCATTGGTGCAGTGCGACCCCAGCGGCCAACTTTGCCATTACGTGGCCGTGCTACCAGTGGCGACTGCGCAAATCGGCCGCTTGTGCAAAATGGCCAACGGCGTATCGGCGTGGGGTGGCGAAGCGGCGCTGCAAGCCATCCGCCAACAGTTGCCGCCCGGATGTCGCTGGATCGACTGGGGCCACCGCATCAGTTTCGCCTACCTGACGCCGGACGCTGCCACGCCGCCAACGCTGGAGGCGATAGCCGATGAGGTTTGCCGACTGGATCAGCAGGCCTGTTCCAGCCCGCAATGGTTACTGGTCGACAGCGACGAACCGGCCGTGCTGCACGAAATCGGCTCAGCGCTGGCCACGGCGTTCGAGCGTCGTGCCGGGCAATGGCCGGCGCTGACCCCGACTGTCCAAGAAGCGAGCGAGATCACCACCCATACCTTGATGACGCGCCTGGCCCAGAGCTTTTCCGCTGTGACAGCGCACGTCTGGAGCGCGCCGGGCTGGCGCGTTGTCTGGAGCCATGATCAAGTGCTCGCGCCCTCGCCGCTGTTTCGCACGCTGCTGCTCAAGCCCCTGCCACGCGAGCAACTGGCCGAGACTCTACTGCCTTGGCGCAACGTATTGCAGAGCTGTGCACTGGTGTGTGCCGAACCGCAGATCGCTGAACTGTCGCGCACGCTGATTGCCGCGGGCGTCAGCCGAATTGCGCCGATCAACGCCATCCATGACGGCTACGACGGCGAACCCCACGACGGCGTTTACGCCCTGCAACGCCTGAGCCGGCGGGTCTCGGTCAGCCTCGCGCCAACGCAGTTACCTGCCCACATGAACCTCGACCGGCGACCTTGCGCGCCGACGCTGGCGGGCCTGCCGATTACCGACAAAGTGGCGTTTGTCGCACGCCCGACGACAGCCGCCGCGCAGCTGTTTTTCCGCTCCGGTGGCAGTAGCGGCACACCGGCGCTGGCAGGGTTCAGTTACCGCGACTTTCAACGCCAGATGCGCGCCGCCGCCGACGGTCTGTTTGCGGCGGGACTCGATCCGGGTCGCGACAAGGTCATGAACCTGTTCTTCAGTGGCAGCCTGTACGGTGGTTTCTTCAGTTTCGCCAAAGTCCTGGAATTGTTGGGCGCAACCCACCTGCCCATGGGCGCACCCGCCGACGACGACTACAGCGACATTGCCCAAGTGATCATCGAGCAGCGCGTCACCGTGCTGATCGGCATGCCCAGCACCCTGCATCGATTGTTCCTCAACGAACAGCTGCGTCTGAGCCGTTACGGCGGCATTGAAAAAGTCTTTCTCGGCGGTGAACACATCAGTGATCCGTGCCGCGAGCTGTTGCAGCGCTGCGGCGTCGCCAGCATCCGCTCGGCAGTGTATGGCAGCGTCGATGCGGGGCCGTTCGGGCATGCCTGCGCGGCAACCGCTGATGGTGTGTTCCACCTGATGGAGGATATCCAGCATCTGGAAATCGTCGCAATGGAGCAGGACGTGCCGGTCGTCGGTGATGAAGTCGGCCGTTTGTTGTTCACCTCGAAAGCTCGCGAGGGCCAACAGGTCCAGCGTTATGAAGTCGGTGACAGCGGTCGCTGGCTACCTGGTGACTGCGCGTGCGGGCTGAGTTCGCCACGCTTCGAGCTGCTGCAACGGCACGGCAGATTGCTGCGTATCGGCAGCGACTTCATCTGCCTGAACGAACTCGCGCGGCACCTGCAAACCGCGTTTCAGTTGCACCTTGATCAAGCACCTGATGGCCTGGAACGACTGCTGATTCGCAGCCCGGGCAACCCCGCCGACATCCTCGACCGACTGCAAAGTTACTCGACGCTGGCCACACTGGTGCGCAGCAGACTGCTCACGGTAGAAGCGCAAATCTGCGAACCGCACCAGTTCAGCAGAAACAAACACAGCGGAAAGATCCCATCAGTCATCGATGCGCGCCGTTAAAACATCTATCGCCTACGGCTACAACAATTAAAGAGAAGCCCATGAACGCGTCATTTGAACTCAACCAATTGGTCACTTTTGCCCGAGAGCATTCAAAGTATTACGCCAGACATTTGCATAACGTTGCACCGCAGATCACCGCACTGGATGAACTTCCGGTGACGGACCCTCAATACTATTGGGCAGACAGCCAGCACTTCGAACAATGGCCGTTGCTGACCTCTACCGTCGAGCGCGCACTGGTCTTCAAAACCGGTGGAACCACCAGCGCCGGAAAACTTTCGGTGTTTACCCGTGAAGAATGGCAGGCACTTGTCCGCGACTTCGGCAGCCACCTGGGTCATCAACTCAAGCCCGGAGACCGGGTTGCCAACTTGTTCTTTGTCGGCGATCTGTATGCCAGTTTCATCTTCATCCACGATGCACTGACGCACGAAACAGCGGGTGTGACCGAGTTTCCGTTCACCGGAGATGTGGCGAACGTGGTATTGGCTGACGCCATCCGCCAGCACCGGATCAACGTACTGGCCGGTGTACCTGCGCAATTGCTGACGTTCGCCAGTGAGCTGGAGCGCCAGGCGCAAACCCTGGCCGAGGTCGAAACCCTGCTGTATGGCGGGGAAAGCCTGTTCGCCGGGCAATTGCAGATATTGCACCGGGTGTTCCCTAACGCACGGATCGCCTCCATCGGCTATGCCAGCGTCGACGCGGGACTCATCGGCATCACGGGCCGCGACTGTGCCTTGGGCGAACACCGCATGCTGCCCGGTCACAGCGTGCTGGAAATTGTCGATGAACACACCGGCGATGTGATTGAGGAATGCGAGCGAACCGGGCGGCTAGTGATGACCAACCTCACCCGCCGACTGATGCCGTTGATCCGTTACCCCGTGGGCGACCTCGCCTGTTGGCGAGAACCTGGCACGGTGCCCATGCGCAAGTTTGCCTTGATGGGTCGCAGCGCAAGCAGTCGGCGCGTGCGCGTGAGCAGTCTGACGCTGATGATCGAAGACATCGCCGGGATGGTCCGGCGTGCCACGGCCAGAGAAGACTGGCAACTGGTCATCAGTCAGTCGGCGAACGTCGATACCTTGCGTCTGAAGTGGGTCCCCGATGCGCTGACGGCCGACACCGCACAGGCCAACTCAACATTGCACCGTGACTTGATCGAGCATTACCCGCTGATCGCGCAACTCAGCGCTGATCGGCAACTTGAGCTGCAGGTTGCCCCTTGCACACACGATGAACTCGCTCGCCATCCGCGCTCCGGCAAACACCAACGCGTCGTCGACTTGCGCCGCTATGACACCCCGCGTCCGGAGCAATGCCCATGGACAACCTGACGCTGCGCAGTTATCGCCGTACCGACGCTGGGGCCGTCAGTCGCCTGTTCCGGGAAATCTATGGTGACCACTACGTGCAACCGCACGTGTACTTGCCGTTGATGATCAACCAGAACCACGGCGATGGCAGCTGGCATTCATTGGTAGCGGAATCCGGGAAAAAAATTCTCGGTCACGCGACGTTGTGCAGAAGCCGCGAATCGCACACGGCGGAACTGGCATTGAGCGTGGTACACCCGTCGACACGCGGACAGAACATCGCTACACAGTTGGGCACGCGACTATTGATCCATGCACAAGCACTGGGTTGCCATGGCGTGACCATCAAACAGGTGACCCACCATGCCTACACCCAACGCATGGCTGATCGGCTTGGCTTTTGCAGCACGGGATTGTTGCTCGACTATGTGCCCTCGCCGTTCCGCGAACCGTTGCCCGAGTCCATCGTCATTGGCTTCACCCCCATCGACGGTTATCGGCGCCCGCTCCCGACACTGCACTGGCCGCAAAGCTGTCGCGATTTCATGGAACATTTGTCCGGCGTTTACGGAACGCAGGAAAAACAACCGCTTTGGGTCGGGCCGCCAATAAATGTCGAACAATGCTCCGGGCGCTATGACGTGCGGCTGAAAAAACTCGACAGCGGTTTGCTTAAACAGCTGCGACAACTGCCCGGGCATTGGATGATCTCGATCAGACTCAGGCTGGCAACGGGTTTTGCCAGCGCCGTGGACAGCCTGTCGGCGATGGGCTTCATCTTCACCGGGATTGCCCCGAATGACCGTTGCGGGGGATGGCTGGCGTTGTTTCATCGAGGTTATCGCCGACGCACGCTGGAGTTGCGTTGCCCGCACATTCAGCGCCTGCACGATCAGGCGCAACAACAGATTGCCGCGCGCGCCAGCGAGGCAGCGCCGCATTCTTGAGTCAGACCGAGTGCCCGCTCACATGTCGAGCGGGCTACAACGTTCGAACTCAGGCCTTGGCCTTGACGCCCTGGTCGACAGGTTTGGCGACGTTGCCATCACCGTAGGTCTTCAGGTTCTGCAGGACATAGATCGCTTTCTTGAACTCGGGAATCAGGTTCTTGCCGTAGGCGTTGCCATTGAGGCCATTGCTCTGGATCGCATCGAGCTGAGTCGCGAAATACTCCAGGGCGTTGAATTTGGCATCGATATCTTTGGTCACGCCGAAACGGTCGAACTTGTCGCCCGCGTTTTTCAACGTGAAGGAAGTGATCTCGGAAATCAGCCCGCGGCTACGCAGCATCTCGCTCAGATTGCCCAATTGTTTGACTGAAACGTTCGCCGGATCGAAACCCTTGATCGCCTTGCGCAAACCCTGCTTGTCCATTTCAGCGGTATTCAGCGCGTTGGGATCATTACCGACCAGCGTCAGCATCTGCTGCACCTTGACGCTCTGGGACACTTGTTTCTTTGCGCCGGTGTCGCGCACCAGAAGTCCAGCCTTGGCCTGCCAGCCGCCGACAATACCGATCGTCATGAAAAGACTCCCTGTGAAATGACCTGAAATATCCGAGTGAACGGCATTAATGGCCGCGAGTATCGGCGGGCGAACTGATGGCACCAACCTCTTTCTGCACTTTTTTACAATTCTTGTACATTCTCGATACAAAAGCGCAATGCCCCGCAAACCTTGATCCAGAGCTGTCATCACAATGAAATGAAAACGGCTTTTTCTGCCAGTCACAGGCGGTGATCAGCGCTTGTGTATCGAAGCCGATACCGACCAGTCATCGGCACTCAGCCTTTTTAGGACGCAAGTACCTAAAGCTTCGCGGCGTAACGACGATACGTTGTGGATACCCGCACTGTTTTGCTCCTGCCCCCCCTAATAAGAAACGCTGCTCAAGGACCGGTCTCCATGCCCGCATTCCGTACCATTCAGGCTCGCTATACGTTGTTTCTGGTTCTGTTCATCCTGCTGTTGTCGGTGTTGACCGTGGTCGGCATCAGCCAATTGGTCGCCCCCAAGCTGCGCCATACCGAAGAACAAGTCGTCCTCAACCGCATCGCCGAAGTGGCCGAGCAGATTCAGGGCGAGTTGAACAAAGTGCAGGCGCAACAGCGCAGCATCACCCAGACCATCCCGTTGCTCGACAGCGCCGCCATCGACACGGTGCTGCCAGGCCTGGTCGACCAATACGGTGAGCTGAAAGTATTCGGTGGCGGGATCTGGCCGCTGCCGGGGCAGCGTGAGGCCGGGCGCAACAAATTCAGTACGTTCTGGCACCGCGATGCGTCGGGCAAACTGGCGGTGAACACGTTCTGGAACAGCGACGCGGCGCCCAATTATTACGACCAGAGCTGGCACAAGGGCGGCATGGCCACACCGCGCGGCCAATGCGCCTGGGCGGCGGCGTACAAAGATGATGCCAGCGCCGAGCCGCGGACCAACTGCGCCATGGCCATCCAGAAGAACGGTAATGCCTGGGGCGTGTCGACCATCGACGTCACCCTCGGCTTCTTCAACGATCTGGTAGCGCGCAAGGAAAAAGACCTCAACGCCGAAATGCTCATCGTTGAAGCCGATGGCAAAATCATCAGTAACAGTTCGCGCATCAGTGGCCCGATCGTGCTGAAGAACATCAGCGAACTGGCCGGCACATCGACCTTCGCCAGTCAGGTCAAAGCCGGACTGCAGAATCGCGATCAGGCGCAGCGCATCGAGTTCGATAACAACGGTGAAGCCAGCACCTTCTTCATGCGGCCGATTGAAGGCACGCCGTGGTTCCTCGCCACCGCCCTGCCAACGAAAATGCTCACCGCCCAACGTGATGACGTCCTCAGCACCCTGAGCCTGTTGCAGATTCCGCTGGTGATCCTGCTGGTACTGTTGCAGGTCTATGCGATTCGCCAGTTGGTGCAGCGCATGAAAGCGTTGAAAGCCAATATCGACTTGCTGTCCAGCGGCGATGCCGACCTGACCCGCCGCATTACCATTCGTGCCGAAGATGAACTCGGCGCCATCGGCCACTCGGTAAACACCTTCATCGCCTACCTGCAGAACATGATCGGCGAAGTCACCCAGGCCACCGGCGCCATGGCGTCGAGCCTCGACAACCTGCAGCGCACTTCGGCGCACACCAGCCAGATCCTCCTGCGTCACGCCTCGGAAACCGACCAGACCGTTACCGCCATCACCGAGATGAGTTCGACCGCAGAAAGCGTTGCGCAGAATGCCGCCGAAACCGCAGCGTTCACCCAGCGCGCCAATGAAAACGCCGACCGTTCCCGCGTGGTGGTGGGCGAAGCCACCAACAGTGTCGTGGCGCTGATCGATGAAGTGGCCAGCGCGACGCACAAAGTCGAAAACATGCAACAGGATGCCCAGCGCATCACCGAGATTCTCGGGGTGATCGGCGCGATCGCTGGCCAGACCAACCTGTTGGCGCTCAACGCGGCCATCGAAGCGGCACGCGCCGGTGAACAGGGCCGTGGGTTTGCCGTGGTCGCCGATGAAGTCCGCGCCCTCGCCGCCCGCACGCAGGCCAGCACTTCGGAAATCAACGAGATGTTGACGCGTCTGACGCAGGGCGTGAGCTCGTCGGTCAGCGCCATGGAAAACACCCAGGCCAGCTGCCAGTCGGCTGCCGACGCCACTGCACGGGTCAACTCGGGTCTGGATGAAATGGCCGGTTCGGTCAGCCATATCAACAGCCTCAGCACGCAGATCGCCACCGCCGCCGAGCAGCAAAGCGCCGTGACCGAAGAGATCAACCGCAGCATGGTGCAGATCCGTCACATGGTCGATGAGCTGGTGCAGAGCGGCAAAGCCAGCGAACTGAATACCCATCAGTTACTCGAAGCCAACAGCCGCGTCAGCGCGATCATGGGACGTTTCAAAGTCCGCTGATCTCTGATCCCACAAGGGCTTTCTGCCAACCAGATAACCCCTGTGGGAGCCTGCTCGCGAAAGCGTCCTGTCAGTCACTGCATCCAGTGCCTGACACACTGCCTTCGCGAGCAGGCTCGCTCCCAAAGGGTTCGACGCCGTTCACACAATTGCCACCTGACAGCTTTGTCATCTCGCGCTCAGCAACCTGTCAGCCTTGATCTACGATCATCCTGCGAGTCCGTCTCGCAACAACTGGAAACATTGCGTTGATGCCAGGCGGGAAAAACCGGTCAAAATGCGTTCTTTTTGATCGTCACCCGAGCCGAGAATCCGTCATGCGAACTCACCTGCGTCTGGTCGCCCTGAGCGCCCTGTTCATCTCCTCCCTGGCCCAGGCCGCCGATCTGATCCCCATCGAAGTACACCGCGACGCCAATTGCGGTTGCTGCAAAAAATGGATCAGCCATCTCGAAGCCAATGGTTTCAAAGTCGACGATCACGTCGAAAGCGACATGAGCAGCTTCAAGCAGCAACATGGCGTGCCGCCGCGTCTGGCGTCGTGCCACACCGCGATCATCAACGGTAAATTCGTCGAAGGCCACGTACCCGCAGAACAAGTGCTGGCCCTGAGCAAGCGCGATGACCTGCTCGGCGTCGCCGCACCGGGCATGCCGATGGGTTCGCCGGGCATGGAAATGGACGGCATGAGCGATGCTTATCAAGTGATCGGCCTGAAAAAGGACGGCGCTGATGTAGTCGTGGCGGATTACCCGGCACATTGATCATCGCGGCTTACGGTGGATTGTTTCTCGCCGCATTCGGCGCGGCGACCTTGTTGCCCTTGCAGTCCGAGGCAGTGCTGGTCGGTTTGATCGTCAGCGAGCGTTACTGGCTGTGGGGACTGCTCGCAGTGGCGACGCTGGGCAACGTACTCGGCTCACTGGTCAAATGGTGGCTGGGGCGCGGCATCGAGCGCTTTCAGGATCGGCGCTGGTTTCCCGTCAGCCCCGCGCACATGGCCCGGGCGCGCAAACACTATGAGCGTTACGGGCATTGGTCGTTGCTGCTGAGCTGGTTGCCGATCATTGGCGACCCGCTGACGCTGATTGCCGGCGTCATGCGCGAACCGCTCGGGCGCTTCCTGTTGATTGTCACCCTGGCCAAAGGTGCCCGTTACGGCGTGCTGGCCATGCTCACGCTGGGCTGGCTGGGTTGAACGTTCGGGCGCAGGCATTGCCTGTGTTTAACGTCGGCATAATCCAGTCATTCCAGCATCGGCCGATTTCAAACGGAGTTTGACCTAATGTCTGTCATGTTTTCCCGTTGGCTACCCGGCCTGTTTCTTTGCGCCGCCCTGCCCCTGTCGGCACAGGCCGCAACGCCAAGCGAAGCCGCGCCGGAAGGCCCGGCCTATGGCCCGGAGCTGCAAGGCTTCGAATACCCTTACACGCTTAAACACTTTGCCTTTCAGTCCCAGGGTAAATCCCTGCAGATGGGTTACATGGACGTCGCCGCTCACGGCAAGGCCAATGGCCGCACCGTGGTGCTGATGCACGGCAAAAACTTTTGCGCGGCGACTTGGGACAGTTCGATCAAGGCCTTGAGCGAGTCCGGTTACCGGGTGATCGCGCCGGATCAGATCGGTTTCTGCACTTCGAGCAAACCCGACAACTATCAATACAGCTTCCAGCAACTGGCGACCAACACGCAGCAATTGCTCAAAGCGCTGGGTATTCAAAAGGCCACGCTGCTCGGTCACTCCACCGGCGGCATGCTCGCCACCCGATATGCCTTGCTGTTCCCCGAGCAGGTCGAGCAATTGGCACTGGTCAATCCGATCGGTCTGGAAGACTGGAAAGCCCTCGGCGTGCCCTATCGCACCGTGGATCAGTGGTATCAGCGTGAGCTGAAAGTCAGCGCCCAAGGCATCCGTGATTACGAACGCACCACCTACTACGATGGCCGCTGGAAACCGGAGTTCGACCGCTGGGTAGACATGCTCGCCGGCCTGAGCAAAGGCCCGGGCAAGACCCAGGTTGCCTGGAACTCGGCGCTGATCTACGACATGATTTTCACCCAGCCGGTGTACTACGAGTTCAAGGACTTGAAGATGCCGACCCTGCTGCTGATCGGCACCTCGGACACCACGGCCATTGGCAAGGACCTCGCGCCACCTGAGGTGAAAGCGAAAATCGGCCACTATGAGGTGCTTGGCAAACAAGTGGCCAAGCTGATCCCGCAGTCGACGCTGGTGGAATTTCCCGGCATGGGCCACGCCCCACAAATGGAAGAACCGGCGCAGTTCCACAAGGCCCTGCTCGACTGGCTGAATACATCCAATCCCGTGCGTTGATGAGGTAAGGCTGATGGCGGTGCAGATTGCAGTGATCGATGACTGGCAGGACGTGGCCCGCGACGTGGTCGACTGGTCAGTGCTCGATAGCCTCGGTGAAGTGACGTTCGAACATGATTACCCGGCGGACAACGTGACATTGGCCGAGCGCCTAAGCCGCTACCAGGTGATTTGCGTGATGCGCGAGCGCACGCGTTTCGATGAGGACTTGCTCAAGCGTTTGCCCAATCTCAAGTTGCTGGTCACCGGCGGCATGCGCAATGCCGCGCTGGACATGCAGGCGGCGGCAAAACTCGGGATCAAGGTCTGCGGCACTGACAGTTACAAGCACGCCGCGCCGGAACTGACCTGGGCGCTGATCATGGCGGCGACACGCAATCTGGTGAAGGAAGCCAACGCCCTGCGCGCCGGCCACTGGCAGAAAGGGCTGGGCGGTGATTTGCATGGCAAGACCCTCGGGATTCTCGGTCTGGGCAGTATTGGCCAGCGCGTTGCGCAGTTCGGCCAGGTGTTCGGCATGCGGGTCATCGCCTGGAGCGAAAACCTTACGGCCGAACGGGCGCAGCAGGTTGGCGTGACCTACGTGAACAAGCAGGAACTGTTCGAGCAGGCCGATGTGTTGTCGGTGCATCTGGTGCTCAGCGAGCGCAGTCGCGGACTGGTCGATGCGCAGGCGCTGGGCTGGATGAAGCCGACGGCGCTGCTGGTCAACACCGCACGCGGGCCGATTGTCGATGAAGCGGCGTTGATCAAGGCCTTGCAGAAACAGCACATCGCCGGGGCAGCGCTGGATGTGTTCGAGCAGGAGCCGTTGCCGGCCATGCACCCGTTTCGCACACTGGACAATGTGTTGGCGACGCCGCATGTCGGGTATGTCAGCCGGCAGAACTATGAGCAGTTCTTTTCGCAGATGATCGAGGATATTCAGGCCTGGGCGGCTGGTAATCCAATCCGTGCGTTAAATTAACCCCCACTGTAGGAGCTGCCGAAGGCTGCGATCTTTTGATCTTCGCTTTTAAACGCAAAATCAAAAGATCGCAGCCTTCGGCAGCTCCTACAGGTATTGTCTGTGTCAGCCGATCAACAAACTGCCCGCACCACAACAGTGCAACCGCCCTTCCCGCTAGCACAAAATCGTGACCATCCAGTCACCGTTTTGGCCCTCCCTGGCAGAAAAACCTGCACTTCGTCGGTGCGTTTCCCCCTCAAAAGTTCGGTTTGCGCGGCATGCCAACCGATTGTCGAACAATTTACCCATTTGCGCCGCCCCGCTCTAGGATCTGGCCTAGACTGACTTTCGCGGGGTAAAACCGACCAGTCACATTGCCGAAAAAAAGTCGAAACTTTTGCGCGCGGCGACGGGTCATCAGAAAGACAGGGCCAAAGCGACTGGTGCAATCCTTGCAACGGCCCAATCACCCATTCTGCTTGCGCGTGTTGGGTAGCGTTTGCTCACCGATGCGTGGCGCGTTTGCGCCCGGCCACAGGACTTGGCCACGGACATCGCTTGTTCAAGACAAGAATCAGATCAACGAGACGGGAGATTCATATGATCAGTGCGGCATTGGATATTCAGGGAGAGCGTGCTCAGCAGGCGGTTGGTGAAACGAGCACCGTCAGTGTTCCCGGCAGCCGACAGATCAACGTCCCAGGCACCAAAACGCTGACTCCGGTAGCGAGCCAGAACCCCAACAAGAAAAAAGTGTTATTCGTCACCTCGGAAATTGCCGATCTGGTCAAGACCGGTGGGCTGGGTGACGTGTCAGCCGCCCTGCCCCGGGCCATGGCCCATCTGCACGACGTGCGCGTGTTGATCCCCGGTTACCCGCAGGTGATGCACAGCGAAAACCCGATCCACATCATCGGCGAACTGGGCGGCCATGCGGCGCTGCCACCGTGCAAGATCGGGCGCATGGACATGCCGGACGGCCTGGTCATCTACGTGTTGATCTGCCCTGAACTCTATGAGCGCGAAGGCTCGCCTTACGGCGCCAACAACGGCCGCGACTGGCCGGACAACCACATTCGTTTTGCCCGTTTGGGTCTGGCTGCTGCCGACATCGCCGCCAATCTCGCACAAATTCACTGGTGCCCGGATCTGGTGCACGCCCATGACTGGCCCGCAGGGCTGGCCCCGGCTTATATGCACTGGCGCGGGCAGCGCACGCCGACCCTGTTCACCATTCACAACCTTGCTTATCAAGGCGTGACCAGCCTCGGCTCCTGCCCTGAGCTGGGTATTCCCAACCATGCCCTGCAACAGGAAGGCATGGAGTTCTACGGCAAGATGTCGTTCCTCAAGGCCGGCATGGCCTATTCGAGCCACATCACCACGGTCAGCGCCACTTACGCGCAGGAAATCACCACCCCGGATTTCGGCTGCGGTCTCGACGGTTTTCTCGCCGCCAAGACCCAGCAAGGCTTACTCAGCGGCATCCCCAACGGCATCGATGAAAGTTGGGACGCTGCCACCGATCCGCACCTGTTCGCGCCGTTCGCCATTGGTGATTGGGAAGGCAAAGCGGTCAACGCCGCGCACGTGCGTGAGCTATTTGAATTGAATGACTCAGAAGGCCCGCTGTTCGCCGTGGTGTCGCGACTGGTCTATCAAAAAGGGCTGGACCTGACGATCGCGGTATCCGAGTACATCGTGCAGAACGGTGGCCAGATCGCAATCATCGGTCGCGGCGAACCTGAAGAAGAACAAGCCATGCGCGAGCTGGCCCTGCGCTTCCCAGGCCAGATCGGCGTGCGCATCGGCTTCAACGAAACTGATGCCCGTCGGATGTTCGCCGGCAGCGACTTCCTGCTGATGCCGTCGCGCTATGAGCCTTGCGGCTTGAGCCAGATGTACGCCCAGCGTTTCGGCTCGCTGCCGGTGGCACGCAACACTGGCGGGCTGGCCGACACCATTGAAAACGGCGTCACCGGTTTCCTCTTCGACGAATCCACCGCTGAAAGCTATCAGGAAGCCCTGAGCCGCGCGTTCAAGGTGTTCGCCTTCCCCGAACTGCTCAATGCCATGCGTTGCCGCGCAATGGCCGCACCGTTCAACTGGTGCAAAGCGGTTGAACCGTATGCCGAACTCTACGAACAACTGGTCGCCAAGGCGCTGGGTAAAGCACACCACAAATAACCAGGGAGGTTCACCACGATGCCGTTACGGTCTACTGAAACCTGGCCCCACGGCGCGATCATGCTGGACGCCGAACACACACAGTTCGCGCTGTGGGCACCGGATGCTTTTTACGTCAGTGTCGAACTTGAAAACGGCCAGTCCCTGCCAATGCTGCCTCAGGCAGACGGCTGGTTCGTGATCAAGACCCGCTGTCCGGCGGGCACTCGCTACCGCTACAACATCGACGGCGAACTGGAGGTGCCCGATCCGGCCTCCAGAGCGCAGGATGGCGACCTCGACCGCCACAGCGTGGTGGTCGATCCGCTGAGCTATCAATGGCGCCACAGTGCCTGGCACGGTCGGCCGTGGAGCGAAGCGGTGATCTACGAGTTGCACGTCGGTGCGCTCGGGGGGTTCGCAGAAGTCGAACAACATCTGGCGCGCCTCGCCGGCCTGGGCATCACCGCCATCGAACTGATGCCGCTGGCGCAATTCCCCGGCGAACGCAACTGGGGCTACGACGGTGTTTTGCCCTACGCACCGCAAGCTTCCTACGGCACTCCTGAACAACTCAAACATCTTATCGACAGCGCCCACGGCCACGGTCTGGCGGTGATTCTCGACGTGGTCTACAACCACTTCGGCCCTGACGGCAATTACCTGCATCGTTACGCGAAAAGCTTTTTTCGCGAGGACAAACACACGCCGTGGGGTGCAGCGATCGATTTTCGCCGCGACGAAGTGCGGGAATTTTTCATCGAAAACGCCTTGATGTGGTTGCTCGAGTACCGCTTCGACGGTCTGCGTCTGGACGCAGTGCATGCCATCGAAGACCCGGACTTTCTCACGGAAATGGCCCAGCGCATCCGCGCGCAGATCGACCCGAGTCGGCATGTCTGGCTGACCGTGGAAAACGAACTCAACCAGTCGAGCCTGCTGGAATACGACTACGACGCGCAGTGGAACGACGACGGTCATAACGCCCTGCACGTCCTGCTCACCGGCGAAACCGACGCCTATTACGCCGACTACGCCGCGCAACCCACCGAACAATTGGTGCGCTGCCTCAGTCAGGGGTTTGTTTTTCAGGGCCACATCACCCGCCATGGCGAACCACGCGGCGAGCCCAGCGAACATCTGCCCTCCACAGCGTTTGTACTGTTCCTGCAAAACCACGATCAGATCGGCAACCGTGCGTTCGGCGAACGCCTGCATCATCTGGCTGATCCGCGCGCCTTGCAGGCAGCGACCGTGTTGTTGCTGCTGTCACCGATGATTCCGCTGATGTTCATGGGCGATGAGTTCGCCGCCGAGCAGCCGTTCCTGTTTTTCACCAGTCACCACGGCGAACTGGCCGAGTTGGTGCGTGAGGGCCGGCGCAATGAATTCGCCGCGTTCAGTGCCTTCACCGATCCGCACAAGCGCGAGCAGATTCCCGACCCGAATGGCGAAAAAACCTTCCACGCCTCACAGCCAAGGTTGGTCGGCCATGGCAGCGCAAAACAGCAGGAAACCCTGGAGCTGTACCAGAAGCTGCTGCAATTTCGCCATCAATACATCATTCCCCATCTGTCCGGCACGCAAGCGCTCGGCGCTCATATGCTCGGGTATGGCGCGGTCAGCGCGCGCTGGCGTCTGGGCAATGGCAGCGAGCTGCGAATTGACCTGAACCTCAGCGACACGCCAGTGGTCAACCCTCCACAGACCGAGGCCGTGTGGTTGTTTCAACAGCCACCCACCGTCGATCTATCGGAATCGGGCGAACTGCCCGCGTATTGCGCGCTTGTCAGCCTCACGGCCGCAACCCCTTTGCAACCTCTGGATGGAGAGCGCCTATGAGCGATGCGCAACTGGAAATTCTTGCAAGCCGCGCCGGCCTTGCCGTCGACTGGATCGACGCCAACGGCCGCCCGCAAAAAGTCGCCCCGGCGGTGCTGCGCAATGTCCTGATCGGCCTCGGCCACCCCGCCAGCACGGCGCAGGAAATCGACGCCAGCCTGTTGGAACTGCAAGCCGTACAACAAGACCGCCACCTGCCGCCGCTGTTGACCGCCGATGTCGGTGTCGGCGTGGATCTGGCGCGGTACTTCGCACCGGAGACGCCGTGTGAAATCCACCTTGAAGACGGCTCGCGGCTGAACCTCAAACTCGATTCCGAAGCGATACTGCCGGGGCTGATCCCGGTCGGCTATCAACAAGTGCACATCAGCGATCAGTATTTCACCTTGGCCGTGGCCCCGGAGCGCTGCTTCAGCGTCGGCGATGCGGTGGATAATCCGATTCCCCGCGTGTGGGGCCTGAGTGCGCAGCTGTATTCGCTGCGCCGCCCCGGTGACGGCGGTTTCGGCGATACTCAGGCGCTGGAGGACCTAGTCCGCGTGGCCGGTGAGCGCGGCGCCGATGCGGTGGCGATCAGCCCGCTGCACGCCATGTTCAGCGCTGATACCGGGCGCTACAGCCCATATTCGCCATCCAGTCGGTTGTTCCTCAATTCTCTCTACGCGGCACCCGGGGCAATTCTTGGTGAGCGCGCCTTGCGTGATGCGATCGACGCGGCAGGCCTGGCGGAGCAGTTCGCGCAACTGGAAGACCTGACACTGATCGACTGGCCAAGCGCCGCCGACGCCAAGCAGAAACTCCTGCAAGCGTTGTATGAAGGTTTCATCGCCGGTGACCACCCGCTGCACCCGGACTTCGCCAGTTTCCGCCATGCCGGTGGCGAAGCACTGGAAAATCACTGCCGCTTCGAAGCCATTCAGGAAATGCGCGCCGCCCGTGGCGAAAACCTCGACTGGCGGCAATGGCCGGAACACTGGCACGACCCGCGCGGCGCAGCGCTGGAAGCGTTTGCCGAGGAATATGCCGAACGCATCGGCTATTTCGCTTTTTGCCAGTGGCTGATTCACCGTTGCCTGGAACGTGCGCAAACCGCCGCTCGCAGCGCCGGCATGGGCATTGGCCTGATCGCCGATCTGGCGGTGGGTGCCGATGGTGCTGGCAGCCAGGCCTGGAGTTTTCAGGATGAGCTGCTCGCCTCGCTGACCGTGGGTGCGCCGCCGGACATTCTCAATCGCTCGGGTCAGGGCTGGGGGATTTCCGCGTTCTCGCCGGAAGGCCTGATCCGCAACGGCTTTCGCGCCTTCATCGACATGCTGCGCGCCAACTTCGCCCACGCCGGCGGCTTGCGCATCGACCATGTCATGGGCCTGCAACGCTTGTGGGTGATCCCCAACGGCGCCGTCCCGGCCGATGGCGCGTACCTGTATTACCCGGTCGATGACTTGCTGCGTCTGCTGACGCTCGAATCCCATCGCCACCAGGCGATTGTCCTCGGTGAAGACCTCGGCACCGTGCCCGATGGCCTGCGCGAAAAGCTTATCGCCCGCTCGATGCTCGGCATGCGCGTGCTGCTGTTCGAGCAGGACAACACTCATTTCAAACCGATTCTCGACTGGCCGGACAACGCACTGGCGACCACCAGCACCCACGATCTGCCGACACTCAACGGCTGGTGGCATGGCCGCGACATCGACTGGAACGCGCGTCTGGGGTTTGTCGATGCCAACGGTGAAATCGAATGGCGCCATCACCGCCAGCGTGAGCGTGAAGGCCTGCGCAGTGCGTTGAGTCAGGACCCGCAAAACTTTCGCGAAGAATCCCACGAAGCCGATCAAGTGGTCGATGCCGCCGTACGCTTCCTTGGCCACACCCGCGCGCCACTGGTGCTGTTGCCGCTGGAGGATGCGCTGGGCATCAACGAACAAGCGAACCTGCCGGGCACCATCGACACCCATCCGAACTGGTCACGGCGCCTGCCCGGCACCAGTGAGGCGCTGCTCGATGGCGCGGATGCGGCGCGACGTCTGGAATTACTGGCGTGCGCGCGTCTTCAGGCTGCCGAGCGTGACCAATGAATCAAGCGCTTATCCAGCCCCTGCGCGCGACACTGCGCCTGCAATTTCATAAGGGTTTTACCCTCGAACAAGCCGTGCCATTGGTTCCGTACTTCGCCCGGCTCGGCATCAGCCATATTTACGCCTCACCGCTGCTCGCGGCGCGGGCCGGTTCGATGCACGGTTACGACGTGGTCGACCCGACCCAGGTCAACCCGGAACTCGGCGGTGAGCCGGCGCTTCGGCGCCTGGTCAGCACCCTGCGCGAACACAACATGGGGCTGATCCTCGATATCGTCTCCAATCACATGGCCGTCGGCGGCAATGACAACCCGTGGTGGCTCGACCTGCTTGAATGGGGGCGACTCAGTCCTTACGGCGAGTTCTTTGACATTCAGTGGCACTCGCCCGATCCGTTGATGGAAGGCCAATTGCTCCTGCCATTTCTCGGCAGCGATTATGGCGTGGCGTTGCAAGAAGGCACGCTGAAGCTGCTGTTCAACGCAAACACCGGCAGCTTTTACGTCGAGCACTACGATCATCACTTCCCGATCTGCCCGAGTGATTACGGTGAAATCCTCAAACATCAAGAGACGCTGAAATCCCTCGCTGACCGCTTCAGCACGCTCAGCTATCAAACCGACGCACATTCGCTGGCAATGCCACTGAAGGAGGAGCTGCGCGAACTGGCGAACGATCCGCAGACGCTGGAAGCGATTCAAAGCAACCTGCAGCATTTCGATTCAACCAGCGAAGAAGGCTTCCACAAACTGCATCAGTTGTTGGAGCGTCAGAGCTATCGCCTCGCGAGCTGGCGCACCGCAGCGGATGACATCAACTGGCGGCGCTTTTTCGATATCAACGAACTCGGCGGCCTGCGTGTCGAACGTCCGGCGGTGTTCGAAGCCACCCACGGCAAAATCTTCCAGTTGATCGCCGAAGGCTTGGTCGACGGTTTGCGCATCGACCACATCGACGGCCTCGCCGACCCGCGCGGCTACTGCCGCAAACTGCGCCGCCGGGTTGATCTGCTGGCGCCGGGCAGGCACTTGCCGATCTACGTCGAGAAGATCCTCGGCGCCGGTGAAACCCTGCACCGCGACTGGGCGGTGGACGGCACCACCGGTTACGAATTCATGAATCAGCTGTCATTGCTGCAACATGACCCGGACGGCGAATACGTGCTCGGCGACCTCTGGCAACGCCGCACCGAACGCCCGGCCGCGTTCATCGAAGAAGCACAACTGGCGCGTCAGCAGATCCTCAACGGCTCGCTGGCCAGCGATTGCGAGAGCGTCGCCCAGGCCCTGCTGCAGGTCGCCCGCGATGACCTGATGACTCGCGACTTGACCCTCGGTGCGATCCGCCGGGTGTTGCAGGCGCTGATCGTGCATTTCCCGGTCTATCGCACTTACATCAGTGCGATGGGTCGCTCCGAGCAGGACGACGTGTTTTTCCAGCAGGCCATGGACGGAGCCCGGCAAACGCTGAGCGAAGCCGACTGGCCGGTACTCGACTGTGTCGCCGCCTGGCTCGGTGGCACGCCATGGCGGCACAAACCGCGCGGGCGTTCACGCAAGATTCTCAAGCATGCCTGCGTACGCTTTCAGCAACTGACTTCACCGGCAGCCGCCAAAGCCGTGGAAGACACCGCGCTGTATCGCTCGGCGGTACTGCTGTCGCGTAACGATGTCGGCTACAACACCGAGCAGTTCAGTGCCCCGGTCAGCGATTTTCATGCAGTCAATCAGCAACGACTGAACGAGTTCCCCGACAACTTGCTGGCCACCGCGACCCACGATCACAAACGCGGCGAAGACACCCGCGCGCGTCTGGCCGTGCTCAGCGAGCGCAGCCACTGGTATGCCGAGCAGATCGAATTGTGGCGCGCCCTCGCCCGCCCCGTTCGGGTTGACGAGCAGATGCCGTCGAGCGGTGATGAGCTGATCCTCTATCAAGCGTTGCTCGGTAGCTGGCCGCTGCAACTGCGCGATGACGACCAGGCCGGGTTCGCCGACTACGCCAAACGTATCTGGCAATGGCAGCAGAAAGCCCTGCGCGAAGCCAAGCTGCAAAGCAGTTGGAGTGCGCCTAACGAAGCCTATGAAAACGCCGCGCAGGCGTTCACCGAAAAGCTGCTCACCGGTGAGGATGGCGAGCTGCTGCGCGCCGCGCTGAGCAAGACCGTCAACAGCGTTGCCGCCGCCGGCGCCCTCAACGGCTTGGCGCAAACCTTGCTGCGCATGACCGTGCCGGGGGTGCCGGACCTGTATCAGGGCAATGAGTTCTGGGACTTCAGCCTGGTCGATCCGGACAATCGCCGGCCGGTGGATTACGCCGCTCGCGAGCAGGCCTTGCAGGAGCCATTGCCACCTGTGGAATTGCTGGCGAACTGGCGTTACGGGCGCATCAAGCAAGCCTTGATCGCCGAGGTGCTGAACCTGCGTGTCGAACACGCCGAGCTGTTCCGGCGTGGCACTTACCAGGCCTTGGAGGTACTGGGTAGTCAGGCGCACAACGTGCTCGCGTTCGCCCGTGAACACGAGGGCAAGCAGGCCATCGTGATCGTGCCGGTCCGTTGCGCAACCCTGCTGGAAAACGGTGCTGTACCTCAGGTCGATGCGCTGCGCTGGGGCGATACGCGAGTAGTTCTACCGTTCGCCGCCTCTGCAACAAACCTGAAGGGACTTTTTTCAAGCAGCGCAGTCACAAAAAACAGGGAGCTGAATATCAGCGACGCGCTGGGGGATGTCCCGGTCAATCTCTTTATCCAACACTTAACGTAAGCATGAGTTCAGTTCAGGAGCATTGCGATGAGTACCGACGATAAACGCATCCGCGAATTCGCCTATCAAATCTGGGAATCGGAAGGCCAGCCTGATGGTCAGGAGGCGCGCCACTGGGAGATGGCACGCAAACTGGCCGAAGCTGAGGCGCTGGCGCCGAAGAAGCCACCGAAAGCCGCCGGCAGCAAAACCGCTGGCAAGACCGCCGAGCCCAAAGCACCGGCCGCCAAGCCGAAACCTGCGGCCAAAGCCAAACCGGCCAGCGCCGCCAAAGTGATTCCCCCGGGCGAAAAACCCGCCGAGAAAAAGCCTCGAGCGCCGAAGAAGCCTTCGGCGATCTGACGCTCTAAACGGATTATTGAACTGAATGACCGTGTGGCGGGTTCGCTCGCCACCGAGGGCGCGTTCGTCCTCAAGAAACCCACCAATCCCCTGTGGGAGCGAGCCTGCTCGCGAAAGCGCCGGATCAGCCAGCAGCGATGTCGGATGTACCGACGCCTTCGCGAGCAGGCTCGCTCCCACAGGGGTGCAGTGTTAACCGAACTACCCGATTTTTTGCAGGAGCAATCATGACCCGTCCAAAGAATGCCGAACCCACCGCGCACGCCGAGCCGTCGAGAATCCGTGAAGGCCTGCCCTTCCCGCTCGGTGCGACCTGGGATGGCCTGGGGGTGAACTTTGCTCTGTTTTCCGCTAACGCCACCAAAGTCGAATTGTGCATCTTCGACGATGCCGGCGAAGTCGAACTCGAACGCATCGAGCTTCCGGAATACACCGACGAGATCTACCACGGCTACCTGCCCGATGCGCACCCGGGGCTGATTTACGGCTACCGCGTCTACGGTCCGTACGACCCGGCCAACGGTCACCGCTTCAACCACAACAAATTGCTCATCGACCCGTACGCCAAGCAATTGGTCGGCCAACTCAAGTGGTCGGAAGCGCTGTTCGGCTACACCATCGGCCACCCCGACGCCGACCTCAGTTTCGATGAGCGCGACAGCGCGCCATTTGTGCCCAAGTGCAAAGTCATCGACCCGGCGCACACCTGGGGCAACGACCACCGCGTCAGCGTGCCGTGGGACAAAACCATCATTTACGAAACCCATGTGCGCGGCATCAGCATGCGTCACCCCTCGGTGCCGGAGAACGTACGCGGCACCTTCGCCGGGCTGATGGTCGACGATGTGCTCGAACACATTCGCAAGCTCGGCGTGTCGACGGTCGAGCTGCTGCCAATCCACGCCTTCGTCAACGACCAGCACCTGCTGCACAAGGGCATGACCAACTACTGGGGCTACAACAGCATCGCGTTTTTCGCCCCGGACCCGCGTTATCTGGCCAGTGGCAAGATTGCCGAGTTCAAGGAGATGGTCGCGCACCTGCACGAAGCCAACCTCGAAGTGATCCTCGACGTGGTCTACAACCACACCGCCGAGGGCAACGAGCAAGGCCCGACGCTGTCGATGCGCGGTATCGACAACGCCTCGTACTACCGCTTGATGCCCGACGACAAGCGCTACTACATCAACGATTCCGGCACCGGCAACACCCTCGACCTGAGCCACCCGTGCGTGCTGCAAATGGTCACTGACTCTTTGCGCTACTGGGCCAGCGAGATGCACGTCGACGGTTTCCGCTTCGACCTGGCGACCATTCTCGGCCGTTATCACGATGGTTTTGACGAGCGTCACAGCTTCCTCGTCGCTTGCCGTCAGGACCCGGTGCTGCGTCAGGTAAAAATGATCGCCGAGCCGTGGGACTGCGGCCCCGGTGGTTATCAGGTCGGCAACTTCCCGCCGGGCTGGGTCGAGTGGAACGACAAGTTCCGCGACACCGTGCGCGCCTTCTGGAAAGGTGACGACGGCCAGGTCGCCGACTTCGCCAGTCGTATGACCGCCTCTGGCGAGATGTTCAACCAGCGCGGGCGGCGTCCTTATTCCTCGGTGAACTTCATCACCGCGCACGACGGTTTTACCCTCAACGATCTGGTCTCGTACAACGACAAACACAACGAAGCCAACGACGAGAACAATCAGGACGGCAGTAACAACAATTTGTCGTGGAACCACGGTGTTGAAGGCCCGACCGACGATCCCGAAATCAATGCTCTGCGCCATCGGCAGATGCGCAACTTCTTCGCCACCCTTCTGCTCGCCCAAGGCACACCGATGATCGTCGCCGGCGATGAATTCGCCCGCACTCAGGACGGCAACAACAACGCCTATTGCCAGGACAGTGAGATCGGTTGGGTCAACTGGGATCTGAGCGAGGACGGCAAGGCGCTGCTCAAGTTCGTCAAGCGCCTGATCAAGTTGCGTCTGGCCTATCCGATCCTGCGTCGCGGGCGCTTCCTGGTTGGCGAGTACAACGAGGACATCGGCGTCAAAGACGTCACCTGGCTGGCGCCGGACGCCACCGAGATGACCACCGAGCATTGGCATGACGCACACAACCGCTGCCTGGGCATGTTGCTCGATGGTCGCGCGCAGGAAACCGGGATTCGCCGCAAGGGTGCGGATGCGACGTTGCTGTTGGTAGTCAACGCCCATCACGACATCGTCAACTTCACGTTGCCGGAAGTGCCGGAAGGCAGCTTCTGGACGTGCATGATCGACACCAATCAGCCGTCGATCCGTGGCCAGGAGCGCTTCGATTTCGGCCACGAATACTCGGTCACAGGGCGCTCGCTGCTGCTGTTCGAACTGCAACGTGATGAAGAAGATTGATATGGATCTGCACAGTTATCTCGCCCGACGCCCAGCGGATTATCCGCACACCGTAGCCCTCGGCAATTGCCTGCGGGCGCTGGTCGAGGCCGGGCTGGATCGGTTGCCGTTGCCGGGCAGCGGTCACACGCTGGAACGCTTTCAGCGGCTGGCCGAGGTCGGTGGGCATGATCTGGGTTTGTGCAAATTGTTCGAAGGTCATACCGACGCACTGGCGATCATCGAGCAACTGGGTGGCTCGCCGACACCGGGCAGTACGTGGGGCATGTGGGCGGCGGAACCGCCGCAGGCACGGGTCAAAGTCAGTCCGGCCGGGCACATGGTGGCGCTGCATGGACGCAAAGCGTGGTGTTCCGGTGCCGCCGTGCTCAGCCATGCCTTGCTTACCGCGTGGGATGCCGATGATCAGCAACAACTGGTCGCCGTCGCCCTTGATCAACCGGGCGTCACCGTCACCGAACAGGGTTGGCAAGCCGTGGGCATGGGCGCCACGGGCAGCGTTGAGGTGCTGTTCGACGGTGCTGAAGCACAAGCCATCGGCAACCCCGGCGACTATCTGCAACGCGCCGGTTTCTGGCACGGCGGGATTGGTATTGCCGCGTGCTGGTACGGCGCCGCGCGGCAAATCGCCGAAACCTTGCGCAACCAGTGTGGGCAACGCCCGGAACCGCACGCCCTCGCCCATCTCGGTGCGGTCGACAGCGCGTTGCAGGCGGCGGCGGATGTCTTACGGTTCAGCGCGCTGCACATTGATGCCCATCCCGAGGACAACGCCGAATTGCTCGCGCGCCGTGTCCGCGCGGTGGTCGAACAGTCTGCTGAACAGGTGATGCGTGAAGTCGGCCGCGCACTCGGCGCCGGGCCGTTTTGCAAGGATCGGCAGTTTGCCCGGCTCAGCGCCGACCTGCCGGTGTTCCTGCGCCAGAGTCATGCCGAACGCGATCTGGCTGCGCTCGGGCAATTGGTGGCCGGGCAATCCGCGGAGGCATGGGCGCTATGAAAACCAATCCGATTGTTGGCCAAGGCACCAGCCTGCATCAGTGGCAGGCTTCGCGGCATCTAGCGGAGCTGGACAGCATCGACATCCTCAGTCTGGTACCACCGGGCGCACGGGCAGTTATTGTTGCGCCACACCCGGACGACGAAGTGCTCGGTTGTGGCGGCTTGCTGCAATTGCTCGCCGCTGCCGGCCGGCCTCTGCAATTGATTTCGGTGACCGATGGCAGCGCCAGTCACCCCGGCTCCAGTCGCTGGCCGGTGGAACGTCTGAGCGTGGTACGCCCGCAGGAGTCCGCCGAAGCGCTGCGCCGCCTCGGTCTGCCGATGCATCGCGTGAAGTGGCTGCGCGGCGGTTTCACCGACACACAGGTCGCGGCTCAGGAAGCTCAGTTGGTCGATTTCATCGAGCGTCACCTGCGTCCCGACGACGTGTTGTTCACCACGTGGAGCGAGGACGGTCATTGCGACCACGAAGCCGTCGGCCGCGCCAGTGCCGAAGCTGCGCGCCGGGTCGGTGCGACCTGCCACGAACTGCCTGTGTGGACGTGGCACTGGGCGACCCCGGAAGACGCTTTCGTACCGTGGCAACGCGCACGCAAGATTCTCCTGACGCCGGCGCAGGTCGCGCGCAAGCGCCACGCGGTGCACGCCTTCGCCAGTCAACTGGAAGGCGACCCTGACGCCGGACTCGGCCCGGTACTGGCGCCGTACGTGCTCGATCGCCTGCTGCAGCCTTTCGAAGTGGTGTTTCTATGAGTGTCGACGATCGCTATTTCGACGGACTGTTTGCCGGTAACGACGACCCGTGGGCGTTCCGTCAGCGCTGGTACGAGCAGCGCAAACGCGCGATCACCCTCGCTGCCCTGCCGCGCCCGCACTATCGGGCAATCTTCGAACCGGGCTGCGCCAACGGCGAGTTGAGCGCCGAACTTGCCGCACGTTGCGATCGCTTGCTGTGCTGTGACACCGCCAGTGCGGCGGTGACTTTGGCACGCACGCGTCTGAGCTTGTTCGATCACGCCGAAGTGCGGCAAAACCGTCTTCCCGGCGACTGGCCGGAGGAAAAATTCGACCTGATCGTATTTAGCGAGATCGGCTACTACCTCGATGGCGAAGATCTGACAGACGTGATCCGTCGGGCCAGTGATTGCCTGACTGCCGACGGCCAGTTCCTCGCCTGTCACTGGCGCCCGCCCATCGATGGCTGCCCGTTGAATGCACGGCAGGTGCACGACCTGATCCACGAAAAACTGCATCTGCCGCGAGTGGTTTTGCATCAGGAAGCGGACTTTATTCTTGAAGTGTGGAGCCGTGAACCGCGCTCGGTGGCGGCACTGGAGGGCTTGCGATGATCGGCATTCTGATCCCGGCGCACAACGAGGAAGAGTTGCTCGACGACTGCCTGAACGCGGCCATGCGCGCCAGCCGCCACGGTTTGCTGGCTGGCGAAAAGGTTGAAGTGTTGGTGGTGCTCGACAGCTGCACCGACCGCTCGGCGCAGATTGTCAGCCGCTATCCGGTACTGAGTCTGCACATCGATGCACGCAATGTCGGCCAGGCCCGGGCAGCCGGCGCACAGCTGTTGCTGGAACGCGGCGCACGCTGGATCTCCTGCTCGGATGCCGACAGTCGGGTCGCCGACGACTGGCTGGTGGCGCAGCTGGGGTTGGGCGCCGACGCGGTATGCGGTACCGTCACGGTCGAACGCTGGCACGAGTCGTTCGATGCAGCGGCGCAAATCCGCTATCACCGGCATTACCGTGCCTGCGATGGCCATCGGCATATCCACGGCGCCAATCTGGGCATCAGCGCCGACGCCTATCGCTGGGCCGGGGGCTTCAAACCGCTGGCCTGCGACGAGGATGTGCAATTGGTGCGGGAGCTGGAACTGGACGGCGCGAACATCGCCTGGAGCCATCGCCCGCAGGTGCTCACCAGCGCGCGGTTCGACAGTCGTGCGCGCGGTGGCTTTGGTGACTATCTGCGAAATCTGGCACAGATAGAGCAAGAAAAAGCGGATCAGATTGATCTGTGACGCGACGAACTTCGCTTCATGAGCAATACTCTGCTGCGCGGCAATCCAGGGTTCGGAGCGTCGCGGGGCATTCAACCAGCCTTCACGGGTCGACGGCGACTGGCAATCATTGCCACGCATACGGCTGAGGGCGAGACAACACAAGGACGTCAGACCATGAAACCGTTATCCCTCAGCGACAGCAGTCTGCCGGCGCAAATCTGGAACAGCGCCGCACAACTGGACAACATTCCCGTCATCAATACTCGCAGCCTGGTGCCCGAAGGTGCCCGCGCCGTGATCATCGCGCCGCATCCGGGCGATGAAGTGGTCACCTGCGGCGGCCTGCTGCAATTACTCTCCAGCCTCGGTCATCCGCTGCAATTGCTCTCGATCACCGATGGCAGCGCCAGCCATCCGGGCTCACGGCAATGGTCGGAAAAGCGCCTGAGCGTGTTCCGCCCACAAGAAAGCGTCGAAGCCCTGCGCCGCCTCGGCCTGCCGATGCACAGCCTGAAATGGGTGCGCGGCGGCTTCACCGACAACGCCCTGTGCGAACAGCAAGCGCAAGTGACCGAGTTCATCAGCCGCTACCTGCGCCCTGGCGATGTGGTGTTCAGCACCTGGCGCGGCGATGGCAACGACGACCATGAAGCGGTAGGTCGGGCCAGTGCGCAAGCAGCGGAACAGGCCGGCGCGACCTTCCATGACGTGCCGGTGTGGGCCTGGCACTGGCCCGAGCGCGACCAGCAAATGATCCCCTGGGAGCGTGCGCGCAAACTGCGCCTCGACACCTGGACCGTGGCGCGCAAGAGCCACGCCACTCATGCCTATGCCAGCCAGCTCAAGGGCGAACCGGCGATCGGCATTGCACCGATGCTGCCACCGGTGATTCTCGAAAGAATGCGCCTGCCCTACGAAATCGTGTTTGTCTGACACCGTTTAGGGTGGGAGCGAGCCTGCTCGCGAAAGCGGTGGTTCTACCAACTGATGTATTGGATTTGCCGACGCCTTCGCGAGCAGGCTCGCTCCCACAGGAATTGGGTTGTCATCAACCATGATTTGCAAGGAACTGCCGCCCCTCCCCATCAGTCGCATGAATAAGCGGCCCGCAATCCAGAGGAGTGAACGTGTCCAGCGATCCCAAGCGTCATGTTGTCGACGCGCCCGTCATCCATCGTCTCAGGGTGCTGACGGTCAACACCCACAAAGGTTTCACCGCGCTCAATCGGCGCTTCATCCTGCCGGAACTGCGTGAAGCGGTGCGCAGCACCTCGGCCGACCTGGTGTTTCTGCAGGAAGTGGTGGGTGAACACGAGCGGCATTCCAGTCGTTACAACGAATGGCCGCAAACCTCGCAATACGAGTTTCTCGCCGACAGCATGTGGAGCGATTTCGCCTACGGGCGCAACGCCGTTTATCCCGACGGCCACCACGGCAATGCACTGCTGTCGAAATACCCGATCCGTGAATACCGCAACCTCGATGTGTCGATCACTGGGCCAGAACGCCGTGGCCTGCTGCATTGTGTGCTCGACGTACCGGGTCACGCTGAGGTCCACGCGATCTGCGTGCATTTGAGTCTGCTCGAAAGCCATCGGCAATTGCAGTTGCAACTGCTCTGCCAGTTGCTCGAATCCCTGCCCGACGACGCCCCGGTGATCATCGCCGGCGACTTCAACGACTGGCAGTTACAGGGCAACGCCGCCCTCGCCCGTCGCGATTACCTGCACGAAGCCTTCGAGCGTCATCACGGGCGCCCGGCCAAGACCTACCCGGCGCGGTTTCCGTTGCTGCGGCTGGACCGTATCTATTTGCGCAATGCCAGCAGCCATGACCCACGGATCCTCGGCAACAAGCCGTGGACACATCTGTCGGATCATCTGCCACTGGCGGTCGAAGTGCACCTGTAGCCGCAGTAGTGACAGCAATGCAGGACGCGATAGATCAGCTCATTCGACGATTCAACGTTGCCGACAGACCATCTGTCGGTAACTGAATACCTCTGCGCCGGGGCTTTCGTTGCGTTTTTCCATACAAACAACCACTTAGTTATGTGCAGAAAAACAAACGCTTGCAAAGCCTGTTTTGCCACTACCGCTCATCGTTCAATTTCTTGACGGGCACGCTCGACTCTTCTTATCTCTACCTTACTACCCCCGGAATCACTACCCGGGACGAGCCTTCGGACACTCGCGAAATCGAGCGGCCACGGTTCGCCCCGCTCCATTCGGTCGCCCCTCGTTCGGGGTAGGAGAGACGCCACACAGAGAGAATGCATGCGCCTGCAAGGTAGACCTCCATGAGAACTTCAATCAGCCCACACGAGATCAAAATCACTTTCTGCACAGTGTCGAGTTCTATCTTGCTGTGCTCATCCATGGAGGCGCAGGCCGGTCCTGCGGCGGATGAAACCACCCCTTGGTATCGCGCGGATGTACCCGTAATGACGCTGCCTGCCACCGTCATCACCCCCGGCCCGCAACGCTTCAGCCCACGCCCCGATCTGCAGGGCACACGCTTGATTACCGAAGACCTCGCACCGTCGGCCTGGGATGAGCTGTACGGCAGAAGCGCCCGGCAGGCGCAAACCGATGTGTTGTCGTCAGGCTACGCGATGCCCGGCAGCGGCGACTTCAAAGGCCCGGCCGTGTTGACTCTGCAAAGTGGTAGCCATACCCAGAAAATCGGCCTGATTGGTGGTCTCAACCAGATTCAGGCCAATGGCAATGGTCCGCTTACCAGCCGCGCCCTGGCCGACCCGAACAGTGACACCCTCAATCTGCAAGGCCAAAGCCTTGGGGCTTATTACAGCCTGATCGGCGCCCAGGGCTGGCACGTGGATTTATCCGCCAGTGGCGGCCGGGTCAGCGGCTTCAGTCGCAACGGTCAAGGCGCGCGGCAAGCCACAGAAGGCAGTGCGATGACCTTCTCGGTCGAAGGCGGCTTCCCGATTGGCTTGAGTGAAAACTGGGTAGTGGAACCGCAAGCGCAATTGATCAATCAACGCATTACCCTCGACACGCCATACGCCGGTTCAGGCAATGCTTCTTCCACCGATCTGACAGCGTGGAGCGGTCGCGTCGGCGCACGGTTGAAAGGCAGTTACGATTTGAACGGTTTGCCGGTCGAACCTTATGTTCGCACCAACCTCTGGCACACCGTCTACACCGGCAGCACGGTGACGCTGGATCAGGTCGACAAGATCAGCAGCAGCCGCAAGTCCTCCACCGTCGAGTTGGGACTGGGTCTGGTGGCGCGGGTGACGCCGGCGGTGAGTCTGTATGTCAGTGCGGATTACAGCAGTGATGTCGATGACAATGACTTGAACGGGATTATTGGCAGCCTTGGGGTGCGGATGCGCTGGTGATCTTCAGGCACCGAAGGTCCCTGTGGGAGCGAGCTTGCTCGCGAAAGCGTTGTAACGTTCAACATCATTGTTGATTGACATATCGCCTTCGCGAGCAAGCTCGCTCCCACAGGTTTTGCCGTCTCGGATCAACCCTCAGGTTTGAGGATCAACACTGCCAACGGCGGCAGGTTCAGCTCCAGTGACAACGACTGGCCATGGCTCGGCACTTCCTCGGTAAACGCCCCGCCGCCATTGCCGTAATTGGAACCGGCATAGGTGTCGGCATCGCTGTTGAGCAATTCAGTCCAGCGCCCGGCAAACGGCACACCCACGCGATAGGCCTGACGCGGCACCGGCGTGAAGTTGGCCACCACCAGCACCGGTTTACCGTCCTTGCTCCAGCGCAGCCAGGCATAAACGCTGTTGATCGCATCGTCGCCGATCAGCCACTGAAAACCCTGCGGCGCGTCGTCCTGATCGTGCAGCGCCGGCTCCTCGCGATACAGCCGATTGAGATCGCCAACCAGTTTCTGCACGCCCTTGTGCTCGGAGTACTGCAGCAGATACCAGTCCAGCTGCTGATCGTGGTTCCACTCGCGCCACTGGCCAAACTCGCAGCCCATGAACAAAAGTTTTTTGCCCGGATGCGTCCACATGAAGCTGAGATAGGCACGCAGGTTGGCGAATTTCTGCCAGCGATCACCCGGCATCTTGTCGATCAGCGAATGCTTGCCGTGCACCACTTCGTCATGGGAGATCGGCAGGATGAACCGTTCGGACCAGGCGTAGACCAGGCCAAAACTCAACTCGTTGTGATGATGCGCGCGGTACACCGGGTCTTGCTGGATGTAATGCAGCGAATCGTGCATCCAGCCCATGTTCCATTTGTAAGCGAAACCCAGACCGCCCTGCTGCGTGCTTTGACTGACACCGGGCCACGCGGTGGATTCTTCGGCAATGACCAGCGCACCCGGCGCTTCCAGTTCGACCACGTCGTTCAAATGCCGGAGGAAGTCGATGGCTTCCAGATTCTCGCGGCCACCGTGGCGATTCGGCACCCACTCGCCAGCCTTGCGCGAATAGTCGCGGTACAACATCGAAGCCACCGCATCGACGCGCAGGCCGTCGACATGGAAATGCTTCAACCAGTGCAGCCCCGAGGCCAGCATGTAGCCATGCACCTCGGTGCGGCCGAGGTTATAGATCAGCGTGTCCCAATCCTGATGAAAACCTTCCAGCGGGTTGCCGTATTCATACAGCGCGGTGCCGTCGAACTGGGCGAGACCATGAGTATCGGTTGGGAAATGCGCCGGTACCCAGTCGAGAATCACGCCGATCTCGGCCCGGTGGCAGGCGTCGACGAATTCGGCAAACTGCGCCGGCGTGCCATAGCGCGCGCTCGGCGCAAATTGCGAGAGCAACTGATAACCCCACGAACCGCCAAACGGGTGCTCCATGATCGGCATCAGTTCGATGTGGGTGAAACCCAGTTCCTTGACGTAAGGAATCAACCGTTCAGCGAGTTCCGGCCAAGTGTACTGGCGCGCCACTTCGCCGAGATCATCCAGCTCGCATTGCCACGAACCGGCATGCAGTTCATAGATCGACAGCGGCGCCGAATGCTTGTGACGGTCACGGCGGCTGCTCATCCAGTCCTGATCCTGCCAGTCGATTTGCAGCGGCTCGGCGACTTTCGACGCGGTGTCCGGCGGCAGACTGGTGGCCAGCGCCATCGGGTCAGCCTTGAGCGGCAGAATCCCGTGGGCGCCAAGAATTTCGTATTTGTACAATTCACCCGCTTGCAGACGCGGAATGAACAATTCCCAGACCCCGGACGGATGACGCAAGCGCATTGGATGCCGGCGACCGTCCCAGACGTTGAAATCACCGACCACCGACACGCGTCGGGCATTCGGCGCCCACACGGCAAAGCGCACGCCGTCGACACCATCGACAGTTTTCAGCTGGGCGCCGAGGCACGCACTGAGGTCACGGTGATTACCCTCGGCGAACAGATACAAATCCATTTCACCGAGTAACTGGCCGAAGCTATACGGATCCTCTGCAACCTGCTCGCCGCCGGCCCAGCGCGTACGCAGCTGGTAAGGCCGCGCCTGATCGAAATGACCGACAAACAGCCCCGGCGTTTCGGTTTGCTCCAGCGGGCCGCGTTCCTCACCGCTGTCCTTGTCCAGCACCACGACACTCAACGCACCCGGTAAATAAGCGCGAATGAACTGCCCGCCAGCGCCATCGCCGTGCGGGCCAAGAATGGAAAAAGGGTCGTGATGTTCAGCGCGGACCAAGGCATCGATATCTTTCGCCGAGGGCAGCAATGCTTCTTTGACCACACCCTGTTCCTTGTTCGAGAAACTCATGACTACTCTCCACCAAGATCGGAAAAGGGTTTAAGCCCCGTCAATAACCCATACAAACCGTGCAACGGCACGGGCAGCCACGTGGGGCGATTTTCGGCTTCATAGGCCACTTCATAGGCCGCCTTCTCCAGGCCGAACAACGCAAGCGCAGCGTCGGCACCTTCAGGATCTTGCCAAGCATGATCAAGACTAGCTGCCGCGCGGCGATATGCCTGCACAAATGCCTCACGGGCCTCACGCAGATAACGCTCGGCGACCAGACGCCGCGCGGTTTCAGACTCAGCGCTGTGGTCAACGTTGTGCACGTTGATGGTCATCGCTGCCGCGTAATCGAACGAGCGCAGCACGCCGCTGACATCTTTGTACGGACTGTGTTTGCCACGCCGCTCGCTCAATGGCCGCGCCGGCTCACCCTCGAAGTCGATCAGGTAGGCATCGCCCTTGATCACCAGCACCTGGCCCAAATGCAGATCGCCATGGACGCGGATGCGCAAACCACCGACGGCTTTTTTCGCCAGATCCTGCACATGGGCGAGGATGGTTTTCTTTTCGTCGACCAGGCGCTTGACCAGTTTCTGATCCGCTGCGCTGAGTTCACCCTGATGCTGCTTGAGCAGTTTCAACGCGTGCTCAACCTGGGCCACGACATCCTTGCCCGTCGCTTGCATGTCCTTGGCCGTCGACACCTGCGGTGCGAAATCGGCATTGTCGGTAGGCGCGGCAAGCATTTGATGCATTTCGCCCAGACGCTGACCGAGCATGCCGGCAAAATCCTTCAACTCGCCCAGCGCGTTGTAATGCTGCTCCTGCTCGGACATGGCATCGGCCAGTTCGTCACGCAGCGCCCGTTCGAGGTTGTTCTGCGTCCATTCCCAGGCGTCGCCCTGATTGCTCAGATAGCCTTGGGCGATCATCAGCAGATTGTCTTCGCCCTTGGCATCGCGGCGAATCACCGAGCCGAGCAGCGGAGAGATATTGGCAAATCCGGCCTCGGTCAGGTAAGCGCTCATCTCCAGTTCCGGGTGTACGCCAGAAGCGACTTTACGTATCAGCTTGAGCACCAGACTGTTGCCGATCACCACCGAACTGTTCGATTGCTCGGCGGACAGATAACGCACCTCCGACTCTGCACCCAGACCGAGTTTTTCCAGATGCGGCGTCGGTGCAAAGCGGATTTCCCCCTCCGCCGACTCCAATACCGTGTTGTTCTGCATGCCTTGCAGCACCGCACGAATAAACGCTTCGAGGCTGAACGCATCGGTGATCAGACCGACTTGTCGCACACGGCGTACACGGGACAAGGCCAATTGCTGCGGCAGCGCCGGGCCAACCTGGTCTTCGGCAATAAAGCCGAACGGCAGTTGATAACGACTGGTCTGCCCGCCACTGGTGACTTCGATCTCGCTGAGCAGCACCGGATGCTGCGCATCGCCGAAACGCACGCCGTAGGCCAGATGCACTTTGTCGATGGCCGCATCCTTGCCGGCGAACCAGCGGCGGTTCTGCAGCCAGCTCGGCAGGATGCTCTGCTCCAGCGTCGTACGTGACGGCGCTTCGAGCAGTTCTTCCATGCGTTTCTTCAACACCAGCGTGGTGAAGTCCGGCAGGCTCTGCGCCGGTTCCACGTGCCAGCTCGGCATCTGGTTTTCCGCCGCGAGCGCGAACCAATAGAAACCGTACGGCGCCAGGGTCAGGAGGAAATTCAACTGGCCAATCGGCGGGAACGCGTTACCGCCAAGCATCTCCACCGGCACCATGCCGACGTACGCCGACAGGTCCAGCTCCACCGCTTGCGCACTGCGCGAAACGTTGGCCACACAGAGGATGATTTCGTGCTTGCCGTCGGCGTCGGTGAATTCGCGGGTGTAAGCCAGCACGCGACGGTTGTTCGGCGAGAGCATTTTCAAGGTGCCACGGCCAAAAGCCTTGGATTGTTTGCGCACCGCCAGCAGACGACGCGTCCAGTTCAACAGCGAATGCGGGTCGCCCGACTGGGTTTCGACGTTGACCGACAGATAGCCGTATTGCGGATCCATGATCGGCGGCAGCACCAGACTTGCCGGGTCGGCGCGCGAGAAGCCGCCGTTGCGGTCGATCGACCATTGCATTGGCGTACGCACGCCGTCGCGGTCACCGAGGTAGATGTTGTCGCCCATGCCGATTTCGTCGCCGTAATACAAAGTCGGCGTGCCGGGCATCGACAGCAGCAGGCTGTTGAGCAATTCGATGCGGCGGCGATCGCGCTCCATCAATGGCGCCAGGCGCCGACGAATACCGAGGTTGATCCGCGCGCGACGATCTGCGGCGTAGTAATTCCACAGGTAGTCACGTTCCTTGTCGGTGACCATCTCCAGCGTCAGTTCATCGTGGTTGCGCAGGAAAATCGCCCACTGGCAGTTGGCAGGAATTTCCGGGGTCTGGCGCAGAATATCGGTGATCGGGAAGCGATCTTCCTGGGCCAGCGCCATGTACATGCGCGGCATCAGCGGGAAGTGGAACGCCATGTGGCATTCGTCACCGTTAAGGCCTGCAGCATCGGTATCACCGAAGTACAGCTGAGTATCTTCCGGCCATTGGTTGGCCTCGGCGAGCAGCATGCGGTCGGGATAGTTGGCGTCGATCTCGGCGCGGATCTGCTTGAGGACATCGTGGGTTTCGGGAAGGTTTTCGTTGTTGGTGCCGTCGCGCTCGATCAGGTACGGGATCGCGTCGAGGCGCAGACCATCGATGCCCATGTCCAGCCAGTAGCGCATCACCGAGAGCACGGCTTTCATCACTTGCGGGTTGTCGAAATTCAGATCCGGCTGGTGCGAATAGAAACGGTGCCAGAAGTACTGGCCGGCGACGGGGTCCCAGGTCCAGTTGGATTTTTCCGTATCGAGGAAAATGATCCGCGTGCCGTCGTATTTCTGATCGTCATCCGACCACACATAGAAGTCGCGCGCGGCCGAGCCGGGCTTGGCCTTGCGCGCACGCTGGAACCACGGGTGCTGGTCGGAGGTGTGATTGATGACCAGCTCAGTGATCACCCGCAAGCCGCGCTTGTGCGCCTCGGCGATAAAGCGTTTGGCGTCGGCCATGGTCCCGTAATCGCTGTGTACGCCACGGTACTCGGCAATGTCATAGCCGTCGTCGCGACGCGGTGACGGGTAGAACGGCAATAGCCAGATGGTGTTGACGCCGAGGTCGGCAATGTAATCAAGCTTGGCGATCAGGCCGGGAAAGTCGCCGATCCCGTCGTTGTTGGAGTCGAAAAACGATTTGACGTGAACTTGATAGATCACCGCGTCCTTGTACCAGAGCGGGTCTTTGATAAAGGTGGCTGCCTTGGGTTTCTTCGCCATGTGAAACTCCTGAAAAATTCGTTTCTGCACAGAATCTGATTGTGCTGATCCCCCTGTAGGAGCTGCCGAAGGCTGCGATCTTTTGATCTTGCTTTTAAAAGATCGCAGCCTTCGGCAGCTCCTACAGGGGTTTGGGCAATGCTTAGGTGGCAGTGATTCGCCAGATGCCGAACGGCTGGTACGCCGGGTCCAGGCGCATGAACTGGTATTTGCCGTGCCAGTCCCAGCGATGGCCGTTCATCAAGTCTTCGCCGTGGGTCGTCGCGTCGTCGGGCAGGCCCATTTCCCACAGCGGCAGTTCGAAATTCGCCTCCTGCACGTTGTGCGGATCAAGGCTGACTGCGACCAAAATGAAATTGCTGCCGTCAAAGCTGCGCTTGCCGAAATACAGAATGTTGTCGTTCCACGCGTTGTAGACCTTCAGACCCAAATGCGTGTGCAGCGCCGGGTTCTGCCGGCGGATGCGATTGAGCTGGGCGATCTCGGCAATGATGTTGCCCGGCGCGGTGAAGTCGCGGACGCGGATCTCGTACTTCTCCGAATCGAGGTATTCCTCTTTGCCCGGCACCGGCGCCGACTCGCACAGCTCGAACCCCGAATACATCCCCCACAGGCCCGAGCCCATGGTTGCCAGCGCCGCACGAATCAAAAATCCCGGACGCCCGGATTCGTGGAGGAACGCCGGGTTGATGTCTGGCGTATTGACGAAAAAATTCGGTCGGTAGCACTCGCGCCATGGCGATTCATTCAGTTCGGTGAAATAGGTCGCCAGCTCAGCCTTGGTATTGCGCCAGGTGAAATAGGTGTAGCTCTGGGTGTAACCGACCTTGCCCAGCCGCGCCATCATCGCTGGCGTGGTGAAGGCTTCGGCGAGAAAGATCACTTCCGGGTACAGCGCGCGCACATCGGCGATCAGCCATTGCCAGAACGGCAGCGGTTTGGTGTGCGGGTTGTCGACGCGAAAGATCTTCACGCCCTCCTCGACCCAGCCTATGACGATGTCGCGCAACTCGACCCACAGGCTCGGAATCGCCTCCGGCGCGTAGAAGTCGACGTTGACGATGTCCTGATATTTCTTCGGTGGATTTTCCGCGTATTTGATCGTGCCGTCCGGGCGCCAGTTGAACCACCCCGGATGCTGCTTGAGCCACGGGTGATCCTGGGAACACTGGATGGCAAAATCGAGAGCGATTTCCAGGCCATGATCGGCAGCAGCGGCGACCAGTCGGCGGAAGTCTTCGCGGGTGCCGAGTTGCGAGTGAATCGCCTCGTGACCGCCCTCCTCACTGCCGATGGCATAAGGGCTGCCGGGATCATCCGGCCCAGCGGTCAATGAATTGTTGCGACCTTTGCGATGGGCGCGGCCGATCGGGTGGATCGGCGTGAAGTACAGCACGTCGAAGCCCATGTCCTGAATCATCGGCAAGCGCGCGTGCACGTCATTGAAGGTGCCGTGCCGGTGCGGATCGTCGGTGATCGAGCGCGGAAACAGTTCGTACCAACTGGCAAATTCCGCCAGTTCACGCTCGACGTCCATGGGGAACTCAGGACTGACGCTCAAGTAGGCGCGATGATCGGCTTCTGCCATCAATTGCGCACTGCGCGAGTGCAGGAACAGCGCCACCTGCTCGGTTTCGAGCAGCCCGGACAATTCGTGGTGCAACGCGGCGAGCTGTTCGCTGAGCTGACCTTCGCTGCGTTCGGCGGCCTGCTGCACCATGCTGCGGCCTTCCTGCAACTCCAGTGAAACAGGCACAGCGGCGCTGTGTTTCTTCTCCAGTTCATATTGGAAACTGGCGAAGTGATCAATCCACGCTTCGATGCAATACAGGAAGCGCCCCTGCTGTTCAGGGCGGAACTGGCCTTGCCAGCCGTTATTGCCCTGATCGGCCATGACCTCGCTTTGCCAGGTCTGCTCACCTTCCTCGCGCCAGCGGATGCGTACGGCGAGTTTGTCGTGACCGTCGGCAAACACCTTGCTGGTGACCACCACTTCACGGCCGGCGATCGACTTCACGGCGAACTGCCCGCCATCGAGCGTCGGCATGGTGTTTTCAATGACAATGCGCGGCAGCAACAACGCCTGCGACAGCGGCATGTGCGGGTTGTAGCTGAGTTCTGAGGGTCTTTCAGCAGTCATTGAGCATCTCTCCTTAACGCCCCAAGGACGCTCTTGTGCCGGATCAGTGTTCACAACGAAGCACCTGCCCCGAAATGAACTCACTTAAGTTCCGAGCGACCGGCGCCGGGAAAAGTTCAGATGAAATTACCGTGTCAGAAAAGCGGATCGAATTGCGTGCAGGGTGGTCAATCCACTTAAGCACTTCTCACGCCATGTGCCACACGGAGGTAAACAGATGAACATCCCGATCCCGGCCGAAACGCCCGATCCGAACATCGACAAACCCACCCTGCCCGAGACCGAACCGCAACCGATTCCCGAGCAGGAACCGCCTGGCACCACGCCACCGCCGAAAGAGGAACCACCAACGACCATGCCCCCAGTCATCGTCTAACTGATCGTTCCCACGCTCCGCGTGGGAATCCAGCCCGGGACGCTCCGCGTCCCAAAGCGGACGCGGAGCGTCCATTGAGACATTCCCACGCAGAGCGTGGCAACGATCATCCGGCGCAAGAATGATCAGTGGTCATCAGTTTTTTCCTCGTCCTTTTCGAAAAGCTTCACGATGCGCGGCATCACGCTGAAAATCCCCAGCGCCAGCAAGGTACTGAGCAACGCAGTCGCCTCCCTGCCCAACCCCGCCGCGACACCAATGGCTGCCGTCATCCACAGACCGGCAGCCGTGGTCAGGCCTTTGACGTGACCTTCATCGCCTTCCTTGTTTTTCAGGATAGTGCCGGCACCCAGAAAGCCGATCCCGGCGATCACCCCCTGCACCACGCGGCTCATCGCATCCGACTCCGCCCCGGATGTCTGCGGCACCAACACAAACAACGCCGCGCCGAGCGCCACCAACATGTGCGTACGGACCCCGGCAGCCTTGCCTTTATGCTCGCGCTCAAACCCGAGAATCCCGCCCAGCACCGCCGCCATCAGCAGGCGTACGGTAATCCGCGTCAATTGCGAAGCATCGCCAACGTCGGCGAACTCCGCTTGCAGGGTTTCCCACACTTCATGCCACCACGCGTTCATCCGGCAGTCCTTTCCAAGGGTCTATAAAGGATGGACAGCGGCGACCATTAATCAGTTGCGCAGAACGATCAGCGCAGCCTGCGCCCTAACCTTGCAGACCTCCCTGAAAAAAGGACTGCTCCCATGCCTCTTCGAGTCGATGAATCCAACCCCGAACAAAAAGTGTGTTTTTTCACCGTTGAACATGGCGAGGAAATTCGCATTTGCGACACCCTGGAAGTCATGACGGATAGCGAAAAATCCATGTCATTCGTGGAAATAGAAGGCCGGCGCGTTTACATCACAGAGGCAGAGGCTGACGCCTTGACCGTCGCAGGCGCCAAAGACGGGCGCAAACACCTGAAAGCCGACGAGAGTGATTCGGTGATTTGACTGACTTCGATCAACACCCCGCGCAAACGTCTGCGATAGGCGTTTGCGCCTTTGCCTGCGCGCTGCTTCAAGTTGTCGCAGACGCTACCCAAAATCTCATCTGATCCGCTTTTTATTGAAATACCTGAGTCTGTTATGCAAACAGATCGACGCTCATAGTGCTCTGGCCTGATGGAGGCTGATGAGCGAATAACCATGAGCGAACAAATCCCCGTCCGAACCGTAGAAGCATCGCCCACTATAAAAAGCATTCCCGCACGCCCAATGAAGGCGACGGCCAAGTCCAGCGACAACCAGATCCACACCCGCAGCTTCACCGGCCTGTTCCGCACCCTGCGCATGAGCGGCGCGGGTTTTCTGTTCGTGTTGTTTTTCGGCACCGTGTGGTTGAACTGGGGCGGACGTCAGGCAGTGCTCTGGGATCTTTCCGAAAGCAAATTCCATATCTTCGGCGCGACGTTCTGGCCGCAGGATTTCATCCTGCTCTCGGCGCTGCTGATCATCGCCGCGTTCGGCCTGTTCGCCATCACCGTGTTCGCCGGTCGGGTCTGGTGCGGCTACACCTGCCCGCAGAGTTCGTGGACATGGATCTTCATGTGGTGCGAGAAAATCACCGAAGGCGAGCGCAACCAGCGGATCAAACTGCAAGCCGCGCCGTGGGGCCTGAACAAACTGGCACGGCGCGCGGCCAAGCACACCCTGTGGCTGGCGATCAGCGTGCTGACCGGCCTGACCTTTGTCGGTTACTTCACGCCGATCCGGCCACTGGCTGAAGAACTGCTGACGTTACAGATTGGCGGCGTCAGCCTGTTCTGGGTGCTGTTCTTCACCGCTGCGACTTACATCAACGCCGGTTGGCTGCGTGAGGCGGTGTGCATGCACATGTGTCCGTATGCGCGGTTCCAGAGCGTGATGTTCGACAAGGACACCCTGGCGATTTCCTATGACGTGGCCCGTGGCGAAAACCGTGGCCCGCGCAAACGCGACGTGAAACCGCTTGAAGCCGGCCTGGGTGATTGCATCGACTGTCAGTTGTGCGTGCAGGTCTGCCCGACCGGCATCGACATTCGTGACGGCTTGCAGATGGAATGCATTGGCTGCGCGGCGTGCATCGACGCCTGCGATTCGATCATGGACAAAATGAACTACCCGCGCGGTTTGATCCGCTACAGTTCCGAGCGTGAATTGCAGGGCGGCAAGACTCACCTGCTGCGCCCCCGACTGATTGGCTACAGCGTGGTGCTGGTGGCGATGATCGGCGCACTGGCATTGGCGTTGGTCGAGCGGCCGATGGTCTCGCTGGACGTGACCAAGGATCGCGGCTTGTTCCGTGAAAACGGTCAGGGCCAGATCGAGAACATCTATAGCCTCAAAGTCATCAACAAGACCCAGCAACGCCAGGACTACAACCTGACGCTGGTGGAGGGCGATGGCTTCCAGTTGCAAGGCAAGACCGAACTGAGCCTGGCCCCGGGTGAGATTGTCGATGTGCCGGTGTCGGTGGCGATGACCACGGAACGCCCGGCCAGCAGCTCACAGACCTTGAGTTTCAAGATCGTCGACAGTGATGAGCCTGAGGTTTACAGCGTGGCGAAGAGCAGGTTTGTTGCGCCGATGAATCGTTGATCCCTTAGAATCCGCTCCCTCACCCCAGCCCTCTCCCAGGGGTAGAGGGGGCCGACCGAGGTGTCTGTCGCTATACATCGACCTGACAGACCGAGTCGATTATGGATTCAGCAAAGCACTTTCAAGCCGAGTCGATTATGGATTCAACAAAGCACTTCAGGCCGAGTCGATTGTGGATTCAGCAAAGCACTTTCAGGTCGGTGTAGTTCACAAGCATCCCCCAATCAGTCCCCTCTCCCTATGGGCGGTCCGACGTTTCGGGAGGGCTAGGGTGAGGGGCAGTTCCCCTGACACACCTCATCATCAACCAGCACCAAGGTACTCGATGAAACGCTACGAAAAATTCGCCGACGACATCGCTGAACTGATCCGCTCCGGCGTCCTTGGCCCCGGCCAGCGCGTGCCTTCGGTGCGTTACGCCAGCCAGACCTACGGCGTCAGCCCGTCTACGGTGTTCCAGGCCTATTACCTGCTTGAACGCCGTGGCCTGATCCGCGCACGCCCGCGCTCCGGCTACTTCGTCAACACCCACGCGCCGAGCCCGTTCTCGGAACCGGTGATCAGCAGCCACGTCAACGACTCCACCGAAGTCGACGTCAGCGAACTGGTGTTCTCGGTCCTCGATTCGATCAAGGACCCGAGCACCGTCCCCTTCGGCTCGGCATTCCCCAGCCCGACGCTGTTCCCGCTGCAACGTCTGTCACGCTCGCTGGCCAGTGCCGCGCGCGAGATGGACCCACGCATGGTCGTCACTGATATGTCGCCGGGCAATCCGCAACTGCGCCGGCAGATCGCCCTGCGCTACATGGTCGGCGGCCTGATGCTGCCGATGGAAGAATTGCTGATCACCAACGGCGCCCTCGAAGCGCTGAACCTGTGCCTGCAAGCCGTGACCGAACCGGGCGATCTGGTGGCGATCGAAGCCCCGGCGTTCTACGCCAGCCTGCAAGTGCTGGAACGGCTGAAACTCAAAGCTGTGGAAATCCCCGTGCACCCGCGCGACGGCATCGACCTCGGCGTCCTCGCGCAAACCCTCGAACGTCACCCGATCAAGGCCTGCTGGTGCATGACCAGCTTCCAGAACCCGATGGGCGCAACCATGCCCGAAGCGAAAAAACAGGAACTGGTAGAACTGCTACGCCACCATCAGGTGCCGCTGATTGAAGACGACGTCTACGCCGAACTTTATTACGGCCAACAGGCACCGAAACCGGCCAAGGCCTTCGACACCGAAGGTCTGGTGATGCACTGCGGCTCGTTCGCCAAAAGCCTGGCCCCGGGTTACCGCATCGGCTGGGTCGCCGCAGGGCGCTACGCGCAGAAAATCGAACGATTGAAATTGATGACCTCGCTGTGCGCCTCGATGCCGGCGCAAGCGGCGATTGCCGATTATCTGCAACACGGCGGCTACGATCGGCACCTGCGCAAACTGCGCTACGCACTGGAAGAACAGCAGAGCGCGATGTTAGCGGCCATCGCCCGTTATTTCCCGGCGCAGACGCGGGTCAGCCAACCGGCGGGCGGCTACTTTTTGTGGCTGGAATTACCGCCGCAGATGGATTCGTTGAAGTTGTTTCAGATGGCACTGGCGCAAGGCATCAGCATCGCCCCGGGGCCGATTTTCTCGCCGACACAGCGGTTCAGGAATTGTATTCGGTTGAATTACGGCAGCCCTTGGACCGAGGACTCGGAAAAGGCCATGGAGACGTTGGGGCGGATTGTGCGGTCGTTCTGAAAGATTGTTGCTGACTGCACTGGCCCCATCGCTGGCAAGCCAGCTCCCACAGTGTTCTATGTCACCGCGTATGTTGTGTACGACACAGAAACCTGTGGGAGCTGGCTTGCCAGCGATGGGGCCGGATCAGGCAACACAAATCCCAACGATCAGCGCCCGCCACCCAAATCAACAAATGTCCCGGTCGCATAAGAAGCCTTATCCGACAACAACCAGACAATCGCCTCCGCCACTTCATCCGGCCGCCCGCCACGGGCCATCGGAATCGCCGACTCCAGCTTGCTGACCCGATCCGGATCGCCGCTCAGCGCATGGAAATCGGTATAGATATAACCCGGCCGCACCGCGTTAACCCGAATCCCCTCGCCCGCCACTTCCTTGGACAAACCGATGGTGAAGGTATCGAGCGCACCTTTGGAGGCCGCGTAATCGACGTATTCATTGGGCGAGCCAAGACGCGAGGCCACCGACGACACGTTGACGATGCTGCCGCCCTGCCCGCCGTGCTTGGGCGACATGCGCAGGATCGCGTGCTTGGCGCAGAGGATCGGTGCCAGCACGTTGGTTTTCATGATTTTCAGAATGCGGAATTCGGACATTTCGTCGACCCGCGACTTTTGTCCGACGGTGCCAGCGTTGTTCACCAGAGCGGTGACGCGGCCCAATTCAGTATCGACGCGATGGAACAGCGCGATCACTTCGTCTTCGATGCTGACGTCGGCACGTACGGCGATGGCTTGGGCGCCCAATGCGCGGACTTGCTCCAGCACGCTTTGCGCGGCCTGTTCATCCGACTGATAGTTGATGCAGATCCGATAGCCTTGCTCGGCAGCCAACAGCGCCGTAGCGGCGCCAATTCCGCGCCCGCCCCCGGTGATCACAATGACTTTATCCATGCTGGCCTTTCCCCCAAATGCACACGTAACAGTCGGGGGGAAGAATAACCGCCATTGACGGGTTTTGCATGAGGTCTGTTGTGTCTGGCCGGCCGCCTTCGCGAGCAGGCTCGCTCCCACAGGGATATGCATTCCAAATGTGGGAGCGAGCCTGCTCGCGAAGAGCGATAACGCGGTCGGTCGGTCAGACCGCCGCCACCTGCTTGCCGCGCACAATATCCTGCATGAATTTGTCCGCCGGCATCGGATGCCCCAGCAGATAACCCTGCAGCGAATCACAACCCAACTGCGTCAAAAATTCCTGCTGCACACCAGTTTCCACACCTTCAGCGACAATCCGCAAACCGAGCGCCTGCCCCAGCGCGACAATCGCCGAGACGATCGCCGCATCATCGCTGTCGTGCTCCAGATCGCGCACAAAACCTCGATCAATCTTCAGCTCGTTGGCCGGCAAACGCTTGAGGTACATCAGGCTGGAATAACCGGTGCCGAAGTCATCGATCGACAGGTCGACGCCCATATCCGACAACTCCTGCAATACCGTCATGCTTGCATCGGCATCGCTCATGGCCGTGGTTTCGGTGATTTCCAGGGTCAGGCTGTTGGCCGGCAAGTGGTGAGTGGCCAAGGCCTTGGCCACGCTGCGCACCAGCCCGGTGTGGCAGAACTGCAACGCCGACAGGTTCACCGCGATACGCCAATCGGTGTAACCGAGTACAAACCACTCGCGCATCTGCCGACAGGCTTCATTGAGCACCCAGTCGCCGATCGGGATGATCAGGCCGGATTTTTCGGCCAGGTCGATGAACTTGTCCGGCATCAGCATGCCGTGGACCGGGTGTTGCCAGCGCAGCAGCGCTTCGGCCCCGACCGGACGGCCATTGGCGGCGTCGAATTTGGGCTGGTAATGCAAGCTGAACTGACTGTGCTCCAATGCCGCACGCAGGTCCTGCAGCAACTGCAACTGCTTGCGCGCGTTGTTGTTCATCGATGCATCGAAGAAGCTGTAACCGTTTTTGCCGCCGCCCTTGGCGTGGTACATCGCCGCGTCGGCATTCATCAGCAGTTCCTGCGCGGTCTGGCCATTGCCCGGATACAGGGCAATGCCGACGCTGGCGGAGATCTGCAAGTCATGTTCGGCGACGCGGAAGGATTGCGCGATCAGGCCGACCTGACGTGCCGCCAGCCCGAGCGCATCATTGGGTTCGCTCAGACGCACCAGCAGGACGAATTCATCGCCACCGATGCGCGCCAGTGTGTCGAGGCTGCGCAAGTCTTCACGCAGACGCACACCGACTTCGCGCAACAACTGATCGCCCATGTGATGACCGAACGCATCATTGACCGGTTTGAAGCCATCCAGATCGATGAACATCAAGGCAAAACAGCCGCCCTGCTCGTTGACCTTTTTCATCGCCTGATTGATCCGGTCGTCCAGCAACATGCGGTTCGGCAGGCCGGTCAGAGTGTCGTGCAGGGCCAATTGGGTGAGTTCCCGATTGGCCACGGTCAACGAGTGCGCGAGATCAGCGGTACGCGCTTCGAGGCGCGCGTCGAGAATCGAGGTCAGCAAGGCAATCGACAGCACCGCCAACGTAGTGATCAACACCAGGCTGTCGAGGCCGTTGCCCTTCAAGCCATTGACGGTGGCGCCACAAAAACTGCCGTCAGGGAACTGCGCGGCGGCCATGCCGGTGTAATGCATGCCGACAATGGCAATGCCCATGATGATCGCGGCGCCCCCCCTGATCAGGCGCACATAAGGCGAATGCTGACGCAGACGAAAAGCGATCCACAGCGCCGCCGCCGACGCACCAACGGCAATCAGCAACGAGGCGCCAAACAGCGTCGGGTCGTAGTCGATCCCCGGGGTCATGCGCATCGCCGCCATGCCGGTGTAATGCATGGCACTGATCCCGGCGCCCATAATCAGCGCGCCGAACACCAGTTGCAGAATCGGCAGTTTCGGCTGACTGACCAGCCACAAGGCAAACCCGCAGGACAACACGGCGATGAGCAGCGAAAGCGCCGTCAGGGTGATGTCATAGCCCAGATCGATTGGCAGTTTGAAGGCGAGCATGCCAATGAAATGCATCGACCACACGCCAATGCCCATGGCAAACGCGCCCCCGGCAGTCCAGAAATGCACGGCCCGGCCCTTCGCCGTGGCGATGCGACCAGTGAGGTCGAGCGCGGTGTAGGAAGCGAGAATCGCCACGCACAACGAAATGAAAACCAGGGTGGAGGAATAACTACCGATGAGCATGGGATTTCTCGTGGCCACCCAACGCGGATTGCGTCCATTCTCGGTCGGGCAAATGCGGCGATTGTACTGATTGCGCAGAAGAACGCACTGACAAAGTGAGCAATTGGCCATCAACCCGATGAAACGCTTGTTCGATCGTCCGACAAGGCTCTGGCGCGGCGTTCACAGCTTTACCCGATCGTTCCCACGCTCTGCGTGGGAATGCCTCAGCGGACGCTCTGCGTTCGGCTCTGGGTGGGACGCGCAGCGTCCCGGGCTGCATTCCCACGCAGAGCGTGGGAACGATCAGTGAAGCCAACCTTCAGCGGGTGTTATCGCTGACATCCAGTTGCCCGTCCCAACCACCGCCCAGCGCCGCAATCAGCTGCACACTGGCGATCAAGCGGCTTTGCAGAATGTTCAGCACACTGCGCTCGTTGCTCAGCGCCGTGGCTTGCACCACCACCACATCGATGTAAGCAATCAGCCCCGCCTTGTACTGGTTTTCCGTCAGACGCAGGGAGTCGCGCGCCGCATCGAGTGCTTCCTGGCGCACCGCTGCTTCGTCTTCGTACACCTTGAGCTGCACCAGATAGTTTTCCACCTCACGGAAACCGTCGAGCACGGTCTGGCGGTACTTGGCCACGGTCTGGTCGTACACCGCTTCAGTGCGGTCAACTTCTGCCGAACGAATGCCACCGTCGAACAGCGGCAACGCCAGTTTCGGCCCCACCGACCAGAAGCGGTTAGGCAGGCTGATCAGGTTCTGCGAGGTACTGCTGCTGTAGCCACCGCTCAGACTCAGGCTCAGATCCGGGTAATACGCGGCTTCGGCCACGCCGATGTTGGCGTTGGCGGCAATCACCGAACGCTCCGCCGAGGCGATGTCCGGGCGCCGTTCCAGCAACTGCGAGGGCAGGCTCAAAGGCACCTGCGGCAGCTTGGGAATGGTCTGCACTTCAGCAATGTTGAAATCCGCCGGGGCTTGCCCGGTCAGCACGGCAATCGCATTTTCGAATTGCGCGCGCTGCCAGATCAGGTCAACCAGATCGGCCTGGGTGCTTTTCAGTTGTGTCTGCGCCTGCGCCACCGCATCGCGCCCGGAAACCCCGGCGCGGTATTGGTTTTGGGTCATTTTCAGCGAGCGTTCGTAAGCGGCAACCGTGGCTTCAAGCAAGCGCTTCTGCTGATCGATCACCCGCAATTGCAGATAGTTCTGCACCAACTCCGACTGCTGGCTCAGGCGCATCGCCGCCAGATCGGCAAAGCTTGCCTGGGCGCTGGCCTCGTCAGCCTCAAGCCCACGGCGCAACTTGCCCCACACGTCGGCCTCCCAACTGACGCCCAATTCAGCGTTGTAGGTGTCGCGGATACCGCTGGAAGAACTGCTCAGACTTGAACTGCTGCTGCCGGTGCCCTGGCTGGAGCGGGTTTTACCCAGGCTAAGATCGACACTCGGGTAAAACGCCCCGCGTGCGCTGCGCACCAAAGCCTGCGCTTGTCGGTACTGGGCTTCCGACTGTGCGACGGTCTGGTTGGAATTGTTCAGCCGTTCGATCAAGCCGTTGAGCTGCTGATCGCCGTACAACTCCCACCAGGCGCCACGGGCCAGCGAGTCGCTGGGGTTGGCCTGGGTCCAGCCCTCGGCTTCTTTGTACTGAGCGATCTCAGCGGTTTGCGGACGCTGGTAGTCCGGGCCGACAGCGCAGGCACTGAGCATCGCCACGCACAGTGACAGGCTCAGCAGACGCGAGCCTCGAACGGTGGCCAGATTGAAAAGCGAACGGTCAGTCATAGCGGAGTTTCCAGAGCGGCGTCAGTACGCACGCCACGCCATTTGTTGAAACGATGGCGCAGCTTGTCGAGATAGAGGTAAACCACCGGGGTGGTGTAAAGCGTCAGCACCTGGCTGAAAATCAGCCCGCCGATGATCGTCAGGCCCAGCGGCTGGCGCATTTCCGCGCCTTCGGCCCGGCCCAGCAGCAACGGCAGCGCACCGAGAATCGCCGCCAGCGTGGTCATCAGAATCGGGCGCAGACGTTGCAGGCAAGCACTGCGGATCGATTCCAGCGGCGACAGGCCTTGATGGCGTTCCAGTTGCAACGCGAGGTCGATCATCAGAATGGCGTTTTTCTTCACCACGCCAATCAGCAGGAACAGCCCGAGCAACGAGATCAGGCTGAACTCGCCGCCCAGCGCATAGATCGACAGCAACGCGCCGACACCGGCCGACGGCAGGGTCGACAGAATTGTCAGTGGATGGATGTAACTTTCATACAGCACGCCCAACACCAGATACACCGCCAGCAACGCGCCGAGAATCATGAACGGCTGACTCTTCTGCGTCGCGGCGAAGGCGTCGGCGGTGCCGGCCATTTTTGCGATGACGTCTTCCGGCAGGCCCAATTTGGCAATCGCCCGTTCGATCGCTGCACTGCCCTGCTCCACCGTCACGCCTTCGGCCATGTCGAAGGAAATGTCTTCGGAGGCGAACTGGCCTTCGTGGCTGACGCGGTCGTCTTCCAGGCTGTTTTCGTAATGGGCAAAGGTCGACAACGGCACCCGCGCACCGTCAGCGGTGATCACCTGAACCTGCTTGAGTGTCACCGGGTCCTGGGCGTATTTCGGATTGACCTCCATCACCACCTGATACTGGTTGAGGCTGTCGTAGATCGTCGAAATCTGTCGCTGGCTGTAGGCGTTGTTCAGCACCGCGGTGACCATGTCCATGTCGACGCCGAGGCGTTTGGCCTGATCGCGGTCGACAATCAGCGTCACCTGCTGGGCACCCGCGCCCTCTCGGGCGTCAATGGCCGTCAACTCCGGCAAGGCCCTTAACGCGGTAACCACTTTCGGGTACCACTTGCGCAACTCGCTCAAATCACCGCTTTGCAAAATGTAGCTGTACTGCGAGGTGGTCTGTTCGCGGCCGCCGCCAAATTGCAGATCCTGGTCGGCCATCAGCATCAATTGTGCACCGGGGACCTTGGGCATTTCCTTGCGCAGGCGTTCGATGACCTTTTGCGCATTGAGCTGGCGTTCCTTGATCGGCTTCAGACGTACCAGCATGAAGGCATTGTTGGTGCCGTTGCTGCCACCGATGAACCCGGCGACGCTTTCCACTGCTTCGTCCTTGAGCACGGCACGGCGGAAGATTTCCATTTTCGGCTGCATCACGCTGAACGACAGGCCGTCGTCACCGCGCACGAAACCGATCAACTGGCCGGTGTCCTGCTGTGGCATAAAGGTTTTCGGCACCACCACGTACAGCGCAACGTTGACGCCGACGGTGATCAGCAAGCTGAGCAAGGTCAGACGCCGGTGGCGCAACACCCAGTCGAGGCTGGTGGCGTATTTGCCGACCATCCAGTCGTTGGTGCGGCGGCTCCAGCGTTGCAGGCGGTTCTCCTGCCCCGGTGTGTGCGGCTTGAGCCAACGGGCGCAGAGCATCGGTGTCAGCGTCAGCGAAACCACCAGCGACACGACGATGGCCGCGGCCAAGGTGATGGAAAACTCGCGAAACAGGCTCTCGACAATCCCGCCCATAAACAGGATCGACAAAAACACCGCGACCAGCGAGACGTTCATCGACAGCAAGGTAAACCCGACTTCCTTGGCCCCGAGGTACGCGGCCTGCATCGGTTTGACGCCCTCGTCGATGTGCCGGGAAATGTTCTCCAGCACCACGATGGCGTCGTCCACCACCAGGCCGGTGGCGAGAATCAGCGCCATCAGCGACAGGTTGTTCAGCGAGAAACCGTAGAGGTACATCACCGCAAAGGTGCCGACCAGCGACACCGGCACGGCCAATGTCGGAATCAGCGAGGCGCGGAAGTTACCGAGAAACAGGAACACCACCAGAATCACCAGCGCCACGGCAATCAGCAGGGTCATCTCGGCTTCGTGCAACGTTGCCTTGATCACCGGCGAGCGGTCCATGGCCAGATTCAGCTTCACGCTGGCCGGCAACACCGCTTGCAGGGCCGGCAACTGTGCCTTGATCTCGTTGACCGTCTCGATGATGTTGGCGCCGGCCTGGCGGTTGATCACCAGCAGCACGGCCGCGTCATCGTTGAAGAAACCACTGTTGTAGCGGTCTTCGACGCCGTCACTGACCTTGGCCACGTCCTTGAGGCGCAACGCGGCGCCGTCGGCATAGTGGATGATCAGTGATTCGTAATCCTTGGCTTTCTCCAGTTGGTCATTGGCCTGGATCTGCCACAACCGCTGACCGTCCTCGACCGAACCTTTTGGCCGGCGCACGTTGGCATCGGCGATGGTCTTGCGCACATCGTCGAGCGCGACGCCGTACTGGTTCAGCGCTTGCGGTTCGAGTTCGATGCGCACCGCCGGCAGCGAACTGCCACCGATCTGCACTTCGCCGACGCCCTGCACCTGGGACAGACTCTGGGAAAGAATGGTCGAAGCCAAATCGTAGAGCTGGCCTTTTTCCAGCACGTCCGAGGTCAGTGACAGCACCATGATCGGCGCCTGCGACGGGTTGACCTTCTTGTAGGTCGGCATGCTGCGCATACCGCTCGGCAACAGGTTGCGCGAAGCATTGATCGCCGCCTGCACTTCTCGCGCCGCGCCGTTGATGTCGCGGTCGAGGTCGAATTGCAGAATGACCCGGGTCGAGCCCTGACTGGAGCGGCTGCTCATGGTGTTGACGCCGGCGATCGCGCCGAATGAGCGCTCCAGCGGCGTCGCCACGGTAGAGGCCATGACCTCCGGGCTGGCACCGGGCAGGCTCGCCTGCACGACGATCACCGGGAAATCCATTTGTGGCAGTGGCGAAACCGGTAACAGACCGAAGCTGACGCCGCCGAGCAGCATGATCGCCAGGCTCAGCAGCATCGTCGCCACCGGGCGCTTGATGAAAGGACCGGAGAGGTTCATCGAACATGATCCCCAACGTCACACCAATCCCCTGTAGGAGTGAGCCTGCTCGCGATAGCGGTGTGTCTGTTTACATTGATGTTGCAGGTGCCGGCCTCATCGCGAGCAGGCTCACTCCTACAGGGGTAATGTGTACGGACAGTCATACCGACACCTCTTCAGTGTCAGCATTGGTCTTGCCAAAGCGTCGCCCGAGGCGGTCGAAATACAGGTAGATCACCGGCGTGGTGAACAGCGTGAGCACCTGACTCACCAGCAGACCGCCAACCATCACCAGACCCAACGGCTGACGCAATTCAGCCCCGGAACCGGTGGCAAGCATCAACGGCACCGCACCAAACAGCGCCGCCAGCGTGGTCATCAGAATTGGCCGGAAGCGCAACAGCGCCGCCTGATAAATCGCCTCCTGCGGCGCCATTCCCTGATTGCGTTCAGCATCGAGGGCGAAGTCGATCATCATGATCGCGTTCTTTTTCACGATACCGATCAGCAGAATGATGCCGATGATCGCGATCATGCCCAGGTCATTGCCGCTGAGCAGCAACGCCAGCAAGGCACCGACCGCCGCCGACGGCAGGGTCGAAAGAATGGTGATCGGGTGAATGTAGCTCTCGTACAGCACGCCCAGCACGATGTACATGGTCACCACGGCCGCGAGAATCAGCAGCAAAGTGCTCGACAACGACGCCTGGAAGGCTTCGGCCGCACCCTGGAACTGGGTTTGCACGCCAACCGGCATGCCGATGTCTTTCTGTACCTGCTCAATGATGTCGACCGCATGCCCCAGCGCCACGCCGGGCGCGAGGTTGAACGACATCATCACCGCCGGGAACTGGCCGATATGGGTGATCGCCAATTGTGCCTGCCGCTCTTCGACATGGGCGAGACTCGACAGGCGTACCTGTGCGCCGTCAGTAGTCTTCACATGAATCTGGTCCAGCGCCTGCGGGCCGATTTTCTCCCCGGCCTGGGCTTGCAGCACCACGCGGTACTGGCTGGCCTGGGTGTAAATGGTCGAGATCTGCCGCTGGCCGAAAGCGTCGTACAGCGCGTCGGTGATGTTCGCCACCGAAACGCCAAGGCGTGACGCGGCATCGCGGTCGATCACCAGATAGACCTGCAAGCCCTTGTCCTGCAAATCACTGGCAACGTCGGTCAGTTCCGGCCGCTGGGCCAACGCTTCGACCAGACGACCGCTCCACTGGCTGAGCAGTTCGGAGTCTGGCGAGGACATGCTGAACTGATATTGGGTGCGGCTGACACGGTCTTCGATGGTCAAATCCTGCACCGGCTGCATGAACAGGCGGATGCCGACCAGTTTGTCCAGTTGCGGTTGCAGACGCGCGATTACTTCAGTGGCGCTCAGATCGCGATCGCCATGGGGCTTGAGGTTGATCAGCAAGCGCCCGCTGTTGAGCGTGGCGTTATCGCCGTCGACACCGATGTAGGACGACAGGCTCTGCACCGCCGGATCTTCGAGAATGATTTTCGCCAGCGCCTGTTGCCGTTCGCCCATGGCCGCAAAGGAAATCGACTGTGGCGCTTCGGAAATGCCCTGAATGACCCCGGTGTCCTGCACCGGGAAGAAGCCCTTCGGCACGACCATATAGAGGAACACGGTCAACGCCAGTGTGCCGATAGCCACCAGCAAGGTCAGCGGCTGATGCTTGAGCACCCAGCGCAGCATCCGCCCGTACTCGGCAATCATCCAGTCAATCACTGCACCGCTGGCACGGTAGAAACGGCCTTGCTCATGTTCTTCCGGCTCACGCTTGAGCAGACGCGCGCACATCATCGGCGTCAGGGTCAGTGAGACCACCAGCGAAATCAGGATCGCCACCGCCAGGGTGATGGCGAATTCGCGGAACAAGCGCCCGACGACGTCGGCCATGAACAGCAGCGGAATCAGTACCGCAATCAGCGACAACGTCAGCGAGATCAGGGTGAAGCCGATCTGCTTGGCGCCTTTGAGCGCGGCCTGCATCGGGCTGTCGCCTTCTTCGATGAACCGCGAAATGTTTTCCAGCATGACGATCGCATCGTCGACCACGAAACCGGTGGCGATGGTCAGGGCCATCAGGGTCAGGTTGTTCACCGAGAACCCGGCCAGGTACATCACGCCAAAGGTGCCGATCAGCGACAGCGGCACGGCCACCGACGGAATGATCGTGGCACTGGCGCGCCGCAGGAACAGGAAGGTCACCATCACCACCAGGGCGATGGCGATCAGCAATTCGTGTTGTACGTCGGTGACCGAGGCGCGGATGGTCTGCGTACGGTCGGTCAGCACAGTGACATCAAGGCCGGCCGGCAGGTTGTCGGTGATGCTCGGCAGCAGTGCCTTGATGCGGTCAACCACTTCGATCACGTTGGCACCCGGCTGCCGCTGGATGTTCAGCAACACGGCCTGATTCAGGTTGGCCCACGCAGCGAGGCGTTCGTTTTCAGCGCCATCGACGATTTCCGCCACGTCCTTGAGTCGCAACGGCGCACCGTTTTTGTAGGCGAGAATCAGGTTGGCGTAGTCCTCGGGCGACGTCAGTTGATCGTTGGCATCGAGCATCGACACCCGCGTGGGGCCGTCGAAGTTGCCTTTCGGCTGGTTGACGTTGGAGGCGCCGATCAGGGTGCGCACGTCCGACAGGTTCAGGCTGTTGGCCGCCAGCGCCTCAGGGTTGACCTTGATGCGTACGGCCTGACGCTGACCACCCGCAATGCTGACCATGCCGACGCCGCTGATCTGGGCGATTTTCTGCGCCATGCGCGTGTCGACAAGGTCATTGAGCTTGGGCAACAGCATGGTTTTCGAAGTGATGGCCAGGGTCAGCACCGGGGTGTCCGCCGGGTTGACCTTGTTGTACACCGGCGGTGCCGGCAAATCGGTCGGCAGCAGGTTGGTCGCGGCGTTGATCGCGGCTTGCACCTGCTGTTCGGCGACGTCCATGTTGATGTCGAGGCTGAAACGCAGGGTCAGCACCGACGCACCGCCGGAACTGGTCGAGGCCATTTGCGTAAGGCCCGGCATCTGCCCGAACTGGCGCTCGAGCGGCGCGGTCACGGCACTGGTCATCACATCCGGGCTGGCGCCGGGATACAGGGTCATGACGCGGATCGTCGGGTAATCGACTTGTGGCAGTGCAGAAACGGGCAGCAAGCGATAAGCAATCAGGCCGGCCAGCACGATGGCCAGCATGCTCAGGGTGGTGGCTACCGGTCGGAGGATGAACAGCCGCGAAATGTTCATGCGCCCTTCTTGGCCTTGTCAGTCACGGCAGCGTCTGGCGTCTGGGCGGCGGACTTGCCTTGCAGGTGTTCGGTCGGGGTGGTCGGCACTTGATTGCTGTCGTTGACCACTTCCACTTCACTGCCTTCCTTCAGGCGGTCAGTGCCTTCCAGGACCACGCGGTCGCCAGCGGCCAGACCTTCGGTGACCACGGTGTTTTCGCCATCACTGGCGCCGATCTTCAGTTGGCGAATGGTGACCTTCTTGTCGCCGTCCAGCGCATAGACGAAGGTGCCGTTGGTGCCGAACTGGATAGCCGCTGACGGTGCCAGCACCACGCCTTTCAGTGTGTCAGCCAGCAAGTGAACGTTGACGAACTGGTTGGGGAACAACGCCTGATCGCGGTTTTCGTAGCGGGCCTTGAACTTCAGGGTGCCAGTGGCGACGTCGATCTGGTTGTCGAGGCTTTGCAGCACGCCGGTGGCTTGCAGTTTGCTGTCGCCGCGATCCCACGCTTCGGCTGGCAGCTTAGCGCCACTGCGATAACGGGCGAGCACGGTTTCGAGGCTGTTTTCCGGCAAGGTGAAAGCGACGCTGATCGGTTGCGTCTGGGTGATCACGGCGAGGAACGTGGTGTCGTTGGCGGTGACAAGGTTACCGACGTCGACCTGACGCAAGCCGACACGGCCGGCAATCGGCGCGCGGATCTTGGTGAATTCGAGATTGAGCTTGGCATCGTTGACCGCCGCCTGATTGGTCTTGACCGTGCCCAGATACTGGCCGACCAGTGCTTCGGCGGTGTCCAGCGTCTGTTTGGCGATGCTGTCCTCTTTGTACAAACCGCGATAACGCTCGACGTCAACCTGGGCGTTTTTCAGTTGTGCCTGATTCTGCAGCAAAGTGCCTTCGGCCTGCAGCAAGGCGTTCTGGTACGGACGTGGATCAATCTCGGCCAACAGGTCGCCGGCCTTGACCATCTGCCCTTCTTCGAAATTGATCTTGACCAGCTCGCCGCCCACCCGGCTGCGCACATTGATGGTGTTGAGCGCGGTCACCGTACCCAGCGCCTTGTAGTACAGCGGGAAGTCGCCGGTGACTGCTGGCGCCACGCGTACTGGAATTGGCCCGCTACCACCACCGAAGCCCGGCCGCATCATCCCCGAACGCCCGGTGTGCCCGGCCGCAGCCTTGTCTGCGCCCTCCTTGGGGCTCGAGCCGGCAGGCCAGAATTTCCAGCACAGGACAGCGATCACCAACAGGACAAGCAGGCTGATCAGCCAGCGACGGGAGTTACGGGGGGACGATTGCATGGAGTGATTAACCATTGGGCGCGTGGGCTTCTTTTACGGGAGGCTGAACGATAAGCACTGATGGGGAATTAGCAAAGCAGCTTTACCGGCAATTTACTTACACCTTACGTTTCAAGGTGTGAGGCAAAACACTGATACACAAATGAAAACGGCCTGGACAGGGCCAGGCCGTTAACAATTGTAAAAGCTTTATGGCAGAGCTTACTTCAATACGGCCAGAGCGGCGTCGTAGTTAGGCTCTTCAGCGATTTCCTTGACCAGTTCGCTGTGCAGGACGTTGTCGTTTTCGTCCAGAACCACAACGGCGCGAGCGGTCAGGCCTTTCAGCGGGCCGTCAGCGATGGCCACGCCGTAGTTCTCGATGAACTCGGCACCGCGCAGGGTCGACAGGTTCTGGACGTTTTCCAGACCTTCGGCGCCGCAGAAACGCGCTTGAGCGAACGGCAGGTCAGCCGAGATGCACAGCACCACTGTGTTTGCCACTTCGTTGGCCTGAGCGTTGAACTTGCGCACGGAAGTGGCGCAGGTCGGGGTGTCGACGCTTGGGAAGATGTTCAGCACTTTGCGCTTGCCGGCAAAGTCTTTCAGGGTGACGTCGGACAGATTGCCGGCAACCAGAGAAAAGGCTGGCGCCTTGGAACCGGCTTGTGGCAACTGGCCGTTGACTTGAACCGGATTGCCTTTAAGGGTGACTTGAGCCATGACTTGAGTCCTTCTGATGTTTTGATTGGAAAGCATGCAAGAGGCCGAAGTTAACCACGAAATTGTCCGACGACCTATGCCCTGTTTGGAAATTGTTGGGTGCCTGCCTGAAAAATTGTATACAAAACCAGCGCAATTCCCCATGTGGGAGCGAGCCTGCTCGCGAAGGCGCTGGATCAGTCAGCATAAATGTTGAATGTGACGACCTCTTCGCGAGCAGGCTCGCTCCCACAATGGATTCTGTGGTGTTACTGGTCTTTTATTTAGGATCCCTGTCGATTCACCGCTGGCTCGTTCGACTAAACAACGAATCCCCACAATCCACGGAGTAACCGCCATGCGCTTCATGATCCTTGTAAAAGCCAGCGCCGACTCGGAGGCCGGCATCATGCCCAGCGAAGAACTGATCACCGCCATGGGCAACTTCAACGAAGAACTGGTCAAGGCCGGCATTCTGATCGATTGCGATGGCCTGCACCCGAGCAGCAAAGGCGCTCGCGTGCATTTCTCCGGTGACAAACGCACGGTCATCGACGGGCCGTTCATCGAGACCAAAGAATTGGTGGCGGGTTACTGGATCTGGGAAGTGAAGTCGAAAGAAGAAGCCATCGAATGGGTCAAGCGCTGCCCTAATCCGATGCCAGGCGAGTCTGATATTGAAATCCGCCAGATTTTTTCTGCCGAAGACTTCGGCGCCGAGTTCACCCCAGAAGCACGTGCGCAAGAAGAGCGCATCCGCGAACAGGCCAAGAAAAACAGCTGAACCGGATATCCCCATGTAGGAGCTGCCGAAGGCTGCGATCTTTTGATTCTGATCGTTCCCACGCTCTGCGTGGGAATGCCTCAAGGGACGCTCCGCGTACCAGCTTGCGAATTTGACGCAGAGCGTCAAGGGCTGCATTCCCACGCAGAGCGTGGGAACGATCATTCAACAGAGATCAGTCATTGAGTTCGACGTGATCGAGGGCTTGGTTGACGGCCAGTTCGCCCAGCATTACGACCTGTGCGATACCCAGTGCAGTCTTGCGCTGCGAGGTTTCCAGCGACGCGGCGAAATTGATCAGCATCTCGCTGGCCGAGCCGAGGGTTTCGCTGGCGTTGGCTAGAAGGGATTCGGTGTTGTACCTGGGATTGGCGAGGTACATGGGTTCCGGCTCGTTGGCGCTGGACATGATGCAGGCGGCGGGATTGAGGTAGTAGTCGAGGGCGCGGTCGGCGGCTTCGTGGAGTTTTTTACTGTCGACTGAGGCGTAGGGGGATGTGCTGTCGGCGTCTGATTCTGGGGGGTTGGGTGTTGGTTTTTTCATGGTGTAACTCCGCTGAAAGTTGGAGCTGTCCCATTCGGTTTCCGGACGAAGAGGTGGCAGCTGTACGCAGGTTGGAAACCCGGGCAGCGGCGACCCGGTCGACCCGAAGGTCTCCCGCGCACAGCCGCCATAACGGACTGCACACATTTGAAGTGCGCAAGGATACGTTATGAAAGGCGTGTACGCGCCACTAATACCCGTCGGGGTTTCCAGTCCCGGTCGCTGATTTGGCAGCGACGAACACAGGCTAGAGACCCGACGTCCGACGGACAACCTGAAAACCTTGTGGGAACGTTCCGCAAATTCAAAACAACCTTTAAACATTCCGAATTGAAATACGTAAGGGTAGTAGTTGCCGAGAGCTCAAACCGCGACCGGACGATCCTCTTATTTTGATCCATAAAACCAAGATCAAAAGATCGCAGCCTCGTTTCACTCGACAGCTCCTACACGGTAAGCAATGGAATGGTTAGTACACAATCACCTGTGAACCCGTACACAAAACCAAAGAATTAATCCATTCGACTGGCTAACTCCCGATTAGCTGCTAGCGTCATTCAGACGTGTCCTACAGGCTTGATAAGAAAGGGATTACGCAGTAACGGCCGCGAAGTGCCAAGTTATCCAAAAGCCACCAGGGAATCGGGGATGATGGTCAATCGAGTGGGGAAGACTCTTTTTCTGGCGAGTTCGCTGGCGGCTGCGTGTGGCGCGCAGGCGGATAACGCCGAGGACTCGAACAAGAGCAACAACCCGTTGAACGTCGCGCCCGGTGCCAATCTGCAGGACTACTACACTCCGAAACTCTACGACAGCAACGCCCACAGCAATGACGTGTTGCTGCGCGGCACCCTGCCGATTGCGCCCAACGATTTCATCGGCGTGCCGCAACTGGTCCGCGCGACGCTGCCGATCAGCACCCGCCCCGATCCGCACAACGGTTACAGCACCGGCATCGGCGACCTGAACCTGTTCGATATCTTCATTCTGAAAACCGACGGCGTGCAGTTGGGCATTGGCCCGCTGATCACTGCGCCGACCGCCGAACAGGACGAACTCGGTACCGGCAAATGGCAAGGTGGTCTCGCTGCTGTGGCCATCGACGCCTCACCACGCGGTCTGCTCGGTGCTCTGGTGCAGTACCAGAGTTCGTTTGCCGGCGACAACGATCGCCCGCACGTCGAAAGCGCAACGATGCAGCCGTTCATCATCCATAACCTGGAAAAAGGCTGGTACCTGCGCTCCACCGGCACCTGGACTTTCGACCTGAAAAACGACACCCACTACATCCCGCTCGGTCTGGGTGTCGGCAAAGCCTGGAAGTCCGGCAGCAACATCCTCAACGCTTTCGTCGAGCCGCAGTGGACGGTCGACCGCAAAGGCGACGGGCTGCCGCAGTTCGTGGTGTACACGGGCATCAATGTGACATTCGGCAAATAAGGAAACGCCATGCACGCTGCTTTCAAAGCCGCCGGATACGGCCTGATGATCATGTTTGTCAGCTGTGGCGTCGGCGCCCAGCAGCCAAACTGCCCCACGACGCCAAACGGTTCGGCACAGGGGATTGTTCGCCTTGATATGCCGAAACCGGAAGTCGCCAGTGGTGAATGGAAAATGCCGTTGCTCAATACGATCAATTCAAACCAATAAGCGGAGCCTTTAATGATCAAGCCCAACGTTGTGCGCCCGCTGTTGGCGCTGTGCATGATCGGCAGTCCTCTGCTTTACGCAGCAGAGGGCGGCGTCGGCCGACCGATCACCGGCCAGCAGGTGTTTGCCAATGCCGGGATCGTCCCGCCCGAGCCGGGTTGGGTCATGTCGCTCACCAGCATCTGGTACGACGGCTCGCTCAAGGGCAGTAGCGGTGCACCGATTTCCGGCGCAGTCAGCGGCGGGATCGACATGAAAGTCTCCTACACCATGGCCAACTTCACTCATGTCTGGGACACCGGCAAGGGCCGCTGGAATTACGCCTCGGCCGTGGGCATTCCCGTGCAATACACCGACATCAAAGCCAGCATCACCGGCCCGCGCGGACGGACGTTGGGTGACAGTGACTCAGGTACGCAATTCGCCGACGCCTTGATCACGCCGATTGCCGCCGGCTACCACTTCGATGAACTGAACCACCTTTCGCTGTCCCTGCCGATCTACGTGCCGACCGGCGCCTACAACAAGGATCGCCTGGCAAACCCAGGGCAGAACAACTACACCTTCATGCCGACCGTGGCGTTCACCCACCTGGATGGCAAGGGTGGCGAACTCACGCTGTCCAGCGGTCTTGAGTTCTATACCGAGAACGACGCCACCGACTATCGCAACGGCAACATCTTCACCCTCGACGCGCTGTGGACCCATGGTTTTAGCGATGGCTGGAGCGCGGGTATTGCGGCCGGCTACATCCAGCAACTCACCGATGACAAAGGCCAGACCGCCGACACGTTCAATGGCTATCGCGGACGCTCGGTGGGCGCCGGCCCGGTGATCGGCTGGGCCGGCAAATTCGCCGACGCGCAAGCCAATATCAGCGCGCGCTGGGTGCCGGAGTTCGACACCAAGAACCGCCCTGAAGGCAACGGCTTCAGCGTCAACCTGACCCTGGCCTTTTTCTAGACCGGACACAAAGGACTGCCCCCATGACTGCGCTTACCGACCTCAATGCCCTGCAAGCCAGCATCGCCGAAGCCGTGCTCGGCCAGGATCAGGTGATCCGCCAGATCCTCCTCGGCCTGTTGGCCAACGGTCACTTGCTGCTGGAAAGTCTGCCGGGGCTGGCCAAGACGCGCACGGTCAAGGCGCTGGCCAAACACCTCGACGCGAAGATGAGCCGCATTCAGTTCACCCCGGATCTGCTGCCCTCGGACATTACTGGCGCCGAGGTGCTGCATCAGGTCGAAGGCAAAAACGAAATCCGTTTTCAGCCGGGGCCGCTGTTCGGCAATTTGATTCTGGCAGACGAGATCAACCGCGCGCCGGCGAAGGTGCAAGCTGCGCTGCTCGAAGCCATGGAAGAACGGCAGATCACCGTGGCTGGCAACAGCCATGCATTGCCCGAATTATTCATCGTGGTGGCGACGCAAAACCCGATCGAGCAGGAAGGCACCTATCCGTTGCCGGAAGCGCAGATGGACCGTTTTCTGATGAAAGTCCTGCTCGACTACCCGAGTGCCGAAAACGAAAGCCAGGTGCTGCGCCTGCTGCGCAACGAGGAGTTCGCTCAGGGCGCCAGCACCACGCCGGCCAAGGGTTTCAGCCTGCCGCAGGACGTGATCTTCGCCGCGCGCAAAGAAGTCAGCGCGGTACATGTCTCTCCGGCCATCGACAGCTACCTGATCGACCTGATCAACGCCACCCGCCACCCCGCCGATTACGACGAAGACCTCGCGCGCTGGATTGCCATCGGCGCCAGCCCGCGTGGCGGCATTGGCCTGGACCGTTGCGCGCGCGCCGATGCCTGGTTGCAAGGTCAGGATTTTGTTTCGCCGGACAACGTGCGCGCGGTGGTGCACCCGGTGCTGCGCCATCGCCTGCAATTGAGCTATGACGCGGTAGCCGACGGCGTCAGTGCCGATCAGGTGCTCGACCGGATTCTCGATAAAGTGGCGATTCCGGCATGAACGACGAAGGTCTGGTCTACGTCTCTCTCGCGCAATTGATGGCGCTGGAGTTCAAGGCCCGTGACCTGAGTTTTCTTGCCCGACAGCCGCGGGGCAGCATCCTCGCCGGCAACCATGCTTCGCGCCTGCGCGGGCGTGGCTTGAATTTCGATGAGCTGCGTCGCTATCAGCCGGGCGATGATTTGCGTCACCTCGACTGGCGCGCCTCGCTGCGCACCGGCAAACCGGTGGTGCGCACCTTCACCGAAGAGCGCGACCGTCCGGCATTGATCGTCGTCGATCAGCGCATGTCGATGTTCTTCGGCTCGCAGCGCAGCTTCAAATCGGCCCTCGGCGCAGAACTCGCGGCACTGGCGGCGTGGATGGTGTTCAACGCCGGCGATCGGGTCGGCGGGCTGGTATTCAACGATCAGCGCATCGACAGCGTGGCGCCGCTGCGCAGCCGCAAACGCGTGGAGGCTTTGCTCAGCCGCATCGCCGAACAGAATCAGGCACTCAGCGCGGCCAACCCCGACGCTGAAGACGAAGATCAACTGGACAAGGTTCTGCAACGCTGCCTCGCCCTGGCCGGGCACGACCATTTGATCTGCATCGTCAGCGACTTCGCCGGGGCCGGTGAACGAACCTTGCAACTGATGCGGCAATTGTCGGCGCACAACGATGTGATCGCGCTGCAGGTCTACGACCCGCTGGCCATGAAGCTGCCAACCAACGGTCGCCTGCTGGTTACCCAAGGCGAATTGCAAGTGGAACTGGCGGTGGAAAAACGCAACGTGCACCAACCGCTGGGGGACTTTCTCAGCGGTCGGCTGAAAGACGTCGCCACTTTGCTGCGCCGCAGTCAGGTGCCGCTGATGATGTTCAGCACTGCCGAGGAGGCCCACGCTCAACTGCGCGCCGAGCTGGGTAAAAGCGCCGGAGCACGGCGATGAACCCGAATATCCCGAGCATTGAACAGCTCAAAGAGCTGGGCCTGCCCGAGCCGGTCAGTTATGCGCCGCAGACGTGGGGATGGTGGGTGTTGCTCGCCCTGCTGATATTGGCCGCGTTGTTGATCGGCATTCGGCGCTATCTAAAATGGCGCAGAGACGCTTATCGGCGCGAAGGCCTGGCGCGTCTGGCGCAGTTGCGCAGCCGCAGTGATGACCTCAATGCTCTGCGCGAATTGCCGGAGCTGCTCAAACGCGTGGCGCTCTCGATGCCGATGCACAAGCCTACTCGCTGGAATGCAAACCCTGTGG
>NZ_JSFK01000041.1:2215-21402 GCF_000783395.1 Pseudomonas chlororaphis | reverse complement strand
GGCGTTGGGAAGAGAGGATTGGCAAGGCTACTTGCAGCGCCACTGCAAAAAGCCGCTACCGGCGGATTTCAGCAAACAACTCGCACAACTCGCCTACGCCCCCGACCACACCCTGCGCGCCCTCCCCGCGCCGCAACGTCAGGTGCTGTTCGACACCTGCCAATCGTGGATGGAGCATCACCATGTGGCAGCTTGATTACCCCTGGCTGTTGCTCCTGCTGCCATTGCCTTGGCTGGCTTACCGCTATCTGCCCGCCTACAACGAGGCCCGCAGCGCCGTGCGCGTGCCGTTTTTCGCAGCCATGAGCCGCGCGGTCGGTGAGGCCCCGGGCATCGTCGGCAACCGCCGCAATCATTGGCAACTGCTGCTGAATATCCTCGTCTGGGCGCTGATTGTGCTCGCCGTCGCGCGCCCGGTATTCGTCGAAAAACCCATAGAAAAGCAACAACCGGTGCGCGACCTGATGCTCGCCATCGACCTCTCGCAGTCGATGGAAACCGAAGACTTCACCAACGCCAGCGGCGCAAAAATCAACCGCCTCGCCGCCGTCAAAGAGGTGGTGCAAGGCTTTATCGACAAGCGCAAGGACGACCGCCTCGGTCTGATCGTGTTTGGCACCGGCGCCTACCCGCAGGCGCCGCTGACCCTCGACCACGCCAGCCTCTCGCTGTTGCTGGCCGACACCGGTATCGGCATGGCCGGCCCCAATACGGCGATCGGTGACGCGATCGGTTTGAGCCTGAAGCTGCTGGACAAGGCCCACGAGCAGGAAAAAGTACTGATCCTGCTCACTGACGGCAATGACACCAGCAGCGCGATCACCCCGGATCACGCCGCTGAAATGGCCGCCAACAAAGGCGTGATCATTCACACCATCGGCATCGGTGACCCGAGCGCGTCCGGTGAAGCCAAGGTCAACTTGTCGGCGCTGGAACAGATCGCCAAAACCACCGGCGGCCAGTTCTTCCGCGCCGAGGACCGCAACGCACTGGATCAGGTCTACGCCACCCTCGATCGCCTCACCCCGCACCAGGTGAAAACCCTCAGCCATCAACCGCAACGCGAGTTGTTCTACTGGCCGCTCGGCGCGGCGGTAACGCTGTTGGGGCTGTATCACCTCGGCGCGCTGCTGCGTGTGCGTCTGGCGTTTGCCCGTCAGCGGCAGGAGGCCTGAGATGGAGATCAACCTCAGCGACTTCCATTTCCTCCGCCCCCTATGGCTGCTGCTCGCACTGTTCGGTGCCGTGCTGCCAATGCTCTGGCGGCGTGGTCGCGACCTGCAACGACGGTTGCGCGGCAATATCGCCGAGCACTTGTTGCCGCACTTACTCATCACCCCTCAAGACCATCAGCGCCTGCGCCCGGTGCACCTGCTGTGCGCACTGTTGATGCTCGGCGCCGTCGCCGCCGCCGGACCGACCTGGGAACAGGATCGGCCGGACTTCCTTGAAAATCGTGCGCCGCTGATTGTCGCCGTGGATCTGTCGCCATCGATGGACGCCAGCGATGTGCAGCCGAGTCGACTGGAAGCGGCGAAACACAAACTGCACGACCTGATCCAGCGCCGCGCCGGTGCGCGCACCGCATTGATTGCCTACGCCGGCAGCGCCCATCTGGTGTTGCCGCCGACCGATGATCCGGCGCTGCTCGACACCTTCATTCAAGCCTTGGGCAGCGGATTGATCGACAAACCGGGCAAAGACGTCGGCACGGTGATCGATCAGGCGAAACGCTTGCTCAACGCGGAAAAAACACCCGGCAGCCTGCTGCTGATCACTGACGGCGCTGACACCGCAGAACTCGACGGCCTCGACAAGCGCGTGGGCGACAGTCCGTTGCAAGTGCTGGTATTGGCCGTTGGCAGTGAGGACGGCGGCATCATTCACGACGCCAATGGCCAGCCGCGCACCGATGCCAACGGGCGCCCGGCACTGGGCCGTTTCGATCCGGCAGCAATCAAGCAACTGGCCTCCGCTCTCGATGCGCCACTGGGTAGCCTGACCGTCAATGACGATGATCTGGACTGGATCGAGTTGCACGCGCAGCGGCATTTTCAGAGTGCCAGCGCCGAGCAGCGCGAACTGCACTGGAAAGACGCCGGTTACTGGCTCTGCTGGCCGTTGTTGCTGTTGGCACTGTGCAATGTGCGCAAGGGCTGGAGCGTCAACTGGATGCCCGCGCTGGCACTGGCGATAGGCTTGAGCTGGCCAGCAGCACCAGCACAGGCCAACGCCCTGACCGATGCGTTTTTCACCCGCGATCAGCAAGGTCGCTGGGCGTTCGAACATGAGCATTTGCCGCAGGCTGCCGCGCTGTTTGTCGACCCGTACTGGAAAGGTGTCGCGGCGTATCACGCGGCCGATTACGACCTCGCGCTGGCGACCTTCGCGCGGCTCGATACGCCGCAGGCCTATTTCTATCTGGGCAATATTTACGTGCGCCGCTTCAAGTTCGATGAAGCCATCGCTGCGTATACGCAGGCCTTGAAGCTGCAACCGCAGTTCCCCGAAGCCACGGCCAATCTGGCGCTGGCACAAGCGCTGCTCAAGGACACCGAAAGTGCCGAGAAAAACGCCCCGGAGACCAAACCCGACGAGGTGAAATTCGACAAGGCGCCGGGTAAGGGTCAGAGCAAAAAGGTCGAGACCGAGCAGGCTGCGTCCGATGCCTTGTGGCTGCAGAACCTGACCACCTCGCCGGCGAAGTTTCTCAGGCAGAAGTTCAGTTTGCAGGATCAGCAGGGAGCCAGGCCATGAACCGCCTAACCCCTACTACCGCCATCGCTGGCAAGCCAGCTCCCACAGGGAACTCCGGTGTTATCACCGATTTTGTGAACACCATAAAACCCTGTGGGAGCTGGCTTGCCAGCGATGGGGCCAGATTGATCACTACAAGAATCAGCTTCTGGTTCCTGGCCAGTCTGCTAAGCCTCAATGCTTTGGCTGCCGAACCCCAACTCAAAGTCCAGGCCCATCTGCAACCCGCCGAAGGTGCCATGGTCGGCGGTCTTGTCGAGCTGCAAATCGACGTCCTCACCGACACCTGGTTCACCAGCGCCGCCACCCTGCCCGAGCTGAAACTCGACGGTGCCCTGGTCATGCCCCCAGACGGTCAGGCCCAGCACCTCAATCAAACCATCGACGGCCAGGCCTTCAGCGGTTTGCGCTACAGCTACCTGATCACCCCGAACGTCGCCCGCACGTTTGAAATCCCTTCTCTGACCGTGCGCGCCACACCCGGCCAGGCCACGACAGAAATCAGTGCGCAAAGCCAGCCGGTGCAGTTCAGCGCCGCCCAGCCGCCCGGCTTCAAACCCGGGGAAACACCGCTGGTGGCCAGCGGTTTGCGTTTCACTCAGAGCATCACCCACTCGGCGACGCCGTTGAAAGTCGGCGACAGCATCACCCGCCAACTGACCCTGCAAGCGGACGGCGCACTGGCCATGGCCCTGCCGATTCCAACGCTCGGTGATGTTGCCGGTCTGAGCCGCTATGCGAAAACCCCGCAGGTCACCAGCCTCGATGACGGTCGCGGCGACATCCTCGGCGGTCAGCGCATCGACAGCGTCAGCTACCGCATCGACAAGGCCGGCTCACACACCCTGCCGGCCATCGAGGTGAAATGGTGGGACGCCGGCACTCGCCAATCGCGCACCGCGCAAGTGCCGGCGGTGACGTTCGAGGCAGCAGCCGGCACGCCTTACAAACCGGTCTTTTCAATCAGCGAAGACCTCAAGCAACTCGGCCAGAATCGTCTGCACTTCTCTACACGCTGGCTGTTGTGGCTGGCTCTGCTCGCCGCTGTCGTTGCCGCCGCTTATCTGCTGCGCCCTGCATTCATCCGCGCCACACAACAGTGGCAAGCACGCCGCCAGGCGCAACAACGGGCGTGGCAGCAATCGCCCGACTTCGCCTGGCAACAAATCGATGCACAACTGCAAGCCCGCCCTCCTCAATTGAGCGCGCTGTACCTGTGGCTGCGCCGCAGCCGGCTGGGGCTGAAACTGGTGGATGCCGGCCCGCGCCTGCAAGGGCTGTTACGCGGGCTTTACGGTCGTCAGCCAAGCACCGAGCAAACACTCGTTCAACTGCGCGAATCATTGACTACGCTTCACAGTCAGGCCGAACAGCAGCACGCGAAACCGGCCTCGGCCCTGCGCCCGCTCAACCCCGTTCACGAGAAGGACTTCCCATGACGACTGCGCTACGGCAACGCCAACGTTTCGGACTCGCCCTGTTGTTTGGCCTCGCCCTGCCACTGCTGGCTCAGGCCAGCGAGCCGCTGCCGTCGTGGAATGACGGCCCGGCGAAGAAGAGCATTATCGCGTTCGTGCAGACGGTGACCGACCAGACCAGCAAGGACTTCGTCAAACCGGCCGACCGTATCGCCGTGTTCGACAACGACGGCACCTTGTGGAGCGAACAACCGGCCTATTTCGAATTGCTGTTTGCCTTCGACGAGGTCAAGCGCAACGCCGCGCAGCATCCGGAATGGAAAACCACCCAGCCGTTCAAAGCCGTGCTGGAAAACGATCACAAGGCGCTGGCCGCTTCCGGCATGGAAGGCCTGCTGAAAATCGTCGGGGCGACCCACACCGGCATGACCACCGAAGCCTTCGATGACTACGCCAAAACCTGGCTCAGTCAGGCGCGGCATCCAAGGACCGGCAAGCCGTACACCGAGATGATCTACCAGCCGATGCTGGAAATGCTCGATTACCTGCGCAAACAGGACTTCAAGACCTACATCGTCTCCGGCGGCGACACCGGGTTCATGCGCGCCTTCGCCGAGAAGGTCTACGGCATCCCGCCGGAACAAGTGATCGGCACCACGTTCATCACTTCATTTCAATACAAGGACGGCAAGGCCTCGATCGTGCGCACAGCGAAACTGGCGCACAACGACGACGGCCCCGGCAAACCGGAAAGCATCGACGCGGTGATCGGCAAACGGCCGATCCTCGCCTTCGGCAACTCCGACGGCGACCTGCAGATGCTGCAGTGGACGGCCGCAGGTTCCGGCAAGCGTTTCATGGGCCTGGTGCACCACACCGACGCCAAGCGCGAATGGGCCTATGACCGTCAATCCGATATCGGCCGGCTCGACAAAGCCCTCAATGAAGCAAATTCCCGTGGCTGGACCGTGGTCGACATGGCGTCGGAGTGGCGCCGGATCTACCCGTTCGAGCCTGCGGTCACCGGGCAGGTGCAATAAGAAAGCGTGATGCAGGACTGCAATAAACGTTAGTCGCAATAAACGACCCCCGCGAAAAGGAGCAAGTCAGATGACTCGCATACGCAAATGGCTACCGAAACTCGCCTTGGTGGCGACTTCGGTCATGGCGCTGTCGGCTACGGCCACGGCGGCTGAAAAACCCAACATTCTGGTGATCTTCGGCGATGACATCGGCCAGACCAACATCAGCGCCTACTCGATGGGGGTGGTTGGCTACAAAACCCCGAACATCGACCGCATCGCCAAAGAAGGCATGATTTTCACCGATTACTATGCGGAGAACAGCTGTACGGCTGGACGATCGTCGTTCATCACCGGTCAGACGCCGCTGCGTACCGGCCTTTCGAAAGTGGGCATGCCTGGCGTGCCAGTCGGCTTGCAGCCCCGCGATATAACCATCGCCCAAGCATTGAAAGCACAAGGTTACGCAACGGGCCAGTTCGGTAAAAACCACCTCGGTGATAAAGATGAATACCTGCCGACCAACCATGGTTTCGACGAGTTCTTTGGCAACCTTTATCACCTTAACGCCGAAGAAGAACCGGAGCGTCCGTACTGGCCGAAGAATGATGCCGAGTTCGTCAAGGCAGCCTCTCCGCGTGGCGTGATCCACAGTTTTGCCGATGGCAAGATCGAGGACACCGGCGCGTTGACCAAAAAACGCATGGAGACCATCGACGACGAAACCACTGCCGCCGCTCAGGCGTTCATCGAGAAGCAATCGAAGGCGAACAAACCGTTCTTCGTCTGGATGAACACCACCCGCATGCACGCGTTCACCCACGTGCGTGAATCAATGCAGGGTCAAAGCGGCATGGTCGGCAACGAATATGCCGATGGCATGATCGAGCACGACGGCGATGTCGGCAAACTGCTCAAAACGCTCGATGACCTGAAGCTGACCGACAACACCATCGTGGTCTACACCACCGACAACGGCCCTAACCAATGGTCGTGGCCGGATGCGGCAACCACACCGTTCCGCAACGAGAAAAACTCCAACTGGGAGGGTGCGTATCGAGTGCCTGCGATGATTCGCTGGCCGGGTAAAGTCAAGGCGGGTGAAGTTTCGACGCAGCTGTTCTCGGGTCTGGACTGGTTCCCGACGCTGTTGGCTGCGGTCGGCGACACCGATATCAAGGATCGCCTGCTCAAAGGTGCCGACGTCGGCGGCAAGAACTTCAAGGTGCATCTGGACGGTTACAACCAGCTGGATTATCTGACAGGTAAAACCGACAAGAGCGCGCGTGACGAGTTTTACTACTTCAACGATGACGGTGTGCTGGTCAGCATGCGTTTCAACGACTGGAAACTGGTCTTCTGCGAGCAGCGAGCTCCTGGTGGTCTGGAAGTGTGGAGCGAACCGTTCGTGTGCCTGCGAGTACCGAAAATGTTCAACCTGCGCATGGACCCGTACGAACGGGCTGACATCGTGTCTGACCAATACTATGACTGGTTGACGAAAAACGACTATCTGATTTTCGACGGCACCCGCAGGGCTGCGAAGTTCCTGCAGACATTCGTCGACTACCCACCGAGTCAGCGTCCGGCGAGCTTCAGCATCGACCAGATTCGTGAGGACGTGGACCGCCGCATTGAAGAGAAAATGAAGAAAGCCCAGTAACACCGCTCGACTGCCGCTCGCCCTCACCGGCGGGCGGCCCTTTTTTTGACTTGGGACTGTGTCGGCTTCTTCGCGAGCAGGCTCGCTCCCACAGGGGATTTGTGGTGGACACAGGTCCTGTGTGGGAGCGAGCCTGCTCGCGAAGGGGCCAGCACCGTCACAATCACTTTTGAATTAAGGCCTCCGCATGTCCTCACGTATCGCCAGCAAGCCGTCGGCCATACCCGCCTCACATACCGCCGCTCCCACGCTGCTGTTCCCCGCCCTGCTGCTGTGCATCTCCGGCGCAGCGGCGCTGGTCTATCAGGTGCTGTGGATCAAGCAACTGTCGCTGGTGGTCGGCGTCGAGGTCTATGCGATCACCACCGGTATCAGTGCGTTTTTCGCCGGGCTGGCCATCGGTGGCTGGCTGTTCGGGCGTTGGGCGGACCGTGTGCAACAACCGGTGTTGCTGTATGCCGGGCTGGAAGTGCTGGTGGCGATTCTCGGCGTCGGCGCGACCGTGGCCATGAGCCTTGCAGCCAGTCCGTTTGCCTGGCTGCAAGAGCATGTCGGCCTGCTCGCGTGGATATTGCCGTTCGCATTGGTCGGCCTGCCGGCGGTGTTGATGGGCGGCACCCTGCCGGTGCTGGTACGTTCGCTGGCCGCTGATCCGGGCAAGGCCGGTGGCCAGTTGTATGCGGCCAATACGTTGGGGGCGATTGTCGGCACCCTGCTCGCCGCGTTCGTGTTGATCGCCAGCCTCGGTGTGCGTGGCAGCGCGTTGTTCGCGGCGATGCTCAATCTGCTCGCAGCCATCGGTGCGTTATGGCTGGCCCGGCAGCATCCGGCGCCCCTGACCACCACCATCAAACATCACGTAGAAAAAGCCCCGGATCGAACCGCGCTGTGGCTGTATTCCATCGCCGGTGGCGTGGCGCTCGGTTATGAAGTGGTCTGGTCGCAATCGATCGTGCAGTTCATGAGCACCCGCACCTACGCATTTGCTGTGGTTCTGGCGACCTATCTGACCGGGCTGTTTATCGGCAGCGCCCTGCTCGCGCGCCGGGTCGAACGGATCCGCGATCCGTGGGGTGTGTTCGGCTTGCTGATTGCCGGTGCCGGGCTAATCGCGTTGCTGGAAATCGCCATACTCGGACGCTGGCTGGTGATCGCGCAAAGTCAGGCGGAGATGTGGCTGTTGAGCCTGGGCGCCAGTGAGTTGGCCGGCATGAGCGCACGCTTCGCGGTGGCAGCCTTGAGCATTGTCTTTGTGCCGACGCTGTTGCTCGGTGCCGCGTTTCCACTGGCGCTGCGTCTGAGTGTCGGTCAGGAGCGTGTCGGTCGTGATGTCGGCGCCGTGGTGGCGTTCAATACCTTGGGCGGGATTGTCGGGGTGATGCTCTGCGGCTTCCTGCTGATTCCGTTGCTGGGGCTGGTGCGCACCTTGGGCCTGCTGGCGATTATCGCCGCCGGCATCGGCTACTTTGCCGTACGCAAAGGTCATCACGTGAAGAAAGGTCGGCGTCAGGCCGTGGTTGCCCTCGGTCTGGTCTCGGTTGCGTTTGCCGTGTTTACCCCGGTCGACAAACTCGCCAGCCTGCTGCCCGGTGCGCGCAACGGCAGCCTGTCGTTCTATGAAGAAGGACGGGGCGGCACCGTGGCCGTGGTGGCTCAAGGACGCGGCGAGAACACCTTCCACCGTTTGTATATTCAAGGCGTATCGAACACCGGCGATGCCATGCCCTCACTGCGCTACATGCGCGTGCAAGCCCTGCTGCCGCTGTTGATTCACAACGGTGAGCCACGCTCGACACTGGTGATCGGCTTCGGCACCGGCATCACCGCTGGGGCCATGCTGCGCTACCCGGGGCTGGAACATCGGGTGGTCGCCGAGTTGCTGCCGTCAGTGGTCAAAGCCGCGCCGCTGTTCAAGGGAAACTTCAACGCCGCCAACGATCCCGGCGTCGATGTGCGTCTGCGCGACGGGCGCCAGGAACTGCTGCGCAGCGCACAAACCTACGACCTGATCACCCTCGAACCGCCACCGCCCTCTGCGGCCGGCGTGGTCAACCTGTATTCGCGGGACTTCTACCAGTTGGCGGCCAGTCGTCTGGAAAACCAAGGCATCGTCGCCCAGTGGCTGCCGCTGCCGACGCAAAACATCGACGACTCGCGTTCACTGGTGCGCAGTTTCCTTGATGTGTTCCCGTATGCCTCGGTGTGGACCAGCGAGTTCCACGAGATGCTTCTGGTCGGTTCGCTGCAGCCAATGGAACTGGATGCCGCGAAAATCACCGCGCGTTTCCAGCAGGACAGCGTGCGCAGCACCTTGCAGGATGTCGGTATCGGCTCGGCCGCTGCCCTGCTCTCGACCTGGGTCACCGATCGCGCCGGGCTTGAACGCTTTGCCGCCGATGCACCTGCGGTGACCGACGATCAACCGCGTATCGAGTACGCGCCGTGGGTGCGCAGCAAGGAGATCACGCGGGTGTTGCCGGCACTGTTGGATCTGTATCAGGCGCCGCCACTGGTGAATGCCGATGCCGGATTCAACGAGCGCATGGAAATCCATCGCCAGCGCCTGATGCAGTTCTATCGCGCCAGCCTGCATGCCTACGACGGCGACCGCGATGCCTGGGCGCGGGATATCGGCGAGGTGATGCGCGGCGATGGCGGCAACCCGTATTTCCGCTGGTTCGTCGGCAAATGAATAGAGGCTGAGGACTTTTCGACGCGAAACAGGTAGGGTGCGCAAAATCAAAGTGCCATCACTGGACCGCGTCGCAGGTTTTCATGGAGTTGTACACGCAATGAGTTGCTGGACCGTCCTTGGCCTTACGGCCGACGCCGATACGCGCAGTATCAAACGCCAATACGCCGCCCTGCTCAAACAGACCCGCCCGGACGAAGACGCCGAGGGCTTTCAGCGCCTGCGTGACGCCTATGAGCAAGCCCTGAATTACAAGGAATGGGCGCAGGCCAACGAAGACGACGAAGCGCCGGATGACAGCTGGGATTTGACCGGCCTGACCGTGGTCGAAGTCGATGCCTTGCAACAAGCAACTCGCTCGCTGCAGGGCACCAGCCTTGCGCAGTTGCAACAACGCCATGCCCTCGCCGTTGAGCAGGGCTGCGCGCATATCCTCGAAGAGACCCTGCTGCAGCATTGCATCGAGAACCCGCAAACATCGGCGCCGATGGTCGATTGGGCGGTGCAGACCTATCACTGGTTCAGTGCCTGGCAACGCCTGGAACTGGACGAGGAATCCATCGAACATTTGCTCGATCAGCAGCGGGAACGCATTACTCGACCGCTGCGTGAAGCCCTTGATCGTGAGGACAGTGCGGCCTTTTTGCAGGCCTACGCACAGTCCGGCCAATGTCTGTGGCTCGACGCTGAAGTACACCGGCTGTGGTTCAACCTGTTCCTGAGTCGATTGCTGCTGGACAGCGAACACTGGTCTTCCGCAATTTTCGAACAGGTGTGCGCGGGCCAGGGCTGGCATTCCGGCCCGGCCAACCGTTGCCCGAAAGATGAATGGAAGCGGCTGACCGCTCGCTACGAGGCACCGCTGTTTATCGCGCAGCAACGTCAACTCGCCGAAGAGCCGCCCGCCACTGCCGAACACCGCGCCGCGCGCCTGTTGCTCGGCAGCGGCCCGTTCAGCCAGCGCCGCGCATTGGCCCGGCGCCTGCGTGAGAAAGATTGGGAGCATTGCCGACATTTGAGTTCGGCGCTGTACGCCAATCATCCGCAGGTCTGTGCAGAGTTGCCCGGTGGCACCGCGTTTTTCTGGCGCGACTGGGAACTGAAACGCGGTGAATGGCCGACCTACGTTGGCGTGGTGCTGGCTTGTCTGATCGGTGCGTTTACTCATTTTATCCCGCTGGGGCTGCGCGTCACCGGACTGATCAATATCGTCATGACCTCAACGATCGTGTTTGGCGTGATCGCTGCGGGCATCAACTGGCTGACTCACGAACTGGCGCACACCCATTGGCTGCTGGACGACCGCCTCAGCGCGCGGTTGTGGCCTGGGTTCGCCAAGGACGCTGCACCGTTCGGCGTACTGCGTGACCTGATTCCCTGCGCATTGATGGTGGCCGGGCTCACTTGGTTTTTCGGCCCCATCGCTGGCGTCGTCTATGCCGCCACACTGGCCTGCGTGGGTTTGATCCGTCGCCGTCAGGTCAAGCCACACACGTCCTGGGAAAAGACCAACCTGCCGGTGAAAATCGGCCTGTCGTTACTCGGGGTTGTCGCCCTGGTGCTGGTATTGGGCGTGTTCAAAGTGGCCGCCAGCCAAGGCACGGTCAATCGCAATCAGGGCCTGCAACCCTGGGCGGAGCGTTTGTGTAGCCGGTTGCCGGCGAGTTCGTTCGACTGTGGCGCGCCCGCCACCCGTGAACAGTGGTATCCGGCGGAGGCACGACCATGACCTCAAGACTCATGTTTGTCAGCGGCGTAGTGGTCGTTCTGGTGGTGATGGGGCTGTCGAGCGCGACCCGGCCGTTCCTGAAGCTCGATCTGTGGCTTGATCAGCGCGAATCCCCCGTGACCGCGCAGGCCAACGCGTTGAGCCCGATCATCGCCTGCGTCAACCGTGTCGATGTGCACTGGCGCAACGCCTACGACAAATTCGAACGTCCGCGGCCAACAAGTGATGCATTCGGGCATTATCTTGCTGAGGCACGGGATTTCGACAACACGGATGCGTACACCGTGCAGGACATCCAAAAGGATCTCTGCCTCAGTCATATCAACGAAAAACTCGAACTCTTGGCCTATCAGCCAGTGCTTTCAAAAAAAGTCCGTGACTACGCGCAAGCACTGCAGGGGGCGGCGGTGATCTTTACGCCGGAGCGACTCGACAGAAGTGCGAATTTTTATGCCACGCCGCTCGCCCGGTTGTCACAGGGCTCGGGGCAAATCCAGGCCGCCAGCAATGCCTACATTAACGCATCGACAGCCTTGCGAGAGGAACTGCTGCCACTGGACGTGGCACAGCGCCCCGAGCAGCTCAAGCTGCTGGAAGCGCGCGTGGGTAAGGAGATCCACTGGTCGCTGCTGGCGTACATGATTCAGGCTCGGGAGACACTGGAGTTGCTAGAAAACGGGATGAAACACCGCACCCTGAGCCCGCAAGCCGTGGCCAATACCACCGCCGATCTGCAACAGGCATGGAATCGTCGCGAGCCTTTCATCGCTCTTCGCGCGGGTGGATTTCGAAACAAGGACGATGACGCGCGAGAGCTGTGGCGGCACATCAGTGAGCCAGCGCAAAACTATCTCGACGCGCTGAACACCTTGCACAAGGACTGGCAAAACCACGCCGAACCGCAACGTTTGAGCGACGATTACTACGCCGTCACCCGTGGCTACGACGCACTGCTCAGCCAATACAACCGTCAGGCACGCGCCAACTTCTAAGGGTGTGGCACAGGCCGGACCGTCCTCGCGGACAATCCGGCCGGGCACACTTATTTGGCAGCCTTAAGCTTCAGATACGACTGACGCATGTCCGAAGCCCAGCCATCGATCACCGGTTTGACGTCATTCGCCGTCATCGCCTGCGAATCATTTTCCAGTGGCTTGCCGGTGCCTTTGCGCACCACTTGCGCGACGACCTTGTTATTCGCGCCATCGAGGAACACCGCTTCGGTGGCCAGGGTGGTTTCCTGATCGCGAATACCGCTGGCCGTGCTGACCGCTGCTGCCACTAGGGCAATCGGAATCACCTCATAAGCGTGCAGGCCTTCGGTCTTGCTGCTCACCGCGGTGATCGCCGCACGCACCACGATCACGCCCGGGCCAGGACCGGTCGCCAACGGCAGGTCTTTGCCGATTTCACGCTTGAGTGCCTGATCGTAGTAGGAAGTGATGCCATTGAGGGTCTGTTGGGAGATCTTCGCGGTCGGTTGCGGTTTCGGGTACAGCTGAGTCGGCTCGATGTACACACTGGTGAATTTCTTGATGTCGACCTTCGGATCGATCCAGCGCATGACCTCGGCACCGGACGGCGATTTGGCCTCCTTGAGCTGGCTGTAGTCTTTGAGGAAGCCGGAGTACTCTTTCGGGTCGACGGTTTTGCTGGAACAACCCACCACCGCGAGAGTGGCAAAACACAGAGTGCCCATCATCACTGCTAGCTTCATGCTGTAACTCCTGTCAGAAGGCCAAAAACTTTGCCTGGGGGAGTTACAGGTATAGCTAAAACCTCAGTAATTGCGATTGCAAAGCACAAAATTCACACAAAGCTGCGCGGCGGATCACAACCGTCATTTGACAGACGCCGAGCATCCGGCAAAGCTGCACCGAGCTTGAACGCACGCCAGACGGCAAATGCACCTGGACTACGGAAGTCGCAATGCCCAAGCATAAAAATAAAACAGCACAACCTGACCCTGATTCGCCTCGATCTGCAATTTCCAAGTACTTGTTCCCGATCACCATCGGTGTGCTGCTCGCCGCCGTCGCGGGCATCGGCTGGTTTCTGTTCAGCCCTGCTCCGACGCCGGTGAAACCTGCGCCGGTCAGCGCCCCCGTCGCCCCGGCTGCCAAGCCACAACCCGTTGTGGCGAGCAAACCGGCGACGATGGTCGATGAACAACAATGCCAAGGCTGCCACACTGAGCAGGTCAAGGACTGGCAAGGTTCGCATCACCAATTGGCGATGCAGCCGGCAAACGCTGAGACGATGCTCGGCGACTTCAACAACGTCACCTTCAAAGCCGAAAGCGAGACCACCCGTTTCTCGCGCAAGGGCGATGAGTTCTGGGTCAACACGCCCGGTATCGACGGCAAGAATGCCGACTTCAAAGTCGCCTACACCTTTGGCATCGCGCCGCTGCAGCAATACCTGATCGAAGTCGGCGAAGGTCGCTTGCAGGCACTCGGCGTGGCCTGGGATACCGAGAAAAATCGCTGGTTTCATCTCTACCCCGGCCAGGGCGTCAACTTCAAGAATCCGCTGCACTGGAGCAAGCCGAGCCAGAACGCCAACTTCATGTGCGTCGAGTGCCACACCACCGGCTTCAAGCGCAATTTTGATGCGGCCAGCAACACCTTCAACAGTCAGTGGAACAGCCTCGGTGTCGGTTGCCAGGCGTGTCACGGGCCGGCATCAAATCACTTGGAATGGACGCAGAAAAAAACCGACCTGATCCATCAGGGGTTTGACGTCGACCTGAAGGACAAGAACGCCACCGTCGAGATCGAAACCTGCGCCCGTTGCCACGCGCGCCGTGCGCCGTTGGGCGATGGCTACACCGTCGGCAAGCGCCTGATGGAAGACTACCTGCCGAGCACCCTCACCCGCGAACTGTATGCGCTGGACGGCAAGATCAAGGATGAGGTGTTCGAACACGGCTCGTTCCTGCAAAGCAAAATGTTCGACAAGGGCGTGCGTTGCAGCAATTGCCACAACCCGCACAGCAACGAGCTGAAGGCACCGGGCAACGCGGTGTGCCTGCAATGCCACAACACTGCCGGCAAGACTTCGGTCGAGGGCGTTGATGGCAAGGGCTTGCAGGCGAAGAACTACGACTCCATCGAACACACCCGCCACACCATGGGTCAGCCTGGCTCGCAGTGCGTGGATTGCCACATGCCGGGCAAGTTCTACATGGGCAACGACTTCCGCCATGACCACAGTTTCAGCATCCCCAACCCGGAGCGAGCGCAGAAACTCGGCACGTCGGATGCCTGCCTGACCTGCCATCAGGGCAAGGCTGGCGACAAGGTCACCGCGCAGTTCAAGTTATGGAGCGCCTCCACCGCGCCGCTGGCACCGCGTTATGACGAAAGCCTGTGGTTGATCCGCAACGGCCAGCCGGGCGCTGCGGATGCGCTGTACGAGCAGTTGCAGCGCAGCAATTTGCCAGCGATTCAACGGGCGACGTTGCTCGCGGAGTTGCCGCTGTACCCGAGCGAACAGGCCTTGAAGCTGGCCACGCAAGATCTGAAGAACCCGGCGCCGCAAGTGCGTGAAAGCGCTGCGCGAGTGATCAGTGCATTCCTGCCGCCGCCGGAGCGTGCGCCGTTATTGGCACCGCTGCTGGGTGATCCGGTGAAAGCCGTGCGCATTGTGGCTGCGCGGGATCTGTTGAGCGTTGCGCGCAACAACGGTCTTGGCGCTGCGCAAGCCAATTGGGATGCAGCGATTGCCGAGTACGAAGCGGTGCAGAAAAGCCTGCTGGAACGTGCCGAGGCCAATCTGAACCTGGCGATGTTGTATCAGGCCAGTGGCCGTGGTTCGGAAGTCGAAGCGTTGCTGCGCTCGGCGCTCAAGCGTGATCCGGACTTCTACCCGGCGCTGGTCACACTGGTGCAGTGGCTGGAGGCCAATGGTCGCGGTCAGGAAGCACAAAAGTTGCTGGAGGACAGTCTCAAGGAACACCCGGACGCGGCGCTGTTGCAGCACACCAAGGGCTTGTCACTGATCCGTGCCGGCAAGGCTGGCGAGGCCATGTCGCCGCTGAAGAAAGCCGCGCAACTGGAGCCACAGAACGCGCAGTACGGTTATGTGCTGGCGGTGGCGCTGCATGAAAGCGGCAAGGTTGATGAGGCGTGTGTTGTGCTCGAAGGTTTGCTCAAGGCCCAACCGGCGAACCGCAATGCGCGGTTGTCGCTGATTCAGTGGTATCTCGACAGTGGGCAGGAGCCCAAGGCGCAGGTGCTGTTGCAGGGGTGGAAGAAGATGAATATGGGGGATCCGGCGCTTAAGTGATTGGCTGGAGATTGTCTTGCCCTCACCCTAGCCCTCTCCCACTGGGAGAGGGAACCGACCGAGTTGTCTGGCGAGGTACATCGACCTGAAAAATAGAGTCGACTATGGATTCCAAGCCAATCGTTCAGGTCGGTGTATCTCTCAAATATCCCACAGTCAGTCCCCTCTCCCTACGGGCGGTCCGACGTTTCGGGAGGGTTAGGGTGAGGGGCTTTTCAGGGGTCACCCCATTACCAGGACGAAGTCTCACCACTGCGCAAAGCCATCTCCCGCCGGCTGTTGATGTGCATCGCCTTGATCAACGACACCGTACCCACCAACAAAATCGCCGCGCCCAACAGGAAGTCGATGTTGTACAGCTGAAAATCCTGCACCGGCCCGATCAGCAGCACCCGCACGATCGCGGCGCCCAATAGCGTGGCAAGGAAGTCGATCCCCGGCTCATTACGGTAGAACACCAGCAGCAACGGCAGACACAGCACCAACAGCAGCAACAGCACGACAGCCTTGAACGAACCCTTGCGCTCAACGCTGAAGGCACATTCGTGCGGCCCGTAAGCCTTGTAATCCTCGTCGCGGATCATCGAGGTTTTCTCGTTGATGTAATCGACGCGGTTGTACTTCTGGATTGGCGTGAAGGTATTGGACATCTCCATCAGCGTGGTGATGTTCTTGAATCGCAGGTCGATGCGTTCGCTGCCCTTGAGGTAATAGAGCACCGGTTTATAGCCGTAGCGGTAGGTGTCGAAAGGGAATTCGGTGACTTGACCCTGCACGCCGATCGGCCGTGGTTCGAGTTCGGCATAGGCGCTTTTGTTGGTGGCCGAAAGGTTGCGGCTCAGCGGCTGCACCTTGACCTGTTCAAGGAAAATCGGCGTGACGCCGTAGGACCACTGCAACGGTTCCAGTCGCAGGCGCAGTTCGTTGCGGCTGAGGTCGTAACGGTTGAAGGTGCGTTCCGAAACCACCAGGGAGCCGCTGAGCATGAACTCGCCGCGCAGGTTGTTGGTGACGCGCAAGGTCAGTTGGTCCTTGCCCAGCAACGCTGCTTCGGTGGACGGTGGCGTGCCGCACCACGCGGTGCTTTCGCCGACACCGCCAAGCTGGCCGTCGCGGTTTTCCTTGAATACGTAAAAGTAACTGGCCCACAGCGTCAGCATCAAAAGCACCGCTGTGAGGCCGAGGATTTTTTTGCCCGGACTCACTGATCAGACTCCCTTCTTCGGTTCCATCGTCCAGCCGAAAACCCGCTGGCGACGGCGACTCTACCAAAAGGCCAGCATCGACCCAAGGGAAAATGCCCAACGAGTGAGGGTTGTAGGGGTTTCCCCGGTGGCAGAAGCAAGATCAAAAGATCGCAGCCTTCGGCAGCTCCTACAGTTGACCTCATGTAGGAGCTGCCGAAGGCTGCGATCTTTTTTAACCGTCAACGCCGACGAAAGAGCGGACGCGGTTCGATGACTGAGCGCCCATACAACACGCTCATGCCAACCAATCCTTTCAGCGCATCCTCAGCCGATTTGTCCTGACGCACCGCAAAGCTGTCGAACCCGCACTGGCGCATATGGCTGAGCTGATCACGCAACACATCGCCAATCGCGCGCAACTCCCCTGCCCAACCGAACCGGCTGCGCAGCAGATACGCCTGACTGTAAGCACGCCCATCGCGAAAGCTCGGGAAATCCAGCGCAATCAGTGGCAACGAGGCCAGCCACGGCACCAGGCTTTCAACCTCATCGTCCGGGCCAAGCCACACCGCATGAGTCGACGGCGACTCCAGCCAGTGCGCCAGCGGCAACATCAGCAAACCTGCAGGCCTTGGCGTCGATGGCTCGCGCACCAGCGTCCACGGATCGTCCGTTACGATTCGCGCGACACCCTGCTCCAGCCGCAACAGATTATTCATGCCGTGGCCTCCAGCGTCTTCGGGTAGACCCGCTCCTTGAACGGTTCCAGGCCGATCCGCGCCACGGTGTCGACGAACAACTCCTCATGCTCGCGATAGCGCACGAAGGTGCCAATGATGCGCTCGATCACCTGCGGCACCTCGGCGGCGCTGAACGATGGGCCGATGACTTTGCCCAGCGCACTGTGCTTGCCCTGGGCGCCGCCGAGGGTGATCTGATACCACTCGCTGCCATTCTTATCGACGCCAAGGATGCCGATATTGCCGATGTGGTGGTGGCCGCAGGCGTTCATGCAGCCGGAGATGTTCAGGCTGATATCGCCCAGATCATGCAGGTAATCGAGGTTATCGAAACGTGCCTGAATCGCCTGGGCGATCGGGATCGATTTGGCGTTGGCCAACGCACAGAAATCGCCACCGGGGCAGGCAATGATGTCGGTGAGCAGGCCGACGTTGGCGCTGCCCAGATCGTGTTTGCACGCCAGTTGCCACAACGCATAGAGGTCGGTTTTCGGCACGTCGGGCAAGACGATGTTCTGCTCGTGGGCAATACGAATCTCGCCGAAACCGAAACGTTGCGACCAATCGGCCACCGCGAGCATCTGCACGCCGGTGACATCCCCCGGCGGCGAGGCCATGCCCGGTTTGGTCGACAGCACCACACTGGTGTAACCCGGCACCTTGTGCGGCTGCACATTGCGCGCGACCCAACGGGCAAACACCGGGCTCTCGGCCAGGCGCGTGCCGAAGTCCAGATCGGTGTCGGCCAGGCTGTGATAAACCGGCGGCACGAAAGCACTGGCGACCCGTTGGTATTCGGCCTCGGTCAGTTGCGCCGGGCCGTCCTTGAGGTGTTGCCATTCCTCTTCGACTTCCTTGGCAAACGCCTCGATGCCCAGTGCCTTGACCAGAATCTTGATCCGCGCCTTGTACTTGTTGTCGCGCCGGCCATGACGGTTGTACACCCGCAGAACCGCTTCGACATAGGACAGCAAATGCTGCCACGGCAAGCCTTCGCGAATCTGCAAACCGAGAATCGGCGTGCGGCCCAAGCCACCGCCGACGATCACTCGCAGGAGCATCTGCCCGTCGCGTCCGGGATAAAGGTACAGACCGATGTCGTGCATCATGATCGCCGCACGATCCTGCTTCGCCGAGCAGATGGCGATCTTGAATTTGCGTGGCAGAAACAGGAATTCCGGGTTGATCGTCGACCACTGCCGCAGGATCTCGGCCAGCGGGCGCGGGTCGATCAACTCGTCCGCCGCCACCCCGGCGAAGGCCTCGGTGGTGATGTTGCGCACGCAGTTGCCGGACGTCTGGATCGCATGCATGTTGACCTGCGCCAGACGCTCGAGGATGTCCGGCACCTCGGCGAGTTCGATCCAGTTGAACTGCATGTTCTGCCGCGTGGTGAAGTGGCCGTAACCGCGATCGTAGTCGCTGGCGATGCTCGCCAGCGTGCGCATCTGCTCGGCGCTCAAGGTGCCGTAGGGAATCGCCACCCGCAGCATGTAGGCGTGCTTTTGCATGTACAAGCCGTTTTGCAGGCGCAGCGGCAGGAACTCCTCTTCGCTCAATTCCCCGGCCATGAAGCGCTCGACCTGATCGCGGAATTGCGCAACACGCTCGAACACCAGCGCCCGGTCGTAATCATCGTATTGATACATGCCTGCCACCTCATCAGTTATTCCTGTGGGAGCGAGCCTG
>NZ_JSFK01000041.1:0-2064 GCF_000783395.1 Pseudomonas chlororaphis | reverse complement strand
CAGGCTCGCTCCCACAGTTTTCTTCAGAGCACTATGACGAAGCAGCGCAGCGCGTTACAGATTCACCTGAAGTCATAAAAACCATATCAGGGCGCGGCAGAACGCCGCAGTCAGCCCTTCAATCTGATCCGCATAAATGAAAGATTCCTGAGCCTGTTTTGTTTCTGGCGGGGTTTCTACAGTGCAGCTCATGCCAGACCGGGTGGCCTGGCAAGACTTTGCAACCGTGGATGAACTGACCATGAGTACAGCAACAATCGGACAGGCTTATAACTACAAGGTCGTCCGCCAATTCGTCATTGCCACAATTTTCTGGGGTGTGGTGGGCATGGCAATGGGCGTGTTTATCGCCTCGCAACTGGTCTGGCCAGAGATGAATCTGGACCTGCCATGGACCACCTTCGGCCGCTTGCGCCCTCTGCACACCAGCCTGGTGATTTTCGGTTTCGCCGGCAGCGCGCAATTCGCCGCCAGTTACTACGCGGTGCAGCGTACCTGCCAGGTGCGGCTGTACTCGGACACCCTCGCCGCGTTCACCTTCTGGGGGTGGCAATCGGTGATCGTGATCATGCTGATCACCCTGCCGCTGGGCTACACCACCACCAAGGAGTACGCCGAAATCGAATTCTCCGGCGCGGTGTGGATGGCCGTGGTCTGGGTCGCCTACGCCGTGGTGTTCTTCACCACCGTGGTGCAGCGCAAGACCAAGCATATCTACGTCGGTAACTGGTTTTTCGGCGCGTTCATCCTGGTGATCGCCATGCTGCATGTGGTCAATCACCTGTCGATTCCCGTGGACTGGTTCAAGTCGTATCCGGTGTATTCCGGTGCTACCGACGCGATGGTGCAGTGGTGGTACGGGCACAACGCGGTGGGCTTCTTCCTGACCACCGGGTTCCTCGGGATGATGTATTACTTCGTGCCGAAACAGGTCAATCGGCCGGTGTATTCGTATCGCTTGTCGATCGTGCATTTCTGGGCGCTGATCACCTTGTACATCTGGGCCGGCCCGCACCATTTGCATTACACCGCACTGCCGGACTGGGCGCAGTCGCTGGGCATGGCCATGTCCTTGATCCTGCTCGCGCCGAGCTGGGGCGGGATGATCAACGGCATGATGACCTTGTCCGGTGCCTGGCATAAGTTGCGCACCGACCCGATCCTGCGCTTCCTCGTGCTGTCGCTGGCGTTTTACGGCATGTCGACGTTCGAAGGGCCGATGATGGCGATCAAAACCGTCAACGCCCTCTCCCACTACACCGACTGGACCATCGGCCACGTGCACGCCGGGGCGTTGGGCTGGGTGGCGATGATCACTTTCGGCGCGACCTATCACATGGTGCCGAAAGTGTTTGGCCGCGAGCAGATGTACAGCACGCCGCTGATCAACCTGCACTTCTGGCTGGCGACCATTGGCACGGTGTTGTACATCGCCTCGATGTGGGTCAACGGCATCACCCAGGGTCTGATGTGGCGGGCGATCAACGAGGACGGCACGCTGACTTACTCGTTTGTCGAGGCGCTGCAGGCCAGTCATCCCGGGTTCATCGTGCGCTTTGCCGGCGGGGTGTTCTTCCTTACCGGGATGTTGCTCATGGCCTACAACGTGTGGCGCACGGTGCGGGTCGCCGACGTTGCGCTGGCGCACCGCGAAGCGCAGATCGCCTGAGGCAGGGAGCCGAATGTGATGGATGTTTTTTTTAATGTGTTGGGCGTGGTGTTTCTGTGGCTGGCGGTGGAGTACTGCTTGCGGCGGGAGACAGCGGACAGTCTGGATGAGGCGAGTATGGTGCCGTTTGCCGATGATCCGGAGGTGGCGCGGCGGGTTGAGCTGGCCACTGGCAAGACGGTGAAAGCAGTGGCGCCGGAGGTGGCGAAGCCGGGGTGGGTCAATCTCGATATGTGAGGGGTGTCAGGTGGGTTGCCCTCACCCTAGCCCTCTCCCAGAGGGAGAGGGAACTGACCGCGTTGTTTGTTCGGGTTACACCGACCTGAAACATCGAGTCGAACTCAGGTCTGAGCCGTCCCCAAATCGGCTCCCTTTCCCCCTCGCCCCCTTGGGGG
>NZ_JSFK01000040.1 GCF_000783395.1 Pseudomonas chlororaphis | reverse complement strand
CCCGGATCAATCCCTCCACTCAGCCTTCCGACGTCGCCTTACAGATCAAGATCAAGAGCAGGCGAGCTGACACTCGGCCTATTGAGTGGTGAAGAGCGGGTGTTCGGCTTTGGATTTGTGGTGGATTTTCCCCTCACCCCAGCCCTCTCCCTCGGGAGAGGGCTGGCGGACGGCGTTCCGATGAGGGGCGAATCCACCACCGAACAAAATCCGAACACCCGCTCTTCACCACTCAATAGGCCGAGTGTCAGCTCGCCTGCTTTTGATCTTGATCCACGGGCGACGTCGGAAGGCTGAGAGGAGGGATTGATCCGGGGGTGGGAGCGCAGCGACCGTTTGGCGAAGCCAAACACAGCGAGAGGAGGTGCAGCGAAGCAAACCGTAGGCGCTGCGCCCGGATCGATCCCGGAGCGAAGGAACCCCGAGCCCCAGCGAGCGGGCCGCACGCAGGAGCAAGCCTTTTTGGTTACTTTTTTCTGGGCCGGCATTCCGGGCGCCTGGAAAAAGTGACCCGCCGTAAGGGCGGAACCCTAATCAGCAACACCCGCAGCAACGGATATACACCCAAAAATTGACCAAAACCCCACCCCCATGCTCTCCTACACACCTTGTTACGGGTGCCCTTCACAGGGTGAAACGGGAAACCGGTGAATCATGTGCTTTACTCAAGCCCATGTCAGTCCGGTGCTGCCCCCGCAACGGTAAGCGAGCGAAGCGTCAAAACCACTGTGCCAGCAAGGCATGGGAAGGTGACGCTTGCAGGTCGGCCTGACGCCAACCCCTCGTGAGCCCGGAGACCGGCCCGCAACACACAGCCCGCATTTCGTGCGTCGCTGAACATAACAAACCCGCGGTGGGCGGGCGCTGTTCGAACCTCTGCGAGCCCGACCCGCAGGGGTTTTCATGCGCTCGATTCACCCGCTGACACTCCAGAGGGAAGCGCCATGTCGATCATCAGCAGCACCGGCAGCAACACGGACAAAATTTCCAGCAGCACCACCCTGAGCCAACGACTGACCGCCGCGGTCTTCGCGTCGATCCTCGGCGCCAGCCTGGTCTACTTCGCCGGCTTCTCCCACATCGAAGCGGTGCACAACGCCGCCCACGATACCCGCCACAGCGCCGCGTTCCCGTGCCACTGAGACCTGCCGACATGATCAAGCGTATTGCGCAAACCGCAGGTTTCACCGGCCTGCTGGCCGCCCTGCTCCTCACCCTGCTGCAAAGCTTCTGGGTATCCCCGCTGATTCTTCAGGCAGAGACCTTCGAGAAAGCCGAACCGGTTGCAGAAGTTCACGAACACGCCGCCGGCACCGCTGCGCACACCCACGATGCCGAAGCCTGGGAGCCGGAAGACGGCTGGCAGCGCGTAGTCTCGACCACGGGTGGCAATCTGGTGGTGGCTGTCGGTTTTGCTCTGATGCTCGCGGGTCTTTACACCCTGCGTGCGCCGACCAAAACCTCGCAAGGCCTGCTCTGGGGTCTGGCCGGTTACGCGACATTCGTCCTGGCACCGACGATGGGCCTGCCACCTGAATTGCCGGGGACTGCCGCCGCTGATCTGGCCTCGCGACAAATCTGGTGGATCGGCACTGCCGCTTCGACCGCTGTCGGCCTGTCGCTGATCGCGTTCAGCCGTCATTGGCTGATGAAGATCCTTGGTGTCGCCATTCTCGCGGTGCCGCACGTGATCGGCGCACCACAGCCGCAAGTGCATTCGATGCTCGCTCCCGAGGCATTGGAAGCCCAGTTCAAAATCGCTTCGCAGTTGACCAACGTAGTGTTCTGGCTGGCCCTGGGCCTGATCAGCGCCTGGTTGTTCCGCCGCAAAAGCGATGGTCAATACCACGCATGACCGATGACAGCGCAGCGCCGACCTACGTGATCGGCCTGGGCTGCCAGCGCGGCTGTCCGGCCAGCACGCTGCGCGCATTACTCGATCAGGCATTGCAGGCCCATCGCATCGACCTTGAAGCGGTCAAGGCCTTGGCCAGCATCGACTTGAAGCGCGACGAGCCGGGTCTGCAAGAACTTGCTGCACAACTGGCGTTGCCCTTGCTGTACTTCAGCAGCGAGGAGTTGGCCAGTTACCAGCAACGACTCAGCCACCACTCGCAGATCGCCTTCGAACGCACCGGTTGCTACGGCGTGGCCGAAAGTGCCGCGCTGGCCCTCGCCGAACAGCTGATACAGGCGCCGGCAAAACTGCTGATTTCCCGGCAAAAATACGCTCAGGCCACGTTGGCATTGGCCGGCGCGGCGTAAAATCCCGATAATCCCCGCTATTGATCATGAGCGTTGTTCATCTGCAACGCGGTCGTGCCCTCTTTTACTCAGGATTCAACGATGACCGTCTACTTCATCGGCGCCGGCCCCGGCGACCCGGAATTGATCACTGTCAAAGGCCAGCGGTTGATCCGCAGTTGCCCGGTGATCATCTATGCAGGCTCGCTGGTGCCGGCGGCGGTGCTCGAAGGGCATCACGCCGAGACGGTGGTCAACAGCGCTGAGCTGCACCTTGAACAAATCATCGATTTGATCAAGACCGCGCATGCCAGAGGTCAGGATGTGGCCCGCGTACATTCTGGCGATCCGAGCCTGTATGGCGCGATTGGCGAGCAGATCCGTTATCTGCGTGAACTGAATATCCCGTTCGAGATCATCCCGGGAGTGACGGCAACGGCAGCCTGTGCGGCGTTGCTGGGTGCGGAACTGACGTTACCGGACGTGTCGCAAAGCGTGATTCTGACCCGCTACGCCGACAAGACCGCCATGCCGGCAGGCGAAGAGCTTGGCAGTCTGGCGCAGCACGGCGCGACCATGGCGATTCATCTGGGGGTCAACCATCTGGAGAAGATTCTGGCGGAGCTGTTGCCGCATTACGGCGCAGACTGCCCGATTGCGGTGATCCACCGGGCGACGTGGCCGGATCAGGATTGGGTGGTGGGGACGCTGGCGGATATTGCCGGGAAGGTTGCGGCCAAAGGGTTTCGGCGTACGGCGTTGATTCTGGTGGGTCGTGTGTTGGGCAGTGAGGTGTTTAGCGAGTCATCGCTGTATCGCGCCGGGCATGCGCACCTCTACAGGCCATGAATTGGAACGCGGAGCGTCCCGGGCTGCATTCCCACGCAGAGCGTGGGAACGATCAAAGGCCCTTTCGCGAGCAAGCTCGCCCTCACATTTGACCGCATTTCAAATGTGGGAGCGAGCCTGCTCGCGAATGCATTCCTGAATGTCACCCATAAAAAAACGGCGCTCACGGGGCGCCGTTTTTCATGTCCGCAGCGAACACCTTAGTAGTAGGCGTTTTCTTTCTGCGTGTGGTCGGTCACGTCGCGAACACCCTTCAGCTCCGGAATACGCTCGAGCAAGGTGCGCTCGATGCCTTCCTTCAGGGTTACGTCCGCCTGGCCGCAGCCCTGGCAACCGCCACCGAACTGCAATACGGCGATGCCGTCCTCAACCACATCGATCAGGCTGACCTGACCGCCGTGGCTGGCCAGCCCCGGGTTGATTTCGGTTTGCAGGTAGTAGTTGATGCGCTCGTTGACCGGGCTGTCGGCGTTGACCATCGGCACTTTGGCGTTTGGCGCCTTGATGGTCAGCTGGCCGCCCATACGGTCGGTGGCGTAATCGACAACGGCGTCGTCGAGAAACGCTTCGCTGAAGTGATCGATATAAGCGGTGAAGCTTTTCAGCCCCAGCGCGGTGTCTTCAGGTTTTTCTTCGCCCGGCTTGCAATAGGCAATGCAGGTTTCGGCGTACTGGGTGCCAGGCTGGGTGATGAAGACGCGGATGCCGATGCCCGGGGTGTTCTGCTTGGAGAGCAGATCGGCCAGGTAATCGTGGGCGGCGTCGGTAATGGTAATAGCGGTCATGGAAACTCCTCGCAGGCTTGGGCGCAGTTTACGCCAATCGTTGCGCCGGACAAAGTCCTAGTATTTTTGTCGGGAAAGATTCTCGTCGGGCTCGTCGTCGATTCGCGCCTTGAGCCAGCGATAGCTGCGTTTTTCCACCCATTCGTAGCTCAACCAAGAGCCGACACCGATGGCCAACGCACACACGACAAACATCAAATACGGGTTGATGCCGTAGCGCCGGGCCAGATAACCGCCTGCCGACAGCACCAGAACGTGCATCAGGTACACCGAATACGAGCAATCACCGAGCAGTTTGAGGACGCGACTGCGCTCGACATAACGCTCAAGCGAGATACACGCCATCACCAGCACGGCGCTCGGCACACCCCAGTTCAGCAGCCTCGGCGCCGGTGGCAAATGATAGATCGTCAGTAATACCGCCACGATTGCCGCTAGCGGCAGCCACAGTCCCGCACCGATCCAGCCCTGGCGATAAAGCATGCCGATGCCAATCCCCAGCAGAAATTCATAGACGATGTCCGAACGATAGAACTCGCTGATCCAGCCAAACCCGGTCCAGGTCTGACACACGGCGAACAACAGCGCCGCGACCACCAGCAGACGCACCTGCAAGCGAAACAACAGCGCCCAGGCGAACAGCACGTAGAAAAGGATTTCGTAATTCAACGTCCAGCCGACATTGAGCGTCGGGTAGATGCCGTAACCGCCCGGGTTCTCAGTCGGAATGAACAGCAGCGACAGCAGCAGATGGCTCCAGTCCACGGACTGATCCGGCAGCAACGGCTGGGCAAACACCACCAACAGCGCCATCAGCAGCGTATACAGCCAATACGCCGGGACGATGCGAAACAGCCGATACAACAGAAAGCGCGCGGGCGGCAGCGGTTTGTTTTCGGTCGAGAGGAAAATCACCAGGCCGCTGATGACGAAGAAAATATCCACGCCCACTGCGCCTTTGTCGATGAACAGTTGCCCGATCGGCCCGCGTGCCTTGAAGTCGAAGAAAATCTGCATGAAGTGATGGCAGACCACCGTCCACGCGGCAAGCGCACGCAGGGCTTGCACTGAAATCAACATCACCGGCTCCCGATCACACCCTCAAATTCACCTCAATCCCTGTAGGAGCTGCGGCACGCTGCGATCTTTCGATCTTGATTTTAAAGATCAAAAGATCGCAGCCTCGTTTCACTCGACAGCTCCTACAGGGTTTTGCGGTGTTGCTTGAAGTTGGGACAGCAAGCCAATCTGAATCGATCAAAGATTCTCGTAGCGGTTCATGTCCAGCACGCCCTCTTCCACCGGGTCGGTTTCGTGCAGGTAATGGCTCAGATCGTGGAAATAGAACCAGAATTGCGGATGACTGCGGCGAATTCCCCAGCGTTCGACGATTTTCTCGAAGCGGTTGGCATCCTTGGCGTTTTCCATCGCATCGACAAACGCCGGCACCTGATCGGCCGGCACGTTGAAGATGAAATTCGGATAGCTACTGAGCACGCCCGGGTAAATGGTCAGCGTGTCCAGCCCGGGCTGATAACGCAGCGACTCACCGAGCAGGAACGCCACGTTGCTGTGCGCGCGGTTGCGCAACAGGCTGTAAACCTCACGTTTGCCGCTGGCGGTTTCAACGCGCAGCATGGTGGCCTCCGGCAGTTGGTCGATGACCTTTAAGCCGGCCGCCGGACGCGAAGTCAGGCGACTCAACGCCTGTTCGGCATTTTGCAGCGCCGGGTCGATATTCGGCCGCGAGCAGTAAGCGCCGTCGCAGCGGTTGATCGGGTCAGGCCGCGCATTGAGATCACCGTAACGCGCGAGCAATTGCATGGCGAAGTCGTATTTCGGGTCTTTCTCGTCGAGTTTCAGCGCAGTCGGTTTGTCGTCGTCAATCGCCTCATAATCGAGCCACATCTTGAACTGGCCGCTGCTCTGGTACCAATCGTCGAGGTAATCCTCACGGGAATCGGCGGGCATCAGGCGCAGGAAGTTCTGCTCGGCGCCATTGCGGATCAGATCGAAATACAGGCGGGTTTGCGCCTGATGGGAGACGTTGCCGAACACATCGAAGTTGACTGCCAACTGGTAATAGGTGCGCTCCAGCAGCGGATAGTCGAACAGCCACATCGTCTGCGGCACCTCGCCGATCAGGCCTTTGGTCACCGATGCGCTGTCGAAGTGGCGGAAAATGCTCAGCAACGCGTTGTCGTTGCCGGCCCACAGGGTCGACCAGCTCGGCGCGGGGATATCGGCGTAGCTGTCACGGCGCAGGGCCTCGTATTCATTACGTTTGTCGCGATAGTTGCGCCACAAGCTGAGGACGCTACCGACATCGTCGTTCTGTCCCGGCATGGCCAGCAGCGGCGTGGCCTGGCCGCGATAGTTCGGGTCGGTGATATAGAGGTCGTGTTCCGGCGCCTGGAACAGTGCCCAGAAGTTGTCGCGGATCACGTCGGTTGCGATCTGCCCACGGCACACCGGGCCGCGAATAAAGGTGCGGACGAAGTATTCGGCGTTGTCGAGCATGAATTGATAACGCGCCTGCGCCGGAATCGCTTCGAACGTGGCAAACGGATTGGCGCGGCTCTGTGGGCCGTAACCGGGCAACGCATTGACCTGCCAGTTGCCGCTATAGAACAGGCTTTTCACCCGTGCCATCTTCGCCGCGCTCAGCGGATAGGTGATGTGGGTTTTATGCACAATCACGCCCTGCACCGGCCACAAGCGGTAATACACCTGAGTGCCCGGATCGTCGTTGGGACGACGGGTGGCGATCAGGTCGATCGGCTGACCGCTTGGTGTACGTGATCGCACCCACTGGAAATAATGCCCTGGCTCGCCGTCCTTGAAGTAGATATGCGCAAGGTACCAGTGCTCGTACAACCAGCGGCCGACCAGACTCTGTCGCGCGCCAGGCATGTTCAGCAGGTTTTCCCACTGGACGATCTGCAGCGCCTCTTTCGCGCTCGGCGCCAGGCCTTGTTCGTCAATCGGCGCGCCAGACGCCAGCCAGCGTTGCAGCGTCTGGTACTGCTGATCGGTCAACCCGGTCACCGCCAGCGGCATGCCTTCTTTCGGATGAGCGCCGGCATAACCCTCAAATTCGGCGGGCAGCGCGCACATGTTCTCGCGGTTCAGGCCCAGCACGATGTCTTGCGGGAGTTTGGCGTTCGGCGTAAGCGGCGTCTTGTGCCCGAGTTCCAGCATGCGCGCCATCAGCGCCGCCTGACTGCCCTGCGCATCGAGCACTGAATAGAAGTCTTTCTGCTGCCAGGCACGTTTGCCAAAGGCGTCGTAGAACAGCCGAGTGGTCGGTGCCGCTTGTGTGCGCTCGCCATCGTAGACCGGCATTTTGCTCGCACCACGGGCGGCGCCTTCGCCACTGCCCAGGTTCAACTGGCAGGCCGAGTCGTAGCAGGCATGGCAAGCCACGCACTTCTCGGTGAAGATTGGCTGGATGTCGCGGACGTAAGAAATCGAAGGAGAAATGGCCGGTGCAGTCGCTGGCTCTTGCGCCACGGCGCCCCAGCTGAGAAACAGCAACACAAAACCAATGACGCGGTAAGACATGCTGCTGATCCCGATTGTTAAAAAAAACGCCGCGATTCTACAGTATGACGCTCGTACCAACATGAGCGATATTCATGAAAAAGCCCCACATGCTCTAAAAGCGCACAGGTTTGCTATGATCCCGCTCCTTCGTAATGGTCTTTCCGAGTAGTCCAAATGTCCGATCGCAGCGTCCGCCTTCAAGCTCTCAAGCAAGCTCTCAAAGAGCGCATCCTGATACTCGATGGCGGCATGGGCACGATGATCCAGAGCTACAAGCTCGAAGAGCAGGATTATCGCGGCAAACGCTTCGCGGATTGGCCTAGTGACGTCAAGGGCAACAACGACCTGCTGGTGATCACCCGTCCGGACGTGATCGGCGGCATCGAGAAAGCCTACCTGGATGCCGGTGCCGACATCCTCGAAACCAACACTTTCAACGCCACGCGCATTTCCATGGCCGACTACGGCATGGAAGAACTGGCCTACGAATTAAACGTAGAAGGCGCACGTCTGGCGCGCAAGATTGCCGACGCCAAGACCGCCGAGAACCCGGCCAAGCCACGTTTCGTCGCTGGCGTGCTCGGTCCTACGAGTCGCACCTGTTCCCTGTCGCCGGACGTCAACAACCCCGGCTATCGCAACGTCACCTTCGATGAGCTGGTGGAAAACTACACCGAAGCCACCAAAGGTCTGATCGAGGGCGGCGCCGACCTGATCCTGATCGAAACCATTTTCGACACCCTCAACGCCAAAGCGGCGATCTTCGCCGTGCAAGGTGTGTTCGAAGAGCAGCACATCGAACTGCCGATCATGATTTCCGGGACCATCACCGACGCCTCCGGCCGTACCCTCTCGGGCCAGACCACCGAAGCGTTCTGGAACTCGGTGGCGCACGCCAAGCCAATTTCCGTCGGCCTCAACTGCGCGCTCGGCGCCAGCGAGTTGCGTCCGTACCTGGAAGAGCTGTCGAACAAGGCCAGCACCCACGTATCCGCGCACCCGAACGCCGGCCTGCCGAACGAATTCGGCGAATACGACGAACTGCCGTCGGAAACCGCCAAAGTCATCGAAGAATTCGCCCAGAGCGGCTTCCTCAACATCGTCGGCGGCTGCTGCGGCACCACGCCGGGGCACATTGAAGCGATCGCCAAAGCCGTCGCCGGTTACGCGCCGCGTCAGATTCCGGACATTCCCAAGGCTTGCCGCCTCTCGGGTCTGGAACCGTTCACCATCGATCGCAGTTCGTTGTTCGTCAACGTCGGCGAGCGCACCAACATCACCGGTTCCGCCAAGTTCGCCCGTCTGATCCGTGAAGACAACTACACCGAAGCGCTGGAAGTCGCCTTGCAACAGGTCGAAGCTGGCGCGCAGGTGATCGACATCAACATGGACGAAGGCATGCTCGATTCGAAGAAGGCCATGGTGACCTTCCTCAATCTGATCGCCGGTGAACCGGACATCTCGCGCGTGCCGATCATGATCGACTCGTCGAAATGGGAAGTGATCGAAGCCGGCCTCAAGTGCATTCAGGGCAAGGGCATCGTCAACTCGATCAGCATGAAAGAAGGCGTCGAGCAGTTCATCCACCACGCCAAACTGTGCAAGCGCTATGGCGCCGCCGTTGTGGTGATGGCGTTCGACGAAGCCGGCCAGGCCGACACCGAAGCGCGCAAGAAAGAAATCTGCAAACGCTCCTACGACATTCTGGTCAACGAAGTCGGCTTCCCGCCGGAAGACATCATCTTCGACCCGAACATCTTCGCCGTCGCCACCGGTATCGAAGAACACAACAACTACGCTGTGGACTTCATCAACGCCTGCGCCTACATCCGCGACGAACTGCCGTACGCACTGACATCGGGCGGCGTGTCCAACGTATCGTTCTCGTTCCGTGGCAACAATCCCGTGCGTGAGGCGATTCACTCGGTGTTCCTGCTGTACGCGATCCGCGCGGGCCTGACCATGGGCATCGTCAACGCCGGTCAGCTGGAGATTTACGACCAGATCCCGCAAGAGCTGCGCGACGCCGTTGAAGACGTGATCCTCAACCGCACGCCGGAAGGCACCGACGCCCTCCTCGCCATCGCCGACAAGTACAAGGGCGACGGCAGCGTCAAGGAAGCCGAGACCGAAGAGTGGCGCAGCTGGGAGGTCAACAAGCGTCTGGAGCATGCGCTGGTCAAGGGCATCACCACGCACATTGTTGAAGACACCGAAGAATCGCGTCAGTCGTTCGCGCGCCCGATCGAAGTGATCGAAGGCCCGCTGATGTCGGGCATGAACATCGTTGGCGACCTGTTCGGCGCCGGCAAAATGTTCCTCCCGCAAGTGGTGAAATCCGCCCGCGTGATGAAGCAGGCCGTGGCGCACTTGATCCCGTTCATCGAACTGGAAAAAGGCGACAAGCCGGAAGCCAAGGGCAAGATCCTCATGGCCACGGTAAAAGGTGACGTGCACGACATCGGCAAGAACATCGTCGGCGTGGTACTCGGTTGCAACGGCTATGACATCGTCGATCTCGGCGTGATGGTGCCGGCAGAGAAGATTCTGCAGGTGGCCAAAGAGCAGAAGTGCGACATTATCGGCTTGTCCGGTCTGATCACGCCGTCGCTGGACGAGATGGTCCACGTTGCCCGTGAGATGCAGCGTCAGGACTTCCATCTGCCCCTGATGATCGGTGGCGCGACCACTTCCAAAGCGCACACCGCGGTGAAGATCGAACCGAAGTACAGCAACGATGCCGTGGTTTACGTGACCGACGCCTCCCGCGCCGTGGGCGTGGCCACACAGTTGCTGTCGAAAGAATTGAAAGCAGGTTTTGTTGAAAGAACCCGTGCCGAATACGTTGAAGTGCGCGAACGTACCGCCAACCGCAGCGCCCGCACCGAGCGCCTGAGCTACGCCGCAGCCATCGCCAAGAAGCCACAGTTCGACTGGGCGACTTATGAGCCGGTCAAACCGACCTTCACCGGCAGCAAGGTGCTGGACAACATCGACCTCAAGGTACTGGCCGAATACATCGACTGGACGCCGTTCTTCATCTCCTGGGATCTGGCCGGCAAGTTCCCGCGCATCCTCGAAGACGAAGTCGTCGGTGAGGCCGCCACCGCGCTGTACAAGGACGCGCAGGAGATGCTCGCCAAGCTGATCGACGAGAAGCTGATCAGCGCCCGTGCAGTGTTCGGCTTCTGGCCGGCCAATCAGGTGCATGACGACGACATCGAATTGTACGGCGATGACGGCCAGCCATTGGCCAAACTGCATCATCTGCGTCAGCAGATCATCAAGACCGACGGCAAACCAAACTTCTCGCTGGCCGACTTTGTTGCCCCGAAGGACAGCGAAGTGACCGATTACGTCGGCGGTTTCATCACCACCGCCGGCATCGGCGCCGAAGAAGTCGCCAAGGCTTATCAGGACGCGGGCGACGACTACAACTCGATCATGGTCAAAGCGCTGGCCGACCGTTTGGCCGAAGCCTGCGCCGAATGGCTGCACCAGCAAGTGCGTAAAGAGCACTGGGGTTACGCCAAGGACGAAGTGCTCGACAACGACGCGCTGATCAAAGAACAGTACAGCGGCATCCGCCCTGCACCGGGTTACCCGGCGTGCCCGGATCACACCGAGAAAGCGGCACTGTTCGCCCTGCTCGATCCGGAAGCTGAAGAAATGCGCGCTGGCCGTAGCGGTGTGTTCCTCACCGAGCATTACGCGATGTTCCCGGCGGCAGCGGTCAGCGGCTGGTACTTCGCCCATCCGCAGGCGCAGTACTTTGCGGTGGGCAAGATCGACAAGGATCAGGTCGCCAGCTACACCTCGCGTAAAGGCCAGGAACTCAGCGTGACTGAACGCTGGTTGGCGCCAAACCTCGGCTACGACAACTAAGCAGCCTCCGCCAGCGCCTACAGGTGCCCGCGTCGTTCACAAATTTTGTGAACCAACGCTAAACCTGTGGGAGCTGGCTTGCCAGCGATGGCGTCGGGTCTACCAACATTGATGTCGCGTGTGCCGGCCTCATCGCTGGCAAGCCAGCACCCACAGGGTTTCGGGGACGCTCGCTCCCCCCTCTCTCCTACCCATTCCCCACATTTGTTTTTGCAGTGCTCTTGAAAGGGTTGGCTATGCTTGTCTGACACACACGGCAGACGAGGGATTTATGGACGATCCAGTCGACAACAAACCGCCGACCTTCTGGCAGATGCTGCACAGCGTGATGGCGGCGGCGTTCGGGGTGCAGAGCGGCAAGAACCGGGCAAGGGACTTCACCCATGGCAAGCCCAGCCATTTCGTGCTACTGGGAATTCTGTTTACGGCAGTGTTTGCGTTGACGCTGTTTGCCATCGTCAAACTGGTGCTGCATTTCGCCGGGGTCTGACGTTGGTCAGCGCATCAGGGTTTGCAGGGTGAACGGGTAGCGATACGACGCCGGCTGCCCCTTGGCTGAAAGCTTGCGGAAATTCACGCCGTAGTTCGGCGACTTGCCCATGGCCAGCATTTGTCGGGCGTGCGGTTTGTCGATCAATTGCAACAAGGGAATCTGCCCGTCACGTCCGCCGTAGCGATCCAGCTCGACGCCTTGCTCGACGTCATGCAACTCGACCAGCGCCCATCCGCCAAGGGTGAAATGCCCGCCGACCAGTGCACTCAGGCGCCCGTCAACCAATGCCTGCAAGGCCGCCGGCGACGTGTTGACCGCGCTGAACAAGGCATCTTTGCCGGGGACTTTGCCCGTTTCGGCGTAGGCGCGCATTGCGCCGAAAGCCATTTCATCATTGGCCGACCACACCAGCGACACTTTCGGATAACGCGTGAACAACTGTTTGGCCTGTTCATAGGCGCGCTCTTGGGTCCAGCCGCTGTAAACCAGCTGTCGCAAGCGGGTTTGTGGATGCTCGGCCAACGCCCGCTGCATGCCGCGCTCGCGCAACTGCGCCGAAGGAGTGACCTTCAGGCCGGAGAACGCCAACACTTCAATCGGCTCAGCGCTTGCCGCCGACGGATGCAGGCGGATCAGCTCCTTCATCATCAAGTAACCGCCCTCCTCGTCGTTCGGCACCAGACTGCCCATGCGGTCGTCACGCTCACCGACCAGCGCTTGCTGGTCAGGTGTCAGCGCCGCGTTGACCATAAACAGCTTCACGCCGCTGTTCTCGGCCAGACGCAGAATTTGCGGGGCGACGTATTGTTCGTTGACGAACACCAGGTACTCGGGACGATTCGGCCCCTGCAATGCGAGGCGCGCCTGCGCCAGGGTCAGTTCGGGCTGGCGTTGGGAGTAGAGAATCTGCAGATCGATCCCCAGATCATGGGCGGCCGCCTGCATGAATTGCGAATAGCTGACCCAGAAGGCTTCCTGCGTCGAACCCGGGTTCAAAAACAGCACAGACTCCGCCCGCGCGCCGCTCTGGAAAAGCGCGCCGAACAACAGAAGACTGATGTGGAAAAACTTGAACATGAAGCATCCGGGCCCAAGGAAAAATGGCCGCGCATTATAGCCATCGATCTACCGGCTATTGACGCCTGATCCCGTTTTTTGTCCGACAATTTGTCGGAGGCGAGCCCGGATGGGTCGTTTACTGGTGGCTGACCCAGAATACCGCTGTTCCTACTACGAGAATGATCAGGAACAGAATGGCCCACGCATCGACACTGCTGTCGCTTTTTCTTGCCTTGGTCGGATTGCTCATTGCATCGCCTCTTGTCGGTTTTATCGGTGATTGCAGAAAGACTCGACCACAGTTAAGACGATGATTGTCCGCACGACAAATGTGGGTTAGTTGACAGCCATTCTCGTTAGGCGATTTGGTTCTTTACATATACTCAAACATCACTTTTGCGTATAACTGCAAACGGGTATATTGCCCCGGCTCCGTTAGGGAGTGCGCGGCCGTGCGCGCAGAATTGCAGAGGCACAATCGGACTCCGGCAAGCGAAAACGCAGTGCTACTCCGAATGGCCCAAGCCTGAGAACAGGACTTATATGTACGTATACGACGAGTACGATCAGCGGATCATCGAGGACCGCGTCAAGCAGTTCCGTGATCAGACCCGACGCTATCTGGCAGGTGAGCTGAGCGAAGAAGAATTCCGCCCCCTGCGCCTGCAAAATGGCCTGTACATCCAGCGCTTCGCGCCGATGTTGCGTGTGGCGGTGCCTTACGGCCAGCTGACTTCGCGTCAGACGCGCATGATGGCCAAGATTGCCCGCGACTACGACAAGGGCTACGCCCACATCAGTACGCGGCAGAACGTGCAGTTCAACTGGCCGGCGGTGGAAGACATCCCGGACATCCTCGCTGAACTGGCCACCGTGCAGATGCACGCGATCCAGACCAGCGGTAACTGCCTGCGCAACGTCACCACCGACCAGTTCGCCGGCGTCGCTGCCGATGAAGTGATCGACCCGCGCCCATGGTGCGAAATCGTTCGTCAGTGGACCACGTTCCACCCGGAATTCGCCTACCTGCCGCGCAAGTTCAAAATTGCCGTCAACGGTTCGACCGCTGACCGCGCCGCCATTGAAGTCCATGACATCGGCCTTGAGCCGGTGCACAACGCCGCTGGCGAACTGGGTTTCCGTGTGTTGGTCGGTGGCGGCCTCGGCCGTACGCCAGTGGTTGGCGCGTTCATCAACGAGTTCCTGCCGTGGCAGGACCTGTTGAGCTACCTCGACGCCATCCTGCGGGTCTACAACCGCTACGGCCGTCGCGACAACAAATACAAGGCGCGGATCAAGATCCTCGTCAAAGCCCTTACGCCTGAAGTGTTCGCACAGAAAGTCGATGCGGAAATGGAACACCTGCGCGGTGGCCAGACCACACTGACCGACGCTGAACTGCAGCGCGTCGCCAAGCATTTCGTCGATCCGGACTACAAGGCGCTGGACAACCAGACCGCGCAACTGGCCGAGCTGGACAAAGAGCATCCGGGTTTCGCCCGCTGGCGCACCCGCAACACCCTGGCACACAAGAAACCGGGCTATGTCGCCGTGACCCTGTCGCTGAAACCGACTGGCGTTGCGCCTGGCGACATCACTGACAAGCAGCTCGATGCCGTCGCCGATCTGGCCGACCGCTACAGCTTCGGTCAACTGCGCACCTCGCACGAACAGAACATCATTCTGGCCGACGTCGAGCAAAGCCAACTGTTCACCCTCTGGGGCGAACTGCGTGAAGGCGGTTTCGCCACGCCGAACATCGGCCTGCTGACCGACATCATCTGCTGCCCGGGCGGTGATTTCTGCTCGCTGGCCAACGCCAAGTCGATCCCGATTGCCGAATCGATCCAGCGTCGTTTCGACGACCTCGATTACCTGTTCGACATCGGCGAGCTGGACCTGAACATCTCCGGTTGCATGAACGCCTGCGGTCACCACCACGTCGGCCACATCGGCATCCTCGGCGTGGACAAGAAAGGCGAAGAGTTCTATCAGGTTTCCCTCGGCGGCAGCGCCAGCCGGGATGCGAGCCTGGGCAAGATCCTCGGCCCGTCCTTCGCTCAGGAAGCCATGCCGGACGTGATCTCGAAGCTGATCGACGTGTACGTTGAACAACGTACCGAAGACGAGCGCTTCATCGACACCTACCAGCGTATTGGCATCGACCTCTTCAAGGAACGCGTCTATGCAGCGAATCATTAAGAACAACGAGGTCGTCGACGAAACCTGGCACTTGCTGCCCAAGGATTTCAACATCGACGAGATCAGCAACTGCGACGATCTGATCGTGCCGCTGCAACTGTGGCGCGAACACAGCCGCATGCTCAAGGCTCGCGACGGCGGTCTGGGTGTCTGGCTGGACGCCGACGAAGAAGCCGAAGAAATCGGTGAAGACGTCGCCGAGTTTCAGGTGATTGCCCTGAACTTCCCGGCGTTCACTGACGGCCGCAACTACTCCAACGCCCGCCTGCTGCGCGACCGTTACGGTTTCAAAGGTGAATTGCGGGCGATTGGCGATGTGCTGCGCGATCAGCTGTTCTACATGCATCGCTGCGGTTTTGATGCCTTTGCCATTCGCGCGGACAAAGACCCGTACGAAGCGCTTGAAGGCCTCAAGGACTTCTCGGTGACCTATCAGGCTGCCACTGACGAACCGCTGCCGCTGTTCCGTCGCCGCTGACCGCGAACCCCGAGCCGCTCTCGCGGACTCGGGGTTTTCTGCTTAACCTTTGGATTGATCGAACCTGCCCGGCATCGTCGTCGTTGGCAAGGTCAAACCCGGGTGCCGACTCAACGCCTGCGTTGTCAGTCGCCTGCGCACCTGCGCCCCTTCGTTCCTGAAATTATCCATAATGGTTTTCATCTGTTGCGAGGCCGCCTGGCGAGTCAGCCCCGCTTGCCTCTCCAGTTGCGCCAGTGATCGCTCACTGCGTTGTAGATTGTCTTCAAAAGCAGCGCGCTGTGTCGTCAACAAATACTCCGACCAGAACTCCTCCTGACTTATCGATTCCAACAGCTGTGAACCCTGCTCGGCCCGGATCACCTCCAGGCAGACCTGATCGATTTTCCCGGCGCTCACCTCAACGCTCAGCGTTGCATTCAGTTGCCGGGGTTGTCCGGGCAGTTGCAGTCGCTCGGCCAGTCGCACCCTGTAAAGCAAACTGATATCCAACGCTTGCTGTGCGGTGAATGGACCTGACTGCGCGCGCAGCGCAACCTCAATCAGCGCGTGTCTTTGCACCTCATGCAATCGAAACAGGCCGCGCAGCAGACCGATCAACTCCCCTTCCAGCGTTTGTGTAGCGGTGCGCGGCGCTACGGCTGCGCGATAACATAAAAATCTGACCTCAAGCTCACTGAACAGCCCGGCAACATTCACAGCGCTGGGCTGACCGGCTCTGGCCATTCGAAACAGCGTGCGACGCAGCCTGGCGTCTGCGCACATTGCCTCAAGCACGTTCCACACGCGCTGAGCCAGTTGATCGCGGGTACGTGTGAAATCGGCCGTTGCGCGTAACTGTTCAAGCATTTCGAAAAAATCACCGGACTGCGGTTCCGCCAATAAAGACGTCAGCACTTCCTGCGCGCGAGCAATCGGCACCTGCGACAAACCCTTGACCCAGCGGGCACCTTCCTTGTCCGCAGCCTGCCACGCCGTGCCCGGGTAATCGTTGGCCATTACGCCCAGACCAATCCCCTGGGCCCTTTGGTACTGCGCAATGGCCTCGAGGCTCGCGGCTGACAGCGGGTTGCCGTCAATGTTGGTGCCACGGTTCAGTGCAGATCGGTATTTGAAGACCGCTGCGGGCACCTCGACGATGTTGTTATTGCGCAGATCCAGCGTCTGCAGATGAGTCAGCGCATCGATATCCGAGGGCCATTCGGCAATCCCGCAAGCGCGCAGATCAAGGCGACGCAGTCGGCGTTGCGCGGCGATCCGCGGTGCACGGCCCAGCGTCCGGTTCAAACTCAGATCCAGCGAAACCAGGGCATCGTTGTTACTGAACTCGAGATCCGACCGGTCAGTGAACTCGATGCGGTTTTCCCTCAGATCCAGGTGACGCAGAGCGGACATGTCTTCGATGGCCTGGGGAATGCGCGTGAGCCCGTTGCCCGACAATTCCAGTGTGCTCAGCCGGGGAAAATTGCGCAGAAAGGTGTTCAACCCGGCACTGGCGCCTACGCCCCTCATTTGCAGCACAGCGACGTGGCTGAAATCGGCAACGATCACCGGCAGATCCCCCAGAGGCACCGAGTCCAGCGTCAGACTGTGCGCGCTGTCACCCGAGACATGAGTCATGCGGGTTTCCCGGCGCCAGGCGCGCTGGATTGCTTGCGATGCACGGGATTTGCTGTGAGAAGGCACCCTCTCGCGCACACCGTCATCGGTGTGATACCAGGTATCGCGGTGGATCCAGCGCTCCAGCGCTTCTACCATCGTTTGGTACTCAACCCTCATGCGCTCGAGTGTTCTGATGGCCAGGACATCGTCCGCCTCCAGTGATGCCACAAACAGCTTGATCTGCTCGGTGGAATGGGAAGGATACAATTCGGCCGCCCGTTGCATGATTGCCGGTGATCTGGACGGCAAAGGGCTGGTATCCGGCGCCGAGAGTCCCATGGAGTGCACGACCTGGCGATCCGCCAGCCCCATGGGCGAGCGGTAATCTGCGTGCAGCGTTTTGCCACTCAGCAAGTTGGAAAAAGCCTCGCGACGCTGCAATGCCAACGCGGTGATTTTCTGCCGAAGACCACTGCCGTCAGTGTCCATGGCCACACCAAGCGCCTTGCGGGCGTGCACCGGAAGGCTTTCGCACAACGTCTGGAAAAAATCTGCGCGGGTGCGGGCCGGCCGCGTCGACACAACGGATCCCTGCGTTTCCAGGCCCTGATAACCCTCTGTATGTCCCTCTATGATCACTTTGTAAGAGGCGTCGATTGGACCGACCCGGTAATTTTCTGTGTCAGACCCTCCCGCCTCCGCTATTTCGACCGAGACATCGCCGGGCCAGCCGGGCAAATGCGTCAAGGTATCGAGCAGCAACCTGTCAGCGTCGCGACAATTGACTGCATCCAGATACAGCCCCTCATAGGCGCGGTTCAACCGCTGGATCGTTTGATAGCGCCGTGCCTCCTCGGCGAGTCGCAGCGGTACCCGGGCGGAGTCGAGTTGTGCCCATTCATTGACATCGGCATGCCGTACCAACTCATCGGCGATACTGGCTGACAGTGGCGAAAAAGCTGTGCAAATAGCTTCCCCGCGTTCGATTTCGCAGACATCAACGCGTCGATACAGCCGACTCATCAGAGCCGCGCGCTGACGCTGCGCCAGTCCGCCGATATAGCCGATCAGCAAGGCAATCTGACCGGATGCATTCCCCGCTGGCGAACCCAGTAGATGAGACGTCTCATCCGCCTTGAGTCCTGCGAGCAGTGCCGCGTGATACTGCCCCTGGCGCAGCGCATCCTTGCTGAGTTCCAGGTGGCGAGACGCACTTTCAACGCCATAACGCGCCACATCTCCTGGTCCAGCGCCCTTCACGATTACCGCCAGATCCGCAGGCCAGCGCGACGCCGTCGTCAGCAGGTACAACTGCAGATCCGCATCGGCAGAGGAAGCCAATGATGGAGTAACGATTTGTTGCAGAAACTGCGAAACCTGCGCATCGGCATGAAAGCGTCTGACGGTATCGCTCAGTATTGCCATCGTCTCGCCACGCTGCACGAACGACAGGCGCAGTTGCGTCTCGTCGATGCCGATGCAAGCGATGACTTGCAAGGCTCGTGCATCGGGCAGCCCGGCTTCCGGGTAGCCGAGGCGGCGCAGCAGTTTGAGTGGGCTCCAGCCCTGCGCCAGTTCCGAGTCGTGTCGCCAGGCCCCTTCGCCATTGGTTTCGAGCAACGGCTTGTAACGCGTCGAGGCCGGCGTGCCACACACTTCCCACAGCCCGGTGCCGCTGACCGGACGTACCGCATAGGCCTCCGCTCCCAGGGGCAAATAGCGCTCGGCACCCTGCCAGATCAATCCTTGGCTGTCCGTAGAAAGCCCCGCAAGAACGGGTTCTGTCTGACGATACGCGGCCATGTCCGGACGCCACAACCGATGGGCGTTGCCCGCGATGGGCAGGCGCCGCAAACCCTGGACGAAACTGGATGAACGCACGGTTTTGTACGCCTTGCCTGCAGTCACCCCACCCGCCGCGAATGCCGTCATGAGGATCAGGTTTTCCAAAGTGTCGAACAGGCAATCCGTCGCGTGCTCCTGATCACCGTGGGCCCAACTCTCCACGCCTTCATAGATCTCGCCGAGCAATTGCAGACCGGCCACGGCAAACATCATTTCGCCAAGAACAGGGACAAACGAGGCAAAGAACGCCAGCGTGTCCAAACCGATGGATTTATAGCTTTCCAGCCTTGTCAGACGGGCCTTTTCATCTTCATCGCCAGTCGGCACCACCAGTAATCGCGACTCCGCGCGGACTTTTTTCGCATGGTGCTGAAACAGCGCTACAAAGAGGTCGCTCTTGGCATCGCCTTCGGGCGAGACGGTTGTCAGCGGCAGGTAGAACGTGGCGAATGGAAACTGCGTTGCACTGGCATTCAACAACCTGACATTCAATCCGGTCATGAATGTAGAGCGCTCCCCGAGGAGGATGAAACGCATAAAGAAGCCGCGCCATTTGACGTCTCGCAAGCGCATGCTCAACTGACGCTCGAACATCGAGAACGATGTGTATTCCTTCAGCGGGTGATCTGGATCGCCGGGTATGTAAACCACACAGCGCTCGTCATCGTCGGCAATGACGCCGACCGGTCCGATCAACATGGGACCCCTTAAGGTCACACCGAGCATTTCAAGATTGTGATAACCCAGCGTGTTGTTGCCCAGGCTGATCCTGGACGTCGAGTCCTTGACCGATTCGAGCATTGCGTAAACATCTGCACTGATATGTCCGCGCATCAATGCGATATGCCGGTCGACGTCGAATTGATCCTTTGAACATGTCACGGAAACCGCTTGCAGGCTGCCCGTTTGGCTATCACTGCCAAACAAGTCTTCGACATGTTTCTGGTATTGCGCGCCCAGATCGAGGTCACGACACAGCTCGGCGAACTCATGGGGTTTAAGTGGCAGTATCCGACTGCGTTTTCCTGTTACGCGCTCCGGAATATAAAGAAACGAGGTTTCGCTGTAGTTGCCAGACTTTGTTTCCGCCAGTTCGAAATTCTCGCAGGCGGCAGCCAGCAGATCACGCTGGATTGGCAGCACCAGCTTTTTGCGCAACCCCAACAGGCTGGACGTCGAGCGCACATGCTGGAAGATCGCACCCGCGACGTCGAAAGGTTCACCCAGCTTCTGCGTCATTGCTTTGGCCAACAGCGGCGTACAGAAACGTTGCGGAGAACTCAAGGTCTTGGCCTGCTCGCGCGCGAGGTGCCGGGATTTGTAGCTGGCTTTAAGGCTTGCATAAAGTGCGTCGCGCAGGACAGCCGACGATTCAAGCAACCAGGAAGGGATTTGCTCTTTGAACAATTCATAAAAGACGCCTTGTTGGGCTGGCGTCATTCCAGGAGCATTCAGCGTTACACTTTTAACATCCATGTTTAACAACCTTAATCTGACTTGAACTCTCAGAATAAAGTTGAAACAAAAGCAGATACAGCGCGATTACTTGATCAACTCAAGCAAAAGCCATCAACAATCAAGAAGTTTAAAATATATATATAACGCACAGATCTCCGAGAAATCTGAGGCACGCTCGCATGACGGCTATCATGCGAGCGTCGGAGCATTTACCAGAAGCGCTGCTGGGTCAGGCGACTCCACCAGCTCAACAACACGCGGTCGACCGAGCCGCTGGCGGCCATGCCGATGCGCTCTTGAAGGCTTTTGCGCTCGGCGTAGTGCAGGTGATAGACCTCAGCCTTTTTCGCCCGGTCTGCGAGGTATTCATCACTGGTCTTGAGTTCATCGACCAGTTGCATATCCAGCGCCGCGACGCCGAGCCAGACTTCACCGGTAGCGACATCGTCAATCGCCAGTTGCGGGCGATAGCGAGCGACGAAGTTCTTGAACAGTTGATGGGTGATGTCCAGGTCTTCCTGGAACTTCTCGCGGCCCTTCTCGGTGTTTTCGCCAAACACGGTCAGGGTGCGTTTGTACTCGCCGGCGGTGAGGACTTCAAAGTCGATGTCGTGCTTCTTCAGCAAGCGGTTGACGTTGGGCAACTGTGCAACCACGCCGATCGAGCCGAGAATCGCGAACGGCGCGCTGATGATCTTCTCGCCGATGCACGCCATCATGTAACCGCCGCTGGCCGCGACCTTGTCGATGCACACGGTCAACGGCACGCCGGCCTCGCGGATACGCGCCAGTTGCGACGACGCCAGGCCGTAGCTGTGGACCATGCCGCCACCGCTTTCCAGACGCAGGACCACTTCGTCTTTGGGTGTGGCGAGGGTCAGCAGCGCGGTGATTTCATGGCGCAGGCTCTCGGTGGCGGAAGCCTTGATGTCGCCGTCGAAATCCAGCACGAACACACGGGATTTGGCTTCAACAGGTTGTTTCTTTTGCTTCTTAGCGCTTTTCTCGGATTTGGCCTCGCCTTTGCGCAAAGCCTTGAGTTGATCCTTGTCGAGCAAGGTCTGCTCCAGGCGCTCACGCAGGCCCTTGTAAAAATCATTGAGTTTGCTGACCTGCAACTGACCGGCCGATTTGCGCCGGCCTTTGCTGCGCAATGCAGCAAAACTGGCGAGCACTACCAGAATCGCTATCACCAACGTCACGGTCTTGGCCAGGAAGCTGGCGTATTCGGTGAAAAACTCCACAGAGACTCCTTAGAACAGTGCGTGGGTGTGAAACACACGCGGGATGGCTCCAGCATACCCATGCGCCGGCTTGTCGGCCAGCCGTGAAACCTCTGGCAACACCCCTGTAACGGGCATTTCAAACAAGCGTATGTTTTTTCATTGACAGCTCCCCGTCATCCTCATAACCTCGCCACAACCTTCAACGTACCGGGATGACGCGGACGTGGGCAGCATCTACTTGATTCGACATGGCCAGGCCTCCTTTGGTGCAGACGACTATGACGTCCTCTCGCCGACCGGTGTGCGTCAGGCAAAAATCCTCGGTCAGCACCTCGCTGAACTGGGGATCAGCTTCGATCGCTGCCTCGCCGGAGACCTGCGTCGTCAGCAACACACGGCCACCAGCGCGCTGGAACAGTTCGCCGCCAAAGGTCTGTCGGTGCCGATCCTGGAAACCGATTCTGCCTTCAACGAATTCGATGCCGACGCGGTGATCCGCGCTCTGCTCCCGGACATGCTGGCGGACGAGCCGGAAGCCCTCGACATCTTGCGCAACGCCGCACAGAACCGTGGCGAATTCCAACGTATTTTCGCCCTGATTATCGAACGCTGGCTGGCCGGCACTTACGACACGCCGGGGCTGGAAAGCTGGCTGGGTTTCGTCGAACGGGTACAGGCAGGGCTGCACCGGATCCTCGATCTGGCCGATAAAAACCAGAAAATCGCCGTGTTCACCTCCGGCGGCACCATCACCGCCCTGCTCCACCTCATTACGCAAATGCCTGCGAAGCAGGCCTTTAAATTGAACTGGCAAATCGTCAACACCTCGCTCAACCAGCTGAAGTTCCGCGGTCGCGAGGTGGCTTTGGCCTCCTTCAACAGTCATGCACATCTGCAGCTGTTGAAGGCTCCGGAACTCATCACTTTTCGCTGAGTCCGGTTAGCTGTGAACCTTGCTGTAATTAACCTCATAAGGATCGAACCATGACCTCCGTAGCCGATGCCGTAAAAGCAATGCAAGCCAAGTTCAACCCAGCCGCTGCTGCCGGTCTGGATCTGGTCTTCGGTTTCAACATCACTGACGAAGACAAGCAGTACTCGCTGATCGTCAAAGACGGCACCTGCGACATCCAGGAAGGCGAAAACCCGGACGCCAACTGCACGCTGGTGCTGGACAGCGAAACCCTGAAAGGTATCGTCAGCGGCGAAACCGACGGCATGCAGGCTTTCATGGGCGGCAAGCTACGCGTTGAAGGCGACATGATGCTGTCGATGAAACTGTCTGAACTGTTCCCGTCGTAATAGCGCGTTCAGTGACACAAGAATCCCGCCCCCTGTGGCGGGATTTTTGCGTTTCGGCGCTGTAGCTGCGGCACGCTGCGATCTTTTGACCCTGTTTTTTTCAGAAAGCAAAGTCAAAAGATCGCAGCCTCGTTTTACTCGACAGCTCCTACAGGGTTACCCGGTGAACGAAGCGGCCAGTAGCTCCCGGGTATACGGATGTTGCGCCGCATGAAACAGCGCATTCGTCTCGCCACGCTCCACCACTTCACCGTCCTTCATCACAATCAGGTCATGCGCCAACGCGCGCACCACCGCCAGATCGTGGCTGATGAACAGATAGGTCAAGCCGTGCTCCGCCTGCAAACGCCGCAACAACGCGACGATCTGCTTTTGCACCGTGCGATCCAGTGCCGACGTCGGTTCATCCAGCAGGATCAAGTCGGGCTTGAGCACCAGCGCTCGGGCAATGGCGATGCGTTGCCGCTGACCGCCGGAAAACTCGTGGGGATAGCGATGGCGGGTGGCCGGATCGAGACCGACTTCACGCAGCACATCGATCACCGCCCTCTCGCGCTCGCCGGCGTTCAACTCGCTGTGCACCTGCAGACCTTCGGCGATGATCTGCTCCACGCACAGGCGCGGACTGAGACTGCCGAACGGATCCTGAAACACCACTTGCAGGCGTTTGCGCAGCGGTCTGAGTTGCTTGTCGCTCAAGTGCTCCAGCGCCTCGCCCTGAAAGCGGATGCTGCCCTGGGCATCGAGCAAACGCAGAATTGCCTGACCCAATGTCGATTTACCGGAGCCGGACTCGCCGACGATGCCCAAGGTCTTACCGCGTTGAAGATTCAAGTCGATGCCGTTGACCGCGTGCAACCAGGATTTCGCCCGCAGCCATCCACCGCCCAAACGGAAGCGCACATTCAGATCACGCACCACCAGCAAATCCTCAGCGGGTTCCCGACATAACGCCTCGCCACCCGGTTCAGCGTTGAGCAATTCGACACTGTAAGGATGCTGCGGCGCGCTGAACAACTGTTCGCAGAGCGCCTGTTCGACAATCAATCCGCCACGCATGACCGCCACCCGCTGAGCGATATTGCGCACCAGATTCAGATCATGACTGATGATCAACAGCGCCATGCCCAGCCGCTCCTGCAGTTCTTTGAGCAGCAACAAAATCTTGCGTTGCACGGTCACGTCCAGCGCCGTGGTCGGCTCGTCGGCGATCAGCAACTGCGGCTCGCAGGCCAGTGCCATGGCGATCATTACCCGTTGGCGCTGACCGCCCGAGAGTTGATGCGGATAGGCCTTGAGCCGCTCGCGCGGGCGTTGAATACCGACCAGTTCGAGCAACTCCAGAATCCGTAACCGCGCCGCCGCCCCGGCCAGCCCCTTGTGCAGCGCAAGGCTTTCGCCCAATTGCCGCTCAATCGTGTGCAAAGGGTTCAGTGAACTCATCGGCTCCTGAAAAATCATCGCGATGCGGTTGCCACGCAATTGCCGCAAATAGCGCTCATGCACGCCCAGCAGCTCCTCGCCGTCATAACGGATGCTGCCGTCGATCCGGGTGATGGCCGGGTCAAGCAATTGCAGAATGCTGTGCGCCGTGACGGATTTGCCCGAACCGGATTCGCCGACCAGTGCCAGGCACTCGCCGGGGCGGATATCGAGGTCGATGCCGTGCACCACAGTCTGGCCATTGAAGGCGACGCGCAGGTCGCGTATTTCGATCAGATGTTCAGGCATATCAAGTCCTCGGATCAAACGCATCGCGGCAGGCCTCGCCGATGAATACCAGCAGTGAAAGGATCAGCGCCAAGGCAAAGAACGCGGTCAAACCCAGCCACGGCGCTTGCAGATTGCTCTTGCCCTGACCGATCAACTCGCCCAGCGAAGCGCTGCCGGCCGGCATGCCGAAACCGAGAAAATCCAGCGCCGACAAAGTCGCAATCGCCCCGGTGAGAATGAACGGTAGATAGGTCAGCGTCGCGCTCATGGCATTGGGCAGGATGTGCCGAACGATCACCTGCGCATCACCGACACCCAGGGCCCGCGCCGCTTTCACATACTCCAGACCGCGACTGCGCAGGAACTCGGCCCGCACCACATCGACCAGGTTCAGCCAGGAAAACAGCGCCATGATCCCCAGCAACCACCAGAAATTCGGCTCGACAAATCCGGACAGAATGATCAGCAGGTACAACACCGGCAGCCCCGACCACACCTCCAGCACGCGCTGACCGATCAGGTCGACCCAACCACCGTAGTAACCCTGCAACGCGCCGGCAGCGATGCCAATCACTGCACTCGCCGCCGTCAGGGCCAGGGCAAACAGCAGCGATATACGCGTGCCGAATATCACCCGCGCCAGCACGTCGCGCGCCTGATCGTCGGTGCCCAGCCAGTTCTCGCAGCTGGGCGGACTCGGCGCAGGCTCCGTCAGGTCGTAATTGACCGTGTCGAACGCGAACGGAATCGGCGCAAACCACATTCGCCCGCCCTGCCCCTCGATCAATTGCCGCACCTGCGTGCTGCGATAGTCCGGCTGAAACGGCAACTCGCCGCCGAAATCCTCCTCGGTGTAACGCTTGAACGCCGGGACATACCAGTCGCCCTGATACGTCACCAGCAACGGTTTGTCATTGGCCACCAGCTCACCGCCGAGGCTCAGGCCGAACAGCGCGAGAAACAGCCACAACGACCACCAGCCGCGCCGATGCGCCTTGAAGCGCGCCCAGCGGCGCCGGCCGATTGGAGACAATGTCAGCATCAGGCAGCCCTCGCGGTGAAGTCGATGCGCGGGTCGACCAGCGTGTAGCAGAGGTCGCCGAGCAGTTTTATCAGCAGGCCAAACAGGGTGAAAATAAACAGCGAGCCGAACACCACCGGATAATCGCGCGCGACCGCCGCTTCGTAACTGAGGCGCCCGAGGCCATCGAGGGAAAAGATCACTTCAATCAGCAGCGAACCGCCGAAGAACACCGTCACCAACGCTTGCGGCAAACCAGCGACGACCAACAGCATCGCGTTGCGAAACACATGGCCGTACAACACCTGCCGTTGACTCAGCCCTTTGGCGCGCGCGGTCACCACGTACAGCCGCGAGATCTCGTTGAGAAAGCTGTTCTTGGTCAGGATCGTCAACGTGGCGAAACCGCCGATGACCAAGGCAATCACCGGCAGCACCAAATGCCAGAAATAGTCAGCCACTTTGGCCCACGGCGACAGCTCGGCGAAGTTGTCCGAGACCAGCCCGCGCACCGGAAACCAGTCCAGCGCCGTGCCGCCGGCAAACACCACGATCAGCAGCAGCGCGAAAAGGAATCCCGGCAACGCATAGCCGATGATGATCGCCACGCTGCTCCAGACATCGAACGCCGAGCCGTTGTGCACCGCTTTGCGAATGCCCAGCGGAATCGACACCAGATAGGTGATCAGCGTCGCCCACAGGCCCAGCGACAAGGTCACCGGCAGCTTCTGCCAGATCAGTTCAGTGACGCTGGCACCGCGAAAGAAACTCTGACCGAAATCCAGTTGCGCATAGCTTTTGAGCATCAGCCACAAGCGCTCGCTGGCGGGTTTGTCGAAGCCGTACTGACGCTCGATGTCGGCCACCAGTTTCGGGTCCAGCCCTCGGGTCGCGCGGGATTCGCCACCGACCGTTTCGACATGGCTGGAACCCACTGCCGCACCGACGCCAATACCTTGCAAGCGCGCGATGGCCTGCTCTACCGGGCCTCCGGGCGCGGCTTGCACGATAACGAAATTGACCAACAGGATCGCGAGCAAGGTCGGCACGATCAGCAGCAGACGCCGCAGGCTATAACCCCACATGGCTGTAGTCCTTGTGCGTCTGGGCTGATGTCAGGGCAGTCGGGCTGATTTCCCACCAGGTGTCGAGGCCGGCGTCATACAGCGGGGCAATCGCCGGTCGGCCGAAACGGTTCCACCACACCGTGGAAATCCCCGGCGGGTAATAGTTGGGCACCCAGTAGTAGCCCCACTGCAACACCCGATCCAGCGCATGGGCATGGCGCAACAGACTCTCGCGATTGTCAGCCTGCACCAGCCCTTCGAGCAGTGCGTCGACGGCCGGATCGCGCAGCACCATGTAATTGTTCGAACCGGGATCAGCGGCGCCGTCGGAGCCGAAGTAATTGAACATCTCGCGCCCCGGCGCCTGACTCACCGGGTAACCGGCGACAATCATGTCGTAATCGCGATTGCGCACGCGGTTGGTGTATTGCGCGGTGTCGACCTGGCGAATATCGAAACCGATGCCGATCTGCGCGAGGTTGCGTTTGAAGGGCAATAACAGCCGTTCGAAACCTTTCTGGCCATTGAGAAACGTGAAGTGCAGAGGTTCGCCATTAGCGTTCACCAATTGATCGCCACGGGGTTTCCAGCCAGCGGCTTCGAGGAGCTTCAGTGCCTGCATCTGTTCGCTGCGGACGTTGCCGCTGCCGTCGGTTTTCGGTGCTTCAAACACCGTGGTGAACACTTCATCGGGGATCTGTCCGCGCAACGGCTCAAGAATCTTCAGCTCTTCGGCATCCGGCAACGCGGTGGCCGCCAGCGCGCTGTGGGAGAAGAAGCTGCGCTGGCGAAGGTACATGCTGCGCATCATCTGCCGGTTGCTCCATTCGAAATCCCAGAGCATGGCGATTGCCTGGCGCACGCGACGATCCTGAAACGGCGGTTTCTGCAGGTTGAACACAAAGCCCTGCGCACCTTGAGCGGCACCGGGTGCGAGATGTTCACGGAGCAATTTGCCTTGCTCCAGCGCGGTTCCCGCGTAACCGATGGTGAAGCTGGTGGCGGAGAACTCGCGGTTGTAATCGAAGCCGCCGGCCTTGAGCACTTGCCGTGACACGTCGGTGTCGGCGAAAAACTCCACGCTTAACTGATCGAAGTTGTACAACCCGCGAGTGATCGGCAGATCCTTGGCCCACCAGTCTTGCACCCTTTGGAATTTCACGCTGCGCCCGGCATCTACCGCGCTGAGGCGATACGGGCCGCTGCCCGGCGGAATCTCGAAACCGCCGCCCTCGGCGAAATCGCGAGTCCGCCACCAATGTTCGGGCAGCACCGGCAGTGTCGCCAGGTCCAGCGGCAAGGTGCGGCTGTCGTTGTTCTTGAAGAGGAAGCGCACTTGCGTCGGCGACTCCACGACGACCTCGGCGACATCGCGAAACTGCTGGCGGTATTTGAGGCTGCCCTGAGTGGTAAACAGTTCGAAGGTGTAACGCACGTCTTCGGCGGTGATCGGCGTGCCGTCGTCGAAACGCGCCTTCGGGTTCAGGTAGAAGCGTATCCAGCGACGATCCGGATCCAGCTCCATCTGCTGCGCCACCAGACCGTAGACGCTGTAGGGCTCATCCTTGCTGCGATAGGCCAGCGGTGCGTAGAGCCAGCCATCAATGTCGGCCACGCCAGTGCCTTTGTCGGTGTAAGGAATCAGGTGATCGAACGGGCCGCTTTCCAGCGAAGACCGGCGCAGGCTGCCGCCCTTCGGCGCGTCGGGGTTGGCGTAGGCCAGGTGCTGGAAGTCGGGGGCGTATTTGGGGGCTTCGCCGTAGACCGTTAACGCTGGTTGCGGGGCGGCCAAACCGAGCGGGGTTAAAAGCGCAAAAGCGCTGAATAATATGAGTCTGGAGAACATCGGCAGATCCTTTTACAAGGTGCTGCTAATGGCCTCATCGCTGGCAAGCCAGCTCCCACAGGGTCTGTGGTGTTCACAAATTCCACGTGGGAGCTGGCTTGCCAGCGATGAGGCCAGAGCAGTCAACACACCTTCTGCCTACCTGTGATGTGCAACAGGCCGGCGATTTTTATAGGGCGGGCTTTAGATCAATCGGTGACTAAAACCCGCCACAACTGACCACTTTCAAAACTTGTAACTGACCCGCGTGTACAGCGTCCGCCCAAACGGATCGCCATATTTCGGGTCGTAGCCGCTCTGGAATGTGTAGGTCTGGTTGCTGAACGGTGGCTCGCGGTCGAACAGGTTTTTCGCGCCAAGGGTCACACTCAGGGTCTTGCGCCAGGTGTAGGTGCCGGCCAGATCCCAGACGTTGTACGAGCCGACGTAATCGTGAGTGTCGCGATCGGAGTCGTGGTAACCGCTGGTGTAGCGGTTGGTCAGGGCAGCGCCGAACGGGCCGTAGTTCCAGCTACCGGTCAGGCTGTGGCGCCAGCGCGCCACGGCGCCCGCCGAAGCAAAGTCGCCGCCACGGAAATCACCCAGCTTGTCGATGTAGTCGCCCTTGAGTTGTTGCTGGTAGTCATAGCGGGTGACGTAAGTGCCTTGCAGGCCTATGCCGAAGTTGCCGTACGGCGTGCTCGGCAGACGGTAATCGAAGCTGACATCGACGCCATTGGTCTTGATCTTGCCGAGGTTGGCCAGGCCGGTGACGATGTGATCGATGGAGCCATCCGGCTTGCGGACCAGGCGATCCGGGTACAACTCAGGATTGTCGAACACCGCCGACTCGGGGAACTCGGCAATCTGGTTGGCGATGTCGATCCACCAGAAATCCAGCCCGGCGCTCAGGCGCTCAAACGGTTGATAGACAAACCCGAGGGTAACGTTGCGCGCGGTTTCCGGGCTCAGGTCGGTATTGCCGCCGCTGGTGCGATTGAACTGCTGCGCGCAGTCGCGGTTGGCAATGCCGCCATTGCTCGGATTACCGCCAGCGCACAAACGCGGGTCGTTGTAGTTGGCGTTGGTGAAACTGGTGAAGGTCGGGTTGTACAGCTCATACAACGACGGCGCACGGAACCCTTCGCTGTAGGCACCACGTACCACCAACTCCTTGAACGGCTGGAAGCGGAACGAGTATTTCGGGTTGGTGGTGCTGCCGAAGTCGCTGTACTTGTCGTGGCGTACCGCCGCAGACAATTCGAGGCTATCGAGCACCGGCACGTTGACCTCGGCGTACTCGGCCGAGACGCTGCGATCCCCGGCAACGCTGCCGTTCGGATCAACACCAAGGCTTTGCACGTCGCCGGCAAACTGCGCGAAATCCTGATGGAAGTCTTCCTTGCGGTACTCGCCGCCGAGCGCCAATGCCGAAGGACCGGCACCGAACCAGTCGCCGATTTCACGACTGATGCGCCCGTCGATGGCTTTCACCCGCCCGACCGCCGTGGCGTAATCGCCGTCTACCGCGTTGGCCGCCAACAGCGCCGAACCGGCAGCCGTCTGCGAGCCGAACGGGTTGATTACGCCGTTGGCAATACCGGCGCTAACGGCACGGTCATTGACGTAGCCGTCCTGAATGCTGTTCACCACTTTGTTCTGGTTGTACGAGGCGCCGAGGTTGTAATCCCAGCCGACCAGCGTGCCGTCAAAACTCAGCAGCAAGCGCTGACTGGTGTTGTCGTCTTCATGCTGGCGCGCGCCAACGGCGGTTTCGCGCCAGTTCACATCGACCGGTTGCGTCGGGTCGAGGGCAAAACCGTTCGGCCCGGGGGTGATGCCGTTACCTGGATAGAACGCCGTGCCGGGGTTGACCTGATTGCCCATCAACGTGCCGGGGCCGATTTGTGTGCGGTTTTCGTTTTGCGCCCAGAAGTATTCAAGGCTGACATTGTGATCGTCGGACAGCTTGCCGGTGGCTTTGGCGAAGGCCGAAGTCTTTTCCGTTTCCGGCACCAGATCGAGGTAGTTCCACAGGCTCTGCCGGCAGATGCCGTTGCGTGCGAGCAATCCCGGCGCGTTGCAGCCGGAGCCTGCCAAAGGGTTGGTGGCGTTACTGCCCTGACTCCAGTTGGCCGGCGAGGCGGTGCCGGAGGTGTAATCAAGCCCACGGTTCGGCTGATAGTTGTAGGTGTAGCCACGATCTTCGGCGGCCAGACGTTGCTGTTTGTCATAGCTGACGACACCGAACACGTTGAAACGATCATCCTGCAAATCACCGAAGCCCCAACTGCCGCTGAAATTGCGGCTTTCACCGCCACCCGAATGCGTCGGCGTGTCGTAGTTGGTGCTGATCTGCCCTTCGGTCAGGCTGGTCTTGGTGATGAAGTTGATCACCCCGCCAATCGCATCGGTGCCGTACAACGCCGAGGCCCCATCACGCAGCACTTCCACGCGGTCAATGGCGGCGAACGGAATGGTGTTGAGATCGACACCCGAGCCGTTGATCGCATTGGTGGCGTTGTTGCTCAGACGCCGGCCGTTGAGCAGCACCAAGGTCTTGTTCGCGCCGATGCCGCGCAGATCGGCATAGGACGCCCCGCCACTGCTCGACCCCACCGAACGTCCCGAGCCAACCGAAGACTGGTTGGCAGAAATGCGACTGACCAGCTCCTCGGTGGTGGTGACGCCCTGCTCGCGCAGCTCTTCGACGCGCAGAATGGTCACCGGCACCGCAGTTTCAGCATCGACCCGGCGAATTGCCGTCCCTGTGACTTCGACACGCTGCAGTTGAGTGGTCGGTTCGGTTGCCGTGCTATCGGCGGCGATGGCCGGCAGCGTATTGATTGCCAGCAGCAAGGCCAGGCTCAAAGGTGATTTGACGGGTGAAAACTGAATCATGAACAGCCATCCCTGCGTTTTGGTTTATGCAGGGATGTGCGATGACAAATAAGGATTTATAGAGGGCGACTTAGACTGTTGAGTGCTGAGGTTATGCAAAGAATGCCATGCCTCCGTATCAAGCCGATGCCATCTCCCGCAGCAACCGTGTATCCAGGCCAAAACGTTCTTGAGAGACCATCTTGAACTGCCCCTCTGCCAGGTCGCAGCTCACCAGCAGATTCCACGAGTGGCGGGTTGCCGCCGAGGGAATCAGGACAAACGGATGCTCATCCAGTAAAGCGTCGGCAAACCGCTGCTGGTTGGGCGACGGCCAAGCGGGACTCAACCAGTAAGGATTCGGTACCTCTTCGGGCTGAACGACTTTGACCCGTGCATCGCCGATGACCTCAAAGCACGTCAGCACATAAGGCTCTCTGTCCAGTGCATCAAAACTGTTATTGGCTGCCACCTCCAGAATGGCCGAGGACGGGTCGACAGATGCATAGACGACTCGCCGGCCAGGCGCATTCCATCGACCGCCCTTCAGTTTTGAACCCATCCCGCTGTCCCATGTCTCTCCGTAGGCCTCCTGATCCAGGCGCCAGCCATACCAGTGCCCTTCCCAGGGCAAGGGATTCATGGGTAACCCCCGTACAGGACCCGACACAAGTATTGCTCGACCATCTGGAAACCGAGCGGATGGTGGGTCAACTCCAACGGCACGTAGCCGTTAAGGTACGGGGTGGACTTCTGCATCCATCTCTCCGCCTGTGACAGCCCCCCGAACGCACGAATGGCCATCTCCAGCACCAGCGCATATTGATAGGCGACAACGCTCTGCTGCGAGTCAAGCCGTAGCGATTTGCCTTCCTTCAACAGCCGCTGCACGGTTCTGACAGATTTGCCGGTGATGCGTTTGACCATGTCTTCGCGCAGGTACATTTCGGAAGTTGAAAGCATGTTGACGACGTCGCTCAGCTCAAAGCCCTCGTCGGTAAGGCGGACAATCAGCATGGCATCATCACCGAGGTCCTGGCCATGCACGAGCAAATCGACAGGTTTTCCCTCGGCCTTCTTCAGCACCGTCAGCCGGGGTGCTTTTGATGTGGGCATCGCGACATCCTCCATGGGGCATCTGGCGCGATCGTCGATCCAGAAGTTGCGCAGGGAATAAACAGGGGTTTCATGTTCGATGTGTGGGGTACGCATAATAGATCCTTGATCTGGGAGCCTGAGCGTTCAAGCCGCTCAGCGACTTCAATGTCAGGTCCGATGCTATAGATCGCGCTTCCGACGACCAACCTGAAAAGGTCGTCGGAAATATCCCCTGTTTGCCGCAAAACCCGCCGTTTTCCGTAGGACGTAAAACGCGAAATGCCTGCCATCATCCGCCGAAGTGATAACTCACATCCAGCCACCACTGCCGTCCGTACGGGTCATAGTTGCCGGTCGGGTAATACGGCCACCCCGCCGAGTCGTCGTGTTTAACCTGATTAAGCACGTTGTTCACGGTCAGACCGACACTCGCCCGATCATTGAGTTTGTAGCGTGCACTGGCGTTGAACACTGTCCACGGCGACAGGCGCCCGTCTCCTGCGCCATTGGTGACCGAGCCGTAACGAATGCCCATCAGCGTCGCCGTGGCTTTCTGGTAATCCCAGGTCAGGCTGGCGTTGACCTTGCTGCGCCAGTCGTAGTTGGTGCGTGAAGTGCGCCAGTCTTGCGTCGGCGCTTCCTCCGATTCCTTGTAGTAATGCGAAAGCACCAGGGTGTAACCCAGCGCCGAACTGAACGCGCCATACTGCCCGGCACCCCAGCGGATATTGCTCTTGAAATCCAGACCACTGACCCGCTCGCTGGCGGCGTTGATGGCGTTGACCCGCACTCGATTCAGCTGGTTCGGATCGACTGCGGCATTGCCGGCGTTACGATCAATACGCGCCAGCGTCGATTGGCAGTTGGCCGAGTTAATGTCCTGCGTTCCGTTGCGGCACTCGTTCTCTTGTTGCAGCAAGCGATTTTCATCGACGGTGGTCAGCAGGTCATCGATCTCGACACGCCAGAAATCCGTGGAGAAATCGAAGTTACGCGACGGCGACCAGACAAATCCGTAGGTCCAGGATTTGCCGCGTTCTGACTCCAGATTCGCGGTACCGCTCTGGGTGTAATCGACCCGCCCACGATCACAGGCGCCCTCCACGCCCTGGCTGCAACCGTAGTAATCGATTTGCGCCGGGTAGTAGCCGTTGCTGTCGGACTGATAGATGTAGTTCAGGTCCGGCGCACGGAAACTGGTGCCATAACTGCCGCGCAGCAACAGGCTGGTCACCGGGCGCCACTCAAGCCCGAGGTTGTAGGTTTTCTGCTGCTCGGTGCGGCCGCTGAATTTGTATTGGTCCCAGCGCCCGGCGGCGGTCGCCAGAATCGTGTCAGTCACCGGAATGCTGAACTCGCCGCCCGCCGCATAACGTTTGCGCGAGCCACCGGAGCTTTGCTGTGGGCTCACGCCGTAAAAGGTGCCGTCGTTGAGGCCGTCATCCGGGTCGACACGGTATTCCTGCTTGCCCGCCTCCAGCACCCCGGCGAAACCGACGGGGCCGGCCGGCAAATCAAACAGATCGCCATTGACCGAGGCGTTGTAACTGGTCGACACCGACTTGCTGCTCTGGGTCAGGTTGCCGCGAAACTGCTGCCACTCCTGCGGAGTCAGAGGTCGATCGAGCCGTGAAGCATCCGGGGCGAACACCGGATAACCACCGCTGACGCCGAGTTGCGGGCCGAGGTAGAAATCCTGAATCGATGACAGCGGTGTGTAACGGGTGGTCCGGACGCTGCGATATTCCGAGCGATTGGCCGCCAGATCGTAGCTCCAGCCAGTGTCGGCGATCTTGTCCGAGAGTCCGAGGGTGCCGGTCCACGAGGTGTCGCGCCACTTGCTGTTGTTGCTGGTGCGGCCACCGATTTCCTCTTCGCCGAAGCGTCGATACCAGCGCTCCAGATTGCCGCTGTTCTGGTTAATGAAATCCGGCGAGGTGAAGGTCGGCCCGCGCGTGTTGTTCTGGATATGGTCGAGGCCGTACATCAAATCGGCGAAGACCTGACCGCTGTCGCTGAAATGCCAGGTGCCACGGGTGTAGCCGTCGTAGTTTTCCTTCTGGGTTTGCACGGTCCAGTAATCGTTGTACATCTGGTCGGTGCGGCAGCGCCCGCCACTGTTGACCAGTTTGTTGTCGAAGGTGCCCTGATAAGCACCGCAACCCGGTCCCAGATAACGACTGTTGCTCAGATCGCGGCGGTAACCGACGTCCGCCAACGGGCCGTTTTGCATAAAGCCACGGTCATCGGCCCAGATCGGATCGCGGTTAGTCAGCTCCAGGCCGAACAGGCCGTCGAAGTCGCCCCAACTGCCGCCGCCGCTGATCTGCAAACGCTGGTTGTCACCGCCGCCGCGCTCACTGGTGCCGCCCTTGAGATTGACGTCGACGCCGTTGATCTTGTCCTTGAGGATGATGTTGACCACCCCGGCAATCGCGTCCGAACCATAAATCGCCGAGGCGCCGCTGCTGAGGATTTCGATGCGTTCGATGACCGCCGATGGAATGTTCGCCAGGTTGGTGAAGTTGACCTTGCCGTCGTACGGCGTCGGGTAATCGGCCACCCGCCGGCCATTGATCAACACCAGCGTATGGTTCGGGCCGAGGCCGCGCAGGTTGAGCGCGCTGGCCGCCGGTTGCCAGGTGTTGCCGTAATCTTCGCCTTGGGTCATGCCGGTATTTTGCGTCTGCGTCGCGAGGGCGTCGTAGACGTTTTTATAGCCGCGCGCTTCCATTTCCTCGTGGGTGATGACGTTGACCGGCGTCGCGCCATCGCTTTGCGCGCGGGCAATACGCGAGCCGGTCACGGTGACTTTTTCCATGCGGTAATCGGCGCTGGTGACCGGTGCCACGGCAGTGACTTTCGCCGGCGCATCGGCCTCTCGAACCGTCAGACCCTGAGCGCTTTGTTCGACTTGCAGACCACTGCCGAGCAAGGCTTTTTCGACTGCTTGCCGGCCGCCCAACGCGCCGCGTACTGCCGCGCTGCGTTTGCCCTGCACCAGTTCCTGACTGAAGGAAATCGGCACACCGCTCTGCCGCGAGATGCCCAGCAGCACTTCATCGAGCGGTCCGCTGGCGATGTCGAAGGTGAACACCGCCGCTGCCGATTCCTGGGCCACCGCCGGCCATGGACTGATGCCCAGCGCCAACGCAGCGGCGAGGGTCAATCGAGGTAATTGTTGTTTGAGTGAGAACATCGAAGGGTTTCCCTGTTGAAGGCATCTGCAGGGAATGAGCAGCGGGCCAGCGCTTTTTATAGGGCGGCGATTAGGCCAAGAAGTTATGGGTTTATAACCGTGCGTCGATGCTGACCCAGTACGGGTTGTGCCAGGTCACGCGGATCGGCAGCGAGTGCTCCAGCAGTTGCAGGGTGCGATCACTGTCGTCGAGCGGATACAGCCCGCTGAGGCGCAGATCGGCGACTTCCGGACTCAGATGCAAAATGCCGCGACGGTAACGGCGCAGGCTGTCGATGACCTCGCGCAGAGGCCGGTCGCGCACTTCCAGGCGCCCCTGCACCCAGGCACTTTCCTGGCCGCTGCTGCGCTCCAGCGCCAGCAACCCTGCGCCGTTGAACAGCAGACTCTCGCCGGCCGCCACCACTTGCCGCGCGCCATCTGCGGTGACCACTTCGACCTGCGAGTGGAGCATCACCAATCGCGTCGCCTCCTCGCTGTACTGAACGAGAAACTTCGTCCCCAGCGCCCGCATACGACCGTGCTCGGTCTCGACCACAAAGGGTCGCGCCGGCTCTTTCGCCACATCGACCAGCAACTCACCACTGCGCAACGCGAGCAAACGTTGCTGCTCATCGAATAACGGCACCACACGACTGCGCGCATTGAGGGTCAGCGCACTGCCGTCGGCCAAGGTGAAGTCACGTCGCTCGCCGGTCCCGGTCGATAACTCTCCCGCCTCCGGCAACCAGCCGTAGCGGCGGCCGAGCAACCCGGCCAACAACGCAATACCCAGCACACTCAAACTGCCGCTGATAAAGCGTCGACGACTCGACGGTGCATTGAGGCTGTGCAACAAGCTGCTGCGCGACACGCTGCGCAGGGTCGGGTTACGCAGCAGATTGAGGCCGCCGCCCATTTGCTCGATGACTTGCTGATGGCGTGGATCGGCGCCCCGCCAGGCCTCGAACGCGGCCCGCTCAGCCATGCCCGCCTCGCCCGACTGCAACAACGCCAGCCATTGTGCCGCCTCGTCGATCACCGCCTCGTCCGGCCTCATGCCTGCATCGCCTGATAGCAGCGCTTGAAGGCTTCGACCATGTATTGCTGCACGCGACTGGTGGACACGCCGAGGCGCTCGCCGATCTCGCTGTAGGTCAATCCGTCGAGTTGATGGTAGAGAAACGCCGCTTTGGCCTTGGCCGACAGCCCGTTGAGCAAGCGATCGACGGCCAGCAGCGCTTCGATCACCAGCGCCCGTTCTTCCGGCGACGGATGCACCGGCTCGGGCGCCAGCGCCAGGCTTTCCAGATAGGCGCGCTCAAGATCCTGACGGCGCCAGCCTTCGTACACCAGCCGCCGGGCGATGGTGGTCAACAGCGCGCGTGGCTCGCGGATGGCTGTCGGATCCGGCAGTGCCAGCACCCGCAGAAAGGTTTCCGAGGCGATGTCCTGCGCACTGTGCGGGCAACCCAGCGTGCGGCCAACGGCAGCACACAGCCAGCGATAGTCCTTTTGGAACATCTGCCCGATGATCTGGTAATGCGGGTTGTACCCACCCATGCCTTGCTCCCTGAAACGGGTCCCACCCGCTGCGAAAAACCATCGTTCTGCCGGGATCGTCCGGCTCTGATCAGGCGCGACTGTGCAATAGCCTCGAAGACATTTGAAGTAATAAAAAATCAGCATAAGCAAACCATTGAGCATAAGCCGCTTCGTCGCCGCAGAAACATTGGCTGACACAACGTTGACCTCGGTCACTGGCGCGCGGTCGGCCACTGATTAATCTCGCGGCTCCATCGAAAGCCAGGGACGGCTCAGCGAGAGCCCACGGCTGAACCCACTCAAGGAAGAGCAAGCATGCGACCACTCAACATCATTCTGCTGTCGTCGGCCTTCAACGGCCTGACCCAACGCGCCTGGCTGGAACTGCGCGAGGCCGGTCACTCGCCCAGCGTCGTGCTGTTTACCGATGAACAAGCCGTATGCGAACAGATCGAACATAGCGGCGCCGATCTGGTGATCTGCCCGTTCCTCAAAGACCGCGTGCCAGAGGCGCTGTGGAGCAATGCCGAACGCCCGGTGGTGATCATTCATCCCGGCATCGTCGGCGATCGCGGTGCGAGTGCCCTCGACTGGGCGATTACCAACGAGCTGCCGAGCTGGGGCGTCACCGCGTTGCAAGCAGTCGAAGAAATGGACGCCGGCCCGGTGTGGGCCACCTGCGAATTCAACCTGCCGGCGGGCCTGCGCAAATCCGAGCTGTACAACGGCCGGGTCAGTGATGCGGCGATTCGTTGCATACGCGAGGTGGTGGAGAAGTTCGTCGAAGGGTTTGAACCGGTTGCCCTCGACTATGCCGATACAAAAGTACGCGGGCGCTTGCAGCCGAACATGAAACAGGTCGATCGCAGTTTCAGCTGGCACGATTGCGCGCGCTTCATCAAACGCTGCATCGATGCCGCCGATGGCCAGCCCGGTGTGTTGGCGAGCCTGGCCGGCGGTCAGTATTACGTTTACGACGCACACCTGGATTCGCGCAGCGGCGTGCCCGGCGAAATTCTCGCGGTGCATGACGATGCCGTACTCGTCGCGGCCGGCGATCAAAGCCTGTGGATCGGCGCACTGCGGCGCAAACCGCAACCCGGCGAGGAAACCTTCAAGCAACCGGCGCGGCACCTGTTGGCCGGGCAACTGGACGATGTGCCGGTGCTGGACTGGTCGATTGCCACACAACCGTTCAGTGACGAAGCGTATCAACCGCTTCGTTATCGAGAGTCCGGCATCGTCGGCGAGCTGACCTTCGAGTTCTACAACGGCGCCATGAGCACCGAGCAATGCCAGCGCATGGTCGCCGCGCTGCGCTGGGCCAAATCCCGTGATACTCAAGTGTTGCTGATCAAGGGCGGGCGCGGCAGCTTTTCCAACGGCGTGCATTTGAACGTGATCCAGGCTGCGCAGGATCCTGGCGCCGAAGCCTGGGCCAATATTCAGGCGATCGACGATGTCTGCGCAGAACTGCTGACGGCCCGGCAACTGGTGGTCAGCGGTGTCACCGGCAACGCAGGCGCCGGTGGCGTGATGCTCGCACTGGCCGCCGACATCGTGTTTGCCCGCGCCGATGTCGTGCTCAATCCGCATTACAAAAGCATGGGCTTGTATGGCTCCGAATACTGGACCTACAGCCTGCCCCGCGCCGTCGGCCCGGCGATGGCCGAGCAACTGACTCAGGCGTGCCTGCCGGTGAGCGCGGTTCAGGCGTGGCAACTGGGCATGGTTCAAGAGATCGGCCCACGCTGCCCGGACGAGTTTTCTCTGTGGTTGCTGCAACGGGCTAACAGCGTGGTGAGCGATCCGACCTATGCGGCGGTGCGTGAACGCAAGGCGCGGGTTGATCAGGAGTTGATCCGCCAGTGCCGCGAAACCGAGTTGCAAGAGATGCAGGAAGACATGCTCTACAACCGCCATCAGTTCGCCGAGAAGTGCCGAAATTTTGTCTACAAGCGCAAGGTGTGTGGCACGCCGGCGCGGTTGATTGAAGAGTGGGCGCGGGTGCGTTTGACCGAGTTGGCCAGTTGATTTTGGCGGTGACTGCTTACCCCTCACCCTAGCCCTCTCCCCAAGGAGAGGGAACCGAGCCGGGGATATTGGAGATCTACACCGACGTGAGATTCATGTTCTGAATCCATAATCGACCCGATCTTTCAGGTCGATGTATGACGCCAGACACCTCGGTCAGTCCCCTCTCCCTCCGGGAGAGGGTTAGGCGGGCGGCGATCCGATGAGGGGCTTTTGCCTTTACAATGCCCGCCACCTCAAACACCGGCCCGCCCATGGACATCGATCTCGCTCGCACCTTTCTGGAAATCGTCCGTCACGGCAGTCTCGCCGCGGCCGCACAAAAGCTGTTCGTCACGCAAACGGCGGTCACCGCCCGGGTGCAAAAACTCGAAAGCCAATTGGGCAGTACGCTGTTCGTGCGCAACCGCGCCGGGGCGAAACTGACGCCCAATGGCGAGGCCTTTGTGGTTTACGCCAATCAACTGGTGCAGACCTGGGAAGCCGCGCGCCGCGACCTGCCGCTGCCCGAGGGCTACCACAACGTGCTGCACATCGGCGGCGAAGTCAGCCTGTGCAACCCGTTGATGCTCAGTTGGGCAGCGGAGCTGCGCGAAAAGATTCCCGGGCATGCACTGCGCATGGAAATCCGCGACGGCGAAAATCTGCTGCGCCAACTCGAACTCGGCGTGCTCGACGCCGCGCTGGTCTATCAGCCGGAATACTGGCCGGGCTTGCAGGTCGAGCAAGTGCTGGAAGAAAAACTGATTCTGGTGCGTGCCCCCGATCGTCCCGATCCCTACGTCTACATCGACTGGGGTCCGGACTTCCGCCGCCAGCATGACGCCGCCCTGCCGGAAAAAGCCAAAGCGGCGCTGAGTTTCAACCTCGGCCCGCTGGCCCTGCAATACATTCTCGAACACGGCGGCAGCGGCTACTTCCGCACCCGCGTGGTCCGCACTTATCTGGAAAGCGGTGCCCTGGAAGCGGTGACCAAAGCCCCGGAATTTGGCTACCCGACTTACCTTGTCTACTCACGCGATCGCGATTCAGCGACGCTGCAGCAAGCCTTCCACCTGTTGCGCGAAGTGATCCGTACTGATGACGACTGGTCGCAACGCTGGAACCCGCTGAGCTGAACCGGCAGCTTTGCACCGGAGCATGGCGCATGTGACACCGAGGTCCGGCCTGCACAAACGGCGGGATCGGCTAATCTGCCGGGTATAACAACAATACCCGCAGGTGACGCAGTGAGGCAGACCACCGAGACATTCCGCAGCCGTTACCGCGCGGCCATTCATCCGCTGTACAACCCGTGGCTGCACGGCGCCTTCGTGCTGCTGTTCGGCGTGCTGGCCATCGGCGGGTTCTGGAGCAGCGTGCAGCAGGTCGCCCTGCTGGAATGGCTGACGGTGCCGCTGACCCTGCTGTTGTTCAATTTCGCCGTGTACATGGTCCATCGCCATCTCGGCCACCACAAAAAAGCCTTCGCGAAAATGTTCTACGCCCGGCATGCCGGCGATCATCACAGCTTCTTCACGCCCGGCCACATGACCTACGACAATGCCCGCGACTGGCGGGTGATCCTGTTCCCCGCCTGGCTGATCGTACTGCACACACTGCTGATTACCCTGCCGTTGTGGTGGCTGTTGGCACAGGTAAACGCCAACGTCGCCGGGTTGTTCGGTGGCTGCATGGTGCTGGGTTACCTGACTTACGAGGTGTTCCATGCCTGCGAGCATTTGCCGGCAGACAATCCTCTGGCGCGCCTGCCATGGATCCGCCAGATGCGCCGCTTGCACGAACTGCATCACCGCCGCGAGCGCATGCAGGAGCGCAACTTCAACATCGTCCTGCCACTGATGGACTATCTGTTCGGCACCCTTTACTGGGAGCCGGAAACCGCCCCTTTGAGCTACGCGAGAATGCCCATGACCCGCATGCAGCACACCGTCGATATCGCTGGCGAACCCATTGCTGTGCTTGCCTACGCCGCCAGTGTCGGTCGCTGGCCGGAGTGGCACCCCTCGTCGCTGAAGATAGACGGCGCTCCCGGCCCACTGCATGCCGGCGCGCGCTTTGAAGAGGACATTCACGCGGGTGGACGTGAAGGCCATTTGAGCTGGGAAGTCACCGAGTACTTGCCCGGCCGACGCTGGTGCGCGCGGGCGCAAGGTGATCATGGATTATCGCTGCTGTTGACGTATGAATGTACCGCCGAGGGCAGTGGCACGCGGTTTGTGCGCACGCTGGATTATCGCTTCGACGGTTTGGCCATGCGCATCGCCAATCACCTGCTACTCAAACGTCGCATCGAACACGAATCCGCCGCGTCGATGCTGGCGCTGCGTGACATGGCCGCGCAATACCTGTCATCGACGAGGGCCAGCGCGTGAAGCTACGGCATCTGTTGTTGCTGCTGATCCTCATCGTCATCGCGTTCTTGTTGTTGATGCCGACCAAAGTCGAACCCGTGGCCTGGACGCCGCCTCCAGCACCTTCGCTGACAGGAGGCATTTACGCCGAGAACCAGAAACTCAAAGGCGCAGCGCAGGTCGGGCCGAGCGACATCGAAGGGCCGGAAGCCTTGCTGCTGGAGAGTGACTTCCTGATCACCGGTCTGCACGACGGCCGACTGATCCGCACCAGCCTCGACGGCCAGCAACGCAAAGTCCTCGCCGACACCGGTGGCCGCCCGCTGGGCCTGGCCCGGCATCCGAACGGCATGCTGGTGATCGCTGATGGGGTCAAGGGCTTGTTGTCCCTCGATGCGCAAGGTCAGCTGGTTCCTTTGACCACCGAGGCCAATGGTCTGGCCTTCGGTTTTACTGATGACGTGGCCATCGACAAGTCAGGGCATTACGCCTATTTCAGCGATGCTTCCAGTCGCTGGGGTTATGGCCATGACGGCGAGGCAATCATTGAGCACGGCGGCGATGGACGTCTGCTGCGCTATGACTTTCAGAGCGGCAAAACCAGTGTGCTGCTCGATAAGCTTGAGTTCGCCAACGGCGTGACCCTCGGCCCGGACGACGCTTATGTGCTGGTCAACGAAACCGGTGCCTATCGCATCAGCCGTTATTGGCTGACCGGGCCGAAAGCCGGCACTCACGACCTGTTCATCGATAACTTGCCGGGGCTGCCGGACAACCTCGCGTTCAATGGCAGCAATCGGTTCTGGGTGGCGTTGTACGCGCCGCGCAATGCTCTGCTCGATGGCACGGCGGGGCATCCATTCGTGCGCAAGATGATCGTGCGGGCGCTGAAGGTTTTACCGAAACCGGTGGAGAAGCGCGGGTTTGTTCTGGGGCTGGATCTGGACGGCAAGGTGATCGCCAATCTGCAGGATGCGAGCAGTGGTAATTACTCGCCGATTACCACCGTGCGCGAGTACGGGCCGTGGTTGTATTTTGGCTCGTTGAAGGCGACGCACATGGCGCGGATGCCGTTGGATGCGGCCCTGAAGTGAACCTGCTGGATCTGTATCGAGCCTACTGACGCCATCGCTGGCAAGCCAGCTCCCACAGGGTTCTTTGCTGACCGCGGCATTTGTGGACAACACAATTCACTGTGGGAGCTGGCTTGCCAGCGATGGCGATCTGTCAGTTACTGGATTTATCGAACTTGTCCGGATCTTCGTCTTCGGGAAGATCCTCATCCGGCTCTTCGGGGTTGGCCGTGGTATGCGCCGGGCTGTTCGGTTCGGGATGCGTGGGAACCGGGTCGAAAGCGCCCTGCTCTTCACTGGGGAATTTGGGATCGTTCATAAGGCACCTCGCAAAGAGTCGGGGATTGAAGACTCTGTACATTCGAGGTGCCGGTCGTGGCTGTCGTTCCCGTCAATCCGCAACCGCAGGTCGGCGGATCAGGAAGGCGCCTGTAAATGGCTGACGATTTCGTCTTTGACCTTCAGGCGTTTCTCTTTGAGCTTTTTCAATGCGTCGTCGGTGGGGGCATCTGAAGTGGCCGTTTCGGCCTTGACCACCTCTGCGTCGGCTTGGGAGTACTTGTTGATCAGTGAATCCAGTCGTGGATCCTGGGTGCGTTTTTGCTGGATCTCTTCCTTCGTGCAACTCAAGTCCTGAAACAGGTCATGGGGAACCGGCATGGAACACCTCCGTCAGTTGATCGGCTGGCCAACGCGACCGATTGCGCTGGCCAGTTATCAGAATGGCCTCGGTTGCACGGTTCTGTCGACCACCTGTCAGACCAGCGGTGCCCGTTCGTCGCCCTGTCGCAAATGCGATCAAACCTTTATTCGCCGCATTGCCTCCATTGGTTAACACCAACAATAACTGCGTGGAGATACACCAATGGACGGATTCAACCTGCGTCATCTGGTTTTGGCTGTCGCTTTGAGCAGCGGCATGGGCAGCGCTTTTGCCGCCACTGACAATGACTTTGTCGATAACGCCGCGGCCGGTGGCATTGCCGAAATCGAAACCAGTCGGCTCGCCCTGGAAAAAAGCCAATCGGCTGACATCAAGGCGTTTGCCAACATGATGATCACCGATCATGGCAAGGCCAACGATGAGCTGGCGACCATTGCCAAGGCCAACGACATCGAAGTCCCGGACACCACGACACTGGTCAAACAGGCCAAGGAAAAAATCCTTGAAGTGCGTGATGAATCTTTCGACGCGGCGTACGCCAACAATCAGGTGAAGGCGCACGAAGAGACCATCGAGCTGTTCAAGAAACAAGCCAATACCGTGACCGATGACAAGGTCAAAGGCGCGACTGAACTGAAAGCGTTTGCGCAGAAAATGCTGCCGGGGCTGGAGAAACATCTGGCCGCCGCTAAAGAGCTGCAGGCCAAACATCCGAGCAAGTAAAAAGCCTTACCCTCACCCCAGCCCTCCCGAAACGTCGGACCGCCCGGAGGGAGAGGGAGCCGACCGAGGTGGATGCTCGAGTTACGCCGACCTGAAATCTCGAGTTGAACTTAGCTTTTGAAAGGCACCGAAATCGATTCGCTTCCCTAGTGGGAAAGCCGACCGCGGTGGAGGTTCGAGTTGCACCGACCTGTAATCTCGAGTCGAACCTGGCTTTTGAAAAGTATCGAGATCGGCTCCCTTCCCCCTCGCCCCCCTGGGGGAGAGGGCTGGGGTGAGGGGGATTGATCTCAGCCACCCCACAAGACTCAAGCGAAAAAAAGGCCGCATCCATAAGATGCGGCCTTGTCATATCCGTCGAATATCAACCGCCATCCGTATCAATATCGGAATCCGTCTCCTCCCCCGGCTTCGCCCGATCCGGCTGCGGTTCGAAGCCCGGGCTGAACTCATTGTCGTTATCCGTATGCTGGTTCTTCTGATCCACCGCCGGATCCGCACTCTGCGCCTGCCCGCCATCGCCCTGATGCTGCGTCGGCACCGGCTGCCCCGGCACCTGCGGGTCGATAGCCGGATCATTGCGATTGATCGGTTCGCCAGATTGGCTCTGCTTCGTTTGCTCGTTCATGGCCACCTCGCTCGTCAAATCAAGCCCGACGCAAATCAGTCGGGCCTTGAAGATTCGAAGCCTGCCCCGCGCCAACGTTCAAAACTTCGCCGCTCGCCGTCACGCCGACTAGAGTTACCGGGACGTTACTCGCGCCAGATCAAAAATATACGTGCGTGAACGAACAACTATTTCGAACGGCAAATGTCGATCACTTCGCGGCGATCATTTTCACGACCGCCCCCCAATTCGCGACGGAGCAACAGGCACATGGCAGCACTGCAGAACAGCACACTCGATGCGATGAAAAACAACCAAGCACAACTGCTGGGCGAATGGATCAACGGCCTGCAAGCCAGCGGCGCCACGCGTAATCTGAAAGAGCACGATCTGCAGCAACAGACTACAGAATTCCTGCAACTGGTGGTCAGTGGCATCGAAAACGACAACGGCACCAATATCGCCGCACCGGGTTGGGAAGCCACCCGCCAGTTCCTCGAAAAGCTCTCCCACAGCCGCGCCCTGCTCGGCCAGGATTCGCAACAGACCGCCAGTTTCATCTTCGCCCTCAAAGGCCCGCTGTTTAACCTGCTGCAGAGCCATTACAAAGACCAGCCTGCACTGCTCGCCGAACAACTCTGGGAAGTCTCGGAACTGCTCGACGCCTTCGGCATGCACACCATCCGCACCTTTCAAAAATCCCGCGAAGCGGTGATCAAGCGTCAGCAGGAAGAGCTGCTGGAGCTGTCGACCCCGGTGGTCAAGCTGTGGGACGGCGTGCTGGCGCTGCCAATGATCGGCACTCTCGACTCGCAGCGCACGCAAGTGGTGATGGAATCGCTGCTGCAACGCATCGTCGACACCGGTTCGGAAATCGCCATCATCGACATCACCGGCGTGCCGACCGTCGACACATTGGTCGCGCAACACCTGCTGAAAACCGTGACCGCAATCCGCCTGATGGGCGCCGACTGCATCATCAGCGGCGTACGTCCGCAGATCGCGCAAACCATCGTCCACCTCGGTCTCGACCTGCAAGGCGTGGTGACCAAGGCCAATCTGGCCGACGCTTTGAAACTGGCCCTGACCCGTTTGGGTGTCAGCCTCGTCAAGACGGTTTAAGCATGGAACGTATCCCGATTCTACAAATGGGCGACTTTCTGCTGGTGACCATTCAGGTCGACATGCACGACCAACTCGCCCTCACCTTGCAAGACGACTTGTCCGAACGCATCAGCAAAACCTCGGCGCGCGGGGTGTTGATCGACATTTCGGCGCTGGACATGGTCGACTCGTTCATCGGCCGGATGATCGGCACGATTTCCGGCCTGTCGAAAATCATGGACGCCGAAACTGTTCTGGTGGGCATGCAACCGGCAGTGGCGATTACCTTGGTGGAACTTGGCATGACCCTGCCCGGCGTCAGCACCGCACTGAACGTCGAGCGCGGGATGAAACTGCTGCGGGAACGAGTACTGCAACAATGACCGTGCGAAGTAGCGGTACTCAACCCATCAACATCGAGCAGGATGTCGTGCTCGCGCGCCAGACCGCACGCAAACTGGCCACCGAATGCGGAATGCGCCTGATCGACCTGACGAAAATGGTCACGGCTGTCAGCGAACTGGCGCGTAACACCATGGTTTACGGTGGCGGCGGCGACATGGACTGGCAAATTCTCGATGAGGATCACAAGGTCGGTCTGCGCCTGACGTTTCGCGATGAAGGTCCGGGCATTGCCGACATCAAACTGGCGATGACCGACGGCTGGACCTCCGGCAGCGGCATGGGCCTGGGCCTGACCGGGGCGAAGCGCTTGGTCGAAGAGTTCGAACTTGAAACAGAGCCTGGCAAGGGCACACGAATAACGATCACCCGATGGACATGAATATCAGCGGGTCGATGACCCAGGTTTTACTGATCGAGGACAGCAGCCAGGTCGGCCACGCGCGGCGCACCGCGCAACAAATGGCCGAACTGCATGGCTTTGATGAGCGCGATGCCGGGCGTGTGGCATTGGTGGCGACGGAGCTGGCAAGTAATGTGCTCAAGCACGCCAGCCACGGTGAGATGCATCTGCGGGTGCTGCCGCGCATTGATGGTTTCGGCATTGAGTTGCTCGCCATCGACCGTGCTCAGGGGTTTGATTTGCAGGCCTGTATGCCCGACGGCTTCTCCACCGGAGGCACCCAAGGCATTGGCCTCGGCTCGATATCACGCCAGGCTGAAGTGTTTGATGTGTACGCGGATGCTCGTGGCGCGGTGCTACTGGCCCGGTTTTATCCACGCTCGGATCGCGAACCGGACATGCATTTTGGAGTCAGCCAGCACTCGCTGCACAACGATCCGGCCTGCGGCGATGTCTGGCAACTGGCGTATGACAACGGCAGCGTCAGCGCGCTGATCATCGACGGTCTCGGTCACGGAGAAGAAGCCGAACGGGCCGGTCGTGCCGGAGCACAAACCTTCGCCCTGACGCCTTTCGCCGAGCCGGTGATGCTGATGGAAGACATGCACCGCGACATGATCGGTACTCGCGGCGGCGCTGTCGCGTTTGCCCAGTTCGATGCGCGGCGCGACAGCCTGACCTTTGCCGGCGTCGGCAACATCGGCGCCAGCCTGATCAACGCCGACAAATCCCGCGGACTGGCCTCGCACCCGGGCATTGTCGGCGTGCAATACCGGAAAGCCCGGCCCTTTGACTATGCTCACGTGAATGGACATCTATTGATCATGTACAGCGACGGCTTGCAGTCCCGTTGGAATCTTCAAGACTACCCCGGCCTGGTGCACCGCCACCCCGCCGTGATAGCCAGCGTCCTGCACCGCGATTTCTGTCGCGGGCGCGACGATGTAACGGTGCTAGTCGTTGCCCTGGAGGCCGCCCATGGCTGAGTCGCCGATTCTGAGCAGTGCGGAACAGACCGCGCTGATTGCGCAGTTGCAGAGCGAAACTGCGGCCCTGCGCGAAGAACTCGATGAAACCAATCAGGGCGTGCTGGCCCTGTACGCCGAACTCGACATACAGGCTGAGGAATTGCGCCAGGCCTCGGACTTGAAAAGCCGTTTCCTGTCGTACATGAGCCATGAGTTCCGCACGCCACTGGGTTCGATCCTGAGTATCAACAGCCTGCTCGCCGACGAACTCGACGGCCCGCTCAGTCCAGAGCAACACAAACAGGTAGCGTTCGTCAGCACCGCTGCGCGCGAACTCAGCGACATGGTCGATGACCTGCTCGATCTGGCGAAGATCGAGGCCGGACGCATCAGCATTTCCCCGGCGTGGTTCGACATGTTCGACCTGTTCTCCGCCCTGCGCGGGATGTTCCGGCCGATTGTCGATGCTACTGCGGTCGATTTGATCTTCGAAGAACCGGTCGGCTTGCCGCGCCTGTACACCGACGACAAGAAACTCGCGCAGATCCTGCGCAACTTCATTTCCAACTCGCTGAAGTTCACCACCCGTGGCGAAGTACGGGTGTCCGCGCGACTCGAAGGTGCGGACAAGGTGCGCTTTGCCGTCAGCGACACCGGCATCGGTATCGCACCAGAGCTGCATGGCGCATTGTTCGAAGACTTTTCCCAGGTCGACTCGCCGTTGCAGAAACGTCTGCGCGGCACCGGGCTGGGCCTGTCGCTGTGTAAACGCTTCGCCGCCCTGCTCGGCGGTGAAGTCGGGCTGGAAAGCACGCCGGGGGTCGGCTCGACCTTCTTCGTGATCATTCCGCTGGCGATCGCTCTGGAGAACGTCGATGAAACGTGACATCCGCCTGTTGATCGTCGACGACAACGTCGCCACCCGCTACGCCCTGCGCCGGCGGCTGGAGCGCCACGGCTACGAGGTGCTGGAGGCCGGCACCGGCGGCGAGGGGCTGGCGCTGATCGAAAGTGAAGTGCTCGACGCACTGATCCTCGACGTCAATCTGCCGGACATGAGTGGCTTCGATATCGTGCGCAAACTGCGCGCAGACACCCGCACGGCGCTGCTACCCGTGATTCACGTGTCCGCCGCGTCGATCCAGACCGGCGACATCATCACCGGCCTCGATGCCGGCGCAGATGCCTACCTGATTCACCCGGTCGATCCCGACGTGCTGCTGGCCACCCTGCGCACGTTGCTGCGAGTACGCGACACGGAAAATGCCCTGCGCGAAAGTGAAGCGCGGTTTCGCGAGATTTTCGTCAACGTCTCCGCACCGATCGCGGTGCTCGATGCCAGCCTCAAGGTGCATGAATGCAACCATGCCTTCGCGCAACTGATTCTCGACAATCGGGATCCGCAAGCCTTGCGCGAATGCTTCGCCGAGGATCAGAGCGCCATCCTCAATGAACTGCGCTTGCGTCTGGTCGATGGCGAGCGCTGGAAAGGCACGCTGAACATGCGCGTGCAGGGCGAGATTCGCGAGACCGAGTGGCAAATTTCCCCGTACCGTACGCCCGAACTGAGCCTGGTCTTCGTTGAGGACGTCACCGAACACCGCCATCGCGAGCGCTCGCATCTGGCGCGCCTGGACGACACCACCACGCAACTGGCCAAGGAAGTCGCCGAACGCGTGCGTGCCGAGGCGCAGTTGTTGCAGGTGCAGAAGATGGACGCACTGGGCAAACTCACCGGCGGTATCGCCCATGACTTCAACAACCTGCTGACCGGGATCATCACCAGCCTGGAGCTGATCCAGAAGCGCGTGGTCGATGGGCGTCTGGACAAGGTGCAGTTTTACAGTGAAGCGGCGCTGAATTCAGCAATGAGTGCCGCCTCGCTGACCCATCGCTTGCTGGCCTTCGCCCGTCAGCAGCCGCTGGATACACGGCCGGTCGACATCAACGAGCAAGTCCGTTCGCTGGAAGAGTTACTGGGACGCACCATCGGTGAGCGAATCACCCTTAAGCTTGAATTGACCAGCAAACCGGCGATCGCGCTGGTCGACCCGGTGCAGCTGGAAAGTGCGGTGTTGAACCTGGTGATCAACGCCCGTGATGCCCTGCCGGCGGGCGGTAATATCTGGGTCAACACCTACGCTGCCTACTCCCACGGTGATCCGAATATGGCCGATGGTGCTTACGTGGCGCTGTCGGTGCGCGACGACGGTACGGGCATCGAGCACAATGTCATCGACAAGGTCTTCGATCCGTTTTTCACCACCAAACCGTTGGGCCAGGGCACGGGGCTGGGGTTGTCGACGATCTATGGCTTTGCCCGTCAATCGGGTGGCGACGCGCACATCCGCAGCGTCGCGCGGCGCGGTACCGAAGTGACGATCATGTTGCCGGCCACTACCGACCCGACGGGCGCCGATATTCCTGCTCCCGTGGTCGATCCGCAAGGCAGCGGTGAACATGTACTGATTGTCGAGGACATGCCGTCGGTGCGCATGTTTGTCACTGAAGTGCTGGAGGACGCCGGTTATCGCTGCACCCAGGCGGCGGATATCGAAACAGCGCTGGAGCGATTGCAGAATGATCCGTCGATCAACCTGTTGCTGACCGACGTCGGCCTGCCGCGCATGAGCGGGCGGGAGTTGGCAGATGTGGCGCGGGGCTGGCGTGAGGGATTGCCGATCCTGTTCATGACCGGGTATGCGGAAACGGCGATCAATCGTCAGGTGTTTCTGGGCAGCGGGATGGACATGCTGGTCAAGCCGTTTCAGATCAGCGAGCTGCTGGACAAGGTCCGCCGCACGCTTGATGGTGCCTGACAGATCGCCATCGCTGGCAAGTCGAATCGTCGCACCGCAGCTCCCACAGGGATTAGTGTCGCTCGCACATTTCTTTTGTGTGTACCGATATTCCGCATACAACACCAAAACCTGTGGGAGCTGGCTTGCCAGCGATGAGGCCCGCTGGGCCAACGCTCCCTATCGGTTTAACGCACGAGCCAGAAACGGCGCCGTCCGGCTCTTCTTGCTCGCCGCAACCTTCTGCGGCGTGCCCGCCACGACAATCCTGCCGCCCTGATCCCCCGCCCCTGGCCCGATGTCGATCACCCAGTCACTCTGCGCCACCACGCGCATTTCGTGTTCGACCACGATCACCGTGTGCCCCGCTGTCACCAGTGTGTCCAGTTGCTCCAGCAACCGGTCGACATCGCGCGGATGCAGCCCGGTGGTCGGTTCGTCCAGCACGTACAAGGTCGCGCCGCGCTGATTACGCTGCAACTCGGTAGCCAGTTTGATCCGCTGCGCTTCACCGCCGGACAGCTCCGTGGCCGGTTGCCCGAGGCGCAGATAACCCAGGCCAATATCGCGCAGCACTTCCAGTGACCGACGAATCCCCGGTTGCCCGGCAAAAACCGTCACCGCTTCGTCGACGGTCAATTGCAGCACCTGAGCAATGCTCAGGCCCTCCCAGAGAATCGCCAGCGTCTGCGGGTTGTAGCGCGCGCCATGACAGGTCGGGCACGGCGCATAGACACTCGGCATAAACAACAACTCGACACTGACAAACCCCTCACCTTCGCAAGTGGCGCAACGGCCCTTGGCAACGTTGAAAGAAAACTGCCCGGCGTCATAACCTGCGGCCCGAGCAGCGTCGGTCGCGGCGTACAGCTTGCGCACGTTATCGAACAACCCGGTGTAGGTCGCCAGATTCGAGCGTGGCGTGCGGCCGATGGGCTTCTGGTCGACTTGCACCAGGCGTTTGATCGACTCCAGCCCCGACGTGACCTGGCCGCTGCTGACCTGCGGGGCGTCGTCTTCGAGGCTGAGTTCTTCTGGCTCGCTGTCCACCGTCGGACGCCCCAACTGTGCGCCGACCAGTTCGAGCAAGGCCTGACTGACCAGACTCGACTTGCCGGAGCCGGACACGCCTGTCACCGACGTGAAGCAGCCCAACGGAAACTCCGCGCTGAGGTTGTTCAGATTATTGCGGGTGATGCCGTCGAGCTTCAGCCACGCCGACGGCTTGCGCAAAACGCGTGTCTGACGTTGCGATTCGGCAAACAGATAAGCGCGAGTCTGCGATTGCTCGATCTCGGCCAGACCTGCCGGCGGGCCGCTGTACAGCACCTGCCCACCCTGCTCGCCCGCCGCCGGACCCACGTCGATCAGCCAATCGGCGCGGCGCATGGTTTCCAGGTCATGCTCGACCACAAACAGCGTGTTGCCATCGGCCTTCAAGCGCTGCAACGCCTCGAACAACGCCTCGCCATCGGCCGGATGCAAACCGGCAGAAGGCTCGTCGAGTACATAAATCACACCAAACAGCTGCGAGCCCAATTGTGTCGCCAGGCGCAAGCGCTGCAACTCACCGGACGACAGCGTCGGCGTACTGCGCTCCAGCGCCAGATAGCCGAGGCCCAGATCGGTCAGCGTACTGACCCGCTCCAGCAGATCCTCGGCAATACGCTGCGCCGCCAGACGTTTTTCCAGCGACAGATTTGGCGTGTGGCGCACATCGGGCGCGCTGCCGTGCCCGCTGGCACCATGGGCCACGCGCTGCTGGCGGGCCTCGCGGGTTTGCGCGTGGCTCAAGGTCTCGCCGGTTTCTTCAGCCTGCTGCAGATAACTGGCCGCCGCCACCGGCCGTAATACCTCGGCCACTTGTAATAATGGCATCTGCGACAACTCGCCAATGTCATACCCGGCAAACGTCACCGACAACGCTTCACGCTTCAAGCGTTTGCCGTCACACAACGGGCACGGGCTGCCGAGCATGAATTGCGAGACGCGCTTCTTCATCAGCGCACTTTGCGAATGGGTAAACGTGTGCAGGATGTAGCGCCGGGCGCCGGTGAAAGTGCCCTGATAGCTCGGTTCCATTTTGCGTTTGAGGGCGACGCGGGTTTCTTCCGGGGTCAGCCCGGCGTAAACCGGCACGGTCGGGGTTTCTTCGGTGAAAAGAATCCAGTCGCGCTGTTTTTTCGGCAGTTTCTTCCACGGGATGTCGACATCGATGCCCATGGTCACGAGGATGTCGCGCAGGTTCTGCCCCTGCCACGCCAACGGCCAGGACGCCACCGCACGCTGGCGGATGGTCAGGTTCGGATCGGGGACCATCAGTGCTTCGGTGACTTCATAGACCCGACCAAGACCATGGCATTCGGGGCATGCACCCTGCGGCGTGTTCGGCGAAAAGTCCTCGGCATACAACATCGGCTGCCCCGGCGGATAACTGCCGGCGCGCGAATAGAGCATGCGGATCAGGCTCGACAACGTCGTCACGCTGCCCACCGACGAGCGCGTACTCGGCGTACCGCGTTGCTGTTGCAGGGCCACGGCCGGCGGCAGGCCTTCGATGGAATCGACATCTGGCACGCCAACCTGATCGATCAGCCGTCGCGCATAGGGCGCCACCGATTCGAAGTAGCGGCGCTGGGCTTCGGCATACAAGGTCGAGAACGCCAGCGACGACTTGCCCGAACCGGACACCCCGGTGAACACCACCAGTGCATCGCGGGGGATGTCGACATCGACGTTTTTCAGGTTATGTTCACGGGCGCCGCGTACCCGGACCATGCCGGTGGGCGCTTTGGAGGTGCGTTTGGAAGTCATCGACCTGCCTTGGTGAAGGAATGTTCAACGCTCAGCTACCGAGCACCACCCGAATCATCTGCAACATGGCTTCCGGGCTATACGGTTTGCCAAGCAAGTGCGTGTCGGGGCTTAACTGGTGATTGCGCGAAATGATGTCGCGGGTGTGCCCGGAGGTGAACAGCACCGCCACCGGTGGCGTCTGCACCTTGGCCCAGGCGAACAGGTCGGAGCTTTTGATCAGCCCGGGCATGACCACGTCGGTGAAGATCAGGTCGACCGCGACACCTTCGAGGAGCATTTGCATGGCCGCATCGCCGTGGCCGGCGGTCAACACGCGGTAACCCTCCTCGCGCAACAACTCGACCGCCGAGGCGCGCACCGCGTCGTTGTCCTCGACCACTAGAATCGTCTCGTGGCCACCGCTCTGCTGCCGTTGCAGATTGGGCGACTCATCAAGGATCGGCCGCAGGCTACGCGGAAAATACAATTGCACCCGCGTGCCCTCACCGACGGTACTGGCGATCTCGACGTGGCCGCCGCTCTGTTTGACGAAACCGAACACCATGCTCAGGCCCAGACCGGTGCCCTGGCCGTCGGCCTTGGTGGTGAAAAACGGTTCGAACACTTGCTCGAGAATGCCCGGCGCGATGCCGGCGCCGGAGTCACTGACCGCGACGCGGACAAACTCGCCGGGGACGATGCCTTTACCGGTGCAGAACTCGCGATCGAGCCGTACGTTGGCAGCGCTGAGCGCAATGGTGCCCTCGCCCTTCATCGCATCGCGAGCGTTGATCGCCAAGTTGAGAATGGCGTTTTCCAACTGATTGCGGTCGACGTTGATATGCCACGGTTGCTGCGGCAGCTGCACATCGATCTGAATGGTTTCACCCAGCGCTCGCTGCAGTAATTCGCCGACACCTTCGAAGATCTGTCGCGGGTTACACACTGCCGGCGACAACGGCTGACGCCGGGCAAACGCGAGCAATTGCGAGGACAGCTTGGCACCGCGCTCGACCGCCGCCAGCGAGGCACTGACCCGGCGTTGCACGTTGGCATTGTTCGGTTCGTGGCGCGCGAGCAAATGCAGATTGCCGGCAATCACTTGCAGCAGATTATTGAAATCGTGAGCGACACCGCCGGTCAGACCGCCAATGGCTTCGAGCTTCTGCGACTGGCGCAACTGCTCTTCAGCCGCCAGCCGCGCCTCGACCTCTTCGCCGACGCGCTGTTCAAGGTTGCGGGTGAATTTGAGCAGGGATTCTTCAGCGATCTTGCGCTCGTGGATGTCGATCAACACGCCGGGAAAGCGCAACGGCTTGCCGTGCTCGTCGAACTCGCAACCGCCGCTGGCCAGCACCCACAGATAACTGCCGTCGCTGCGCCGGACGCGGTATTCAGCGTTATACGGCTCACCGGTCTGCACGGAATGGGCGACGCGTTCTTGAACCCAAGCGTGGTCATCGGGATGGATGCGCGACTCGGCAATGTCCTGGGCCAGATTGCTCAGGTCATGATCCGGCGGATAAGAGAACGTGCGGGCGAAACGCTCGTCTGCCGAGAGCGTGTTGTTTTTCACGTCCCAGACAAACGAGCCAAGCAAGGCCCCGGCATTCAGCGCCAGACGTACCCGCTCGTTGTCGGCGCGGTAGGCTTGTTCCGCCGCCTGACGTCGGCGTTCGGAGTGCACGAACTCGGTGGTTTCCACCACCATCGCCATGACCCCGGCCGGCTTGCCGTCATCATTGGCCACCGGGCTGTAATACAGATCCATCCAGACGTCTTCGGGGATGCCATCGCGCAACAACACCAGCTCTTTATTGCGAAACGACAAGGTGCCACCGGCCAGGCAGGTATCGACCACATGCCGGTTGAAATCGGCGACCTCCGGCCAGCCCAGTTCAACCGGTGAGCCAAGCAGATACGGATGGCGACCACCGGCAAATATCGAATAGGCATCGTTGTAGATCATGTAGCCGGCGCGCCCCCAGAGCATGACCATCGGCAGCGGCGAGGCCAGCATCAGTTGCACCGCGCTGCACAGGCTGGCCGGCCAGCTGTTCAGCGGGCCGAGTTCGGTGTGGCTCCAGTCGAACGCACTGATGCGCCCGGCCATTTCGCCTTTCCAGCCGTCACAACCATGGCTATCGGATAAAAACTGCATCGACTGACTCAGTGTCCTTAGGTGGTTGCCCGATAAATCGCGACGCCAGAACGACGCGACGCCCGTCTGTTTCGAGCGTCTGCAGTCGTATTGGTTTCATTAGAGGTATAGCCGATTTCATCCCTGCCCGGAGCCTAGACCCCGATCAGGTGCTTGAGCGGATGGTAGCCAGTTTTCATCTTCGCGGCGACGTCCAGAATGGCCTTCTCGATACCGTTCAAATGCATGCAGGTCAACTCGATGGCAGCGCTTTGATTGCCGGCCTCGATGTACTCGAGCAAACGCAGATGTTCGTCATCGCGGCAGGCTTCGTGGCTGTCGTCGTCCAGCGCGGCGGCGTACAACGAGGCGCGGGATATCAGCTTCTGGAACCAGTCGAGCAGCACCGGATTGTTCAGGCTGCGCGCCAGTTTGATGTGGAACTCGCCGAGCAGGTGAATCAAGCGTTCATGATCGCCCGCCGCATGGGCTTCATCTTCCAGCAGCAGGTGTTCGCGCAAATCCTGCATCGCTGCCGTGTCCTTGCGGCGACACAGCTCGGTGACGATGCCGATCTCGATAAGGCGGCGGGTTTCGAACAGCGAACGGATCTCTTCATTGCTTGGCAACGAGACCGATGCCCCTTTGTTGGGCTCGGTGGTGACCAGTCCATCGGCCTCCAATTGCTTCAATGCTGCACGCACCGACGTGCGGCTGACATTAAATAATTCGGCCAACGAGGCCTCGCCCAGCTTCATCCCCGGGCGCAACGAACGCTTGCTGATCGCCTCGTAAACCCCTTGGTAGACGCGGTCGACCGTGGTCTCCAGTTTCTTCTCGGTCATTCGAACACTCCTTTAGCGTCGGGCAACCAGCCCCTGGCGATGCCTGGCCATGGAAAAAGGGGGTTGCACACGCAGATTAATCCGGGTATTTCTAAATTGCATTCAGATATTGCATACAATAAATAGAGGATTGCACCATTATGGGTCAACCAATAGCAATTGAAGTGCGCAACGTCTCCAAGCGGTACTCCGAGGATCCAGGCCTCGCGCCGGCCCTCGACAATGTTTCGGTAAACATCGCCGACAACGAATTCTTCACCCTGCTCGGCCCCTCTGGCTGCGGCAAGACCACCTTGCTGCGCACCATCGCCGGCTTCGAACACGTCAGTGAAGGCGAGATTCGTCTGGCCGGCGAACCGGTCAACGATTTGCCGCCGTTCAAGCGTCGGGTCAACACGGTGTTCCAGAGTTACGCGCTGTTTCCGCACATGAGTGTCGCGCAGAATATCGCCTTCGGCCTCGAGATGCAGGGTCTTGAGCGCAAGTTGATCCCCGATCGCGTCAACGAAATGCTCGCACTGGTGCAAATGGAGCATCTGGCCGGGCGCAAACCGGCGCAATTGTCCGGCGGCCAACAACAACGCGTGGCTCTGGCCCGGGCCTTGGCGCCGAAACCTAAAGTCCTGTTGCTCGACGAACCGCTGTCAGCGCTCGATCTCAAGCTGCGCAAGGAAATGCAGGTTGAACTCAAGCGCGTGCAGAAAGAAGCCGGCATCACCTTTATTTTCGTCACCCACGATCAGGAAGAAGCGCTGACCTTGTCCGACCGCATCGCCGTGATGTCGGCCGGCAAGATCCTGCAGATCGGCACGCCAACCGATATCTACGAACACCCGAAACATCATTTTGTCGCGCAGTTTATCGGCGACATCAACTTCCTCCCCGGCCAGCTCAAACACGGCGAGCACAACGAAAAGCTCTTCGTGCCCAACGGCATGCCAGTCGAGATTGCCTGCCAGCCGCAGGCTTTCAATGGCAGCAGCGTGCAACTGGCGTTTCGTCCGGAACGCTCGCAACTGGTCGACGCCAGCCAGCCGCATCACCTGCGCGGGGTGATCGAAGCGGTGCTCTACGTCGGCACCGCGACGCTGTACCAGTGCCGCCTGAACAACGACATCAAAGTCATGCTGCGTGAAAACAACGAAGGCCTGAACCAGAGCCGTGCGGTTGGCGAACGCATCGCCGTGCACCTGCCGCCGCACGCCTGCCTGTTGATGGAGGCCTGAGATGAGCGTCAGCAGCACTTCCCCAGCCCTCAACCGCGCGCTTTTGCTCAGCCCGGTGGTGTTGACCCTGCTCGCCCTGATCGCCATTCCGCTGGGGATCATGGGCTACATCAGCCTGCTGCCGCGCAACACGTATGGCGGTGTCGACTGGCAGGCGCAATGGCAACTGCAAAGCTACGTGCAGCTGTTTTTCCAGGAAGGTTTCGACGGTGAACTGGAACTGAACTGGGTTTACGCCCAAGCGCTGTTGCGCTCGGTGTTGCAGGCCGGTGGCACCACCGTGTTGTGCTTTCTGTTCGGTTTTCCGGTGGCGTTGTGGATGTCGAGCCTGACCCCACGCCGACGCAACCTGATGGTCTTGCTGATCACGATTCCGTTCTGGACCAACCTGCTGATCCGCAACTACGCGTGGCTGATCATCCTGCGTGAACACGGCTGGGTCGCGCAAAGCCTTAACGCGCTATTCCCGAGTGCCGGTGGCATCACACTGCTCTACAACGATTTCGCGGTGAGCGTCGGTCTGGTCTACAGCTTCCTGCCGTTCATGATTCTGCCGATCTATTCGACGCTGGAAAAACTTGACTGGCGTCTGGTCGAAGCCGCTTACGACCTCGGCGCGAATCGCTGGCACGCGTTGCGCCGAATCATCCTGCCGCTGTCGATGCCCGGAGTGATTGCCGGTGCGTTGCTGGTGTTCGTGCCAAGCCTCGGCGCCTTCATCACCCCGGCAATCCTTGGCGGCGGCAAGACGCTGATGATCGGCAACCTGATCCAGCAACAGTTCGGCACCGCGCGCAACTGGCCGCTGGGCAGTTCACTGTCGTTCCTGTTGCTGGCGATTCTGCTGGTGTCGCTGGTGCTCTATGCGCTGTACAGCCGCCGTGCGGCGAAGACCATTAATCGGGGGGCGACAGCATGATTTCCCTGCACCTGAAAAAACTCCCGGCGACGCGCGAAATCAGCCTGCTGATCCTCGCGTATCTGTACCTGCCGATCTTCGTGTTGATCGCCTACAGCTTCAACGCCAATCGCTCGGCGACGGTGTGGACCGAGTTTTCGTTCGCCTGGTACGGGCGGATTCTGGCCAACCCGTCGATTCAGACGGCGGCGCTGAATTCGATCATCGTCGCAACCATTGCCACGGTCTGCGCCACGGCGATTGCCCTGCTCGCGGCGTTGGCGACTTACCGACCGTTCTACGGGCAGAAAATGGTCGAGGGCGGAATCAACCTGCCGCTGATCCTGCCGGAGATCGTCACCGCTGTGGCGACCCTGCTGCTGTTCATGGCGCTGGGGATCAAGCTCGGTTTGCTGACGGTGATCGTCGCGCACATTGGCTTCTGCATTCCTTTCGCTTATCTGCCGATCCGTGCGCGGCTCAACGATCTCGACAAGAGTCTGCTGGAAGCGGCCAACGACCTGTACGCCAATCCATGGCAGGTGTTTCGCCGCGTGACCTTGCCGCTGCTGTGGCCGGCGGTGTTGTCCGGTGCGGTGCTGGCGTTCGTGGTCAGCCTCGACGATTTCATCATGACCTTCTTCGTCGCCGGCCCCGGTTCGACGACGTTGCCGGTGTACATCTTCTCGGCGATCAAGGCCGGCGTGACGCCGGAGATCAACGCGATCTCGACGCTGATGCTGCTGATTTCCATCGTCCTGGTGGTGCTGGCCTTCTGGCTGGGCCAACGCGGTAAACAACAATAAATCTGGAGCGCTCCGTTTATGAAAATCAAAAATATGCGTTTGGCAGTATCCGGTCTGGCCCTGAGTTGTTTCACCGCGTTCGGCGCTCATGCCGCCGAGCCGAAAGAGCTGTTTTTCTACAACTGGACCGATTACTACCCGGTGGATCTGCTGGCCAAGTTCGAGAAGGAAACCGGCATCAAGGTGACCATGGACGGTTACGACAGCAACGAAACCCTGCTGGCCAAATTGCAGGCTGGTGGCGCGGCGTATGACGTGATCGTGCCGTCGCAGTCGATCATGCAGACGCTGATCAAACAGGACCTGCTGATGGAAATCGACGCGCCGAGCCTGAGCAACTTCCAGTACGTCAAAGGGCCGTTTCGCGACCCGGGTTTCGACCCGGGACGCAAGTTCTCGGCGCCGTACCTGTGGGGCACTACCGGCTTCTCCTACGACAGCGCGCGGGTGCCGGGCGGCAAACTGGACGACTCGTGGAAAGAGTTCTTCGAACCGCGCAAAGAGCTGCAAGGCCAGCTCGCCGCCCTTGATACGTCGAGCAGCGTGATCAACGCCGCCAGCCATTACTTGAATGTCGACGAATGCAGCGAAAACCCGCAGGACGCCAAGCGCATTCTGGAATTGCTGCAAAAGCAGAAACCGTTTTTGAAGATGTACAGCTCGGACAACACCGTCGACCGCATGGCCTCGGGCGAAGTGATCATGATGCAGAACTGGAACGGCTCGACCGCTCGGGCGACGTTGCAGAAGAGCACGATCAAGTACGTTTATCCGCGTGAAGGTCTGGCGATGTTTCAGGACAACTTTGCGGTGCCGAAAAGTGCGCCGCATCCGGGTAACGCGAAGATCTTTATCGACTGGATGATGAAGCCGGAGAACGCGGCCGCCGTGTCCAACGCCATTGCTTATGCCAACGGGATTCAGAGCGATTCGTTGCTGGATCCGAAGTGGAAGGTGATGGATGCGATCAACATGCCTGAGGAGTACGCCTCGCGTTTGCGCCCGGAGAAGGAATGCAGCAACAAGGCGCGGGAGCTGCAGGATCGGATCTGGTCGAAGCTCAAGGGTTGATCCGGAACCGCTGCCCTCACCCTAGCCCTCTCCCAGGGGTAGAGGGGACTGACCGAGGTGTCTTGCGCCATACGCCGACCTGATAAACCGAGTCGATTATGGATTCACAGCCGAGCTTCAAACCAGTCAGCTTCGGATTCACAGCTGAGCTTTCAAACCAGTCAACTTTGGATTCACAGCTGAGCTTTCAAACCGGTCAGCTTTGGATTCACAGCTGAGCTTTCAAACCGGTCAGCTTTGGATTCACAGCTGAGCTTTCAAACCAGTCGACTTTGGATTCACAGGCAGACTTTCAGGTCGGTGTACATCTTCAATCTCCCCCATTCGGTCCCCTCTCCCTCCGGGAGAGGGCTAGGGTGAGGGAAAAAAATTCAAAGACCTACGAGGTTTGTATGACCCAGCCACACTGGCTCCGCAACGTACGCCCCTACGGCGCCCCCGCCGAAGACCTGCTGATCGACAACGGCCGGTTCGCCCAGCGCCGCCCGGCCACCAACACGCTGGTGGCCGCCAGCGACATCGATGGCCACAACCAACTGCTCACCAGCGCCTTGGTCGAAAGCCACGTCCACCTCGACAAAACCCTCTACGGCCAACCCTGGCGCCCGAACAGCGCCGGCCCGACGCTCAAGGATTACATCAGCAACGAACGCCGCATCCTGCGCGAAGTAACAGCCCCCATCGCCGAACGCGCCGGTGCGCTGCTGGAAAACTGCATTGCCCGTGGCTCGCTGACGATGCGCTGCCACGTCGACATCGACCCGGAATTCGGCCTGCGCCATGTCGAAGCCATGCAGCAATTGCGTGAACGCTATAAAGACCTGATCGACCTGCAACTGGTGGTATTCCCTCAAACCGGGCTGATCAGCCGCCCCGGCACCGCCGAACTGATGCGCGAAGCGATGGCGCTGGGTGTGGAAAACGTCGGTGGACTCGACCCCTGCGGCATCGACAACGATCCGATTGCACAGCTGGATTTCGTCTTCAAACTGGCGGCTGAGTTTGGCCGTGGCGTGGATATTCACCTGCATGACAAAGGTGAACTGGGCCTGTGGGAAATCGCGCTGATCGCTGACTACACCGAACGCTTCGGCCTGCAAAACCGGGTGATGATCAGCCACGCCTATTGCCTGGGCATGTTGCCGTGGAGTCAGGTCAAACCGGTTGCCGAACGCTTGGCTACGTTGGGGATTTCGCTGATGAGTTCGGCGCCGGCCGACACCGCCGTACCGCCGTTTCTGGCCCTGCACGAAACCGGCGTGAATGTTTGCCTGGGTTCCGACGGCATTCGCGATGCTTGGTCGCCAATGGGCAATGGCGACATGCTCGAACGGGCGATGCTGCTGGCGTTTCGGTTTGATCTGGCCAAGGACGATGAGCTGGCGGCGGCGTTTGATGCGGCCACGGTCAACGGCGCCCGGGCACTGGGCATCGAGGACTACGGATTCGCGCTGGGTCAGCGTGCAGACTTCTTGCTGATGCCGGTTGAAACCCTCGGCGAAGCCGTCGTTGCGCGGCCATTGCGGCAGGTCTATCGCGCGGGTTCCTTGGTCGCCAGCGGCGGTCGTTTGCTGGACAGCCGTCTGTGAAACGCCTCGGTCTGAAAGCCAGTTGCGTGGTCGGTTTCGACGGCACGCAACATGTGCTGTGGCGCGACGGCGAAGTGGTGTTTGCCGGCTCGCGCATCGAATTTGTCGGGCGCGGTTATGCGGGGCCGGTGGATCAGTGGATCGACTACGGCAATGCTTTGATCGGCCCCGGCTTCATCGATCTGGATGCACTGGGCGATCTCGACTCCACCGTGTTGACCCTGGATAACGGCGACGAACGCAACATGGGCCGCATGTGGTCGTCCGAGTATCTGACCGCCGGCCCGCGTGAGACTTACAGCCCGGAAGAAGAAGTCTTCAAATACCGCTACGCCTTCACTCAGTTGATCCGCAACGGCATCACCACGGCGATGCCGATCACCTCGATGTACTACCGCGAGTGGGCGGAAACCTACGACGAATTTGCCGCTGTCGCCGATGTGGCGGGCGAACTCGGTTTAAGGACATACCTCGGCCCCTGCTACATGAGCGGCATGAGTTACTGGCGCGCCGACGGCAGCCTCGGCCATCACTGGGATGAGGATCGCGGGTTGGCGGGACTGGATGCCGCTGAACGTTTTTTCAAGAATTTCGACGGCGCGCACGACGGTTTGCTTCGCGGCGCACTGCTGCCCGATCGCATCCAGACCTGCACCCCCGCGCTGCTGCAACGCACCTCGGCGTTGAGCCGCGAACTGAATGCACCGATGCGCCTGCATTGCTGTCAGGCGCTCAGTGAAGTGGCGATGGTCGAGCAGTTGCGCGGGACTTCGCCGTTGGGCTGGTTGCAACAGTTGGACTTGCTCACGCCGCGCAGCCTGTTGCCACACGGCATCTACAGCGCTGGCGATGACGACCTGCAACGGGTGATCGATGGCGGTGCGAGTCTGGTGCATTGCCCGTTGGTGTTCGCCCGTGACGGCGAGGCGCTGAACTCGTTCGGTCGCTATCGGGCCAAGGGCATCAATTTTGCGCTGGGCACTGACACCTGGCCGGCGGATCTGCTGGAGAACATGCGCCACGGTTTGAACATTGCGCGGCTGATGGAGGGCAGCCCGGCGTTGACCAGCAGCCTCGACCTGTACAACGCCGCAACCCTCGGCGGTGCGCGGGCGCTGGGTCGTGATGACCTCGGCCGTCTGGCGCCCGGCGCCAAGGCCGACATCACCGTGTTCAGCCTGCGCGGCCTGCATCTGGGGCCGCTGTTCGATCCACTGAAAAACCTGCTGTTGGCCGGGCGCGGCGACGACTGCATCGCCAGTTATATCGACGGTCGCTGCGTGATGCACGACGGTCAGGTCAACGGCGTCGACTACCCCGCCCTGCAACGCCAGGCGCAGCGCCAATACGAAAAACTGATGCGTAGCCACAGCGACCGCGCCTTTGCCCGACCGGACTGGAAAACCCTGTTCCAGCCGGCCATTCCGTTCGCCGATGACTACGGCGCCGATGCGCCGTTGAGCGCGATTGATCCACTTCTTTAGAGACTTCTACCATGCACAGCTTTGATTTCAGCCAGCTCAGCCCACGGGAAAAATACAAGATCCTGATCGGCAGCGTCGTGCCCCGGCCCATCGCACTGGTCACCACCATTGATGGCGAAGGTCGCGTCAACGCTGCGCCGTTCAGCTTCTTCAATGCACTGTCGGCCGACCCGCCGATTCTCGCGCTGGGCGTGGAGAACTACGGTGACCAGAGTCCGAAAGACACCACACGTAATATCCAGTTGAATCAGGAGTTCACCGTGAACATCGTCAGCGATGCACTGGTGGAAGCGATGAACGTTTGCGCCGTGCCGTTCGCGCCGGGTTTCGATGAGCTGACCGCTGCCGGCCTGACGGCGATTGCCGGCACCACAGTGAAATGCCCACGCATTGGCGAAGCGCCGGTCGCGCTGGAATGCCGACGGATGATGGCACTGAACATTGGTCAGTCGCGGGAGATCATTTTTGGCGAGGTGTTGATGGCGCATGTGCGCGATGAGCTGATCGATCCGAAGACGCTGTACATCGATCAATTGGGCCTGGATGCGATCGGCCGTATGGGCGGCCATGGTTACGCGCGAACCCGCGATTACTTCGACCTGCCGACCCGCTCGTTGCAAGCGTGGACGGAAGCGCCGGGCGGTGGCGAACGGTTTTGGCCAGAGCGTTGATGACTGATCGTTCCCACGCTCTGCGTGGGAACGCCGCCATGGACGCTCTGCGTCCACTGTGACGCGGAGCGTCACGGGATGCGTTCCCACGCAGAGCGTGGGAACGATCATTACCCGGACTCAGTCAGTGCCGTACTTCGGCGAGCGTGGGCCGTACAGCAGCCCTGCCCGATGCCCGGCCGAGAGCAGACGATTGCTCGCCACACCGGCAATCGGGTAGCCGGCATCGGTGGCGCTGTTGATGACTTGCTTTACCGCCGCCGTGATCAGCATGCCGATCAGACCGCCACCGCCGTTGTTGCCGCCCTCCTCGCTCGACGCCCGCGCCGAACCGGTCCACAGCGTGGTGCCGCTTTTCAGATCAACCAGTTTCGCCGTCGCGGTCACCGCAGTTTCGCTGCTGATCACCATGTAGCGCGTGCCGTATTCGGTCACGGTGATGTACAGCGCGGCGTCCGCACCGAAGATGTCCCTCAGTTTGTTTGCCGGTGCCTGATGGATGTCGTCGGGGGTGGTCAGGCCGTTCTGGCGAAACGTCTCGTCCACCAACGTAATCGGCAGCACGTAATAACCGGCTTCGGCCAACGGGAACGTCACTTGCGAGAGCAGGCTGTACGAGGCCTTCACATCCGGCGAAGTGTTCAGCGGTGGCAGCACCAGAATGGTCTTCGGCCGCGCTTGTTTGTAGGCCGAGTAGTCCACGGTTTTCGGGGCGACGCAGCCACCCAGCACGGTCAGGGCCAGACCGGCGGCGAGCAGCTTCAAGGTGCGCGCGATCATTTCGCGTCTCCGGCCTTGGCGTTCTTGAGCAGGAAATCCATGTACGTGCCGGACTCGGGAAACAAGGTTTTCTCGGTGTTGAATTGCTGCACCATCTGGTCGTCCTTGCCCATGCTCAGATAGAGCAAGCCAAGGTGTGCGTGGTAACCCGGCGGCACGGCCTTGCCGGTGGAGCGGATTTTCTGCAGGTCACGTTCCAGCGCTTCGGCCTGGGCTTCTTTCGGCTCTTCGCCTTTGAAGTATTCGTAAACCTGGGGTTCGTAGCCTTCCCATTGGTACAGGGTTTGCGGGCCGGGGGCACAACCGGCCAGCAAGGCGCTGGCGGCCAGCGTCAGCGCCATCAGCGAACGCGATAAATTCAGAGTCATGGGGTGTTGCTCCTTGCAATGGGCGTCGATCAGTTGCCCGGTTTCCAGGCACCGGCGTTCATGCCATCGACCAGACGATTGATCGCCTCGCGCATGGCCAGATCGAGGACTTTGCCGTTGAGGGTCGAGTCGTAGGCAGCGGTGCCGCCGAAGCCGATGATTTCGCGGTTGGACAAGGCGTATTCGCCGGCGCCCTGAGTCGAATACACCACTTCGGAGGTGCTGATATTGACGATGTTCAGGTTGACCTTGGCGTAGGCAACCTGGGTCTTGCCACGGCCGAGAATGCCGAACAACTGGTGATCGCCGGTTTCTTTGCGACCGAACTCGGTGACGTCACCGGTGACCACGTAATCAGCGCCTTTCAAGCGTTGGGCCTGGCCCTTGATTGCCGCTTCCTGCTGGATTTCGCCCATGTTGTCGCGATCCAGCACGCTGAAGCGGTTGGTCTGCTGCAAGTGGGTGATGAGGATGGTCTTGGCCTGACCGCCGAGACGGTCGACGCCGTCGGAGAAGATCCCGCGCATGTAGCTGGAGCGGTTGTCGAACTTGCCCACGGCCATCGGCACGCGAACGCCGGTCCAGACCTGGGAGGCGCTTTCAACCTTGGCCACCGGCAAGGCGCGCGAGCTTTCCGTCGCGCAACCTGAGAGTGTGCCAGCCATCGTGCCAAGCACAGCAATCGCGACGCCTGAGACCAGCATCCGGGAGATCATTCTCACTGAGTATTCCTTTGAAAAACGGGGATGTCCCGGCGCGGCGATGCGCGACGGGAGCTGAAAAGGGGCGGCATTATGACAAAGTGCCATCACTGAAGACAGGTTTTTTTGACGCCAGTGAATTGGCTGTTCCGGACTTGATCGTTCCCACGCTCTGCGTGGGAACGCAGCCACGGACGCTCCGCGTCCGCTGTGACGCGTAGCGTCACGGGAGGCGCTACCACGCAGAGCGTGGGAACGATCAGAGAAGGGGTCGGTGCGCTAATGGAAATCGCGGCTCTGCACGCGAATGCCATTGAGCAGCGGGCTGAGATCGCTCAAACGCCCGGCGATCAGGTGGCGTACTTCGCCTTCGCGCTCCCAGCGGCCATCGACCTTGAGCAATTGCGAGCCGACCAGCACTTGCCGCTGACGCTCGGCCAGATCGCGCCAGACCACCACGTTGACGTTGCCGAACTCGTCTTCCAGGGTCACGAAGGTCACGCCACTGGCAGTGCCCGGCCGCTGCCGCCCGGTGACCAGCCCGGCGACACTCACTGGTCGGCCGTGCTCGACCTCAAGCAACTCCTGCGAACTGCGACAGCGCCGCGCTTTGAGTTCACTGCGCAACAGCGCCAGCGGATGCGGCCCCAACGTGGTACCGACGGTGCTGTAATCGGCGTGAAGATCCTCGCCAACGCTGGGTTTGGGCAGCTCCACCTCCGGCTCCTCCTGGCTCGGCAACCCGGCAAACAGGCCCAGCTGTTTCTGCACCCCGGCGACTTCCCAGCGCGCCCGATGCCGATGCCCGGCCAAACCGCGCAACGCCCCGGAATCGGCGAGCAACGCCTGCGCCCGACTGTCGAGCTCGGCCCGTTCGCCCAGATCGGCGACATCGGCAAACGCCCCGCGCGCGCGCGCCGCCTCGATGCGCCGCGCGTCGTCCTCGCGAAAGCCTTTGATCATGCGCAGGCCCATGCGAATCGCCGGTTGCGCCACCGTGGTGGTTTCCAGGCTGCAATCCCAGTCACTGGCGCGCACGTCGACCGGGCGGATCTGCAACTGGTGTCGGCGCGCGTCCTGGAGAATCTGGTCCGGACTGTAGAAACCCATGGGCCAACTGTTGATCAACGCACAGGCGAACGCCGCCGGTTCGTGGCACTTGAGCCAGCAACTGGCGTAGGTCAGCAGGGCAAAACTGGCGGCGTGGGATTCGGGAAAACCGTAGCTGCCGAAGCCTTTGATCTGCTCGAAAATCTGCGCGGCGAACTCCGGTGTGTAGCCGTTTTTCTTCATGCCGGCGGCGAGGCGTTCCTTGTGCGGCTCGAGTCCGCCGTGGCGTTTCCACGCGGCCATCGAGCGACGTAATTGATCGGCCTCGCCGGGGCTGTAATCGGCGGCAACGATGGCGATCTGCATGACCTGTTCCTGAAACAGCGGCACGCCGAGGGTTCTTTCCAGAACGACCTTGAGTTCTGGCGACGGGTAGGTTTCCTCCTCTTCCTTGTTCCGGCGGCGCAGATACGGATGCACCATCCCGCCCTGAATCGGACCCGGGCGGACGATGGCCACTTCGATCACCAAGTCATAGAACTTCGCCGGTTTCAGACGTGGCAGCATCGACATCTGTGCGCGGGATTCGATCTGGAACACGCCAATGGTGTCGGCGCGGCTGATCATCTCGTAGGTCGGTTTGTCTTCAGGCGGAATCGTCGCCAGACTCAAGTCCAGATTACGGTGACGTCGCAGCAGGTCGAAGCAGCGGCGGATTGCACTGAGCATGCCGAGGGCGAGGATATCCACCTTGAGCAGGCCGACCGCATCGAGGTCGTCCTTGTCCCACTGAATAATCGTGCGCTCGGCCATGGCGGCGTTCTCGACCGGCACCAGCGTGTCCAGCGGCTGCTCGGAAATCACGAAACCGCCGGGATGCTGCGACAGGTGCCGGGGGAAACCGATCAGTTGCCCGGTCAGGCTCAATACCCGGCGCAACACCGGGCTTTCCGGGTCGAAGCCGCCTTCGAGCAGGCGCTCGAGCGGCGGCGTTTCATCGCTCCAGTGGCCGCAGCAATCGGCCAGTGCGTTGATCTGATCCGGCGGCAGGCCCAGGGCCTTGGCCACATCGCGTACGGCGCCGGCAGCGTGGTAGGTGCTGACCACCGCCGTCAGCGCCGCGCGACCACGGCCGTAACGGCGAAACACATATTGCAGGACTTCTTCGCGGCGTTCGTGCTCGAAATCGACGTCAATGTCCGGCGGCTCGTTGCGCTCCTTTGACATAAAGCGCTCGAACAATAGCGTGGTGCGATCCGGGTCTATTTCAGTGATGCCCAAGGCAAAACACACCGCCGAGTTGGCCGCCGAGCCACGGCCCTGACACAAAATGTTTTGCTCGCGGGCGAAGCTCACCACATCGTGCACGGTGAGGAAGTAGCTTTCGTAGCCGAGTTCGGCGATCAGCTTCAGCTCATCGTCGATCTGCTTGAGCACTTTGGCTTGCGGGCCTTTGGGCCAGCGCCAGGCAATGCCTTCTTCGGTCAGATGACGCAGCCAGGAACTGGCGCTGTGCCCCTCGGGCACCAACTCTTTGGGGTATTGATAACGCAACTCGCCCAGATCAAACGTGCAACGCCGGGCCAGCCTCACCGACTCATCCAGCAAGGCCTGCGGATACAACTCACGCAACACCTCGACGCTGCGCAAATGCCGCTCGCCATTGGGGTGCAAACGCAGCCCGGCCTCGGCCACCGGCACGTGATGACGGATCGCGGTCATGGTGTCCTGCAAGGCGCGGCGACCACGGGCGTGCATATGCACATCGCCACTGGCTACCGCCGGAATCTGCAACTCGGCGGCCAGACGCAACAACGCCGCCAGCCGCTGCTGATCGTTCTGGCCACGATGCAACTGCACCGCCAGCCACAGGCGTTCGCCGAAGGTCTGCTGCAGCCAACGGCCCTCGTCCACCTGATCAAGCGAGTCCGGCACCCACAACACCAGCAATCCCGGCAGCGCTTCGTCGAAGTCCTCGCGCAACACCTGATACTGGCCTTTTTGCGTGCGTCGCCGCGCACGGGTGATCAAGCCGCACAGCGCCTGATAGCCCGCAAGATTCTCCACCAGCAGCACCAGTTTCGGGCCGTTTTCAATGCGCACTTCACTGCCGATGATCAGCGGCAGTTCAACCGATTTCGCCGCTTGCCAGGCGCGGACGATCCCGGCCAGCGTGCATTCATCGGTGATCGCCAGTGCCTGATAACCGTGCTTTTTTGCCCGTTGAAACAGCTCCAGCGCACTGGACGCACCGCGCTGGAAACTGAAGTTCGACAGGCAGTGCAGTTCGGCATAACCGTCACTCATGCAAACCAGCCCTGCAGCCACAACGGACCGCCCTCACCCACCGCGCGATAAGCCCAACCCTGTTGGCCGGCGCGGTTCTGGATCAGGTAATAATCGCGGCGCACATCGTCACCGTCCCACCAGCCGGACTCGATACGTTCCGGGCCCATGAGAATCCGCGCCGAACCTTCTGCCACGCTTTGCGGCTCGCCAAGCAACCAGCCCGGTCGGTGCACGCTCGGTAAACCGCTGCAGCGCTGTTTGTCGACGCCGTGCTGCCACGCGCACTCCGGACGATGATCGGCCTGAAAGCGCAGCCCCTGCACGGCGTCATCACCCAAGCGAGCGCGTAGGCGTTCGCGCAATTGCTCCCACGGCAAGGTCTGTTGCGGACGGTCATCGAACAGTTCCTGAAACTGCGGGACGAAGCTCGGCAGGTCCTCGGCGCGCAGACGAAAGCCGCGCACCGGCGCCTCGACCTGCACTTGCTCCAGCCGCCCGCGCGCCAGTTCGAAGAGCATCGCCGGATCACGTTCGGCGCTGAGCAGGCCAACCTTGATCACACTGTCCGGCAACCCGGCGTGTTCCAGATGCAGGTCGAAACGCTGCACGCCACTGTCACGCCCGCAGAGGAATGCCGACAGATCGCCGGTCAAACGCCGTAACGGGAACAACAAGGCCTGATGCGATTGCACGTCGAAATTCAGTTCGATGCGCACATCGAAACGATCCGGCGGCAAGTAAAACTCAAGCGCCAATGGCCGCGCACCGAACAAGGTGTCGAGGTGTTTGAGCATCTGCGCTTCGAAGCGCCGGGCCAGTGCCTGACGCGGCAGGCTCTGCACCTGAGCAAGATTGCGCAGCCCCATGCGCGACAACGCCGTGGCCACACTCGGCTCCAGGCCGACACGGTCGACAGGCAACTGACCGAGGTGGTGCTGCAAGGCTTCGCCGTCCGGCACCACCAGCCCGTCGTAAGCATTGGCCAGTACCCGCGCCGCCACCGGATTCGGTGCGGCAACGATGCGATGGCGAAAGCCCAGATCGGTCAGCTCCTTGCGCAACCGTGCTTCAAACTGCGCCCAGGAACCGAACAGACCCAGGCTCGATTCGATCTCGAACACCACGGTGCGCGGGTAATGCACGCTGACCTGCGCGCTGAAACGGTAGGCCCACGCGGCTAGAAACTGCTGCCAGTGCTCGACCTCGGCGGCCTCGTAATCGGCGGTGGCGAAACCTTTGCTCATCGCTTGGGCAGCGGTCATCGACTGGCCGGGACGCAAACCGAGTTTGCGTGCCGCCGGGTTGACCGCTTGCAGCACGCGGCGCTGGGCCGGGCCGTTGAGCAGCACCAACGGCTCATCGGGATCGGGGCGCTGACGCAGCACGGCGTCGAGGGCCAATTGCGGGAACAGAATACACACCCAGCGCATGGCGACCTCAGTGTCCCACGGCAAAGGCAATCGGTGCAGCACGCGCCAATCCGCCACGGCACTTGAGGACGCGCAGTTGTGCAGGTTTGGCGTCGATGGCAATGCGCAATGCGGCTGGCGACGGGTTGACCGCTTCGCTCAATGGGCGCCATGCAAATGCCAGGGTCTGGCCGGTTTCCGCCGCCACCTGCAAACGCCGCAACGCACGGTCATCGGCCTTGTGCGGCCAGCACAGTACGGCGCCGCAACTGCCCGAACGCAGGCACTGTTCCGCCGCCCACAAGGCATCGCGCTCGCTGGCCTGAATCACCGACAAATGGCGCAAATCGACCCCAGCATTTGCCCATGCCTGCGGGTACGGCACGAAGGGTGGCGCCACCAGCACAATGCGCTCGCCTGCCGCTGACAACCGCGCCAGCGTCGGCCAGACCAGTTGCAGCTCGCCGACACCGGGGCCGGCCAAAAGGATTTCACTCAACGCCGCTTCCGGCCAGCCACCGCTGGGCAATGCTGCGTCCAGCGCAGCGTGCCCGGTCGGTTGCGGGCTGGCAGCGGGTGGCGCAGGCCGGCCCTTCCAGACCTGGCCGCCATTGAACAGCGTATCCAACGCAACGACGGCGCCCATCAGCCTTGCCTCACCAGACCACAGAACACGCCTTCGATGGCCAGATCCTGATCGTCGCGCACGACAATCGGCTGATACGCCGGGTTGCGCGGCAACAACCGCACTTCATCGCCGAGCCGTTCGAAGCGTTTGATGGTGACTTCGCCGTCGAGCCGCGCCACGACGATCTGGCCGTTGAGCGCCTCGGGATTGCGCTTCACGCCGACCAGATCGCCATCGAGAATGCCGTCCTCGATCATCGAATCGCCCTGCACCCGCAGCATGTAATCGGGTGTGCGCGAGAACAGCGCCGGGTCGAGCAGCAAGCGGCTATGGATGTCGGCATCGGCGCCAATCGGCGCACCGGCAGCGACGCGGCCAAGCACGGGGATGTCGAGCAGCTCCGGGCGTGGCGCTTGCCCGAGCAGGCGAATGCCGCGGGCCTGATGCGGGTTGACCTCGATAAACCCGGCTTCGGTGAGCGCGAGCACGTGCTTGCGCGCCACGCTACGCGAGGCAAAACCAAAAGCCTCGCTGATTTCAGCGAGGCTTGGCGGCTGACCGTGTTCGGCGATTCGATCGCGGATAAACGTCAGGATGGCGGTACGGCGGGGAGTCAGGTTCGTCATGGAGTACATTTGTACTCCTGTAGGATTTTCCTGACAAGCGCCGCCAGTCGGCCTAGCCCGACGTAGGAGCTGCCGAAGGCTCGGGCCGCGATTGATCGTTCCCACGCTCTGCGTGGGAACGATCAGTGCGGGGGTGTCAGTTAAGGCCGCGTTCGGCGAGGAATTCGGCGATGTAATCGATGAAGGCAACGACCTTCGCCGTGGCCCGTCGATGGCTCGGGTACACCGCGAGAATATGCGGGCCAAAAGTGTCCGGATCGATCTCGTAATCCGCCATGACCCGCACCAATCGCCCGTCGGCAATGTACGGCGCAGCGCTCCACAGCGGCGTGTGCAACAAACCGCGCCCGGCCAGGGCACTGGCCAGCAACAAATCGTAATTGTCACTGCGTAACAGCGGCGCCGTCGGTTGCGCCAGACTCAAACGCTGCCCGTCGCGCTCGGCCCACCAGAATTCGCGGCTGAGTAACGGGTGCTGATAGAGCAACCATTCATGCTGCTCAAGGGTCTGCGGGTTCACCGGCAAGCCCTTGCGCGCCAGATATTCCGGGCTGCCGCACAAGGCCAGACGATTGCTCCCGACCACCCGCGCAATCAGCCCCGGCAAATCATCATGGCCCTCGCGCAACGCCAGGTCATAACCGCTTTCCAGCAGATTGACGAAGGCATCACACAAGTCCACTTGCAGGCTGATCTGCGGGTACTGCTGCAAAAAACCGTCACACACCTGATCGAGAAACGCCCGCCCGTACGCCAGCGGCGCGGTGATTTTCAGGCTGCCGCGCAAGCCGTGCTGCAACTGCTCGATTTCCTCGCTGGCCTCATCGAGTCGCTGCAACACCAGCCGCGCGGTTTCCAGGTACACCCGGCCGATTTCAGTGAGCAGAATCCGCCGCGTGCTGCGCTCGAACAGTCGCGCACCCAGCTCCGATTCCAGATGATTGACCGCTTTGGTCAGCGCCGAAGGAGTCTTGCCCAACTGCTCGGCAGCGCGGCTGAAACTGCCGAGCTGCGCGGTGACCACGAACATTTTCAATGCACCCAACTTGTCCATGCTTTTTCCATTCAGGCAAAAACGTTTTTCGTGCGGGAGGCGTTCTGTCAGCCGCTGCCAGCCACTAATCTCGCCATCAGACGCAATAACAAGGAAATCTTCAATGAAAAGATTCATCCCGAGTCTGTTGGCAGCCACTGTAAGTTTTGCCTCGATGGAAGCCATGGCCGCCCCTGATCTGATCCTGCTCAACGGCAAGATTTTTACCGCCGACCGCGCGCAACCCAAGGTGCAAGCACTGGCCGTGGAGAACGGCAAAGTGCTGAAAGTCGGCAGCGACGCGCAGATCAAAGCCTTGATCGAACCCGGCACCCAAGTGATCGACCTCAAGGGCAAAGCGCTGATGCCCGGCCTGATCGACAGCCATTCCCACGCGATTTTCGGCGGACTGGAAATGGTCTCGGCGAACATGGAAGACGAAGTCGTCAGCCTCGACGAACTGCAAAAACGCCTGCGCGACTGGCGTGCAGACGGCAAGGCCAAACACGGCGATGTGCTGAGCATTGCCGGCATGAGTTCGGTTTATTGGGCGCAGGCCGAGGCCTTGGGCAACACCTTCAACAGCGGCGAATGGGCCGATGTGCCGGTGGTGTTTATCGGCAGCGACCACCACACGGCGTGGGCCAACAACGTCATGCTCAAACGCGCCGGGATTGATGCGGCCCTGCTGAAAACCCTGCCCGACGCGGAAAAAGACACCGTCGGCAAACTGGCCAACGGTGAGCCAAACGGATTTGTGGTCGACGCCGGATGGGACCGGGTCGCCTCGAAAATGCCGGTGCCAAGCCCTACCGACATGTTGAACGCCGCCAAATCAGCGGTGCGCTACAACAACAGCCTCGGCATCACCGCGTGGATGGACCCAGCGGCCAACGCCGCACCGGGCGAAGCGGTGTTCGCGCTCAAGCCGACCGAGAAAACCGTCGGCGTGCTGCCGGCCTACAAAGCGCTTTCGCAAAGCGGTGACATGAGCGTCCACGTCGCCGCGCTGCTGGTGGCCAACCCGAAAAGCGTGCCCGCCGACCTCGATACGCTGGACAAGGTGCGCCAGCAATTTCAGGGCATTCCCAACCTGACCCTGCCCGGGATCAAGATCTTTGCCGACGGCGTGATCGAGTTCCCGGCGCAAAGCGCGGCGATGATCGATCCGTACAGCAACTCGCACAAACAGGGCGAACTGCTGATCGACCCGCAACACTTCGGCGAACTGGTCAGCGCCATCGACCAGCGCGGCTGGCTGGTACACATCCATGCAATCGGCGACCGTGCGGTGCGGGAATCGCTGAACGGCATTGCTCAGGCGCGCAAGGATCGCCAGAGCGGCGTGACCCACTCGATCACTCACCTGCAAATGGTCAACCCGAAAGAGTTCGCCCGTTTCAAACCGCTCAACGTCATCGCCTCGATGCAATTGCTGTGGGCCAGCGCCGACGACTACACCACCGACATGATCAAGCCCTACGTCAGCGCCCTCGCCTTTCGCTATCAGTACCCAGCGCACTCGCTGCTGAAACAGGGCGCGACGATTGCCGGCGCCAGTGACTGGCCGGTGTCTTCGCCAAACCCGTTCAATGCCATGGCCCAAGCCATTACCCGCGTCGGCCCGCTGGGTGTGCTCAACGCCGACGAGCGTCTGGACCGCGACACGGTGTTCTATGCCTACACCATCAACGCCGCGCGCACGATTGGCCTGGAGAAGCAGATCGGCTCGCTGACGCCGGGCAAGCAGGCTGATTTCATCGTGCTCGACCGCGACGTGTTCAGCGTCGACAACAAGGCGCTGCATGACACCCAGGTCCTGCAAACCTGGTTCGGCGGCCGTCAGGTCTACACCGCCACCCAATAACAACAAAATCTCCCCCATGTAGGAGCTGCCGAAGGCTGCGATCTTTTGACTTTGATTTTAAAAACCAAGATCAAAAGATCGCAGCCTTCGGCAGCTCCTACAGGTTTACCTCCTGCCCCCATAACAATCACAACATCGGGACTTCACATGAAAGCCTTGCCCCTGTTCGCCCTGAGTTTCTTGAGCGTGCTGCCCTTGAGCAGTTTTGCGCTCCCCTTGAACGATGACTTTGCGCTGGTGGTAGACCTGAATCTGGCCAGCGATTACCGCACCCGTGGCATCTCGCAGACCCAGAATGATCCCGCCGTACAGGCCGGCCTGACCCTCGCTCACAGCAGCGGCCTGTACCTCGGCGCATGGAGTTCCAACGTCGATTTCGGCGGCGGCCTGAAAACCCGTCAGGAAGTCGATTACTACGGCGGCTGGCTATGGCAGGCGACCGAGGATGTCAGCCTCGATCTGGGCTACATCAAGTATGCCTACCCCAAGGAAAGCCAGTTCAACCAGAGCGAGGTCTACGGGATTCTCGGCGTTTATGGGGTGAAACTGGCGGCGTATTACTCCAGCGATGCGCCGGGGATCGATAGCAAGCAGAGTTCGCTTTACACCTACATCGGTTATGAAACCGAACTGCCGTACGACTCGGGGCTGAAACTGCGCTACGGCAATATGGATTTCAAGGATCCGCATTTGTACTCGGCATCCGGGCAGGCCGAGGACAGTTATCGAGAGTGGGAAGTCAAGCTCACCCACAACCTGGCCGGGGTGGTACTGGGCCTGAGCTACATCGATACCGATCTTTCACAAACCCAATGTCTGAGCAATTGGGGTTTCAAAGACGTCTGCACTGCGACCGTCGTCGCCAGCGTCAGCAAATCTTTCTGAAAAACGCCGTGCCCCTGTGGGAGCGAGCCTGCTCGCGAAAGCGGTGAAACAGTCGCCATCAATCTTGACTGACACATCGCCTTCGCGAGCAGGCTCGCTCCCACAGTTTTGACTGGGTGAGCCAGCTCGGTAGTTGTTACAGGATGTTTACGAATTTTTTACTAATGTTCTTCTACAGTTGCCCGCGCAACCGCGTGGTTTTTCTCTTTATGTAGAGGGATGTTTGACATGGCTTTGGGCAACGGACTGCGTTTACCGTCCATCACGCCGACCCGACTGGTGCTGCTGTTTTCCCTGGCGCTGGTGGCGTTGTACAACCTGGCGACCTGGAAGGCGCTGGGCACACTGATCACCCTGCAAGGCGCGCACAAAGTGGCGTTTTTCGCCTCATTCGGGCTGTTTCTGTGGGCAGCGATCACCCTGCTGCTGACCCTGGTGTCGTTTCGCTGGACACTGAAACCGCTGCTCACCGTGGTCGCCCTGCTCTCGGCGTGCGCCGCGTATTTCATGAACGAATACGGCATCACCATCGACACGGTGATGATCCAGAATATCTTCGAAACCAACCCCGCCGAGGCCACCGCGCTGTTCAACGGCAAGCTGCTGGCTTACGTGCTGCTGCTCGGCGTGTTGCCGGCCGCGTTGATCTGGCGTTGGCCGGTGAGTTATCGGCCGTTCTTTCGCGGCTTGCTCAACAAGATTCTGGTGATCATCGCCTGTGTGCTGGTGATCGCCGCGTCGGTGGGCGCGTTCTATTCGACCTACGCGCCGATCTTTCGCGAAGAAGACAAGCTCACCCACTTCATCAACCCGACCAACTACATCTACGCGATCAGCAAGTACACCAAGCAACGCCTGGGCATCAAAAAGCACTTCGTGGTGCAGCCTATCGGCGAAGACGCGGTGATGAGCGCCAAGGCAGCGAGTCGCGAGAAAAAATCACTGATGGTATTCGTGGTCGGTGAAACCGCCCGCGCCGATCACTTCTCGCTGAACGGTTATGCGCGCGAGACCAATCCGGAACTGAGCAAACTCGACATCCTCAATTTCACCCAGGTGCACTCCTGCGGCACGTCGACGGCGGTGTCGGTGCCATGCATGTTCTCGATGTTCCCGCGTGAGGATTACAGCGACAAGAAAGGCAAAACCTACGAAGGCCTGCTCGACATCCTCCAGCGCGCCGGGGTGCAAGTACTGTGGCTGGACAACAACAGCGACTGCAAAGGCACCTGCCTGCGCGTGCCCAATCGCGATATTTCCAAGCATCAGCCGGGGCCGTTCTGCGACGGCAACAACTGTCTCGACGAAGCGCTGCTGGCCGATCTGCAAAGCTACATCGACAGCCTCAAGGGCCACGCGATCATCGTCCTGCATGCGGACGGCAGCCATGGCCCCGAGTACTACGAACGCTACCCGAAAGACATGGAACGCTTCAAACCGATCTGCCACACCAATCAACTGGGCAGTTGCAGCCGCGATGAACTGGTGAACGTGTACGACAACACGATTCTCTACACCGACCATTTTCTCGCCAAGGTGATTGAGCTGCTCAAGCGTAATCAGGACTCGCTGGATACTTCGATGGTGTATGTCTCCGACCACGGTGAATCACTGGGCGAGAATGGCTTGTACCTGCACGCGGCGCCGTATGCGCTGGCGCCGGAAGCGCAGACGCATGTGCCGATGGTGATGTGGTTTGGCAATGGCACGCTCGCCAGTGAGGGGATTGATCGCGGCTGCCTGCAAGGCAAGACCGGGCAGGCGGATCTGAGCCACGACAACCTGTTTCACTCGGTGCTGGGGTTGTTTGAGGTGAAGACCTCGGTGTATCAGCCGGGACTGGACATATTCCATGGCTGCCGACCGTCGATGACGGCCACGAATTAACCAAACACTGAAGATCCCTGTGGGAGCTGGCTTGCCAGCGATGAGGCCGGTACATCCGGCATCTGTGTTGACTGACAAGCCGCCATCGCTGGCAAGCCAGCTCCCACAGGGTAAATGGTGATCTCAGGCGGTGAGGTTTGCCAGATAGGCCCACGGGTAGATGCCGCGTTGGTGGCCGTCGCTGAAGATCAACTGCACGCCGTAGCCCTGGGGGTTGAGTTCGATCAGGCGGACGCGTTCATCGACCAGCGGCGTCAAGCCTTTCAGGCGAAACGCGCGGCATTGCGAGCATGGGCACTGGCGGCGCAGTTCGGCGTGGTTGAGCTGTTGTTCGCGGCCGTCCGGCCAGCTCAAACGCAGAGTGCCTTCTCTTTGCGAGTTACCCACCGACAGCGGATTCATTGCAACTGACTCAAAGCGATGCGCACGGCTTTGCGCACTTCCGGGTCGCCGTCGTCCTGCGCGGCCTGCAACGCGGCCACGGCGCCGCGATCATTCAGTTCGCCCAAGGCCAGCGCGGCTTCCTTGCGCAGGTTGCTGATGCGGTGGCCGAGGGTGTCGATCAAGGCGTCCAGCGCCGGGGCGAAACGCAGGCGACCGAGGCTGCGGGTGGCGCGCAGGCGCACTTGCCAGTAGTCATCGCTCAGCGCTTCGACCAAGGCCGGGCCGGCGTCTTGGTGGCCGACTTTGCCCAATGTCGTTGCGGCCTCTTCACGCACTTGCCAGGCGTGGTCCTGCAAGGCCTGGCGCAGGGCTGGCAGGACTTCAGCACTGGAGGCCAAACCGAGAGCACCGGTGGCGGCGCGGCGCACTTCGGTGTCCGGATCATCGCTGGCCAATCGCGCCAGAGCTGGCAGGGCGTCGAGTTGTTTGAGCCAGCCGAGCACTCCGACGGCTTCGCGACGGACATTAGCGTCGGCATCGTTCAATGCCGCGACGGCAGCCGGTGCGGCGTCGGCAAAACGCAGTTCTCGCAAGGCGCGAAACGCGGCGATGCGCACGCTGACGTCGGCGTGATCGGTCCACGGCAGAATCACCCGCCCCGCCGCTTCCGTTTTGAGCAAGCTCAGGCTCTGCGCGGCGGCCGATTGCACGGCGGGCGACGGATCGGTCAGCGCTTCGCACAAGGCTTGCACAACGCCCTCATCTTCCCAGGCCTCAAGCAATCGCGCGGCCTCGGCGCGGACTTCTTCAGCGGGATCTTGCTTGAGGCGATCAACCAGCCAGAGCAAGCCATCCGGCTCTTCCAGATCCGCCAGATCAATCAGGGCAATGCGTCGCACGCCGGCGTCCTCGGCAGTGAGGCGCGGTTGCAAGGCGAGGATTTCATCGTTATCAGTCACAGCAAAAATAGAGGTCATAGGGCAAATCGCGGCAAAGGGTTTTCGGGCGGCAGGCCGAGCGGGTTGAGGCGCGGCAGCGGTCGGTCGTTGTCGTGGCGCAGCAGGTCGAGGCAGTGGCGCTTGAGGCGCGAAAACTCGGGGCTGGTGACCAGTTCGCTGGTGCGTGGCCGGGCGAAATCCAGACGCAGGTCTTCAATGATTCGCCCTGGCCGTGCGCTCATCACCAGCAAGCGATCGGCGAGGAACAGCGCCTCGTCGATGTCGTGAGTGACGAACACCACCGTGGTACGAATGCGCGTCCAGATGTCCAGCAGCAGTTCCTGCATGTTCAGACGGGTCAGCGCATCCAGTGCGCCGAACGGTTCGTCCATCAGCAGCAGACGCGGACGGTTGACCAGCACGCGGGCGATTTCCACCCGTTGTTGCATGCCGCCAGAGAGCTGATCGGGCCAGCGTTCGGTGAAACCTTCGAGGCCGACCAGTTTGAGGATGTCATCGGCGGCGCGATGGCGTTCGGCCTTGCCGATGCCACGCATCTTCAGGCCAAAAGCGACGTTGTCGCGCACCGTGCGCCACGGGAACAGCGTGTGGTGCTGGAACACCATGCCGCGCTGCGGTGACGGACCGGATACCGCCGCGCCATCGACTTTCAGGCTGCCGGAGTGCGCATTCAAATGCCCGGCCAAAGCGCCGAGCAAGGTCGATTTACCGCAACCGGACGGCCCGAGAATGCAGACGAACTGGCCGGGTTCGATCTGGCAATCAAGCTCCCGTACCGCTTCGAACGCTTCCCGCCCTGCGCCGAGAACGATGGACAGTTGGCGGATGTCGATCCGCCCTTCCGGGGTTTGCATCACGCTCATCAGGCTTTTCCTCGCGGTCGATGCCAAGGCGTGAACAGCCCGCCGAGGCGTTTGATCAGCAGACTGCTGCCCATGCCCAAGACGCCGATCAGCAGCATGCCGACGACAATGTCGGCGTAGTTCTGAATGGTGTAGGACTCCCAGGTGTAGTAACCGACACCGAACTGGCCGGAGATCATTTCCGCCGTGACCAGACAGAACCACGAGGTGCCCATGCCGATCGCCAGACCCGTGATGATGCTTGGCGCGGCGCCGGGCAGGATCACCTCCAGCAGAATCGCGCGGCGCCCTGCCCCGAGGCTTTTCGCCGAGGCGATCAGGCGTGGGTCGACGCCCTCGACGCCGTGCACGGTGTTGAGCAGGATCGGGAACAGTGCGCCGGTGAAGGTGATGAAGACCATCGACAGTTCAGAGGACGGGAACATCAGGATCGCCAGCGGGATCCATGCGACGGCGGGGATTGGGCGCAGGACTTCCAGTGGGGGCAGCAGCAGGTCTTCGGCCCATTTCGAGCGGCCGATGGCCAGACCGAGGGCGATGCCGATCAGCAGTGCGGCGAGGTAACCGGCGAACACGCGGCTGAGGCTGGCGCTCAGGTGTTGCAGAAGCTTGCCGGAATCGCCCAGGCCCAGCGCTGCTTCGATCACCGCGATGGGTGTTGGCACGTTGGCGAAGGTGACCAGGCCGAGGTTCCAGTGGTGGCTGGCGGCGAGTTGCCAGAACAGCAGGCAGAGCAGCAGTGAGGCGGCTCTTGATGTCCAGCGTAGGGTGGGTGAATTCATTGATCGGGTTTCCGGTTGTGGAGCTGTGGTGTGGCTGAGATTTACCCCCTCACCCCAGCCCTCTCCCCCAAGGGGGCGAGGGGGAAAGGGAGCCGATCTTCATGGTTTTCAGAACCTGAGTTCGGCTCGATAGCGAGCAGGTGTTCATGCTTTTCAAAACCTGAGTTCGGCTCGATAAAGTCTTTTCAAAACCTGAGTTCAACTCGATAAAGCCTTTTCAAAACCTGAGTTCAACTCGGTATTTCAGGTCGGCGTACCTCGCCCAAACACCGCGGTCAGTCCCCTCTCCCTCCGGGAGAGGGCTAGGGTGAGGGGCTTTTGATCTGTTTTTATCGCGCAGCGACGGATTGGGTAGTGGCATCAGTAAAATCAAAAACCTTGCCGCCCTGGGCCGAGGCGTATTGCTGGGCCTGACCCTTGAGCAAAAACGCGCTCAGACGCCCTTTCGCATCACTGGCAAACCACGCCTGCTCCGCGAGCAACTTGATCCCGCTATCACTGGCCTGTGCATACACGGCACGGACGTTTTTGCCTTCCTGCTTCAAAGCAGCCAGCGCAGTAAAGGCTTCTTCCGCCGACGCGTACTGGCGCACCTTGTCCTCACCGCGTACCCAGATTTCGGCGACATGGCTGAAGTCGGTAATTGCTTTACCGGTTGCGGCATTCGTGGCTTTTAGCGGCGTCTGCGCGTAGTTGGCCAGTTGAGCGGTGTAATCCAGACCCGACGCCTTGAACGCCGCACGAATGTATTGATCGTCAATAAACGTATTCAGATCGAGCCCGCGATCAGCCTTCTTCAGCAATTTCAACGTATCGATCGCGGTGCCAACCGCCTGGCGATATTCCGGCTTCCAGCTCAGGTCGCGGGTCTGCACACCGAGCGGGCCGTGGAACAGATAATTGACCTCGGCATCGACACCGGTGACTTTGGCGATCAGCTCGCTGTACTTCTCAGGCTCGGCAGCGAGCAGTTGATTGGCCTCGATACTCGCTCGCAGATAAGCGACAACGATCTCCGGGTACTTCTTGGCGTAAGCCTGATCCACCAGCGCACCGTGGAAAGTAGGCGCGTTGGCCTGAGCACCGTCGTAAATCTTGCGGGCGAAACCACGGCTCGGGAACAGCTCGGCGAACGGCACGAAATCGGCGTGGGCGTCGATCTTGCCGGCCTGCAACGCGGAGCCGGCCACTTCCGGCGGCTGGGCGATGATGTTCACATCCTTCAACGGATCCCAGCCCTGCGCCGCCACCGCGCGCAGCAACATGCCGTGGGCCGTGGAGGCGAACGGCACGGAAATGGTCTTGCCCTTGAGTTCGCTGAGCGACTGCACGCCGGACGCGCTCGGCACCACGATGCCGTTGCCGCTGCCCTTGATGCTCCCCGACAGCACGCTGATGAACAGGCTGTGCTTGCCGGCCGTTTCGAAGGCGACACCGTTGAAAGCACCGGGGAAATCGGCCATGGCGCCGAAGTCGAGTTTGCCGGCGACCATCTCGTTGGTCAGCGGTGCGCCGCTGGTGAAGTTCTTCCACTGCACGTCGTACTTGGCGTCTTTGTAGGCGCCGTCGTGGGGCAGGTATTTGTCGAGCAGGCCCAGCTCTCGAATCAACAACCCGCCAGCGGCGCAGTTGATGGTGGTGTCCTGGGTGCCGATGGCAATGCGGATGGTTTCGGCCGAGGCCGACAAGGTAAACGAAGCCAGTACCAGACCGGCGATTGCTGCACGCAACATGGTTGTTTCCCCTCGAATCATTTATTGAGTTCGTCTCCGCCGCGATCAGGGCGCGGTGGGAAACGAGGGGTTTTCGGTGAATCCAGCGTCCGGGGTTCACCGGATGGCTTTGCGGTATCTGGGCCGGCCTCATCGCTGGCAAGCCAGCTCCCACAGGGATTTGCGGTGGGACCTAAATTTTGCAAACACCCGAGAAACCTGTGGGAGCTGCGGTGCGACGATTCGACTTGCCAGCGATGAGGCCCTTTTAATCAACGCAATAAATAGGGGATGTCGACCTTGACGGCACCCGTCGGGCAATCCTTCTCGCACGGCATGCAGTACCAGCATTCGTCGAACGCCATGTAGGCCTTCTGCGTCGCCGGATTGATCGCCAGCAAGTCCATCGGGCAAACGTCGACACACACGGTGCAGCCCTTTTCGGCGATGCATTTATCCTCGTCCACGGTGACGGGGGCGTTGGAGCGGAAGAAGATTTCCTGAGCTTGATAGGCCATGGTCCGGACTCTCTTTTTAGTGGTGCATCAAGCGGCGAAAGCGCCGACCCGCAAACGGTCGTACGCCTGCATTTCCTCGGCATCGAGCGGGATGATGTAAGGCTCGACGGCTTTCTTGAAACTGGTCATCTGGCCGTCCTCGCCCTTCTTCAAATGGCAATGGCAGAACCACTCGCTGTCGTTGCGCTGCGGGTGATCGACGCGATAGTGGTACAGGCCCCAACGGCTTTCGGCGCGGAACAACGAGGCGCGCGCGGCCATTTCGGCGCAGTCGCGGATCACGCTGGTTTCCATCGCGCGCATCAGTTCGTGGGCGTTGTTGGCTTTCATCTGCTCGAGATCGCGTTCGATGTCGCTGAAGCGTTGCAGGCCGATCTGCATCTTTTTGGTCACTTTCGGCGGTTGCAGGTAATCGTTAACGAAGCGCCGCAGCTTGTACTCGACCTGAGCCGGCGGCAGACCGTGTTCGCGATCCAGTGGTGCGTAGACCCGGGCCTTCTCCTTCTCGATCTGCTCGTTATCCAGCGCAGAAAACTCGCGCCCGGCGACAAAGTCTGCGGCGTTGTGCCCGGCGAACCAGCCATACGTGAACGCGCCGAGCATGTAATTGTGCGGCACAGCGGCCATGTCACCCGCCGAATACAAGCCTTTCACCGAGGTCTCGGCACGCTCGTTGACCCACACACCAGACGCCGAATGACCGCTGCAAAAGCCGATTTCGGAGATGTGCATTTCAACCATTTGCGTGCGGTAATCGGTGCCGCGATTGGCGTGAAACTGGCCGCGACTCGGCCGCTCGTTGCTGTGCAGGATTTCCTCGATGTTCTGGATGGTTTCCTCGGCCAAGTGATCGAGCTTGAGAAACACCGGGCCGTTGCCGCTCTCCAGTTCCTGGTGGAACTCCCACATCATCTGCCCGCTCCAGTAGTCGCACTCGATGAAGCGTTCGCCCTTGTTGTTGGCGGTGTAGCCACCCAGCGGGCCGGTGACGTAGGCGCAGGCCGGGCCGTTGTAATCCTTGATCAGCGGGTTGATCTGGAAGCACTCGAGGTTGGCCAGTTCGGCGCCGGCGTGATACGCCATCGCGTAGCCGTCGCCGGCGTTGGTCGGGTTTTCGTAGGTGCCCATCAGGTAGCCCGATGACGGCAGACCGAGACGTCCGGCCGCACCGCAGGCGAGGATCACCGCTTTGGCTTTGATCACGTGAAAGTCGGCGGTGCGGCAATCGAAGCCCATCACACCGTTGACCGTACCCTCCTCGTCGGTCAGCAGACGCGTGCAAACCAGGCGATTGGTGATGCTCACCCGCGCACGTTTCAACTGGCGATAAAGCACCTTTTTGATGTCGTGCCCTTCGGGCATCGGCAGCACGTAAGCGCCCATGTGGTGGACTTTTTTCACCGCGTAATCGCCGGTTTCGTCCTTCTCGAACTTCACGCCCCAGCGGTCGAGCTGTTCGATGGTTTCGAAGCTGTGCGTTGCGTAGGCGTAAACGGCGGCCTGATTGACGATGCCGTCGTTGGCGATGGTGATTTCCTTGGTGTACTGCTCCGGTGTCGAGTGGCCGGGGATGATCGCGTTGTTCAGGCCGTCCATGCCCATGCTGATCGCGCCGCTGCGTTTGACGTTGGCCTTGTCGACCAGCAACACGCGCAGATCGCGGTTCTTTTCCTTGGCCTTGATTGCCGCCATCGGGCCAGCGGTGCCGCCGCCGATGACGACGATGTCGTATTCCTGTTCGAGAACGTTGCGGGTCATGCCTGCTCCCCTTTTTGCCGGTCGATCCGCAGGCGGTACTGGAACGCATCGCCACGGTAGTAAAGGTGTTCAAAGTCCAGCGGCTGGCCTTGCGCGTCGTGGGTCAGACGCTCGATGCGCATGATCGGTGAGCCAGCCTCGACGTTGAGCGCCTGAGTCAGGTCGCTGTCGGCGAGCACCGCGTCGATGGCCAGATCAGCGTGGCCGAGGGCGATGCCGCAGTCGTTTTCGAGGATCAGGAAGATGTCGCGGGTGACCAGATCAGCCTTCTCCAACCGCTCGCCAACGGCTTTGGGCAGGTAGGTGATTTCAAGCGAAATCGGCTCACGATTGATCAGCCGCACACGTTTGATCTGCGCCACGGTTTCGCCTTCGGCAACTTGCAAACGCTCGGCGACACGCTTGTCGGCCGGGATGAATTTGAAGCTGCGAAGGCGGTTGATCACCTCGTAGCCACGCCCGGTCATCGACTCGGCGAGGCCTTGCAGGCTGCTGACGTTCTGGAAGGTTTTCGGCTTGGCGACGAAGGTGCCTTTGCCGTGGATCTTGAAGATCAGCCCTTCCTTTTGCAGATCACCCAAGGCTTGGCGCACGGTGATGCGGCTGACTTTGAACAACGCACCGAGTTCGCTTTCGGAGGGCATCTGGCTGTCTTGCGGGTATTCGCCGTCGAGAATGCGCGCACGGAGGACGTCGCGCAGTTGGGTGTGCAGCGGAACGCTACTGAGGGAGAGAACGTTATCGGTCATCACGGGATCACTTGTCATAACGAGTTATGACGTGATCTTAGAGTTGTTATGACAAGGTTAGAAATATTGTTTGGGCATAACCTTAGATTCGGTGTTGAAAATCAAAAGATCGCAGCCTTCGGCAGCTCCTACATGAGACCCCGATTCCCTGTAGGAGCTGCCGAAGGCTGCGATCTTTTGATCTTAACGTTTGAGGATTTGATCCATGACCCAGTCAGTCTTGAGGGCTTGTTCGGCGACAGCGGGGTGTCTGGAATCACCACGAATATGCGCATTCATGCCCAGCACGTGATGCCACTGGATGTGCTCGTGATGAGGGATTTCCAGGCTGATACTTTCATCGGCATGCAATTGCACGGGATGCTCATCAAACACGGAAAAACTGATCCGCCCAAGGCTGCCGATGATCTCGACCCGATCCTCGCGCCGATCCGCGACAAAGCTCCAGCAACCCATGCCCAGCGCCCCGGAAGCGAACCGCCAACTGGCGCTGACGGCATCTTCCGCGGCATACAACCCGGCCTGACGCGCGGTGAATCCGGCGACCTCGACAATGTCGCCAAGCAGATACTGGAACAGGTCAAAGCCATGACTGGCCAGATCGGCAAAGTAACCGCCACCGGCCACCGCCGGATCGGTGCGCCAATTATCGCAACCGTCCAGATCTGCCGGCGAAGGCGCCTTGGTCAGCGTCCAGCTCAAGTGCCGAACCTCACCGATGCGCCCCTCCTCCAGCCATTGCCGCACCTGCGCAAAACGCGGCAACGAACGGCGATAGTAAGAAACGAACAAGTGCAAACCAGCCTCGGCAAACGCCTGCTGCATCTGACGGCTTTGCCCGGCACTCAGCGCCATGGGTTTTTCCACGCAGCAATGTTTGCCGGCGGCGGCGACTTTCAGGCTGTAGGCGTGGTGGCTGTCGGGGGGCGTGGCGATGTACACCGCGTCCACCTCGGGATCGTTGATCAGCGCATCGACGTCGGTGTAGACCCGGGCGATGCCATGGCGCGCGGCGTAGTCGGTTACAGCGTCGAGACGTCGGCCCATCACCGCCACCAGCGCCGAACCGGGCACCTTGTAGAAGGCCGGCCCGCTCTTGCGTTCAGCGACGCTGCCACAACCGATCATGCCCCAGCGCACCACGTCCATGTTCATTCCTTTTAGCCGATGCGCAAGGCGCGCAGATCGAGGTGACCGTCCTTCAGCGGCGGGCACCAGTAGTAGCCGCCAGTGATCGGCCGGCTGATGCGATACAGACCATCGGTGATGCCATCTTCCAGGCCGCTCATGCGCCGCAGTTGCGCTTCGAAGGCATCCAGCGAAAAACCGAAGGCGAGGAACATAAGGCCTGCGCGATCGCCTTCGATCCACGGCATCGAGCGGCGCACGACGAACGCCTCAGGGGCGAAGCTTTCCTGCGCGGTGCGTTTGACGTGCGCAGAGACTGGGGCGTCGTCGATCTCTTCGTTGTCGCTGAGGCGACGGCCCATGATGTTGTCTTTGTCGTCGGCGGACAGCTTGTGGAAACCCTTGAGGTCGTGCTGCCACTGCTGGATCGCGGCGAAGCTGCCACCGACCATGCCGTCAGCGCCTGCGCTTTGCAGGGCGGCGGCGATGGCGGCTTCGTCGTGCGGGTTTTCGGTGCCGTCTTCGTAACCGGTGAGGTCGTGGCCGTCCTTGTGGCGGAAGGCTTCCTGCATCTCGACCAGACGCAGGGCCGGGGCCAGTGCGGCTTCGAGAGCGTTGCAACGGTTAAGCAGTTCACCACGGTCGACGCCGTGCAGCCACACCCACAGCGCGTGCTGGGTCGACGGGTTTTCGACGCCAACGCCAGTCATGGCCGGGAAGCTGCGCAGGCCGTCGATCTGCACGTTGAGGGCCTTGGCCAGGGATTCACCGAAACCGACCACCGCCGACTTGCCGTCCACCAGATTCAGCAGATTGTCGATCGCCTGCGGCAGGGCTTCAGCCGATTCAAGGGCGAAAAACAGGTGACGTGCTTGCGCAGGAACTGGGGTGGCGAGAATGCCCGGCTGGTAGTAACTCATGTGAACTCCTTGAAAAAGTGCGCGGAGTTTACCTGTAGCCAGACAGTTTGTGGGGTTGAAGCAAGATCAAAAGATCGCAGCCTTCGGCAGCTCCTACAGGGATCAGGGTAGCTGCGATCTTTTGATCTTTTAAACAGCTGTAACGCTTTCCTGGCGCCACGCACTCGGGCTCAACCCTGTCCAGCGCTTGAACGCCCGGCGAAAACTGCGCACATCGCTGTAGCCCACTTCCTCGGTAATCCGCTCAATCGGCATATCCGGATTGGCCAGCAGACTCATCGTCCGCGCCTGTCGCACCTGCTCCAGCAGCGCCTCGAACGTCAGCGCATGCTCAGTCAAACGCCGGCGCAAGGTGCGGCTGCTCATGTTCAAATCACCGGCAATCTTTTCGATATGGCTGCCAGAGGTCAAATCCCTGGCAATCGCCCGCTCGACCGCCTGAATCAGATCAAGCTTCTGATGCACCTGCGCCGCTTCCAGCTCCAGCAAGGCGACCGCCTGACGCAGCGCCAGCGAATGGTGATTGGGCAGGTTCACGTCAAGCCACTGCGCATCGATCAGCATGCGGTTGTGCAGGCAACCGAAACGCACATCCGGCCCCAGCAAGCGATGGTATTCACTCAGATAACTCGGTGCGGCATGCACGAATTCCACGGCGATCGCTTTGAACTGCTCGCCAACCAGTGCGCGGCCATACACCAGCAGACTGGCGAAGAACTCCTCGACGGCAAACACCTGCACATCGGCGAATGGCAGACGACACTCAGCATCGAGATGAACCTGGCCATCGACCACATCGACGCTCGACACCACAATCCCGCCCGACGTGTGCTGATGACGAATGCCCAGCGCAAACGCATCACGCAAGGTCTTGCACAGCGACAACACATGCCCGAGCAGGCCCAAAGTGCCGAGCACGTTCTGCGCGCCGACCCACAACCCCAGACCCTGATTAGGCAGCACTTTAAGTGCGCGCTGAATCATCGCCACCGCCTGACGATAGGAAATCCGCTGCGCCGGATCCTGCAGATCCTCAAGGGTGAAACCCAGCCCACGGCACAGGCTCTGGGGATCGATGCCCTTGTTCTGCGCGACTTCAGCAAGGGTTTGCAAAAGAAACGGCGAGACCAGCGCCAATTCGAAGGTCGGGTCTTGGACTTTTACGTTCATGGGGGCTGACATTCCGGATCACGCTTGATTGTTATTTTTGTAACCGGTTATGTCGAAGGAAGTTAGCACAAGGTTTACGGACTGTCCGCAGATGCCCCCCTCGGTGTCCGCCAATACCCTGCCCCAACGTAGGCCAAACGCTTATTTCTAGCGTACCGGCGCTCCGAGCAACCGGTACCAGGTCCCAATCACAATAATAATGAGGACAGTCATGAGCCAGAACCGTGCAACATCCTTCTTGCCGCTCGCCCTTTTCATCGCGGGTTGCCCTCTGACGTTGCCCGCCCTGGCCACCGAAGCCGGCGTCGACAACATCGGCACCGGCACCGACGGTTTCTTCATGCTGCCGCTGGAAGTCGACAGCCTTCCGCAGAACATGGTCGCGTTCAACCTCTACTACAACCATTACAAATCGACCAAGCTCAACATCAGCTCGCTGGGCGGCAAGGTGCCGAATGTCGAGATCGAATCCACGGCCGTGATTCCGCGCCTCGATTATTTAAGCCCGGTGCGCGTGTTCGGCGGACGTCTGGCCGGGTACATCGCCCAGCCGTGGTTGAAGCAGGAAGTCTCGGTATTCGGCTTGAGCGACACCCGCGAAGGCATGGGCGATACCACCATTGCACCGATCATTCTGTGGGACATGGGCAAGAATCTGACCCTTGGCGCCGCGCTGGAAATCACCGTGCCGACCGGCGAATACAGCGTCGACCGGTTGGCCAACACCAGCAACAATTTCTACACCTACAAACCGCTGTTCTCCTTCACCTGGCTGCCGACCGACAAGACCGAAGTCTCGATGAAGACCACTTACAGCTTCAACGAGAAGAACAAGGACACTGACTACAAATCCGGGCAGATCTTCCACTTCGATTATTCGGCCAGCTACAAGCTCACCGATGATCTGATGCTCGGCATCAACGGCTACTTCCTCAAGCAGACCACCGACGACAAACAGTTCGGCCATACCGTGCAGTTCGCCGGGCAGGACGTCGACGACGGCGTACGCGGCAAGGTCTTCGCGATCGGCCCGGCGCTGCACTTCACCTTTCTCAAGTACGCCAGTGCGGAGATCCGCTGGGCCAAGGAGTTTGACGTCGAGAACCGCCCGGAAGGCGAAATGCTCTGGGCAAAAGTCAGCATCCCCTACGCCTTCTGAACTCCCTGTAGGAGCTGCCGCAGGCTGCGATCTTTTGATCTTGATCTTTAAAAGCAAAATCAAAAGATCGCAGCCTGCGGCAGCTCCTACAGGTGATAAAAAAAGGGCGACCAACAGGCCGCCCAAACGTACTGCACGAGAGTCTGTTACAACGTCAGTTGCCCGCGCTCCTCCTCGGTCAACTGCTGTTTCGCCTGATCATCCAGCGCCCCGGCACCCAACACCTGCACCGGGCTGTTCGGGTTGTAACCCGGGGTCGGTGCGCGGCTGGCACCATCACGTGAAGGTGCGAGTTGTTCGTTGCCGAAGCTCAACACCTGCACGGTAAACACCGAAGCCTGATTCTGCCGCGAAGCCGCCTGCTGCTGACGCGCGACATCTTCCGCCGCCTGGGTGGCCGACGATGCCGCCGAACTGGCCGAAGTGATCGCCCCGGTATTCACCGCCGACACCACCGGCACACCCGTCGACTTGCCCTGCACCGAAATGTTCGCGGCGTTGACCACCGTCAGTGCGGCGATGTTGACGTTGCCCGACACGCGAATCCCAGCCTCGCCGGCATCGATGGTGCCCAGCGGCGCGATCAGGTCGATGTCGCCCGGCGCCACTTCGGCGATCGGGTTGAGCGTGGCGATACCCGCGCCGGTGCTTGGCACCGACGGCGACAGGGTCACGTTGCCCCAAGTGTCGTAAACACGTTTCGGCGGGGTGTAGACCACCGTGGTTTTCGAGCCGCGACCGGCGTTGATGTCGCCCTCGGCCGACCAGCCGAGGATCGAGCCGCCAAACGTGGTCATGATCCGGCTCTGGCCGAGCAAAATGCTGCCCTGCGAATAGAGCTGAATATTGCCCGAACCCTGGGTGATGATCCCCGCCGTGGAGGGCGGTGCCGCGCCTTCGATGCCAAACACCTGACCGCCGCCGGGGGTGAGCATCTGGATGTCGCCGCCGAACAGGGTCTTGACCCCTGCCCCGCCGTACATCGTGATATCGCCGTCGTAACGGATCGGATTACCGGCCACATCAGTGGTCGGGAACAACGCTGCAATGGCGTTGCGACCGCGCAGATAACTACCAGTACGCGGGCCATCGACGTCGTTATATTCCAGGCCACCGGCACGCAGTTCGGCGAAGTACACCTGCCGCGCGAAGATTGCCTGTTCGGCGCTCGGCATCGCGGCGTAGAACGCTTGCGCCTGTTCGGCATTGCCGCTGAAGCCATAGCCGAGGGTCAGCCAGCTCTGCAACTCGTCCAGGTAGGTCTTGACCACTTTGCCCGGCTGGCCGTTGAGAGAGGCCTGCGGATCAGCGAGGTTCCGCGGGTTCAGGTAACGCGCGATGAACCGTGAGTAATCCAGCCCTTGCGCGCCTGTGCCCGCCTGCAGCACCACACTGGCGCCAGGCCGCTGATCCCCGGCCACCAACGAACCCAGGCTGGTGATGCTGGCACGGTCTTCCATGAGGATGTTGCGCCCGGCATTAATGTCCAGCGTACCCGGGCCGGCAATATCGAAGCTGCTGTAAAGGATGTCGCGTCCGGCCGACACCCGCGATACATCTCGCGGGTCGTTATGAACGAACAGGTTGCCGGTCGAGGTGATGACTTCCCGACCCACGCCCATCTCATCGGGCCGCACGGCTGTCGGTTGGCCCAGGTTGGTCCCGGATGCCACGATGTCACGCCCGGCAACCATCCAGACCGGGCCTGCGGCTTCGTACCAAGTGCGTTTCGAGTTATCGAATCTCAACGTCTCACCACTGCGTATCCCCACCAGATCGCCGGTCAAGGCATAAAACCTTGCGGGTCCCTGCACGTCATTCAATCCGGAATAGCTGTTTGGACCAAAAGCGAACAACGGATAACGCGAATTGGCGTCAGGCTTAACACCGTCGCTGGCGTAGTTGCTGTTGAGGGGCTTCTGGACCCTACTGCTGGCGAAGGCTTGGAATGCCGGTTTGAAAGGCGTGGCAATGGCCAGTGGGCTAGCGCCGGATTGATTGATCGCATAGCCACCGGCATAGATGGAATCGCCGGCCAACAGTTCGAGTTGTCCGGCTGTCGAAGGTGCCAACAACAGTGAGTACGCGGTAGTCGGCGCTGCGTTGCCCTCGCCGTATGCCGCCGATGGACCGGCATAAATCGACCCCTGAGCCGCCACAGCCCGAAGAATCGACGGATAGACAAAACGGCCATCGGTGGGCGAGGTATTGGCGCCGCTCACCGGGGTGAGATTGCTGTCGACCTCCGTCAATTGAGTGCTCGGCGTGAGATTGCCACCGGCAGAAAACAGATCGATGGCGGTGTGATCGGTCCAGAGCGAGAAGCCGCTCAGGATGCCGCCGATACCCATATTGCCGCTGCTATCGAGCAGTGGCGAGGCGTTGAACAGACGCACCCGACCGGGATCGGCCGCACCGCCCAGCACCAGGTCGCCGCGAGTACTCAGGCTCATGCCCGAGTCACCTGGAATCAGCACCAGACCACCGGACGCGTTGCTGGTGGTCGAGGTGAAAGGATCCAGCGGTCGGGTTTCACGGACATCATGCGACTGTGAAACGGCACCGTATTGCAGATTGATGCCGCCCAGTGCCCCGCCCGTCAATTGCGCCGCCCCGCGTAAATTGATCAGCGTCCCTTGCAGATCGTGCCTCGGCGGCCGAGTCCCGTTATCCCCGGCCCGCGCTTGCAGCGATGGGTTCAGCGCGCCGCCGATGCGAATATCCATATCGCCGCCGCCGGTCATCTGCACACTGCCATCGCTGGCGACACGACCTGTGCTGCCCACGGCAACGATAAGCCCTTGGCTGCGCGGATAATTGATGGCATCGCCCAACGGTTTGAGCATACCGGCGTCACCTCCGGCACGCAGGCTGATATTACCGCCGCCCAAGGTGCCGAAACCGGTGAAGCCGATCAGGTACGGTTCGGTATTGCCGTCGGCTGTCATCAACTGAGTGGCATAACTGCCGAAGTTGATCCACCAGGCGGTGGGTACATCCGGATTGCCTGTGCCTTGGCGCCACAGCCAGTTACCCACTGACGCGCTGGCAATCTGCTCACGGAAACCGCCACCCGACGAGAGCGCCTTCTTGCCTACTGAATCGGCGGAAACCGAGCCCCCGGCGTTGATCGTCAGGTTGCCACCCAACTGCGGATACCAGGCTTGATACAAGCTGTCCGCGCCACCGTTGACCCATTTCTCATAGTCAGCACCCGCCGTGCCCAGCACCGAATCGCTGTCCGAGAGATGCCCGCGTTTCTGGTTATAGAGCGGATCAACGTTGGCTGACTGAGTGCCTGCGGTATACACGCCGAACGGCGAGTCCATGCTCAGGTTGCCGGCGGCGATCAGGTCGAGATCGCCGGTACCGGTACGCAGGACGCTGAACATCTGGCTATGAGCTTTGGCGGTTGTGCCCGGATTATTGCCGATACACAGGTTCGGGTAGATGTAACAGAGGATCAGCGCCTCTTCAGGCACCGGCTCGTAATCCCCCCCCAACCCGCTGCCGGGCGCCCAGACCCAACGCGCCATCGGCTGACAAAGTCCCGGAATCAAATCGCACATGAACAACTGGTCATCGGGCACAGGGTTATACCCCGGCAGATCGTAGGGATTGCCTGGCGCCCAGACCATTGTTCCGGTACCCGTCGTCACGGTCACACCGTAATGAGCATCGGCCAGGCGCAGATTGCCATCGGTCAATACCGGCTTCACCGCACGACTGTCAGCGGCGCCAAGATCCGCCCCCGCCACCACGCGCATCGACCACGACGCACTGCCCGAAGGCAGCAGGCTCGCCAGCGCCCAATTCTTGCCTTGCTGGTCGCCGGTAAACGGACGCAGTTCGATCAGTGAAGTGCCGTCGGCCAGTTTCACGTCGGTCATCGACGGAATCAGCGAACCGCGCAGCAAGTCGAGCGATCCACTCAATTTCACCCCGGAAGTGCTGCTCAGATCGGCATCGTAAACCGCTGGCAACGGCACGCCTTTGGGCCAGTTCATGGCTTGCAGGTTCGTCGCTTTGTTCAAGCGAATGCCGGCACCCAAACGGCTGTTCGCCGGCACCGTCACACTGTCACTGAGCAACGTCCCCGCCGCGTACAGCAGGTTGCCACTGGCATCATGGACGGCCCCGGCCAACACGGTGCCGGCGCTAAAGGTATACGCCTCAGCCAACACTGCCTGAGTCGGCAGCAACGTGCCGCTGGCCAACACCGCGCCCTGAATTGTCACGTCGTAATTGAGCGTGGCGCCGACCGGGAACTGTGTCCCTTCAGCCAGCGAAACACCGCTGCCCGGCACGATCAGATCAGCGCCGAACGGCTGCACACCTGCAATCAATTTCCAGCCGGCATCGTCCTGAGTTTCCGGCGGCGGCGCGAAACCGTCGTTAATGCTGCCGAAAATATCGAGGTTGCCACCCGCGCGGATCACCAGGTTGCCGGCCTCACCGGAACCGTATACCGCCGGGTTCAAGCGCGTGTGCGGATTGAGGCTGGCATAGCGATAACCGGACAAGTCCAGATCGCCCTCCACCACCAGGTCGCCGTCGGCGGTTTTGCTGGCGATTTCCACGCCCGGACGCAAATGGAATGCATCGGCGTAAGTGGCGTTGTTCAGACCGGCGAGTTTGCGTTGCAGCAGATCGCTGTTGCCCAGCGCCGCATTGATGAAGGTGTTGCTGTCGCCATGGATGCGATCAAGCATGGCCTGATCGATGACTTGATACGGTCGGCCACTGACCGCTTGATCGACGCTATCGCGGGCATCGGTGTAGCGGCGTGTAGCGTTGAGGCCAATGGAGCGAGCGCCCTGAATGGTCAACGCACCGCTGGCGTCGATGGCGATGTCATTGCTGCCCAGACGCGGCGCGTTCAATTCCAGGGTGCCGCGCAGCATTCCATCGTGTTGACCGGCGAGGAAACCGGGCAGCGCATCGGTGCCGTGACGCAGGTCGATGCGCGCGCCGGACGCCAGCGTGAGCACGCCTTCGCCGGAATTGAGCTCCACCGTGGCGCGGTTCGGCGCATCGATGATCTTGCCGTAGCTGTCGACGCGCAGGACTCGACCATGGGCGTCGAGCACGCTGTTGCCGGCCAGCGTCAGAGCGTTTTTCGCCGCCAGACGAATGTTGCCGACGCGCTCGCCACTGGCGTCGATCAGACCGGCCACCGTCAGGCTGCCGTTGTCCACCGAGACATTGATGTCACCGGCCTTGAGGCCATCGCCGATCACAAGATTGCCTTGCTTGAGCTGCAAACTGCGGCTGCCGAACACCTGTCCGGCGTTCAGGCGTTGATTGAGCGCGGCGAACTGCGCCGAGGCATCCCCGCCGAGGTTTTGCGCGCGGATGTCCACGTTCCCTGCCTTGTACGGCACCAGCGTGCCGCCGGCATCGTAATAACCGCTGCTGCCGCCGAGGATTTCACCCTGCAAATCGACTGTCCCGGCAGCGTCGCCCAGCGCGGTGGCCGTGAGGTTGCCGGCCTGATGATTCTTCGCCGACAGATCAATCCGCGAGCCCGCCGCCTGCCGGATATTGCCGTTGGCGCTGTACAGCGACACGTCGCCGCCCCAGCTGTACTTGTTCACATCGTTGAACGGCAACGTACGCCCGGCCATGTCCAGCACCGCAGCATTGCCGAGGGTCAAATCGCCTTCGGACTTGACCGTCAGCTTGCCGCTGGCCAGGGCGATACGGCTATCGAGCACGATGTTGCGAGCCTCAAGGTTCAACTCGGCACCCAGCGCGTCCGCCACCCCGGCAGCCCCGCCACCGCTGAGCGTCAGATTGTTGCCAGCCTTGAGCACACTGACCGACGCCGCTTCACCGGTAAGCAACGGCGTACGCAGATTCAGGTTGCCGCCGCTGTAGCGGTAACCCTTGACCGGGTCGTAAGTGCCCTGCTCCTGATACACCGCGAGGCTGCCCTTGTGGTTGGCGGTGATGCGGTCGCTGGCGGTCAGGTTGACGTTGGCAAAACCCAGCGCCAGACGATTGTTCTGATCCAGGCCGCTCGCTTGCGGCATTGAGTCGTAACCCAACTCGATACGTTGCGCCTGAATGTCCAGCGTACCGCTGCCCGTACCGGCGCCAGCGGTGATCACGCCGCCAGGGCTTTGCGTGGCGCCGTTCCAGATCAAATTGGCGGTACGGATGCTCGCCACATCACTGGCATCGCCCCAGCCATAAATCGCCGGGGTGACCAGCAGCAGATTCTGCAGTTTGCTCTGGCCAGTCTGCGGATCGAAGGTGTCGAGGCTCACGCTGCCGTAGAAATTGAAGGCATCGCGAGTGGTCAGGCTCAGGGTTTCCAGCGCCGGTGCGCCGTACTGCGTATCGCCACGCAGCAGTCGGTTGAGCACGTTCTGGTTGAGCATCAACCCCGCCGGTACGCGACTGCCTGCCGCTGCCAGTGCTTCGGCGCTGCCGGCGTTGACCGAGCCGACCGAAAGCGCCAGGTGGCGCGTGCCGAAACGCACCGCTTCGTCGAGTTCGAATTGATTATCCGTGGCGGCCGTCAGACTGCCGTCCGAATAAAGGATCGCCGGGTTGCTGCACACAGTCGTGGTGCAGACACCGATGCGGATGCTGCCACCGCCGGAAATGCCGCTGGCCGCTTTCGGCGCCAGAACGTGGGTCCAGCCGTTGGAAGCCAGCAACAGGCTGGATTGGTCAGGCTGATAGAAATAGCCGGCCGTTGAGTCGTACGCCACATCGCCGCGTCCCAGGGTATTGATCCCCGCCCCCGCCTCGACCGTGATGCCACCAAGGGTCGACGTGGTGCGCAACAAGACTTCCGGCGCCGACAGGATCGCCCCTTCACGCAGAACAATGTCTTTGCTGGTGCCAAGGAATCCGATGATGTTGGCCGAGTTACCGTACATGACGTTCGGCATCGCACCGATGCTCAGGCGTCCGGCGTTGAGGTTGTTGAGCGTGTCCGCGTAGACCGAGACGCCATCGAAGTCAGCGGTTGGCGCATGCCCTGCACCAAGGATTTCAAAGTTCGCGCCGGCATTGCCCCCGCGCAATACGGCGGTGCCGGTAAAGCCACCCTCGGCGGCCTTGAACAGCGCCTGCCCGTTGAACTGCAAAGCAATGTCTTGTTCGCCACCGGCGTTCAGACGCAAGTCCAGAGTCTTGCCGTCCATGGGTGCCAGCGCACGCGGCACGCCCCGTCGCGCGGCATCGCTGTAGATGAACTGGGTCAAGCTGGTTTCGTTGTATTGCGAGTAGCGGCGCAACACATCGGCAGACGTCAGGATCACTTGACTGGCGAGGCTGTCACGCAAAGCGGTATTGGCAATCGACATCTGCCCGCTGCTGGTCCAGGAACCGTTGCGCAGTTGTAGCGCAGGCGTCGTCCCGCTCGGCGTCGCCTGAGCATTCACTTCAACGCGGAACGCCCCCGGCAACAGGGCAAAGCTGGAGGGCAACAAGGTATAGGTGCCGGCTGCCAGACCGGGCACGCCGGCGCCAAGGGTGATCTGCTGGCCGACCCGCGGATCTACCGCAGCGGCCTCTGCCACCACCGGCGCATACACGCTCTGATTGCCCGGCACGATGGCGTACACCGGATTGCTCGCAAGCCCTGGCAAGCTGAAGGTGCCGTCAGCGGCATTGCGTACCAACGGATTGAGACGGGCATCGGTGGAGCCGCCGCGCCCTGAAACGAAACCGGCGCCGCGAAGATCACCGCCACCGGACAGATCGAGGGTCGCACCACTCTGTACATCGATGTATTGCGAGTTGACGACCACGCCATTGGTTTGGCCAGTGATGCCATTCAAGATGACCGACTTGTCGTTGTAGCGATAGTCGATGCCGTCGGTGGTGCCACCGTAAGGCATGACCAGCCCGGCGGCGCTGACCGACGTCATGCTGCCCGGCAACAGGCGCACCTCACGTGTGGCGGTCAGAACATCGTCACCCAGGGTAATCAGGCCCAACGGTGCACGGATCACCCCGCCCTGCTCGATGGTGCCTGCGGTCAGGCTCAAACTGCCGAATACAGAATAAGGCACCGCCGCAGGTGCCACGCCGCGACCGCTGATCCGCAGGGTGTGTTCGTTCGCCCGGTCGGCGCCCTGATAGCCGGCGCGGACGTCAGCCTGCACGCCCGTGGCGGGGTAGATTTGCGCCGCACCGAGATTCAAGTCTCCCGGAGTCCACAGGCGGGTTTTTTCGGCACGGTCATTGGGCGCGAGGAAACGCAGGTCACCGCTGCTGTCGAGCGACACCAGGCCGAATGCCCGGCGGCTGTATGCAACGGCAGGTCCTTGCTGTTGCAAGATCGCACCCTGCGTACCGAACGACAGTCCGTTGCCCACATCCAGCAGATTCGCCGAGGCATTGAACGTGGCCTGCGACAATCGGTTCGTGGGATTGAGGGTCACCCGTGGCCGCGTCATGGTGGGTGCTTCAAAGTAAGTACCGACACCGGACAGGCGCAGGTACGGCGCGCGCAAATCGACACGTGCCGCATCAGTGGAATTTTCTGCCAGCGAGAGCGCCCCGGCATACAGATTGAGGCTCTGGTTCATGTGCAAATTGACGTCACCGTCAAACGACAGCAAGCCGTTGCTAAGCAGACTCAGGTTGTCGAAACCGCCGGCCATCAACTGATCCGCACTCAGGCGCGTCTGGCCGTAGCGCAAACTATCGTCGCCATCGCCCGGCCGCAGGTTGGCGGACAGCCTCTGGTCGCCAGAGCCTTGGCCGATAATGATTTCCCTCGGCGCGCGCACCGCATTGCTTGCCGAATCCAAGTACAACGGGACCTCAAGCGCCAGCTCCAGACGTCCACCGGCAGCGCCGACACCTCCGGCCGCCGCACGCAAGCTGCCCTCCACGAACACGCCGTTGTAGGCACTCAGGCTGATGCGCCCGCCATCGGTTGCAACGCGGGTCGGCCCCTGACCGGCGATATCGACAACAGCTTCGGTGCCGGACGCATCGAGTCGAGCACCCTGACGCACGATGACATAGGCATCGGCCGCTGTGGCCGTCGCCAGTTTCGTGTCTATTTCGCCGCCGATGATGATGCTGCCGCCCTTGCCGACCTGACCGTACGTGCGCCCCAGGACATCAATGGCCGTATTGGCGCGTCCGGCGACATCCAGTACGGCCTGCTCGCCGATCCAGATCGAACGGTTGTGCGCAGTCGAATCCGCCACTTGATTGGAGGTGCCCGGGTTGATCGCGCCAAACTGTTGCTGACGAATATCAATCGTCCCGCCCCAGGCATTCAGTTCACCTTCGACCGTGATCTGCCCCGCCCCGCGCAGCTTGATGCTCTGCCCCGGATCGACGCTGATGCGCGAACCACGGCCCAGGGTCAACGTGCTGTTGGCGGCATCGATCAAACCAATCAAACTGGCGCCGCCCTGCAGCGTCAGGCTGGCGCCGCCGCGTTGGGTCAGCAGGCCCTTGGTCGGGTTTTCCTGGAACAGCGTCGGCGTCCACAACTCAAGCGCCGTTTGCGGGTCGACACCACTGACCTGATTAGGCGCGGCATCACCAAATCGGTACACCGGCAGGGTGACGTCAATCGCGGTGCCTTCGGCAACATCCAGCCCGCTCAGGCCGATCAGGTTGTAGGCGGAAAAACCCTTGCTGAACAGATCGCCGGACAGTTGCAGGGTGTTGTCGGTCAATGCCTGGTCGGTCTGGCCAACGAGGATCTTGTTGGCCTGCACCGTCAGCGTGCCGCCACCCGTAACGCCGTAGCCACGCAACTCACCCGCAAGGTCGAGATGGGTTTTACCGGGCGCCGAAATCGCACTGGATTCCAGCGTCAAGTCGCCGCCCTTGCCACCTCGGGTCTTGCCGTTGGCCAGCACAGCGCCGCCGGAGGACACATCGAGCAGACTGCCCGCGCCGATATCGATGTCGCCACTGCTGCGGACCGATACCAGGCCGCCATTCAAGTACGCGAGGCTCGCGCCATCGTCCGGGTTTGTGCGCAAATTGCTCCACACGCCACGCGTATCGAGTCGTACACCGTCGGCCACATTGACCTGCGTCGCCTTGTCGGCCTTGGCCGTGAGCCGAGTGTCGGCGGTATCGCTGGAGAGGAATTGATTGAGCACGTTGCCCAGACGCAGGCTACCGCCACGCGCAGTCAGGTCAGCGCCGATCTGCACATCCGGGGCATACAGGGTGATGTCGCCACCGTTATCGACCGTCAGTGCGCCGTCGACGACGACCTGTTCCTTGGCCGCCACTTTGAGCGCACCGAGGCGCAAACCATTGAGTTGATCGTTATCGAGAAACAACTTGCCCTTGCGTGCATCGGACACCGCCCCGGCCAGGTCCAGATCACTGCCGGCAAGCGGACGTTCGCCGCCCATTTGCACCTGGTCCAGCGTCGGATTGAGCGTATACAACAAGCCACTCGCCGCCGCGACGTAGGTCGGGTCGTAACTGCCGACGATCAATTGCGCTCGCCGCGCCAGTGCTGTCTGACTTTGTTCATAGCCGTCGAGCACCGGTATCGGCGCCTGATTCTGCCGTTCGCCCTGATACACCTCGCCGATCATTTGCCCGTCGAGTACCGCATTGGCAGTGGCGATCACCAGTTGCCCGGCGTCGCGGCCGACGGTGTAACCCGACTCATAACGTGAGCGCGGGGCAATCAGCGGGTTGTAGAAATAGCTCGTCTGGCCCCAGCGTTCGCTGCTGTCCTCATAGCCTTTGTACAAACCGGTGTAGAGCAGATCGCCCGGCGCGCGCGAGACTTCGTAAAGTTTGCCGTCGGCACCGCGCAGCCAGCTCTGACGAATCTCGCCGCTCTGCACATCCAGCGTGCCGCCAGACAGATTGATCAGCGACCCCTTCTCGGTGACCACGTCGTTACCGGCGAAACTCACCGTACCGCCCTGGGCCATCCATTCGCCGATGCTGTGGCCTTGGGTGCCGAGGTAGCCGCCCACTTCCAGCAAGCCACCCGCCGTGTACCAGCGATCCGTGGCATAGCCGTTGGTGCCGGCCGGCACATAGACCAATTCGCGGACATCGACCCAGACGTCGTTGCTGTTGAGCGCGCCCTTCTCGCGGTTGATCGACGCGTCGCGCTGTTCGTTGCCCTGCACGTTGATCTTGATGTTGTTGTTTTCCATTGCGACCTTGACGCCGAGCGCCCCGGACACATCGATCATCGCGCCGTCACGGACCACGCTGCGACGTTGCGCACTGACCGCGACCTGGCCGCCGGTCGCCAAGGTAATCGAGCCGTTCTGGAACTCGACGCTGCCGCCGCTCTGGAACTCGATGCGCGATTGATCGCCACGGATGCGGTTGTTGGCGTTGACGCCGGTCAGCGCGGCGTCGCGTTGACTGTCGAGCGCCGTGAGGTCGCTGCTGTCGAGCATGATTGCCGTGGCGCTGCCCTGCCCCAGCGTGACGCTGCCGGTGCTGTCAGTGCTCGGGTTGAGCAAATGAATCGTGCCGCGCGTGGACACCGAAGTGCTGGCGAGCAAAACACCGTTCTGCACCACTTCATGACCGGCCAGGGTGATGTCGCCGGTGGCGGACTGAATCAGCCCGTTGTTGGTGACTTTGCCGGCAACGGCCCCGGCCTTGAAGCCCGGCGTGACCTCACTGCCAAACGTCGTCGAAAAGGTATTACCCTCAGTGCCCGAGCCTTTGCGAATGTAAAAGCGATCACCAGCAGCCAACACCGTCTGCCCTTTGGCGGTACTGATGCTGCCGTCGTTCTGCACTTCGTTGCCCAGCAGTAACGCATAGCCACCGGCATCGGTGGACACCGCCGGTTTGTGCGTCTCGATGGACGCGCCGCGCTCCACCAACACCTTGCCAGCCGCGTCGGTGAACGTCGGCTGAGTGCCGGTGCTGTCGAAATACAGCCCACGGTCGCGGAACTGGATATCGGTGATATTGGCCGCCGCCGCCACCAGGTTGCGCACGTTGACCTGGCTGCTGCCGCTGAAAACGATGCCGTTGCGGTTGACCAGCATCACCGTGCCAGCGCCCTTGATCTGCCCCTGAATCTGACTGGCCCGTGCACTCGGGTCGTTGACCCGGTTGAGCACCGCCCAGTTCGCTTGCTGAGCGAATTCGACCGTGGTGTTGCGCCCGACGTTGAAGGTTTCCCAGTTGAGGATCGCCTTGTCGGCGGTCTGCTCGATCTTCACCGTGGTCTTGCCATCGGCCTGAGTCTGTTGCGGGCCCTTGGCGTTCTGCCAACCCTGGGCGAGGCTGTTATCGACTTTCAAACCGCCCTCACCCAGACCGTCCGGCACAAACTGCACCGTGCCCAAGGCGGCAGCACGCCCGGCCGCCTGCGCCGCTTGTTGCGCGGCAATCGCGGCAACGGTGTTGTTCAACGTCTGGATCGAACGCTGCAGCTGCTGATTGGCCTTCTGCTGTTGAGCCAGCGGCGGTGTCATCCCCGGCAAGCCGCCCATGCTCGGACGTGCCGCCGCGGCTTGCTGCGCTGCGCCCTTGGCAGCAAACCAGCTCGAACTGAACGCCGTCTGCGCCTGCGCACTGCCCGCCACCAGACACAACGCCACGGCGTGCGCCAACGGCTTGAGCAGCCACAGCGTCGGCTCCACAGCTTCACGCTTGGAGGACAGAACACGGGTACGGCGACGGGATGGGCGAGCGAGCATCACTACGAGATCCTTTTTTGATTGCCACACTTTGGTGGCCAAAGCTGCCGCAGGCCTGCAAAAACCTGCTGTTACGACATAGGCCGTTGGCGAGGGCCGCGACCGAACGGATGTCACACAAACTTCATGTTAGGGGAGTAATTGCGAGCACGATGGCTGAGTGCCAGAACCGAAAATGGCAGTGGCGAACGCAGCTGCCATTGGCTCAACGAAGGCGTATTTCAAAGAGGTCGACCGATACCGTTACAAATGGACGGGTTGTTGATATCGAGGTTTTCGCCCGAAGTATTCGTAACAAAGTTGGCGATCACCGCCTCTCTCATTTTGTCCGCCATACCCACGAAACCATGAGCACGGTTGGAAGGCACATTTCCCGGGTAGCTGTAGTGCTTGCTGAGAAAACTCTTGATCTCGCTGGCGACCGCGGCATCCTTGTAACACTGAGAGAAAATCAGGTTGGACGTCGCGGAAATCGAGTAACCGCTGCTGGGTTTGGCAATCACTTGCCCCCAGGCTGACGGTTCAACAACTCTGGTTGGCGGATGCAAAACAGGCACCAGTGCCAAAGTCGAATCAGCGAGTGTGGGCAGAACGCCGTTGATCCGAGCGACTACGGCATTGTTCTTCACATCCAGACCATCTGGCCCCAGATAGCCGATGGAACCATCAACACTGTTGACCATCGCATTGACATCGCCATCCGCGCCGACACTTACCCAGTTTGAAGGTATCGAGGAACCCGCATTGATGCGCGCACTGGTGAAAATAGCGTTGGTCGAAAACCGGATCGGGCAGACCGCGTTCAAATGACGACTGAGTACTTCAGTGCCGCCACTCGAATAGCTGGGGTAAACAAGCCGGATTGGAGTGCTGTCACTCGTGCCCAGAAGCGCTCCCCAAGTGGTAGCAGCGCCGGACATCGCGTCGCACAGTTGCGCCGAGGTCAGATTCAGAGCGGTTTGACCTGCCTTTTTATAAACAATGACCACCGGGGTAACCACCGACGGAATCTGTATCAAAGGCCCATAGGCAGAAGCGAGGGAAGCGTTGTAAGTTGCAATTTCAGTAGCGGTGAGAATCGACTCGCTCGCCGCAAAATGTACCGTCCCGGTCGTCCCGAATTGTGCCGCGTTGTTGGTTAGAAATGCAGATTTACCAATACCGCTTCCCGTCGCTGCATAGCTGAAACTGGCAGGAAAAATACTGTCAGATGCCCCTTTGTAAAGCTTGGCCGGGATGGTTGCGCCGCCCCCGGTAACGGCCCCTGCCGAACTCGACACCAGTGCTACGCCTGATAACACCGCGACCATCATTCGCTGCTTGAACATACTCCACCTCCTTATCAAGTGCCCTCCGCACGAGGGCAAAAAAAATGGCAGCCCCGAGGGGCTGCCATTCATACCGCTGACTGAACCAACCGACTTACAAAGGACGACCGATGGTGTTGCACACGGTGGTGTTGTTGATGTCCAGGTTGTTGCCCGACGTGTTGGTGATGAAGTTGGCGGTTACAGCGTTTTTCCACGAATCAGGCACGGCGACGAACTTGTGCGCCTGAGTCGCGGTGTTGTTGCCCGGGATGCTGTAGTGAGTGGTCAGGAATGCCTTCACGGAAGCGGCCACGGCTGCGTCCTTGTAGCACTGACCGAAGATGAAGTTGGTGTAGGCAGCGAGTTTGTAACCCAATGCCGGGTTAGCCACCACTGGCGACCAGTTGGCAGGGTTGGCAGCCTGGGCTGGAGTCGAAGGAGCCGACACCGAAGACAGTGCCAGAGTCACGTTCAGCGAAGTAGGCTGAACACCGTTGACGCGAGCCACAACAGCGTTGCTGGTAGCGTCAACACCGTCCGGACCGACATAACCGATCGAACCGTCAACCGCGTTCACGGTAGTGGCGACGTCGGAAGTGTTAGCGACGCCGACCCAGTTCGACGGCAGTGCCGAACCGGCTGGCAGACGAGCATTGGTGAAGGTGGAGTTGGTGGCGAACTGGGTCGGGCAGACCGAGTTCAAGTGACGGCTGAGGATTTCCGAAGTGCCGCTGGAAACGTTGCGATAAATCACGCGGATCGGGGTGGTGTCAGCCGTGCCCAGCAGAGCGCCCCAAGTGGTTTTAGCGCCGGAGAAAGCATCGCACAGCTGAGCGCTGGTCAGGTTCAGAGCAGTCTGGCCGGCCTTTTTGTACGGGATGGCAACCGAAGTGGCCACCGAAGGCAGTTGGATCAGCGGGCCGTACGAAGCACCGAATTCGGTGGTGTAGGTGCTGAGTTCCGAAGCGCTGAGGATCGAGTCGCTACCGGCGAAGTGCACGGTGCCGGTGGTACCGAAGCCAGCCGGGTTGTTCTTCAGGAAAGCAGTCTTGCCACCGCCGCTACCGATGGCGGCGTAGGAGAAGTTGGCTGGCAGGATGCTGTCGGCAGAACCTTTGTACAGAGCGGCAGGCAGCGTTGCACCACCACCGGTAACGGCCATGGCTTGCGCGGAAGCCAGAGCGGCGACGGTCAGGGAAGCTGCGATCAGAGTGCGCTTGAACATGAAGAATCTCCTTTTCAACTAGGTTTGGGAACACAGGTTTTCGGGGTTGCTTGCATGACACTGGGAAGACTCACCGGGCCCTCGCTGGCGTTGGCCGTGGTGAAGTCGCACTGAGAAATTCGCAGGTTCCGGTGACAGATAAAGGAAAAAACCTCGGGAGCTGTGAGGCGTTTCCGAAGGGATTTTCTCGGGTGTTTGTTGGGGCCGGCGAAGGGTCTGGATCAGGGGTTTGGCGGAATCGGGCTGGAGCCGTTGGCGGGTGGTTGCAGATGACAGAAAGGAGAACCCGAGGATGGGGGAATCGAGGGTCGGGTGATACCGCAGTCCTGGGAAAAAATCTGGATTATTTATTGCCCCGACTGGCCCCATCGCTGGCAAGCCAGCGATGAGGCCAGGTCAGACACCATCAAAACCTGCTACTGGACCAGTTGATTGATCTCGATGATCGGCAACAACACCGCCATCACAATCACCAGCACCACCCCGCCCATCACCACAATCATCAGCGGCTCCAGCAGCGCGGTCATGCCCATCGCCCGCCGTTCGATATCGCGGGACAGGGTTTGCGCCGCACGCTCGAGCATCGGTGGCAATGACCCGGTTTTCTCGCCGCTGGCAATCAGGTGAATCAGCACCGGCGGAAACACATTCTCCACCCGCAACGCCGCCGCCAGGTTCACACCCTCACGTACCTTGGCCGTAGCCTCAGTCACGCTCAAACTCAAGCGATCATTGGACAAGGTCTGCCGCGCCGCCTCCAGCGCGCGCAACAACGGCACCCCGGCGCCGCCGAGAATCGCCAACGTCGAGGCAAAACGCGCGGTGTTCAGACCGAGGATGAAGCGCCCGAACAGCGGCAATTTCAGCACACGATGATGCCAACTCAAACGTGCCGCTGGATTGCGCAGGTACAGACGCCAGCTCCAGAACGCGCCTGCGATGATCGCCGCACACAACCAGCCCCACGCTCTTATGAAATCACTGGCGTTGAGCATCGCCAACGTCAGCCCCGGCAAGTCCTGCCGCGCCTGAGAAAACGCGCTGACCACCTGCGGCACCACATAACTGAGCAAGAAAATCACGATGCCGATCGAGACCAGTCCAACCACGCCCGGATAGATGAACGCGGTGAGAATCTTGCCGCGCAGGTTGTTGCGCTCCTCGATGTAGTCGGCCAGCCGTTCCATGACCTGCGCCAGATCACCCGATTCCTCGCCCGCCGCAATCAATGCGCGATAAATCTCGGGAAAATCCCGTGGCCGCGCTGCCAGCGATTCCGCCAGACGCATGCCACTGCGCACATCCGCACGTACGGCACTGAGCGTATGGGCGATGTGTTTTTTCTCGGCCTGCTCTACCGTCGCGCTAAGGGCGGCCTCCAACGGCAGGCTCGCGCCAAGCAAACTCGCCAATTGCCGCGTGGCCCAGGCCAGATCGTTGTCCGAAAGTTTGGCGCTGAACAATCCACCGCCGCCGTGCTGGGCAACGTTGCTTTCCTTGTGCACCGACAACGCGGTCAACCCGCGCCCGCGTAATGTTGTGAAAGCGGCGCTTTGACTGTCCGCCTCAAGGTGCCCGGATTCAATCTTGCCGTTGGCATCGGCGGCTTCAAAACGATAGCGATTCATCAGGCGTCCCGTGTCACACGGAGGATTTCTTCAGGGGCGGTGGCGCCGCTGCGAATCCAGCGTTCGCCATCCTCACGCAGGCTGAACATCCCGGCCTTGGCCGCCGACGCGCGCAAGGCCTGCTCCCCTGCCCCTTGGTGAATCAGGGTGCGGATGTCGTCGTCGATGCAGAACAATTCGTGGATGCCGGTGCGGCCGCTGTAACCGGTTTGATTGCAAGCCGCGCAACCGACCGGGCGCCAAGTGCCCGGCGCCGTTGGGTCTTCTTGCTTGCACTGATTGCACAGGCGCCGCACCAAGCGCTGCGCCAAAACGCCGAGCATTGAAGACGCCAACAGAAACGGTTCGACGCCCATGTCGATCAAGCGGTTGACCGCCGACACCGCGTCGTTGGTGTGCAAGGTTGCCAGCACCAGGTGACCGGTCAACGAAGCCTGCACGGCGATTTGCGCGGTTTCCAGATCGCGGATTTCGCCGATCATGATGATGTCCGGGTCCTGGCGCAGGATTGCCCGCAATGCGAGGGCGAAGGTCATGTCGATCTTGGCATTGACCTGAATCTGGCTGATCCCCGGCAGGTCGTATTCCACCGGATCTTCGACGGTGAGAATGTTGCTGGTGCTCGCATCGAGCCGCGCCAGTGCCGCATAGAGGCTGGTGGTTTTGCCACTACCGGTAGGGCCAGTGACCAGGACGATGCCGTGGGGCTGGCGGATCAGGTTGTCGAGTTTGGCCAACACCTGCGCGTCCATGCCGAGGGTTTCCAGATGCAGACGCCCGGCCTGTTTGTCGAGCAGACGCATCACCACGCGCTCGCCATGCCCCGTCGGCACGGTTGAAACACGAATATCAATCGGCCGCCCGGCCACCCGCAAGGCAATGCGACCGTCCTGCGGCAGGCGTTTTTCGGCGATATCGAGCTGCGCCATGATCTTGATCCGCGACACCAGCGCACCGTGTAACGCCTTGCGCGGCGAGACCACATCACGCAGCGTGCCGTCGACCCGATAGCGCACCACTGAATGGGTTTCGAACGGTTCGATATGGATGTCGCTGGCTTCATCGCGCGCGGCTTGGGTGAGCAAGGCGTTGATCATGCGAATCACCGGCGCACCGTCCTGGGTGTCGAGCAGGTCGGTGATTTCCGGCATGTCCTGCATCAGGCGATCGAGGTCGACTTCATTCTCCGCCGCCCCGACCACCGCCGCCGCGCTGCCCGTATCCGCATAGGCACTGGCAAGCAAGCCATCCAGCTCATCATCGCGCACCCGCTGAATCGTGGTCGCGCCGAACTGCCGTCGCGCTTCATTGATCGACCAGCCCGGCGTCGACGGGCACACCGTCAACACGCCATCGCACAACAAAATCCGCTGCGCCTTGGCCCAGGCGTAAGGCAACGCACTCATCTCAAACCCTCGCCAATCCCTGTAGGAGCTGCCGAAGGCTGCGATCTTTTGATCTTTGGCCGTTTGGGTCCGTCGAAGAGCAGGATCAAAAGATCGCAGCCTTCGGCAGCTCCTACACGTCGATTTTCCAGATCAAGAGGTGATGGGGGAGTCATTGGATGGGCACCGCTTTGATGGTTGCGCGTGGGCCGGAGCTCGGTAACACCGCAGGCACACCCTGCGCTGCCGTCGGCAACTGCGGCGCCTGCATGTCCGGCATCGCCCAGCTGCGCTCAGGCTGCAAACCGCCCTGCGCGCGGCGCATGAAGTCGTAGCGATTGAGCGTGATGCTGCGCCCCGCTTCGCTATCACGAATGATGTAAGGGCGCAGGAACACCATCAGGTTGGTCTTGGTGATCGCCCGGCGTTCATTGCGAAACAGCGCGCCGATTCCCGGCAGACTGCCCAGCCAAGGCACCGCGTCATTGCTCTGGCTGTAGCCGTCCTGCAGCAACCCGCCGAGCACCATGATCTGGCCGTCGTCGAGCAAAATACTGGTGTCGATTGCACGTTTGTTGGTGACGATGCCCGTCGATGTCGCGCTGTTGGAAGCGCGTTCGTCGATGCTGCTGACTTCCTGATAGATATCGAGCTTCACCGTACCGCCCTCGGAAATCTGCGGGCGCACATTGAGCTTCAGGCCAACCTCTTCACGGGTCACGGTCTGGAACGGGTTATTGCTGGTGCCGCCACCGCCAGTCACATAACTGCCGCTGACAAACGGAATGGTCTGGCCGACAAAAATACTCGCCGCTTCGTTGTCGAGGGTCAGCAGGTTTGGCGTCGACAACACGTTGGTGCCACCCTTGCTTTTCAAGGCCCGGGCCAGCACTTTCAGGTCGAGAATCTTGCCGATGCCGGGGATGTCGACGGTGCCGTTGACGTAGCCCAGGTTCAAACCTTGCGGCAGCACATCAATGCTAGTTTTGCCGTTGACGTTGATCCCCGAACCGCCCAGGTTCGCTCCGCCAATCACGCCGTTGCCACCGAGATTACCGGTCTGCCATTGCACGCCGAATTCGCTGGCATCGTCCTCACCGACTTCGACGATCAGGCTTTCGATCACCACTTGCGCGCGGCGCTGGTCGAGCAGATCGATCACTTCGCGCAGGTTGCGATACAACGGCTCCGGCGCGGAAATCAGCAAGGTGTTGGTGGTGGCGTCGGCCTGAATGGTCACGCCACCGGCACTGAACGCCACGTTCTGTTCGCTGCTCTGCGCACCGCCGCTGCCGGTTGTGCTACCACTGCTGCCCTGCGCGTAACTGCCGCCCGTGCTGCCGCTGCTGTTGGTGGTCGATGTAGTGCCGCTGCTTTGCGTGCCACTTTGGCCATTCTGCCCAGCGCTGCCGCCGGTACTTGCGCCCATCGCACTGAGCACCGAACGCGCACTGTCGCTGGTGCCGCTATCACTCTCGCCCGTGAGCAACCCGCGCAACGCCTGCGCCAGTTTCGCCGCTTGCGCGTTACGCAGATAAACCACGTGCAGGTTGCTCGGATTGCTCTGCGCGTTATCCAGTTTGTAAATCAGATTACGCGCCAGCTCGGTACGCTCCGGGCTGCCGGCGCGAATGATGATGGTGTTGGAACGCGGGTCACCAATCACCGCGATTTTCTGCGTCGGATCATTACCCGGCGCATCGAGCAAATCCGCGACCATCGGCGCAATGTCAGCGGCGATGCCGTTCTGAATCTGCACCACATCCGTATCGATCGCGCTCGGCGAATCAATGCTCGCGATCAACTGCGCAACGCGGGTCAGGTTCTCGGCGTAATCGGTGATGACGATGGTGTTGTTGCCGGGATAGGCGTTGATAGGATTGTTCGGCGAAACGATCGGCCGCAGCACCGGAATCAGGTTTACCGCGTTCTCGTATTGCAGCCGAAACGTGCGCGTGAGCATGCCATTGCCCGCCGGTTTGTCAGCGCTGTAAATCGGCCCGCCGAGCAGCTTCGCATCCGCCTCCGGCACCACCTGCGCCACACCGCCAACATCGACCACACTGAAACCCTGCATGCGCAACGCCGCCAGCAACATGTCGTAAGCCTGCCGCGCCGGCACCTGCCCTTCCGACACCAGCGTCAGCGTGCCCTTGACCCGAGGGTCGACGAGAAACTGCTGCCCGGTCGAACGCGCCAACGCACGCACCACCGCTTGAATATCGGCGTCGACAAAATTCAGCGTCACCGGTTGATCGCCCAACGGATTGCTCGGCAACGCAATGCCCGACGCCGCCGCACCACTGCGCGCACTCTTGCTGATGTTGTGCAATGGCTTCGGCACAGGTCGCGCCTGAGCCTGTGCGCGTTCGCGGTCGAGCACCGCGTCGCCGCTGCGCTGGGTATTGGCCAACGGCCGGCCCAGTTCGCTGTCGACCAGCAACGGCGGCTGATTCTGCGGCGTGGTGCTGGTGTTACTGCACGCGCTCAACGCCATCAGCAGCATCGGCAACGCCAGACGTGCCGGTTTGGATCCTGACCCCTTCATGAAGCTTCCTTAGCGCCCAGCGCCTGATCCATGCGAACGGTGCCTGACAAAGTGCCGGCAGTGACTTCGGTCGAGGGGTTGTCTGCGCGTTGCAAACGGGCCTCGACCACTTGCAGAGAAAGTTGTGCCGGGTTGCTCAACAGCCAGTCGAGCACCGCGTCGGCCGGCGCCGCGTCGAAGGTCAATTGCCAGGCGCCCTGTGCCTCCTGTAATTGGTAATGCCCCGCCAGGCCGCTGGCCTGAAGGGTTTGCTCCAGCGACTGCGCCACGCTTTGCCCGTCCGGGCGCACGCTGACTTCGCGCAGCAGCACTTCCAGCGCTTCGGTCTGGGCGCGCAGCTTTGGCGTTTCGGTTTGCCAGTAAGCGATTTTCTTCAGCGGCGGCTGGATCAGCGCGACCCACAACAACAGGCCGATCAGCGCAACGGCCATGCCGGCAACCATGCGTTTTTCGCGCAACGCCAACGGCTGCCAACGCACCTGAATCTGAGCGTTAAAGCGTTGCCACTTGGCGCGGTAGAGCGCGAGCGAGGTCTTATTCATCTTCTTCCGCTCCGCCGCTGTCATCGCTGTCGCTTGGGGTGGCGTCAGTGGCCGGACGCAACGTCCAGCCCTCGTCATCCGCCGTAACGCTGATACCGGCCTGGGCCAACGTGCTTTGCCACTCCTGATCACTGCCGCCACGACGGGCTTCACTCAGCAGACTCAGTTGCAAGGCGCCGTCGACAAACGCCAACCGCTCGACACTGCCCGCCATCGACGGCATACCGCTACCGGCCTGCAACACCAGACGATTGAACGTCTGCGCCGGATCATCCGCCGCGCCCTTCTGCCGCACCGCCAATTGCTGACGCGCTTGCTGCAATGGATTGAGGATCACCGGCAACTCAGGGAACGCCTGCTTTACCCGCAGGTTCATCTGGCTTTTCAACTGCTGACCCTGCCCGGCTTCGCGGGCGGCATACAGGTTCAAACCGATCACCCACACCGCCACGGCCAACGCCGACAAACCAATGGCTCGGCCCCAACCGCGATGCTCGGTTTTTTGCTGCTGGACCGCGCCATGCAGCCCCCAACCCGGAAGCGGCCCGGTCCAGCGCTGCGCATCCGCCATCGGCAGCTCAGCGCCCGGCGGCGGTTGATCACCGATCCAATGCAAAGTAACGCCCGGTTCCCACACAACCCCGTCGAAGCCGTCATCGAACAACGGCTGCACCCGCGCCACTTGCACGCTATCGCGCAACAACAAATGCCCGTCCTGCATGCAAGCGACGGTGCCCGGCAGCACCGGCAAACTGTAGGGCGAAGGATAAAGACCGCGCAGATTCAGCCCAGCGCTTTTCAGCAACTGGCCAAAACCTAACAACTGTTTTCGAGGCGCCCAAGCGATCTGCACCTGCCCGGCCTCGTCCCGCGAACTGTGCGCGATGTGCATCTCGCTGCTGTCGCCAAGCATTAACGCCTGCGCCGCACACTGCACCGCCGCGACAATCTTGTTGGCAGGCAACGGCGGCAAATCGAGACTCGCCAACAGGCTGTCAGCCGGGTGCAGAAAACACACCAGCGGTGGCAGTTTCGACTGCTGACTCAACTGGCTCAAACTATGGCGTTCTTCCCGCGTGACCTGCCCTTGACGATCCAGCCAGGCGCAGTGCAATTGACTGTGCAGATCCAGTTCCGCCAGGGGCGGCAACGCCACCTTCAACTGGCTCATACGCCCACCCGCGACCAGATCACTTGCGGCAAGCGGTCCTCGCTGCGATGCAACAACGCCTCAAGACTGACCCGCCGCTGATCGCGTCGCGCCTCGCCGCGCAGGCGAAACCAGTCACTGGTGATGCCGACCTTGACGCTGGTCAGCTCCAGTTGCGGCATGCGCAAGCGGTTGAAGAAATCGCCACGGTTGATAAACCAGCGCCCGGCATCACGCTCGGCAATCAACGCATTGGCACGCTCCAGCGACAACCCCGGCACATACGCAGCCAACACCGGCGCGGTGGCGGTGTTGCCGTTGAGCCAGGTCGTCGCCGGAATCACCGTCAGGTACGGCGCCAGTTTGCCCATCACCGCCTCATTCACGCCGTCCAGGCTGCGCAAATCATCAAGGCTGCGCAGCATCGGCATTGTCGGATTCTGCGGTTTGCGCGAAGCGTTTGGCGACGTCGCGCGACCACTGTCGAAACCCGTTTTCGGCGCCTCGGCAATCTGCGCATTCAGCAGCCTCGGGTACGAAGCAATCACCCGCTGACTGATGCGCTGACTCAACCCGGCACTGACCCCGATCAACTCGCACAAGCGCTGAAACGCCGCGACCTGCGCCTCATCAACCCGCTCGTTGGCCACCAGATTGCGCAGGTTGAATTTGCCCTGCTCATCCTCCAGCCGCCCTTCAAAACCTTGCGTGGAGAGACGCTTCGCCCACGGCTGATCGAGCCGGGTCAACGGGTCGCGCTGACGGTCGTCCCAGAGCAATTGTCGGCTGATCTCCAACCCGCCCTGCACCAGCCAACGCCCCTGCACACGCTGCTGATCCGCCTCCAGCGCACGGGTCGCCACGCTCTGGCGCGTCAACATGCCCGCCGCAATCACCGCCACCACGGCCGCAATCAACAACGCGCTGATAATCGCCATACCCTGTTGCTTCGCCCCCTCAGGCGAGCGGCTGTTCATGGCCGGCCTTACAACTGCCAGGAACCGATATCGGCATTCACGCCGTCGCCGTCAGGCTGACCGTCGGCACCGAGGGAAAAGATGTCGATCTCGCCATTCGCGCCGGGGTTGAGGTACTGATAAGGACGCCCCCACGGATCGTTCGGCAAACGCTCCAGGTACGAGCGCCAATTGCTGTTCTTCGCATCCGCCGGCCGCTCCACCAACACCTTCAGCCCTTGGTTCATGCTCGGATAAGTGCCGTGATCGAGGCGATACAACTTCAACGCCTGCATCAACCCACCAATATCCTGCTTCGCCGCCGTCGCCCGCGCCTGATCCGGCCGGTCGAGCACCTTGGGCACCACCATCGCCGCCAAAATCCCCAGAATCACCACGACCACCATGATCTCGATCAGGGTAAAACCCTGCTGCCCACGCGGCGTGCGCATCGGTTGCTGAAGCGATTTGAAAGGTGCGATATCCATCTCGACATTCCCTGGCTTGATTCGATTCGACGCGCAGTGTTGCAAGAAGATATGTCAGTGATGTTGAAAATCCTCGGGTGTTTTCGTCGTCAAGCCGTCAAGGACGCGGGTTAGCGTCGAGGGCTGGGTTTGGGTTTTGGGCGGTTTATGCGTGCGCGTTCGCGGGAAGAGGGTTTCACGTTGATTGAAGTGCTGGTGGCGCTGGCGATTATTGCCGTGGCGATGTCGGCGGCTGTGCGCGTGGCGGGGTTGATGACGCAGAGTAGCGGGGTTTTGCGGGATCGGTCGGTGGCGATGATTGCGGCGCAGAGTCGGATGGCGGAGTTGCGGCTGGAAGGCAGGTTGCCGATGGGTATGGAAGCGCTGGATTGTAATCAGGGACGGCTATTGCTGCGTTGTGAACAGCTGATTAGTGCAGCCGAAAACGGCCGCTTACTCAAGATTGGTATCCAGGTATTCGACCGCAACCAGGATGCGCCGCCGTTGGCCAGGCTGGAGACCTTGTTGTCGCGAACCGAAAGCCCCTCACCCTAGCCCTCCCGAAACGTCGGACCGCCCAGAGGTAGAGGGAACCGATTTGGGGATATTCGAGAGCTACACCGACTTGAACGTCTTTCATTGAATCCAAATTCGCCAAAGCTCACCAAAGCCATAATCGCTAAGGTCCTTCAGGTCGATGTACCCCGCAAGACACCTCGGTCGGCCCCCTCTCCCTCCGGGAGAGGGCTGGGGTGAGGGCCGCTTCTACTCGAGAAGCACCCAGAATCACCAAAGCCATAATCGCCAAAGTCTTCCATTTCGATGCACCCCGCAAGACACCCCGGTCGGCCCCCTCTCCCTCCGGGAGAGGGCTGGGGTGAGGGCCGCTACTATTAGCGAAGTCCCAGAACCACCAACCCCATAATCGCCAAAATCTTTCAGGTCGATGCACCCCGCAAGACACCTCGGTCGGCCCCCTCTCCCTCCGGGAGAGGGCTGGGGTGAGGGCCGCTTCTAATCACGAATTCCCCAGAACAACCACCCGATCAATCACCAGGTGATCCCGACACCTACATCACCCCGGCAATTGCAGATTATCCAACGCCCGATTCACCGCCAACTCCCCCAGCATGATCAACTGCGCAATCCCCAACAACGCCCGACGCTGCGACGCCGGCAACAGACTGGCGACGTTCTGCGCAATGGTTTGCGCCGAAGCAAGCGTTTCACTGGCATCAATCAGCAACTCTTCGTTTTTGTTGTCCGCAGTCACGGCATACATCCCACGCTTTTTACGTGGCGGCGGCGTGGACCCGGGCGGACAGAGGTAATGGTCGAGCGCGCGGTCGGCGGCTTCGTGGAGTTTTTTGGAATCGATGGATTCGTAGGGGGACGTGCAGTTGGATTCGGGCGGGTTGGGTGTTGGTTTGATCATGGTGAAGCTCCTTGATGACTGGAGCCGCCACCGTTCGCGGTCAAACAAACAGGGTGGCAGCTGTACGCGGGTTGACCGACCGGACATCAAGGATTCCGGCACACCCGAAGGTGTCCCACGCACAGCCACCGCGACATGATTTCAGACAATGCCTGAACACATGCAGAACGCTGGCGCGCCTTGATATTGGGCGGACGGTCAAATCCGATCACTGATTCGTCAGCGACCGCACCACAATAGAACCCGCCCCCAAGGCGCACAAGCCGGCGGATTCTGGCGTAGCTGTAGGCAAAGGCGCAAGGATATGTAGCCTGAGAGAGTGTCTGGAGATGTCTTTTTAAACATTGGTGTTTATCGAGACAGAACTCCGTCAGCCTTCCGAGGTAGATCCGTCCACTTATCCCCGCTTACCCCTAGCGAAATGCCCAACCTCCCCGCTCGCCGAAAAACCGCGCGCCTCTGTCTGGCCCTCTACCCTTCTGACGTCCAGCGCCTGAGTTACCGGAAGTGGCCAGGATGACTATGCTGTTGACTTACCTAGCTGAAAAAATAGTCAGGCAATACCAATACCGAGGTTGATGCATAGAACGCAAAACACCGATCTGACACCAAATCGACCTGGTAACTAAAGCAACGGAGTGCGAGATGAAAGTCATCGCTTTTTTAGCCATTTACCTCGCAGGTGGGGTCGCCCTGTTTCCTTTCCTCGACCTCATGCGTCCCGTAGGTGTTTTTCTCGACCATTTCTACTCACAAATTTTCCTGGGCTCCACCGCTGATGTAGCAGAACGACTAGGCCTGAGCTTTATCTACGCAAGTCTGTTTCATCTGGTGTGGTCGGCTTTATTTTCTGAATCTGCAAAAAACTGGGTATACACGATTAACTTCAGAGACCTTTGCTATCTCGCCTTACGATGTCTGAGTCTTTTTTGCATCAGCCTGATAAGTCTCGGGCTGGTTGGAATAACCAGCCAAAAAGTGCCCCGTACGGACTTTCATCAATATTTCACTTTTTTGGTGATCTGCATGCTTCTGGGTCTTTGGGCGTGGTCGCTCAAGGATTTTCTGGTGGCAACCTTTCATTGCACCGGAAGAAGAATCACAGGAACGACTAAATAAAAGCAGGCAATAACCCAGGTCACTTTCACAAGGCTCGGCGCTAGGCCGAAAGCAGCAACAAGGGAGGCAGCACGTCCCGAAGGGCTGGCACCAAGAATCACCATCCTCCGCAAACTCATACCGAGGATCCGGAGTTTTTGTCGAGCTAAAATCGGCTATAGGAACTGTAATTGAAGGCATCGACCCTCGTATTTTTTGCACTTTATTACACGGGTATCAGCGCAGCGTTTGCCGATGACTTACAGGCGCCAAACGACAATCGCGGGCCAGCAGGCATCGTCGTCGGTGAGCGTTTGGCCGCGGCCAAATCCAAGCTAGTCAAACAAGGCTGGAAGCCGAAGCGGATGCATACCAACGACGGCTATGTGTACAGCGGCGTGGAGAAGGAGCTGGCTACACGCAGTTTCTTCGAACTGGATACCTGCTCGTTTGATAGCTCGCGTTGCATCTTGTACTACGCGAAGAAAAGAACTTGCCTACGCGTCGATACCATCGGAGAGCAATTCAATGACATGACGGTGACGCGATGGACCCGCGAATGTCCTGAAGCGACTCAATAACCACACGAAGACGGCGCGGTAATAATCAACTGCCCCCACAGATTTCAGCGCCAGACACAACATCTGCAATCAGCATAAAACCCTGTGGGAGCGAGCCTGCTCGCGAAAGCGCCAGAATGAACACCCGATTAATCACCAAGTGATCCCGCCCCCCGCATCACTCCGGCAACTGCAAATTATCCAGCGCCCGATTCACCGCCAACTCCCCGAGCATGATCAACTGCGCAATCCCCGCCAGCGCCTGGCGCTGCGATGCCGGCAATAGACTGGAGACGTTCTGGGCGATGGTTTTGGCCGAAGCGAGTGTTGCACTGGCATCGACCAGCAGTTCTTCGGTTTTGTTGTCCGCCGTCACGGCGTACATCCCACGGTTTTTACGTGGGGGCGGCGTGGAACCGGGTGGACAGAGGTAATGGTCGAGCGCGCGGTCGGCGGCTTCGTGGAGTTTTTTGGAATCGATGGATTCGTAGGGGGACGTGCAGTTGGATTCGGGCGGGTTGGGTGTTGGTTTGATCATGGTGAAGCTCCTTGATGACTGGAGCCGCAACCGTTCGCGGTCAAACAAACAGGGTGGCAGCTGTACGCGGGTTGACCGACCGGACATCAAGGATTCCGGCACACCCGAAGGTGTCCCACGCACAGCCACCGCGACATGATTTCAGACAATGCCTGAACACGTGCAGAACGCTGGCGCGCCTTGATGTTGGGCGGACGGTCAAATCCGATCGCTGATGCGTCAGCGACCGCACCACAATAGAACCCGCCCCAAAAGCGCACAAGCCGGCGGATTCTGGCGTAGCTGTAGGCAAAGGCGCAAGGATATGTAGCCTGAGAGAGTGTCTGGAGATGTCTTTTTAAACATTGGTGTTTATCGAGACATCATTCCACCACTGGGCCCTAAATAGATCCGTCCCCTTATCCTGCAAGTCAAAACCCGCTCGTTGGCAGCGAAATGCGGCACTGATGTACCGCACTGACAACTAAGCCGAATAGGGTTTTGTCAGTACCCCTCCTCCCGCGCCGAGAATAACCAGATCCACGACATCTGCCGGATGAGGCGTTCCAACATACGGAACACCCGAATTCCGATAGCCAGAAATCCTGACCATGTTGCCGCCCTGACTGCCATTAAAGTCGATCGAGCCGTTCACACACCCACCGTCCGTGAGGTCGACCATATTGCCTACGCCCTGCAGCAGAATTCCCCGGTAATTGGGGTTCACCGCAGCCGCTGTCGCACCCAGTACACCGCTGATCTTGTTCGCCGCTCCATAGTTCTCAACGCAATAAACGCCACGGGTTGCGTAGTAATCGCAGTCACTGAAAGAGTTTTGGTTGCTGAGAATCTTGAGCGGACAGTGGCCTCCCTCAAAGTGTGAGTTGACCGCCGTACAGCCGGGTGCACTTGCCTGGATATAGACAGAGGCAGCGGGAACCTGACTGGTTGAAGAACGGTTCCAAGGGTGCAGGTTGTCCGCTCTGAAATTCCTGCTCGCAATCAATCCGAAATAGGTGTTGTCCTTCAATACGCCGCAGTCAAGCAACGTTACGTTGGTCATTGAGGAATCAGTCGGGCCGTTATACATCCAGCCATGGCCACCCGTGGTATCGATCAGAATGTCTTCATAGGTGCTCTCAAAACCAAGAGGACGTTCACCATCAATGATGTCGAAGTCAGTGATCAGACCATGGAGTGCCGATTGCGTGATGGTGACCTGCCGAAGAGTCTGCTTGGCCCCTTTGAGTGCGAAGGTCTGCCCGTTAGAGTTTTTGGCGCGGTTGCCATGGAACTGCATACCCACAACCGAAACGTTGTCCGTGTTGATGTTGAAATTCGAGGTTATGAAGTCCTGGTTCAGGCCGTCTCTGGCCTTGAGAACAGTAAAGAACTGCCCTTTACCGACCCATGACATATTCGGAATGATTGCAATGTGCTCGCAGACATAAGTGCCATGTCCCCACATGATTCGCGCCCCTGCCTTCGTCACGGCTGCAATGGCCGAGTTCAAAACGTTCTGGGTATTTACCGTGCCATCGCGCTTGAATCCACACTGTTCAGCCGTGACGTTACCGTCGTGCATCAACTTCCATCGGCCACCATCGTACGCAACGATGACCATGGGACTCGACTCGGGAGTCGTCGTATCTGCCGCGTCTAAAACGTAATCTGCGTGGCCGCCATCTCCACGAGCAGCAAAGCCTAGTGTGGAAACCTTCCTGGTCGTAGCCGAGCTCACAGCGCGCAAATCGGTGAGGGTATCGACACCGATGCAATCAACCTGGGCAGCGCTATTGGTCGTGTTATCTGTCATTAGGCATGACTCCTTTATGTGAAAAATCCTTCGCGTCTGACGGGGCCGAGAGATTTTTCAATGATTAAGTTGCTACCACCGAATCGTTGAGACCGGGGCAGCTGAAACGTTGGGTTTCGAACCGAGTTGTTGAACCGGTCGGAAGCAACGGTATGCGTTTATGCATATTTAATCAATGCATAAATGCATTTCATAATGCGGAAAAATGCTTATACGCATTTATCACTCTGATCGCGCAACAAACTGAATGACCGATTTACGGCTCAAACGCCGTCTGGTCGATGGGGAAGAAAACGATGAGACACGGTAGGAGGTGATCGTTGTTGGCCTGTAAGCAGACGATCCGTTTGGCGGAGAATAGGTGACTGGCCAAGGCTGACTTCAGGTCTTTGATCGTAGCCGGCACGGTTTAAGACTTCAGTGGCCCCATGAATCCAAATGAACGCGCCACAGCAGAGTAACCGACCCGCTCCCATAGATTTCAGCGCCAGGCACAACATCTGCAATCAGCATAAAACCCTGTGGGAGCGAGCTTGCTCGCGAAAGCGCCAAAACGGACACCCAATCAATCACCAGGTGATCCCGACACCTACATCACTCCGGCAATTGCAAATTATCCAACGCCCGATTCACCGCCAACTCCCCTAGCATGATCAACTGCGCAATCCCCGCCAGCGCCTGGCGCTGCGATGCCGGCAACAGGCTGGAGACGTTCTGGGCGATGGTTTTGGCCGAAGCGAGTGTTTCACTGGCATCGACCAGCAGTTCTTCGGTTTTGTTGTCGGCGGTGACGGCATACATCCCACGGTTTTTACGTGGGGGCGGCGTGGAACCGGGTGGACAGAGGTAATGGTCGAGCGCGCGGTCGGCGGCTTCGTGGAGTTTTCTGGAATCGATGGATTCGTAGGGGGAAACCGAGGCGGTTTCAGGCGGGTTGGGTGTTGGTTTGATCATGGTGAAGCTCCATATTTATACCTGGTGGAACCACCAAAACCTGTCGCTAAACACGTAAGGGTGGCAGCTGTGCGCGGGTTAGCGAACCGAGAGGTATAAGACCCGGCAGACCCGAAGGTCTCCCACGCACAGCCACCATATCGTCGTCGCAAACGTCTGCGACAAACTGGAGCGTCGTTGTACTTATACCTGGTCAGGTCGCTAAACCCGGTCGCTGGGTTGCCAGCGACACGTAGACGATAAAGACCAGGTACAAAGCGCACAAGCCGGCGGATTCTGGCGTAGCTGTAGGCAAAGGCGCAAGGGTGTGTAGCCTGAGAGAGTGTTTGGAGATGTCTTTTAAACGCTGGCGTTTATCGAGCCCCTTTTCCAATACATCTCCCTAAATAGATCCCCCCTTTCCCAACAGACGATAGATGTTCCGCATCATCCAATAAATCGGCGTACCTGAGCATATTTTCACTAAAACGCCGGTAACAGTTGGCCCGAAAACAGCATCCTAGGCGAGAAAGCGAATGCAGGCGACTTATAAGAAGACGTCACGAACATTTTGGTTATCATTGGCACCCGGCGTTCCTGAACCTCTTTCAAAGTCGGCCGTAGTAGACATGGCAACACGGGCCGATTGGGTTAGATCGTGATGACATCATGGCGAAAGAGCACGTACGGCGCGGAGATGTTTGGGAGTGAGGTCGGACAATGGCTTTGCCTTAGTTATAGTCATGCTCGCTGCATGGCCGATTCCATAGTAAACAAACCATCGTGTCACATACTTGGGTTTCACATTCCACGCAGTCTTAGATACTCGTCAAGGCGTTGATACCGAATATCTTGAGTCAGCTCTGGAGCCGCGTGAGCTATTGCATTCAGGCACTGCCTCAAATCCATAGCAGGCCACTGTTGGCCATCAACCATTGCATTAAGAAGTCGCAAGGAATCAAGCGGAAATCGAGTACATAGGTTGGCATGATGTAGTTGATGCACAACGTAGTAAGGATGTTCAACCGGCCGCAACCAATCCTGCACAGCTGTTAAAGCGATGGGGAAATTATTTCCAGCGGCAATACTCAAGCGTGCGAGGGATTCGGCGATACCGCTAGTGGCAAGCTCACGAGATTTGGGCCAAATGTTTTGCCAGAACGGTTGGATGCGGTTCCTCCAATAATCCTCTCGCTGCTCACCAGCACCTTCGAGGGCCTGAGAAAGTGCTTGTGCAGATTCCTGCAATCCTTCTTGTGGGAACGCCTCGATGGCGAGACGAAAGTCTTCTTGGGTATAGCCTTCCATAGGCTCCAGTGCCGCATAGGTTATAAATGCAGCGAATTGATGCCTGTGTTCACCCAAGTCGACGTAATAGTGTGCGGTTTCAAGAAAACAAGATTTGAAGGCAGCAAGTAGGGGTCCATATAGCCGAGGCGACCACAAAAACCCCTCCCATACTGCCTTAGCTTCCGATGGATCTACCCTCCAATCAAATAGTGGTAATAGATGCTGTTCTGTCCATGAACGATCCACACGGAATAGTGCAATCAATCGCGACCCCAGCAGTACTCTGCCATGCCGAAAATGTGCTACTCGGGTATTACACAGCTGAGTGAAGATAGGTTGGATTTCAGTGGGCAACTCATCGTTATCATTTGGCCCACGTTTGAACCATAGATTTAGCAAGGCCTGTGTGACATGCCCAACTGGGTGATTGATAGCCTCTGTTACAGGTTGAACGATCACCTCGCCATTTCTCGTCATACCCGTGCCAGACTCGAACGAAAGCACCAATAAACGACGACAAAGATCCAGAAAAATCGCTTCATTACTGTCAATAGACTTAGATACCGCATCTAACCACCAAGACAGGTTGCGCGCGAGCTCTTCTAGTATCTCCTCGGGAAACGTCTGTACCAAGAACGCAGCATATCGCCAAGAGCGTAGCGCCTGACCTTCCTCACTCCACACCTGTAGTGCTTCCCGCCAACGACCCACGGGCCATAATCCCTCTAGCGATAGATCTCGCAGAGCAAGCAGGCTGTGATAAAACCTGGTACGACATGTCTCACGCCAGGTGTCTTCGTAATATGGGCGCCGAATCGGCGATGGCTGTTTGAGCCACTGGACCAGTTCCTGTCGTTTACGCGGTGCGTTAACGACATCGCGGCTTTCTTCGTAATCTGGATCTCCGGTACCGCTCATCCAGTGAGAAAACTCATCACTTTCATTATCTGCAAGTTGCCATTCAGGATGGCTACTGGACAGATCCGTCAAGCGTGTTTCCGCTAAAGCCCCCAACGTGAGACCTGACGAATTTAGTTTGGCCAGATACAACCAGACTGAATGCTGGACCAGGTCTTGCCACCGCTCTGGCTCAAGATCGTCTCGATACATCTCGCGGGGTGGACCGGCCAAGATTGCAGCTTCCAATCGATCTTGCTCTGGTGACGCAAGTCGAACGCCCTGAAGGACCAGAAGTCTGAACGTTTCGCGCCTCGTACAAACAGACCACAACCACCAAGCGTCGTCAGAAACTAACCATTCAACCCAGCATTCCGGGCAAACGGCATGATCCTGGGATGCGGCAAAGAACGCCAATCGCTTAAATGTAGGGTACGGCACATCAAACCAACTCTCAGCAATCCACCGAGCTCGTTTTGTTTCACTCGAGTGAAGTCTCAACCATGCATCGCGAAGTAGTTCGATCAATGTTATCCAGTCACGGAAACCACGATTTTGGGTGTGTGGACTAATAGATGGTAGATCCCAATGTGATCGGTCGTCGTAATCATCTGCCTCTTTCAGATCGCGCAACAAAGCTAGAGCATCTCGTAAGAGAAGCTGAAAATCATCCAGCAAGCCCGGTATTGCTGCAGTCCAATGGTCATTGTCCAGATCGATCATTGAGGAATTCACATTATCTGCAGCTAGAACTAACTCCCAGTCCACCAATCGCCGAACACGTGCAACCTCATCTGTGTCTTCATTTTCTTCGTCGCCCCAGCGGAACGATTCCTTCAACACTACCTTTGGTGCCAACAATTCACGCAACTCTAGGCGGAGGGTGGCAGTGAGCCCATCACGCTTAAGTCGAGCTTCCCAGCGATAAAGATCCAACTCACGCGTTGGTGATTTCACTCGCCCGGTAAGCAGTAAACTCCAGAGCGTTAGCATCAATGGTCCAGGAATGGCATTGGGTGCGTTGGTCCGGATCTCCTCCAACTCAGAGGTGTTGCCATCTTTTGCCAATCGAGCGAAGCGATCTAACTCATGCTCAATCAGCCAAGGCCAACGATCATGCAACTGACCGCCTCGCTGAGAAATCCAAATAATCAACGCAGGATCGTTCAGGTGACGTACTAACCAGCGTGCCAGTTGGAACATCACGTTATCCCATTGTCCACCAGCTGATTGGCCGACTAGCGTCATTGACGATGCGAGATGATAAGGGCTAGGGCGCCGAATCAAACTGAAGGCGAGTTTCGTATCGACTTCGGCACGTGAGTGGATATCGAATCTGGCAAGATCGCTGTGTCCGTATCGGTCTACCGAGAACGCTTCTAGCAGCCAGTCCAGTGATGGTGTTGGATTGAATTCGGCAAACCGTTTGGCCGGGAGCCCTGATCGATCTGACAACGCCCAAAGCATCCTGCCTACGAAGTCATCCTGGCGTGTGCTGGCAGCCGGGCGCGCCAGTGCATGGCTTACCACAATGCGTTCTTTCCCAAGCACACCATCGCGGTAGGTTTCACCCCAGGCTTTTAGTGTTTTATGCATAGCCGAATGATCATGGCTGCCGACAGGCACTTCGTAGAGGATGGGTGTAACACCTTTAGCGCACCACTCGATGTTTTTGCTCGACTCTTGTCCGGGCTCGCAATCCCCAAGAGCCCACGCTTGGGGTGTGACCTCGCCAAGCATTCGGTCAGCAGCCAAAGCGTCCATCATGTAGCGCAACACTGGGTCATTAATGCTGTACCCAACAAAACACACCACATAGTTACGAAAAAGCTCAGACACAAACCGGGCTGCCCATCGTTCGGTTAGATAAGCGAGACCAAAATCGCCGCTAGTAATTACTAACCGGTGCAACGCGCTGTGATCCGTTTTTTCGGGCAGCACGCCATGTAGATAAACCAGTCCATCCCAGCGGCTATTCTTGGGAATGGGCAACATCGGTGCAGCAAAGGTACTGAGAGATTGCCTTTCACGTTTGGCCACCCGTTCGAAGACCCGGTCGAAGTTCGTCGTCACTAGTCGCAACGCGCCTTCGCGACATTTGGCCAACTGCAGCAAAGCCGTATGCGTGTCTGTAGCACCTTTAAGACGTAGGTTAGGTTGCAGTGACTGAGCTAGCGCCTTGCGCATGGACAAGCCCTGACGTTGCCCTGGCAATCGGTCTTCCAATATATTTAAGGTGGCGTCGAACTGACTGCGGCCATAGGCGTCTTGCTCAATTGCCGAACGAGTGGTGCCTACGCGCCGGTATATCTCATCCACTAGCCCCCTGAAACCGGGCAAGCCAGCGGGATAGGAAATGCCTGCGCCGCAAAAAAATACGACGCGCCCTTCCTCATGTGCCTGCAGGAGCGCATCGGGGATATCTGGACCATTCAAGATGAACTGCATTCCCTTGCTTCCTGAGAAATCGAAATTCACTTACCCACGTTTCCTGCGGGCGGCGGTTTCTGCTCTGTAGCGAGAGGAGCATCGGGAGCAGTAAACCACGTAAGAGTAGGCTCAAATCCATTAATACGGATTCTCTGATGCGACGCTCCTACGTGATATAAATTCACATGAGGCTTAACAACTGGTGAATATTCCTATTAGCTCGTTCGGGTTTATCGGTCCATGCGACCGTCATATTCTTACGTTTGAGTGCCGAGATGAAACGCTCTAGAACATAAGGTTCTGCATCTATATGGAGATAAAGTTTACGAAGCGTTTTTTCTCTAGGTTTTTTCGGCAACACTAGGGACATCGGTCCAATGAGATAGATTTTATGCGCATCATCGATTACCTGACGGAGCTCAGGTTGCCTAAATGCATCCCGGTGAGTCCTGCAGTTAGCCTGAAGATCCGCAAAGGTCAGCTCTTGAGGAATTTCGTCATTGAGCGTCTTTAAAAACTCATCGAAATCGAGGACTCTGCCTCCACCTTCAAGCCCAAGTTCTTCCCGAATGTACTGCTTATCTTGCAGTGTTAGGTAAACGACAAACTTGTTTTTTTCAGGCTCGTAAACTTTATGTCTACCGTACATTTTCAATGGAATCATGCGGGCAGTTCGTGCCAGGTATAGAAAGAGCTGATCATGAGAGTCGTCGTCATCAGAGAAGAACATCATGAATACGAAGATGCCACGTCCATTCTGGATTTCAAAGACTACTGTCTGCCTGTCGTTCTGGCGCGCGGCGACATAAACATTACTGATTCTACTGAAGTCAAAAGGCTCCCCCACAAAAAACTCCCTAATGGTGTAAAACCGGCATACCGGCGTTAACAACTCTCGGATATTAGCGAACCTTGATCACCGACTCCAGCCGGTAGCGGACACTCACGACGATCTATCCCTGCCCGAAACCAAATACCAACACTTTTTGCCTGTCAATTCTATTCCTCCGTAAAGGCACTCGAACTGACGCCTAAAAGAAACAGCAAAGATTACCAACCTCAACCCTGCAAATCAGGGACGAATCAACCTAGGCAAAACCACCCCCTCCGCCAACCTCTCCACCCCAACCGCACCTTCTCCCCAC
>NZ_JSFK01000004.1:20316-134764 GCF_000783395.1 Pseudomonas chlororaphis | reverse complement strand
GGGGGATTGCGGGCGCATGGGGGTTGCCTCCGGTCAGGGCGCCCCGGGGTTTGCGGGGGCCAGAAATACTCACGCCGCTATGGTGGGCGGCGTGGGGTTGGAGGGCTTTTAATTGGGTTTAGGGAGGACGGTGTTAGCCGAGTAATGCGAGTACGCCGGTTGCCGCTGCGCCTAATACTGAGGCGGTGGTTGGGTTCTCGAGAAAGGTGCGGAGTAATCCCTTGGCCTTGTCTTTTTCTGCTGGTGTGGTCTGGGCGTTATTGATTCCCTGAACGAGGGATTCAACTGCGTTGCGAATGTTCTGGATGTTGTTGTCGCCGATTTGAACGTTATTGGAGCCGTGGAAGTTGTAGGTCGGGTTGATGACTTGCGGTGGTTTAGGTTGGGTACCGCCTTTTGCATAAACCACTTGCCAGCTTCCCGGGATGTCGTCACCCAAGCCAGATTGATAGCTTATGCCGGTAATGGCGAAGGACATCTCTTTGCCATTGGGCAAAGGCTGAATGAGCGAGTCGCCTACTTCTGCTTCAAAGTTTTGGTCATAAATTCGAATGCTGTTTCTTCCACTGAAAGCTGTTTTGTATGGCCCCGATTTTTTTCCGTTTGGATCTATGACGAAACAATGGTCGTTCATTAGGTTTTCGAACATTTGTCGCTGGCTCCTGTATCCATGGAAAGCTGGTCAGATGTTGCAATGTGCAGGTTTTGCTTTTTCTACCAATTCCTTCGTGTGGGAATCGAGAATGAAAGTGGTAAGGCAGGATTTATCCTGATCGCCCTCTTTATCCATTGCAGTGTTCACCCCTTCGACCGAGGGGTGGACAGCAGTTAGGCACTGTACCCGATTGGTTTGGAACTCATCTAGGAGGCTTTGAGTCTCGCCGGGCACGGTTCCGTTACCTTCTCTTCTCATTGCGCTGACTTGGGCCTGCCACCAGCTATTGGCGTAGATCCCGGCTGCGGCGCAGTGGCCGAGCGGCTCGAATACGGAACGGCCGAACTGGGCTTGGCCTGTTTCACGCAGGGCTTTGAATCGTTGGCTGTGGGCCGATAGGTCTTTGAGGTTGTTGGCTTTGAGGATCTGCAGGCCCTGTGTCATGGCGTTGTCGAGATCAGCCAAATATTGGGTGGCGCTGGCCAAGGCTTGGGGGCTGGCGCTGGTGTAGACGGTGGGCGTCTGCTGTTGTTCGGCCGATTGGGCGACGGCTGGTTTCACTGTGATGGGTTCGTTCGGGCTGAGCCAATACCAAACGCTGGCGGCGACGATGACCCATGACACTGCTGTCGCGACTTTTTGCGCGGTGGTCTTTTCTGTTTTTGCGTTGTTTTTATTCTGGTCCATTGGTGCTTCCTTTTTGGGGCGTTTCGTCCGTGGGGGCTGCGTGGGCGACGGTGGTGACACCGTCTGTGGTTGGGGCATTTAGTGGGATGCGACGAGCATGAAGGCCAGGCCTGCGAATACGCCTGTGGCGATGAGGGCGTAGGTTTTGAGGGCTTCGGGCAGGTGGTCTTTGATTGAGTAGCTGAGGGCGGCGATGCCGATGCAGGCTACGCAGGTTTTGAGGATGAGCCGGTGGTTGTTGTGTTGCTGTGTCAGGGCGTTTTTATGGGCGGCTATGTCGTCGTGGGGGGTGTGGTCGCAATACAAGCACTGTCGTTCGCTGGGTTGGGGTGGTGGGTGTTTGAGGGTGTGGTGGCCGAGGTTGATTTGGCCGCGGTTGCCTTTGATTTTGATGGTGAGTTGATGGTCTTTTCCATCCATGGGGAGGTTTTGTATTTCCTCTGAAAGCCTGGCTGATAGTTTGCTGACCAGGTCTCCGTCCTCGCTTGGCATAGTTCTCCTTTGCTATTTCAGCGATTTATTACCAATTTCAATATGCGCTCAACGCGGGGCTGGTCGAACTGTTGTTCGTGGCCCAGCGCGTTGTAGATCTCTGCGGCCACTTCGGCCAGTTTTTTTGATGGCCAACGCCGGCCGGCTTGTTTGGCGGCGGTTTCGAGCATTTCGATGATTCGTCCGAGTTTTTCGCCGTCGATGGGCGCCCAGGTGGGGGCTGCTGCGTCGACGTTGGGGACGAGGATTTTTTGGCCGGTGATGATGAAGTAGAGGTCTGCACCGGCTTGGGCGATGGCGGCCATGTAGTGGGCGTCGGGGACGCGGTCGCCTGCTTCGTAGAGCATTTGGGTTTTTTTGGTTACGCCGGCCAGGGCTGCGAAGTCGGTTTGGTTGAGGCCTAGCCGTGTCCGCTCGCCGCGTAGTCGCTCACAAAAGGAAACCATTCGGTTACCAAAATCCTTTTACATGGGAACCGTTCGGTTCCATCATTCGTTCACACCGTCCGACCACGAACGGCAACTTTATCGGCACCAAGGCGGGTGCTGTTTCCCCGGAGGGATTTTATGACGCTACGTACTGCGGATGAGGCTAAAGCTGAGCTTAGGGCCAAGGGTGTTTCGATTACTCAGTGGGCGATCGCGAATCGCTTTTCGCCCAACCTGGTTTTTGAGGTGTTGGGTGGGCGCAAGAAGTGTGTGCGCGGTCAGACGCATGAGATTGCGATCAAGTTGGGGCTTAAGGCCGGGGAGATTTGTGTGGACCCGGCGTCGGCTCTTGAGTCTTCGCGTTTTGTGGCGTGAGGCTCTGGATGAAAAATCATATCGGTTATGGGGAATCTACCGCTTTTATTTGTTTGCCGAGACTGCGCGCGGGTGAAAAAGAGAGTTTTCCTACAAAAAACACACTATTTGCCACTTTTTTTGCGGTGACGCGTGGGCTGCTTAATAGGTGGCGGGTGCGGGCCTTCGGTTTTGAGGGGGGCAATTTACCTGATTTTGTTGTGCGTGCTGTGTCGTGTTTGATCGCTTTTGCTTGGGTGTTGCGATGAGTCGGCCGGTGTCGGCGTCTGCTCGGGTGTTGCGTGTGCTGTTGGCGTTGAAGGGGCACACGGTGACGGGCTTGAGTAATGCGGAGTTGGCGGTGTTGACGCAGGACAGTCCGAGCAATATTACGCGGGCGATGCAGACGTTGATTGAGGAAGGTTTGGCGCTGAAGTTGGATAACGGGCGTTTTGCTCATTCGGTGAAGGTGTTGCAGATGGCGCAGGCGCATGCCGAGCACATGGCGCGTTTGACGGGACGGATGCAGGAAATCAATCAGCGGATTGCCGCGGGTTCGAGGGTTTAAGGAGGCGGTATGGCACGGAGCAAGGGTGTTTGCGCTGAGGCGTTGGTGTTGCCGGCGTTGGATGGTGCGAGATTGACGGCTGATCAGAATGCGATGGCGTCGTTGCAGGCTTTGCATGGTGATGAGCGGGATGTGGTGAATCAGTTGTTGGGTCAGTCGCTGATGGCGGGTGCGTTGGAGGCGTTTTCCCGCACGGTGCGGATTTCGAAGTTGGCGTTTGTGAAGGAGAAGAAGCTTTATCGAGCGATTGCGGGCGGCAAAAGTCCGCACGGTGCGCAGGTGTTGAGTGGGACGTGGGAGGAGTTTTGCGGCCTGTTGGGGCGCTCGGTTGATCAGGTGGATCGCGATATTGCGAATGTGCGGGCTTTCGGTGAGGAGGCGCTGGATTCGATGTCGCGGATGGGGTTTGGCTATCGCGAGTTGCGCCAGTTTCGCCAGTTGCCGCAGGACCAGCAGTCGGCGCTGGTTGAAGTGGCCAGGGCCGGTGATAAGGAAGCGTTTGTTGAGTTGGCTGAGGAGTTGATCGGCCAGCATGCTCGGGAGACGGCGTTGTTAGGCCGACGGCTTGAGGAGGCTACGGCGGATTATTCGGCGCAGAGCGAGTTGCTGGCGAAGCGATCCGGTGAGTTGGATGGCGCTCGCCGGGCGCTGGAGTGCTCCCGCCAGCAGGTGCAGGCGATGCCGGCCGATGAGGTGGCGAAGGCGTTGCGCGCTGAGCTGACGGCGATTGCGTTTGAGGCGGAGTGTTGTGTGTTGGGGCCGCTGCGGGAGGGGTTTGCGAAGTTGGCGGCGCTGGCGTGTGACGGTGAGGATCATCGGGTGTTTCAGGCCGGGTTGATTGGGCAGTTGGAGACGACGCTGGGCGTGGTTCGCAGTGAGTTCAATTTGCTGGGTGCGGCGGATGGTGCTGCGGTTTGGTTGTCGGCTGCGGAGGTTGAGGGATGAATCCTGTTCAAGCTCAGCAGTTGATGGAGATTGCTCGCCGTCTGGATGCGGCGGTGTATGGCGAGCGTTCGGCGATTTATGCGGCGGGTGTTTCGGAGCTGGGGGTGTCGCTTTCTACGCTGCAACGGCTTTTGAAGTCGGTGTGTGTGGCGAAGCCGCGTAAGCGCCGGCGTGATGCGGGCAGCAGTGTTTTACCGATTGAGGAGGCTCGTTTGATTTCGGCGATGTTGTTGGAGTCGATTCGGGCGAATAACAAGCAGTTGTCGACGATTGTGCGGGCGGTTGAGCGCTTGCGCAGTAATGGATTGATTACGGCGGGCCGTGTGGATGAGTTGACGGGTGTGTTTCGCCCGTTGAGCCGCAGTGCGATTTGCCGGGCGTTGTTTGCTTATAAGTTGCATCCGTCGCAGTTGTTGCAGGACGCGCCGGCGGTGTCGTTGGCGAGTTTGCATCCTAATCATGTGTGGCAGGTGGATGCGTCGATTTCGACGCAGTTCTATTTGGCGGATGACGGTGCGCGGGTGATGCATAAGGCTGAGTTTTATGAGGGGAAGCCGGCGAATTTGAAGCGGATTGAGCGCCAGCGGTTGTGGCGGTATGTGGTGACGGATCATACAAGCGGGACGCTGTATGTGGAGTATGTGTTGGGGGCGGAGTCGGCCGAGAATTTGTGCAGTGTGTTGATTAATGCGATGCAGAAACGCGGTGCGGCGGATCCTTTTCACGGGGTGCCTTGGGTGTTGATGACGGATCCGGGGGCGGCGATGACGAGTGGGATTTTCCGCAATTTGTGCCGGGTGTTGTCGATTGATTTGGTGATTAATCGGGTCGGTAATGCGCGGGCGAAGGGCCAGGTTGAGCAGGCGCACAATTTGGTCGAGCGGGAGTTTGAGAGTGCGCTGAAGTTTCAGCCGGCGAAGACGCTTGAGCAGATTAATGCGTGGGCGACGCAGTGGATGCGGTTTTTCAATTCGACGTCGATTCATACGCGCACGCGCCGCAGTCGGTATGGGGTGTGGCAGTTGATTACGCCTGAGCAGTTGCGCTTGGCGCCGAGTGTGGAGGTGTGCCGGGAGTTGGCGGTGTGTACGCCGGAGTGCCGCAAGGTGAGTAATTTGCTACGGGTGTCGTTTCGCGGGGCGTCGTTTGATGTGAGTTCGGTGCCGGATGTGATGGTGGGTGAGAAGTTGTTGGTGACGCGTAATTGCTGGCGGGATAAGGATTCGGCGATTGCGGTGTTGGTGGGCGATGACGGGCGTGAGCGGTACCACGTGATTGAGCGGATTGGGGTGGATGCGTTTGGCTTTGCTGAGTCGGCGGCGGTGATTGGTGAGCAGTTTAAACAGCATGCGCAGACGCCGGCGCAGGTGTCGCGCAAGGTGTTGGAGCAGTTGGCGACGGGGACGCATTCGGAGGCGGATGCGCTGGCTGCGCGCAAGGCGAAGGCGATGCCGTTTGGTGGGCGTGTGGATCCGCTTAAGTATGTGAAGGATACGGTGTTGCCGGCTTATCTGCCGCGTCGGGGGTCGACGCTGAATGTGGAGGCGCCGACGGTTGAGGTGGCGCCGTTGAGTTTGGTTGAGGCGGCGAAGTGGTTGCGGCCGAGGCTGGGTCAGTTGTGGTCGCCGCAGTCTTATGGGTGGTTGTTGGAGCGTTTCCCGCAGGGTGTTCCGGAGGAGGATCTTGAGGCGATTGAGGCTGAGCTGAAGCGGCCTGTTGAGGTCAGGCGTGGGCCGTTCGGTTCGGTTGGGGGTGTGTGATGTTGAAGTTGAAAGGGATTTTGCAGGACATGGGCCGGCCTCAGGCGGCGCTGGCGCAGTCGTTGTGTGTCAGTAGTGCGGCGGTCGCGCAGTTGGTGAATCACAATCTTTGGCCGCGCAAGTTGGATGGTGAGGTGTTGCGGGGGCGTATTCGCTCTTTTCTGGCGGATTGTGGGGCGAATGATGCTGCGATTGCAGGTGCTTTTGATGAGGCGGTTGTGCCGTGTTTGATGGCCGATGTTCCGGCTGCTGTGGTTGTGCTGTCCAAGGAGGACGATTCGATGTTGTTACCCAAGCAAACGCTTCAGCCCGCTACGCGTAAGGCGTTTGGTCTGTTTCGTGATCCGTTTGATGAGTTGCAGTGTGCCCAGGATATGTGGGTGAGTCCGGATATTCGTTACGTGCGGGAGGCGATGTATCAGACGGCGCGGCACGGTGGCTTTCTGGCCGTTGAGGGTGAATCGGGGGCCGGTAAAAGTACGCTTCGCCGGGATCTGGTGAATCGGCTTGCTGAGAATAATGATCCGGTGCTGATTATTGAGCCTTATGTGTTGGCGTCTGAGGATAACGATTCGAAGGGGAAGTCGCTTAAGAGTACGCATATTGCTGAGTCGATGATGGCGGCCGTGGCGCCGTTGGCTAAGCCGAAGAGTAGTCCTGAGGCGCGCTTTGCTCAGTTGCATCGGGCGTTGAAGGAGTCGCATGCGGCCGGGTATCGCCATTGTCTGGTGATTGAGGAGGCGCATAGTTTGCCGGTGCCGACGCTTAAGCATTTGAAGCGGATTTTGGAGTTGGAGGTGGGGTTCACGAAGTTGGTGAGCGTCATCATGATTGGCCAGCCGGAGTTGGGGGTGAAGTTGAGTGAGCGTAATGCGGATGTGCGGGAGGTGGTGCAGCGCTGTGAGCGTGTGGTGCTGGGGCCGGTTGATCATTCGCGGTTGGGGGAGTTTTTGACGTTTCGGTTTGAGCGGGTCGGTAAGGCGTTGGGGGATGTCATCGAGCCTGGCGCTGTTGAGGCGATTGTGGCGCGCTTGTCTCAGCCGACTCGGCATGGTGGGCGGGATGGGACGGTTTCGCTGCTTTATCCATTGGCGATTGGGAATCTGGTGATTGCGGCGATGAATTTGGCGGTGCAGTTGGGTGTTCCGAAGGTGTCTGCTGATGTGGTCAAGGGGGTGTGATTTGGAGACTTTGAATCTGACCAGTCGGTTGAGACGTGTGCCGCTGAGTATTTTGGCTGAGGGGTTTCCGATCATGCTGTCGGCTTTTAATGAGCTGGTGCGGGAGTTGCGTGGGGCCGGCATTGGGATCAAGGAGCAGGTGCTATTAGAGAATAAGGTGGTGATTGATGAGGACTGTGCTGATTTGTTTGTGGTGCGGTTCGGGGATTGTTTGAGTGGGGTTCGCTATTCGTCTGCGGGGCAGTTTACGTGTAATGCGGTGACGGTTCGCGGGGTGGATGTGGTTTGGCTGACGTTGGCCAGGGGGGCGGTGCAATGATTGTCGGCCTCTTGGGTGCGGCGGTGCTGGGATGAGTGGCTTGCGCAGTAAGGGGCCGGAGTTGTTGGTTGATCTGACGGAGCATGTGGCTGCTTCGTTGGTTGAGTTGGTGTCGATGGAGGATGAGGCGGCTCGGCATGTGGCTGAGGCGGTGGCCGATCGGATGGCGGCGCATTGGGGTGGGCAGAATGTCTATTTCCCGATGGGGCTGGCGGGGAAGCTTAGTCGGCGGGATCGGCAGATTTTTGAGGAGTTCAATGGGACGAATCATAGTGATCTGGCGAGGAAGTATGCGGTGTCATTGCAGTGGATTTATAAGATTGTGAAGGCGGTGCGCAAGGATGAGGTGGCGCGTCGTCAGGTGGATATGTTCGCCCCGTCGGTTGATGACTGACGGGGCGTTTTTCGTTGCGCTGGGTGCAAGGGAATTGCAGGGGGTGTCCCGGTTTGGGTCGGGGTGGACCGGAATGGGTCGGGTTTATCGCGCGTTTTGGGTATGATTTAGGTCACGCGTTAACACTCAGGCTTTGAAAAGCCCCCAATCTGCTCCCTTTCCCCCTCGCCCCCCTGGGGGAGAGGGCTGGGGTGAGGGGGTTGCTCTTGGCTACACCGCGAACTTCGACTTTTACCTCCCGCGCAACAGTCATTTATGAAAATCACGCTGTTTCCCAACGCCCGGCAACCTTATCTTTGCCCGCACCAAACAGCACTCGCCAAGCGAGAAGGTTTTCAAGATGTCCAACAGTATGGGTATTGCCAGCGCTTTCGTTTTGTCCTCATTGATCCTGTCGCCGATGGCGATGGCTGAAGAATCGCAGTCGTTCGTGGCGCACAACGTCGCTCGCGCTCAAGCCTACGATCAGTATCAGGCCGAAGTAATGGCCAAGACGCAAGATGCCTCGCAAGCCCCACAGGCTGCCACTTCCCAGGCTCAAGCGTCCGAGAAAGACAGCTGAGTCGCGCACCGCGCCAACGTTTCCCTCGACGCGGTTGTTTGGCTCTTCCCGTTCAACCGTCGTCATTCCAGGCCGCTGCCTTTCAGCGGCCTTTTTTCGTTGTGGTCTGAAAGCCGTTTGGTTCGTCTGTAACAACAAGAAACATGAAGCCCCTCAAAATATAGAGGCGCCAGTTGACCCAAGGAGCTCCATTGCACGTGCGTTACCCAGTCCGTTTCACCCCGCTGTTCATTGCAATTGCCGCAACGATTGCCCCTGCTGCTCACGCCGACGAGCCTGCCAAAGAAGGCTTTGTCGAGGGTTCGAGCCTCAACCTCAACGCCCGCAACTACTACATGAATCGCAACCGCTTGCAGAAGGCGGACGACAACATCGAGTGGGGCCAAGGCTTTCTTGGGGTGTTCAAGTCGGGTTACACCGAAGGCACGGTCGGTTTCGGCATTGATGCCCACGCCATGCTCGGGTTGAAGCTGGATGGCGGTGGCGGCACGGACGGTTCGAGCATCCTGCCGGTCAGGGAGAGCGGCGGCAAAGCGCCGGGGGCTTTTTCCACAGCAGGTGGCACGCTGAAAATGCGCGCGTTCGATACCGAATTGAAGGCCGGTGATCTGTTCCTCACCAACCCGGTCATTGCCGGCGGTGAAACGCGCATGCTGCCGCAGACTTTCCGTGGTGTGAGCCTGACCAACCACAGCTTCGACGGCTGGTTGATCGAAGGCGGCCAAGCGAGTTTCACCAAGCCTTACAACCAGAGTGGCCACACGCGCATCGGCACTTCCTACGGGACATTGGCCGATGGCGACGAGAGCCAGCACCTGAACTGGGCCGGTGTGGCCTGGAGCGGCGTCGAAGGCCTGACCAGCAGCCTCTACGCCTCCGAGCTGAAGGACATCTGGAACCAGTACTACTACGACCTCGACTACACGTGGCAGTTGAACGATCTGGTCAGCCTCAACCCGGGCCTGCATTTCTATCACACGCAAGACACCGGCGATGCGCTGCTGGGCAATATCGACAACAACACCTACAGCGTGCATTTCACCGTTGGCGTCGGTAATCACAGCGTTACTGCCGCGTATCAGCGGGTCAACGGCAACACGCCGTTCGACTACATCAGCCAGGGCGACAGCGTTTACCTCGACAACTCCCAGCAGTATTCCGACTTCAACGGCCCGAACGAGCGCTCTTGGAAGCTCAAATACGCCTACGACTTCGCCGGTGTCGGCGTGCCGGGTCTGACCTCGTCTGTGTCTTACTCGCGCGGCACTGTGGATCTGACCAAGGTCGACCCTGACAGCAAAGGCTATTCCAACTGGTACAGCGCCGAGGGCCGCAACGCCAAGCATTGGGAGCGCGATCTTGATTTGCAGTACGTTATGCAAAGCGGTCAGGCCAAAGATCTGGCGGTGCATTTGCAATGGGCGACCAACCGTGGCGGCAACGGTTACGGCGTGATTGATTCGGATACAGATGAATACCGCGTCATCATCGACTACCCGATCAACGTCTTCTAAGATCGGCGCCACAGCACAGTCTTGAAGTCCAGGCTCGCTCCCACATTAGGAATGGTTTCTGGCTTCGGCTGTGGTGTTTGGCCTACTACGCTTATAAGACCTTCCCCCAACCGACAGCCCAATCATGATCGCGAGCCGTACCCCACCCGTTGCGGGCAAGACCGGACGCCCCGAGCTGCTGCTGATCTGCGGCAGTTTGCTGACAGTGATCGCGATTCTGTGCATTGTCACGTTCCTGCTGATCCGCGAGCACGCCAATGCTCGGGAATCGGCGACCCGCAGTGCCACCACCATTGCGCAACTGATCGACGCCGATGTGCTGCGCACCGTCGAGCTGTACGACTTGACCCTGCAAGGCCTGATCGCCGCCGCCCAGCGCGATGACCTGCAAGATGTCTCACCGCAGATCCGCCATCTGGCGCTGTTCGACCGCTCGACCACCGCGCGCTTCAAGGGCGACATTCTGTTGCTCGACAAACACGGGAATGTGATTGCCGATTCTTCGCGAATCGAGCCAAAAACGGGTAATTTTGCCGACCGCGATTACTTCCTCGCCCACGCCTTCAATCGCGACATCGGCATGTTCATCAGCCGTCCGTTCAAGACCCGTTGCGACTGCGACGAGGCCAATCAGTGGCGAATCAGTTTCAGTCGCCGGATCTCCTCGCAAACCGGTGAGTTCGCTGGTGTGGCCGTGGCGTCGATGAAACTCGACTACTTCGACCAATTGTTCAACAGCCTCGACATTGGCAAAGACAGCACGCTGAACATCATCAACAGTGACGGCGTCCTGCTCGCACAGAAGCCTTATCTGCAAAGTGATTCCATCGGCAAAAGCTTCGGCAACCGGCCGAATGTCGTGCGCATCCTCGGGGACAAGGATGGCAGCGGCAGTTTCACCAGCACCTCAAGCATGGATCATCAGCAGCGCCTCTATACCTATTCGCGGGTTGGCAATTTGCCGTTGACGGTGATGGTTGCGCTATCCAGCGATGAAGTGTTCGGCACCTGGCGGCGCACCGCGATTCTGATCAGCGGTGCCACGGGGGTGCTGTGTTTGGGGTTGCTTTGGCTGACCTGGCTGTTGGCCCGCGAGTTGCGTTTGCGCCAACGGCGCCGAGCGCGAACTGGCGCAACTGGCTGCCACCGATGCGCTGACCGGTGTGGCCAATCGTCGGATGCTTGATCAGGCATTGCGTCATGAGTGGTTCCGCGCCCAACGCTCGGGCAAACCGATGTCGGTGATGATGATTGATGCTGATCACTTCAAGGCGTTCAATGACCGCCATGGGCATCAGGCCGGGGATCAGGCGTTGAAGACGCTGGCCAAGGTCATCACGGACAATGTGCGGCGACCGGCGGATCTGGTCGCGCGTTATGGCGGTGAAGAGTTTTCGGTGATTCTCGCCGAGACCGACGGCCATGGCGCGCAGCAGATTGCCGAGCATATTCGCCAAGCGGTGGAGCAGTTGCCGTTGGTCGACGGGGCCGAGCGGCCGATGACGGTGAGCATTGGCATCGCCACATGGACAGCGGCGAGTGAGATGACGCTGGAGCAGTTGCTGTTTGCTGCGGACAAGGCGTTGTATCAGGCCAAGGAAGGTGGGCGTAACCGCGTCGTCAGCTATTGAGATCAAAAGATCGCAGCCTTCGGCAGCTCCTACATGAGAATGCGATCACCCTGTAGGAGCTGCCGAAGGCTGCGATCTTTTGATTGTAAAAGGGCATAAAAAAAGGCCATCCGAGGATGGCCTTCAAAAAACTAGAGAGGTTTTTTACTTACACTGCCGCAACCGGGCGCATGTAAGAGATTGGTGCGGTGCTGGCGTCTTCGAACGTCACCACTTCCCAGGCATCTGTCTGCTCAATCAACTTGCGCAGCAGCTGGTTGTTCAGTGCGTGGCCGGACTTGAAGCCTTTGAACTCACCAATCAGGCTGTTACCCAGCAGGTACAGGTCGCCAATGGCATCGAGGATCTTGTGCTTCACGAATTCGTCTTCATAGCGAAGGCCGTCTTCGTTCAGTACGCCATCGGCATCAACCACGATCGCGTTTTCAACGCTGCCGCCGAGTGCGAGGTTGTGCTTGCGCAGGTACTCGATATCACTCATGAAACCAAAGGTACGGGCGCGGCTGACTTCTTTTACGAACGAAGTGCTGGAAAAATCCACGCTTGCACTTTGGGTGCGGTCCCGGAATACCGGGTGATCGAAATCGATCTCGAAGCTCACCTTGAACCCTTCGAAAGGGACGAAAGTGGCGCGCTTGTCGCCGTCTTCCACTGTCACTTCACGCAGGATGCGGATGAATTTCTTGGCGGCGTCCTGTTCTTCCAGGCCTGCCGATTGAATCAGGAATACGAAGGGTCCAGCGCTGCCATCCATGATCGGGACTTCGGACGCGGAGAGCTCGACGTAGGCGTTATCGATGCCCAGGCCAGCCATGGCCGAGAGCAAGTGCTCTACCGTGTCCACTTTCACGTCGCCGTTAATCAGCGTCGTCGACATAGTGGTTTCACCGACGTTTTCCGCGCGGGCAGGAATCTGCACCACAGGGTCGAGGTCAGCGCGACAAAACACAATGCCAGTGTCGACAGGCGCAGGCTTGAGGGTCAGATAGACCTTCTCACCGGAGTGCAGGCCTACACCTGTGGCACGGATAATATTTTTCAGTGTGCGTTGTTTAATCATGGCTTGGGCCGCTTCAGCGCAAATTGCGAACTGGTATCAACAAAGGCTGGCGATGATAGCAGACCATGCCTTTGCTGAACACCAATCACCTTCATAGCCCTGATACATTCCATCAATCGGCCTGACGACGCAGGAATGCCGGGATGTCCAGGTAGTCCAGATCATCTTGCGGATTCATCTTCGCGGCAGCCGCAGCACCGGCCTGAGCCTGGTTGCGCATGACGGTCGGACGGTCCAGATCACGGTAGTTCACCGCTGGCGCTTCCTGACGGGCCGCAGCCGGTTGTTGCACCTGGGCAGAAGCCATGGAGGTGTGAACGGTATTGTCGATGACCTTTACAGGCTTCTCGATTTTCGCGCCCAGACCAGTGGCAACCACGGTTACGTGCAGTTCGTCGCGCATGTCCGGATCGATAACGGTACCGACCTTGACCATCGCGTGCTCGGAAGCGAAGGCTTCGATGATGCTACCCACGTCGGAGTACTCACCCAGGGACAGGTCAGGACCGGCGGTGATGTTCACCAGGATGCCGCGTGCGCCTTGCAGGTTCACGTCTTCCAGCAGCGGGTTGCGGATCGCCGCTTCGGTCGCTTCACGTGCACGGTTCGGACCGCTGGCGCAGCCAGTGCCCATCATCGCCATGCCCATTTCGCTCATCACGGTACGTACGTCGGCGAAGTCGACGTTGATCATGCCCGGACGTTTGATGATGTCGGAGATACCGCGAACGGCACCGGCCAGTACATCGTCAGCCTTGGCGAAAGCCGACAAGAGGCTTGCGTCTTTACCGAGGATGGTCAGCAGCTTCTCGTTAGGAATAGTGATCAACGAGTCGACGCTTTCCGAGAGCATGCGGATGCCTTCATCGGCGATCTGCATACGCTTGCGGCCTTCGAACGGGAACGGACGCGTTACGACAGCAACGGTCAGAATGCCCATTTCCTTGGCCACTTCGGCGATGATCGGCGCAGCACCGGTACCGGTACCGCCGCCCATGCCAGTGGTGATGAACACCATGTTAGTGCCCTGCAGGACTTCGGCAATGCGCTCACGGTCTTCGAGAGCGGCCTGACGACCTACTTCAGGGTTGGCGCCAGCGCCCAGACCTTTGGTCACGCCGGTGCCCAGTTGCAGAATGGTGCGCGCGCCGATGTTTTTCAGCGCTTGAGCATCAGTGTTGGCGCAGATGAACTCAACGCCTTCGATGTTGCTCTTGACCATGTGATTGACAGCGTTGCCGCCGCCACCGCCAACACCGATAACTTTGATTACCGGGCTTGCGGGGATGTTGTCTACGAGTTCGAACATTTTCCCTCTCCTTACATTCTCTAGTTTTTTCGCCTACTGCATTTTTGTTGCGGTGTTGCGGTAAAGCTTTAGAAGTTGCCTTGAACCCACTTCTTCAATCGGTCCAGCAACGGCGCCTGTGGCTCTTCGTTGCTGTAGCTGTCGCGGCTGCCGATGCCGGAGAACGAAACCCCGTCGGACTGCTTTTGCAGGCCGTACATCAACAAGCCCACGCCAGTGGAATAAATCGGGTTGCGCACCACGTCATCCAGGCCTTTCACGCCATGCGGCACGCCGAGGCGGACCGGCATGTGGAAGATTTCTTCGGCCAGTTCAGTGGCGCCTTCCATCTTCGACGTACCGCCGGTGAGGACGATGCCGGCCGGGATCAAGTCTTCGTAGCCGCTGCGACGCAGCTCGGCCTGGATCAGGGTGAACAGTTCGTCGTAACGCGGCTCGACCACTTCGGCCAGGGCCTGACGCGACAGTTCGCGCGGTGGACGGTCGCCAACGCTTGGCACCTTGATGGTTTCACCGGCACCGGCCAGTTTGGCCAGGGCGCAGGCGTAACGAATCTTGATTTCTTCGGCGTACTGGGTCGGGGTGCGCAACGCCATGGCGATGTCGTTGGTCACCTGATCACCGGCAATCGGGATCACTGCGGTGTGGCGGATCGCGCCTTCGGTGAAGATCGCGATGTCGGTGGTGCCGCCGCCGATGTCGACCAGGCACACGCCCAGTTCTTTCTCGTCGTCGGTCAGTACCGAGTAGGCCGAGGCCAATTGCTCGAGAATGATGTCGTCGATTTCCAGACCGCAGCGACGCACGCATTTTTCAATGTTCTGTGCGGCGTTGACGGCGCAGGTGACCACGTGAACCTTGGCTTCCAGACGTACACCGGACATGCCCAGAGGCTCACGAACGCCTTCCTGGTTATCGATCACGTAATCCTGCGGCAGGGTGTGCAGCACGCGCTGGTCAGCCGGGATCGCCACGGCCTGAGCGGCGTCGAGTACGCGCTCAAGGTCAGCCGAGCTGACTTCGCGATCACGAATCGCGACGATGCCGTGGGAGTTCAGGCTGCGGATGTGATTGCCCGCCACGCCGACGAACGCCGAGTGAATGCGGCAGCCCGCCATCAGTTGGGCTTCTTCGATCGCGCGCTGGATCGATTGCACGGTGGACTCGATGTTGACCACCACGCCCTTCTTCAGGCCACGGGACGGGTGGGTACCGATCCCGACGATTTCCAGCGAGCCGTCGTCGGAGACCTCGCCGACCAGCGCCACCACCTTGGAGGTGCCGATATCGAGACCGACGATCATTTTGCCGCTTTGCACGTTTGCCATGGGTCCTGCCTCTTCTTAATTCTTTGCGACAGCGGGTTGGGCTGTCGTCGGCGCTACTGGTTCCCGCCAGCCAACAGCGAGGCCGTTGGCGTAGCGCAGATCGATGCGCGCAATGTTCGTAATCTGGTCTTTAAGTGTCTTGTCATAGATGGCGATAAAACGGCGCATCTTTTCCACCAGGTTGCCGCGTCCCAGCAGCAACTCGATGCCGGGGCCAGAACTGCCGGCACCGGTGGTCAGGAACCAACTCCCGCGTTCACGCAGTTCCAGGCGTGCAATCGAGAAGCCCAACGGCCGCAGCATCTGGCTCAGCACCTGATACTGCTGCATCACTTGCTGCTGAGCCCGTTGTGGACCGAACAGCTGTGGCAGGTGTTCGTAGTTCGCCAGCTCCTTGGGCGTAAACGCCTGGCCCTGGTTGTTCAGTAACGACTCGTCGCCCCAACGCGCCACGGGCAGTTGCTCTTCGAGGCGGATCACCACCTGGTCCGGCCACACGCGACGGACTTCGGCGTGGGCGATCCACGGCATTTGCTCAAGCTCGGTACGCATACCGGGCAGATCGATGGTGAAGAAGCTCGACGCCACAAACGGGGCGATTCGCTGCTGCACCGCTTGCTGGCTGATGTAGCTCAGGTCGCCCTGCACGGCGATCTTGGTGATCGGCCGGTCGGCGTACGGCAGCAAACGCGTCGCACCTTCGTAAGTCCCAAAGCCCAGCACCACCAACAGCACCGGCCAGAACAGACTTTTCAGAAAGCTGAAATTGGCTTTCGGCAGGCGCGCGGACATCGGCTCTTTCGCCACCATTCGGCTGGCACCCCGTGGCACCGGCTTGCGGCCGGGTGCGGGAGGCTGATGTCGGAGCTGAGCGCCTTGCATCGTCTTAACCTCGAGCGTCTTCAACACTGGCGGCCAGAATGGCCAGAACCAGTTGCTGGAAATCCAGACCGGCCGCACGCGCGGCCATAGGCACCAGACTGTGATCGGTCATGCCCGGAGCGGTATTCACTTCCAGAAACCAGAACTGCCCATCGGCGTCCTGCATCACGTCCGCCCTGCCCCAACCGGCAATCCCCAGCGCCTCACTGGCCTTGGCCGTGAGATCCATGAGTTCCTTTTCCTTGGCGGCATCCAGCCCGCACGGAATGCGGTACTGGGTATCGTTGGCGATGTACTTGGCGTCGTAGTCGTAGAACGTGTGCGGTGTACCCAGGGCGATAGGAGGCAACACCTGGTCACGCAGGGTGGCGATGGTGAACTCCGGACCTTGAATCCATTGCTCAACCAAGACTTGCGAATCGTAGGTACTGGCCGCTTTCCATGCGTCGATCAACTCGGACGCAGAACTCACTTTGGCCATCCCGATACTTGAACCTTCATGCGCCGGTTTGACGATCAAAGGGAAGCCCAGTTCCGTCGATGCCGAAATACAATCGGCTTCGCTGCACAGCACGGCGTGACGCGGCGTCGGAATCCCGAGGCTGTGCCAGACCTGCTTGGTGCGCAGTTTGTCCATCGCCAGTGCGGAGGCCAGAATGCCACTGCCGGTGTACGGAATGCCCGCCACTTCGAGCAGGCCCTGCATGGACCCGTCTTCACCGCCACGGCCGTGAAGAATGATGAAGGCGCGGTCGATCTTTTCGCTGAGCAGACGTTGCAGAATGTCGTCGCCAACGTCGATGCCGAACGCGTCCACGCCAGCACTTTGCAGCGCTTCAAGTACGGCGTTACCGGATTTCAGCGAAACCTCACGCTCGGCACTCAGCCCGCCGAAGAGCACGGCAACGCGGCCGAAGTCTTTCGGCGCGATAGTGGAAAACAGCTTGGCGTAGGCAGCAGTCATTTCAACTTCCCCTCGACCGACGCCGCCACGGCGCCAGCGAACAATTCACTTTTCAACAGCTTCGGCGCGAGACCGCCGATATCACCAGCGCCCTGACACAGCAGGATGTCGCCCGCGCGCAGCAGTGGCTTGACCAGCGGCGCCAGATCGACGCCACGCTCGATGTAGATCGGGTCGAGCTGGCCGCGCTGGCGGATGCTGTTGCACAGTTTTCGGCTGTCGGCACCGGGGATCGGCTCTTCGCCGGCCGGATAAACTTCCATCAACAGCAACACGTTGGCGTCGGCCAGGACATTGACGAAGTCGTCGTACAGGTCGCGGGTGCGGCTGTAACGGTGCGGTTGATACACCATCACCAAACGGCGCTCCGGCCAGCCACCGCGCACGGCTTTGATCACTGCAGCGACTTCGGTCGGGTGGTGACCGTAGTCATCGACCAGCATCACGTTGCCGCCGTCCACTGGCAGTTCGCCGTAGACCTGGAAGCGTCGACCAACACCCTGGAAACCCGAGAGGCCCTGAACGATGGCTTCATCGCTGACGCCTTCGTCGGTGGCGATGCAAATGGTCGCCAGCGAGTTGAGGACGTTGTGGTTGCCGGGCATGTTCACCGATACGTCCAGCGGCTCGCGATCCGGGCGCAGCACGGTGAAGAAGGTCTGCATGCCTTGCTGGCGAATATTGATCGCGCGGACGTCAGCGTCTTCACTGAAGCCGTAGGTCACGGTCGGACGTTTCACCAGCGGCAGGATTTCACGCACCACCGGATCGTCCAGGCACATCACGGCCAGACCGTAGAACGGCAGGTTGTGCAGGAATTCGACGAAGGTTTTCTTCAGCTTGTTGAAGTCACCGTCGTAGGTCGCCATGTGGTCGGCGTCGATGTTGGTAACCACGGCCACCAGCGGTTGCAGGTGCAGGAAACTCGCGTCGCTTTCATCGGCTTCGGCGATCAGGTAACGGCTGGTGCCGAGCTGGGCATTGGTGCCCGCTGCATTCAGACGACCACCGATGACGAACGTCGGGTCCAGGCCACCGGCAGCGAACACCGAAGCGATCAGGCTGGTGGTGGTGGTTTTGCCGTGCGTACCGGCGACGGCGATGCCGTGGCGATAGCGCATCAGTTCGGCAAGCATCTCGGCACGCGGCACCACCGGAATACGACGCTCAAGCGCGTTCGCCACTTCCGGGTTCGAGGTATTTACCGCGCTCGACACCACCAGCACGTCGGCGGCAGCGGCGTTCTCGGCACGGTGGCCGATGAAAATCTGCGCGCCGAACGATTCCAGACGCTCGGTCACCGGCGACGCTTTCAGGTCGGAACCGGACACTTGGTAGCCCAGGTTCAACAACACTTCGGCGATGCCGCACATGCCCACGCCGCCGATGCCGACGAAGTGGATGCGACGGATGCGGCGCATTTCCGGTTGCGGCATGGCTTTCTGATTCTCAACCATGGGCCACCTCCAGACAGGTATCGACCACGCTACGGGTGGCATCGGGTTTCGCCAGACGGCGGGCCGCTTGGGCCATATCTTCGAGTCGTTGCGGTTGCATCAAGACCTCTGTCAGGCGCGCGGCAAGGTCCGCGGCACCAGTCGTTCTTTGCGGCATCAGGAAGGCAGCGCCTTCGCGGGCCAAATAATCGGCGTTGCGGGTCTGGTGATCGTCGATCGCGTGGGGCAAAGGCACCAGCATCGAAGGCAGACCGGCGGCAGCCAGCTCACTGATGGTCAACGCGCCTGCGCGGCACACCACCAGGTCAGCCCAGCCATAGGCCTGGGCCATGTCTTTGATGAACGGCTGCACCTGCGCATCGACGCCGGCGGCGCGGTAGCGCTCTGCAGTCACTTCATCGTGGTTTTTGCCGGCCTGATGAAACACTTCCGGGCGCAAATCGGCAGCGACTTGGGCCAGGGCTTCAGGCAGCAATTTGTTCAACGGTTCTGCGCCCAGGCTTCCGCCTAGGATCAGCAAACGCGCTTTGCGACCGGCCAGAGCAGGTCGCAATGTGTCGAGGAACAGCTCGCTGCGCACCGGATTTCCGGTGGTACGGCGGGTGTCCGACAGAGTAAAGGTGTCGGGGAACGCTTCACACACTCGGGCGGCGAACGGCACCAGCAACCGATTGGCGGTGCCGGCCACGGCGTTCTGCTCGTGAACGATCACCGGTACGCCGGCCAGTTTCGCAGCAAGACCACCGGGGCCAGTCACATAACCACCGAAGCCGACCACACACACTGGCTTCAAGCGACGAATGATCGCCCGCGCCTGCCATACCGATTTGAGCAGCATGAACGGCGCTTTGAGCAGCGACAGCTTGCCCTTGCCGCGCAGGCCGGTAGCGTTGATGCGGTGCAGTTCAAGACCTGCCGCCGGCACCAGTTCGTTTTCAATTCCGCGTGGTGTGCCGAGCCAGTGCACGGTGTAGCCGCGCGCCTGAAACTCGCGGGCACAGGCCAGCGCCGGGAACACGTGGCCGCCGGTGCCGCCGGCCATGATCAATACGTTAGCGCCCATGATTCGGCTCCTCGGCGAAGTCGCTCTCATGGAATTCCATTTCTTCACTGCCCAGGTGGGTTCGACTCTCCCACTCGATCCTCAATAACAAGCCGAGGCAGGCGCAGCAGATCACCAGCGAGCTGCCGCCATAACTGAGGAACGGCAAGGTCAGACCTTTGGTTGGCAGCAGGCCGACGTTCACACCGATGTTGATCAGGAACTGACCAATCCACAGGAACGACAAACCGTAAGCCACATAAGCGGCGAAGAACTGCTTGGCTTTCTCCGCCCACAGGCCGATGTACATGCCGCGAATACACACGAACACGAACAGCGCGACGGTGCACAGCGAACCCACCGCGCCGAGTTCTTCAGCCAATACCGAGAACACGAAGTCGGTGTGCGCTTCCGGCAGGTAGAACTGCTTCTGCACGCTGTTGCCCAGACCGACGCCGAGCCATTCACCGCGACCGAAGGCGATCAACGCTTGCGACAACTGATAGCCGGCGCCGAACTGGTCAGCCCACGGGTCGGCGAAGTTGGTCAGACGCGCCATTCGGTACGGCTGCATTTGAATCAGCAAGACCACGGCCCCGACCGCCAACACCACCATCAGCGAGAAGCGGAACAGCCCGACCCCGCCGAGGAATAGCATGGCCGCCGCAGCGCCCATCATCACGACGGTGGCACCGAAGTCCGGCTCCATCAGCAACAGACCGGCCATCGGCAGCAGCACGATGAACGGCTTGAAGAAGCCCATCCAGCTCTCGCGCACTTCCTTCTGACGCCGCACCAGATAACCGGCGAGGTAGATCACCACGAACACTTTGGCGATCTCGGACGGCTGCACGTTGAAGAAGCTGAAACCGATCCAGCGCATCGAGCCGTTCACTTCGCGCCCGATGCCGGGAATGATCACCATCACCAGCAAGCCAAACGCACCGAGCAGCATCAGCCAGCCGAGACGCTGCCAGGTGGCGATCGGAATCATCATGGTGACGATGCACGCGCCCAATCCGAGCACCACATAAATAAGGTGGCGAATCATGTAATACAGCGGACTGCCGGACTGCGCGGCGGCGACTTCAGTGGAAGCCGAGGCAATCATGATCAAACCGAGACCGAGCAGCGCCAGGCAACCGGCGAGCATAGGGAAATCGAGATCGATGCCGCGCCCGGTGATGATCGGCGACGGATACGGCTTGATGATATTGAACAGACTCATGCCAGATCCTCCACAGCGCGGACGAACTGGTGACCACGGTCTTCGTAATTCTTGAACATGTCGAAACTGGCGCAGGCGGGCGACAGCAGCACGACGTCACCCGGTTGGGCGGCGGCGCGGCATTGCGCAACGGCGTCGACCAGTGAGGTCGCGCGAATCAATGGCACAGAGTCGCCAATGGCCGTGCCGATCTTGTCGGAGTCGCGGCCCATCAGGATCACGGCGCGGCAGTTGGCCGCGACCGGATCACGCAGATCGTTGAATTCGGCACCCTTGCCATCGCCACCGGCGATCAGGATGACCTTGCCGTCGATGTCCGCGCCCAAGCCTTCGATGGCCGCCAGTGCAGCGCCAACGTTGGTCGCTTTCGAATCGTTGTAGTAGGCCACGCCGTCGAGATCACGGACCCACTGGCAGCGATGTTCGAGGCCAGCGAAGGTGCGCAGGGCCGAGAGCATGGCGTCGAACGGCAGGCCCACGGCATGACCCAGCGCCAGCGCCGCAAGGGCGTTGGACTGGTTGTGTGCGCCACGAATCTTCAGTTCACGCACTGGCATCAGATTCTGGAATTCGAAGGCCAGGTACTTCTCGCCGTCTTCTTCGCGGATACCAAAGGCTTTGAAATCCGGTTTGCTCAGGCCGAAGGTCCAGCATGGCTGACCCTCGCCCATCAACGGACGAGTCAACGCGTCCTGACGGTTGACCACGAACTGCTTCGCGCCACGGAAGATCCGGTGCTTGGCCAGGTGATACGCCGGCAGACCGCTGTAGCGATCCATGTGGTCTTCGCTGATGTTCAGCACGGTGGCCACTTCTGCGTTGAGCTGGTCGGTGGTTTCCAGTTGGAAACTCGACAGTTCCATCACGTACAGCTCGACGTCGTCGCTGAGCAAGTCCAGCGCCGGGGTGCCGAGGTTGCCGCCGACGGCGACGCGTTTGCCGGCCGCAGCCGCCATCTCGCCAACCAGGGTGGTCACGGTGCTTTTCGCGTTGGAGCCGCTGATGGCCACGATCGGCGCCCGCGCGTTACGCGCGAACAGCTCGATGTCGCCGGACAGTTTCACGCCACGTGCTGCGGCGGCTTGCAGGGCCGGGGTCGCCAGCGCCAGGCCGGGGCTCACGTAGAGCTCGTCGGCACGGCAGAGGAATTCGACGTCCAGCTCGCCACAACGCACTTCCACGTGCGGATAGTCACGCTTGAGCGTGGCCAGTTCCGGTGGATTTTCCCGCGTGTCCGCCACAGCAAACGACGTGCCCCGGTTCGCCAGGAAGCGAACCAGGGACATGCCGCTCTTGCCGAGGCCGACAACGATGCGGAAGTGGTCAGAAGCGATCAGAGACACTCGTTCTACCTCAGCTTCAGGGTGGCAAGGCCGATCAGCACGAGAATCACGGTGATGATCCAGAAACGGACGATCACGCGCGGCTCGGGCCAGCCCTTGAGTTCAAAATGGTGGTGTATCGGTGCCATGCGGAACACACGGCGACCGGTCAGCTTAAAGGAAGCAACCTGAATGACGACTGACAGGGTTTCCATCACGAACACGCCGCCCATGATGAACAGGACGATTTCCTGACGGACGATCACCGCGATGGTGCCCAGTGCCGCGCCGAGTGCCAGTGCACCGACGTCGCCCATGAACACTTGCGCCGGATAGGTGTTGAACCACAGGAAGCCGAGGCCGGCACCGATCAGCGCGCCACAGAACACGATCAGTTCGCCCGCGCCCGGCACATAAGGAATCAGCAGGTATTCAGCGAATTTCACGTTACCCGACAGGTAGCAGAAGATGCCGAGGCCACCGCCGACCATCACGGTCGGCATGATTGCCAGGCCATCGAGACCGTCAGTCAGGTTGACCGCGTTGCTCGAACCGACGATCACAAAGTAAGTCAGCACGATGAAACCGAGGCCCAACGGAATGCTGTAGTCCTTGAGCATCGGCAGGATCAGCGTGGTTTCCACCGGGGTGGAAGCAGTCATATAAAGGAAGATCGCCGCGCCGAGGCCAAACACCGACTGCCAGAAATACTTCCAGCGGCTCGGCAAGCCACGCGAGTTCTTCTCGATGACTTTGCGGTAATCGTCGACCCAGCCGATGGCGCCGAACAACAGAGTCACCAACAAAACAGTCCAGACGTAGCGGTTGCTCAGGTCAGCCCAAAGCAGAGTGCTGACGCCGATCGAAGACAGAATCAGTGCGCCGCCCATGGTCGGCGTACCCGACTTGGACAGGTGCGATTGCGGACCATCGTTACGCACGGATTGACCGATCTGACGGTTCTGCAAAGTGCGGATCATCCACGGGCCATAGCACAGCGACAAAACCAGCGCGGTCAGCACACCGAGGATCCCGCGCAGGGTCAGGTACTGAAAGACCGCGAAGCCTTTGTAGAACTGTTGCAGATACTCCGCTAGCAGCAGCAGCATTAATGTTTCTCCAGACTGGACCCGCACAGAGCCGCAACGATGTTTTCCATCGCTGCACTGCGCGAACCCTTGATCAAAATGGTGGTGTTTGTGTCCTGCTCGGCGTCGAGGGCCTGAATCAGCTCGGCTTGCGTGCCGAAGTGGTGCGCCTGTTCACCGAAAGCGTTTACGGCGTGAACCATGTTTGGCCCGACTGCGTAAAGCGCGGAAACCTTGCCCCGGGCGTACTCGCCCACGTCGCGGTGCCCCTGCTCCGCCCAATCGCCCAACTCGCCGATATCTCCGAGCACCAGGACGGTGCGGCCGGAAAAGCCGGCGAGTATATCAACGGCCGCGCACATCGAGGTGGGGTTTGCGTTGTAAGTGTCATCGATCACGCGCATGCCGTTCTTCGCCAGCTGCGCGACGGTGCGGCCCTTGACCGGTTGTACTGCGCCAAGCCCGGTGGCGATGCCGAACAGCGACACGCCCAAGGCGTGAGCGGCAGCGGCGGCGGCCATGGAGTTGGCGACGTTGTGGGTGCCGAGCAGGTTCAGTTGAACGCGCTCGACACCTTCAGGTGTGTGCAGATTGAAAGCCGGGCAACCACGGGCATCGGTGCTCAAGTCGCTGGCGTAGAAATCCGCCTGAGCGTTGCTCAGGGCGAAGGTCAGCACTTTGCGCACGCCGGCACGGGTCTTCCAGATGCCGAAGGCTTTGTCATCGAGATTGAGCACGGCGACGCCATCGGCTGCCAGCCCGTCGATGATTTCGCCTTTGGCTTCGACGATTTTTTCCGGGCCGCCAAACTCACCGACGTGCGCGGTGCCGGCATTGTTCAGGATCGCTACGTGTGGCTTGGTCAAGCCAACGGTGTAAGCGATTTCGCCCAGACGCGAGGCGCCCAGTTCGATGACCGCCGAGGTGTGTTCCGGGGCCAGTTCGAGCAGGGTCAGCGGCGCGCCGAGGTCATTATTCAAGTTGCCACGGGTCGCCAGCACCGGGCCGCGCGTGCGCAGGATGCTCGCGAGCATTTCCTTGACGGTGGTCTTGCCGCTGGAACCAGTGATCGCGGCGACTGGCTGAGTGAACGCGGCACGGTTCAGCGCGCCCAACTGGCCGAGGGCCTGACGGGTGTCTTTGACCAGCAGTTGCGGCAGGGTGCTGTCGGCGACTTCACGCTCGACCAGCGCAGCCACGGCGCCTTTACCAGCGACGTCATTCAAATAGTCATGACCGTCGAATCGCGGGCCGGTCAACGCAATAAACAGTTGGCCTGGCTGGATCGCACGGCTGTCGATGCTGACACCGTCGAAACTGGCATCAGCAGCGATCAAACGTGCATCGAGTGCGTTGGTCAGTTCGCTGAGTTTCAGGGCCTTAAGCATGGGCCACCTCCCAAGCGGTCAGGGCGTGATCGGCCTCGACCAGATCGGAGAAAGCGTGGCGCTCGCCGTTGATTTCCTGATAGTCCTCGTGACCTTTACCGGCCAGAACAATCACGTCATCGGCGGACGCGCCGGCAATCAGTTGCGCAATCGCCTGACCACGGCCGGCGACGAAGGTGACTTTATCCACAGCCGTGAAACCGGCGCGGATGTCATCGAAAATCACTGCCGGATCTTCAGTACGCGGGTTGTCGTCGGTGACCAGCACCTGATCGGCCAGACGCTCGACCACTTCGGCCATCAATGGACGCTTGCCGCGATCACGGTCACCGCCGCAGCCGAACAGGCACAGCAGTTGACCTTTGACGTGCGGGCGCAATGCGCTCAGGACTTTTTCCAGCGCATCCGGGGTGTGCGCGTAATCGACCACTACCAACGGCTGAGTGCCACCGCCGAGACGCTGCATGCGCCCGGCCGGGCCTTCGAGTTTCGGCAGTACTTTGAGAATTTCGTCGAGCGCGTAATCCAGACCGAGCAAGGCGCCGACGGCTGCCAGTACGTTGCTCAGGTTGAAACGGCCGAGCAGTGTGCTGCGCAGATGATGCTCGCCCTGCGGCGTCACCAATGTGGCGCGCACACCGTGGTCGTCAAACTGCGCTTCGCGGCAGAACAGGTAAGCGCTGCTGTCGAGCAGGCTGTAGGTGATCAAGCGCGATTCACGTTTTTCAGCGGCCAGTTGCCGGCCGAAATCGTCGTCGAGGTTGACCACGCGGCACTTCAGATCATTCCAGGCGAACAGCTTGGCCTTGGCCTCGGCGTACGCCTCCATGCTGCCGTGATAATCCAGGTGATCGCGGGACAGGTTGGTCATCACCGCGACGTCGAACGCTAGCGCCGTGACGCGACCCTGATCCAGACCGTGGGACGACACTTCCATGGCCACAGCTTTGGCGCCGGCCTTTTTCAGGTCGCCCAACGTTGCTTGTACGGCGATCGGATTCGGCGTGGTGTGCAGACCGCTTTGCAGTGCGCCATAGAAGCCGGAACCCAAGGTCCCGACGATGCCGCAATGCTGACCGAGCAGATCCAGCGCCTGCGCAACCAGCTGGGTCACGCTGGTCTTGCCGTTGGTGCCGGTCACGCCAATCAGATTCAGGTGATGGCTTGGCTCACCGTAAAAACGCCCGGCAATGTCCGACAGCTGCGCCGCCAGACCTTTGACCGGAATCAGTGGCACGTCGGTGATCGGCAGCACGGTGGCACCTTCCACTTCATACGCCACAGCGGCAGCGCCGCGCGCCAGAGCATCGGCAATGTGCGCACGGCCGTCGAATTTGCCGCCGGGTACTGCGAGGAACAAATCGCCCGCACGTACGTTGCGGCTGTCCAGCGCCAGTTCACGGATCAACAGATCGTGGCCGGCGTGGGGGAATATCTTGTTCAGACTTAATGACATCAGCCGCGCCCTCCATTGGCTTTCAGCGGAATGACCGGGGTAGCGTTGGCTTGTTGCGTCGTCGGCAGGTTGTCCGGCGTAACGTTCATCAGACGCAAGGTGCCGGACATCACGCGGCTGAACACCGGCGCGGAAACCAGACCACCGAAGTAACCGGCCTTGGACGGTTCATCGATCACCACAACAATCGCGTAACGCGGATCGCTCATCGGACCGAAACCGGCGAACAGCGAGCGATAAGAATTTTCCGCGTAGCCCTTGGTGCCCACCGAGGTCTTACGCGCAGTACCCGACTTGCCCGCCACGTGATACGCCGGCACCTGCGCACGGAACACGCCGCGCGGCGCTTCGATCACCTGAGTGAGCATGCCTTGCAGGGTTTTCGCTACGGCTTCCGGCAGCACCTGTGTGGTCTGCGGCGGCTTGTCGGTTTTGATCAGCGTCAGCGGTGCGAGGCGACCATTGTTGGCCAATGCCGAGAACGCGTGAACCAGCTGGATCGCGGTCACGGAAATACCGTAGCCGTAGGACAGGGTCGCAGTTTCAGCCTTACGCCAATCGCGGTAGTTCGGCAGGTTGCCGACACGTTCGCCCGGGAAGCCAAGGCCGGTGTCCTGGCCAAGACCGACTTTCTGCGCGAGGCGGAAAATCGTTTCGCCGCCGATATCGAAGGCGACCTTACTCATGCCGACGTTACTGGAATTGATCAGGATGCCGGTCAGGTCGAGCACCGGACCTTCGCTCTTGGAGACGTCCTTGATGGTGTATTTGCCGATCTGCAGGGAGCCCGGATACACCTCAACGGTGTCGCTCGGTTTCCAGCGGCCGGTTTCGATCGCGGCAGCCATCGAGATTGCTTTCATGGTCGAACCCGGTTCGAACACGTCGATCATCGCGCGGTTACGCATCATTGCCGGTTGCAGGTTGCGGCGGTTGTTCGGGTTGTAGGTCGGCTGGTTGACCATGGCCAGAATCTCGCCGGTCTTGACGTCCATGATCACCAGGCTGCCGGCCTTGGCGCCGTTCTCGATGATCGCGTTGCGCAGCTCGCGGTTGGCCAGATACTGCAGGCGCAGGTCAATGGACAACGCCAAGGGCTTGCCGGCCTTGGCGTTTTTGGTGACCTGGACATCCTTGATCAGCCGTCCGCGCCGATCCTTGATGACCTGTCGTTTGCCCGGCACCCCGGCGAGCCATTCGTCATAGGCCAGTTCGACACCTTCGCGACCGTGATCGTCGATGTCGGTAAACCCGACCATGTGTGCGGTGACTTCACCGGCCGGGTAAAACCGGCGGAATTCTTCGATGCCGTAGACGCCCGGCACTTTCAGGTCGAGCACAGACTGGCCCTGCTCGGGGGTCAGCCCGCGCACCAGATAAATGAATTCTTTGTTGGCCTGGGCTTCGAGGCGTTCGGTCAGGGCTTTCGGATCCTGCCCCAGCGCGGCGGCGAGTGCCGGCCACTTCTCTTTCGCCGTTTGCATTTCCTTGGCGTTGGCCCACAGCGTGGTCACCGGAGTACTCACGGCCAAAGGCTCGCCGTTACGGTCGGTGATCAGACCACGGTGAGCGGGAATCGGAATATGACGCAGGCTGCGCGCATCGCCCTGACCTTTGAGGAAGTCACGGTCAACCACTTGCAGGTCGATGATGCGCCAGCAGATCGCCGCAACCATCACGCCAAGCAGCGCCACCATCAGGCGGAAGCGCCATGGGAACAGTGCGCCTTCGAGTTTCATCATGGCGCCACCATCTTCACGTCAGCCGCGCCGGGGATGTGCATTTTCAGTTGTTCGGTAGCCAGCACTTCGATACGGCTGTGCGCGGTCCAGGTGCTTTGTTCGAGAATCAAACGGCCCCACTCGGCCTGCGCCTTGTCGCGCACGCTGAGTTCGTTATAAAGGGTGTTGAGCAACTGCCGGTTCCAGTGCGCGCTATACGACACGGCGATGGCCGACACGAGCACGCCGATAAACAGCAGCAGCATCAGAAAGCTGCCGCCGGGCAGTGGCTTGGCGAAAAGCTTGCTCACCGCAACTTCTCCGCGACGCGCATGACGGCGCTACGGGAACGTGGGTTGGCTTTGAGTTCGGCGTCGGAGGCCGTCTGCGCTTTGCCATGGACTTTGATTTTCGGTTCGAACGCGACATGGCGAACCGGCAGGTTGCGCGGCAGGTTGTCGGCTTCGCCTTTCACCAGCTTGCGCATGAACAGTTTGACGATGCGGTCTTCCAGCGAGTGGAAGCTGATCACCACCAGACGGCCGCCAACTTCCAGAGCGTCCAGTGCGGCTTCGAGGCCGGCTTCCAGATCACCCAGTTCGTTGTTGACGTGAATGCGCAAACCCTGAAAGGCACGGGTCGCCGGGTTCTTGCCTTTTTCCCATGCCGGGTTGGCGACTTTCAACACTTCAGCCAGATCGGCGGTGCGCTCGAACGGCTTGATATCGCGACGTTCGGCGACCGCGCGAGCCATACGACCGGAGAAACGTTCTTCGCCGTATTCCTTGAACACCCGGGCGATTTCTTCAGCCGGCGCGGTGTTGACGAATTCGGCCGCGCTGATGCCACGGGACGGATCCATGCGCATGTCCAGCGGGCCGTCGTTGAGGAAACTGAAGCCGCGCTCAGCGTCGTCGAGCTGCGGCGAAGACACGCCGAGGTCAAGCAAAATGCCGCTGACCTTGCCGCTCAGACCTTGCTCGGCAACCACCGAACCGAGCTCGGCAAAGCTGCGCTGCACAACGACAAAGCGGCCGTCTTCGGCCGCTAGCGTTTGCCCGGTGGCAATCGCTTGTGGATCTTTGTCGAATCCGATGAGCCGACCGTCCGTGCCGAGCTGGCTGAGGATCAGCCGGCTGTGTCCGCCGCGCCCGAACGTGCCGTCCAGATAGCAGCCATCAGGACGTACGGCGAGAGCCTCGACGGCTTCGTCAAGCAGTACGGTGATGTGGTTAAAGCCGCTATCAATAGTCACAGGATCAAATCACGCAGTTCATCAGGCATCGCGCCCGGTTGTTGAATAGCAGCAAGGTCAGCGGCAGATACCGCGTTCCATGCATCCTCGTCCCACAATTGGAACTTGTTCAGTTGGCCTACCAGCATCGCGCGCTTATCCAGCTTGGCGTATTCGCGCAAACGCGGTGGAACCAGAAAACGGCCACTGCCATCGAGCTCGAGGTCGACGGCGTTGCCGATCAATAAACGCTGCAAGCGGCGGTTCTCTTCGCGAAGCGAAGGGAGTGCGCGCAACTTGGTTTCAATAATTTCCCACTCGTCGAGCGGATAGACACACAAACACGGATCAACGGCATCAATGGTCACGATCAATTGGCCGGAACTGCGCGAATCGAGCTCGTCACGGTACCGACTCGGCATAGCGAGACGGCCCTTTGCGTCGAGACTGATAGCGTTAGCTCCGCGAAACACGTCTGCGTTTCTCCAATTTTTATCGTTTTGAGCTCAAAAAACCCACTTCATGCCACTTTCCGCCACTTGCGCACACTATAGGAATGCGCCCACCACACCGTCAAGGCGCGGATTAAAGGAAAACCCTTACAGAACGGAGATTTAGGAGCATAAAAGGAGGAGTAACGACAATCTGGCGGAGACTTTCGACCCATAACTTGATGCAGCACTGATAGCTGCGCTCGAAAGTTAAAGTAATTTGTTAAGAGTAAGATTTTTTCGGTATTACAAAAGCGCTTCTGCTGTTGATTGAAGCAAGGTGGGAAATGGCTATTACTGCGTTTGCCGCTGCCGAACTTTCAGCCCAGGCCTGCTGATATTACACAGCCCTGTTGCCAATGATTCAAGCAGGGAAAGAAAAAGGTGGAGAGTCGATCTGTAAGCCGGGTTCTGTCTTGAACAGTCATTCGTCTACGATGGCCATCACTGGACATCTTTAGCAACCTACCCGGTCCCAGCGCGGGCCACGCCTTGGGACCCTATTTGGTCTTGCTCCAAGTGGGGTTTACCTAGCCACGAACTGTTGCCAGACGTGCGGTGCGCTCTTACCGCACCTTTTCACCCTTACCGGCGCCGAAGCGCTTAGGCGGTTATTTTCTGTGGCACTTTCCGTAGGCTCACGCCTCCCAGGCATTACCTGGCACTTCGCCCTATGGAGCCCGGACTTTCCTCCCCCCCCTAATTTTCATAGAGGGCAGCGACTGTCCGATCGACTCTCCGCCGCGAAGGTTAACGGCAGAGCGCCCGAAGAACAAGCGCTAAAAGCCTCAAGACCGCTATGGGCGACGGCTTACACGCCTTTCTGTTTATCCAGCGCGACCTGATACAGCACGTTTTTACGTTCACCGGTGATCTGCGCTGCCAACGCGGCGGCACGCTTGAGCGGCATTTCTTCGAGGAGCAGATCGAGGATGCGCATCGCCTCGCTACTCACGGCGCCTTCAGACTCCGGCGCGGTCCAGCCAGCCACCAACACCACGCATTCGCCGCGTTGCTGATTGCTGTCGGATTCGACGAACGCACGCAACTCAGCCAATGGCAGACCTTTTAGCGTTTCAAAGGTTTTGGTGATTTCACGAGCGAGCAATGCCTGGCGCTCTCCACCAAACACTGCCTCCATATCCTGCAGACATTCAAGAATGCGGTGCGGAGCTTCGTAAAAGATCAGCGTGCGCGGCTCTTCTTTAACCGCTTCCAGTCGCGCCTTGCGCCCAACCGACTTGGCTGGAAGGAAGCCTTCAAAGATGAAGCGGTCAGACGGCAGACCCGCCGCCGACAACGCCGCGATAAGCGCACAAGCGCCGGGCACAGGGACTACATTGATCCCGGCCGCCCGCGCCTGTCGCACCAGGTGATAACCCGGATCGGAAATCAGCGGCGTACCGGCATCGGAAATCAGCGCGACGTTATCGCCCGCCAGCAGACGGGTAATAAAGCGGCTACCTTCATCTCGTTCATTGTGTTCGTGACACGCAGCCAACGGCGTGCCGATCCCGAAGTGCTGCATCAGGCGCGCCGAGTGACGGGTGTCTTCGGCAGCGATCAGCGCCACTTCGCGGAGGATCTTCAATGCCCGGGCGCTGATGTCGTCCAGGTTGCCGATGGGCGTCGCCACCACATAAAGCGAGCCAGCAGCGGAATTCAGGGAACCTGGAGCAGTCAAAGCGCACACCTCGTGATCGGTAAAAGCGGCCATTGTAGCGCGACACGAGGCTGCCGACGCGCCTCGACCCACCCTGGTTTTGCGCACAGTTGTGCGCCGCCGCAACATTTACTCCAGCTAAATCGTCCGATTCACGCCAGTAACATCGCGCCCCGGCCAGTGCTTGGGTACAATTCGACGCTAATTTGATCGAGTATCAGGAACACTTACATGATCGCTTGCCTGCGGCTGTTCACTGCCCTCTGCCTCGCTGCCTTGTTGGCGGCTTGCGCCAGCTCCCCTTCCTCCAGCCTTGGCGAACTTCCACGGACCCCGGATGCCAGCATCGAGCAACTGCTCGAACAGGCTAGCCAGGCGAAAACCCCGGAAAAAGCCGCCCTGCTGCGCCTGAGTGCTGCGGATCTGGCTTACCGTCAGGGCAATGCCGGTCAGTCCGCGCAAATCCTGCAACAAGTGCCGATGGAGCAACTCAAGCCCGGCCAGCAGATTTTTGCCAGCACGCTGAATGCCGAACTGGCCATGACCCGCAATCAGCCGAAAGCCGCGCTGACGGCCCTGAGCCATCCAAGCCTGCAACACTTGGGCGAGATGCCTGAAGAGCAGCAAGTACGCACCGGCACCGTTCACGCCCGCGCCCTTGAAGCCGATGGCCAGACTCTGGCTGCCGCCCGCGAGCGCGTGTTTATCGCGCCGATGCTGCAAGGCGAAGCCGCGAGCAAGAACCACGAAGCGATCTGGACCCTGATTGGTTCGCTGCCAAGCGACCAACTGCAACCGAACAGCACCGACGACCTCGGCGGCTGGATGGCCCTGGCCATGGCAGTGAAATCCGCTGGCACCCTGGAACAGCAGCAAGCCGCGATCGACACCTGGCGCGCGCAGAATCCAAAACACCCTGCCGCAATCAACCTGCCGCTGCCACTGACCAAGCTCAAGGAACTGGCCAGCCAGCCGCTGAGCAAAATCGCCCTGCTGCTGCCGCAGGACGGTCAATTGGCCGCCGTCGGCAAGGCACTGCGTGAAGGCTTCATGGCTGCGCACTACCAGGCTCAACAGGCCGGGCAAAAGCCGCCAGCGATCGAGTTCTATGACAGCTCGAAACTGACCTCGATGGACGAGTTCTACCGCAAGGCGCAGGCTGATGGCGTGCAACTGGTCGTCGGCCCGCTGGAAAAACCACTGGTCAAACAACTCAGCACCCGCCCGCAACTGCCGATCACCACCCTCGCCCTGAACTACAGCGAAGGCGATCAAGGCCCGGCGCAACTGTTCCAGTTTGGTCTGGCCGCTGAAGACGAAGCCCGCGAAGTTTCGCGCCGTGCCCGCGCCGATGGCCTGCACCGCGCCGCGATCATGGTGCCGAAAGGCGAATGGGGCGACCGTGTCCTGCGTGCGTTCAGCCAGGACTGGCAGGCTAACGGTGGCAGCATCGTCGCCACCGAACGCGTTGATCAGCCGGTGCAACTGGCCCAGCAGATCGCTGACATGTTCCAACTGCGTCAGAGCGAAGCCCGCGCCAAGAGCCTGCAAAATGCCGCCGGCACTAACGTCGCCGCGCAGCCTTCGCGTCGTCAGGACATCGAATTCATCTTCCTCGCCGCCACGCCACAACAGGCGCAGCAGATCAAGCCGACCCTGAACTTCCAGTACGCAGGCGACGTTCCGGTTTACGCGACCTCGCACGTTTACAGCGCCAGTGGCGACGTCAACCAGTACAACGACATGAACGGCATTCGCTTCTGCGAGACCCCATGGTTGCTGGACAACAGCGATCCACTGCGTCAGCAAGTGGTTGCGCAGTGGCCACAAGCCGCCGGCAGCCTCGGCCGCCTGTACGCGATGGGTGTGGATGCCTATCGTCTGGCTCCGCGCCTGGGTCAACTCAAGGCTCTGCCGGACAGCCGCATCGACGGTGAGTCGGGCAGCCTCGGCATGACCCAGACCCAGCGCGTCGTGCGTCAATTGCCCTGGGCGCAGTTCGTCAGCGGCCAGGTCCAGCGCCTGCCGGACACCCCGCGCTGATGCCTGACAGGTCACGCTCGCAAAGCGGCAAGGATGCCGAGCGCCTGGCGCTCGAGCATCTGCAACAACAAGGTCTGCGCCTGCTGGCGCAGAACTGGTTATGCAAACGCGGCGAGCTTGATCTGGTCATGCTTGATGGCGATACAGTAGTATTCGTTGAAGTTCGCTACAGAAAAAACACTCAATGGGGTGGCGCGCTCGCTAGCATCGATGGGCGCAAGCAGCAGAAACTGATTTTCGCTGCACAGTATTTTCTTCAGCGCGAGTCGCGTTGGGCCAATTCCCCTTGCCGCTTCGACGTGGTGGCCATCGACAGCCATCCGGATCAGCTGAACTGGTTGCAGAATGCTTTCGACAGTTGATCGTCGGCGTTGCGACCCGGACAACCCCACCGACAAATTTTGCTCTTTGCTTTGCGGGCTGCACATTCATGTGCCGGACAGCCGCGCTACTTAAGGTCACACAGATGGACATGCAATCCCGAATTCGCCAGCTTTTCCAGGCCAGTATCGACACCAAGCAACAGGCGATGGACGTACTTGCACCGCACATCGAGCAAGCCAGCCAGATCATGGTCAACGCCCTGCTCAACGAAGGCAAAATGCTTTCGTGCGGCAACGGCGGCTCGGCCGGTGACGCCCAGCACTTCTCTTCGGAGTTGCTCAACCGCTTCGAGCGCGAGCGTCCGAGCCTGCCGGCCATCGCCCTGACCACCGACACCTCGACGATCACCTCGATCGCCAACGACTACAGCTACAACGAAGTGTTCTCCAAACAGATCCGCGCACTCGGTCAGCCAGGCGATGTCTTGCTGGCGATTTCGACCAGCGGCAACTCGGCGAACATTATTCAAGCGATCCAGGCCGCACATGATCGCGAAATGATTGTCGTAGCTATGACCGGACGCGACGGCGGCGGCATGGCATCGCTGCTGCTGCCCGAGGACGTGGAGATTCGCGTACCGGCCAATGTCACTGCACGTATTCAAGAAGTCCACTTGCTGGCGATCCATTGCCTTTGCGATCTGATCGACAGCCAACTGTTCGGGAGTGAAGAATGACCCCTAATCGCCTTGGCCTTCTGGCCTTGACCCTGTGCCTCGGCATCAGCGGCTGCACCTCGGTGGTAAACGCCAGCCGCGAGGCGCCGATCGACGACGATCGTGGCACCCGCACCTTCGGCAGCAAGATCGACGACTCGTTGATTGAAACCAAAGTGGGCGTGAACGTGGCCAAAGCCGATCCGGCCCTGGACAACGATTCGCACATCGTCGTCACCAGCTTCAACGGCGTGGTACTGCTGGCCGGCCAGACACCTCGTGCAGACCTGAAAGCCAAAGCCGAACAGGCAGCAGCGGCGGTTCAGCGCGTAAAAACCGTTCATAACGAACTGCAAGTCATCCCACCGTCCGGTTTCCTGGCGCGCCAGAACGACACTTGGCTGACCTCCAAGATCAAGACCCAGATGCTCACCGACGCCAGCATCCCTGGCTCGCGCATCAAGGTCGTGACCGAGAACGGTATCGTCTACCTGCTGGGCCTGCTGACCAAACAGGAAGCCACTCAGGCAACCAATCTGGTTCAGGGCGTTTCCGGTGTGCAGAAGATCGTGAAGCTGTTCGAATACATCGACTGATAGCTGAAACGCGCACACAAAAAAGGCGATCCATCCGGATCGCCTTTTTTATTACTTCACCACTTTCAGGCTTGGCCGGCCGCTAGGGCGCGGCGGCTCGCTGTCCGGTGGCGGCAAGTCATCATCCGACTCGATCTCTTCTTCGTCATCCATCGGCGACTCGAGATCGAACACCATGCCCTGACCGTTCTCCCGGGCGTAGATCCCCAGGATCGCGCTGATCGGCACGTACAAGCTGTGCGGAACACCACCGAAGCGACCTTCAAAGGTCACTACGTCGTTGTCCATGTGCAGATGACGCACGGCACTCGGCGAGATATTCAGGACAATCTGCCCGTCACTGGCGAAACCCTGCGGCACCTGCACCGCCGGGTATTCAGAGTTGACCAGCATGTGCGGGGTGCAATCGTTATCAACAATCCACTCGTAGAGCGCGCGGACCAGATAAGGTCGACTGGAGTTCATAGCGGCTCCTTAAGCCTTAGCGCATATCGCGTTCGACACCAGACAGACTCGCCTGGAAAGCCTCACGCGCAAACGAGCGCTCCATATAATCAAGCAGCGGCTTGGCTGGCCGCGGCAGTTCAATACCCAGAATCGGCAAACGCCAGAGTATTGGTAATAGGCAGCAATCCACCAGACTTTGTTCCTCACTAAGGAAGAACGGCTTGTCGGCGAACAGCGGCGACACGCCCGTCAGGCTTTCACGCAATTCCTTGCGCGCCACGACACGCGCGGCCTCCTTGGACTTGGGATCCAGAATCAGATCCACCAGACCACACCAGTCGCGCTGAATACGATGAATCAGCAGGCGGCTGTTGGCACGCGCCACCGGGTAAACCGGCATCAACGGCGGGTGCGGGTAACGCTCATCCAGATATTCCATCACCACGGTCGACTCCCACAACGCCAGGTCACGATCGACCAGCGTCGGCAGACTGCCGTAAGGGTTCACCTCAATCAGTTTAGGCGGCTGGCGACCAGCTTCCACATAAATGATCTCGGCGCTGACACCCTTCTCTGCAAGCACAATGCGCACTCGGTGGGAATAGTGGTCGGCGGGGTCGGAGTAACAGGCCAACCGATTGGTCACGCCCATGGCGATCCTCCTCGCTTGTTGAAATTATCGGAACCGGAAAAACGCGCGCGCCCAGAGGGCGCCTCCCGCAACCTCTGGCTGACCAGACGTTGCGTTATTGGAGGCGCCCTTGGGCGCGCGCGATTAACAGCAATGCTTGAAGCGTATCAGTGCACGTCTTTCCAGTATTCACGCTTGAGCAGGTAGGCGAACACAAAGAAGAACGCCAGGTACAGCAAGACATAAGTACCGATGCGCTGATGTTGCAGCTTAACCGGGTTAGCCGAGTAAGCCAGGAAGGTTACCAGATTCTTGACCTTCTCATCGAACTGCTCTTCGTTCAGAGCACCGGATTTCGGCACGATGGTCAGCTGATCGCACGCTTCATGAGTCAGAGGCGTACCGGTCAGCGGATCATATTGCTTCTTGCCGTCTTCGACGATCTGTACTTGCTTGCAGCCAACAACCTGGCGACCTTGCAGACCGACCAGCACGTTAGGCATGCCGACGTTCGGGAAGACCTTGTTGTTCACGCCCCACGGACGCGCCGGATCTTCGTAGAACGACTTCAGGTAACCGTAGAGCCAGTCAGTGCCACGCACACGAGCCACCAGGGTCAGGTCCGGTGGCGCTGCGCCGAACCAGGTCTTGGCGTCAGCCGGTTGCATACCGATGTTCATGTGATCGCCAATCTTGGCGCCGGTGAACACCAGCTTCTCCAGCATCAGTTCGTGTGGAACACCGAGATCATCGGCAACCCGCTCGTAACGCTGGAATTTGGCACTGTGGCAACCCATGCAGTAGTTGGCAAAGGTGCGCGCACCATCCTGCAGGGCAGCTTTATCGGAGACATCGATGTCGACTTTTTCCAGCTCCGGACCACCGTGTTCAGCGGCGAAAGACAGGACAGGCAACGCAGCAAAAATCAGAGCAAAAAATAACTTTTTCATCAGCCAGTCACCCTTTCCGGAACCGGTTTGGTCTTCTCGAGCCTGGTGTAGAACGGCATCAGAATGAAGTAGGCGAAGTACAGAAAGGTGCAGACCTGCGACAGCAAGGTTCGCCCAGGCGTCGGCGCAAGCACACCGAGAATGCCGAGAATCACGAACGAAATGCAGAACACCACCAGCCAGATTTTGCTCATCCAGCCTTTATAGCGCATCGATTTCACCGGGCTGCGATCCAGCCATGGCAGCACGAACAGCACCGCAATCGCCGCACCCATGGCGATAACGCCCATGAGCTTGTCAGGGATCGCACGCAAGATTGCGTAGAACGGTGTGAAGTACCAGACCGGCGCAATATGCTCTGGCGTCTTGAACGGGTTGGCTTGCTCAAAGTTTGGCTTTTCGAGGAAGTAACCGCCCATTTCCGGGAAGAAGAACACAATGAAGCAGAAGATAAACAAGAACACTACGACACCGACAATGTCTTTCACGGTGTAGTACGGGTGGAAAGCAATGCCATCCAGCGGGATGCCGTTTTCGTCTTTGTGCTTCTTGATGTCGACGCCGTCAGGGTTGTTCGAACCGACTTCGTGCAACGCCAGAATGTGCAGCACCACCAGACCGAGAATCACGATTGGCAATGCAACAACGTGCAGAGCGAAGAAGCGGTTCAGTGTGATTCCGGAGATCAGGTAGTCACCCCGAATCCACTGGGTCAGGTCGTTACCAATGACCGGAATCGCACCGAACAGCGAGATGATCACCTGGGCACCCCAGTACGACATCTGGCCCCACGGCAGCAGATAACCCATGAAGGCTTCGGCCATCAGCGCCAGGTAAATCAGCATTCCGAACACCCAGACCAGCTCACGCGGCTTCTGGTACGAGCCGTAGAGCAGACCACGGAACATGTGCAGATAAACCACGATGAAGAACGCCGAAGCGCCGGTCGAGTGCAGCAGACGCAGGATCGAGCCGTACTCGACGTCACGCATGATGTATTCAACGGAAGCGAAGGCTTCTTCTGCCGAAGGCGTGTAACTCATCGTCAGCCAGACACCGGTAACGATCTGGTTGACCAGCACCAGCAGCGCCAGGGAGCCGAAGAAATAGAAGAAGTTGAAGTTTTTTGGCGCGTAATACTTGCTGAGATGGTCTTCCCACATTTTGGTCGCAGGAAAGCGCGCATCAACCCAATCCATGAACTTGCTCATCACGCTTTCTCCGTATCGACGCCAATGACAATCAGGTCATCGGTCTCATAGGAATGCGGGGGAACTGGCAGGTTCAAAGGCGCAGGTTGCGACTTGTAGACGCGGCCAGCCAGATCGTAGTGGGAACCGTGGCAAGGGCAGAAATAGCCCCCGACCCAATCTTTGCCCAGATCCGCAGGTGCCACTTCGGGACGGAAAGTTGGTGAGCAACCCAAGTGTGTGCAGATCCCGATCAGCAGCAGAATTTCCGGCTTGATCGAGCGCACTTCAGGATCGACATAGGTGGGTTGCGTGGAGTTTTTGGAGGTTGGATCGGAGAGCTGGCCCTCGATCTTCTTGAGATTCCCCAGGATTTCCGCAGTACGGCGGACAATGAACACCGGCTGGCCGCGCCACTCAGCAATCATCTGCTGTCCTGGCTCGATTTTGCTGACATTCACTTTCACCGGTGCACCAGCGGCTTTCGCCTTGGCACTGGGAAACCATGACCCCACGAACGGGACCGCAGCCCCCACCGCTCCTGCAGCACCCACCACGGATGTGGCTGCTACCAAGAAGCGACGCCGGCCTGCATTCACGCCGTCATTGCTCATTCAGTCCTCTCCCATCAGCTTTTGTGGCCTGTTAAATCAGGCATCTACTAAATAAATCAATGTTACTTATAAAAATTTTGCCGAGATGGTAATGAAAAGCCCCAATTCTGACAAGGGAATTACCCAGAGCTCATACCCTCAAGCCTTGCAGTATAGGGGGTCTACGGAAGTGGCAAGTTGTCGCAGCGCAATTCTTTGATAAATCGCAGGCATAAAAAAACGCCCGCTTCCGTGAGGAGGCGGGCGTTCTTTTTGAACGCGGAAGCGGAATTAACGCTTCGAGTACTGCGGACGCTTACGCGCTTTACGCAGACCAACTTTCTTACGTTCAACTTCACGGGCGTCGCGAGTAACGAAGCCAGCTTTGCGCAGAGCGCCACGCAGGGTTTCGTCGTAGTCCATCAGAGCGCGAGTGATGCCGTGGCGGATTGCGCCAGCCTGACCACTTACACCACCACCGATCACGGTGACGTAGATGTCGAACTTCTCGACAGTCTCAGTCAGCTCCAGCGGCTGGCGAACTACCATGCGGGCAGTTTCACGGCCGAAGAAGTTTTCCAGCGAACGGTTGTTGATGGAGATGTTACCAGTACCCGGACGCAGGAAAACGCGTGCGGTTGCGGTCTTGCGACGGCCAGTGCCGTAATTTTGAGTCGCCGACATAATGTACTATTCCGTTAAAACTTCAGTTCTTGGGGCTGCTGAGCAGTATGTGGGTGTGCAGCGCCCGCATAGACTTTCAGCTTACGGTACATGTCGCGACCCAGTGGGTTTTTAGGCAGCATGCCTTTAACCGCGGTCTCGATCACGCGCTCAGGGGCTTTAGCGATCAGCTTTTCAAAGTTGATCGACTTGATGCCGCCCGGGAAACCGGAGTGGGAGTAGTACATTTTGTCAGTGGTTTTAGCACCGGTAACACGAATCTGCTCAGCGTTGATTACGACGATGTAGTCGCCGGTGTCAACGTGAGGAGTGTACTCAGGCTTGTGCTTGCCACGCAGACGGCTCGCGATTTCGGTGGCCAGACGACCCAGGGTCTGACCAGCAGCGTCGACGACAAACCAGTCGCGCTTTACTGTTTCCGGTTTAGCAGTAAAAGTTTTCATTCTTTATAGCCTCAGGGGCCGCCCTGTAAATTAGACGGCGGATCTTACTGAATAGTGCGTACTTTGACAAGTCAAAGGCAGCCGGATACAGACGCTTTCGGGGGCTCGGGTCGGCGCGTCCGTTCAACGGCAAGATTCTTCGGCGGCGGCGCATCACTTCCACTGCAGAAAGAGGTCGGCAATTATGCAGATTGCGAAAAATATTTCAACCTGCTTTTATGATTGTTTTGCCCAAGGAGCACCCGATGGACTATCGCCAGCTAGGCCGTACCGACCTGAACGTGAGTGCAATCTGCCTCGGCACCATGACCTGGGGCGAGCAAAACACTGAAGCTGAAGCCTTCGCCCAGATCGAACGGGCCAAAGAAGCCGGGATCAATTTCATTGACACCGCCGAGATGTACCCGGTGCCGCCGAAAGCCGAAACCTACGCCACCACCGAGCGCTACATCGGCAATTACTTCAAAAGTCGCGGCGATCGCGCCGACTGGATCCTCGCCAGCAAGATTGCCGGACCCGGCAACACCATCGATTACATCCGCGACAAAAACCTGCGCCACAACCGCCAGCACATCACCGCCGCGGTGGATGCCAGCCTCGAGCGTCTGCAGACCGATTACATCGATCTGTATCAATTGCACTGGCCGGAGCGCAGCACCAACTTCTTCGGACAGCTGGGCTACAAGCACAAGATCGAAGCCAACCTGACGCCGCTGGAAGATACCCTCGAAGCGCTCGACGAGCAGGTGAAGGCCGGCAAGATCCGTCACATCGGCCTGTCCAACGAAACCCCGTGGGGCACCATGCGTTTTCTGGCGCTGGCCGAAGCCCGTGGCTGGCCGCGCGCAGTGTCGATCCAGAACCCGTACAACCTGCTCAACCGCAGCTTTGAAGTGGGCCTGGCGGAAATCGCCATCCGCGAACAATGCGGCCTGCTCGCCTATTCGCCGCTGGCGTTTGGTTTCCTCTCAGGCAAGTACGAGGGTGGCGCCCGTCCGCCGAAAGGTCGTCTGAGCCTCTACAGTCGCTTCAGCCGCTATTTCAATGCGCAGTCGGAAGCAGCGTGCAGCCGCTATGTGGCGCTGGCCCGTGAACACGGTCTGGACCCGGCGCAGATGGCGTTGGCGTTCGTCACACAGCAACCGTTTGTCACCAGCAACATCATTGGTGCGACCACGCTTGAGCAACTGGACAGCAACATTGCCAGCTTCGATCTGAAGCTTTCCGATGAGGTGCTGGCGGGGATCGAAGCGATTCACAAGGATCACCCGAACCCTGCGCCGTGATCCCCCCCTTCCCGTCTGATCGTTCCCACGCTCCGCGTGGGAATGCATCCCGTGACGCTCCGCGTCACATCCACAGCGGAACGCGGAGCGTCCCCGGCGGCATGCCCACGCAGAGCGTGGGAACGATCATCAGAGCGACCGCGCAATGATCTCCTTCATGATTTCATTGGTGCCGGCATAAATCCGCTGCACCCGCGCATCCGCCCACGCCCGGGCCACCGGGTATTCCCACATGAAGCCGTAGCCGCCATGCAACTGCACGCATTCGTCGAGCACCTTGCATTGCAGGTCGGTGCCCCAGTATTTCGCCATCGCCGCTGTTGGCACATCCAGCTTGCCTTGCAGGTGCAGCTCCAGACATTTATCGACGAACACCCGGCCGATCTGAATTTCAGTCGCCATCTCGGCCAGCTTGAAGCGTGTGTTCTGGAAGTCGGCAATCGCCTTGCCGAACGCCTTGCGATCACGGGTGTAATCAAGCGTCCACTGCAACGCTGCTTCGGCTGAGGCGAGACCACCGATCGCCACCGTCAGACGCTCCTGCGGTAGCTCCTGCATCAGATAAGCGAACCCAGCCCCAGCCTGACCCAGAAGGTTTTCCTTCGGTACGCGCACATCCTGGAAGAACAGCTCCGAGGTGTCCTGCGCCTTCATGCCGACCTTCTCCAGGCGCTTGCCTTTTTCGAAGCCCGGCGTATTCGCTTCGACCAGAAACAGGCTGGTGCCCTTGGCGCCGGCCTTCGGATCAGTCTTGGCGACGACGATCACCAGGTCTGCGAGAAAACCGTTGGTAATGAAGGTTTTCGAGCCGTTGATCACATATTCGTCACCGTCCAGCACGGCGGTAGTCTTCACGCCTTGCAGGTCGGAACCGGCACCCGGCTCGGTCATCGCGATTGCCGAGACCATCTCGCCGGAGACCAGTTTCGGCAGATACTTGTGCTTCAGCGCCTCACTGCCGTAATGCAGGATGTAAGGCGCAACGATGTCCGAATGCAGTGAGAAGCCGATGCCGGTCAAACCCAGCCGCCCGACCTCCTCGATCACCACCGCACTGTAGAGAAAGTCCGCCCCCAGCCCGCCGTACTCTTCCGGCAGGTGCGAGCAGAGCATCCCCGCCTCGCCTGCCTTGTTCCACAGTTTGCGGTCGATATGGCCTTGTTTCTCCCATTGCGCATGAAACGGCACGGCCTCTTTTTCGAGGAAGGTTCGTACGCTGTCGCGAAACAATTCGTGCTCGGAGCTAAACAAGGTTCTGGGGATCATGCGGCACCTTTCTTTCTTGTTGGAGGGAGATGACCTTCAGAGACTAAGCCTCCCCTCTGACACAGGACACTGGACACATCCGACAAAAAATAAGACGATCCAGCCGTCTGGTGACCACTTTCCCTTATAAAAACAAAACAAAAGTTGAATTATGTCCAAGCAAGTCTCCACGCCCTTGCGGCGCGTCAGCATCCTGGCAATCGACCGGGTTTTCGCTTCCACTCTCATGCAAGCCAAGGATTTCTTCCATCTGGCCAGCCTGCGCTATGGCAAACAACTGGGCCACGGCCTGACACCGGCGTTTGAAACGCGCCTGGTCAGCCCCGACGGCAAACCGGTGAACAGTTTCAGTGACGTCGTGATGCCGGTCGATGGCGGCCTGGAAAACGCCGACGTCATTATCCTCCCGGCGTTCTGGGACGATTTCGACACGCTGTGCAGCCGTTACCCACAAGTCCTGCCCTGGCTGCGTGAACAGCACGCCCGTGGCGCGGTGTTGTGCGGCGAAGCCACCGGTGTGTTCTGGCTGGCCGAGGCCGGCTTGCTCAATGGCAAGGAAGCGACCACCTACTGGCGTTTCTTCAATGCCTTCGCCGAGCGCTTCCCGAAGGTCTACCTGAATCAGGATAAACACCTGACCGACGCCGACAATTTGTATTGCGCCGGCGGCACCACTTCAGCCTGCGATCTGTACATCTACTTGATCGAGCGTTTCTGTGGGGCCAATGTCGCGCAAGCCGTCGCCCGCGACATTCTCTATGAAGTACAGCGCAGCTATGCGCCGGGACGCATCGGGTTCGGTGGGCAGAAGCTGCACCAGGACGTGATCATCCTGCAGATCCAGCACTGGCTCGAAGAGCATTTCGCCGACAAGTTCCGCTTCGAAGACGTCGCCCGCGAGCACGGCATGAGCATCCGCAACTTCATGCGGCGCTTCCAGACCGCCACCGGCGACAAGCCGCTGCATTACTTGCAACGACTGCGTATCGAGACGGCGAAAGGCTTGCTGTCCGGCAGCCGCAAGAGCATCAAGACCATCAGTTATGAGGTCGGTTACGACGATGCGAGTTTCTTTGCGCGGTTGTTCCGGCAGCACACGGAGTTGTCGCCGAACCAGTATCGGCAGCAGTTTCAGCAGGCTGCGTAACCCCCAGAAGCAAATACAAAACCTGTGGGAGCTGGCTTGCCAGCGATAGCGATTTGTCAGTGAAATAAATATCACCTGACACGACGCCATCGCTGGCAAGCCAGCTCCCACAGGGATCGCAGTGCATTCGAGTTTCTTCAGCGCATAAAAAAGGGCCTGCAATTGCAGGCCCTTTTTCTTTGCCGATTCTGTTTAAGGCTTGTGCGCCCGCGACAGGAATTCGTGCGATTGCATCTCCAGCAAACGGCTCAGCGTACGCTGAAACTCGAAGTTCAGACGCCCGCCGGTGTACAGATCCTTCAGCTCGACTTCAGCCGAAATGATCAGCTTGACGTTACGGTCATAGAACTCGTCGACCATGTTGATGAAACGACGGGCGATGTCGTCGGTGGTGACGCTCATCTGCTCGACACCGCTGAGCAGCACGGCGTGGAAAATCTTGCCCAGTTCGATGTAGTCGTTCTGGCTACGCGGGCCGTCGCACAGTTCGCGGAAGTCGAACCACGCCACATCATCGCAAGTACGCAGGGCACGGATTTCGCGATTTTCGATGATCAGTACATCGTTCTCGACCGCGGCAGTGCACTCCGGCGTCAGTGCCTTGAAGCTCTTGCGCAGGCTTTCGTGAGCGGCTTCGTCGAGCGGATAGTGGAACAGCTCCGCTTGTTCGAGGTGACGCAGACGATAGTCGACGCCGCTGTCGACGTTGACGATCTCGGTGTTCTGCTTGATCAGCGCAATCGCGGGCAAGAAGCGCGCGCGTTGCAAGCCGTCCTTGTACAAGCCATCGGGAACGATGTTCGAGGTCGCGACCAGGGTCACGCCATTCTTGAACAGCTCTTCCATCAGCGTGCCGAGGATCATCGCGTCGGTGATGTCGGAGACGAAGAATTCATCGAAACAGATCACCCGCGACTCGGTCGCGAAGCGCTTGGCGATGATGGTCAGCGGGTTTTTCTCGCCGCCGAGGGTTTTCATTTCTTCGTGCACGCGCTTCATGAAGCGGTGGAAGTGGGTGCGGGTCTTCTCCTTGAACGGCAGCGCTTCGAAGAAGGTGTCGACCAGATAAGTTTTGCCGCGACCTACGCCGCCCCAGAAATACAGGCCCTTGACCGGCGTCTGATCTTTTTTGCCGAACAGTTTGCTCAGCAGACCCGGCTTGTTCTGATCGGCGGCGATCAGATCCTCGTACAGACGCTGCAAATGACGCACAGCAGTTTCCTGCGCGGCGTCATGGAAGAAGTCCGGGCGTTTCAGATCAGCTTGGTATCGTTCTAGGGGCGTCATAATTCGTTAGCAAGGCAACAAAAACGGGCCGTCACTGTAGCGACGGCCCGTGGGAATGGCAATCGGCCCTTGGTCGGACCGTGCCGCCGATTAGTCCTGAACCGGGGTCAGCGCGACGCGCAGAGCCTCGATGGCCGCTTCTCGCGCAGCAGCGTCGGCGAACGCCGGGCTGTCACCGACGCACTCGCCTTCCAGCCAGACGCTGAAGCTCAGGTCTTCGCTGCGCACGTCCAGCGGCTGACCGGATTGCAGTTGCTTGGTCACCTGCCCGGCAGTTTTGCCGTCAGCGAAGTTACGCGACAGCAGCAATTGCTCGCCATCAGCCGCCAGCAAACGGAAACGGAAACTGCCGTCGTCTTCGCGGAAGCTGACGAAACGCGCGGCTTTCGCGGCTTTCTTCTTGGTGGTCGCAGCGACCTGCACCTGATTGACGAAAGAACGCAGTCCAACGGCTTCGCGCAGCTCGTTGAGGAATGGCGTGGCCACCGCACGGGCCTTTTTCGCACCAATCTGCAGAATGTCTTCCAGATCAGCCGGGCGCTCGATCAACTGGTGATACTTGTCGCGAGCTTCGCCGAGATCGTTATCGAGCAACTGGAACAGACGGCTCTTCGCCTCGCCCCAACCCAGACCGCCGAGCAGTTCGCTGCGGAATTCGTCAGCCTGCGCCGGTGTGGCGAAGGCCTGGAACAGGGTGAACAGGTGCGAGTTGTCCGGATCTTTCGCTTCGCCTGGCGCTTTCGAGTCAGTGACGATCCGCGAAATCGCGTCCTTCATCTCTTTGGCGCTGGAGAACAACGGGATGGTGTTGTCGTAGCTCTTCGACATCTTGCGCCCGTCGAGGCCTGGCAACGTCGCCACGCTTTCTTCAATCAACGCTTCGGGCATGGTGAAGAACTCTTTGCCCTGACCAAACAGATGGTTGAAACGCTGGCCGATGTCGCGGGCCATTTCCACATGCTGGATCTGGTCACGACCGACCGGCACCTTGTGCGCGTTGAACATCAGGATGTCCGCCGCCATCAGTACCGGATAGCTGTAGAGGCCCATGGTGATGCCGGCGTCCGGGTCTTCACCGGTTTCGACGTTCTTGTCCACCGAAGCCTTGTAAGCGTGCGCACGGTTGAGCAGGCCCTTGGCGGCCACGCAGGTCAGCAGCCAGGTCAGCTCAGGGATTTCAGGGATGTCGGACTGGCGGTAGAAGGTCACGCGGTCGACATCGAGGCCACCGGCCAGCCAGGTCGCGGCGATTTCCAGACGCGAGCGCTGGATGCGCAGCGGGTCATCGCATTTGATCAGGGCGTGGTAGTCGGCCAGGAAGTAGAACGAATCGGCATTGCTGTCGCGGCTGGCAAGGATCGCCGGGCGGATGGCGCCGGCGTAGTTGCCCAGGTGCGGCGTGCCGGTGGTGGTGATGCCGGTGAGGATTCGGGTACGGTTCGTCATGGGTAATCGCTTGTCAGACTGCAATCAATTCGAGAGACGCGGCAGGATCAGATCCTTGAGATCGGTCAGCTTGCCATGAAAAAAGTGTCCGCATTCTGCCACTTTCAGCAGCTCATGGGGGCGCTGGAGTTTTTCCGACCAGTCGTAAACCAGCTGTGGATCGATGACTTCGTCGGTTTCTGGCTGGATCACCGTGAGTTCACCCTGCTGCGGGAGTTGATCCTGTTCGCCCAGACGCATCACCGCTGGCGCGACCATGAACAGGTGCTTGAGCTGCACGCCCTGGGCTTCGAGACGGCCGCCGAGACTTGCTGCAACAAATCCGCCGAAGGAGAAACCGAACAGGGTCAGCGGCAGATCCGGGTGTTTTTCCCGTAGCCATGCTGCGGCGGCTTGAGCGTCGTCGACTTCACCGGTGCCCATGTCGTGGCTACCTTCACTGGCGCCGACGCCGCGATAGTTGAAGCGCAGGGTGATCAGACCAGCGTCGCGCGCGGTGCGCTGCAGGGTCGAGACGACCTTGTTGAGCATGGTGCCGCCCTGCACCGGGTTCGGATGGCAGATCAGCGCGATGCCGATTGGCTGCTCGTTATCCAGGTACAGAGACTCAAGTTGACCCACCGGGCCGTCAATCACTACAGGGGTTTCACGCATCAGCAAGGAAGGAACTCCGTGACCTCGAATCGGGTCGACTCGTCTAGCAAATTGTCTGTGCCAATCTATTGCGAGTGAATCGCGGTATACAGCGCAGGTTCGAGCCGTTAACGTAAAGCAAAGCCGTTTATAGAGGAAGGACTCGTGGAACACTCGCTCTTAGTTTGGTTGTTACCGACTCTTGCCCTGGTTGTGGGTGTCGCCATTGGATTCCTGATCGCGCGCGTTGCGCCGAACGCCGCGCCGAGCCGTACGCAGCGTCAACTGGATGATATCCAGGAGCGTTTCGACAGTTATCAAAACGAGGTGGTCACCCACTTCAACAGCACCGCGATGCTGGTCAAGAAGCTGACCCAGAGCTATCAGGAAGTGCAGGATCATCTCGCCGAGGGCGCCAATCGTCTGGCCCTGGACGAGCAGACCCGCCAGCGCCTGATCGCTGCCCTGCACGCCGACGCGGCAGTCGCGCCACGCGAACGCCTGACGCCACCGCGCGATCAGGAGCCGCCACGCGACTATGCACCGAAGACCCCGAACTCGCCGGGCATGCTCGATGAGCACTATGGTCTGAAGAAGTAATCAGTCTTCGCTGACAAATAAAAAGCCCCCGGACAGTGATGTGTCCGGGGGCTTTTTTGTATCCGATGATTTGTGGCTGATTGTTATGCCCCCTTCGCGAGCTTGCTCGCGAAGGGGCCGGCACAGGCCGGACAAAAAAATGCCCGATCACAGGACCGGGCATTTCTTCATTCGGGCAAGCGCTTACGGATACTGTTGCACCGTACCCGGCTGCTGTTGCTGCTGACCACCATACTGCTGACCCGGAATCGCCTTCAGGTTGACTTCAACCCGACGGTTCTGCGCCCGGCCATTGACGTCACCGTTGCTGGCTATCGGGTTATCCGGACCGGCGCCACGGGCCGACAGGTTGGCACCGCTGACACCTTGCGAGGTCAGGTAGGTTGCCACGCTCTGCGCACGACGCTGGGACAGGTCCATGTTGTGCTGGCGGCTGCCCGTGCTGTCGGTGTAGCCAACGATTTCGATCTGGTTCTGGCTGAACTCTTTCAACGAGCCCGCAAGGTTGTTCAGCGGCTGATAGAAGCTGGAGGCGATGTTCGCCGAATCGGTAGCGAATGTGATGTTGCCCGGCATGATCAGCTTGATCTGATCGCCCTGGCGCTGCACTTCAACGCCAGTGTTGGCCATGCTCGCGCGCAGTTTCTTTTCCTGCTGGTCGGCGTAGTAACCGTAACCGGCAGCGGAAGCACCGACCACCGCAGCACCGATCAGGGCACCCTTGCCGCGGTTGTTGTGGTCGATGGCCGCACCGGCGAGCGCACCGGCCAGGGCACCGAGGCCACCATACTTGGCGGTTTTGCTCATGCCTTGCGAGCCACCGTCGGCCTGGCCCTGATTGTCATACGGGTTAGGCGAGGCGCAGCCGGACAGCAAGGCCACGGCAGTAGCGACAATAATCAAACGACGCTTGGTGAACATGGAGAGCTCCTGGTTTTTGCATTCTGTGGTGCAGCGGCCCAATTGGCTAATGGACCTGCGCGGGCGTTTGATCGTGACAATGCACAAAAATTCCGCCGGGCACTCGTGACAAAATATTTAGGCGCGCACAAACGGGTTCTCGCGCATTTCATCACCCAGACGCGTATCCGGCCCGTGACCGGTCACCACGGTCGCATCCTCGTCCAGCGTATATAGCCGCTGCTTGATCGAACGCACGATGGCCGCCTGATCGCCGCCCCACAAATCCGTGCGCCCTACGCCGCGACGAAACAACGTGTCGCCGGCAATCAACAGCTTAGCCTCGGAAAACCAAAAGCTCATGGAACCGGGTGTATGTCCCGGCGTATGCAGGGCAACGCCGCAACCACAGGCCAGTTCTTCATCGTCGCTCAACCAGCGATCTGGCGATGGCACCGGAGTGTATGGCACACCGAACATCTGGCACTGCATTTCGAGGTTGTCCCAAAGAAACTGGTCCTCCTTGTGCAAATGTAGGGTCGCGCCGGTTTTTTCCTTCATCTGCCCCGAAGCGAGGAAGTGATCGAGATGCGCGTGGGTGTGGATGATGCTGACGACTTTCAGTCCATGCGCATCGAGGCGCGCCATGATCAGGTCGGGGTTGCCACCCGGGTCGACGACGATGGCCTTCTTGGTGACCGGATCGCCGATGATCGTGCAGTTGCACTGAAGCGGGCCGACGGGGAAGGTTTCGCGGATCAGCGCTGAGCCTGGAACGGTCATGGAGAAATCCTGGAAAAATAGTCAACAACGGTCGGAACCGGACAAACCGGGATTTTACCGTCGCTAGATCATTAACCCCAGTTCTTTGGCCCGCGCCACTGCTTGCGTCCGCCGTTCAACCCCCAACTTGCTGTTGATATGGCTGGCGTGGGTTTTCACGGTGTGCAGGGAAATGAATAGCTGCTCGCTGATCTCCTGATTTGAGCAGCCTTGGGCGATCAGGCGCAGTACCGCGAGTTCGCGGCTACTGAGTTGTTCGGTGGGGGCGGACTCGACGGCTGGTCGGGTTGTGGCTGGTGGAAAGTGTTCCAGTAACTGTTGCCCCGCCAACGCTGGTGAAGCCTTTAACTGTCCGCGTAACCAGTCGGCATGTTCTTTCATCAACACATCGAACGGCTGCAGCACGCCTCCGGCCGCCGCCTCCAGCGCCTGACTCAGTGTTTTTCTGGCCTCCGGCTCACGCCCACCCACCAGCAGCAACGCCACCTTCTGCGTCAACGCCATCACGCTAAGCAATTGCCGCCCGGTTTGCTGTCCATTCTCATGCAACACATTCAACCGCCCTTCGGCGAGCATCGGTTGCCCTTGAATCAGGTCGAGCAGCGCTTGTTGCAGTTCCACATGCAGCGGCAGTTGCGGATGAAACTCTGGCGGTGCGGCAGCGCGCTCGCCGGTGTAAGTCTGACCCAACCGTGCCAGCCACGCTTCGGCCAGATCGGTTCGGCCCTGCGCCAGCCACAGTTCACATTTGACCAGCGTGATCATCGCCAGATAGTAGATCGGCGGCACATCCCAGATGTGCATCAGGCGTTCGGCTTCAGCTAGTTCGGCAAAAGCCTTGGCGAAATCGCCACTGCTGCCGTCCAGACGCGCGATCACACAGTGGCCGATCAACACGCTGATATCGCGACAGGCGCGTGCCTCGCCGATTCCGGCCAACAACCGCACGCGTGCCGCCTGAGGCTGCAAGCGCATGGCCAACAGAAAACCCTCATACAACGTCAGCCGAGCGCGCACCGCGTACAGACGTTGTGGCGACAAGCCACGCAGGCGCTCCAGGCCCTGATGCACTTCATCGAGTGCGCGCAGAATTTCGCCACGCGATTGCAACACCCGTGCACGGTCGTAATGGGCCAAAGCTTCGAACAGCGGATTGCCGACCCGTTGCGCCAGTTCAAGGGATTCACGGTTAAGACCGCGTGCGCGCCACAGATCGCCATCAGCAATGGCCAGATTGGACAGGGTCGATAAACACATCAGCCGTTGGCCATAACGTTTGGCCGGCAGGCTTTCCAGGGCCTCGCTGCAATATCTGATCGTCAACTCCCGATGCCCACGACCTCGAGCGATGATCCCGCTCAACGCTAGCCATTGCGCCAGCATCGACTTTTGCGCCGTGGCCGATGGCGCCGGCAGGAAACGGCTCAGATGACTGGACAATTCTTCGGCGGCATCGAGCTGACAGGCCAGCCCCAGCGCCCAACTGTAAAGCACGATCAAGCGCGGCGTGCTGATCAACAGGCTGTCCGGCAAATCCATTTTCCAGCGCAGCAGCATGCCGACGTTTTGCTCGGCCAGCAGTTGCTCCTCGGAAAGGTTCTGCACCAGGTTCGCGGCGACATCGAGGTGACCGGCGCGCAACGCCTGCTCGACCGCCTCATCGAGCAGCCCCTGCGCGTTGAACCAGCGACAGGCGCGCAGGTGCAGCGTGGCTGTCGGCACCATCGCTTGCGCGATCGGCCGGCTGCGCAACAGATCCGAGAACAGATGGTGATAGCGATACCAGTGACCGTGCTCGTCCAGCGGCACCAGAAACACCTGATGCGCCAGCAGAAAACGCAGGATCTCGGCGCTGTCATGGGCTTCGCGCACGGCATCGCACAGTTCGCTGCAAAAACGCTCTTGCGGTGCGGTGTCGTAGAGAAAGGCCTGTACTTCGGCGGGCAGGCAATCGATGACTTCTTCCAGCAGATAATCGCGGATCAACCCTTCCCCGCCGTTAAGCGCTTGTGGCAGCGCCGCATCACTGCCCGCTTCGGAAACCGCCAGCAGCCAGAAACGCAAACCGGCGACCCAGCCCTCACTGCGCTGGATCAGGTTTTCCAATGCTTCACCGCGCAGTGAGCTGCTGTGGCGATCGAGCAAGGTCAGGGCTTCGTCGTGGGTCAGGCGCAGATCCTGCTCGTGCAACTCCAGCAACTGCCGGGACAGACGCAAACGCGCCAGATGCCAGTCCGGGCGCTGGCGACTGGTGACCATCACCAGCAACCCATCGGGCAGATGATTGAGGAAAAATTGCAGGCAACGGTCAAGCACCGGGCCTTGGGCAAGATGGTAATCGTCGAGCACCAGCAGCAGTGGCGCGGCGGAATCGAGTTGCAGGGTCAGTTCGTCGAGCAGGCCGTCGAGCCATTCTTCGAAGGCAAATGGCTGATGGCGTTGGCGCATTTTCAGCAGGCCGAGTGCGCGACTGCCCAGTTGCGGAAAGTAGTCCTGCAAGCCTTCAAGCAAACGTTCGAGAAACCGCCCCGGGTCGCTGTCACGAGGACTCAGCCCCAGCCAAAGACTTTGCCAGTGCGCCGGCAGACTCTGACAGAACTCCACCGCCAGCGAACTCTTGCCGAACCCGGCGGGGGCGCTGACCAGCAACAGCCGTCCACCGAGCCCGGCCTGCAGGCGCTCGCAAAGACGTGGTCGCAACACGTAGCCGTCAGGTAATGGCGGGCGAAAAAAACGCCCGTCCAATGCCGCGACGGCAACACTTGCGGGACCCGGAAGTGGGGACAGATCAGTCATGGCCGGCTCTTGTTCGAATTGCTGTTGGCGGCGTTGCAGATGTCCGCAGACTAGCCTTAAACGAACCGGTTATGAAGGTTGCTGCTACAAATGGCTACAAAAAGGCTACAGGCAAAAAAAACGCCCCGAACCAGTCGGGGCGTTTTCACGAGGATGCGGCCTCGGTTTACAGCGGGTTAGCGGACACCATCCTGACGCAGTGCGGCCGGGGTGAAATCGCTGGTGGTAGCAGTGAAGCCGAAGTCATACGCACTCTTCTCTTCGTTCTTCATGCCCAGTGCCAGATAGCGGCCGGACTGCAGGTCGTAGAGGGTTTCCAGGGCATACCACGGCACTTGTTTGTCGTAGTAGTTCTCCGCGTGTGCTTCAGCGACGCGCCACAGTTGGCCACGACCGTCGTAATGGTCGATCACCGCTGCCTGCCAGGTGTCTTCGTCGATGTAGAAGTCACGCTTGGCGTAGATGTGACGCTGACCTTCCTTCAGGGTTGCTACCACATGCCAGACGCGACGCAGCTCGTAACGCGCCAGGTCCTGGTTGATGTGGCCGGCCTTGATGATGTCGGCGTACTTCAGCTTCGGATCGTCGAGCTTGTAGCTGTCGGAGGCGATGTACATCTCTTTCTTGCCTTCAAGCTTCCAGTCGTAGCGATCCGGCGCACCGTTGAACATGTCGAGGTTGTCGGAGGTACGCAGGCCATCCGCCGCAGTACCCGGGCCGTCATAGGACACTTGTGGCGCACGACGCACACGACGCTGGCCGGCGTTGTAGACCCACGCCGAACGTGGCTCCTTCACCTGATCGAGGGTTTCGTGCACCAACAGCACACCACCGGCCAGACGCGCCGGCGCAGTCACTTTCTGCTTGAAGTAGAACAGGATGTTGCCGGGGTTCGCCGGATCGTAGTCCTTCATCTTGTCGCGGAACACGAACTGATCCTGGAAGTACACCAGGCTGTACGAGCCGTTCGGTTGCGGCGTGGCCTGGGTCACCAGACGGGTCACGCTGCCGCCGCGATAGCGGGTGATGTGGTTCCAGATGACTTCCACACCACTTTTCGGAATCGGGAACGGCACTGCCGTGTCGAAGTTCTCCAGACCGTTGCCGCCGGACACCAGGTTGGTGGTGGTGGCGTTTTTCTTGATGGCGGCGAACACGTCATCCGGCACGGTTGCGCCACGGTGGGACGGGTAAACCGGCATCTTGAAGGTCTCCGGGTAACGCTTGAACATCGCGTATTGACCCGGCGCCAGCTTGTCCTTGTACTTGTCGACATCCTTGGCGGTGATGGTGAACAGCGGTTGTTCGCTGGCGTAAGGGTTGGACAGGAAGCCACGCGCATCGACGCTGCCGGCATTTTTCGGCAGCGGCTTCCACGCCGGGATCGAATTGTCGGCGTTGCCGGCCATTTCCGCGCCCATCGGGGTCAGGCTTTTACCCAGCTTGTCCGCTTCGGCAGCGGGAACCGCCGCCATGACACCTGTCGCCAGCAGCGACAGGCCCAGAACACCGGCGTGGAACAGACTCTTTGTTATTTTCATAAATTCGTTCGTCCTGAATGCAGTGCTTAGAAGTTCACGCCGAAGCTGAGCGCAACGAAGTCGCGGTCATCCACAGTGGTGTACTTGCCGTCAAAGAAGTTGGTGTAAGCCAGGCTCGCGGTGTAGGTGTTCTGGTACTCGGCGTCGACGCCCAGGCTGACCGCTTTGCGACCTTCTTCGAAGTTGCCGCCAGGGCCTGGCGAGTAACCGCTGACGTCGTGGGACCAGGCCACGTTCGGCTTGAGGTTCACACCGGCGAAGACGTCGTTGTATTCCCAGATCGCGCGGCCGCGGTAGCCCCACGACATCGAGGTGGTGAAGCCGTCGTTGTCGCAATTGCGGCTGCGGTTGTTCTGCGGTGAACCCGGCCCGGCACCATTGATGGTGCTGGCGTTGAGAATGTTCGCGCAGGTATTCACACCGCCAGTGGCCGGCAACTCGCCCGGACCGTACACCGGATCGCGGCCATAACGCATGTCGGAACGGCTTTCCAGCCCGCCGACGTAGGTCGCACCGACTTCACCGACGAGGGTCAGACGGCTGGCGCCCATGACCTGATCGAAGAAGTGCGTGAACGTTGTCTGGATCTGGGTGATTTCCTTGCGCTCGTAACCGTGCAGGTCCTGACCCGGCACACCATTGAGGATCGAAGCGTTGGTCAGTGCGCCGCCGATCGGACGCACACCGGCGAACAGGATGTCGGTGGAGTTCAGTTGTACCGGCGCGTTCGGACGGTAGCTGATCTCACCGCTCCACGCCGTACCGGTAGGCAGGGTGGTGGAGAAGCTCAGACCGTAGAGGCGAATGTCTTCTGGATATTCGATGAAGTAATTCGAGTTGCCCGCGACCAACAGTGGTGCAAGTGCGGCAAACGGCCCCGGCAGCGCGCGCGCGGTGTTGTAGACCGATTGCGGTGCACCGGTGGCGCTGAAGATCGGCGCACGGCTGTGGTAGTTCATGAAGTAAGCGCCGAACTCGGTATCGAGCGGCTCGTACATGTATTTGAAGGACGCGCCCCACTGGCCGCTGTCACGGGCATCGCGGTCCGGACCACGGCGCACCAGAACGCCTTCTTCGTTGACGTTGACACCGTTGGCCGCCAATGGCCCTAGGGCGATGGCCGGGATTTGCGAACGCTTGTTCAGTACGCGCAGGTTGTCGTTGCAACCGTCGGCCACGATGTCCGGCTGCGAGAAGAACGTGCCGCAGTTATCGACGACAGTCTGGTCCCATTCCAGTTGATAGAACGCTTCGGCCGAAAGGTTTTCGGTCAGGCTCTGGGACACGTAGAACATGTTGACCGGGATCAGGCCTTCCTTGATCTCGGCGCCGGGACGACGGAACGCGGAAACGTCGATCGGGTTGATCGAGTTGATACCGCCGCCGATGAAGGTACTTTCACCCCAGCTCACCACCTGCTTGCCCAGACGCACGGAACCCGGCTGATCGGCGATTGCGTAGTTGTGGTAGACGAAGGCGTCGAGGATCTGTCCGCCGGCCGACTTGGCACCCTCTTTGCGGCCCGAATCGCTGATGTCCTTGAACTCGCGGCTTTCATCCTTGAGTTCGAAGTCGTACCAGTATTTGCCACGGACGAACACGCCGGTGTCGCCGTATTTCAGTTCAAGGTCATGGATGCCCTTGAAGATCTTCGAAAAGGTTTCACCGCTCTTGAAGTTGGCGTGACCATCGTCGGACGTCTGCGACAAGCCGTGGCCGCCGTTGTTGACGCCGATCAGGTTCTTGTTCGGGCTCTGAGTAGACCAACTGGCACCGATCGACAGGGACGAGTCGAACTGGCCTTCGATTTCACCGACGTTGAAACTGACGCCGAATGCGGGCCCGGCGAGCGAAGAGGCAAGACTGACTGCCAGAGGCAGTTTCGCCCGGCGCCAGAACTGGTTTACTGAGGTCATCGACGCTACTCCATGTGCATTATTGTTATGGCAGTGAGTACTTTTAAAAACGCCTGAAGGACCGGGTGCCAGAGACAGCCCGAAGTCACTCCAAAGATGCATCGCCCCGATTTGTGCGTGTGCTCCGTTCTTAAAAATCCTTGAGCGGACTATAGCCAGCAGGTGGTACTGCTTGATCCCTCTAAAGTGTGATTTGCAGCTGCCGGCCACTCTGGAACAGTCCTTTCGCCAGTCCGACGCATGTCGGCACGGCAAGGATGGCTGATTTTTTCGATTTCACAAGCCAAGCGCTTGCTTGGTGGGTCTGGCGCGCCGTTTCCGGCGCGCCAGCAGACACTTAAAGTGTCGAAAGGAAGGTGCTGTTGTTGGCCTGCCATTCGGTGATGTCGAGGCGGATGCGCTTCTTGTCGAGCTTGCCGACACTGGTCTTGGGAATTTCGGTAACAAGGGCGATCTGACTCGGAATCGCCCACTTGCTCAGGTGGCCCAATTCCACGAACGGCTTGAGGTGTTCCTTGAGCTCGCGCGCCCCGATCACGTGCCCTTCGCGGATCACCAGCAAGGCAAACGGACGCTCGCCCCACTGCGGATCGGCGATGCCCACCACTGCTACTTCGCGTACCGCGACGTGACGACTGATCAGGTCTTCGAGGTCCAGCGAGGAGATCCACTCGCCGCCGGTCTTGATCACGTCCTTGATGCGATCGCGGATGTCGATCACGCCCATGCTGTCGAGCGTGGCGACGTCGCCGGTGTGCAGCCAGCCGCCGGCCCAGAGTTCGGCGCCCTTCTGCGGTTCGTTGAAATACCCTTCGGTGAGCCACGGTGCGCGCAGCACCAGTTCGCCCTGGGTTTCGCCGTCGGCCGGAAGGAAGTTGCCGTCGCCGTCGACAATCGCAGCTTCGACCAACGGCCCCGGTACACCGGCCTTGATCCGGTAAGTGGTGCGTTCGTCTTCAGTACCCGCCATCAACTCGTCATTGAGGTGCGCACAGGACACCAAAGGCCCGGTTTCCGACATGCCGTACGCGGCGGTCAGCTGAATGCCGCGCGCCTTGGCGGTTTCGTACAGCGTGCGATTGAGCGCGCTGCCGCCAATGACGATTTTCCAGCCGCCGAAATCGGTGCCTTGTGCGCCTTTGGCGTTAAGCAGCATCTGCAAAATGGTTGGCACGCAGTGGGAGAAGGTGACCTTTTCCTTGCGCCACAACTCCACGAGAAATTCCGGATCGTAACGTCCCGGATAAACCTGTTTCAGGCCCAACATGGTCGCCACGTACGGCAGACCCCAGGCATGAACGTGGAACATCGGCGTGATCGGCATATACACATCGTTGGTGCCAAGCAGGCGCACGCTGTCGATGGAGCCCATGATCGTCGACACGCCCATGGTGTGCAGCACCAGTTGCCGATGGGTGAAATACACGCCTTTCGGGTTGCCGGTGGTGCCAGTGGTGTAGAACGTGGTGGCGACCGAGTTTTCGTCGAAGTCCTGGAAGTCGTACTGCGCACTCGCGGCGGCCAGCAGTTGCTCGTACTCGCCAACCAGATTCGGCAGCTCGGCGGTCTTCTCCGGCAGGTCGGTCAGCAGCAGGGTTTTCTCGACTGTGGTCAGGTGCGGCGCGATCGCTTGGTACAGGCCGACAAACTCGCTGTTGACCAGCACAAAGCGGTCCTCGGCGTGGTTCATGGTGTAGAGGATCTGCTCAGGCGACAGACGCACGTTGATCGTGTGGATCACCGCACCGATCATCGGAATGGCAAACATGCACTCCAGATAACGATGGCTGTCCCAGTCCATCACCGCCACCGTGTCACCGGCCTTCACACCGGCCGCCGTCAGCACGTTGGCCAACCGCGCCACGCGCTCGATCAGGGTCGGGTAGCTATAGCGAATCTGGTCGCGGTAAATGATCTCGCGGGTTTTCTCGTATCGGGCGCCGGACATCAGCAGCCGCTTGATCAGCAATGGATACTGGTAGGCCCCATCGGCCGGGGGAATGACGCGAGTCTGCAACATAAGAATCCCTTTTCTGACTGCACGGTGTTGGCGTAGAGATCGGTACTCTAGAACCCTTATACGCCAGCCAAATCAGCCAAAGGAATGATTTGCAAAGCCGTACAAATGCTAGCTTTGCGCCAGCATTTGCCGGTTTTCTTCATTGATCAGGCTGTTTGTCCTACAGCCTCCTCGGAAGGCGTCCGTGGAAATACGACGGCAGCAAGGAAGGTCAACGCGCCGAAACCCGCGAGAATCAAGTACAGGCCTACAAAACCATGGCGCGGTTCAACATAGGAAATCAGCGGAATCGCCGTCGCACTGGCGCCGAACGATAAACAGTAACGCAGGGCGAACACCCGTGATTGCCATTGCGGGGCGACGAAGTTGGCAACCATCGCATCGTTGACTGTTACCTGCCCGAACACCACGAACATGAACGCTGCACCGAGGGCGATCACCGCCCAGCCGTCGGCATAGGCCAGCGCAAACAGCAGCGGTGCCTGGCACAACGTCAGGACAACAAACGGCCATTTCAGGCTGAGCCGATGCAAGACACGACCAATGCTCAACTGCGCAACCGCACCAAAGGCATAGGCCAGACTGACCACCACACCGAGGGTTTGCGGCGAAGCGAACAGCTCATGCAAACGCTCCTGAAACAGCTTTGGATAGGTCATGGTGGTGGCGTTGAACACCACGCCGCCGGTGGCCGTGGCCAGCGCAAGCACGCCGAAAACCATCATCATCGAAATGCGCTGACCGGCGGCGCCTTTGAGTGGCGTGTGCGGACGCTTCGGAATCGGTTCCTCACGCACCTGCAAGGCGAAGCCAAAACCCAGCACAATCGCTACTGCGCCAGGTATCAGAAACGCCGAGCGCCAGCCGAACTGCGCCACCAGCAAACCGGTGATCAGCGCCGAAAACGCCACGCCCAGATTGCCCCACATGCCGTTGATGCCGATTTCGCGGCCACGGTTTTGTGCGTAGGCCACCAGCATTGCCGTGCCGACCGGGTGATAAATCGCCGCGAAAATACCGATCAGGGTCAGGCCGATCACCAGCATCGTCGGACTGTTACTCAGGCCGGTAAAAATCGCCGAGACGCCGATGCCGAAGAAAAACACAAGCATCATTTGCCGCCGACTCCAGTGATCGCCGAGCCAACCGGCGGGTAGCGAACAGGCGCCAAAAGCAATGAAACCACCCAGCGACAGGCCGATCAGCGTGGCGTAATCGAGACCGAAAGCCTGGGTCATGCCGAGCACGGCGGCGGGAAAAATCAGCATGAACATGTGATCGATCACATGCGCGGCGTTGATGTAGCGAATGACATTACGGGATTGATTCATGACGGCACGCTTTACGTTGTTGTGTGCCGTTTATGCTAGGTTGGCCGTAAAGCGCATTCCTGCCAAGCAAGTCATTGAATCAGACATGTTGATCAGCCACTTCGAACACGGCCCGGTGAGCGCCTACCCCCGGGATTATCTGGACGGCGCCCACCAGCCGCTGCACCTGCATCGCGAGGCGCAGTTGCTGTATGCCGTCAGCGGGATCATGCGCGTGGTCACGGAATCGGGTGCGTGGGTGATTCCGCCGAGTCGCGCGGTGTGGATTCCACCCGAAGTGGCGCACGAGATTTTCATGAGTGGCGATGTGCAGATGCGCTCGCTGTTCATCGCCCCAGAACTGTCACCCGCCAGCCTGCAACAGTGCTGCGTATTGGCGGTGACACCGTTGCTGCGCGAGCTGATCCTGCGTGCCGTGCAAGGGCCGCCGCACGCCGACAATCCGCTGATTCAGCAGTTGATGCTGGAAGAGCTTGCCAGTCTGGAAAACCTGCCGCTGCACATTCCGATGCCCAGCGACCGGCGTCTGCAAAACATCTGTCTGGCACTGCTGCACACCCCGGATCATGCCAATACCCTGGAAGACTGGGCGCAGCAGGTCGGCGCCAGCTCACGCACATTGGCGCGACTGTTTCAGCAACAGTTGCAGATGAGTTTCAACGCCTGGCGCCAGCAACTGCGCTTGATGGAAGCCCTGCCGCGCCTGCTCGCCGGGGACAGCGTGCAGCGTGTGGCGCGAGATCTGGGTTACGGCAGCGCGCGGGCGTTCAGCGCGATGTTTCGCCGTTTGCTTGGGGAAAACCCCCGCGAATACCTGAATAACCTGAGCAAGCTCAGCGAACTAGTGTAGGAGCTGTCGAGTGCAACGAGGCTGCGATCTTTTGACTTTGTTTTTAAGATCAAGATCAAAAGATCGCAGCCTTCGGCAGCTCCTACACAGTAGGATCAATGCATCTCGGTAAACGCGATTTTCACGCCGAGAGCGATCAGCACCGCGCCCATGGTGCGGTCGAACCAGTGGCCCATGCGGGCGAAACCGGCACGTACCCGTTGCTGGCTAAACAGCATCGCCACCAGGCAGAACCAAATCGCAGTTGCGACAGCCAGGTAAATCCCGTAACCGGCCTGCACGGCCAGTGGCGTGTGCGGATTGATCACCACGGTGAACAGCGACAGAAAGAACAGCGTAGCTTTCGGGTTCAGGCCGTTGGTCACGAAGCCTGAAGTGAATGCGCCGCGAGCGGTGCGTACGCCCGCTTCTTTGTGCAGATCATCGGTGACGGTTTTCGCCGGTTGCGCGCGCAATGCCTTGAAGCCGATGTACAGCAAGTACGCAGCCGCCGCCCACTTCAAGGCGTTGAACAGCACAATCGATTGCGACACGATCAGGCCAATGCCGAGCAGCGAATAACCAACGTGGAGGAAAATCGCCGTACCCACGCCCAGCGCGGTCCAGGTGCCCGCACGGCGCCCGTGGGTCACGCTCTCGCGCACCACCACGGCAAAGTCCGGGCCGGGGCTGGCGACGGCCAGCAAATGGATCAGTGCAACGGTCAAGAACTCGGTCCAGTACATGGGGGCTCCTTTCGGCCAAGCGTATCAATTTGTTTCATCTGGTAGGCTCGGCAGATTACGCCCAACGCTCACAGCACAAAAGGTACAGTTGATGACGAACACGCGCCGCGCGGTATTCCTTGATCACCCTTCGCTGGATCTCGGCGACCTCGACCTCAGTCCATTGCGCGAGTGTTTCAGCGATCTGCAACTGTTCGCCCAGACCTTGCCCGAGCAGGTTGCCGAGCGCCTGCGAGGGGCGACGGTGGCGATCACCAACAAGATCCTGATCGACGCCGCCGCCATGGCCGCCAACCCCGCTCTGAAACTGATCCTGATCACCGCCACGGGCACCAACAATGTCGACCTCGCCGCCGCCCGTGCGCAGGGCATCACCGTATGCAACTGCCAGGGTTACGGCACGCCGTCGGTGGCGCAGCACACGATCATGCTGCTGCTCAACCTCGCCACGCGTCTGGCCGATTACCAGAAAGCCGTCGGCGAAGGTCACTGGCAGCAGGCGAAACAGTTCTGTTTGCTCGACTATCCGATTGTCGAGCTGGAAGGCAAAACCCTCGGCCTGCTCGGTCATGGCGAACTCGGCGGCGCTGTGGCGCGATTGGCCGAAGCGTTCGGCATGCGCGTGTTGCTCGGGCAGATTCCCGGGCGCCCTGCTCGCCCGGATCGCTTGCCGCTGAATCAACTGCTGCCACAAATCGACGCGCTCACCCTGCATTGCCCGCTCAACGAGCACACCCGCCACTTCATCGGCGCCCGCGAACTGGCCTCGATGAAGCCAGGTGCGTTCGTGGTCAACACCGCCCGTGGCGGTCTGATCGATGAACAGGCGCTGGCCGATGCTTTGCGCAATGGCCACCTCGGCGGCGCGGCTACCGATGTGTTGAGCGTCGAGCCACCGACCCAGGGCAATCCGTTGCTCGCGGCGGACATCCCACGCCTGATCGTCACACCGCACAACGCTTGGGGCAGTGTTGAAGCACGCCAGCGCATCGTCGGCCAATTGACCGAAAACGCTCAGGCGTTCTTCAGCGGTAAGGCGCTGCGGGTCGTCAGTTGATAAACTGCGGCACTTTTTTTTAAGGAGCAGTTATGGATCCGCGCAGTGAAGTACTGCTTCGTCAGCCCGAGTTGTTTCAAGGTTCGTTGTTGTTGGCCGGTTTGCCCGCCGACGATTTGCTCGGGCGCCTGCCCAATGCATTCGGCTGGTGCTGGCATGCCGGCGATCAAGCCGCGCTGGACGCTCGCTTCGAAGGTCGCAGCCATTTCGGCGTGAACATCCCGGAGCGGGAGTTCGACAGCGCCGTGGTGTTTCTGCCCAAGTCCAAGGATCTGACCGATTACATCCTCAATGCCGTGGCTTCGCGTCTGGCCGGTCGCGAAGTGTTTCTGGTCGGGGAAAAACGCAGTGGCATCGAGGGCGCGTCCAAGCAGCTCAACCCGTTCGGCAAACCGCGCAAGCTCGACAGCGCGCGGCACTGCCAGTTGTGGCAAGTGACTGTGGCCAATGCCCCGGAAGCGAAATCATTGGAAAGCCTGGCGCAGACCTATGAACTGCCTTTGGCCGAAGGCCCGCTGAAAGTCATCAGCCTGCCGGGCGTATTCAGCCACGGTCGCCTGGATCGCGGCAGCGCCCTGCTGCTGGAGCATCTGGACAAACTGCCGAGCGGCCACTTGCTCGACTTCGGTTGCGGCGCGGGTGTGTTGGGCGCTGCGGTAAAACGTCGCTACCCGCACAATCAGGTCACGTTGCTCGATGTCGATGCGTTCGCCGCCGCCAGCAGTCGCCTGACATTGGCGGCCAACGGTCTGGAAGCTGAAGTGCTGACCGGGGACGGTATCGATGCCGCGCCGATGGGTTTGAGCGCGATTCTAAGCAACCCGCCGTTTCATGTCGGCGTGCACACTGATTATTTCGCCACCGAGAACTTGCTGCGAAAAGCGGCGAAACATCTGAAAAACGGCGGCGAACTGCGCTTGGTGGCGAACAGCTTCCTCAAGTATCAACCGCTGATCGAAGAGCATCTGGGCATCTGTGCGATCAAGGCCGAAGGCAATGGTTTCCGGATTTACCGCGCCAAGCGCGGCTGAAACTTCTTTTAAAAAAGAGGCTTGCTCAATCGGATTTGCCTAGGCAGAATCCGCTCCGTCCTAGGGGAGTAGTCTCCCACGAGCGCCAAGCTCGTCCGGCATACGTCAACATACTTGATCCTCAGATCATGGCGTATGCGACCCAAGCGTCCGCAGCAGACGGATCGCAGGGTTTGACAAGACCTATGACACGCACACCTTACCCGGGGCGGGAAGGCTGTACGTGTCATAGCCGTGTCGACCCGCCCCTTAGGAAATCCTGATGCTGGACTCGTTACTCGTTCCCACCGCAATCGTTGCCTTGGCCGAAATCGGCGACAAGACGCAACTGCTCGCGCTGATTCTCGCCGCTCGCTTCCGCAAACCCTGGCCGATCATTGCCGGTATTGTTGCCGCGACCCTGGCCAACCACGCAGCAGCCGGTGCGGTCGGCGCCTGGTTCGGCAGTTTCTTCTCGAATGCGACGCTGCACTGGATTCTCGCTGCCAGTTTTACGGCCACAGCGCTGTGGACACTGGTCCCGGACAAAATGGATGACGATGAAACCAGCACCGCACGCAAGTTCGGGCCGTTCCTGACCACGCTGATTGCGTTCTTCCTGGCGGAAATGGGTGACAAGACTCAGGTCGCGACGGTGATGCTCGCGGCGCAATACCCGGATCTGTGGCTGGTGATTATCGGTACCACGGCGGGTATGTTGATTGCCAACGTGCCGGTGGTGCTGGCAGGTAACTTCGCCGCAGACAAATTGCCACTGACCCTGATCCGTCGCCTCGCGGCCTCGGCATTCATGATTCTGGCGATCGTTGCGGTGTACAAGGCAATGCAGAGCAGTGGCTGGGTTTAACCCTGAAAGAAGGATCGTTCCCACGCTCTGCGTGGGAATGCAGCCGGGGACGCTCTGCGTCCCTTTTGGAACGCGGAGCGTCCCTTGAGGCATTCCCACGCAAAGCGTGGGAACGATCACCGACTCAGGATTTAGGCGCTTGTTCGTACAGCGGCATAACCTTCGGAATCGCCGCCTGCAACGAGGCGATCCGGCTGGTCGAAGCCGGGTGAGTGCTCATGAACTCCGGCGGCGAGCCTTCCGAGGCCTTGCTCATTTTGTTCCACAAGGTGATCGCGGCATTCGGGTTGTAGCCGGCGCGTGCGGCCAGTTCCAGACCAATCAGGTCGGCTTCGTTTTCGTTGGCACGGCTGTTCGGCAAGGTCATGCCGTAGTTGGCCACGGTGTCGGCCAGCGCCAGACTGTCCTGACCCAGACCGAGCAACGCACCCGCGCCCTGCTTGGCCATTTCAATCCCGTACGCCTTGGACATCGCTTCACGACCGTGCTCGCGCAAGGCGTGGGCGATTTCATGGCCCATGACCGCGGCAATTTCATCGTCGGTGAGTTTCAGGCTGTCGATCAGCCCGGTGTAGAAAATGATCTTGCCGCCAGGCCCGCAGTTGGCGTTGAGCTCGTCGCTCTTGATCAGATTGACCTCCCACTGCCATTGCGCCGCATCCGGACGGAAGTTCGGTGCCTGGGCGATCAAGCGGTTGGCAATCGCCTGAACCCGCTTGGCCTCGGGGCTGGTCTTGTCCAGCACACCTTTGCTGGAGGCCTCGCCGACGGTCTTCTGATACGACTGGGCATACATCTGGTCGACCTCTTGCGAGGACAGCATGCTGAACATGTACTGCTTGCGCTCCACCCCCACGGCGCCGCCGCTGGTGGTGTTGACCGACTGACAACCGGCCAGCAACAGCGCTGCGCTCAGTGCACTTACAATCAATGTCTTGTTCATTCAAAAGCTCCCTGAAAACCTGTCGCGTATCCTAGGCGGGTAATTGTATCGACGCCAGATACAACGGACGTGTTGCAGCGACTTTCAGACGTTTCCCAGTTGGCCTGTCGTAAAAAATTCACAGCCACCACCAAGCCCCGTGCAACTGCGTCGCGCACTGATCCATTTGCGACATCGGCTTTCAATTGCACCGGCTCGCACTCATGGCCCAATGCCGCCTGCCGATACATCAGCGCAGACGTCCTCTTGCGTGCGGAGCTCCCATGAAGTTCAAGTCGATCCAGTTTTCCGTTGCCGCCCTGGCCGGCGCCATCGTACTTAGCGTGGTGGCCGCGCTGGTGCTGTATGCGCTGTTTTCCGGCGCGCGCACGCAAGAAATGGTGCAGCAGCGCACCCAGGCGCAGTTCGAGCAAGTCATCGAACAGCGCCTGACTTCGCTGGCACAAACCCAGGTCAGCCAGATCCAGCGCGAACTCGAAGCACCGCTGCTGATTGCCGGCGGACTGGTGCGGGTCAACGCCCTGCTCGGCACACCGGGCGCCGATGGCCAGCCACGTCTGACCGTCAGCCGCGAACAACTGATTAGCCTGATCAAAGAAAACGTCGAAAAGAACCCGAAAATTCTCGGCACGTATATCGGCTGGGAAAAGAACGCCCTCGACCACAATGACGCGGCCTACGTCGGCACCAGCGTGGTTGGCATCGATGCCGCCAACGGGCGCTTCCTGCCGTGGTGGTTCCGCAACGATGACGGCACCCTTGGCCTGGACAAACTGGTCGACGTTGACGACCAGAAAACCCTGTCCACCGGCGTGCGCGCCAGCGAGTACTACCTGTGCTCGAAGGAGAGCAAAAAAGCCTGCGTGATCGATCCGGCGCCGTACAAGGTCGGCGACAAGATCGTCATGCTCGCCTCCTTTATTGAACCAATCATGCTCAACGGCGCCTTCCAGGGCATCGTCGGTGCTGACTTGTCGGTGAACTTCATTCAGGAAATGCTTCTCGGCGCCAACCAGAAACTGTACAGCGGCGCCGGGCAGATGGCGCTGATCGGCGGCAACGGCCGGATCGTCGCCTACACCAAAGACCCGAGCAAATTCGGCGAAAAAGTCAGCGACATCCTCGACGCCGAGCAGACCGCCAACATGGCCAATCTCAAACGCGGCGAAGTGACTTACTCGGTCAACAAGGACAAGGGCCGCATCGAGTTGTACCTGCCATTCGGCATCGGCCAGACCGACGCGCGCTGGACGTTGATGTTGCAACTGCCACTCAACGCGGTGATGGCGGATCTGCAAAAACTGCAGGCCGACCTCGATGCTCAGCGTAAATCCGACACCTTCGGCATGGCCATGGTCGGTCTGCTCATCGCCGGCCTCGGCTTGCTGGTGATCTGGCTGGTCGGCCACGGCATCGCCCGACCGCTGAAGCAGATGGTCGCCATGCTCAATGACATTGCTCAGGGTGAAGGTGATCTGACCCGACGCTTGAGCAGTGATCGCAGCGACGAATTGGGCTCGATCGCCAAGGGCTTCAACACCTTTTTGGCCAAGTTGCAGGCGATGATCACGCAAGTGGTGACGTCGGTGCAGAGCGTCAGCGATTCTTCGGAGCACACCGCTGACATCGCGATTCGCACCAACATCGGTATTCAGAAACAGATGGCCGAGATTGATCAGGTCGCCACGGCGGTGCAGGAAATGACCGCCACTGCTCAGGACGTAGCGCGCAACGCTACGCAGGCTGCGCAAGCCGCCAGTCATGCCGATCAGGCGGCGAGTCAGGGCATGCAGATCGTCCGCGATACGTCCAATTCGATCGGCGTGTTGGCGCTGGAAATCGGCAAGGCTGTCGATGTGGTGCAGACCTTGGCCAAGGACAGCGAAAACATCAACGCGATTCTCACGGCGATTCGCGGGATTGCCGAGCAGACCAATCTGCTGGCCCTGAACGCGGCGATTGAAGCGGCGCGTGCCGGTGAGCAAGGTCGCGGTTTTGCGGTGGTGGCCGACGAGGTGCGTAATCTGGCGCAGAAAACCCAGAAAGCCACCGAAGAAATCCAGAGCATGATCCAGCAATTACAACAGGGCACGCGCGACGTGGTGCGAGTCATGGAAGACAGTCAAAACCGTACCGACGAAAGTGTGCAGCACGCGGCGAAAGCGGCCGAGGCGCTGGAGACGATCACCCAGGCAGTGTCGGTAATCAATGACATGAACACGCAGATCGCCAGTGCGGCGGAAGAGCAGAGCGCGGTGGCCGATGACATCAATCGCAATGTGATCAACATTGGGCAAGTGGCCAATGAAGTCGCGGGCGGTGCGGATGAGTCGAGTTCGGCGAGTGCTGATTTAACCAAGCTGGCAGAGCAGCAGCGGCGGTTGATCAATCAGTTCAAGGTCTGAAAAGCGAAAAGCCCCCTCACCCTAACCCTCTCCCAGAGGGAGAGGGGACTGATTGGGGGATATTGGCGAAATACGCCGACCTGGAAGTATTTCAGCGAATCCATAATCGCCATTATTTTTCCAGGTCGATGCATGGCGGTAGACAACTCGGTCAGTCCCCTCTCCCTCTGGGAGAGGGTTAGGGTGAGGGGCTTTTGATCTACAGGCTTTAACCAGGGGTCAAACACTCCGGCCCATTGAGTTTCGGATCATTGATCAGGTTCGCCAACACCCGCTCACGCAGCGCCGCCGGTTCACTGGCCAGCAACCCCTGCAACACATGCAACGGCGTCTCCGGATCGAGCCACGCCGCCTGCCCCGCCTCATCGAGAATCAACGGCCGGCGCTGACTCGACGCCGGTTGAGTAATCACCGCCGTGCTCAGCCACACCTGCTCCTGCACCGGATACGCCTCCCAGATCGCCGCAAAAAACAGCGACGAGCCCTCCCCCGGCGTCAGCCAGAACGGGCGCTTGCGCTGGGTCCCGCGCCATTCGTAAAAACCATTCGCCGGTAGCAGGCAACGACGCAGGCGCAAGGCTTCACGAAACATCGGCTGCTCAGCCACGGTTTCCGCCCGGGCATGCGCCGGCGTCTTCGACAAATCGGTCAGCCACGGCGGCGTCAGCCCCCAACGGGCGCGGGCCAACGTGCGCTCGCCATCTTCACCGGCACGCAGCATCAACACCGAATCATTGGGGGAAATGTTCCACTGCGCCTGCTGATCGGCGGGAAAACCTGGCAGGGCCGCGAAGTCGCGGTTCCAGCGAAACAGGGCATAACGTCCACACATGGGGCAACACGACTCTGAAGTAAAACGAAGCTCAGCCTAACAGACCAGCGTCCCGGGGAAGCTCTCCGGTTCATCGCCGGGCAGCGGCAGCGCGGCATTGTACGCGGTGATCAGCTCGCGGGCGTATTCGGCCTGATCGTTATCGACGGACAATCCCAGCAGACCGAAAATCGGCAATTCACCCGTACCGCCGAGCAAATCGCGGCCAATCAAGTGCGCCTCGATGCCTTCGCTGGCGAGCATGCCCTTGAGCATTTCACCTTCCATCAGGTTTTCCGGCTCGTAGATTCGCTGCATGGGCGCCCCTCACTCGTTTTCGCTGAAGACTTCCAGATGCCATTCCTCTCCATGAACCTGCAATACAAACGTGATCGGCCGACAACAGACCTGACAGTCCTCAATGTAGGTCTGATCACCGCCGGACAGGTCCAGCGTCGTTTCGACTTGCTCACCACAATACGGACATTCGTACAGTGCGCTCTCCAGCATCGCGGTCTCCCAAGTGACTTGTGCGTATAATCGCCGGTCTATTTGCAGGGCTATTTTTGTCTGGCTACTTTTTCAGACCGTGCCCCGCGGGTTTTCGATCAAAACCTTTACTTACCCTAGCCGTTTCCAACAAGAGAGCATGATGGGCGAATTCGATGCCATCCGACCTTACGACGACAGCGAAGTACCTGTGGTACTGGCAAGACTGCTCGGCGACAAGGCGTTTCTAGATATCCTCACCCACTTCCGCTTCCCGCGTTTTGCCGGTGCCTTCGGCTGGATGCTCAAACCACTTATAGCCCATCGGCTGCGTCGTGAGTTCGCCGACGTGACCTCGGTGGCGACGTTGCAGGACAAGGTCGAGTCCTACGTCGACCACACCATCGAGCGCGCCACCGACGGCGTGACCTACACCGGTGTCGAGCAATTCAAATCCGGCAGCGCTTATCTGTTCATCGCCAACCACCGCGACATCGTGATGGACCCGGCCTTCGTCAACTACGCCGTGTACCACGCCGGCCTGCCGACGCCGCGCATCGCGATCGGCGACAACCTGCTGCAAAAGCCGTTTGTCAGCGACCTGATGCGTTTGAACAAGAGCTTCATCGTCCACCGTTCGATCACCGGCCGTCGCGAGAAAATGGCCGCGTATCAACTGTTGTCGGCGTACATCAATCACTCGATTCGCAACGATTGCGCGTCGATCTGGATCGCTCAGGCTGAAGGTCGGGCGAAGGATGGCGATGACCGTACCGAGTCGGCGATCCTCAAGATGTTCCACATGAGCCGCAAGGACGAGCCGTTCGGCGAAGTCATTCGCTCGCTGAACGTCACCCCGGTGTCGATCAGCTACGAATACGACCCGTGCGACCAGGCCAAGGCCCGCGAGCTGTACATCCGCGCCACCACCGGCACCTACGCGAAAGCGCCGGGCGAGGATGACGTAAGCATTGCCAAGGGCATTACCGGCTACAAGGGCCGGGTGCACGTGAACTTTGCCGCGCCGATCACTGAGCTGTTCGAAGACACCAAGCAATTGGCGGTCGAGATGGACAAGCAGATTCTTGGCGGTTACCGGTTGTTCCCAGTGCATTACCTGGCGTACGCGCAGTGGGCCGATGCTGATCCGCAGTTAAATGTGCCGAAGGCTGCCGAGGTGTTCCCGGCGGATGAGCTGGCCAAGGCGCAGGAAGAATGGCAGAGCCGGCTGGACGCGTGCCCTGAGGAGCATCGTCCGTATCTGGTGCTGCAATATGCGACGCCGGTGCGTAATCAGTACCGGGTCAAGGCTGGGTTGCCGTTGTAAGCGGTTTTTACCAGACGCAAAAACGGCGCCCTCGGGCGCCGTTTTTTTTATGCCTGACGTTGTTCAGAAGCGTGTGCTGATCCAGGAAACGATCAGGGCAAGAGCCAGACAAGCAAAACCAAATCGATAGAAAAACCGGTTCATGCGCAAGGTTGCCCAATCGAGGATTGGCTCGGCATTCGGCTGCGCCTGACGCTGAGCGGCAATGCTGGCCATCGCGCGCTGCTCACGGCGGCGGGTGGCGTGCAGCAGCCAACTGCCCGGAAACGCCAACAACAGCGCCAGCAGGTTGATCAACTTGGCGGGATGGGCGGTAAACAGTGTCATCAAGTGCAGCGACATCACAGACCTCTATCTGAACCGGTATGGCAGACGCCAGATCGACGACCGCGGCGCGGATTCTAACCAAACCTGCCGGTTCAACCCCAGTCTTTGCGACAAATAACCTGACAATCGACCGATGGCTGTCCTGTGTCACGGCATCGTCATGTGGATCAGCCACCCTGCGCGCCTCGAAACACACATGGAACGCGACATGCTTCACGCTGAAAACCAGGATCGTCTGTACCTCATCACGCCTTATGACGAACAACAGAGCCTCGTCGGCAGTCTCGCTTTCAACGTTCAGGATCGCCATTGGCTGGTGTATTGCGCACTGGGCGGGCATCAGCATGCGGATTTGCCGGAGACGGATTTGCTGACGGGCGTCAGCGTGCTCGACTTCTATTCTCAGGCGGCCTGAAAATAGCAAAAGCACCCTCACCCTAGCCCTCTCCCAGAAGGAGAGGGGACTGACCGAGGTGTTTATTCGAGGTCCATCGACCTGAAATATCCAGCCGAACTCAAATTCTGAAAAGCCCCCGATCGGCTCCCTTCCCCCTCTCCCCTTTGGGGAGAGGGCTGGGGTGAGGGGGATCGATCTCCCATACGACACAAATTCCAATCCCGACACCCACAAAAAAGCCCGGAACCATTACTGGCCCCGGGCTTTTTCACATCCGCTGAAAACTTACTCAGCCAGAACCTGACCCACCGTCGGATCCTTGAACAGACGCGTCAGCGCATCGCTCAACACATCGCTGACCAGTTTGGTGTTGGTTTCCTGGTTCGGCGCCATGCCGAAACGCTGGTCCAGCGACGCACCGTAACGGCCGCTGTAACGACGGTTAGCGTTTTGCACGTCGGAGCGGAAGGTCGCGCCGATGGTCGCTTCGGTCACGTACATGCCTTCTTTCGGCGACTGATACTTCAGCTCGGCCAGGGTCACGGTCAGCTGCGGAGCGTTTGGCGCGTTGTTGGTCGGGGTGAAACCGAGCAAACGCACGGCAGCTTCAGCCTGAGCCTGCAGCTTCGGCAGGATCTGCTCGCGCTGCACGGTGATGGCGCTGGTTTCCGGGTACAGGCCGCCACGGGTACCGAGGGTTGGCGACGGACGACCGTCAACCACGCGAACGACGACTGGCTGACCACGGCCGACCGCTGGCAGCTGAGTGGTCAGCTTCGGCTCAGGGCTCAGTTGTTGCGGGCTGTGGGCGCAGCCGGCCAGGGTCAAACCGGCCACAGTGATCAAACCGAACAACAGGCGTTGCAACATGCTCTTCTCTCCAGAATCAGGCACAAACAGGCCGGCAGTATAGCGGTGGGCCACTGCGGGTAACCAGCGCCCTGCAGCGAATACTGAAATGTCTGACAAACCCTTGGGAAAGCGGTTCCTGTCACAGATTATTCACCCGGCATACACGTTGACGTCACGGCGCCTTGGCAACCTCGCAATCAGTCCCCCACAAGGTACTCAATCATGCGTTATCTGATCTCGTTGTTCGCCCCACGCCCACTGCATCGCAGCTTCGCCCTGCTCGATCGCAATGGCCATTGCCAGGCTTTCAAGCAGTGCAGCCTGCAACCGATGGGCGACGGTTGGGTGGAAATCGAAGAAATCCGCCTCAACTGGTTGCACCAGCCACTGCCCGCCAGCGCCCGCGTCATAGCGTCGCAGCCCCGCGCACGGGTGCAAGCGATGTTGAGCATCTGACCGGATGCCTAATAAAAGTCATTAAACACGAGCAACTGCCCGCATTTCTTCGATACAATCTCCCCCCGATTATAAGGACGTCTCCTGATCGGGCCCCGCAACAGCGTCAATGCGCATGCATCGACACCCAAAATCGCCCACAGAGAGCCGCCCACACAGATCGAGTGAAGTTGGCGCGCTTGCCTGTTCTTCCGGCAAAAACCCCGCTTTTCGCGAATCTGCAGAGCTGTCATGACGCTCGGCCACCGCGTTGTTTTTGCCCTCGGGCAAGGTGCCAGGCCTGGACAGCCCTTTTTGAGGTTCACGTCTTCAAAAGAGCGTGAAAAAAACGGGTTTTCACAACTTCACAAGAGTGTGGCGAGCAAATGAAAAGTTTTGCGTCTGAACATGCACCATTAGCGTCTGAAACAGCCCAACGACACAGGACCGGGTATACCTCGAATATCGGAGCCTGAAGCCTGTCCGCTACGGATTTGGTTGCACAAAAACGGATGTCTCGACCATAAGTCGAATTGCCAGCCGCGTGCTGAAATGAGTTCATGGAGCTCTTGAAAGCCAAGCCGCATACATCCGTCGAAGTTGCGAAAAATTGCGAAGATTCGGACATGGCGACCTGACCACGGATAGCCCGGACATCAATGACCTGTCCCGGAACGCCTGGCAGCCATGCCGACAATTTGGTGCTGCAGATTTTGGAGACGCGTTAAATGGCGCATAACGAAGCAGTCGACGTAGTTCTGGTTGGGGCCGGCATCATGAGTGCCACCCTGGCCGTACTGCTCAAAGAGCTCGACCCCGCGATCAAGCTGGAAGTCGTCGAGCTGATGGATTCCGGTGCTGCGGAGAGTTCCAACCCATGGAACAACGCCGGTACCGGCCACGCGGGTCTGTGCGAGCTGAACTACACGCCGCAGGCCGCTGATGGCACCGTCGACATCAAGAAAGCCGTGCACATCAACACCCAGTTCGAGGTGTCGAAGCAGTTCTGGTCGTACCTGACCAAAAAAGGCACCTTCGGCTCGTGCAAATCCTTCATCAGCCCGGTGCCGCACCTGAGTTTCGTCCAGGGCGACAGCGGCGTGTCTTTCCTCAAATCGCGCTTCGACGTGTTGAGCAAGCACCACGCCTTCGCTGACATGGAGTACACCGAAGACAAGGCCAAAATGGCCGAATGGATGCCGTTGATGATGCCGGGCCGCTCGCCGGACGAAGTCCTCGCCGCCACTCGCGTGATGAACGGCACCGACGTCAACTTCGGCGCCCTGACCAATCAGTTGCTCAAGCACCTGACCAGCGCTCCCGACACTCAAGTCAAATACTGCAAGCGCGTTACCGGCCTCAAGCGTAACGGCGCCGGCTGGACCGTCAGCATCAAGGACGTCAACAGCGGCAGCAGCCGTGAAGTCGACGCCAAATTCGTCTTCCTCGGCGCGGGTGGCGCAGCGTTGCCGTTGCTGCAGGCTTCGGGCATCGAAGAAAGCAAAGGCTTCGGCGGCTTCCCGATCAGCGGCCAGTGGCTGCGTTGCGACAACCCGGAAGTGGTAAAGCATCACCAGGCCAAGGTTTATAGCCAGGCTGCCGTAGGTTCGCCACCGATGTCGGTGCCGCACCTGGACACCCGCGTCGTCGACGGCAAGAAATCCCTGCTGTTCGGGCCATACGCCGGTTTCACCACCAAGTTCCTCAAGCACGGTTCCTTCATGGACCTGCCGCTGTCGGTTCGCGCCGGCAACATCGGGCCAATGCTGGCGGTGGCAAAAAACAACATGGACCTGACCAAGTACCTGGTCAGCGAAGTGATGCAGTCGATGGAACAGCGTCTGGATTCCCTGCGCCGTTTCTACCCAGAGGCGAAAGCCGAAGACTGGCGCCTGGAAGTGGCCGGCCAACGGGTGCAGATCATCAAGAAAGATCCGAAAAAGGGCGGCATCCTGCAGTTCGGTACCGAACTGGTTGCAGCCAAGGACGGTTCCCTCGCTGCCCTGCTCGGTGCTTCGCCAGGTGCGTCGGTGACCGTTTCGATCATGCTCGAGCTGATCGAGAAGTGCTTCCCGGACAAGGCCAAGGGTGAGTGGGCTGGCAAACTGGCCGAGATCTTCCCGGCCCGTGAAAAGGTTCTGGAAACCGATGCTGCGCTGTATCGCAAGATCAACACGCAGAACAACATCGCACTGGAGCTGGTTGAAGAAAGCAGCGAGACCCCAAGCTACGCTTGAATCACGCCGCATAAAAAACGCCCCGTACTCAGTGAGTGCGGGGCGTTTTTTTGTGCGAGGGAAAAGCCTCAGGTGCGGGACTTTTCGATCAGCTCGATGTATTCCGGGGCGTTGCGCTGATCGGCGATCAGGTCAACGAAGGTCTTGCCCTGCTCGTCCTTGCCATCAACGTCATAACCCGCCGCGACGAAGAAGCCCAGAAAGCGTTCGAAGTCATCGATACGCAGGCCACGGTAGGCCTTGATCAGTTTGTGCAGCGACGGCGAAGTGGCGTCGACCGGCTCAAAATCGAGGAACAGCTTGATCTGCTCATCGCCGATCTCGTCACCAATCACTTGTTTCTTATCTTTACGCATTGCCGACTCCAGCTCGCAGACATTACACGGGGCGGGCAGTTTACCCCTGCCCGGCCGCCCGGCTCAACGCGATCGCACCGCCCCAGTGTGCAAATCGGCCCAGATATGGCCGTTGGCGTAACTGAGGAACTGCACATACACGGTGTCATTGCGCAGCAGATCGATGATCACGCGGTATTGGGCCTGTGGATAAAACAGCGTCAGGGTTTTGCTCTTGTCGTCGTAGATCGGCTTTTTCAGGCTTTTGCTTTCGCCGTCGAAATTGACCAGCACTTGGGTGATGGTCGCGCCCTTGTTCAGGGATTTGCCCTTGAGGCGAATCATCAGCGGTGAGGTGACCGGGATCGGTTGTTGATTGGACTGGCGTTGCGCGCCCACCACAACGGAATAGTCGGTGACCTGCATGAGTTGCTGCTGCTCGGGCTCGGCATCGCGCACGGTCAGGTCGTCCGGCGGCAGGAATTGACTGTGCATCGGCGCGGCGGACAGCGGCAGGCTGAGAGTCAGCAACAGGGCGGCAAAGCTGCGGATCAAGAGGCTCATGGCTGGCTCCGGGGACGGGCCGAGCACTCTAGCATGGGATTAAAAGCAAAAGATCGCAGCGTTCCGCAGCTCCTACATCGAACCTGTAGAGCTGCCGAAGGCTGCGATCTTTTGATCTTGCTTACATGCCTTTAACGGCAAAGATCCCGTTGGCGTTGCGCCAGTAGCCTTTGTAGTCCATGCCGTAACCGAAGATGTAGCGGTCGATGCACGGCAGGCCAACGAAATCGGCTTTCAGGTCAGGACGCGCTTTACGGTCGTGATCCTTGTCGATCAGTACGGCGGTGTGCACTTTGCGCGCGCCAGCGTGTTTGCAGAAGTCGATGATCGCGCCGAGGGTGTGACCTTCGTCGAGGATGTCGTCGATGATCAGCACGTCGCGGTCGATGAACGAGACTTCCGGCTTGGCCTTCCAGAACAGGTCGCCGCCGCTGGTTTCGTTGCGATAACGGGTCGCGTGCAGGTAAGACGCTTCCAGCGGGAATTGCAGATGCGTCAGCAGCTTGCCGGAGAAAATCAGCCCGCCGTTCATCACGCAGAACACTACCGGGTTGCTGTCGGCCAGTTGTTCGTTGATTTGTGCACCGACGCGGGCAATGGCGGCCTCGACTTCAGATTCGGTGTACAGGCAGTCAGCCTCTCGCATGATTTGACGGATATGCTCGAGATCAGCGGACATGGCGCTCTCCAGGGGGGAATGTGGGGGGGTATGGCTGCGAAAAGCGGGCAAAGGTACGCATCTCGCGAGGCCGAATCAAGCCTTTATGGACTAACGTACAGAATGTCCTATAGGACATCACCCTCGGATAGATTAATCTAGGCCGGTTTTTTTGCCCGCCGCCGGAGTTTTTCCATGCCCATCCTCGAGATCCGCCATCCGCTGATCCGTCATAAACTCGGCCTGATGCGCCGCGCCGATATCAGCACCAAGAACTTCCGTGAGCTTGCTCAGGAAGTCGGCGCCCTGTTGACCTATGAAGCTACAAAAGATTTGCCGCTGGAGTCCTACGATATTGCAGGCTGGTGCGGCACCGTGTCGGTCGAGAAGATCGCCGGCAAGAAGATCACCGTCGTGCCGATCCTGCGCGCCGGTATCGGCATGCTTGAAGGCGTGCTGAGCCTGATCCCGGGTGCCAAGGTTTCCGCCGTGGGCGTCGCCCGCAACGAAGAAACCCTGCAAGCGCACACCTATCTGGAAAAACTGGTTCCGGAAATCGACGAACGGTTGGCGATGATCATCGACCCGATGCTCGCCACTGGCAGCTCGATGGTTGCGACCATTGACCTGCTGAAGAAAGCCGGCTGCAAAGACATCCGCGCGATGGTGCTGGTTGCCGCGCCGGAAGGTATTGCCGCCGTAGAAAAGGCTCACCCGGACGTGACCATCTACACCGCGTCCATCGATGAGCGCTTGAACGAGCACGGTTACATCATCCCAGGGCTTGGCGACGCCGGTGACAAGATCTTCGGCACCAAGCAGAAGGACGCGTAACCATGCAGCAAGAGTTCAACGATCCGCTCTGGCGCACGGTGCTGTCCGGCGCCCAGATGCTGTTCGTGGCTTTCGGCGCTTTGGTGCTGATGCCGCTGATCACGGGCCTTGACCCGAACGTGGCACTGTTTACCGCAGGTCTTGGGACGATCCTGTTCCAGATCGTCACCGGGCGTCAGGTGCCGGTGTTTCTGGCGTCGAGCTTCGCTTTCATCACCCCGATCATTCTCGCCAAGGGCCAGTTCGGCCTCGCCGCGACCATGGGCGGTGTGATGGCGGCCGGTTTCGTCTACACCTTCCTCGGCCTGGCCGTGAAGATCAAAGGCACGGGCTTCATCGACCGTCTGCTGCCACCGGTGGTGATTGGTCCGGTGATCATTTCCATCGGCCTGGCCATGGCGCCGATTGCCGCAAACATGGCAATGGGCAAGGCTGGCGACGGTTCGGAACTGATCCACTACCAGACCGCGATGATGATCTCGATGCCGGCATTGCTGACCACGTTGATCGTCGCCGTGTTCGGTAAAGGCATCTTCCGTCTGGTGCCGATCATTTCCGGTGTGCTGGTCGGTTTTGCCATGGCGTTCTATTTCGGCGTGGTTGATACCGCGAAGATTGCCGCAGCGCCATGGTTTGCGATTCCGCATTTCACCGCGCCGGAGTTCAACTGGCAGGCGATTCTGTTCATCGTTCCGGTGGCATTGGCTCCGGCCATTGAACACATCGGCGGCGTGATTGCCGTGGGTAGCGTGACCGGTCGCGATTATCTGAAGAAGCCAGGCCTGCATCGCACCCTGCTCGGTGATGGCATTGCCACCACTGCTGCCGGCCTGTTCGGCGGCCCACCAAACACCACGTACGCCGAAGTCACTGGCGCGGTGATGCTGACCAAGAACTACAACCCGAAGATCATGACCTGGGCGGCGATCTTTGCCATCAGCCTGGCGTTCATCGGCAAGTTCGGCGCCCTGCTGCAGAGCATTCCGGTGCCGGTGATGGGCGGGATTCTGTGCTTGCTGTTCGGTTCGATCGCGGCGGTGGGCATGAACACCCTGATCCGTCACAAGATCGATCTGGGCGAGGCGCGCAATCTGGTGATTGTCTCGGTGACGCTGGTGTTCGGCATTGGCGGTGTGCTGGTCGGCACCGGCACCGGCCCGGACGACTTCGGTCTCAAAGGCATCGCGCTGTGCGCGGTGGTGGCGATTGCGCTGAACCTGATCCTGCCGGGCAATGACGGCTGGAAGAACAAGAAGGCGGATGAGCCGCTGATCTAAACTTTTAGATCTGATCGTTCCCACGCTCTGCGTGGGAACGATCATCACAACGCCAGCGGAGCTCGCTCGCAGAGAGTGGCCAAGGCTTTCGCCCATTGCCGGTCGTCATTCAGACACGGCACCAGCACCAACTCTTCGCCCCCCGCTTCGCGGAACTGTTCCTTGCCGCGATCACCAATCTCTTCCAGCGTTTCGATGCAGTCGGCAACAAACGCCGGGCACATCACCAGAATCTTCTTCACGCCGCTTTTCGCCAGCTCATCCAGCCGCGCTTCGGTGTACGGTTCGATCCACTTCGCCCGCCCCAGACGGGACTGAAACGACACCGACCATTTGCCATCCGGCAACCCCATGCGCTCGGCGAACAACGCTGCTGTCCGCAGGCATTGCGCGCGATAACAGGTCGCCAATACCGCAGGCGAGGCGTTCTTGCAGCAGTCGTCATTCTTGAAGCAATGATTGCCGGTCGGATCGAGTTTGGTCAGATGCCGCTCGGGCAAACCGTGGAAGCTCAGCAACAGGTGATCGTAATCCTGCTGCAGATGCGGCCGGGCGCTTTCAACCAGCGCGTCGAGGTATTCCGGCTGATCGTAGAACGGCTGCAGCACCGACAGTTGCACGTCGAGTTTCTTCTGCCGAATCACCCGTTTCGCTTCTTCGATCACCGTGGTCGTGGTGCTGTCGGCGAATTGCGGATACAGCGGCGCCAGCGTGATGCGCGTGTGCCCCGCCGCCACCAGCTTCAACAAACAGGTTTCAATCGACGGCTCGCCGTAACGCATCGCCAGTTCCACCGGGCCGTGATTCCACTGTGCGGTCATCTGCTGTTGCAGACGACGGCTGAGCACCACCAGCGGTGAGCCCTCCTCCCACCAGATCGAGGCGTAAGCGTGGGCCGATTGTTCCGGGCGCTTGACCAGGATCAGCGACACCAGCAGACGCCGCACCGGCCACGGCAGGTCGATCACATACGGGTCCATCAGGAATTGATTGAGGTAGCTGCGCACATCGGCCACCGAGGTGGAGGCCGGGGAACCCAGGTTGACCAGGAGCAAGGCGTGATCGGTCATGCAACGTCCTATTTCAGAGGCGGCTGGAGAGATCATCCAGGGCCGCGCGTAAATCCGTGAACTGGAAAGTGAAACCCGCTTCCAGCAAGCGTGCCGGCATAGCCTTCTGGCCGCCGAGCAACAACAAAGACATCTCGCCGAGACCGACTTTCAGCGCCAGCGTCGGCATCGGCATGAACGCCGGGCGGTGTAAAACGCTGCCCAGCGTCTTGGCAAATTCGCGATTGCGCACAGGTTTCGGCGCGCACGCATTATAAGGACCACTGGCCTGATCGCGGTGCAGAAGAAAATCAATCAGGGCGATTTGATCGTTGATATGAATCCACGGCATCCACTGCCGACCATTGCCCAAAGGCCCGCCCAGCGCGAGCTTGAACGGCAACAGCAAGCGCGACAAAAAGCCGCCCTCGGCCGACAGCACCAGACCCGTTCGCACCAGCACCACCCGGATGCCCTGAGCCTCGGCGCGTTGCGCGGTTTCCTCCCAGGCAATGCACAACTGGCTGGCGAAATCGTCGATCACCGGCGGTGAATCTTCGGTCAATTCGCGCTCACCGCCGTCGCCATACCAGCCGATCGCCGAACCGGAAATCAGCAACGCCGGTTTCTGCGCGCGGGTTTCGAGCCACGCCAACAGCGTTTCCGTCAGCTTGATTCGACTGCTCCAAAGCAGCGCTTTGCGGCGATGGGTCCACGGCCGATCGGCAATCGGCGCACCGGCCAGATTGATGATCGCGTCCACAGGCTCATCGCCGAGATCTTCCAGACGCGCGATGCCACGCACCTGCGCACCGCAGATCTTCGCGACCTTCTCCGGTTTTCGGCTCCAGACCGTCAGGCGATGGCCCTGCCCCAACCAGTGTCGGCAGAGCTGACGTCCGATCAAACCAGTACCGCCGGTCAGCAATATGTGCATGACATCTTCCTCGCGTGGCGTTTAACCCGGATCACTAGTCTATTTTTATAAGCAGGGATCTTTTCTATCGGGCAGGCTCTATTGTTTAACCATAGGCCAAGCTGTCAGAACGAGAACGCTAGAAGTTATACCAAAAAACAAAATTGTACAGGTTTCATCCACAGCGTAGTCTGTACAGAAAGGTAAACGAGGCCCCTATGACTGTACCTATCGCAATCATCGGCACCGGCATCGCCGGGCTCTCCGCCGCCCAGGCTCTGACAGAGAGCGGGCACACCGTGCAATTATTCGACAAAAGCCGCGGCAGTGGCGGGCGCATGTCGAGCAAGCGCAGTGACACTGGCTCGCTGGACATGGGCGCGCAATATTTCACCGCCCGCGACCGCCGCTTCGTCACCGAAGTGCAGCGTTGGCAAAGCCGGGGCTGGGTCGCCGAGTGGACGCCGCAGCTCTACACCTATCAGGGCGGGCAGTTGAATCTGTCACCGGACGAGCAGACCCGCTGGGTCGGTACGCCGCGTATGAGCGCCATTACTCGTGGCCTGCTCGATGGCCTGGAGGTGCATTTCGCCTGTCGCATCACCGAGGTTTATCGCGGCGAGGAACACTGGCATCTGCAGGACGCCGAGGGCTTTACACACGGCCCGTTCAGCCACGTCGTGATCGCCACGCCGGCACCGCAAGCGACTGCTTTGTTGGCCGCCGCGCCGAAGCTTGCCGGGGCCGCTGCCGGGGTGAAAATGGAGCCGACCTGGGCCGTTGCCCTCGCCTTCGAGACACCGCTGGATACACCCATCGAAGGTTGCTTCGTGCAGGACAGCCCGCTCGACTGGCTGGCGCGCAACCGCAGTAAACCGGGGCGCGACAACACCCTCGACACTTGGGTGCTGCATGCCACCAGCGCGTGGAGCCGGCAACACATCGACCTGGCCAAGGAAGCGGTGATCGAGCAACTGCACGGCGCCTTTGCCGAGTTGCTGCACAGCGCGATGCCCGCGCCGAGCTTCAGCCTCGCCCACCGCTGGCTCTATGCGCGACCCGCCACTGGTCATGAATGGGGCACGCTGGCCGATGCCGATCTGGGTCTGTACGCCTGCGGCGACTGGTGCCTGTCCGGGCGTGTCGAAGGCGCTTGGCTGAGCGGTCAGGAAGCCGCAAAGCGCTTGCACGAACACCTGCAATGAACCGCATCAATCCGCAAAAATTGCTGCTGTCGAAATGGACAGCAGCCCTCCCGCAGAATCGTGAAAAACATTTTCTGGTGACCGAGTTGTTTCGCGACGAGGAAGGCACAGTGCTGGAAGTCGAGTTGCAGGCGGTGTTGACCAAGCGTGCCGAACGATTCGATTGGCAGACGCTACAAAACAACGCTGAATGGCTGCAGGGCTGGAAATAGCCACCGACCATTGTGGGAGCGAGCTTGCTCGCGAATGCGGATTAACATTCAACAGATGCATTGGCTGACAGACCGTATTCGCGAGCAGGCTCGCTCCAACAATGAACTGCGTTCAACCAAAAAAGTTATACAAATAATTTGACTTGTACACCCATGAATCTATGCTGAGCAAAGTTGTACAGAGATCAACCTCTGTACAGGTATAGATTCGAGGTGCCCATGTCTGATCCTTGCGTAGCCAAGCCAAAAATCGCCATCAGCGCCTGCCTGCTGGGTGCCGAGGTGCGCTACAACGGTGGGCACAAGGAATCGCGCCTGTGCAGCCGCACCCTCACCGAGCATTTCGATTTTGTCCCCGTATGCCCCGAGGTGGCCATCGGCCTGGGCATCCCGCGCGAACCCATCCGCCTCGTCGGCGACGCTGAGCATCCACAAGCGGTCGGCACGGTGAACCGGGCGATCAACGTCACCCAGCCATTGGCCGAATACGGCGAGAAAATGGCCGCCGAACTCACTGACATCTGCGGCTACATCTTCATGCAGCAATCGCCGTCCTGCGGTCTGGAACGGGTCAAGGTCTACCACGCCAACGGTGCCCCGGTGAATGGCGGCGGACGCGGCATTTATGCCCAGGCGTTCTGCGCACGGCATCCGGATCTGCCCGTGGAAGAAGCCGGGCGCCTCAACGACCCGGTGCTGCGCGAGAACTTCATCACCCGCGTGTTCGCCTACAGCGAATGGCAACAAGTCCTCGCCAATGGCCTGAGTCGTCGTGCCCTCACCGAATTCCATTCGCGCTACAAATATTTGCTGATGGCGCACAACCCGCCGCAATACAAAGCGCTGGGCAAACTGCTCGGCAACATGGCCGACACCGATCCCGTCGAACTCGGCCCGCGCTACTTCAGCGAACTGATGGCGGCATTAAAGAAATGCGCCACCCGTGGCACGCACTGCAACGTGCTGCTGCACATCAGCGGTTATCTGAAACAGGTAATCAGCGCCGAAGACAAACAGGAAATGCAACACGTCATCGGCCAGTACCGCCAAGGCATCGTGCCGCTGGTGGTGCCGTTGACGTTGCTCAAGCATCACTTTCGCCTCCATCCGGATTCGTACATCGCGCAACAGGTTTACCTGCAACCGCACCCGGAAAACCTCAGCCTGCGAAACGCAATCTAATGAACGACAAAATGGATACCAGCGCCCAGGAAGACCTTGGCGCGGATTTTAAGAAAGCCCTCGACGAGGGCTGGCTGCCGATTCGCGAAGTCGCGCGGCAGACCGGCGTCAACGCGATCACTTTGCGCGCGTGGGAACGCCGCTACGGGCTGGTCGTGCCGCAACGCACCCCCAAGGGTCACCGGCTGTATTCGGCCGAACACGTGCAACAGATTCTGACCATCCTCACTTGGCTCAACCGTGGTGTTGCCGTCAGTCAGGTCAAACCGCTGCTCGACGCACCGCAGGCGTTCAGCGGATCGGTGGAAAACGACTGGCAGCACTTGCGCCAGACACTGCTGACGGCCGTCACGCAACTCAATGAACGCAGCCTCGACGACAGCGTCAATCAGGCCATGGCGCTCTACCCGCCACGCACATTGTGCGAGCAATTGCTGATGCCGCTGCTGGCGGAACTGGAGCAGCGCTGGCAGGGTCAGTTCGGCGCGCAGATGGAACGGGTATTCTTTTATTCGTGGTTACGCAGCAAATTCGGCACACGCATCTACCATAACAATCGTCAGTTACATGGCGCCCCGCTGTTATTGATCAATCATTCCGACCTGCCACTGGAACCTCATCTGTGGCTGTGCGCGTGGCTGATCAGCAGCGCCGATTGTCCGGTGCAAGTGTTTGACTGGCCGCTGCCTGCCGCCGAACTGGCGCTGGCGGTCGAACATCTGCAAGCCCGTGGCGTACTGCTGTATTCCAGCAAAGCCATGAACCTTGCGCAGTTGCCCAAACTACTGAACGGAGTCGGTTGTACAAAAATGCTGGTCGGACCAACGGTATGCATCCACCACGCCGAGTTGTCCGTAAGAACTTCCGAGATGGCTGATGTGTTCCTGGCTGAAGATGCGCTTGTAGCGCACCAGGTGCTCGTTCAGCGTGGGCTGATCTAATGGACGCAGTGAGTTCCGACATGCAATTGATCTGGCTGCGCAGCGACTTGCGCCAACATGACAACACCGCCCTCGCGGCTGCCGCAGCGCGCGGCCCGACGGTCGCCGTGTTTCTGTTGAGCCCGCAGCAATGGCTTGAGCATGACGATGCAGCGTGCAAGGTCGACTTCTGGTTGCGCAACCTCGATGAGCTGAGCAAAAGCCTCGCCGCGTTGAATATTCCGTTGCTGATCCGTACTGCCGCGCATTGGGATCAAGCCCCGGCGGAACTGCTCAAGCTCTGCCGGCAACTGAAGATAGCGGCGGTTCACGTCAATGAAGAATATGGCGTCCATGAAAGTCGTCGCGATACAGCGGTAGGCGAAACACTAAAGGCCGAAGGCGTCACCTTTCACAGCTATCTCGACCAGTTGCTGTTCAAACCCGGCACGGTGCTGACCAAGACCGACAGCTACTTCAAGGTGTTCAGCCAGTTCCGCAAAGTCTGTTACGAACGCCTGCATCGCTCAATGCCGGCGTTGGTCAAGGCCCCCGGCAAACAGGCAAAACTTGCCATCGACAGCGACCCGATTCCCGACTCCGTGAAAGGCTTCCCCACACCGAGCCAATCCCTGCGCGATCTATGGCCCGCCGGCGAAAAGGAAGCACAACGCCGTCTCGACACCTTCACCGACGCGCAGATCGACTACTACCAGAGCGAACGCGACTTCCCGGCCAAGCCCGGCACCAGTCAGCTCTCGGCGTATCTGGCGGCGGGCGTGATTTCGCCGCGCCAGTGTCTGCATGCCGCCCTGCAAAGCAATCAGGGCGAGTTCGAGAGCGGCAAGGTCGGCGCGGTCACCTGGATCAATGAACTGCTGTGGCGCGAGTTCTACAAGCACATTCTGGTCGGCTATCCCCGCGTTTCCCGCCATCGCGCTTTCCGCCCGGAAACCGAAGCGCTGGCCTGGCGTGATGCGCCGGACGATCTTGCCGCATGGCAAGAAGCGCGCACCGGTCTGCCGATCATCGACGCCGCGATGCGCCAACTGCTCGAAACCGGCTGGATGCACAATCGCCTGCGCATGATAGTGGCGATGTTCCTGACCAAAAACCTGCTGATCGACTGGCGCGAAGGCGAGCGCTTTTTCATGCGCCACCTGATTGATGGCGACCTGGCGGCGAACAACGGTGGCTGGCAATGGAGTTCGTCGACGGGCACCGATTCGGCGCCTTATTTCCGCATATTCAACCCGCTGAGCCAGTCGGAAAAATTCGACAGCGAAGGCCTGTTCATCAAGCACTGGCTGCCGGAACTGGCCGGCCTCAACAAGAAAGAAGTGCACAACCCGGCCGACGTCGGCGGTTTGTTCGGCGCGGCGGACTATCCGTCACCGATCGTCAACCTCAGCACCTCGCGTCAGCGCGCTTTGGCGGCCTTCAAGAACCTGCCTTCGCGTGCGTCCTCAGGAGGCGATGATGAGTGAATTCCTGCGCCGCTTCGCCCGGCAATTTTCAGCGTTGAACAAAGACAACCTGCAAAGCCTCGGCGAGCTGTACAGCGATGACATTCACTTCACCGACCCGCTGCACGAGGTGCAGGGTCTGGCGCAGTTACGCGACTATTTCGGTGAGCTGTATGCCAACGTCAGCGAGCTGCGTTTCGACTTTCATGGCTTCGATCAGATCAGCGACGGCGAAGGCTATTTGCGCTGGGTCATGAGCTATCGCCATCCGCGCCTGGCGAATGGCCGCGTGATTCGCGTCAGCGGCTGCTCGCATTTGCTGTGGCACGACAAGGTTTATCGCCACCGGGATTACTTCGATGCCGGGGCGCTGCTGTATGAACACCTGCCAGTATTGGGCCGGGTCATTGCCTGGCTGAAAAGGAGAATGGGATGAGTCGTACACCTCCACGGCGTTATTGGTTGACCGGGGCCAGCAGTGGCATCGGCGCGGCGCTGGCTGAAGAGATCCTGAAAACCGGTGCGCATCTGGCAGTCAGTTCCCGTCAGGTCGCCCCGCTCAAGGTCTTGTCGCAACGCTATCCAGGGCAGGTTTTGGTGGTACCCGGGGATCTGACCAACAGCCAGACGGTTCGCGAAATCGGCGAGCAGATCGCCGCCGACTGGGGTTCGCTGGACTCGGTGATTCTCAACGCCGGCACCTGCGAATATGTCGACGCCAAGCAGTTCGATTCCTCGATCATCGAGCATGTGGTGCGCACTAACCTGCTTGCCAGCAGTTATTGCATCGAAGCCGCGCTGCCGCTGCTGCGCAAAGGCACCGCGCCGCATCTGATCGGCGTCGCCAGCTCAGTGACTTACCTGCCGCTGCCACGGGCCGAAGCCTATGGCGCGTCGAAGGCAGGTTTGCGTTACCTGTTCGAATCGCTGCGTATCGATCTGGCCGACGAAGGCATCGAAGTCACCGTGGTCAGCCCCGGCTTCGTCGAAACACCGCTGACCGCGAAAAACGATTTCCCCATGCCGTTGAGCTGGCCTGTGGATAAAGCCGCGCGGCACATCTTCGCCAAGCTCAAGGATCGGCCATTGGAAATCGCCTTTCCGGCGCTGTTCATGGCCGCGTTGTGGCCGCTGTCGAAACTGCCGGCACGGGTGCAACTGGCGATCGGCAAGCGCATGGTGCGCAAGTCACCTCCGCTGACGGATCCGACATGAAAATTGCCATCGTCGGCAGCGGCATCGCCGGGCTTACCTGCGCCTACCTGCTCAATCGCCGGCATGAAGTGACGGTGTTCGAGGCCGGCGACTGGGTCGGTGGCCACACGCACACCGTGGACGTGACCGTCGCAGAACGGCAGTACGCCGTGGACACCGGTTTCATCGTCTTCAATGACTGGACCTACCCGAACTTTATCCGCTTGCTCGGCCAGCTCGGCGTGGCGTTCAAACCGACCGAAATGAGTTTCTCGGTGACCGACCCGGACACCGGCCTGGAATACAACGGCAATAACCTCAATAGCCTTTTCGCCCAGCGCAGCAACCTGTTGTCGCCGGGGTTCTGGGGCATGTTGCGCGACATTCTGCGCTTCAACAAGGAAGCCCAGCGCGACTTGGTTGAACTGCGCATCGCCGCTGACACAACTCTTGACGAGTACCTCAAGGCCGGCGGTTACGGCGAACGGTTCATCCTGCATTACATCGTGCCGATGGGTTCGGCGATCTGGTCGATGCCGATGGCAGAAATGCTCAACTTCCCGCTGCAGTTTTTTGTGCGGTTTTTCAAAAACCATGGGCTGTTGTCTGTCAGCGATCGGCCGCAATGGCAAGTCATCGAAGGCGGCTCAAGCGCCTATATCGCGCCGCTGACGGCCGCGTTCAAAGACAGGATTCGGCTCAATTGCCCGGTAACCCGGGTTGATCGCGATGTGCATGGCGTAGTTATCCACAGCCCGGCAGGCCTTGAGCATTTCGATCGAGTGGTGTTCGCCTGTCACAGCGACCAGGCGCTGAAACTGCTGGCAGTCCCCAGCGATGCCGAACGCGCGATCCTCGGTGCCCTGCCCTACGCCGACAATGAAGTGGTGCTGCACACCGACACGCGTTTGCTGCCGACGCGCAAACTGGCCTGGGCGAGCTGGAACTATCGGCTCAGCGGCGCCGGCCATACCCACGCCGCCGTCACCTACGATATGAACATTCTGCAGGGCATTCAGAGCGACACCACGTTTTGCGTCAGCCTCAATCAAAGCGCCGGCATCAGCCCGGACAAAGTGCTTGCCCGTTACACCTACGCCCACCCGCAATTCAGCCTCGCGGCGGTGGCGGCACAGGAGCGCTGGGGCGAACTGGATGGCGCGCAGCACACGCATTATTGCGGCGCTTACTGGGCCAATGGTTTTCATGAGGACGGTGTGGTCAGCGCCTTGCGCGTGGCCGCTGCGTTCGGGGAAACCTTATGAACAGCGCCCTCTACAGCGGCTGGATCGGCCATCGGCGCTTCTCGCCGCGCCGCCATGAATTCCGCTACCGGATCGGTTTGCTCTACCTCGATCTCAGCGAACAGGACGCGGTGCTTGCACTGTCGCCGCTGGCCGGGCGCAGTCGCTTTGCGCCGTTTTCCTTTCGCGAGACGGACTATCTCAAGGCATTCACCGGCCGTGGCATACGCCTGATCGATGCCGTACGCCAGCAGGTCGGCATCGCCATCGGCCACGAACCGCAAGGCTCGATCTGCCTGCTGACCCAGCCACGCAGTTGGGGGCTGTCGTTCAACCCGGTGAGTTTTTTTTACTGCCATGAGGCGGACGGCCAACTGGCAGCGATCGTCTGTGAAGTCACCAACACGCCGTGGCGCGAGCGTTATCACTATGTGCTGCCGGCGCGTGCGCCCGCCAATCTGCAGGATTTTCACCAGCACTTCGCCGTGGCCAAGGCCTTTCACGTTTCGCCGTTTTTGCCGCGCGATCTCGAATACCGCATGAGCTTCAGCCCCGCCGCGCAAACCCTCGGCGTGCACATGGCCGACTGGCAGGGCGAGCACAAACTGTTCGACGCGACACTCAATCTGCAACGCGAAAGCCTCGACCGTCGCAGTCTGCATCGTTACTTGCGGCGGTTTCCGTGGATGACCGCAAAAACTGCCTTGGCCATTTACTGGCAGGCGCTGCGACTGCTGCTCAAACGCGCACCGATCTTTGCTCATCAGACTGCCGACGGCAGCTTTCAAACCGCCACTGTGCCTCCCAAGGAGCAGCGCCATGAAATCCTCTAGTCTGTCGGTCAGTCGGTTCAGCACCAACGGTTTGACCGGATCGCTGCTGCGGCGCGGCGTGTTGCGCCAACTGGCGCAGCTCAAACACGGGCAACTGCTGGTGGTCGAGGATGGCGAACGGCTGATGTTCGGCACGCCGGGCAGTGCGTTGCTCGGGGAAATCCATGTGACGGATCCGGCCGTCTGGGGCATGGTCGCCGGCAATGGTTCGATTGGTGCCGGCGAGGCCTTTATCCACGGCTATTGGAGTTCGCCGGATCTGACCGCGGTGGTGCGCGTGTTCGTCAGCAACCTCGACGTGCTCGATGCCATGGAGGGCGGCCTGGCCCGTCTCGGTCGGCCGTTGGTGCGAGGTCTGCACTGGCTCAACCGCAATACGCGCAAGGGTTCGCAGAAGAACATCGCCGCGCACTACGATCTGGGCAACGACCTGTTCGAGCAGTTTCTCGACCCGACCATGATGTATTCCGCAGCGCAATTCCTCACCCCGGAAGACAGCCTCGAACAAGCGCAGTTGAACAAGCTGGAGCGGATCTGCCAGAAGCTTGCGCTCAAACCCGATGATCATTTGCTGGAGATCGGCACCGGTTGGGGCAGCATGGCGCTGTATGCCGCGCAACATTACGGCTGTCGCGTGACCACCACGACTCTGTCGAAAGAGCAGTACGCGTTTACCGCGCAACGCATTGAACAACTGGGCTTGCAGGATCGGGTCACGCTGCTGCTCAAGGACTACCGCGACCTGACCGGCGAGTACGACAAACTGGTGTCGATCGAGATGATCGAAGCGGTCGGTCACCGCTTCCTGCCGACCTACTTCAAACAGTGCGCGCAGTTGCTCAAGAGCAACGGCCTGATGCTGATCCAGGCGATCACCATCCGCGAACAACGCTATGAACAGGCCAAGCGCGGTGTCGATTTCATCCAGCGCTACATCTTCCCCGGTGGCGCCCTGCCCTGCGTGCAGAAAATGCTCGAAGTGGTCGGCCGCGACACCGACATGAACCTGCTACACATGGAAGATTTCGGCCTGCACTACGCCCGCACCCTGCGCCTGTGGCACGAGAACTTTCGCCGCGCCCACGGCCGCTTGAGCGAGTTGGGTTACGACGATTATTTCCTGCGGCTGTGGGAGTTTTACCTGTGCTACTGCGAGGGTGGTTTCCTCGAACGCACCATCGGCACCGCACAATTGTTGCTGGCTAAACCGGCCGCAATAACTGCGCCACTGCTCGGACGCTTCGATGCTTGAGCGTGTGGCCAATGCCGTGCTGTTCCAGATCGGCTGGCTGACCTGCGTGCTCGGCGGCAACAGTTTGTGGTTGTTGATCGCGTTGGCGGTGCTGGTAATCCATCTGCGCTGGATCAGCAGTTGGGCGGCTGAAGGCCGTTTGATTTTGAGCGTAGTAATTGTCGGCACCGCTGTGGACAGTGTGTTGCGTGGTGTCGGCGTGTTCGAGTTTCAGGATCAGTCGCCGCTGATTCCACTGTGGCTGATGCTGCTCTGGGCATTGCTGGCAACCACGTTGCGTCACTGCCTGGCCTGGAGCGCTCGACCTTGGTGGCTGGCGAGTTCCCTGGGTGCCGTCGGCGGCGCATTGTCGTATTACGCTGGCGGACGCCTGGCCGGGGTGCAATTTCCCTACGGCGAGTTACCGACGCTGATCGGTATCGGTCTGCTCTGGGCGCTGCTGTTTCCGCTGCTGCATGCGATGGCGCGACGGCTGACTCAATGAGCGTCTGTCAGACCTTTCACACGCGAATCGAGCACTGCCTTACACTGCCGACCATGAAGACCATTCCCCACCAACAAATCACGGAACCGGCGGTCACCTGCTCGACCTGCGCGGCGTGCTGCTGCCAGCTCGAAGTGATGCTGATCACCGACACTGGCGTACCTGATCGCTTTATCGATACCGATGAGTGGGGCGGCGAAGTGATGCTGCGCCTGGACGACGGCTGGTGCGCGGCGCTGGATCGCGACAGCATGATGTGTACGATCTATGAGAAACGCCCGCTGATCTGCCGCGAGTTCGAAATGGGCGCGCCCGAGTGCATTGAAGAGCGCAAAGGCATCACGACTGCCTACCGCTGATCCCGAAAACACTCAAAACCAAATGTGGGAGCGAGCCTGCTCGCGAAAGCGGTGTTTCATTCAACATCTTCGTTGAATATGAAATAGCTTTCGCGAGCAGGCTCGCTCCCACAGGGGTCAAGCGTTTAGCATTTACAGCGGCAACGTGTAATGCAGCGAGTAACTTTCTACCCCGTCGTTGTCACTGGCCAGGCCAGCGTTGGAATAGTGCGTCGCGCGAATTCCGACTTCATGCCCGCCATTGAAACGCAGACCAAAACCGAAACGGTCTTCAAACTGGAAAGAGCCGCCGAGATTGTTGGATTCGTACTTGGTGTTAGAGAAGGCCGCCACACCGATCCCCGCTTCGATATACGGTTTGACCGACTGACCGGCAAACTCGTAAACAAATACCGGCGAGAACGACAGGCTATTGTTACTGGAAGTCTTGTCACCTTCCCAGTAAGTGTAAGCACCGCTCCAGTAACCGGTCAGGCGACCGACATCACTCTGCAGCCAGCTCTTGTCCCAATCGAAATTCATGCCCAGGCGGTACGTCATGGTCGAATCGCTGGTGGCCCCCACCGCAAACTCAACACCTGCCGCTTGTGCAGTAAAACTTTGCCCCATCAGTGCGGCCGCAATCGCGGCCAAGCAGAATAGTCGCTTCACGTTGAAACTTCCTTTTCCGGAACGATCGTTTGGTTTTCTAGATAACTCTTCGCTATAGAAGCTAGCGCCTGCTCAGAAGTTCAGCTGATTTTTTAGTTATTTCACAATTTTTTTACAAGTCGAAGTTTTGCACTTCGCCAGCGTTTTGTCCGAGCAGTGGCAGGATGTTTTTAAAGTACTCAGGATCGGCGCTGGTCCAGAATCTGACTGGTTGGTTCGGGCCGGCAGCGAGCAAATCGCGCTCCGCCAAAAGCCGCTGAAGTTGCCGCGCTACAGCAGCACCGGTATCGATCAGACTGATGTCCGCAGGGAGCATCGACTTGAGCATCGGCTTGAGAAAGGGATAGTGGGTGCAGCCCAGAATGATCGTGTCGCAACCGCTGGCCAACAGCGGCTCGACGTAACCTTGCAGCAACTGGCGCAACTCGGCGCTGTGCAGATCGCCGCTTTCAATCAACTCGACCAGGCCGGGGCATGGTTGGGTGATCACGCGTACATCGGCAGCAAATCGATCCAGCAACGCGGCGAATTTGGCGCTCTGCAATGTGCCGGTGGTGGCGAGCACGCCGACCACACCGCTGCGAGTTGCGGCGGCGGCAGGTTTGACCGCAGGCTCCATACCGACAATCGGCCAGTCGGGAAAATCACGACGCAAGTCAGCAACGCCCGCGACCGTCGCGGTATTACAGGCCAGCACCAACGCCTTGGCGCCCTGCTCACGGAAAAACCCGGCCATCACGCTGCAACGCTGGCGAATGAACTCCGGGGTTTTCTCACCGTAGGGAATGTGCCCGCAATCGGCGACATAGAGCAGTGATTCATTGGGCAGCAAACGCTGGATTTCCGCCAGCACCGACAAGCCGCCGACACCGGAGTCGAACACGCCGATCGGCGCTTCACGCATGGCGCGAACCACAGACACTGCAACCCGGATCACGCTTGACGCGCAACTCGCGGAAACGCGAACCGAGGGCATCGATCAACAGCAAGCGGCCCACCAGCGGTTCGCCGAAACCGACCAACACCTTCAAGGCCTCAAGCGCTTGCAGGCTGCCGACCAGTCCCACCAGCGGACCGACCACACCGGCTTCGCTGCAAGTCAGTTCGGCTTCGCTGCCGTGCCCGTACAAGCAGTGGTAGCAGGGGCTCTCGGCGCGACGCGGGTCGAACACCGACAACTGCCCTTCCAAACGAATCGCCGCACCGCTGACCAACGGTTTGCACGCAGCTACGCACGCAGCGTTGACGGCTTCGCGGGTGGAGAAATTATCGGAACAGTCGAGCACCAGATCCACCGCCGCCACGGCGGCGGAGAGAGAGTCCTCGTCCAGCGCCTGACGATGGGCGATCAGTTGGATCTCGGGATTGATCGCGCCAAGACGCTTGAGCGCCGAGTCGACCTTGCTCATACCGACGCTGTCGGTGTCATGAATGATCTGGCGTTGCAGGTTGGTCAGATCGACCGTGTCGAAATCTGCGAGGTGCAGTTCACCGACACCCGCCGCTGCGAGGTACAACGCCACCGGCGCGCCGAGACCGCCGAGACCGACGATCAGCACGCGACTGGCCTTGAGCTTCAACTGCCCGTCGATGTCGATGTGTTGCAGCAGAATCTGCCGGCTGTAGCGCAGCAACTCCTGATCATTCAGCACGGCAGGCGCCCCAGACTGATGCGTTGATGACCGCCCAGATCGGTGCGGCTGTGGACTTCTTCGAAACCGCGCGTCAGTAGCAGATCACGCACGGCTTCGGCTTGATCATAGCCGTGCTCGAGCATCAGCCAGCCAGCGGCCTCCAGATGTTCCGGGGCCTGCGCAACGATCAAACGCAGATCATCGAGTCCATCCTCACCGGCAACCAGCGCACTGGCCGGCTCGAAGCGCACATCGCCCTCGACCAGATGCGGATCGGCCGCAGCGATGTACGGCGGATTGCTGATGATCAACTGGAAACGCTGACCTTCCAGTGCGCTGAACCAATGACTGCTCAGCACCGTGGCGTTGTTCAAATGCAGACGCTGACGATTGCGCTCAGCGAGGGCCACGGCTTCGAGTACGCGATCCACCGCTGTGACTTTCCACGCCGGACGTTCGCTGGCCAAGGCCAATGCGATCGCACCGCTGCCAGTGCCGAGGTCGAGCACTTTGGCCGGCGTCGCGGGCAGCAATTCCAGCGCGGCTTCCACCAGCAATTCAGTGTCCGGACGCGGAATCAATGTGTGCGGCGCGACTTCCAGATCGAGTTTCCAGAAACCCTGTTGGCCAAGAATGTAGGCCACCGGCTCACCGCCACGACGGCGTTGCAGGTACTCGGCAAAAGTCAGCGCTGCTTCACTCGGCACGATGCGCTCGGGCCAGGTGTGCAGAAAACTGCGCGACTTGCCCAGCGCGGCGGCAAGAAGCAATTCGGCGTCCAGACGCGCCGTGGGCGAGTCCGGCAGTTCGGCGGCGCGCAACAGGCTGGCAATGATGGTCATTTATTCACCTATCGCGGCGAGTTGGTCAGCCTGGTATTCGGCCAGCAACGGCTCGATCACCGCCTCGACGCCACCGGCGAGGATTTCATCCAGCGAGTACAGGGTCAGGTTGACGCGATGGTCGGTGACCCGGCCCTGAGCAAAGTTATAGGTGCGAATCCGCTCGGAACGGTCACCGGAGCCCACCAGCAATTTACGCTCGCTGGCGATCGCATTGGCCGCCGCAGCGGTTTGCTGATCGTTGAGCTTGGCCGACAACCAGGCCATCGCACGGGCACGGTTCTTGTGCTGGGAACGTTCTTCCTGACACTCGACGACGGTGCCGGTCGGTATGTGGGTGATGCGGATCGCCGAGTCGGTGGTGTTGACGTGCTGACCACCGGCCCCGGAGGAGCGGAAGGTGTCGACGCGCAAATCCGCCGGGTTGATCTCGATGGCTTCGCGCTCGTCCGGCTCGGGCAGCACCGCCACGGTGCAGGCCGAGGTGTGGATACGGCCCTGGGATTCAGTGGCGGGTACACGCTGTACGCGGTGCGCGCCGGATTCGAATTTCAGCTTGCCGTAAACGTTGTCGCCTTCGATGCGGGCGATGACTTCTTTATAGCCACCGTGTTCGCCTTCGTTTTCCGAAAGGATCTCGACACGCCAGCCACGGCGCTCGGCGTAACGCGAGTACATGCGAAACAAATCGCCGGAGAAGATCGCCGCCTCGTCGCCACCGGTACCGGCGCGAATTTCGAGGAAGACGTTACGCCCGTCATTCGGATCCTTGGGCAGCAACATGCGTTGCAGGTCGGATTCCAGGGTGATCAGCAATTCCTTGGCTTCGCGGACTTCTTCCACGGCCATTTCACGCATGTCCGGGTCGCTGTCCTTGAGCAGCGCCTGCGCGCCTTCAAGATCGCTTTGTACGCTGAGCAGCTTTTTATAGCCTTGTACCACCGGCTCGAGTTCGGCGTATTCCTTGGAATAGGCGCGGAATTTGGCCTGATCGGCAATGACTTCGCCGTCGCCGAGCAGCGCGGTCAGTTCCTCGAAACGGTCCTGGAGGATGTCCAGCTTATTGAGCAGTGACGCTTTCATTGCGGTTTTTTATCCGAAAAGCTATCCGGTGAGCCCTCGAGGGCAAAGAGTTCCTGAGCCATGGCCAGCGCATCGAGGCGGCCTTCGGCAGAAAGCTTTTTCAATTGCACGCTGGGCGCATGCAAGAGTTTATTGGTCAGACCACGGGCCAGTTGCCCGAGCACATCTTCGGCGTTACCGCCGTTAGCCAGCAGACGCAGGGCTTTTTGCAGCTCTTCGTCGCGCAGGCGTTCGCTCTGTTGACGATAGGCCTTGAGCACATCGACCGCCGCCAGTTCGCGCAGGCGCACCATGAAATCGTCAGCACCGACCGAGACCATCTCTTCCGCGGCCTGGGCTGCGCCCTGACGACTCTTGAGGTTCTCGGCGACCACTTCGTGGAGATCGTCAACGCTGTAGAGGTAAACGTCGTCCAACTCGCCGACTTCCGGCTCGATATCCCGGGGAACGGCGATGTCGACCATGAAGATCGGCTTGTGCTTGCGCAGCTTCAGCGCGCTTTCCACCGCGCCTTTACCAAGGATCGGCAACTGACTGGCGGTCGAACTGATGACGATATCGCTGCGCACCAATTCTGCCGGGATGTCCGAGAGCAACACCGCGTGAGCGCCGAACTGCTCGGCGAGCAGACTGGCGCGTTCCAGCGTGCGGTTGGCGACGACGATGCGCTTGACGCCCAACTCGTGCAAATGGCGGGCGACCAGGGTGATGGTCTCGCCGGCGCCAATCAGCAGAGCCTGACTACGCTGCAAATCACTGAAAATCTGCTTGGCCAGGCTGACGGCGGCAAATGCCACCGATACCGGGTTTTCACCGATGGCAGTATCGGTGCGCACCTGTTTGGCGGCATTGAACGTGGCCTGGAACAGTCGCCCCAACAGCGGGCCGATGGTGCCGGCTTCGCGGGCCACGGCGTAAGCCGACTTCATCTGACCGAGAATCTGCGGTTCGCCGAGCACCAGCGAGTCGAGCCCGGAGGCGACGCGCATCATGTGACGAACTGCCGCATCATCTTCATGCACATAAGCACTCGCACGCAGCTCATCGAGGCTTAAATGGTGATAGTCGGCCAGCCAGCGCAGCACGATATCGGCCGAAAGCTGATCCTGTTCTATATAAAGCTCACTGCGATTGCAGGTGGAGAGGATCGCGGCTTCGCGGCTGTCGGTCAGTCGGCAGAGCTGCTGCAAGGCCTCCACCAGCTGTTCAGGAGTAAAAGCCACGCGCTCGCGGACGTCTACTGAAGCAGTCTTGTGGTTGATACCGAGTGCAAGGAAGGCCATTCAAGGTCGCTGATGGTGACGTGAAGCCGGCAATTGTCCACCTTCGAAAGATTCAGAACAACTACCGCTGACTATTGTCCCAATCGTCAGCCCCTATAATGGGCACAATTGAGTCTCGGTTATGTTTGGCCGAAGGCTTGTGTCATGATGATCCGACCGCAGGTTAGTCGTCCTCTTCCTATATGAATAGATCTTCCGCGTTGCTCCTCGCTTTTGTCTTCCTCAGCGGCTGCCAGGCCTTGGCTCCCGTTTCGCCGGACGGTACGCCGTCGGTTGAAGACACCACGCCCGCGCCTGAAAAGCCCAAGGTTTACAGCTCGTTCAGCGAGGAAACCGTTTTCAGCCTGTTGAGCGCCGAACTCGCTGGCCAGCGCAATCGTTTCGACATTGCCCTGGACAACTACGTGACCCAGGCCATCAACACCCAGGATCCGGGCGTCTCCGAGCGCGCATTCCGTATCGCCGAATATCTGGGCGCCGATCAACCGGCCCTCGATACCGCGCTGATCTGGGCGAAAAACGCCCCGGACGATCTCGAAGCGCAACGCGCCGCCGCCGTGCAACTCGCCCGCGCAGGGCGTTACGACGACTCGATGGTCTATATGGAGAAGGTCCTGCAAGGCAAGGGCGATACCCATTTCGACTTCCTCGCGCTGTCGGCAGCGGATACCGATCAGGAAACCCGCAACGGTCTGATGAAAAGTTTTGACCGTTTGTTGCTGCGCCATCCGAACAACAGCCAGCTGATTTTCGGCAAGGCCCTGTTGTTGCAACAGGATGGCGACAACAAAGCCGCACTGGCCCTGCTCGAAGACAATCCGCCGGATGACGGCGAGATCGCGCCGATTCTGCTGCGCGCGCGCCTGCTGCAACTGCTGAACCGTGGCGACGAAGCGCTGCCATTGCTGCAAAAAAGCATCAAGAAGTACCCGGACGACAAGCGCCTGCGCCTGACTTACGCGCGCATGCTGGTTGAACAGGACCGGATGGACGACGCCAAGGCCGAGTTCTCCAGCCTTGTGCAGCAATACCCTGAAGACGACGAACTGCGTTATTCGCTGGCATTGGTCTGTCTGGAAGCCAAGGCCTGGGATGAGGCCAAGGGTTACCTGGAAGACTTGATCGCCCGGGAAAGCCACGTCGATTCGGCGCACCTGAACCTCGGCCGCATCGCTGAAGAACGCAACGACCCGCAAGGCGCGCTCATCGAGTACGCCCAGGTCGGCCCGGGCAACGATTATCTGCCGGCGCAATTGCGTCTGGCCGATATCCTGATGAACAACGGCAAGACCGCTGAAGCGCAAAGCAAACTCGCCGCCCAGCGCGACGAACAACCGGATTATGCGATTCAGTTGTACCTGATCGAATCGGAAACCCTGTCGGCCAACAAACAGGACGACAAGGCCTGGAAAGTCTTGCAGACAGCCTTGCAGCAATACCCGGACGATCTGAATCTGCTGTACACCCGGGCGATGCTCGCGGAAAAACGCAATGACCTGGCGCAAATGGAAAAAGACCTGCGCCTGATCATCAAGCGTGATCCGGACAACGCCATGGCGCTCAACGCACTCGGCTACACCTTGTCCGATCGCACCACCCGCTACGCTGAAGCCAAAGCGCTGATCGAGCAGGCACACCAGATCAATCCGGAAGACCCGGCCGTACTCGACAGCCTCGGCTGGGTGAATTACCGCCTGGGCAATCTGGACGACGCCGAGAAATATCTGCGTCAGGCGCTGGAGCGCTTCCCGGATCACGAAGTCGCTGCGCACCTCGGTGAAGTGTTGTGGACCAAGGGCAACCAGCGTGAAGCCAAACAAATCTGGGGCAAATTCCTCAAGGATCAGCCCGACAGCACCATTCTGCGCAGCACCATCAAGCGCCTGACCGGATCCGAGACTCTTTAACTCATGTTTTTGCGCCACGTTATTGTTTTCAGCTTCATCGCCCTGCTCGCTGGCTGCTCGGGTTTTGGCACTCGCGAATCGGTCGAGGGCCACGGCAGTCCGGCTCAATGGGCCGCGAACAAACAACAGCTGACCGGCCTCGATGGCTGGCAGATCGACGGCAAGATCGGCATCCGCGCGCCGAAAGATTCCGGTAGCGGCACGCTGTTCTGGCTGCAACGTCAGGACTATTACGACATTCGTCTGTCCGGCCCGCTGGGTCGTGGCGCGGCACGCTTGACCGGGCGTCCGGGCAAGGTCTCGCTGGAAGTCGCCAATCAGGGCCGCTACGAATCGCAGTCCCCGGAAGCCCTGCTCGAAGAACAGCTTGGCTGGAAACTGCCCGTGTCGAATCTGGCCTGGTGGGTGCGCGGCCTGCCCGCTCCGGACAGCAAAAGTCGCCTGAACCTGGATGCCAACAGCCGCCTGGCCAACCTGGAACAGGATGGCTGGAAAGTCGAATACACCGCTTACACCGAACAAAATGGTTATTGGTTGCCTGAGCGCATCAAGCTGCACGGCACTGATCTTGACGTGACGCTGGTGATCAAGACCTGGCAACCGCGCAAGTTGGGGCAATAACCAATGACCGCTGCACGTCTGACCCTGCCCTCGCCGGCCAAACTCAACCTGATGCTGCACATTCTCGGGCGCCGTGAAGACGGTTACCACGAATTGCAGACGCTGTTTCAGTTTGTCGATTACGGCGATGAAATCACTTTTGCCGTGCGTGATGACGGTGTGATTCAACTGCACACCGAGTTCACTGGCGTGCCGCATGACAGCAACCTGATCGTGCGCGCGGCGAAAATGCTTCAGCAACAGTCCGGCTGTTCGCTCGGCATCGATATCTGGATCGATAAAGTCCTGCCCATGGGCGGCGGCATCGGTGGCGGCAGTTCGAATGCAGCGACGACTTTGCTCGGCCTAAATCATTTGTGGCAGTTGGGTTGGGATGAAGATCGCCTGGCCGCACTGGGCCTTTCGCTGGGTGCCGACGTACCGGTTTTCGTCCGTGGCCACGCGGCTTTTGCCGAAGGCGTGGGCGAGAAACTCACTCCGGTCGATCCCGAAGAACCGTGGTATCTGGTGCTCGTGCCGCAAGTCTCTGTTAGTACGGCAGAAATTTTTTCCGATCCTTTGTTGACACGTAACACGCCGCCCATTAAAGTGCGCCCCGTTCCCGAGGGAAACAGTCGAAATGACTGCTTGCCGGTGGTTGCAAGGCGTTATCCAGAAGTACGTAACGCATTGGATTTGTTAGGTAAATTTACCGAAGCAAAACTCACCGGAACTGGAAGTTGTGTGTTTGGGGGCTTCCCAAGCAAAGCTGAAGCTGATAAAGTCTCGGCCCTTCTGACAGAGACCCTTACAGGGTTTGTAGCCAAAGGCAGCAACGTTTCGATGTTGCACCGAAAGCTGCAAAGTCTGCTCTAAAGGAACCAGGTGCTCGGCACTTGATGCAACAGATACAGGGGCGTCGCCAAGCGGTAAGGCAGCAGGTTTTGATCCTGCCATGCGTTGGTTCGAATCCAGCCGCCCCTGCCATTTTCTATACTCATCCAGGTTACCCTCAGCCTCTAGGTACTGCGCGTGTCCAAGATGATGGTCTTTACGGGGAACGCTAACCCCGATCTGGCTCGGCGTGTTGTACGTCAGCTGCATATCCCTCTCGGTGACATTTCTGTCGGTAAGTTCTCCGACGGCGAAATTACTGCCGAGATCAATGAAAACGTTCGCGGTAAAGACGTTTTCATTATTCAGCCGACTTGCGCTCCGACCAACGATAACCTGATGGAACTGGTAGTGATGGCTGATGCCTTCCGCCGCTCCTCGGCTACTCGTATCACTGCTGTTATTCCTTATTTTGGTTATGCCCGTCAGGATCGCCGTCCGCGTTCCGCACGTGTGGCTATCAGCGCGAAAGTCGTTGCTGACATGCTTACCGTAGTCGGCATCGACCGTGTTCTCACGGTTGATCTGCATGCTGACCAGATTCAGGGTTTCTTCGATATTCCGGTAGATAACATCTACGGCTCCCCGGTTCTGGTGGATGACATTGAAGATCAGCGCTTCGAAAACCTGATGATCGTGTCCCCGGACATTGGTGGCGTCGTGCGTGCACGTGCCGTTGCCAAATCCCTGGGCGTGGATCTCGGGATCATCGACAAACGCCGTGAGAAAGCCAATCACTCTGAAGTGATGCATATCATCGGTGATGTCGAAGGGCGTACCTGCATTCTGGTCGATGACATGGTCGATACCGCCGGCACTCTGTGCCACGCGGCCAAGGCCCTGAAAGAGCATGGCGCAGCCAAGGTCTTTGCCTACTGCACACACCCTGTGCTGTCGGGTCGGGCCATCGAGAATATCGAAAATTCCGTGCTGGACGAGCTGGTGGTGACCAACACCATCCCGCTGTCCGCTGCAGCACAAGCCTGTGCACGTATCCGTCAACTGGATATCGCACCGGTTGTTGCCGAGGCGGTTCGCCGCATCAGCAATGAAGAATCGATCAGCGCGATGTTCCGTTAAGGGCCCTGCCCTTCGCGAAATGTCTCGTTGACGAAAAGCGCCCCGCCCCGGCATTCCTGCCGGGGCGGGGCTTTTTTGCCCATACCGTGTTCGGCGCTGGTCGCAAACGCCACTCGGTCATGGCTATTTTGGAGATGCAAAATGAACGATTTTACTCTGAATGCTGAAGTGCGTTCCGACCTGGGGAAAGGTGCGAGCCGCCGCCTGCGTCGTATCGCTAGCCTGGTTCCAGCTGTAGTTTACGGTGGCGAAAAAGCCCCTGAATCCATCAGCATGCTGGCTAAAGAAGTTGCCAAACTGCTCGAAAACGAAGCTGCCTACAGCCACGTTATCGAACTGAACGTTGGCGGCAAAAAGCAGAACGTCATCATCAAAGCTCTGCAACGTCACCCGTCCAAGGGTCACGTTATGCACGCTGACTTCGTACGCGTCGTAGCCGGCCAGAAACTGACCGCTATCGTGCCTGTGCACTTTGTTGGTGAAGAAGCTCCGATCAAGAAAGGCGGCGAGATCTCGCACGTCCTGAACGAAATCGAAGTAACTTGCCTGCCGAAAGATCTGCCTGAGTTCATCGAAGTCGACCTGTCGGCTCTGGAAATCGGCGCAATCGTCCACCTGTCCGACCTCAAAGCCCCTAAAGGCGTTGAGTTCGTTGCACTGGCTCACGGTGACGACAAAGCTGTTGCAAACGTACACGCTCCACGCGTTGCTCCAGAAGCTGAAGAAGGCGCAGCAGAGTAATTCACTCTGTCATGCCTGAGTGAGCAAGTAACATCGCGGACTGGAACGTAGCGAGAAAGCGGGCGAGAACGCGGAGTTTACATCCATGGTAAATGAGCATTTTTCGTCCACTTTCGCCGCTTTGCCTGATCGCGGCGATGTTACCCACCACTCTAAGGAAGGGCCCCTATCGTGACTGCCATCAAACTGATCGTTGGCCTGGGAAATCCAGGCGCCGAATACGACCAGACCCGGCATAACGCAGGGGCCCTTTTTGTTGAGCGCATCGCCCACGCACAGAATGTGAATCTTGTGGCCGATCGCAAATATTTCGGCCTGACCGGGCGCTATTCGCATCAGGGTCAGGACGTTCGTCTGCTGATTCCCACCACTTACATGAACCGCAGCGGCCAGGCCGTGGCGGCACTCGCCGGTTTCTTCCGCATCAAGCCTGAAGAAATCCTCGTGGCGCACGACGAACTCGACTTGCCTCCGGGCGTTGCCAAGCTCAAGCAGGGCGGCGGCCATGGCGGTCACAACGGGTTGCGCGACATCATTGCGCAACTGGGCAATCAGAATACGTTCTACCGCCTGCGGCTTGGCATTGGCCACCCGGGCGTCGCCAGTATGGTTTCAAATTTCGTCCTGGGTCGTGCGCCACGCGCCGAACAGGAAAAACTCGATGCCAGCATCGACTTTGCCCTCGGCGTGCTGCCGGATATCCTCGCCGGTGAATGGAACCGCGCGATGAAAAACCTGCACAGCCAGAAGGCCTGACTCTACTCCGAGGGGAAACACCATGGGATTCAATTGCGGCATCGTCGGCCTGCCTAACGTCGGCAAGTCCACCCTGTTCAACGCCCTGACCAAATCCGGTATTGCGGCCGAGAACTTCCCCTTCTGCACCATCGAGCCGAACAGCGGCATCGTGCCGATGCCGGATCCACGCCTCGAAGCATTGGCAGCCATCGTCAATCCGAAGCGCATCCTGCCGACCACCATGGAATTCGTCGACATCGCAGGTCTGGTAGCCGGCGCCTCGAAAGGTGAAGGCCTGGGCAACAAGTTCCTCGCCAACATCCGTGAGACTGACGCAATCGCTCACGTGGTGCGCTGCTTCGAAGACGAAAACGTGATCCACGTTTCCAACAGCGTTGACCCGAAACGCGACATCGAAATCATCGACCTGGAACTGATCTTCGCCGACCTCGACAGCTGCGAGAAGCAACTGCAGAAAGTTGCGCGTAACGCCAAAGGTGGTGACAAGGACGCTGTGGTTCAGAAGGCTTTGCTTGAGCAACTGATCGCGCACTTCACCGAAGCCAAGCCTGCGCGCAGCCTGATGAAGAACATGAGCGCTGACGAAAAGGCAGTGATCAAGGGCTTCCACCTGCTGACCACCAAACCGGTCATGTACATCGCCAACGTCGCTGAAGACGGTTTCGAGAACAACCCGCACCTGGACGTGGTTCGCGCCATCGCCGAAGAAGAAGGCGCGATGGTCGTTCCGGTCTGCAACAAGATCGAAGCGGAGATCGCCGAGCTCGATGACGGCGAAGAGAAGGACATGTTCCTTGAGGCCCTTGGCCTGGAAGAGCCTGGCCTGAACCGCGTGATCCGCGCCGGCTACGAAATGCTGCACCTGCAGACCTACTTCACCGCCGGTGTCGAAGAAGTCCGCGCCTGGACCGTCAAAGTCGGCGCCACCGCACCTCAGGCTGCCGGCGTGATCCACACCGACTTCGAGAAAGGCTTCATCCGCGCCGAAGTGATCGCCTACAACGACTTCATCCAGTACAAGGGCGAAGCCGGTACCAAGGAAGCCGGTAAATGGCGTCTGGAAGGCAAGGATTACATCGTCAAAGACGGCGACGTAATGCACTTCCGCTTCAACGTGTAAGCGTTACGCCCAAGAAAAAGCCGCGTTTGATACGCGGCTTTTTTGTGCCTGGCAGATTGTTAAAAGATCGCAGCCTTCGGCAGCTCCTACAGGTGTACATCAATCCCAAGTAGGAGCTGCCGAAGGCTGCGATCTTTTGATCTTAGGCCTTTTTGGTGCGCGGCAGGAAAATCGCCAGCACGCCAAATAGTGGCAGGAACGAACACAGGAAATACACGTACTCAATCCCGTGAATATCCGCCAGATGCCCGAGCAACGCCGCGCCAATCCCACCAAAACCAAACATCAGACCGAAGAAGATTCCGGCAATCATCCCGACATTGCCCGGCACCAGTTCCTGCGCGTACACCACAATCGCCGAGAACGCCGAGGCCAGAATGAAGCCGATCACAACGCTGAGAACCGTGGTCCAGAACAGATCGACGTGGGGCATGAGCAGCGTGAACGGTGCCACGCCGAGGATCGAGAACCAGATCACTGCCTTACGCCCGATCTTGTCGCCGATCGGCCCGCCGAAGAACGTCCCCGCCGCCACCGCACCGAGAAACAGGAACAGGTGCAGCTGCGAAGTGGCCACCGACAAGTCGAACTTCTCGATCAGGTAGAAGGTGAAGTAGCTTGTCAGGCTGGCCATGTAGAAATACTTGGAGAACACCAACAGCCCCAACACCACCAGCGCACTCGTCACCCTGCCCTTCGACAGCCCGTGAGTCGCTGCCTGACCGGCCTTGAGCTTGAACAGATTCAAGTGATGGGCGTACCAGCGACTGATGCGGTACAGCACGAACAGCGCAAACACCGCGAACAGGCCAAACCACGCCACGTTGCCCTGACCGAACGGAATGATGATCGCCGCCGCCAGCAACGGACCGAACGCCGAACCCGCGTTACCACCGACCTGGAAGGTCGATTGCGCCAGACCAAAGCGTCCACCGGAAGCCAGCCGCGCAATCCGTGAGGCCTCGGGATGAAACGTCGAGGAACCGATACCGATCAGCGCCGCCGCCAGCAGAATCAACGGAAAACTGCCGACCATCGACATCATCACGATGCCAATCAGCGTGCAGATCGAACCGGCCGGCAACAGCCACGGTTTTGGATGCCGATCAGTGTGATAACCGACCCACGGCTGCAGCAGCGACGCGGTCAGTTGAAAGGTCAAGGTGATCAGGCCGACCTGAGTAAAGGTCAGGCCGTAATTGGCCTTGAGCATCGGGTAGATCGACGGCAAGACCGACTGGATCAGGTCGTTGATCAAATGCGCCAGCGCCACTGCGCCGATAATACGCATCACCAATGGGCTGCTTTGCGGAGCAGCGGGCGCCGAGGCAGCGGCGGTCTGAACGTTGCTGATAGCCATGGAAGTTTCCGGACAGCAGATGGGTGCACACAGGCAGGTGCGTCAATGTGCCATTTTTCGGTGCGCCAGCGCCATCCCCTTAGCCAGCTAACTAACTGACTGGTCGTCGACTGCAAAGTGATAGCGCAACGCCATGGTCTGAATCTTGCCTTGCTTCTCCCCTTGAACGCGGGCGCCTTACAAAGGCGACCGAGAATGGGAAGTTTCGCTACAGAGCCGGCCTACAGAGCGGGCGAGAGTGAACTTTCGAGGCCTTTTAGCAGGGCACAACATCCAGGTCGCACGACCGCGATGCACGCCATTGGTGCGTGGTGTCCAGAGGAGTCATGGGGCATGCAGGCTTTCCTTTCACCGGGGATCAAATTGCTGGGGCGGTTTGGCTTCGCAGGTAAATTCCAGTTGTTGTTTCTGCTGTTCATTCTGCCGTTGGCCGGCAGCCTGTTGATGATCGGCCAGGACTATCGCGACAAGCTCAATCTGATTTCCGGCGAACGTGCCGGCGTGCGTCAGTTGCTCGCACTTGATGCGCTGGACAACCTGCTCGCCGCCCAACGCGACCGCGCCGCCCGTTGGCGCGCCACGGAAACCAATCGTCAGCCGACGCCGGCCACGCTTGCCGCCATGGCCGCGTTCGACGCGGTGCAACCAGCGGTTCTGCAAGCGACCACGGATTTGGGTGCCGCCCTGAAAAACGAAGGCGCTGAAGGCGAAACCCTCACCCGCTATCAAGCACTGCAAACCGCACTCAATGGTCTGGATTCAAAAAGCCTGAGCAGCGTGGGTTGGTGGCCGGACGGTTACGACCGCTTCACCAACGCCCTCAGCGCTCTGCAAGCGTTGCGCGAACAAATCGTCATGGACAATCGCCTGACCCTCGCACCGTGGCTGGAAACCTATCTGCTGACGCAAATTTCCACGCAACACGCGCCGGATCTGATCGAACGGGTCGGACGTCTTGCAGCAGTCGGCCAGGCCTCAGTCGTCTCCGGTCAATTCACCCTGCAAAGCCGTCTGCAATTGCGCGACCTGCGCAGCCGCATCGGCGATGCCCGCGAGCAACTGGTGAAAACCGCCACGCTGCTCGAAGCACGCCTGCCGAAAGATCAGCAGAGCTGGGCCAGCCAATATCACGATAGTCTGAAACACCTCGACAGCGGCCTGAAGGTGCTGGATGACGGCGTGTTCGGCGGCTCTATCAATCTCAAACCGGAAGAATTCGAACGTAGCCTCGATGCGCTGCTGACCGACCTCGCCGCCCTGCGCCAGCAATCGCTGGTCTCGCTGGATCAGCGACTCGATGCCTACCACAGCTCGGCGATTCGCCAATTCATCATCGTCGCCACAATCTTCGGCTGCCTGCTACTCGCGGCGCTGTATCTGTTTGTCTGTCTGCAAGCGTCGATCCGTCGTAGTGCCAGCGGCATCACGCTACTCGCCGAGGCCCTGCGCGATGGCAATCTGAGCCTGCAAGTGCCGGTGGTGGGACGTGATGAGCTGGCGGCGATCAGCACCGCACTCAACGTTGCCGTGGTGCAACTGCGCACGAGCATGCTCGGTGTCGATCACGAGACCTCGCAACTGAGCCATGCCGTGCGCAGCCTCAACGAGCACTCCAGCGGCGCCCTCAGCGAAGTCGAAGCGCAACAGTTGCAGATCAGCCAGATCGCCGCAGCCGCCACGCAACTGGCCGCGACATCGCAAGGCGTGGCGCAGAGTTGCGAACAGGCCTCCGGCAGCGCTCAGCACACGCGGCGCATCGCTGCCGACAGCAGCCGCGACAGCCAGCGCACCACGGCGAGTATTCAGCAACTCAATCAGCGTTTGAATGAAACGGCTGCGGCGTTGGGTCGGGTCAGTGAACAAGGTCAGCAGATTCAATTGGTGGTCGACACCATTCGCGGTGTTGCCGAACAGACCAACCTGCTGGCGCTCAACGCAGCCATCGAAGCGGCACGCGCGGGTGAGCAGGGTCGCGGATTTGCCGTAGTAGCCGATGAGGTGCGCAGCCTGTCGCAACGCACGCAGTCGTCCACCGCGCAGATCGCAGGCACGGTCGACAGCCTGCGCACGACGGTCAACGAAGCCGTGAGTTTGATGGAAGCTGCATGCGGCCAGGCGCAAACCGATGCCGAGTCGGTCACCGGTCTCGGTGAACGTTTGGGCGAAATCGCCAGCGCCGTGCAGAGCGTCACCGACACGTTGGCGCAGATCGCCACGGCGGTAGAAGAGCAGGCCAGCACCGCCGATGAAGTCAGCGGCAATATCCAGCAGGTTGATCAGGCGGCCGTGCGCTTGCTCGAAGGTGCACGCGCGGTGAACCTTGCGGCGGATACCCTGAGTCAAGGCAGCCACGCCTTGAGCGCCAATACGGCAAGATTTCAGCTGCGTTGATGCCCCGCCCGGCCCGGATTTTCCGGGCTGGAGGATAAGCGGTTGAAAATAAGAAGAAATATTTTAAATTTACGCTTGACGCTTTTCCATTTCAGGGGAATAATGCGCGCCACTTGGCTACATAGCTCAGTTGGTTAGAGCATAGCATTCATAATGCTGGGGTCCGGGGTTCAAGTCCCTGTGTAGCCACCAAGTACTAAAAACGGCTTACCGAAAGGTAGGCCGTTTTTTTATGCCTCGAGAAAAGTCTCGGTGATCTGTTACTTCAAAATATCCTTCTCTTCGTCGCTCGATTTGGTCGCTGCCTGTGCGATTAGTGCGTCAAGCATCTGCGCAATGACCTTCTGTTGAACCTTCGAAAGCTCATTGATGGACTGCAGCCGTCGATACCACGTCGAGGTCAAGCTGCGTCTGGGCGTCTCCGTATACGAGGGAACCCCGAGCAGGTCTTCAACAGGCACGCGAAGCGCAAATGCAATCTTCACCAGTGTCGTGACCGGCATGCTGCGTGTGCCCTCCTCATAGCCCTGAAAGGTTTGCCGGGAAAGACCTAAGGCCCGTGCAAACCGAGTCTGTGTGATCTCGTGCACTGTGCGTAAGTGAGCGATGCGACTGCCCAGCGCTACCAGAAAATCACGGTCCTCATTGGAAATACTCATGACAATGGCCGACTGAAAATAGAGTTGAATGGCAACGGACTCATCCTTTTCATCTGAAATCCATCCTGGAAAAAACAACAGAAAATATCCTCAGGTAAAGGCGCGTAAGTTGTCGACCTGAAAGGTTTGTAGGAGAAATGTGGAGCAACCGCTAGGTCGGGGGCGAGGTACTACAGGCGCGAAATGCCTTTTCATTCGACTGAATCGATACCGACAGATCAGGTTGAAAAAACGCGGTAGGAAACGGGTTCAATCCAGGTATGAATTAGATCGCGCAGCACAAATACAAAAAAACGGCTTACCGCAAAGTGAGCCGTTTTTGTGCCCGGAGGAAAGTGCCGGCAGCAAAGACACTGATGATTTACTGCGACCAGTTACCCAACGCCGACAACCCTTTCGCCCAGATTTGCCGCGTGCGCAAACCGACCATCGTCCGCCAGTCCGGATCGGCCGGATAGAACTGCTCCAGCAGATTCAGTTTGATTTCACGTCCTACCGCATCCAGCGGATCGCCATGCAAATGCAGCCAATGATCATCGCGCAAATGTCGGTGCACCTCCGGCCCCGGATACGTCCCGCACTCGATCACGAACGGCATCAACTGCACGTCCGGTAAAGCATTGAGCAGCGCCTGCGAGGTGTAGCCGGTAGCAGTCGCCGCCACACCGGTTTCGCTCAAGGTTTCGGCGCCGGTGTGCAGCGTGTAAAGCCATGGACCATAAATCGCCTGGGCCTGCGCGAGTGCCGGATAAGGCGCCTGGGTGATGGTCAGCAACATCGGATGGCCGTATTCGCCAGCGCCGGTGTGCAGGTCGAAACACATCACGGTTTCAGCGCCAGCCAGATGCTTTTCAATGATTTGATGCAAAGTGCGATTCGACCAGCTCGGCGCGCGGCCACCGTAAAACAATCCATCGGGATGGCTGTGCTGGCCTCCCTCGACGATCGACATCACCGCCGGCCAGCCGTGTTCGTTGATCTGCGCATCGAGCAAGACATCCGCGCGTTGGCGCTCCGGGCCATGCAGATCGGTGCAGGCGTAGATTTCATGCAGTGCGGCGTAAGCGCGGTTATCTGGGAGAGGCCCGGTGAAATCGAGGTGGTTGCGGTTGAGGTCGATGTTGTCTTCATTGACCCGCCGCAACCACGCCGCGCCCCATGGATTGATCAGGTGAACCATGACCACCGCGACATCCTTGGGCAGCGAACCAGGTTCGAAGGTTTTCAGCCATTCGATCTGGCAGTCCGAGCCGTAATAGCCCTCGACTCCGTGCGTGCCGCTGAGCGCCACCAGTCGGCGTTTGGCCTGCGGATCGCCGAGCACGGCGACGTCGGTACTCAGCGGTTCGCCGAATGGCCCGCAACGCGGATGTGTGTAGGAAGTGAGCGTGGCGCCGGCGGCATTGGCGGCGGCGATGAACTGTTCGCGTTGATCGCGGTAGCTGGATTCGGTGGGGAACTCGCTGTGCATATCGGTCTCTTGTTGATCTTGTAATTGTGGGAGCGAGCTTGCTCGCGAAAGCGGTTGTACATTCAACATTTCTGCCGACTGACACTGCGCATTCGCGAGCAAGCTCGCTCCCACAGGTGCTCAGTGCAGCTCAACGGATTTGCGGTTGACCCTAGCGAACATCCGCCCCGAAAAGAAAGACAAAAATGCCCACCGGTTTGCGTCGCGACCGAGCGGTCGATAAAGTCCCTGAGACTTTTATCCCACGGACGGAGAGCCCGCGTGTTTTCAGCCTTGCCCTTGAGCCGCTTTCGCCTGCCTACCCTGACACTGATCATCAGCGCCCTGACCCTCACCGCGTGTAACGCCCCGCCCTCCTCGACTTTGCCGCTGGCACCTGAAGCTGCTTCCGGTTACCGCACCGACCTGCAAACCCGCCACGCCAGCAAACACATGGCAGCGGCTGCCAACCCTCTGGCTGCTGAAGCCGGGCGCGAGATGCTGCGTCAGGGCGGTTCGGCGATTGATGCGGCGATTGCGATGCAAGCGGTGCTAACCCTGGTTGAGCCGCAGTCGTCCGGGATCGGCGGCGGCGCGATGATCGTGTTGTGGGACGGTAAACAGGTGCGCACCTACGACGGTCGCGAAACCGCACCGGCTGGCGCCACCGAGAAGCTGTTCCTGCGCGCCGATGGCCAACCGATGTCGTTCCCGCAAGCACAGATCGGCGGTCGCTCGGTCGGTACACCGGGGGTGTTGCGCGCACTGGAGATGGCCCATAAACAACACGGTCGCCTGCCATGGGCGAAGCTGTTTGAACCGGCGATCAAACTGTCCGAGCAAGGCTTTGCGATCTCTGCGCGTTTGCACTCGCTGCTGGAATCAGATCCAGTCATCCGCCAGTCGCCGGACATGGCCAAATATTTCCTCAACGCCAATGGCAGCGTCAAAGCCGTCGGCACACGCCTGCAAAACCCGGCGCTGGCCGCAGTGCTCAAACGCATCGCCAACGAAGGCGCGGACGCGCTGTACAAAGGCCCGATCGCCGAAGAAATCGTCGCCAAGGTGCAGGGCCACGCCAACCCCGGCAGCCTGTCGTTGAATGATTTGCAGCGCTATCAGGCCAAGGAACGCGCGCCGCTGTGCACCGATTACAAGCGCTGGCAGGTTTGCGGCATGCCGCCGCCGTCGTCGGGCGGGATCGCCGTGGCGCAGATTCTCGGCACGTTGCAGGCACTGGAAAGCCGCAATCCAAGACTTTCCCTGACGCCATTGAAACCGCTGAAGACCAACAAACCGGCCGGCATTGAACCGGATCCGCAAGCCGTGCATCTGATCGCCGAAGCCGAACGCCTGGCCTACGCCGACCGCGCGCAATACGTCGCCGACACCGACTTCGTGCCAGTGCCGGTAAAAGGCCTGGTCGATCCGGGTTACCTCGCCAGCCGCGCCAGCCTGATCGGCGAACGCAGCATGGGCAGCGCCAAACCGGGCACGCCACCGGGTGTGCAGGTTGCCTACGCGCCGGACCGCTCACCGCTGCGCATCTCCACCTCGCAAGTGGTCGCGGTGGATGACCTCGGCGGCGCGGTGTCGATGACCACCACCATCGAAGCCGCGTTCGGCTCGCACCTGATGGTGCAGGGCTTCTTGCTCAACAACCAGATGACCGACTTCTCGTTCATCCCCGAAGAGAGCGGACAGAAAGTCGCCAACCGCGTCGAGCCCGGCAAACGCCCGCGCTCGTCGATGGCACCCACGCTGATCTTCGATCGCCACAGCGGCGAATTCGTCGCCACGGTCGGCTCGCCCGGCGGCTCGCAAATCATCGAATACGTGGCCAAAACCACTGTCGGCCTGCTCGACTGGCACCTCGACCCGCAAAGCGCCATCAGCCTGCCCAACTTCGGCAGCCGCAACGGCCCCACCGAACTGGAACAAGGCCAGTTCAGCCCGGCGCTGATTCAGGCGCTGAAAAACAAAGGGCATGCGGTGAATGAAATCGACATGACCAGCGGCACCCAGGCCATCGTGCGGGTCAAGGATGCGCAGGGGAAAGCGTCGTTGGAGGGTGGCGCGGATCCACGGCGTGAAGGGGAAGCGTTGGGGGATTGAGGCTAGGACGCAAACAAAAAAGGCTTACCGCGAGGTAGGCCTTTTCTTCATGCAGCGGGTTTAACCCGGAAGATCACCCGACTCAGCGATTCGCCAGCAGATGCGTTCCAAACAACAGATAGCAGCCACCCGCGAAGCGATCCAGCCATTGCCTTGACCGCTCATACACACCAGCGATTCGCCGGCTGGCGAAGAACAGCGCCACGCAGCAATACCAGCTGAACGACAGCGTCGCCATGGTCATCACCGCCAGCGCCAGCAACAGTGGCGGGATGTGAGCCGGCATGGCCGTGGCGAAAATGGTGGCGACGAATAATGCTGACTTGGGATTGGTCATATTGCCCAGAAAGCCGCGGCCATAAGCGCCGAGCAACGTTTGCTGCGAGTCATCCAGCGTACCCGCGACGATCGGCGCCTTGCGCTTGAACTGCTTGAGCCCGAGGTAGATCAGGTAGCAGCCACCGGCAATCTTGAAGCTCAAGTACAGCGCTGGTGCGGCGCTGAACAGCGACTGAATGCCCAGGCCGCCCGCCAGCCCCCACAACACGGTTCCGCTGGCCACGCCGAGCGCCGCGACGACACCGTGGCGGCGGGAACGGCTGACCGCGAGTTGCGCGATGTTGAAGAAGTTCGGGCCGGGCGTGACCACGGCCACCGTCCACAACAGGGCCAACGACAGCAGCGGCGCCAGATAACTTGAAAGGGAAAGATCCATGGGGGGATGCGCCTGATTGGGTTCGACGATGCCCTCTACCTTGCAACATCCTGCAATGTTTTGCCATCAGCCGCCATTCAGACCGCTAGCGTCTTGCCATCCACCGCATCACCAATCTTCAGGAAATGCCCGCCCGCCACGTGGTGCAAGGTGCGCAAACCATCGTGGCCTTCGAAATGCCAGCGCCCCTCGCTGAACACACGCTCATCGGCATGGGCAGCGATGACTTCGGCGAGGAACAGGTCGTATTGTTCATGGTTGCGCGGCTCTGGCAGCAAGCGACACTCCAGCCAAGCGACGCAGCCGTCGAGCAGCGGCGCTTCGACTTGTTCGCCGGCGAAGGTCTGCAGGCCGTACGCCTGAAACTTGTCTTGCCCTTGGGTTTGAGTGATCTCCAGGCCCGAGGTATTGCCGACGGTTTGCACGATGTCGGCCTGATTGACGCACGGGACGTTGAGCACGAAAGTGCCGGACGCTTCGAGCAACTGGCGGGTCCAGGTGGATTTATCGAGGACGACGGCGACTTTCGGCGGTTCGAAGTCCAAAGGCATCGCCCAAGCGGCGGCCATGATATTACGCTGGCCGTCGTGGGCGGCGCTGACCAGCACGGTCGGCCCGTGATTGAGCAAACGGTAGGCTTTGTTCAGGGGCACCGGGCGGCGGTGGGAATCGCTCATGGGATCTGCTCCGGGGGAAAAGGAGCCGATTGTAGCGCTCGCTCCCACAATGGATCAGTGGAGATTAGTGGGAGAGTTGATTGGCGAACTGGCCCACTGCGTTGACGACTTTCTGCGCACCGTCCTGAATCTCGACAATCACTGTGCCCGCCTCGGCCGCCAGCGCCAGCCCTTGTTCAGCCTGAAGCTTGCCGTCGGTCATCAGCGCCACGGCGTTGCGTGCCATTTCCTGGTTCTGTCGCACCACGGTGACGATTTCTTCAGTCGCCTGACTGGTACGCGAAGCCAGTTGTCGCACTTCGTCGGCCACCACGGCAAAACCACGGCCCTGCTCACCGGCGCGCGCCGCCTCAATGGCAGCGTTGAGTGCCAGCAGGTTGGTCTGTTCGGCAATGCCGCTGATGGTTTTGACGATGGTGCCGATCACCTGCGACTGCTCGTTCAGTGCCTCGATGCCCTCACCGGCAGCCTGCATGTGCCGCGACAGATCACGCATCACATTGACCGCTTCAGTCACCACCGTGGTACCGCGCTGGGCGGTGCTGTCGGTTTGCTGCGAGGTGCTGTAGGCAATGCTCGCCGCGTCGGCGACGGCTTGTTCGCGGTTGACCTGATCAGTGATCACGGTGGCGAACTTCACCACTTTGTACAGTTTGTTGTTGGCATCGACCACCGGGTTGTAGGACGCCTCCAGCCAGACCGTACGACCGTGGCTGTCGACACGTTTGAAGCGGTCAGCGACGAATTCGCCGTTGTTCAGACGACGCCAGAAATTCTGGTACTCGGCGCTGTTGTATTCCTCCGGGGTGCAGAACAGGCGGTGATGTTTGCCCTTGATCTGCGCCAGGCTGTAACCCATGCCGCTGAGGAAGCGATCGTTGGCATTCAGCACATTGCCGTTGAGGTCAAACTCGATTACCGCGGTCGAACGCACCAGAGCACCGATCAGGTTTTCGTGTTCACGCGAGGCTTCGATGGTGCGGGTCAGGTCACTGGCGAACAGCGAAATGTGCTTGATCCGCCCATCCGAAGAGCGCACCGGTTGCACGATCGAACGCAGCCACGCTTCCTCACCATTGCCGCGCAACAGGCGCACGGCGCCGGCGAAATGCTCACCGCGATTCATGGCGTTTTTGAAGCGCTGGTGGAATTCATCAGTCTTCACATGCGCCGGGACGATGTCTTCAATCGCCCGACCGATCAGGTCCTGACTCTTGTAGAGCATCTCGGTGAGGAAGTTCTGGTTGACCGATTGAATGCGCCCGTCGGGCTCAAGGTTCAATACCAGCATCTCGCTTTCCAGGCTTTCCTTCACCTGCACGAGGCTGGAGAGTTCTTCACGAAGAGCGGCCAGCTCTTGCTTCAGGCGTTTGTTGAACATGGGAAAGTACCGATGGGCAGGATAGAAAGCGGGATGCAGCCTAACCATCGGCCTTGAAAATCTTTTCTGAAGAGCGCAGGCGACTCGTCAGTCAAAAATAGTTCTGAACGGTAAAGTCACGCAGCTCCGGCCACCTGACACTGTCCCGAACGCGGCATCCGCGCACCGAAATACGCCGCCGTCAGCAGACCCACCACGCCCATCACCGCGCAGAACATCACACAGATCCATGGACTCCACGGCATCAGACCGATCAGCAATAGCGGTGTGATACTGGCCCAAATGGCGTAGGCAATGTTGTAGGTAAAGGAAATGCCTGACACGCGAATAAGTGCCGGAAACAACCCGACCATCACCGATGGCACTGCGCCGACCACACCGCACGCGAGACCGGCCAAGGCGTAGGCGACGCCGACCCAATCACCACCGCTGATCAAACAACCGTAAAGCACGCCGACGCCCAATGGCAGCAACAGGCTGTAGAGCATGACCGTGCGCCACGCGCCAATGCGATCGACCAGCAACCCGGCGATCACGCAGCCGATGTTGAGGAAGACAATGCCCAATGCACTGAGGGCGAAGGTATGGCTGGCGGTCATGCCGAAGGTTTTCTGCATCATGGTCGGTGTGATGACGACGAACACCACCACCGCCGAGGTCAGCACGCAGGTCAGCAACATTGCCGGCAGCATCGCCAACCGATGCTCACGCAGTACCGTGCGCAACGGCAGTTCGACCCGAGCCTCGCGCTGCGCTTCCATGGCCATGAACACCGGGGTTTCGCTCAGCCAGCGGCGCAGGTACACGCCAATCACGCCGAACACACCACCGAGCAGGAACGGATAGCGCCAGGCGTAATCGAGGATTTCCGCCGGGGTGAACACTTGTGCGAGAAACGTCGCAGTCAACGCGCCGATCAGGTAACCGAAGGTCAGCCCGGCCTGCAAAAAGCCCAGGGCGTACCCGCGATGGCCGGCCGGCGCGTGCTCGGCGACGAACACCCAGGCGCTCGGCACCTCACCACCTACCGCAGCACCTTGCAGGATGCGCAACGCCAGCAAAAGCAGCGGTGCGAAGTAACCAATCTGCGCGTAGGTCGGCATGATCCCGATCAGCAGGCACGGCAGCGCCATCATCAGGATGCTCAGGCTGAAGACTTTCTTGCGCCCGAGTTTGTCGGCGAAATGCGCCATCAGGATCCCGCCCAGCGGCCGCGCCAGATAACCGGTGACAAAAATCCCGAAGCTTTGCAGCAGACGCAGCCATTCGGGCATTTCCGGCGGGAAGAACAGCTGGCTGAGGGTCAGGGCGAAGAACACGAATATGATGAAATCGTAGATTTCCAGCGCGCCGCCCAGGGCCGCAAGGCCGAGGGTCTTGTAGTCGGAACGGCTGAACGGCGCAGGTTTGGCCGGGGATTGGGCAGTCATGGCAAAGAACTCTGGATCAGGCAAAAACCAAGGCGCCCATGGTCTACGCAAATGCGCGGATGGACAACCCGTTAGACCATAGTCCCGGTTTTGCAAAAGCGGCTCACAAAGCATCGGCAGTTGAATTACTGTTAATGCCTGTCCAGCGGGCCGACGCCAGCACCGATCAATCGCAGTGATCCCCATGTGGGAGCGAGCCTGCTCGCGAAAGCGTCAGTTCAGGCAACCTCAATGTTGAATGTGCCGACCTCTTCGCGAGCAGGCTCGC
>NZ_JSFK01000004.1:20081-20300 GCF_000783395.1 Pseudomonas chlororaphis | reverse complement strand
CCCTGCGCTGTTCAAGCTTTGCCGAACGCTGGTTCCCCGATTCCTGGGTGTTCGCCGCGCTGGCCGTGATCATCGTCGCCCTGGCCACGCTGGCCATGGGCGCCAAGCCCACCGATGCGGCGATGGCGTTTGGTGACGGGTTCTGGAGCCTGATTCCATTCACCATGCAGATGGCCTTCGTGGTGATCGGCGGTTACGTGGTCGCCAGCTCGCCGCCCC
>NZ_JSFK01000004.1:0-20045 GCF_000783395.1 Pseudomonas chlororaphis | reverse complement strand
CCGCCCGCCGTGAAACTGATCGATCGCCTGGCACGCATCCCGAAAAACGGCCGTTCCGCCGTGGCGTGGGTCGCGTTGATCTCGATGGTCGCGTCGTTGCTCAACTGGGGTCTGTCGCTGGTATTCGGCGGTTTGCTGGTCCGCGCCCTCGCCCGCCGCACCGATCTGAAAATGGATTACCGCGCCGCCGGCGCCGCTGCCTATCTGGGCCTTGGCGCGGTGTGGGCGCTGGGTTTGTCGTCGTCGGCTGCGCAGTTACAGGCCAACCCGGCCAGTCTGCCGCCGTCGATCCTGTCGATCACCGGGGTGATTCCGTTCACCGAAACAATTTTCCTCTGGCAGTCCGGCGTGATGCTGCTGGCGCTGATCTTGATCTCGATCATCATTGCCTACGCCACCGCTCCCGGGCCGAACTCGGCTCGCGATGCCAAGGCCTGCGGCATCGACCCGGCCTTCAACCTGCCTCCGCTGCAACCACGCACGCGGCCGGGTGAATGGCTGGAACACAGTCCACTGCTGATCATCGTGCTGGTGCTGCTGGCGGCGGGATGGCTGTTCCATGAGTTTTCGACCAAACCGGCGATCACCGCGATTTCCGGGCTGAACACCTACAACTTCCTGTTCATCATGCTCGGCGCCTTGCTGCACTGGCGGCCGCGCAGTTTCCTCGATGCCGTCGCGCGTGCGGTGCCGACCACCACCGGCGTGTTGATCCAGTTCCCGCTGTACGGCTCGATTGCCGCGCTAATGACCACGGTCAAAGGCACCGACGCGCAAACCCTGGCGCACCACATTTCGACGTTCTTCGTCAGCATTGCCTCCCACGACACCTATGCGCTGTTGATGGGCGTGTATTCGGCGATTCTCGGTTTCTTCATTCCGTCGGGCGGCGGCAAGTGGATCATCGAAGCGCCGTATGTGATGCAGGTCGCCAATGATCTGCAATATCACCTCGGCTGGGCGGTACAGATCTACAACGCCGCCGAAGCGCTGCCGAACCTGATCAACCCGTTCTACATGCTGCCGCTGCTGGGCGTGCTGGGGTTGAAGGCGCGGGATCTGATTGGTTTCTCCTTCGTGCAGTTGCTGGTGCACACGCCGCTGGTGCTGGTTTTGCTGTGGGCGCTGGGGACGACGCTGGCGTATACGCCGCCAGTCATGCCGTAATCCCAAGCGGGGCGCAGTCATGATGGCCGCGCTCCGCACTTTTCTCCTGAAACAGCCGCGTGTCGGGCTGCCTGTCGCAAATAATGGCTCGGAGCCATCATCCTGCTTTACCGCATCGCACCCTCGGTAATATTCTGCGCGCCGATAAATGTTTCCATTTTTTACCAAGCGCAAAGGGAGTTCGTTGCAATGATCGTAGGGATTGACCTGGGAACCACCAACAGTCTGGTCGCCGTCTGGCGTGGTGATGCCACCGAGTTGGTGCCCAATGCCCTGGGCCAGTTCCTGACACCGAGCGTTGTCGGCCTCGATGATCAAGGCCGGATTCTGGTCGGTCAGGCGGCGCGCGAGCGTCTGCACACGCATCCGCGCCTGACCGCTTCGCTGTTCAAGCGCCACATGGGCAGCGCCACGCAAACGTACCTGGCCGACAAGGCGTTTCGCCCGGAAGAGCTGTCCGCGCTGGTGCTCAAGAGTCTGAAAGAAGACGTCGAACGCGCGTTTGGCGAAACCGTCACCGAAGCCGTGATCAGCGTCCCGGCCTACTTCAGCGACGCTCAACGCAAAGCCACGCGCATCGCCGGCGAACTGGCCGGGCTGAAAGTCGAGAAGCTGATCAACGAGCCGACCGCCGCCGCCCTCGCCTATGGACTGCATCAACGGGACAAGGAAACTTCGTTCCTGGTGTTCGACCTCGGTGGCGGCACGTTCGACGTGTCGATTCTGGAGTTGTTCGAAGGCGTGATGGAAGTGCGCGCGAGTGCCGGTGACAACTTCCTCGGCGGCGAAGACTTCGACACCGTGCTGCTTGAGCACTTCATCAGCCAGCACCGCTCGGCCGCAGACTTCCCGGAGCGCAGCAGCGTCATCCAGCCGCTGCGTCGGGAGGCCGAGCGCGTGCGCAAGGCGCTGGGTCAGGACGACAGCGCTGAATTCCGCTTGCAACTCGGTGAGCGGTAGTGGACGCACACCATCACCCAGCAACAGTTGGCGACGCTGTACATGCCGCTGCTCGAGCGCCTGCGCGCGCCGATTGAGCGGGCGCTGCGCGATGCGCGCATCCGTGTCAGCGACCTCGACGAGATTTTGCTGGTCGGCGGCACCACGCGCATGCCGCTGGTGCGCAAACTCGCCGCCGGGCTGTTCGGCCGGTTCCCGTCGATCACCCTCGATCCCGATCAGGTCGTGGCACAGGGCGCGGCCATTCAAGCAGCACTCAAAGCCCGCGCCGCTGCGCTGGAAGAAGTGGTGCTGACCGATGTCTGCTCCTACACGCTGGGGATCGAGACCTCCACTCAGGTCGGCCGCAACTATGAGAGCGGCCACTACCTGCCAATCATCGAGCGCAACAGCATCGTGCCGGTCAGTCGGGTCAAGACCGTGTACACCCTGCACGACAATCAGGAACAGGTGGTCGTGCGCATTTTTCAGGGCGAAAGCCGTCTGGTCAAAGACAACGTGGCGCTCGGCGAACTGGACATCAAGGTGCCGAAACGCAAGGCCGGCGAAGTTGCCCTCGATGTGCGTTTCACCTACGACAACAACGGTCTGCTCGAAGCCCAGGTGAAAATCCCCCTGACCGGGCAACAGCATTCGCTGGTCATCGAGAACAACCCGGGCGTGCTCTCACCCGAGGAGATCCAGCAGCGCCTGGCGAACCTCGCACAGCTGAAGATTCATCCGCGCGAGCAGCAGGTCAACACGCTGCTCAGTGCACGCCTGGAGCGCCTCTATCAGGAAAGCCTGGGCGATCTGCGTGATCTGATGGGCGATTGGGCCAAGCAATTCCAGATTGCGCTCGAGTCTCAGGACGAGCGCCAGATCCGCGAAGTGCGCACCGACTTGAGCCGACGCCTGAGCGAACTTGATCGCACTCCGTGGCAATAAGGAGCCTGGCCATGGATTGCTGGTCGGTGCTGCACCTGCACGATGACGCTGAAGCCCGCGACATCAAGCGCAGCTATGCGCGCTTGCTGAAAACCTTCCGCCCCGATGAGGATGCCGAAGGTTTCCAGCGCCTGCGTGAGGCCTACGAACAAGCGTTGGCGATTGCCCGGTGGCGCGTTGAAAACGCTGAGCCTGCCGACGAAGAAGATGTCGCCGTGGGCACGGCGTCCAGCGCCTTTGCCGCGCTGGCACTCGATGCTGCGCTGGCAAACAAACACAGCTACCCGCAAAACCAGCCGTGGGATTTTGCCGCTCTCGACGTTCCACCCGTCGGCCCGGCAGCCCCTGAGCCTTTTGCGCCGCCAGCGAAGAATGATGCTCTGCGTGTCGAGTCACTGACGCCGGCCCCGGACACAGAAGCGTATGCGCTTGAAGCGCAGGCCGCACGGCAACTGCTTGAGGGGCTATCGCCCGAAAATCTCGACGAGCGTTGGGATCAGGCGCAACAGCAAGGCTGCGCCAAGGCCTTCGAAAGGCTTTTACTGCAATTGTGTTTTGAACAGCCACAACTGCGCAGCCCGGTGCTGAACTGGGCCGTCGAGCAACTTGGATGGTTGGGGCCGTGGCAGGACGTGCTGATCAATGATCGCCAGCATGAGGTTCTCGCCGAGAATCTGATGGCCGACTATCGAGACAACCTGCAAGCGCTGCTCGAAAGTCAGAGCGAACGCGAATTTCTCAACGTGCTCAAACGCTACAGCGCCCAACCGTGGCTGCAGGTATTCGATCGCCGCGAACAATGGCAGCAAACCCTGCTGCACTTGCTCAATGACAGCGAGTGGAGCGTGCCGCTGTTCGACCGCATCGGCCAACTGTTCGGCTGGGATCACAACAAAGGCCTGCACCCGCAACCGGACTGGCTCTGGGACACGTTGATCGAACGCTGCAATCAGGAAAGTTTCTACGACGATCTGCGCGCCAAGGCTGAAAGCGACCGGATGTCGGCGGCCGACGTTCAGGCGGCCCATCTGTTGATCAACCCGCTCAAGCCCCTGCAGCAAAAGAAGCTGACAGACGTCTTTGGGAGGGATGAATGGAAGGCCTGTTACGAGCTCTCGAACAAACTCAAATGGCGTTTTCCCGACCTGCTCGCCCGATTGCCCTACGCCGATGTTTTCTTCTGGCGGCGTTTCCTTCCACGTGCCATCGCCGCCGAAACCTGGGTACGGTTATGGACGGCGATTGCCTTGGCGCTGTGCCTGTTCTATCTGCCGTCCCAACAAAAAACCGCCATGAACCTCGTCTTCATTCCGATGATATTTGCCTGCGTGCCGGTCTGGTTTTTTCGCATTGCACTGAGTTGGTGGGTGGTGCTCACGGCCCACGTGGTCCTGCCGGACCTGTGGCTCACCGAGTGGCTGATTCCACGTAAATGGAACCCCTACACGCGATGGCTGGTGATACGCCACGGGGTTCCGCAGGGGGTCATGCTGCTGCTGTTTTCGCTGCTGCTCGGCCCGCTGGGAGCGCTCACTTACGTTGGCACAATCCTGATCGGGCGGGTCCACAAACGCCGTATCGGTTCGCTCGATCCAGTGCTGAGCAGCCGCCGCCCTTGGCTGACCGCGCTGCACTGGGCGCATTTCAGTCCGCTGCAATTGCTGTTTCTGGTGGTGATGATTGCGATCATGGCGGCCAGCCGACTCGGTTACTCGCTCACTCAATTCATGCCTGGCTAATCCTGCAGCACCCGCAAGACCTGTCACCCAACCGTCACATTGCCTTGCTAGCGTCCGCCCGAAACATACCGAAACAATTAAGCAAGCGGGCTGACCGATGAAAGATGAAACAGACGGCACTGACGCACCCGAATCCAATCAACCCACCGACACCAGTCGCCGCCGCTTCCTCGGCGGCGTCGCGGTGCTCGGTGTCGGTGCCACACTGGCCGGGTGTGGTAGCGCCAGCGATCAACCGGGCAAACCGGCGGAGCGCCCGCTGACGCCCGCCGAGCTGGACAAGGCTCTGCGCGATCAAGTGAAAACCGTGGTGGTGATCTACGCCGAGAACCGCAGTTTCAACAACCTGTTCGGTGATTTCCCCGGTGTCGAAAAGCCTCTGTCAGCGCTCAAGCCCGACGACTATCAACAACGTGACCGCGACGGCTCGCTGCTGCAAACCCTGCCACCCGTTTGGGGCGGCGTCCTGCAGATCGGCCCGCAAACCCTCGATGGCGTGACCTACCCCAGCGCCACGCAATTTCAGGAAAACCTGCCCAATGCACCGTTCGCTCTTAAAGGCCCGAATGGCGAGGACTTGCCATTCGGTCTGGTGACCCGCGACTTGTGGCACGTGTTCTATCAGAACCAGATGCAGATCAATGGCGGCAAGAACGATGGCTTCGTCGCCTGGGCCGACTCCGGCGGTTTGACCATGGGTCACTACGCGCAGAGCCGTTATTCCCTGCGCCTGTGGGACGTCGCTCAGGAGTTCGTGCTGTGTGACAACTTCTTCCAGGGCGCCTTCGGTGGCTCGTTCCTCAACCACCAGTACCTGATCAGCGCCACTGCGCCGTTCTATCCAGACGCGGCCAATTCGGTGGCCAAGTCGCAGATCGCCGCGCTGCAAAGCGATGATCCGGCCGATCCGCGCCTCAAGCCGCTGGACGCATCGCCGGCCAGCGCGATGACCGGCCCGCCGCAGTTCGGCCCGAGTGCGCTGACCCCGGACGGCTTCGGCGTCAACACCCTCGCCCCGCCCTACTGGCCGACGTGGATTCGCGACCCGGAGCGCCCGGCGTATTCGAAAGCGGATCTGCCCAACGTCATGGTGCCGCAGACCCACGAACACATTGGCGACAAATTATCGAAGAAAAACATTGAATGGGCCTGGTACGCCGGCGCCTGGCAGGCGACGCTGGATCAGTACAAGGATTCCGGCGGCATCCCGAAAATCCCCAATTTTCAGTACCACCATCAGCCGTTCAACTACTTCAAGCAGCAAGGTCCGGAGAACCCCACCGAACGTAATAAACGCCTGCGCGATGCTGGCTTGGGTGATGAATCGAGCAGCAACAAGTTCTTCGCCGATGCCGAAGCGGGCAAGTTGCCGGCGGTGAGCTTCTACAAACCCCAGGGCAACCTGAACATGCACGCCGGTTATGCCGACGTGGCCTCCGGGGATCGGCACATCGTGCGCGCGTTGAAAGTGCTGCGCGAAAGTCCCCAGTGGAAAAACATGGTGGTCATCGTTACGGTCGACGAGAACGGCGGTTGGTGGGATCACGTCGCGCCGCCCAAGGGCGACCGCTGGGGGCCGGGGTCACGCGTGCCGGCACTGGTGGTGTCGCCGTTCGCGCGCAAAGGCACGGTGGATCACACGGTCTACGATACCGCGTCGATCCTGCGGCTGATCACCCGTGTCTTCCAGTTGGAGACCCTTGACGGCCTCAAGCAACGGGACGATGCGATGATTGCCCGGGGTCAGCAACCCATGGGCGATCTGACCAACACCCTGCATTTTCAGGCTTGAAAACCCTCCCTGCGAGTTTGCGCAAAAATCTGCCAATGACGGCTTCTCTGTCAAACGCGGCTGATCCACTATGAGGCGCCCCCGACACGCGGGGGAACCCACGCTGAAAAGGATCTGAGCATGTTCAAACTCGCAGGACTCACACTCGCCGCGCTCACACTGAGCGCAGCCGCCCACGCCGATGTCGATCTGAAACTGGGCAGCACCGAACGCGTCACCCGTCTCTTCGCTTACCCCAACAATTGCAGCGTGATCTGCTTCCGCAACTGGACGCTGGAGCAGACTGTCACCCATTACCTCAGCCAGAGCCTGCAGCGCGATGGGTATGCCGATGCCAAGGTGTTGGTAAAAACCGATAACGGCCAGCTCTACGCCGAAATAACCGGCGTGCCGAAGGATTACGACAAACCCTTGTCGGCGCTGCTGGATGCGGGAGATCTGGCCTACACCGGCGCCAGCAAACTCAATGCCGATGGCAAATGGGCCTACAGCTGGTACCTGTTCCTGCCGCTGGGCATGGCTTTGGAAAACCGCAAAAGCGTCGAGTTGCTGCACTTCCCGCCGGATTACTCGCTGACCCAGGCACAGGATTATCTGCGTTCGAACACCACCGATCGCTGGGCCACGCTGCTCACCGACAACGGCATTCCAGCGGCTCAGACGCCGGCGTTCCAGACCATCATCGATATCGCCCCGATCGCTGCGCCGTCCAATGCCGGTAGCGATCTGGAAGGCGTGTATGACTATTTCAAGGACTACCAGACCACGCTGGTCAAACAGTTCAGCCAGACTACCAGCGGCACGACGCTGCCGATGGTCGCGTTCGGCGCGCCGGTGCGTAACTGGATCAAGCAGCAATACGGGCCAACCGTGAATGTCCTGGGGCTGGCGACCATCAGCCCGAGCGAAGGCGTGAACGTACCGGTGCTGGGTTCGAACCACCCGAGTTACATCTGGTATGCCGCTGATCCGAAGAGCTACACCGGCGACGATGCCCAGGCCAAGGCCGATGCCGCAGGCCTGAAAGTCATGGGTCAGGATTTGAGCGCCGCCTGCTGGCAGGCGGGCATGGGCAGCAAACCGGGCAGCAATCCTCAGACCACCCTCACCGGTTGCACGCAGACATGGCAGGTCACGCAGAAAGTCAAAACCTGCGAACTGTTCTACACCTCGATCCGTAACCTGACCCCGGAACAAGCCACCGCCAAGTGCTCCACCACCCCGATCAAGGCCCAACTGAAGCAATTGCAAGCACCGTTGCCAGCCACCGCCGTTCCTGCCCCGCACCTATAACCGCTTGAAGCGTTCCCGTGTCAGCCAATGCTGACGCGGGAAAGCGTCTAAATCGCCTGTCAGATCTGACAGTAGACCCGCTATACCTAATAGGACACGATTGGATCCAAACAGCAGTGTTGTTGTACTGACAGGACGTCAACCCAAGGAACTCGCAAAATGAATATCCACGCCATGGCGCAATCGGCGTCACGCGATACTGAAGGCATCTATCCTTTCGCCGGTCTGCCCGTACGGCTTGGGTTTCCAGCGAGCGTCGATTTCGAAATCATCCAGGATGAGCACGGCAACCCAACGGCGGTTGCGGCGCGGCGCGAGTTCATGCACACCCATCGAATGTGCCGGGTCTCCGGACAATTGCTGCCTTATCGCTGCCGCCAGACCCGACAATTGCTGACCGGCATCCACATCTACGATCCGCGCTTTTGCGGCTTGATCGAACACGCCTGCGACCCCAACGTATTTCTCGACATGAGCGAATTATGGCTGTGGGCGCTGAAAGATATCCACAGGGGGGAACGGCTGACCATGGACTACGCCGCCACCGAAGACAAACTGCTGCGCCAGTTCATCTGCGGTTGCGGTTCGGCGCGTTGCCGTGGGTGGATCACCGGTTACGACGAACCACCCAGTCTCGAAGGCCAGCACTTTCTACAGTCCTGGCGGCATTCCGGTTTGCGCTGAAAGGTGCGCTGAAAAGCGGCTTACAACGCGCCGACCGGCCGCAAACGATACTGCGGCGGCAGTTGCTCGAAACCACTGATGGTGGTGTTGAGACTTTTCCAGCGGCCATCCTTGATGCCGTAGATGCAACCGTGGATCGACAGGCTCTGCCCGCGATGCCAGGCGTTCTGGATGATGCTGGTGTGCGCGACGTTGGCCACTTGCTGGATCACGTTGAGTTCGCACATGCGATCAACCTGCTCCTCTTCGGTCGGCAACTTGGCCAGTTCTTCGCGTTTTTCGTAATACAGATCACGGATCGAACGCAGCCAGCCGTCGATCAGGCCGAACTGACGGTCCTGCATGGACGCGCGCACACCGCCGCAGCCGTAGTGGCCGGTGACGAGGATGTGTTTGACCTTGAGTACGTCGACCGCGTACTGGATAACCGACAGGCAGTTGAGGTCGGTGTGCAGCACCACGTTGGCGACGTTGCGGTGCACGAACAGATCGCCCGGCAGCATGCCGACGATCTCGTTGGCTGGCACACGCGCATCGGAGCAGCCGATCCACAGATATTCCGGCGTTTGCTGGCGCGCCAGTTTGGCGAAGAAATCCGGGTCTTCCTTGGTGATCGCGTCAGCCCAACGCTCGTTGTTATCAATCAGGTCTTGTAAGTCGTGCATGCTGTAAGGCCTCAAGAAAGATGCGCTGGTATGACAGACGACCGCCCGTCGGGGTCACGCCGCCAGCGCAAGTGATTTCATTGGAATTCTCGTGTGCCCGGTGAGTCCACCTAAGTAAGGCCCACAGTATGAGGATTTGCCATGACTGATTCACGACGCCCTTTTGACGCAGTGCAACCGGAGCCCATCGATGATAACGAAGACCGCATGGGTTCGGTGCATGAGCTGGATTTCGATGAAGACGAGCCTAGCGCGAAGATTGGTGATGAGATTCCGGAGCGTGAGCGCGAGCAGTTGATGCCGCGTGAGCGGGTACGTGAGGCCGGGTTTACCGGTGCATCAACCGCTGACCATGAACCCACCGACGATGACCTGAGCCCGGAAACGCTGATTCATGAAGACGGCGCGCGGGATGCCGATGAGGCTGGTGAAGGCAATCAGGCGGATTGGGATTTGAGCATTGTCGATGAGGATGACATTGGCGGAGGTAATGGGCTGGATGAGGCGGAGCTAGCGCGGCGCGATCCGCTGGATGGTAACCGCTGATCACTTGAGCTGAAACTCGGTCCCTGTAGGAGCTGCCGAAGGCTGCGATCTTTTGATCTTGTTTCGTAAGATCAAAAGCAAAATCAAAAGATCGCAGCCTTCGGCAGCTCCTACAGGTCATCAGTCAACCAGGGTGCAGGCCATCACCACGGCATCTTCACGCCCGCCCACTGCAGGATAATAATCCCGACGCCGGCCAATCTCGTTGAAGCCATAACGCTCATACAACTTGAATGCGCCCGTATTGCTGTCACGCACTTCCAGAAAACATTCTCGCGCAGAAGCCGCATACGCCCGCGACATCAGGTGCTCGAGCAACGTCAGGCCCAGCCCACGCCCCTGATTCTCCGGTTTGACGGTGATATTGAGCAGGTGTGCCTCATCCAGAATGATCTGCACCACACCGTGGCCGACCTGCTGCTCACCCTCGAACATCAGCCAGATCTGGTACTTGCCCAGTCCATCAAGAAAAATCCCACGAGTCCACGGATGACTGTAAGCGGCGTACTCGATCTTCAGCACGGTTTCCAGATCCGCCTCGGTCATCGGGCGGAACGATACAGCGTCACTCATTCGATTCTTTCCAGCGCGCCATCAGCCGACGCATGGCTTGCCACACAGCGGCCTTGCGCTGTGGCTCTTCCATTAACAATTCCAGACCGGGAATGGCCCAGGCCGAGCCCAGACCTTCGATCTGCAATTCACGATTGAACGCTTCGGCATCCGCTTCACCGGCAAAACGTACCGCCGGCAGGCCGATCAGCCACAGGCAGGCGCACGGGGCGGCTTCCATTTGCACCGAAAGGAACCCCTGGACGAAGTCACGCGCCGCGTCCGGGCCCTGATCCATGGTGCCGCGATTGAGCCAAGGCCAACGCACCGGTTCGCCGACGATTTGCGGCGCATCCGGCAGACCGGCGGCGCGCAGCATGTCCTTGAGCAACAAATAAGCCGGATCACGGCTCTGGAACGGTTCACCTGTGGGTAACTCGACCAACAGCAGGCAACGCCCGGCACGAAGCAATTGCAGAGCAAAACGTGGCGGCGGCACTGGCGCCGGTTTGGCGACAACCGGCGTGTCGTCGGCCTCTTCCACCGGCTTGGCGTTGGTCCGGGTGCTGGCCAACGAAGGACGCGGCACTTCGATCTTCGGCCGTTCGGCCGGACGAACGGCAGGCTGCGCGGGCGTTTCGACCGCAGGCGCAAGCATCACCGGCGCCTCTACCTCGGGCTCGGGCATGTCCAGCAGCTCGGGCCGCGACGGTGCGGCGAAGGGCAATTCGGTGCGCGGCAGCCAGTTGACCACCTGCATGGCGTTCAAATAGGCGCGGCGGCGGGACTCGATTAGCAAGGGTCGGCCACTTGTGGATAACTGAAGTGCGCTGATTCTACCGCCGTTCGCTCAAGATCGCCCGTTGTTGATCGATAGATTTGGTCTAAAGAAAGCGACAGTCCGTCCCGAGAGTGAATCGCATCCTTCGTGATGCAGTACAATCGCCGCTTTTCATTGCCAACCAGCCGGGCATTCCGATGATCGAACCCAAGCGCGTCTTGCGCGCCCTCGCTGAACACTGGGCACTGCTTGAGCCACTGTGTGAGCACTTCGACCAAGGCACTTTGAGCCTCAACGAACTGCGCTCGCAACTGGCCGCCCAACAACTGGACAGCACACCGCAGGACATCACCAGCCTGCTCGACGTGTGGATTCGCCTCGATATTCTGATTCCGGTGGCGAAAAGCCCGAACCGTTTCGAGCTGAACGCGCAGATTCACGACTTCCTCGCTTACCTGCGTCGCGAGCACCGACTGGGCCTGTGCCTGGAAATCGAAGCCTATCTGCGCCACCTCGAACGCCTGGCCGGTTACATCCAGGACGCATTCGAAGTCCGCGATGGCCACGACCTCGCCCGCCAGTTGCGCCTGCTCGACATGCGCGTGCGCGACGTACTGAAGAAGCTCGACAACGACGAACAAGCGCTGGTCGCCGTCGCCGAACGCGCGAAGACCAGCGACCGGCAGATTCCCTTGCGTCAGCGTTATGCTGAAGTACTGGCGACCTGGGACGAATACGTCGAGCCGATGATCGATCTGGTGAACGCCGACGGCGCCTTCGAACAAGGCGTGCGCAAAGTCGAAACCGTATTGCTGAAGATGCTCAGCGAACAGCAGCGCCTCGGCCATCTGGTCGACGACGACATGCTGCTGCGCACCCACGCACGCATCCTCGAAATGCAGACCAGCGCTCAGCTGACTCTGCGCCATGCCCGCGAACTGCTCCTGCCGCTGCGTGAAGAAGCGCGCCGACACAACGCCGTGACCCGTGGTGCCGCGTTGGCCCTGGCGGCGATTCGCCGCAAAGGCATCGACGCCGTGCCGCAAGCCGCGATGCCGCTGTTCACCCGCCCGCAGAGCACTTTCCTCGGCAGCGCCAGTCAGGTCGAAGCCTACGTTTATGCACTGGCGCGTTTCGAACCGAAACCAGCACGCTTCCCGAAAGCGCACAAAACGCAGAAAGGCGAAGCCCCGCGTGCTCCGCGCACCGTGCGCGAGATGGTCGACCGCTGCGAAGAAGCCCTGCCGATGCCGGACCTGATGACCTGGCTGCTGGAGCAGGAGCCGGACGGCGCCACCGACGAATTGCTCTACTGGTTCTCGCGCCTGTCGCGGGAAAAACGCTTCAAGCGCGAGCGTCTGGAACGCCGCGAATACCACACTCACGAGCATCAGGTCAGCCTGCGCTCCTTCGCCCTGCTCTCGGCCAGCGATAACGCCGCCGAGAATTCTGCGAGCATCCCCAATGCATCTTGATCTTTCCGAACTGTCGCAACTCGCGCCGATCTTCCGCGAGCTGTTCAAGGGTTACCACGTCAGCCGCCGTGATCCGGAGCTGTACGCGCAACTGTCGAACTTCCAGGATCAGTACCGCACGCTGTTCAAGGCGCTGGGTTTTGAACTGGTCTGCGACACCCGTGGTTTTTATTACTTCGTGCCGGACATGGCCGCTGCGGCGGTGAACAAGACTGCCCAGCGTCTGGCGCTGTTCACCTTCATCCTCGTCGAGCATCTGGCCGATCAGGGCCGCGACCCGATTGCCGTACTCGATGGCGGCAGCCTTGGCCGCGAAGAACTTCCGTCGCTGCTGGAGAAATACCGCGACCTGTTCATTCAGGCCGAAGTGCAGACCGTCGAAGAACTCGAAGAAAAAATCATGCGCCGCATGACTCAGCTCGGCTTTGCCAGCGAAGAAAACGGCGTGTACCGCTTCCTGCCGCCGATGCACCGTTTCCTCGACGTGTGCCTGTCGGTGCAGCAGGACCGCGATCTGGCGGCCAGCGTGCACAGCGTATTGCCGCTGCCAGCCCCGGTGCTGATTGACGAAGCGGCAGAAGCCAAATTCCTCGAAACCGACGACCCGCTCGATCTTTCAGAGTTTGAAGAAGAGAGCGAAGAAGACGCACTGGCCCGCGCCATTGCCGAAGAACAGGAGTCCGACGCATGAGCCAGGAACGCTACGGCATCCGCCGCTTTGCCCTTTTGAACACCGCCGGTTACAGCCTCGGCCTGTTCCCGCTGGAAGAACCGCTGTCGGTTTACGGCGCAAACAACCTCGGTAAATCGGCGTCGATCAACGCCTTGCAGTTCCCGATTCTGGCGCGCATGTCGGACATGAGTTTTGGCAAATACAGCCTGGAACAATCGCGGCGCTTCTACTTCGCTTCCGACACCAGCTACATTCTTGTCGAAGTGAATCTGCCCCACGGCCCACACGTGATCGGCGTGGTCGGTCGTGGCCCGGGCGGCGGTTTCGGTCACCAGTTCTTTGCTTACGCCGGCAAGCTCGATCTGGCGCATTACCAGAAGAACGACACCTGCCTGCGTCAGAAAGAGCTGTTCAGCAACCTTGAGAAAGAAGGTCTGAAAGCCTACGAACTCAAGCCGGATGAATTGCGTCGCTTGCTGGTGGGCGGTCATACGTCGATTCCGCTCGACCTGACTTTGATTCCGCTGCGCTCTACCAGCGAGCAGAGCCTGAAGACCTTCCGCGCACTGTTCATCAACCTGCTGCACATGCGCGAAATCACCGCGGCCAAGCTCAAGCAGTTGTTCCTCGATGCCTTCGAACACAGCCTGCGTTCCGGTAGCGTCGATTACATCGCCGCCTGCGAAGAAGCCTTCCGCGACGTGCGCCGGATGGAACAGGACTACAACTCGCTGGTCGCGGCCGGCCCGCTGGTTGAGGCCTTGGCCAACGGCGTGAAACAGCGCGACATACTGCGCGGCAAACTGCATCGCCTGTCGCCGCTGCTCGACTCGTTGCTCGGCACCTGGTCGGACTACGCCAGTGCGCGCAAGGAAGAGCTGACGATTCAGGCCGACCACTACCGTGGCGAGCAGGACAGTCTGCAAAACGATCAGCGCGGCGGCACTCAGGAACTGATGCGTCTGGAGCGGGAAATTTCCGGCATTCAGCGTTGGCTCGGTGAATTGTCGGTATTGAAGAACCGCTTCGCGCTGGTCGATGACGTCAAAGTGCTGGAGCAACAATTGCTCGCGGCCAAGGACGCTCACGACGAACTGGCCGGCGCCCTGGCGCAATCCCGCCAGTTCAGTGCGGAAGATCTGGAAGAGCGCGTACGCGATCTGGAAAAACGCCTGAAGTCGGTGAAGCAGCAACTCGATCACGCCGACAACAACAGCTACGCCCGTCTGCGCGAAGAGTTCTCGCAACAGGACGTCGAGCGTCTGATGCGCCTGTTCAATAGCGCACTGTTCAGTCTGCCGCTGGGTGAACACGGCATCACCCTCGACGACGATGGCGCGTGGGTCAAATCCGTTGAGCTGATTCTTGATGGCTTCAAGGGCGAGCGCTTCGAAGTGCCGGGCTTGTCCATCGACATCTCGCACATCGAGCCGCCGGCTCTGCAAGCGCTGGCCGACCGTGCTGCACTGCGCGACCAGAAAGAGCGTCTGGAAAAAGAACTCAAGCAACTGAAAACCCAGCAAGCCGTGGCCGCCGACCGCGCCGCGAGCAAGACCCAGACCGAAGCGCTGTACCAGCAAGTGCTGGACGCGCAGAAAGCCTTGGAAGATTTCCGCCGGACGCAGACCTTGAGCGCAGAAGAAGGCGACAAGCTCGAGCAACTGGCGCAGATGGAAGGCGCGCAGGACGAACTCAAGCGTTCCAGTGACGCGTTCACCGAACGCGTCCAGCAACTGTCGGCCAAGCTGCAACTGGTCGGCCGCCAGATCGCTGACATGGAAGCCAAACAACGCACCCTCGACGATGCGCTGCGTCGCCGTCAGTTGTTGCCGGCGGATCTGCCGTTCGGTACGCCGTTCATGGATCCGGTCGACGACTCGATGGACAACCTGCTGCCGCTGCTCAACGACTATCAGGACAGCTGGCAAGGTTTGCTGCGCGCCGATGGCCAGATCGAAGCGCTGTACGCGCAGGTGCGTCTGAAAGGCGTGGCCAAGTTCGACAGCGAAGACGACATGGAGCGGCGTCTGTCGCTGCTGATCAACGCGTACGCGCACCGTACCGATGAAGCGCTGACGCTGGGCAAGGCCCGTCGTGCGGCGGTCACCGATATCGCCCGGACGCTGCGCAACATTCGCAGCGACTACGACAGCCTTGAGCATCAACTGGCGTTGTTCAACCGCGAGATCAACAAGCGTCAGGTGTCCAACCTGCAGAGCTTCCGCATCGTCCTCGCGCCGAACAAGGAAGCCCTCAAGCACATCGACCAGATCATCCACAGCGCCGGTCAGTACGAAGAAGGCGAAACCCTGTCGGTGTTCGACCTCAGCCAAAGTGCCGAGCAGGACAACAAGAACGAAGAGGCCAAGGAATACCTGGCGCGGCTGGTGGCGGCAAACCACAACCAGCTCGGCCTCAAGGACTTGTTCGAACTGGCCTTCGAGATCACCAAGGTCAACGGTCAGCCGGTTATCCACACCGACATCGATGGCGCCGCATCCAACGGTACAACCATGACCATCAAGGCGCTGACCAACATGTACTTGTTGCTGCACTTGATGGATCGCGACCAGGCCGGTCGCGTGCGTCTGCCGTACTACCTCGACGAGGCCGCAGACATCGACGAGAAGAACCAGGCCGCGCTGCTGGAAACCAGTCTGCAACTGGGCTTTGTGCCGATTCTGGCGAGTGTGAAGCCGCAGGTCTGCGCCAGTGTCGCGATCGACCTGGAAGGCGGCAGCGGCCCGGCGGGGATCTACATCGATGAGGCGGACTGGAAGTACATCCGTCGCCATGATGTGGTGAAGGCAACGCTGAATGTTGAAGCGGATGAGCCGGAGCTGGATGCGGTTTGATCGGCGTTAACTGAAGACAAAAAAAGGGCCGCGATCTGTTTGGATCGCGGCCCTTTTTTATGGCTTGGGGTTTGTGCTGATTTTGCGGGCCCTATCGCGAGCAGGCTCACTCCCACAGGGATTAGCGTCGAACACAATTTTTGTGTACACCGCTCATCCACTGTGGGAGCGAGCCTGCTCTCGAAGGCGTCCTGACAGACGCCACATCAGTTCCCTGATTACTTACCGAGCGAAATCTTCGGCGCCCACGTCAGCCACTCATCCTCAAACTTGTCGAACAACGGGAACGTCTGCTCAGCCCGCGCCGGATTGCCCATGCGCTCACCGTCCGGCGTAGCGAAAGCAATCCCGCCCTGAATCGCCGTCTCCAGCGACTCGGTGCGCACCGTCAGCCCGTTGAACAAACCGATATCAAACCCGACGCCGCTGGTATTCCAGAACCGGCTACCGCTGCGCACCAACGGCGCATATTTCGGCTCGATCAGAATATGTACCAACACCCGATCAGCGGTCTGCCCCAGTTCATAACCGGTGACTTTACCCACGGTAATTTCACGGTAAGTCACCGGCACACCCGGCTTCAGCGAACCACGACGGGCCGCGCTCAATACCAGACTCAGCCCCGCTTCTTGCTTGGTCACTTCCGGCGCATTGGCCAGCGCTACGAAGTTCTTCTGCGGGCCAAGGTTCTTGGCCGCCGGTTGTACTTCGATGTACTTCCCGGTCACCAGGGTTTCCAGATTCTCGGTCTTGATCAGGCCCAACTCCGGTTTTACCACCCAGAATTGGCTGCCAACCCGCGCGATCTTCTCTGACACTTCAGTGATGCGAGCCGTAAGGATGACCGATTGCAGGTCATCGGTCAGATCAACGCTTTCAATCTTGCCGACATCCAACCCTTTGAAGCGAACCGGCGTGCCACTGCGCAGACCGTCGGCGCGATCGACCTTGATCGTGACCACGGCGCCCTTCTGATTGGCGTCATCGTGATTGGCGAACAGACGGAAGCGCGGAATGCGTTTCTGCAACGGCGCCTTGGCTTGCGGTGTTTCAAAGGCGATGCCGCCGGCCATCAAGGTCTGCAACGACTCACTCTTAACTTGAATCCCACCGGTCAAACCGCCAGTCAGCGTCACACCACTGACGTTCCAGAACCGCGTCGAGGCGTTGACCAGGTTTTCGTATTCCTTCTCGATGTGCACGCCAATGACCAGTTGCTTGCGGGTCTTGGAGAACTGGTAGCTCTGCACCGAACCGACCTTGACCTGCTTGTACAGAATCGGACTGCCGACATCGATCGAGCCGAGGGTGTCAGTGAACAACACCAGGTGCAGACCCGGTGAGCGCAGATCCAGCGGCGGCGCTTTTGGCCGTGCCTCGAACTCGCGTTTCGGTGCAGCGCCCTTGTCACCCGGGCGCACAGCGATGTAGTTACCTTTCACCAGCGCTTCCAGACCGGTAATGCCAGCCAGAGAAATCGAGGGTTTGACCACCCAGAACTGCGTGCCGTCGACCAGATAGTCTTCGGCCAACGGATCAAGAGTCAGCTCGGCAGTGGCGCTGTTCAGATCCGGATCGACCTTCAGCGCTTTCAAGTTGCCGACCTGAATGCCTTTGTACATCACCGGCGTACGGCCGGCCTGCAAACCTTCGAAGTCACTGAGTTTGACCTTCACACGGATCCCGGCAGCAGCAGCGTCGAAATCCTCGTAGAGTCGGAATGGCAGGCTTGGATCGGTCGGCGGGCTGTCCTTGCGGTTCTCCGGTGTGGCGAAGGCGATACCACCGGCGACGATGCTGGCCAGCGATTCGCTGCGCACTTTCACGCCGGACAGGTTGGCGTCGATGCTGATGCCGCTGGCGTTCCAGAAACGTGTGTGCTTGCGCACCAGTTTTGCGTAGGTCGGCTCGATAAAGACTTTGAGTTCTACCGTGCTTTGGTCTTCCGAAAGCACGTAGCTTTTGATCTGGCCAACCTTGATTTGCTTGTAGAACACCGGGCTGCCACGGTCCAGAGAACCGAGACGATCCGCCTTGATGGTCAAGTGCAGACCGGGTTTGGCATCAGACAGCGGCGGCTCTTCGGCCAGCGCCTTGAACTTGCGCGTCGGTTCGCCTTCGCCGGGGCTGATAGCGACGTAGTTACCCGAAACCAGGGTTTCCAGACCGGTGATACCGGCCAGGGTTACGCTCGGTTTGACCAGCCAGAAGCGCGTGCTGGTCTTGAGGTATTGCTCGACGTCTTTATTCATCTCGACGGTGGCGATGACGCCTTTGGAGTTGCCCTCATCGTCGAGCTTGAGCGTCTTGACCTTACCGACTGACATGCCTTTGTACATGACCTCGGTCTTGTTGGCCTGAATGCCTTCGCCACTCTCGAAGCGGATCTGAATTTCGATACCGGTTTCGGAATAGGCACGCCAGCCGAGCCAGCCACCGATGATCAGCGCGATCAGAGGCAGTACCCAAATGGCAGACCAGTTCGAAGCCGGTCGGGTTTTCGCTACGGGCAAATCAGTCATGGTCGTCGTCCGACTCCGTGTTATCCCAAATCAGTCGGGGATCGAAAGTTACTGCGGCGAGCATCGTCAGAATCACCACACTGGCGAAGGCGATGGCGCCAAGATTGGCTTCGACACTGGCAAGCCGGCCGAAGTTGACGACCGCCACGAGAATGGCGATCACAAAAATATCGAGCATCGACCAGCGGCCAATGAACTCGATGAAACGGTACATCCAGATACGCTGACGGGCCGACAATGGCTGACGTCGTTGCACCGAAAACAGCAGCAGCGCGATACCGACCAGTTTGAAGGTCGGCACCAGAATACTGGCGATAAACACCACCGCAGCAATCGGAATCATGCCGTGCTGCACCAGCTGGATCACGCCGGACATGATCGTACTCGGATCACCTTGACCCAAAGAACTGACAGTCATGATCGGCAAGACATTGGCCGGAATATAGATAATCGCTGCCGTGATCAGCAGTGCCCAGGTGCGGGTGAGGCTGTTCGGCCTGCGAGCGTGGACCAATGCACCGCAGCGGGTGCAGGTTTGCTCGTCGGTGTCCGCTTCCTGCCTGTTCAACTCATGACATTCGGTACAGATCAGAATGCCCGCATCAATCGCCCGCATGAGCATCTTCCCCTGATAGCGCCTGCCAGATCTGATGCGGTGACATCACCACCTCCAGCCATACCTGCACTAATAACAAGCTAATGAAACATGCCAGGCCGAGACCGACGGTGATGGCCGCCATGTCCGCCAGTTTGACGATCGCCACCAGTACGCCCATGAGGTAGACCTCGAGCATTCCCCAGTCTTTGAGGTGGTGATAAATACGGTAAAGCAGCAAACCGTAACTGCGACCGACATCGAAGCGGATCGTTAGCAAGACGAACAACTGGCACAGCAACTTCAACAGCGGAATGGCCATGCTGCACAGGAATACGACGATCGAAACGCCCTGCATGTCCGTATTGAACAAGCCGAGCACGCCGCTCCAGACTGTATCCTGCGAAGACTGTCCGAGGATATTGAGTTGCATGATGGGTAAAAAGTTTGCCGGGATGTACAGCAGCAATGCTGCAATCACCAAGGCAAGGCTGCGCTGCACCACGTTATGACGGTGAGCGTACAGTTCGTAACCGCAGCGAGGGCAGAGCGCTTTCTCGCCATGGGCAAGCGTTGGCTTGCGCATCAGCAGGTCGCACTCGTGACAGGCCACCAAGTCTTCCAGCGGTAAATCTGACAGCCCGGGGGCGTCAACCGACTCTGACATAAAGGCTCTGGCTCCGAATAAGGTGGGGCTATTCTAGTGTTCTGATTCGAAAATAACTGTGCAAATTTGTTCGCTGTCGCGAGCAAAAAACTTTTCCTGCGGGCAAAACAAAACCCCAACTGCTTTCGCAATTGGGGTTTCGGAATTTAATC
>NZ_JSFK01000038.1 GCF_000783395.1 Pseudomonas chlororaphis | reverse complement strand
GTGAGGGGCTTTTGATCTGCTTCTGGGTTTGAGTCCGGCTCGGTATCTCACGTCTGCGTACCTCTACCAATCACCTCGGTCAGTTCCTTCTCCCTCCGGGAGAGGGTTAGGGTGAGGGGCTTTTGATCTGGGCTATGCAGCCGGTTGTTTTAAGATGCGGCAACTTCAATCTTGCGAGCAGCGAAAATGGATTCTCACTCGATACTGACCTTCACTCTGGTCGCCGCAATTGCCATTGCCAGTCCGGGGCCGGCGACGTTGATGGCGATCAATAACAGTCTCGCTCATGGGCAGCGCAGCACGATCTGGTCGTCATTGGGTAACGCCAGTGGCTTGTTCTGTCTGTCGGCGGCGGCGATGTTGGGGTTGGGGGCGTTGTTGGCCAGTTCGGAACTGCTGTTCAATGCAGTGAAGATCATCGGTGCCGGGTATCTGTTCTACCTCGGCGTCAAGCAGCTGTTCAAGAAAGGCCCGATGCTGCCTGAGGGAATCGAGGGCGATGCGAGCAAGGTGCGGCCGACGCGCGGCAAGCTGTACAAATCGGCCTTTTTGACGGCGGTGACCAATCCCAAGGCGACGATGTTTTTTACCGCGTTGTTCCCGCAGTTCATCGATCAAGGCGCCGCGCTGTTGCCGCAGTTTCTGATCCTGACTTCGATCTTCATGGCGTTGTCGGTGTCGTCACTGAGCGTTTATGCCGCGCTGGCTTCGCGGGCCAAGGGTGTGTTGACCCGTCCGGCGCTGTCGCGTTGGGTCAGCCGGGTGGTCGGGTCTACGTTTATCGGGTTTGGTGCGGCGATTCTGACGATGCGTCGGCAGACGGCTTAAACCCATTTGAACCGGGCCGGGAATCTCGCCACGAAGCAGGTTCCCGACTCGGCGCTCGAGGTCACGCTCAACGTGCCGTTGTGTGCCATCGCTATCTGCGAGGCGATGTAAAGCCCCAGTCCCAAGCCCTCGCAACGTTGCCCGGCTTCGGCGCGGGAGAAGGGTTCGAACAGCAAGGGCATCAGCTGCGCTGAAATCGGCGTGCCCTGATTGGTCAGGGAAATCACGATCTCGTCGTTTTCTGCACAGGCTTTGAGGATGATCGGTGCGCTGTTCGAGCCGTGGGTGACGGCATTGCCCAGCAGATTGGAAAGCAACTGGCTGATGCGCAACTCATCGCAATAGACGCCCGCCGGCACGTCCAGCTCATCGATGAAAATCGCTTGCGGGTGCGAGGCTTTAACCTCAGCGAGCGTCAATTGCAGGGTCTGCTGCAAGTCATCCACCAGCTTGCGCTGCACCGGAATTCCGCCGCCCAGTCGTCCTCGGGCAAAGTCGAGGATGTTTTCGATCAACACGCCCATGCGCACCGAGCTGTTGCGAATCGCCGCAATCAGGTTGAGCGAACGTTTGTCTTCGGTTTTGCTTTCCAGCAAGTCGGCGCTCATGCGCACCGCGCTCAGTGGGGTGCGCAGGTCATGGCCGAGCACGGCGATGAATTGCTCGCGCAGACGTCCGAGTTCATTGGCGTTGTTCAGCTCGATCTGGGTCGCTTCCAGATGGCGTTGCGTGTCCAGGTTCATGGCGATCAATTGAGCGAACAGGGTCAGTGTTTTGGTAATGGCCGGTTCATCGATATTGGCCGGGACCGAGTCGATGGCGCACAGCGTGCCGAAGAAGTCGCCGTTGGCTTTGACGATGGGAATGGAAATGTAGCTTTCCAGCCCATAGGTTTTCGGCGTGTGGTGCAAGGAGAAGATCGGGTGGGTACTGGCGTGACCGAAGATCACCGGCTGCTGATGCTGGCGGATCTCGTGGCAGATGGTCGATTCGAGCACCAGTTCGCCACCGGGTTTGAGCCCGAAATCAATCGAGTCATCGACAGCGCACGCCACCCAGTTTCTCTCGGTGACCCTTGCCACCGCGGCGAAACGCATGCCGGTGAGGTGTTTGACCATGCTCAGGATGACCGGAACCGAGTCAATACTGCGGATGGCTTCGATGTCGGGTGCAAAGTCCGGGTTGGTCATGGGGTGATGCTTTGTGATGAGTTTGCTCAGAGACTATCTGGTATTGCCGTTCATGACTAATGCGGCGGGTAGAAAAAAACAAGGGCGCCGCGGATTTCCCCGGCGCCCTTGTTTGTTGTGACAGATCGAACGTTATCGACTCAGAACTTGTACTTGGCGGTCAGCATGTAGCTGCGCGGGTTGCCATAGTTGTCGGTGGAACCCCAGGTGACATCGGAGCCGATGGCGGAGTAGTAGACGCGGTCAAAGATATTGTTCGCGTTGACTTGCAGATCCAGGTGTTTATTGACTTCGTACCCGGCCATCAGGTCGGTGACGGCATAACCGCCCTGTTCAAGACGGTAGCTACCGTTGTTGGCCAGGGTGATGTCGTTGTACATGCGGCTCTGCCAGTAGACGTTGCCGCCCACGCGCAGATTCTGCAGCGGGCCCTGGAAGCGGTACACCGTAGATACCTTGAACAGATGCTCAGGCGTGTCGGTATCGAAACGCTGATTGTTGTTCGCCGGGTTCTCGTCCTTGATGTAGTGCGCGCGGGTGTAGGTGTAGCCGGCGCCGACCTGCCAGTTTTCGGTCAGGGCGCCTTGCAGTTCCATGTCCACGCCTTGGCTGCGCACTTTGCCTGATGTGTTGTAGCAGGTCATGACCGGGCAGCCGAACTGGTTGTCGGCCAGGGTGGCGCGACCGGTCTGGTCCATCTGGAACACCGCCAGACTGGCATTGAGGGCGCCGTTGAAGTACTCGCCCTTGATGCCCACTTCGTAGTTTTCACCGACGATCGGCTCGAGCACTTTGCCGCCGAGGTCTTTCTGGGTTTGCGGGGTGAAGATGTCGGTGTAGCTGGCGTACACCGAGTGATGATCGTCCAGCTTGTAGATCAGGCCAGCGTAACGGGTGAGGTTGCGGGTGACCTTGTAGTCGCCGTCGGCCGTGCGGTCATCGTAGTCGTACCAGTCGAGGCGGCCGCCGAGGATCAGCGTCAGCGGGTCGGCCAGGCTCAGGCGGGTGGTCAGGTACACGGCGTCCTGGGTGGTGACGCTGCGGGTCTTGCCGTCACGCACGAAATCAGGCTTGGGTGCGCCGATCGGCCAGGCGGTGGTGTAAGGGTCGTACTCCTTGGTGGTCGCGTCATACACACGGTTGCTCGCGCCAACGACCAGTTCATGGGTGCGGCCGAACGCTTCGAACGGACCGCTGGCGAAGGCGTCGAACGCACGCTGCTTGTCGGTGTGATGGGATTGATAAGCCGTGGTTTCCAGTGGACCGGCGTAACGCGACAGGTACGTTCCAGAGAACTCGCCGTCAAGGGTCGAGGACGAGCCGGCGACGTGCAGTTTCCAGTCGTTGTCGAAGCGATGCTCGACTTCACCGAACACGGTGTCGATTTGCAGCTTGCGGTTTTCCCAATCGGTGCCCGGGTAAGTGGAGCGGGGCAGATCCAGGTGATGGCCGTCGGTGCCGAGCGGCAAACCGCCCCAGAAATAGTTGGTCTGTTCGTTCTGCCGGGAAAAGCCGAGGGTCGCGGTGGTGCTGTCGCTCAGGTCGGCTTCACCGATGGCGTAGAACAGGCCATGGTCGTTCTCTTCCTTGTCGCGGAAACTGTCGGCGCCCTGATAGGAACTCACCACTCGGCCGCGCAAGGTGCCACTGTCGTTCAGCGGGCTGGAGGCATCGATTTCGCCACGGTAGTCGTCCCAACTGCCGGCCGCGCCGGTGAGGGTCACGCGCTGATCGGCGGTCGGTCGTTTGCGCACCATGTTGATCGCCGCGGACGGGTTGCCGGCACCGGTGACCAGCCCGGTTGCACCGCGGACGATTTCGACACGGTCGAACATCGCCAGGTTCGGTTGCACCGCCATGGAGTAAGGCGAGTACGCACTGGGCAGGCCGTCGTACATGATGTTGTCGATGTCGAAACCGCGTGCCTTGTACGTCTGCCGTCCCGGGCCGCTGGTCTGGCTGAGGAACAGGCCCGGCGTGCCTTTCACCACATCGTTGATGCTGGTCATGTTCTGGTCGTCCATGCGCTGGCGAGTGATCACCGTCACCGCCTGAGGCGTCTCGCGCATGGTCAACGACAGCTTGGTCGCCGTGCTCATCGGGCCAGTGGTGTAGGACTGCGTGTCTTCGGTGGTGCTGCTCATCTGGGTGGCGCCGATTTCGGTGGCGTCCAGTTCCAGCGTGCCGGCCGGCGCGGTTTTTTCAGGCGCGGCGGACGTTGTCTGATCGGCCTGCGCAGGTGCGATGCTGGCCATGCAAATGGCGAGCGCCAACAGGTTGGGCGAGAGGTTTGTGCGGCGGTGAAGGGTGTGAAACGACATCAATCTGCTTCCCCAAATGATACGAAAACGAATCCAGTGCGAGTGCGTGTAGGAATTATTCGCATTAGTGTGTCAGATCATTCCGGGTGAAGAAAGCCGTACGAGTCAGTTAGTTAACGAATTTTTCACAATCGTCTGGAGGCTCTGCCTCGGGGGATCCGCAGGGACGTATGGGTTTTCGGAGGCGTGCGAGAGGTAAATCAGGGCGCAACGGCCGGACACAAAAACCTGCGCCGGCGCTGCTGGTGGGGCACGCTCAGCGGATGAGCGTGATTGAAAGGGTGGTCAGTTCAGATCTTCGGCCTGATGCCGTTCGGGCACTTGAGTGGCTTCATCGCCCCACGTGCGATTGACGCGTTGCCCGCGAATGACGGCCGGCCGTTTGGCGATCTCCTCTGCCCAGCGTTGTACGTGCGTGTATTCGTGGGCGGCGAGAAACTCGGCCGCCGAATAAACGTTGTTGCGCACCAGTTGCCCGTACCACGGCCAGACGGCGATGTCGGCGATGGTGTAGCTGTCACCCGCCAGGTAAGTGCTTTCGGCCAAACGCCGATCCAGCACATCCAGTTGCCGCTTGGCTTCCATGGTGAAGCGGTTGATCGGGTACTCCAGCTTCTGCGGCGCATACGCATAGAAATGGCCGAAGCCGCCGCCCAGATAAGGCGCCGCGCCCATCTGCCAGAACAGCCAGTTCAAGGTTTCGGTACGGCCAGCCGGATCTTTCGGCAGGAAGGCGCCGAACTTTTCCGCCAGATACAGCAGGATCGCACCCGATTCGAACACGCGAGTCGGTGGCTCGACGCTGCGATCCAGCAACGCCGGTATTTTCGAGTTCGGATTGATCTCGACAAACCCGCTGGAGAACTGATCGCCTTCGCCAATGCGGATCAGCCACGCATCGTACTCGGCAGCGCTGTGCCCCAGCGCCAATAACTCTTCCAGCAGAATCGTTACTTTGACGCCGTTGGGCGTGGCCAGCGAGTAGAGCTGCAACGGATGTTTGCCGACTGGCAGCGTCTTGTCATGGGTTGGTCCGGCAATCGGTCGATTGATGCTGGCGAACTGGCCGCCAGACGGGGCTTGGTTTTTCCAGACCTGGGGCGGAACGTACGGCGCTTTGCTCATGTAAGGGGCCTCATCGTTGGCGAGTGGAGAAATACCTGCTGAGAATAGACAGGACACCACAGAACCGGCTTCGTATTCCAGAGCGCGATGGACTCCTGTGTTCCGATTGCCCGCTGTACTCAAGACTGGCCAATCCCTGGAATCAACAGACACGCTGCCAGGCCAATCAGGGCGGTGCCGATTACCCGGTCAATGATTCGCTGCTTTTCCAGCATGCGCCGCCGCAACCTGTCAGTGGAAAAGAACAGCGCAACCAGGCTGAACCACACCCAGTGGGCGAGCGACATGAACAATCCGTAGGCGAAGTTGCTGGCGAGCGAGCTGCCTGCCTGAACAAACTGGCTGTAAGCCGCGACGACGAACAACATGGTTTTCGGATTGAGCGCATTGGTCAGAAAGCCGCTGCGAAAAACCGCCCATGAAGAAGGGGCCGAGTCGCCGGCCTCGGTGAACGTCAACACGGCGGTATTGGTGATCGATTTGATGCCCAGATAAACAAGGTATCCGGCGCCCAGCAATTTCATCGCCATGAACAGCAGGGGTGACTGCGTGATGATCACGGCCACGCCAAACACCGTATAGAACACATGAACCTGCACGCCGCAGGCGATGCCCAGCGCCGCCATCAAGCCACTTTGGCGCCCGAAGGCGTAACTGTTGCGGGTGACCATGGCGAAGTCCGGGCCGGGACTGATCACCGCCAACATGGTGATGGCGATCATCACAAACAACTCATTCATCAACGTTCTCCAACTCGAAAAGGCCTGTATTTACGCTATGTAAATTCACAGATGTCTAACGGCCTGAATGGCCAAGGGCAGCGTCAAGACAGCGGAAGGCGCATATGATGTTGAATTTCCGCTGGCAGAAAAAACGATTTATAGTCGTCAAAATCTGTGAGAAATCGTCGTCTATATGAACTTGCCTCCATTGGCTGCCTTTCGTTTCTTCAACACGGCCGCGCAAACCCAAAGCTTCGTCAAAGCCGCGCAGCAGTTGCACGTGACCCACGGCGCAGTGAGCCGACAGGTGCGTTTGCTGGAGGAGGCGATCGGGGTTGAACTGTTCGAGCGGCGCAACCGGGCGATCTTTCTCAATCAGGCCGGTCGCCTGTTGTTCGAAGTCACTCGGCCGATGTTCGAACAGTTGGAAGGCGCGGTTTATCGCTTGCAGCAAGAACGCCATGACGATGTGCTGGTGGTGTCCTGCGAACCGACGATCGCCATGAAATGGCTGATCCCGCGATTGCCCGACTTTCAACGCGCCCATCCGCACATTCAGGTGCAATTGCTGACCGCCGGAGGGCCGATCGACTTCACCCGTTCAGGCGCCGACCTGGCGATCCGCCGGGATGATTTTCACTGGGACGAAACCGTGCATGCCGTGACGATTTGCCAGGAGTGGATCGGCCCGGTTTGCCTGCCCTCGAAAAAGCCCGAGTTCGCTGATTTGCGCGGGGCCTGCCTGTTGCGCAGCAAAACGCGTCCGCTGGCGTGGGACAACTGGCTGCGGCTTGCCGGCCGAGGCGTACCGGACGTCAGTCGTGTCGACTACGAGCATTTTTATCTGTGCATCCAGGCGGCATTGGCCGGCCAAGGCATCGGCATGGCGTCTTTTCTGATGGTGCAAAGTGAGCTGGAGTCCGGGCAATTGATCGCACCGTTCGGTTTTACGCAGGACGGATCGACTTACTGCCTGCTATCGCCACGGCCGTTTGAACACTGCGCCAACAGCACGGCCTTCCGGGTGTGGCTGACTGAAGCGATGAGTGTGTGCCGTTCTCAGCGCTGACCTCCTGAACAGAACTACTGCAACGAACCTGTTAACGCTTGGCGCACAATCAGCTCAACTCAACGCTGCGGCCATTGATCCTTGATTTCAAACCACGGTGCTTTCGACGTCACTTCGACGTGTTGCTGTTTTTCCGTGGTGAACGTCGTGTCCAGCGTGCCCAGGGCTACCGAGATCCAGTCGCGGTACTCGTCCTGATTGTTTGCCCAGAACAGCGACGAGCCGCAGTTCAGGCAGAACTGGCGTTGTACCGAATGCGAAGACTGGTAGGCCTTGAGCTGTTCGGCGCCCTCCAGCAGTTCCAGGTTCTGGCGCAGCACGCTGCCATAACTGGCAAACGCCGCGCCGTGGCTTTTGCGGCATTGGCTGCAATGGCAGTGCGAAAGCGCTTTGGGTCGTGAGCGGATCTGGTATTTCACCGCTCCGCACAGGCAACTGCCCCGGAAGGTCTGAGGGGAGGGCGTCAGCATTGTTATTGCGGTTCCTTGTAAGTGATGGCTTGTTTCAAGCTGTCAGGTGACTGCGCCAGAAATCCGCTGATCAGGGAAATTACCTGCTGCTGAATGACCGCGCGCGGACGACCACCTTCGCCATCGGTACAGATAATGCTGTCGCCTGGCACGTCTTCGTCGAGCATCGCCACGGCGCCAGGTTTGCAGATCGCCATAAAGGTGAAGTGACTGGCGTCGCTGATTTCGACATAACGCGATGAGGTTTCCGGCAGGCGTTTGGCCAAATCGACAGATTCCAGCTGAGCGGGCAGCTCCTTCGACGGTACACCAGCAGCGATCACCAGGATCGGCACGGGGTAGTTTGCCAGACTGGCATCGGTCATCCCGCGCGACAGACCCGGATCCAGTGAAACCACGGCAGTGACGCGCTTGTCACGCCAGTCGGCCGCCAGCCGGGCTTTTGATTGCGCAGTGCTAGCCGTGTTCATTTGTTGGTACGCGGTGCAACTGGCCAGTTGCGGATGGACGTTGCAGTCTCTGGCAAAAAGCTCGGGGTCGAAGCGTGCGCCGCCGGCTTCGAGCACGGTCCAGCCGCCGAGCGAATGGCCGACGATGGCAATGCGACCCTTGGCCACCGCGCCGAATTTTTCCGGTTGCGCCGTCACCGCGTCAATGGCTCGGCTGAGGTCGACCGGACGTTGCCACAGTTGTGCCGCCGCTTGTGGGCTGCGATCGCGGCTGGTGGTGCCGGGATGGTTGACTGCCGCGACGATGTAACCCTGATGCGCCAGTGCACTGGCCAGCCAGGTCTGGTTGATCCAGCTTCCGCCATTGCCGTGGGACAGCACCACCAATGGATGCTCGCCCTTGGCGGCCGGGGCGTCGAGCACCGCCGGTGCGCCAACGAAGACCGGGTTATCGCCGAACAATTGTGGCTTCGCATCGGTGGTCGCACTCGGGTACCAGACGACCATTTCCACTGGGCGCTCGTTACGTGGATCCGCCAGCGTGGCGTACTGGAAACCGACGGGTTGGGTGTCAGCGAATACGTGCCAGCTCAAGCAGATCAGCAGCAGAGCGCCGAGAGACTTTTTCATTGTTGTTATCTTCCGTGATGGGCCGAATGGGCGAGGTGGACTTTGACTGATTTCGCGCGGTTCAGCGAGCCTCTTTGAGCCCTGCGTCTTAAACATTTTCCATTGGCCAGCGTGTGGCCAGATGCGCACTCAGATAATCCAGGAAGGCTTTGACCTTCGGCGTCATCGCCGCCCGTTCCTGTACGCAGGCGTAGATGTCCATTGGCTGGACGACGCTGTGTTCAAACAGCGGCACCAATTGTCCGCTCGCCAGATACGGCGCCGCAACAAACTCCGCCAGTCGCGTGACCCCGGCCCCGTGGACCGCCATTTGCGCCAGCGCATCGATGTCATCACTGATGGCGGTGGCATTGACAGGCGCGTCGAAACGCTGGCCGTCGCGCATGAAAGTCCAGCGCAGAAAACGTCCGTCCAGCGGATAACGAAAAGCCAGGCAGGCATGGTTTTGCAAATCGTCCGGCGATTGCGGCCACCCGGCGCGCTGGAGATAGGCCGGCGCGGCGCACATGATGAAGGGCAGCGAAACGATCTTGCGCGCGACGATACCGTCCTCCAGTTGCGGCTTGATCCGCAGGCTCAGGTCGATGCCGTCCTGGATGTGGTTGATCTTGCCGTTGGTGGTCGAGAGTTCGATGAGCAGGCGCGGGTGCTGTGCGCCAAAACTGGCGATCAGTGATGCCAGCACATGGCGGCCGAACGCGGAGGTCGAGGCAATGCTCAACCGGCCCTGCAACTCGGTTTCGGCGCAGCTGATGGAGCTTTGCGCGGCTTCCAGATCCGCCGCAATTTTCCGCACTTTCTCGTAGTACACCGCACCGTTTTCGGTGAGTGCCATGCTGCGCGTTGTGCGTTGCAGCAAACGCACGCCGAGGTGCGTTTCCAGCCGATTGATCGTCTGGCTCACCGCTGCCGCGCTCACACCCAGCGACTTTGCGGCGCCGACGATGGAGCCGGACTCGACTACTTTGATAAAACTGGCAATCGCCGCTAACAGATTCATCCATGTCCTGCCGAGGGTGGATTCGTAAGTTCTGCTTTATAAAGTACCTGCGATTGAGCGTCTAGTTGCTCGGGAGCGGCTTTGCTAACGTGCGGTCTCCCTGTCAATGGATGGAAAAGCCATATGAATCAAAGAACCAACGCCGAAGCCTTGATCATCAGCCGCCGCAAGCTGTCGCCGCGCACCACGCCGTATGTGTTTGCGTTGTACATGGCGACGATCATGGCATTTCTGATGTCGCTGGTGATCACGGCCGCCAATTCGGGCATTGATAACGACTACCTGAGTAATGCCTTGCACGCCTACAAGCTGGCGATGCCGATCGCGTTCCTGTGCATCCTCGTCGTGCGGCCGATCGTGGTGAAACTGGTGGCGTGGACGGTGCATCCGCATCGTTGAAAGGCCCCGTCTCAGCAGTGACTGCTCTGACGTCTTCGCGAGCAGGCTCGCTCCCACATTCAGACCGCAATCCCCTGTGGGAGCGAGCCTGCTCGCGAATAGCCTCGCCGTGTGGGGTGGCTCAGAAAAACTCGTCAAGCAACTGATAAAAGGCGATGCGCTGCAAGTCCGGCTCCACGCCATAAATCTCAAAAAACAACGGCAGCCATTGCGCGCCGAGGTTGTCCGTGATGCTGTGGGCGGCCAACGCCAAATCCTGATAACGGTCAGCGACGCCCAGCCGTCCGCAGTCGACAAATCCGCTGAAGCGGCCATCGTCGGCGAGCAGATTGGGCAGGCACGCATCGCCGTGGGTCACCACCAGATCCTCGTGGGTTGGGCGTGCAGCGAGCATTTGCTGGAACACTGCTTCGGCAGATTGGCCGAGGCGCGAATCGTCGAAGTCTTCTTCATCGATCAACCCGGCGAGCAGGTGTTCGCGAGCCCGTGTGATCTTCTGCTCCAGGCAGTGATCGAACGGGCAACGGTCGATCGCGACCGCGTGAAGCGTGCGCAGTGCCTGCGCCGCGAGCGTGACGATCTGCTGCGACGTCAGGTGTGCACTGCTGGCCAGATCCCGCCCCGCAACGGCGGTCATCAACAGCCAGTTGTGATCCGCTTCAACGAGGGTGTCGAGCACACGCGGCGCCGGCAAGTCCTGAGTCGCCATCCAGCGTAGCCGCTGCACTTCACCGGGCAACTCGCCCCAGGTCATTACCTGCTCGGCTTTGACGAACAGCGACGCTGCCCCGGCAGGCGTAACCCGCCATACATCCGCACGCGATTCGCCAATGGTCTGTTGTTCGATGGCCGCTGCGGCAAATTGGCTGCGCCACGCTGCTGGTAAATCCATGTCTGTTTTGTCCTTGGCATTATCGATGGGCGCATTGTGCCGGCCTGACGGGTGTGTTCGCAAACAAGGCGCGGCTTGGGGAAATCCATCGAAACTTCGCTGACAACTCAACTGTCCAGACCCTTACACCGCCCGACGGATGTTCTGTCGGGGCAGCTCCATGCAGCGGAGAAAGACGAGGATCGAGATGACGATGACAGTGGGAGATTTTCTGGTTGAACGGCTCAGCGAATGGGGCGTTACGCGGATTTTTGGCTATCCGGGTGATGGCATCAACGGCGTGTTCGGCGCGCTCAGCCGGGCCAAGGGAAAGATCGAATTCGTCCAGGCGCGGCATGAAGAAATGGCCGCGTTCATGGCCTCGGCGCATGCCAAGTTCACCGGCGAGCTGGGCGTGTGCATCGCTACGTCCGGCCCGGGCGCCTCGCACCTGATCACCGGCCTCTACGACGCGCGCATGGACCACATGCCCGTGCTGGCCATCGTCGGTCAGCAGGCGCGCACGGCGCTCGGCAGTCACTATCAGCAAGAGCTGGATCTGGTCTCGATGTTCAAGGACGTCGCCGGAGCATTTGTGCAGCAGGCGTCGGCGCCTTCGCAGGTGCGGCATTTGCTTGATCGGGCAGTGCGCACGGCAGTGGGCGAACGTCGGGTCACCGCGCTGATTCTGCCCAACGATTTGCAGGAGCTGAAATACCAGGCACCGGCGCGCGCCCATGGCACCGCGCATTCGGGTGTGGGTTATACGAAACCCAAAGTGCTGCCTTATGACGCCGATCTGCAGCGTGCCGCCGACGTTTTGAACGCGGGCGAAAAGGTCGCGATTCTGGTTGGCGCCGGGGCATTGCAAGCGACTGATGAAGTCATCGCGGTGGCGGAAAAACTCGGCGCCGGCGTTGCCAAGGCGCTGCTGGGCAAAGCGGCGCTGCCCGACGATTTGCCTTGGGTCACCGGCAGCATTGGCCTGCTCGGCACTGAACCCAGCTACAAATTGATGAGCGAATGCGACACCTTGCTGATGATCGGTTCGGGTTTTCCGTACTCCGAATTCCTGCCCAAGGAAGGTCAGGCCCGTGGCGTGCAGATCGATTTGCAACCCGACATGCTCAGCCTGCGCTATCCGATGGAAGTCAATCTGGTCGGCGATTCGGCGGAAACCCTCGCCGCGTTATTACCACTGCTTGAACAGAAAACCTCCAGCAAGTGGCGCAAGAAAGTCGAAGGCTGGCGCGGTAGCTGGGAGAAAACCCTGGAAAGACGTGCGATGGCCAAAGCCGACCCGGTCAACCCGCAAAGGGTGGTGTACGAGTTGTCGCCGCGCCTGCCCGATGAGGCAATCATCACCAGCGACTCCGGCTCATGTGCCAACTGGTTCGCCCGCGATCTGAAAATCCGCCGTGGCATGCAATGTTCGTTGTCCGGTGGCCTGGCGTCGATGGGCGCCGCTGTGCCTTACGCGATTGCCGCCAAGTTCGCCTATCCCGAACGTGCAGTCATCGCGCTGGTGGGTGATGGCGCGATGCAGATGAACAACATGGCTGAACTGATCACCGTCGCCAAATACTGGCGGCAATGGGCGAGTCCGAAATGGATTTGCGCGGTGTTCAACAACGAAGATCTCAATCAGGTCACTTGGGAACAGCGGGTGATGGAGGGCGATCCGAAGTTCGAAGCTTCGCAAAGTATTCCCGACGTGCCTTATCACTTGTTTGCCATTTCCATTGGCCTGAAAGGCATTTTTATCGATCGCGAAGAAGACGTCGCCGCTGCCTGGGAAAAGGCACTGGCCTCGGAAGTGCCGGTGGTGATCGAGTTCAAGACCGACCCGAACGTGCCGCCGTTACCGCCGCACATCAAACTTGAGCAGGCGAAGAAATTCGCCACGACATTGCTCAAGGGTGATCCGGACGAGGCCGGGGTGATCGTGCAGACCGCGAAACAAGTGCTCGGCGCGGTGTTGCCTGGCAAAAAATAACCCGTTAACGCACAGGCTTGATCGTTCCCACGCTCTGCGTGGGAATGCCTCCAGGGACGCTCTGCGTCCAGTGACGCGGAGCGTCACGGCTGCATTCCCACGCGGAACGTGGGAACGATCACCGAACGATCTGCGCCTACAGGTGAGGAGGTGTGTTTTTGATTTTCATTGGCTGTGCAGGCTGGAGTCTGGGGCGCGAGCATTGGCCGGCATTTCCGGTGGAAGGCTCGCACTTGCAGCGCTATGCCGCGCGCCTCAACTGCGCGGAAATCAACAGCTCGTTCTATCGTCCCCATCGCCGGCAAACCTACGAACGTTGGGCCGACGGCGTATCGGAGACTTTTCGCTTTTCGGTGAAAATGCCCAAACACATCACCCATGAATTACGCCTTGCGGGGTGCGAGGCAGCGCTGGACAAGTTTCTGACTGAATGCGGTGGTCTGGGCGAGTGCCTCGGCTGCTTGCTGGTGCAATTGCCGCTATCACTGGCGTTCGACGCCACCATCGCCGAAGGCTTTTTCACGACACTGCGTCAGCGGTTTTCCGGCCCTGTGGTGCTCGAGCCACGGCATGAATCGTGGGTCATCGCTGAGCCGATGTTGATGAGTTGGCAGATCGCCCATGCGGCGGTCGATCCGTCGCGCATCAGCAGTGATGCTGCACCCAGTGGCTGGGCGGGAACCCGGTATTGGCGCCTCCACGGTTCACCGCGCATCTACCACAGCGCCTACGATTCAACTTATCTGCTAAACCTCGCACAGGCTCTGCAATCAGCGGCCGCAGGAGGTGCTGCGACCTGGTGCATATTCGACAACACTGCCAGCGGCGCAGCGCTGGGCAACGCCTTGACGCTGGCCAGACTGAGGCCGATTGGGAGCAGATAGGTGCGGCCGTGAAACTCAACCCGGCGAAGAAGCCCTCACCCTAGCCCTCTCCCAGGGGGAGAGGGAACCGACCGAGGTGTTTGTGCAAGTAACGCCGACTTGAAATACCGAGTTGAATGCAAGATTTGAAGAGCACACAAATCGGCTCCCTTTCCCCCTCGCCCTTGGGGGAGAGGGACTGATCGAGGTGTTCATGCAAATGACGCCGACTTGAAATACCGAGTTGAATGCAAGATTTGAAGAGCACACAAATCGGCTCCCTTTCCCCTTCGCCCTTGGGGGAGAGGGACTGATCGAGGTGTTCATGCAAATGACGCCGACTTGAAAGACCGAGTTGAATGCAAGATTTGAAGAGCGCACAAATCGGCTCCCTTTCCCCCTCGCCCCCTGGGGGAGAGGGCTGGGGTGAGGGGGTAGAGCCAGCAGACTGTTGCGATCGCCTGCAAAAACACTAATTACCGTCGGCCACTTTGCGTTCTATCTCATCGATCTTGCGCTGCAGCGTCTCGGCGTCCTGTTCCTTAACTCTTGTGGACGAGGGCGTGATGACTTCGTCCACGGCTTCGGTGTCATGGTCCCGGTCTTCAAGATCGCGCTCGACTACGTTCACCGGTTTGCCGGACGTGTCGGTGGGCGGGGCGTTCGGGGTTTTATCGTCGCTGTTCATGTTGGTGACCTCCAGTGGTGTAAACATTGGAGGCAGGCAGTGCGGCAGGCGTTCGATATTTTTGCCAGGCTGCGCCGAATGGCGCCCTCCCGCGATGGAGAGGGCGCGCTGACGGTTTTCAGTCTTTGAGAATGTCGCGATCCTTGGTTTCCGGCAGGAAGAACGTGCCCAGTACCGCCGTCATCACTGCGATCACGATCGGGTACCACAAGCCGTAATAGATGTCCCCGGTCGCGGCGACCATGGCGAACGCTACCGTCGGCAGGAAACCGCCGAACCAGCCGTTGCCGATGTGATACGGCAGCGACATCGAGGTGTAGCGGATACGGGTCGGGAACAGCTCGACCAGCCACGCCGCGATCGGGCCGTAAACCATGGTCACGTAGATCACCAGCACGGTCAGCAGGAGCAACACCATCGGGTAGTTGGTTTTCGCCGGGTCGGCTTTCTCCGGATAACCGGCCTCCTTCAGTGCCGTGCCGAGGGTTGCGGTGAACGCATCGTTGCGAGCCTTGAAGTCGGCGGCCGGCAGGGCGCTGCCTTCGAAACTCTCGACGACTTTGTCACCGATGCGCACTTGCGCAACGGTGCCGGGTTCGGCGATCACGTTCTCATACGGGATCGCCCGTTTTGCCAGCAGGGTCTTCGCCAGGTCGCAGGAACTGGTGAATTTGGCCTTGCCCACCGGGTCGAACTGGAACGAGCACTGGTCGGGATTGGCGATCACTTTGACCGGGTTCTTCTCCTGAGCGATGAACACGTCGGGGTTACCGTACTGGGTCAGCGCATGGAAGATCGGGAAGTAGGTCAGCGCCGCCAGCATGCAGCCGACCATGATGATCGGCTTGCGCCCGATACGATCAGAGAGGCTGCCGAATATCACGAAAAACGGCGTGCCGATCAGCAGTGAGCCGGCGATCAGCAGGTTGGCGGTCTGCGGGTCGATCTTCAGCGTCTGCAGCAGGAAAAACAGCGCATAGAACTGCCCGGTGTACCAGACCACCGCTTGCCCGGCCGTGCCGCCGAGCAGTGACATGATCACCACTTTCAGGTTGTCCCAGCGCGCGAAGGACTCGGTCAGCGGGGCTTTCGACGCCTTGCCTTCTGCCTTCATTTTCTGGAACACCGGCGACTCGCTCAGTTGCAGGCGGATGTACACCGAGACGATCAACAGCAGGATCGACAGCAGAAACGGGATCCGCCAGCCCCACGCCTCGAAGGCTTCAGTGCCCAGCGCGGTGCGGCAGGCGAGGATCACCAGCAGCGACAGAAACAGGCCAAGCGTCGCGGTGGTTTGAATCCATGAAGTGAAGAAGCCGCGTTTGTTGCGCGGCGCATGCTCGGCCACGTAAGTCGCGGCGCCGCCATACTCGCCACCCAGCGCCAGACCTTGCAGCAGGCGCAGAGTAATCAGGATGACCGGGGCAGCGACACCGATGGTCGCGTAGCCGGGCAAAATGCCGACGATCGCGGTCGAGACGCCCATGATGACGATGGTGATGAGGAAGGTGTGCTTGCGCCCGATCATGTCGCCGAGCCGGCCGAACACAATCGCCCCGAACGGCCGCACCGCAAACCCCGCTGCAAACGCCAACAGGGCAAAAATGAACGCGGTGGTTTCGTTGACGCCGGCGAAGAAGTGCTTGGCGATGATCGCCGCCAGTGAGCCGTACAGATAAAAGTCGTACCACTCGAAAACCGTGCCCAAGGATGAAGCGAAGATGACCTTGCGCTCCTCCTTGGTGATGCCGCCGCTGCGCGGTGGACTGCCGGTGGATGCTGTGTCGATTGTGGCCATGGGTGTTCTCCGTCGTGCTTATTGTTGTAGGCCGGAGTCCCCCGTCACCGCTTATCGCACTCTGGCCTTGTGGCGTATGCCGCAACTGCTCTCGCGTGAAACTTGCACAGTCTGACTGCCTCGCATTGCTGCAAGGTTTCCTGAAGCATAATCAGCTTTTGCCAGATATCCAGCCGTCGGCCTGCCTACTAGGCCTTGACCCAGCGCTGACGACTCCACGCACTCAGCCAGTCGACCAAAAACACCAGCACCAGCATTGCCAGAATCACCGTGCTGGCCTGCGCTTCCTGAAACAGGCTGAGGCTCACATAGAGCATCTGCCCAAGCCCGCCGGCACCGACAAAACCCAGCACGCTGGCCATGCGGATGTTGTTTTCCCAGCGATACAGAATGTAGGCGAGCAGTTGCGGCGCAAGGTTCGGCAGCGTGCCGTAACAGAAGGCAAGGAGCGGATTGCCGCCCTGCAAACGAATGGCTTCGGCCGGTTGCGGCGGCGTATTTTCCAGAGCTTCGGCAAACAACCGACCAAGCACGCCGGTGGTGTGCAGGGCGAGGGCGAGGGTGCCGGCGTTCGGGCCGAGGCCAGCGGCAAGCACCATCAGCGCGGCCCAGACCAGTTCCGGAATCGCCCGCAAGGCATTGAGCAGCAGGCGCGAGGCGCTTTGCAGCGGCCAGCCAAAGCGCCCGGCGGCGGGCAGGGCGAGAACGATGCCGAACATCGCGGCGAGGAGGGTGCCGAGGGCCGACATCGCCAACGTTTCCAGCGAACCGTGGAAGATTGCCTTGAGGTAATCGGCGCTCAAGTCCGGGCTGAGAAAACGCTGCACATACGCGCCCATCTGCTTGAGGCTGGTGGCGCTGCCGAGTTCGCCGAGATCGAGTCCCAGATAAGCGAACGAGGCAACCACTGCCAGCGCGATGCCGGCGATCAGCAGCAGGTTGATCAAGCGATTCATGTCAGCCTCCAGCGCAGCAAGCGGCTGAGTTGGTCGGCGGCCAGCACCAGAATCAGAAAGCACAGCAGAATACTGGCGACTTCACCGCCGGCGAACATGCGGATCGACAGGTCGATCTGCTGACCCAGGCCTCCGGCGCCAACAAACCCCATCACCACGGATGCGCGGATCGCGCACTCCCAGCGATAGACCGTATACGACAGCAGTTCCGACGCGACATTGGGCAACGTGCCGTAAGCAAACGCCGCCAGTCGGCCGCTACCAGCCTGCAACAGTGCGTGCGCCGGGCGCTGATCAGTGGACTCGAAAATCTCCGCGTAGACCTTGCCGAGCATGCCGCTGTACGTGATGGCGATCGCCAACACACCTGCCGCCGGACCAAGTCCAACAGCGCGGACAAACAGCAGCGCCCAGACGATTTCCGGCACGCTGCGCAAAAAGATCAGCAAACCGCGAACCGGCCAGCGCAACAGGCGCCCCAAGCGGCTTGGCACGCCACCGCGCGAGGCGGCAGACAGCGACAGCGCGCGACTGGCAATCAGCCCTGCGGGTATCGCCAACAACAGCGCCAATGCCATGCCGGCGGTGGCGATAGCCAGGGTTTGCAGGGTGGCTCTAAGCAGTATCTGGAGAAACGCCTCATCGTGCGCCGGTGGCCAGAATTGCGCGACAAAACGGCCCATTTCATTCTGGCTGTCGGGCAGCAACACACCCAGATTGAGCTCGCTGAGGTGAACGCCCGGCCACAGCAGGGCAATCGCCAACAGCGTCAGCAGCAGCCGTGGCCACGCCGCGGGATCGCGTGAATCGGCTTTCAGCATCGTGGAATCTGCACAGTCAAAGGCGCCACCACAGCGGTCGGCGATTGCAGTTTTTCGTTGGCGTACAGCGCATCGAGCATCTCGGGGCTGACTTGATCGGAGGCGCAGTCGAACAGAATCTGTCCGTCCCGCAGACCAATGATCCGTGGGAAGTGCGACAGCGCCAGATCCACCGCATGCAGGCTCGCCACCAAGGTGACGTTGTGCTCGCGGGCATGCCGCGAGAGGATCGACAGGGTATGCCCGGCCATGACCGGATCCATCGCCGACACCGGTTCGTCGGCCAAGAGGATTTCCGGCGCCTGATACAACACGCGGGCGATACCGACACGTTGCAACTGACCGCCGGACAATTGCTGGCAATGGGCGAACAGTTTTTCGCCCAGATCCAATCGCGCCAATGCCGCTCGCGCGCCGGCAACATCCAGTGGATGCAACAGGTTCAAAAGACTTTTACCCAGACTCCACTGGCCGAGCTTGCCGGCCAGCACCGCCGTAACGACGCGTTGACGCGGTGGTAGCGGCGGCGCCTGATGCACCAGGCCAATGCGCGCGCGCAGGCGCTGACGCTGGCGGGCGGACAAGTGCCAGGCCCGCTCGCCGAGCACTTCGATCTCACCGCTGCTGGGCCGCAGTGCCGTGGCCAGCAGGTTGAGCAAACTCGATTTACCGGCCCCGGACGGGCCAATGATGGCGACCTGTTCGCCGACGCCAATCTGCAAGTCGACACCGCGCAGGGCGTCGACGCCATTGACGTGGCGCAGGCCGCCCTGTTTGAGGCTCAAGATCATTTCAGCAGTTCGGCAGCGCGGGCGGCTTCCTCGATGCCCTTGTAGTTCTCGGGCTTGGTGTCGATGAAGCGGCTGGCGGCCTGCAGATCGAGAATTTTCTTCTGCTCAGGGTTGGCTGGGTCCAGGTCAAGGAAAGCTTTCTTGATTTTCGCCGCCAGCGCCGGATCGAGGGTGCCGCGCACGGTCCAGTTGTAATCGAAGTAGGTCGGGGTGGTGGCGAAGACTTTGACCTTGTTGGTGTCGACCTTGCCGGCGTCGACCAGTTTCTGCCAGACGCTGGCGTTCAGTACACCGGCATCCACCTTGCCAGCCTGCACCCAGGCCACGGTGGCATCGTGCGCGCCGGAGTAGGCGACGCGACTGAAATACGCTTCAGGCTTGATGTTGTCGTTTTTCAGCATGAAGTAACGCGGCATCAGGCTGCCGGAGGTCGACGACACCGAACCGAAGGCGAAGGTCTTGCCCTTCAGGTCGGCGAGGCTCTTTACGTTCGGGTCGGCGGTGATGAATTTGCTGGTGAACTGCGCGTCCTGTTCGCGTTGTACCAGCGGAATCACCGGCGTCGTCGCGTCAGTCTTCAAACGCGCCTGCACAAACGTGAAGCCGCCGAGCCAGGCCATGTCGAGGCGATCGGTGGCCAGTGCCTCAACCACCGCCGGGTAGTCGGCCACCGGTACGAACTGCACTTTCATGCCCAGTTGCTGCTCCAGATAGGCACCCAGTGGTTCGAATTTGCGCAGCAGTTCGGTCGGGGCTTCGTCGGGAATCGCGCTGACGCGCAAAACGTCGGCGGCTTGCACCATCAAGGTAGAAAAGGACAGGGCCAGGCCGGCGGTCAGTGCCAGGGTGCGTTTGAGCATGGGAATCTCCGTTTCGTGAGCGTCAAAAGGGCTGAAGTGGCGACGTGAGGCGCAAACTCAGGGTAGACGAAACGGCGAGGTTATACGCACTCAAGGCATCAAAGACCAGCATCAACAGATGTGGATTTGTAAGCCAGCCAACCCTTGAAGGCGAGCGCTGATCGCGTTGTTCGCCTGGGCGCGAGCGTTGCCGGACGCGACGAGTTCACTTCGCTTGCTGGATTCTTGCCTGAGTGTCCTGATCGATGAGGGCGCGCAGTGCAGCGAAAATCGGTGCAGCACCGGTGTGCTTCTCACCGTAGGTCAGATTGAAGCGGTAGTCGAAGTCCGCCGGGTTCTGGCCCTGAGTGTGTTGCAACAGGGTTTCCAGCTTATCCAGTGCCTTGACCGCTTTGGCTTCGGCAGACCGGGCATGTTCGTAGTCGTCCCACAACGCAAGAATCTCGTTTCTCAGCGTCTCATCAAGCGAGCGGGTGAGCAGCAGAAGGTCGTTACGCTCCTGCTCAGCCTTGTCGGGGAACGCGGCCTGATCGACTGCCGGGATGTCGCCATTGATCGCTTCGCCCAAGTCGTGAATCACGCACATCTTCAGCACTTTCAGCAGGTCGAGTCCGACCAGTTCATCGGCGAAAACCATCGCCATCAGGCACAGGCGCCAGCTGTGTTCGGCGGTGCTTTCGGTGCGGCCGCTTGAGGTGTGTGCGCTTCTGAGGACGTCCTTGAGCCTTTCTGCTTCACGCAGGAATTCAAGGCGTCCGCTGATTTTTTCGAGGTCCATAAACTTGCCCGGTGGTGGAACCGAGTGGCAAGCCTAGAGCCGTTGAGGTTGAGCGTCCACGCATAAAATATGCGTTTAAAGCGTCTCGACAAGTCGCGCCGCCGTGCCGTCGGACAACGGAATGCGGGTCCAGCGGCACAGGCTCTGGCGGATTGGCACGAGGTCGGAATCATTGTTGCCGGTGACGAATTCCAGCGCTGGTGGCGCCTGCAGTTCGCGCCAGCCGAGGGCGTCGAGCGCGAGTTCGTTGCTGGCGATTTCCGGCGTCACGAAACGCCACAGCGATTGCCCGAGCAACTGGCTCAATGGGCTGGCGAACTGCGCGGCACGTGCCGGGGAACAGGCCAGCAAGCGGTGAGTCAGGTCGCAGACCAGATGCAGCGGTCGCGCGCTTTCGCGCACCAGACGGGCGAGAGCCTGATCGGCTGCCGTGTCGAGACGCGCGGCCAGCAATTGCTCAAGCTGTAGATGCGCAGCCGGATCCAGCGCCAGCACGCCACTTTCCCAACGGGAAATAGTCGATTGGGTGACGTTGAATATCTGCGCGGCGTGGCTTTGCTTGACGCGATGCAACAAGCGCCAACGACGCAGGGCGATGCCGGGCAGGGCCGGTTTGAGCAATGAAACTGACATGATGGATGTCGGAAAAATCTAAAGGGCCGCCAGTCTGAAGACTGCCGACCCCTGCTGCAAATCGATCTGACGATCAGACTGCTTCGGGCAGTCTGGCAATGACCTTGATCTCAAAATCAAACCCATACAGCCACGTCACGCCAACAGCCGTTACCGTCGGATGCGGCGCCTCGCCCCAGAACTCGGTCAGCACCACATCCCAGATCGTCTCGAATTTCGACTGGGGATCAACGATGAATACGGTGACATCGACGACGTCATCGAAGCTGCCACCGGCCTCCTCAAGGATTGCATTAAGGTTAGTGAAAGCCTGACGCACCTGGTTTTTCAGGTCCGGCTCTGGCGTGCCGTCCTCGGTGCTGCCGACCTGTCCCGAGACAAAAAGAAAACCGTTGGAGCGAATGGCTGGCGAGTATCGATGCCGCTCATAGAGGGTGCGGCGTGCGGGTGGGAAAACAACATCGCGCTGAGTCATGGGAGTGTCTCCTTCATTTGAGTTGATGGAGCCACTGTAGGTATTTGCAGGCGGGCGATAAACGCGCAAGCTTGGCGTTCACTGTTTGTGAAATCCAAACAATCGAGGGCGCACCTTGGACCGTTTTGACGCAATGCAGGCCTTTGCCCGGGTGGTCGAGGCGGGGAGTTTCACCAAAGCGGCAGAAACCCTGCACATGAGCAAAACCACCGTGACGCAACTGGTTCAACAGTTGGAGGCACGGCTGCGGGTCAAACTGCTCAACCGCACCACGCGCAAGGTCAACGTCACCGCTGACGGCGCGGTTTATTACGAGCGGGTGATCAAGTTACTGGCGGATATGGACGACGCCGAAACCAGCCTGCCCGGCGCGGCGGCGATGCCCAAGGGCCGGCTGCGCGTGGACGTGCCGAGCCCGCTGGCGCGGTTGATTCTGGTGCCGGCCCTGCCTGAGTTTAACGCGCGTTATCCGGATATCCAGATCGACATGGGCGTCAGCGACCGAATCGTCGACATCATTGATGAGAATGTTGATTGCGTGGTGCGCGGTGGCGAGCTTATGGACTTGTCGCTGATGGCGCGCAAGGTCGCCGACCTGCAGTTGGGCGTGTTTGCCGCACCGCAATACCTGGCGCGGGCGGGCACACCTGTGCATCCACGGGAGCTGGAAGACAGCCATCATCGCGTAGTCGGTTTCCTCTGGGCACGCACCGGCAAACCGGTGCCGTACGCCTTGCACAACGCCAGTGAAAACCTGCAAATCAAAGGCCGCCACGTGCTCGCGGTCGATGATGGTAATGCCTACCTCGCGGCAGGTCTGGCGGGCCTGGGCGTGCTGTGGCTGCCCAAATACATGTCTGCCGAACACGAGGCGTGCGGCGAACTGGTGCCGCTGTTCGCGGACTGGCAACTCGAGCCGATGCCGCTCTATATCGCGTATCCACCGAACCGGCATGTGAGTCTCAAACTGCGGGTGTTCATCGACTGGATTGTCGAGGTGATGGCGCAGCATGCACCGGTCATTGATCGGCTGGGGTTGCGATCAACGACAGGTGATTGACTCTGACGCCATTCGAGCCAACTATCGGCGCACAACAACATGACCGATGGACCCGAACTTGATCGAACGACGCCAATTCAGCGGAGGCATGAAGGGGAAAAATCTCCGCTATCTGAATGAGCAAGGCGCGGATGATACGCGCATGACCCGCACCGGTTTTCTGCTGCTCGAACACTTTTCATTGCCAGCGTTTACCCAGGCGCTGGACACCGTTGTCACTACTAATCTGCTGCGTCCGGGGTTGTTTTCCTCGCGCACGTTTGGCTTGGGGGACGGTGAAGTCATCAGTGACTTGGGCCTGGTGATCCGCCCCGATGCACGACTGGATTCGGCCGCGCTTCAGCAACTGGATCTGCTGGTGGTGTGTGGCGGGTATCGCACCGAATTGCGGGCGAGTGACGAGTTTATTCATTGGCTTCAGGTTGCAGCGGAGCGCGGCATCTCGCTTGCCGGGTTATGGAATGGCTCGTGGTTTCTTGGCCGGGCCGGTTTGCTGGATGGTTATCGCTGCGCGATCCACCCGGAACATCGCCCCGCGCTGACCGAAATCGCTAAAACCACCCACGTCAGCAGTGAGCCTTACGTGATTGATCGCGACCGGCTGACGGCATCGAGTCCGTCCGGCGCTTTTCACATGGCACTCGACTGGATCAAAAGCCTGCACGGCAAAGCCTTGGTCGAAGGCATCGAAGACATTCTGGCTTTTGAGGAATCGCGTTACCGCCGGATCAAACCGGATGAGAACATCTGCGTCAGTGCGCCGCTGCGTGAAGTGGTGAAACTGATGGATGCCAATCTGGAGGAGCCGCTGGAGCTGGAGCAATTGGCGGTGTATGCCGGGCGATCCCGCCGGCAACTGGAACGTCTGTTCAAGGAACAACTGGGCACCACGCCGCAGCGCTATTATCTGGAATTGCGCATCACCGAAGCGCGACGCTTGCTGCAGCACACTGAGCTTTCACAGGTGGAAGTGCTGGTCGCGTGCGGCTTCGTCTCGCCGAGTCATTTCAGCAAGTGCTACAGCTCATATTTCGGCTACAGACCTTCCAAAGAAAAACGGCTGGTAAAATAACTCCAGCCGTCACCCACCTGAATTCACCTCGGTATCCCACGTCGATGTACCTCTCCCAAACACCTCGGTCAGTTCCCTCTCCCTCTGGGAGAGGGCTAGGGTGAGGGGCTTTTAAACGCCATCACCCACACACGTTTAACTTACACGCACTGTTACGCCATAACGGCTACAACACCTTGCGCCGTTGCCTACGCGTACGCCAGAATCCGCCGGCTTACGCGCCTTGAGGCGGGCTGTATCGTTTCCCTGTCACTGCAAAACAGTGATCGGGTTTGGTAGCCCGTTTTCTAAGCGTTATGCGCCGCTATATGCAGTCTCTTTTCGGGGCTCGGTTTTATATGGTGGCCATGCGTGGGGCTCTTTCGGGAGCGCCGGGGTTTACTCGCTTAGACCGGTCTACCAACCCGCGCAATGGTCACCACCCTCGTTTGGTAGCGCGAGTGATGGCTCCTTATTTTTTGCTAAGCGAGTGTCATCCATGTTCAAAATTACGCCAAACCCGCCAGAAACCGATCCAATCCCCTACGACGCCGCACTCGAACCTCGAAACATCAAAGAGGCCACCGAACGCGCGATCAACTTCTACCTCAACCCCTCCGCGCTGAAGACTTCAATACCCACCCGCAAAACCGGCAAGATCTACCTGATCGACCCGACGGTGGATAACGAAACGTTGCTCGTCGAAGCCACTGAAACCTTGTCCTCAGCCAGTGACATGGCCCGAGATCTCGCCGATTCGATCGACCCTTCACAGCGCAAAAAGATGCTGATCCTGCAGCAGGTGATCATGCTCAGCGAGCTGGTGGTCGGTCGAGTCCTGGATAACCAGCGCTTGCCGAACTAGTCGCGATGCAGATGGGTGAGGGGGCGTGCCCCCTCATTTGCACGGAAGCGTCCGCAATCGCGGCGCTTCACGCCTTCTATCAAAGAACCGCAAAACGGTTCTTGTCTGGAGTTTCAGCAGATGTCTCAGCCACCCGAACCACCGGTCACAGACCTGGTGTCCCCGTATGCATCGCCCAATTCAAGAAAGCTCCACGAAGCGGCAGAACGGGCGCTTGACCATTACCTGTTGCCTGCCGCGATCATGGCCGAACCCTATACGCCCAACGCTCTGTTCATGGCCAACCCGCAAGCCGACACCGAGTCGTTGCTGACCAATGCTTGCGGATCGTTGGCGTCCGCCTCGGTCATGCTCGGTAATTTTGCCGGCGTGCTGGAGGGATCAAACCGCCATACGCTGCTGGGTATTGCGCAAGTGGTCATGTTGGGGGAGTTGGCGGTGAACAAAGCGTTGGATCTTGTTGTTCCAACCGAGTAATCACACATTGATGATCAAGCAGTCAGCCTTTGCGGCTGACTGCTTTTTTGTTTCTACAGGTGATCCGCATCAATCACAGCCTTGGCAAACGCCCGCGGATCCTCCTGCGGCAAGTTGTGCCCAATCCCGCCGTTGATCAAACGGAACTGATACTTGCCGGTAAAACGTTTGGCGTAATCCTCCGGCGCCGGGTGCGGTGCACCGTTGGCATCGCCTTCAAGGGCAATGGTCGGCACGCTGATCGACGGCGCGGTAGCGAGTTTCTGTTCCAGTGCCGCGTATTTCGCTTCACCCTGCACCAGGCCCAGACGCCAGCGGTAGTTGAACACGGTGATGTCGACGTGATCGGGGTTCTCCAGCGCCTTGGCACTGCGATCGAACGTGGCGTCATCGAACTTCCATTGCGGCGAAGCGGTTTGCCAGATCAGCTTGGCGAAATCATGCGTGTTCTTCTCGTAACCGGCACGGCCACGGTCAGTCGCAAAGTAGAACTGATACCACCACTGCAACTCAGCCTTGGGTGGCAGCGGGTTCTGCCCGGCGGCCTGATTGCCGATCAGGTAACCGCTGACCGAAACCAGCGCTTTCACCCGTTCCGGCCACAGCGCCGAGACGATGTCCGCTGAACGCGCGCCCCAGTCATATCCGCCGAGCACCGCTTGCTTGATCTTCAACGCGTCCATGAAGTCGACGACGTCACTGGCCAACGCTGCCGGTTGACCGTTGCGCAGGGTGTCTTTGGAGAGGAACTGCGTATCGCCGTAACCGCGCGCATACGGCATCAACACCCGATAACCCTTGGCGGCGAGCAATGGCGCAACTTCGTCGTAGCTGTGAATATCGTACGGCCAGCCGTGCAGCAGGATCACCACCGGACCATTGGCAGGGCCGGTTTCGGCGTAGGCGACGTCGAGCACGCCGGCCTTCACATGTTTCAACGGGCCGAAAGGCGAGGGCGCGGAATAGCTGACGGCGGCGGGTTCAGCGGTTTGCGCCTGAGCGCTGCCAAAAGCGCCGAACAACGACAAAGCCAGAATCGACAAACCGAGCGCGGTTTTGCGGGTGTGCAGTGCCATCTTCATGGTGACGTCTCCTTTGCGAGCCTTTGGCCAAGGGTGCTGAATGAACCCTTGAAACCTTGAGTGCATTTGAGCGTTGGGACGTGTCTGGGCTGTGTCGAAGAACGGCTTTGTTGCAAGTCGATGTGTCGCGGTGGGGTTCGTACACAGTGTGATACACGGCGGCGAAACCGACTCAGCATGGACCTGATTCAGGCCAAAATAATAAGTGGCTGTTTTAAAACAAAAAATATTTCAATTCGCGCTTCCCAAAGCAAAAAAACCTTGGTAAATTGCGCCCCGTTCTCACAGCGAACCTAACGAAGTAGCTGGAAAGAGCAGTAGGGGCGTCGCCAAGCGGTAAGGCAGCAGGTTTTGATCCTGCCATGCGTTGGTTCGAATCCAGCCGCCCCTGCCATATTCGAAAAAACGCCAACTTCGCAAGAAGTTGGCGTTTTTTTATGCCTGCGATTTGGCCAGGCAAAGCGGGGCAGGCATGCGCGGCGCCGAAGCACCACGCACGCCATCCACTCAGTGCGGTGCGCGCGGGATGGTTTTCATCAGATCTTCGGGGCTGATGTGACCGACCACGCTGCCCGGTTGCGGCAGGTTGAGGATGTGGCCTTTCATCTTGCCGATGATGTGCATCTCGCACGGCTTGCAATCGAACTTCAGCGTCAGCACTTCATCGCCGTGGATCAACTGCATAGGCGCGACTTTGGTGCGCACGCCGGTCACGCCTTTCGCCTGTTTCGGGCACAGGTTGAAGGAGAAACGCAGGCAGTGCTTGGTGATCATCACCGGCACTTCACCCGGCTCTTCGTGCGCTTCATACGCCGCGTCGATCAGCTTCACGCCGTGACGGTGGTAGAAATCGCGGGCCTTCTGGTTGTAGACGTTGGCGAGGAAGGTCAGGTGTGAATCCGGGTACACCGGCGGCGGGCTGGTTTCGGCTTTACGGCCACCACGCGGATGAGCGGCGACACGAGCGGCGGTCAGGGCTTCGATCACTTCACGGCGCAGGGATTTGAGCTGCGAGTTAGGGATGAAAAACGCCTGTGGCGCATCCAGCTTGATGTCGGTGGCGTGGTACTGCGTGGTGCCGAGCTGGCCGAGCAGATAGCGCAACTGTTCCAACGCTTGCTCAGGCTTGTTGGCCACACCGAACGGACCGTTCAAGGTAACGCTGGCGCTGATGCCTTCTTCACTGGTGGCGGTCACTTCCAGCTGTTCTTCACGCAGGCGCGCGACCCAGCTCAGGGCCACGCGACGCTCGGAAGAGGTCTTTTGCAGCGCTTGCTGCCAGTTGTGATCGAGGTTGCGATTCAACGGATGATTCGGGCGCAGCTTGTACAGGCCTTCCGGCATCTCGTTCGGCTCGACGCGATAGCGGTAGCGCTTCTCGCCGTCTTCTTCGTATTCACCTTTTGCTTCGGCGATGTTGGCGCGGAAACCGACCACTTCGCGTTTGACCAGCACGTTCAAGCCGTCGCCGTTGGACAGCGGCTCCTGGGTGACGACCTGCATGTCGCGTTTGCCGACTTTCTCGACAATACCCACTGGCAGACCGGTGAAGGTCGGCGAGTCGAAAGCGCCGATGTCGATCTTGCGATCGGTGACGAAGTAATCGGTGCTGCCACGGTGGAAAGTCTTTTCCGGGTCCGGCAGGAAGAAGTGCGCGGTGCGGCCGCTGGAGGCGCGGGCCAGGTCCGGGCGATCTTCGAGCACGTCGTCGAGGCGCTGACGATAATAGGCGGTGATGTTCTTCACATAGCCCATGTCCTTGTAGCGACCCTCGATCTTGAACGAACGCACACCGGCTTCGACCAGCGCGCGGATGTTGGCGCTCTGGTTGTTGTCTTTCATCGACAGCAGGTGTTTTTCGTAGGCGATCACGCCACCCTTTTCATCTTTGAGGGTGTACGGCAAACGGCAGGCCTGCGAGCAATCGCCACGGTTGGCGCTGCGCCCGGTCTGCGCGTGGGAAATATTGCACTGGCCGGAGAAGGCCACGCACAACGCGCCATGAATGAAGAACTCGATGGTGGCGTCGGTTTCGTCGGCGATGGCGCGAATTTCTTGCAGGTTCAGCTCACGGGCCAAGACCAGTTGCGAGAAACCGGCCTGATCGAGGAACTTCGCTCGCTCAAGGGTGCGGATGTCGGTCTGGGTCGAGGCGTGCAGTTCGATCGGCGGAATGTCCAGCTCCATCACGCCCAGATCCTGAACGATCAGCGCGTCGACACCGGCGTCGTACAACTGATGGATCAGCTTGCGCGCCGGCTCCAGTTCGTTGTCGTGCAGGATGGTGTTGATGGTGGTGAAGATGCGCGCGTGGTAGCGACGGGCGAACTCCACCAGTTCGGCGATTTCGCCGACTTCGTTGCAGGCGTTATGGCGCGCGCCGAAGCTCGGGCCGCCGATGTACACGGCATCAGCGCCGTGCAGGATCGCCTCACGGGCGATGGCCACATCGCGGGCAGGGCTGAGCAATTCCAGATGATGCTTGGGCAAGGACATAGTTTTTTTAGTCAGGCTGTCACGGTTAGGCGCGCATTCTACCCGTGAAACGCGCGCCCGGCACGCCTGTGCTGCCCGATGGCAACTGAGACTGCACAACCCCCTGTGGGAGCGAGCCTGCTCGCGAAGGGGCCATCACATTCAGCATCAATGGTGACTGAACGGACGCTTTCGCGAGCAGGCTCGCTCCCACAGGGTTTGGTGGTGCGAAGTCAGGCCTTGGCGGCCATCGCGGTGACTTCTACGCGCATGCCCTCAACCGCCAGCGAGGCAACGCCGACTGCGGCACGTACTGGCCAAGGCTTGGCAAAGAAGCGCTTGTAAACCTCGTTGAACGCGGCGCGATCAGCCATGTCGGTCAGGTAAATGGTCAAGTGCATCACCCGATCCATAGAGCTGCCGGCACGTTCCAGCGCAACTTTCAACGCTTGCAGGGTGCATTCGCTTTGCGCGGTGATGTCGCCCAGTTCCAGGCTGCCGTCGGCACGGGTCGGGATTTGCGTGGACATCATGATCCCGTTGAACGTGGTGACGTCCGAGGAAATCGAGTCGGCGTCCGGATCCGGAGTGAAGGTGATGTCTTGGTTAGCCATGCTGATCCTTTGATTGAGCGAGTGAAGATGGCCGCAGTTTACAGATACAGCGTCGACATGGCCCGTTCCATGACTCCAGAGATCGGTCAGACAGGCTGCGTCGCCGCCTCCGTCGCAAGGGCTGCAACAACGCAGGTGCGGGCGCCGATGCGCTGCATATAGCCGGCAAGTGCCGGCCAGTCTTGTATGTCGATGGCAAAGGTTGGCAGCCACCTCAGTACCGTAAACAGATAAGCATCGGCGACGCCGAATTTGTCCATCAGATAGTGCCGAGCCGACAGTTGCTGATTCAGGTAATCAAGGCGCTTGAACAGTGTGTGGCGGAAAATCGTTTTGACCGATTCCGGAATCTGCGCATTGAACAGTGGTGCACTGCCACCGTGAATTTCCGTACTGATGAAGTTCAGATGCTCCTGCAGACGCGTGCGCTGCCATGAGCCTTGGGGTGGCGCCAGCGTGTTGCCGGGCACCTGATCGAGCAGGAACTGCAGGATCGCCGGCCCCTCCGTCAGCACGTCGCCGTTATCCAGAACCAGCGCGGCGACGTAGCCCTTCGGGTTGATCTCACGAAAGTCATGGCCATCAGCAGTGCGCTTGCTCTGGTTATTGACGCGAACCAGTTCGAACGGCAAACCCAGTTCCCGCAGCACAATGTGCGGGGAAAGCGAACAGGTCATGGGCGCGAAATACAGTTTCATGGCACTTCCTTGCTGAGAGAGGCCGCCAGATTCCATTGCCGAAGCGGCTTTCGCAAAGGTCATTTGCGGTGCTAGCGTATGACAAAATCTCATGAGCACTCAAAACCATGACGTTCCGACTTCCCTCGCTGAACGGTTTGCGCGCCTTTGAAGCGGTCGCCCGGCATATGAGCTTCACCAAGGCTGCCGAAGAGCTCAACGTTACCCAGACCGCTGTCAGTCACCAGATCCGCCGACTCGAAGCCGAGCTGGGCGGGCCACTGTTTTTGCGGCTCAACGAGGGGTTGGTGCTGAGCGAGGACGGGCACGCCTATTTGCCGGGGGTTCTTGCAGCGTTTCATGAGCTGCGGTATTCGACTGAACTGTTGCTCGCCTCTCGCGATAAAAGCGTGCTGACGATCAGTACGCTGGTGTCGTTTGCATCGAAGTGGCTGTTGCCGCGGTTGCCGTCCTTTCAGCAGGCGTTTCCCGCTATCGATGTGCGAATCAGCGCGTCGACTGAATTAGTCGATTTTCGCAAGGGCGCTATCGATGCGGCCATCCGCTACGGGCGCGGCGACTGGAAGGGTTTGCGTGGCGATTTTTTGATGTCCGATGAAGTTTTCCCGGTTTGCAGTCCGGCACTGGCGAAGACCTTGCGCGCGCCCGCAGACCTGGCCAGTCAGACGTTGTTGCAAGTCAGTGGCGCGACGGCCGGTGACTGGAGCGCCTGGCTGCGTGCCGCCGGTCAACCGCCGCAACTCGCCGAAGGCCCGCGCCTGACCTTCGATCTGGCGCTGATGGCGGTACAGGCCGCTGTCGACGGGCAGGGCGTGTGTATTGGCCGATCAACCTATGTTGAGGACGATCTACGGTCCGGCCGTCTGGTGGCTCCGTTCGATCTGCGCCTGAAGGATGAACTCGGCTTTTATCTGGTAGCGCCCCATGAAACGGCGGAAGCGAAGAAGATCGTGGCGTTCAGGACATGGCTGTTGGCACTGCCACCCAGCAGAGACGCGTTTGTATAAGCGTGTATCAAGTTGCTGCGCAGACACACGCGAACAATAAACTCGGGGTTTACGACACATCCGCCATACACGCGACGCCCAAAGTAGCGGTCACACCACCACTGCGTTTGAGAGGGCAACATCATGCATCGTCCACTGTTACTGGCCAGCGCTGCGTTACTCGCTTCAATCATCGGCGTCGCCCACGCGGCTGACGCGCCAGCCAAGAGCTGGCAACAAGGCTTGAGCCGCACCGATCTGGTTCGCCAGGATCTGGGGGCTGCCGAGCGCGAAGTGATTCAGGCGCGCGTCGATTTTGAGCCGGGCGTAACCTCGCCCCGGCATGCGCACCCGGGTGTCGAGGTCGCGTACGTGATCAGCGGCACCTTCGAATACCAACTGGAGGGCAGGGCGCCGGTGACTTTGAAAGCGGGGGATTCGTTGTTTATTCCGCAAGGGGTGGCGCATGTGGCCAAGAATGTGGGGGCGGACAAGGGCTCGGAGTTGGCGACTTACATCGTCAAGAAGGGCGAGCCGGTGCTGATTCTCAAGCCTTAGGCCCTTGGCTCAATGGAGAGTCGCCGCTCGGCGACTTTCTCCAATCCTGATTCGATCGAGCGCCCGGTTCAACGCATCGAGCGCATCGAGCAGGGCTTTGGCCTCGGCCTCTCGACCTTCGCCCCAGAGGCGCTCGGCCATCTTATTTAAAGCCTGGATCGAGCGCTCGATGTCGGCGGCGCTAGTTTTGTTTTCAGGGGCCGGTGGATTCTTCGGCATTCAGGGTTCCTCTGCTGACGGCAAACCACCATACCGCTGCGGCACCCAGCAGCATAGTCAGCACGGCCAGAATCAGGATCACCCCTTGCGTGCCTGCACTTGAGGCCCACAGCGCCACCAGCAAACCGGCCAGATGTCCTGATGCTGCTCGAACACTTCCAGCGTGATCCCAGGTTGGCGTTGAGCTTGTGCCGCTCGTCTCCGCGCTGGCGCGGGTTGAATACGCTGGCGAGGATCAGGTCTTGCTCCTTGCCCCCGCGCAAGTAATGACGATCGTGATGGTCGAGTACAAAAAAAACCGGTTGAGTGACTGCAATTTTAACGAGCTGTTTGCCGGCGGCTGGCCGATATTTGCAGTCTCGACGGTATAATCGGATCGTTTTTCTTGAAGTGAGAACAGGGCAGATATGGAGCAGGACAGCCGCATTCTGAGCGTTCTCAAACGTTTTCGTTATTTGATCCTGGCGGTCATGGTGATCGCGTCCCTGGTAAGCGCGTTCTGGCGCTTTACCGGCGGCTGGAGTCAGTTTTGGACATGCGTAGGAGCGCAAGCGTGGTTTACCCAAGCCGTGTTTGCTTACCTTCGCGGGGGCTGGGTGGCAATCGGCCCCGGTGGACTGCCGAGGGATGCCAACCCGATCGGCAGGGCACTATTGGCTGCAGTGGCGCTGGGGCTTTACTTATTGATGTTCAGCTACGAAGAGCAGAAGCCCGATTCTATTTATGAAAGGCGCGCCTCGGATTGGACCATGCCTACACGGGAGGAGATGCGGCGTTCGGTGGAGTGACAGGACACTTTCAAGAATTACACCAAGGAAGAACAGAATGCTCAAAGCAATAACGGTCTGTTCTGCTGTGTTTTTTTCTTCGTCTCAGGCGGGAAAAGCCCAGACGCATCCGGGCCCTTAATAGAAGAGTTCAGCGCGAATTTATGTCTTCTGCGATCTTGACGGTCGATCTTTCCCTGCGCCTCCGAAGCCAGCTAAAGAGCGCATGCACCGGGTGCAAAAAGGCCGTAAGCACGCCTATGAGCATGATGACAAAGATGATGATTAGCGGGACGCTTTCGTGCGAGAACATGGTGGGTTACTCCTGTAGTCACTATGTCGGAACCCGCAGCCTAGACGCATATAGCCATGTTTTCGATGAACGTATGTTCATTCTCTGGCTCTTTAATTGTGATACGGCGCCGGAGAGAAGATTTTCAAAACGTACGAGTTCGCGACGCAAAGCCGGTGAGCTGTTTTTCGTGACGTCAGCGCACTGAACCTATGGGAGGGCACAGCGTCTCCACAGGAATTGAGGGCTGATGGGCCGTTGCACACCTTCACCTCATCACTTTCGAAGTTGAAGATTGACCGGCTGATAGTGCCCAGCAGATTCCCGCTGTCGATCTGAACGACGTTATAGGTCGAGGCGTCGCGGTAGGCATTCTTGACGTGTAATCACCGACCTACAGCTTCGGAAAACAGCCTGATTTGTGGGACGGCGCAGTGGGAGTTCTTTACAACTCACAGGCGGGAACGCATCTGGCACGACAGAAATTTTTCAGAGCGCCAGAAACGACAAAGCCCTGAATAATCAGGGCTTTGTCGGTACAAATATGGCGGAGGCGATGGGATTCGAACTCATGGACCTGTTACAGTCGACGGTTTTCAAGACCGTTGCCTTAAACCACTCGGCCACACCTCCGTTGCGTTGCGGGCGCCATAATACCTGAATGAAACACACTGTCAAACTCTCTGCATGGCTTGTTACAGAGCGTCTGTTATGATCTTTGCGACTGAACGTTTCAAACCAACAGGAGTGTCGCCATGCGCGAACAGGATTACGCAGTTAATAACAGCGTGCAGGCTGAGCAGCTAGAGGTTAGCCGCGTCCTGCGCAACACTTACGGCCTACTGGCTCTGACCCTCGCATTCAGCGGCGTCATGGCTTTCGTCGCTCAGCAGATGCGTGTTGGCTACCCGAACATTTTCGTGGTGCTGATCGGCTTCTACGGGCTGTTCTTCCTCACCAACAAGCTGCGTGATTCCGCGTGGGGCCTGGTGTCCGCTTTTGCGCTGACCGGTTTCATGGGTTTCCTGCTCGGCCCGATCCTCAACCGTTACCTGGGTATGCAGGGCGGCGCTGAAGTGGTCAGCTCGGCGTTCGCGATGACCGCGCTGGTGTTCGGTGGTCTGTCGGCCTACGTGCTGATCACCCGCAAGGACATGAGCTTCCTCGGTGGTTTCATCACCGCTGGTTTCTTCGTGTTGCTGGGTGCGACGCTGGCGAGCTTCTTCTTCCAGGTCAGCGGCCTGCAACTGGCGATCAGCGCAGGTTTCGTGCTGTTCTCTTCCGTGTGCATCCTGTTCCAGACCAGCGCTATCATTCACGGCGGCGAGCGTAACTACATCATGGCGACCATCAGCCTGTATGTATCGATCTACAACCTGTTCATCAGCTTGTTGCAGATCTTCGGCATCATGAGCCGCGACGACTGATCGTTTAAGTGACGTAAACAAAAAACCCGCTTAGGCGGGTTTTTTGTTGTCTGCAGGAAAGCGGTTCTGGCCCGTGCCCGGGACCATTCAGTTGATCACGATGCTGCCGTCAGTCTGTTGTTTGTAAATGGTGTAGGGCAACAACAAGGTGTCGAGCACCCCGGAAGCCACGGCATCAATCGCCCAGCCGGGCAGGGCTGCGTTGTACTTGTTACCTTCATCAATCGGCGCATGCAGACTGCAAAAGTCATACATCACGCCGCTGTAGATCCGTGGCACCGCCCCGCAATAAGACTTGTTGGATCTTAAATCGTCCACGGCGATCTGGTCATTACGCATCACCGTCTGCACGGTCCCGCATCCACTGAACATCAACGCCATCAGCATCATTGCCTGAACTTTCATACCGCCAATCCTTCGCCGGAAAAACCTCAATCTAAGCCAAACGTGCAGGAAAAGCACTTACGCCATCGGTGGCAAGCGGCGCTTGACCGGGGTCTTCTTGACGATTGCCGTGTTGGTTTCAGCCAGCGTATTGAGCCGGTCAAGCAGGGTGTCCAGCTGTTCCATCGAGCGTACGTGCAGGCGAGCGATAAAGCAGTCCTCGCCGGTGACCTTGTCGCACTCGGTGAATTCGGGAATCGACATGATCTGCCTCTCGACCTCTTGCAACTGCCCGGGCAGCGGGCGCACCCGCACGATCGCCTGCAACTGGTAACCAAAGCATTTCGGGTCGATCTCCACGGTGTAGCCCTTGAGCACGCCGCGTTCTTCCAGTCGGCGCAAACGCTCGGCCACGCTTGGAGAAGACAATCCGCTGATCTGCGCCAAAGCTTTAAGTGATCGCCGCGAATCCTCCATGAGTGCACTGATCAGAATCTGGTCGATATCGTCGGTCATGAGGTAACTCCCGTATTAGGTGATTTCAGGTAATCACCCGCGATAAAAAAGGCAGATAAGCAGTTTAGCCTGTCTTTTGCACTGGAGTGATGCCATGTCGGCTTGACATACTTTTGTCACGCTTTCGCCCACATGCTCAGGAGATTGATGATGGACAAAACACTGCGTCGCGGCTCATTTGAAATGACCGCTGCCATGCTGATATCCGGGACGATCGGCTGGTTCGTGCTGGTGTCCGGGCAGCCGGTGCTGGACGTAGTGTTCTGGCGCTGCGTATTCGGTGCCGGCACCTTGCTGCTGATTTGCGCGGCATTCGGCTTCCTGCGCCCGGGCATTCTGACCCGCACTACATTCCTGCTCGCGGTGGTCAGCGGGATGGCGATTGTCGGTAACTGGGTGCTGTTGTTTGCCTCGTACTCCCGCGCTTCGATTGCCATTGGCACAGCGGTTTACAACGTGCAGCCGTTCATGCTGGTCGGGTTGGCAGCGCTGTTTCTTGGCGAGAAAATTACCCTGCAAAAGCTGTTCTGGCTGGCGATTTCATTCATTGGCATGCTGGCCATTGTCAGTGCCCACGGCACTCAGGGCGAGAGCGGCAATGACTATCTGATGGGCATCGCGTTGGCGTTGGGCGCGGCGTTTCTGTATGCGATTGCAGCGCTGATCATCAAGCGCTTGACCGGCACGCCGCCACATCTGATCGCGCTGATTCAGGTCTGCACCGGGATTTTGCTGTTGGCGCCGTTCGCGCATTTCAGTGCGCTGCCGCAAGCGCCGAGCGCCTGGGCCAGTCTGGTGACGCTGGGCATCGTTCACACCGGTCTGATGTATGTGCTGCTGTACGGCGCGATTCAGAAGTTGCCGACCGCATTGACCGGTGCACTGTCGTTCATCTATCCGATCGCCGCGATTTTCGTCGACTGGTTCGCGTTCGGCCATCGCCTGGAAACCCTGCAATGGGTTGGCGTGGCGGCGATCCTGCTGGCTGCCGCCGGGATGCAACAGGGATGGGGCCTGAAGACCCGGCGACTCGCCGCGCAGTAACCCTCAGATGTTCCAGCGCGGTGCGGTTTTCGCCAGGCGCTGGCGCATCTCGGCAATGTTCGCCGCCAGTTGCCGGGTCAATAGTCGATAACCGTCCAGCGCGCTGTAAACCGGTGCGTCGAGGTGTGCTTCCGGCAACTCCAGCGGCCTGTCCAGACGTTGCGAGGCGCCGGTCTTCAAGGCCCGGGCCATGCCGATCAGTTGCACGCGAATCTGCCGGTGCTCGGTTTTCAGCGCGGATTGCAAATGCGCCATGGCCTCGGGATCGTTGGCATCCGGACGGGTGTTGCCAAGGATCTCCAGCGTGCTGATGCACATGCGCAAGTTGCGCTGGATCGCATCGAGTTCGGTCATGGAAATCTTCACTTCCTTGGACACCGACGGCATCAATGAGCGCAACTGCACCATCACCGCGCCGAGACGGCCCATCAGTTTCAAATGCTCATCGGCACTGACTGGCTGACCGCTGATGATCCGCCCGTACACGGTGGCGCAATCGCGCAGGGCATCGGCGAGGTTGTAGCGCCACGAATACACCGCATACAGCGGCAGGGCGAATGAGAAGGCCAGTGCCAGGGCGATGCCGATCAGAATATCGACGCCGCGCCACAAACCATCGGTGATCGGATTGTCGCCATGCCCGGCAACGATGAACACGGTGATCGCCGAGAGCAGGGCGGTGTACCCACCCTTACCGATGGCGTGATAAGAGAAGAAACCGCAGACCACGGCCATCGCAAAGTACGTCAGCCACGGCATGCCGAGCCATGCCTGCTGCGCCACCAGCAGCAATCCGACGCCGGCACCGATTAACGTACCGGTGGCGCGCTCGGCGGCTTTTTTGCCGATGTTGCCGTGGTGCTGCAAACCACCGATGACCACCAGCATGGTCACCGAGGCCCATTCGCCGTGGGGCAGGTTGATGCCGGTGGTTAACAGGATCGTTGCCAGCAAGCCGAGGGCCACGCGCACCGCATGAATCAGCCGCGCGTGCCGGTAGCGTCGATAAGGATCAAGCAACGGACGCAGGACACGGCGCAGCAAGGGCGGAAGTCGATGGGTGCTGTAAGTACTCAGTGCGGGCCTCTCGTGATTGGGCTTCAGGTCAATGGAAAGGGAAAATGTAATTCATCCATGCTGCCATACGCAGGAGGATTTTGCGCATCGTGCCAATGTGGTGGAAGTGCTGACTGTACAACGCGGCCTGCCCATAAGCACCGCCCGGCATCAGCTTGCTGTACTGGGCGAACTCGGGATCGGTGATTTCGATGATCACCGGCACACGCCCGGCCGGCGGCGAACCGGTGTAGCCGATCAGGGTGCCGGAAGGCTGCACCTGGCCTTCGGCAATCACCCCGATGACATTCTTCACCCGCCCGGCGAACACCTTGCCGGGAATGCCGTCGAACGCGACTTCCGCCTCATCCCCGACGGTCAGGCGCAGCAGGCTGTTCTGACGCATCCATGCGGCAAAATATTGGCCTTCCTCGGGAATGAATACCATCGACGGGCGCAACGGCAACTTGCTCGCCATCATCCCCGGCCGTAACGAAACATGGGTGACGAAGCCTTTGCTCGGCGCGCGGACGGTGGTGTTGTCCAGCTCGAACTGGGCGTTGTCGAGTTGCGCTTGCAAATCGTCGGTACGGGCGATAGCGGCATCCAGTTCACGCTGGGTGCCGAAGTTGCGCCGGATGAGTTCGGTGATGCGATAGCGATCACCCTTGGCGGCGATCAGTTGCGCCTTCAGCGACTTCACCCGGTTTTCAAACGGCGTAGGGTCGATGCGAAACAGCACATCGCCTTTTTCCAGCGGCTCGTTACCTTTCACCGGCACGTCGATCACCTGGCCGCTGACGATGGGAATCACCGGCACGGAAACGAAGTAAGTGCGCGCCACCTCGGAGTAGGGATGGTTGTAGTTCATGGTGAAAATCAAGGCGCCGATCATCAGGATTCCGCCCAGTACGGCGGTGGGCACCGTCCATTTGTTCAGCGGGATACGGAAGATCTTGAACACTGCGACGCAGATCGCGGCGTAAGTCAGGATAAGGAGCAGATCCATGGTGTTCAGCCCTCCCGGTTGTGGGGAGCAGTGGCATTCAGCGCTTCGAGTCGTTCGAGGCGTCCTTGCAGTTCGACCACCTGTTGCTCCAGACGAACGACATGGTTTTGCACGGATTTACCGTCACCGAAGCCCCAGCCGCGATCTTCTCGATAGGCCATCGCCCAGATCCACAGGAAAGGCCAAAGCGCATGCAGCGTGAACAGACTGACCCAGCCAGTGGCATGGATTGCATCCTGATGCGGGTGTTTACGATGGACGGCAATCTCATAGGGAATGTCGTGCAGCACGATGATCCCGTAAAACAGTACGAGCCCGGCAAACACCAAAACCCCTAGCGCAAAGTAATCCAGCATGGTCAAGCTCCCGGCATCCAGCACAGTGCTGGCATCAGTGTAGACACTGATTTGCCGGGCGCTTGGCGACTTTGGATCAGAACCGCATGCGCTGGCCTTCTTGCTTATTCACGATCCTCGTGACAGTGGATCAGAAGATGTAATCAGTGGTCAGGAAGCTTGAATCACGCCCGCGAATGATCTCGCTGATCAGGTCCTTGTTGCTGTCCTGGAACTTGGTCGCCACCAGCGTACGGATCGAGAACACCCGTAACGCATCGTGCACCGACAGCGTACCTTCGGCGGAATTCTTGCGGCCGTTGAACGGGTAAGTGTCCGGCCCGCGCTGGCACTGGGCGTTGAGGTTGATCCGCCCGACCTGGTTGGCAAAGGTGTCGACCAGCCGGCCGACCGCCACCGGGTTGGTGCCGAAGATGCTCAACTGCTGGCCGAAATCCGACTCCAGCACATAGTCGATCACGGTATCGAGATGACGATACGGTACGATCGGCACGACCGGGCCGAATTGCTCTTCCTGATACACACGCATCTGCGGATTCACCGGGTACAGTACCGCCGGATAGAAGAACGACTCGCGGGATTCGCCACCATTGGGGTTGACCACTTCGGCACCCTTGCTGCGCGCATCGGCAACCAGACCGTGCAGATAATCGACCTTGCCCGACTCCGGCAGCGGCGTCAGCGACACACCGCTGTCCCACGGCATGCCCGGCTTCAGCGTGGCCAGTTTGGCGTTGAATTTTTCGATGAAACTGTCGACCACATCTTCGTGAACGAAGAGGATTTTCAGTGCGGTGCAACGTTGGCCGTTGAACGACAGCGAACCGGTGACCGCCTCGCTGACGGCGTTGTCCAGATCGACTTCCGGCAAGACGATGCCGGGGTTCTTCGCATCCAGACCCAACGCGGCGCGCAAACGATGAGGTTTTGGGTGCAGTTTCTTCAGGTCGCTGGCGGCTTTGTTGGTGCCGATAAAGGCGAAAATATCGATCTTGCCGCTGGCCATCAGGGCGCTGACGGTTTCGCGGCCGCTGCCGTAGATGACGTTGATCACGCCGGTGGGGAAGCTGTCGCGGAACGCTTCGAGCAACGGACGGATCAGCAGCACACCGAGCTTGGCCGGTTTGAACACCACGGTGTTGCCCATGATCAGCGCCGGAATCAGCGTGGTGAAGGTTTCGTTCAGCGGATAGTTGTAAGGGCCCATGCACAGGGCGACGCCGAGCGGCACGCGACGGATCTGCCCGAGGGTGTCCTGTTCCAGCTCGAAACGGCTGGAGCGGCGGTCGAGTTCCTTGAGCGCATTGATGGTGTCGACGATGTAGTCGCAGGTGCGATCGAATTCTTTTTCCGAGTCCTTGAGATTCTTGCCGATTTCCCACATCAACAGCTTCACCACGGCATCGCGCTGTTGGCGCATGCGACCGAGGAAGGCTTCGACGTGCTGGATGCGTTCGGCCACGCGCATGGTCGGCCACAGGCCCTGGCCACGGTCGTAGGCGCGCACGGCGGCGTCGAGGGCGGTGAGGGCGGTCTCGGCATCGAGCAGCGGCGTGCTGCCGAGGATGACTTGTTCGTCGCCGCTTTCGCCCTTCAGATAGACCGGGCTGCGCACGGTGGCGAGCGGGCCGTCCCAGCGGCGCAACTGGCCGTCGACGAGGTATTCGCGTTGCTCGACCTGAGCGTCGAGGCGGTATTTTTCCGGGATGTCGCTGACAGAAGGGAACAGGTTGCCAAGGATGTTTGTTGTGGTCATGTCGCTACCCCGTGTTGATGTCCGTATGCAGATCAAAAAGCCTTCACAGGTTATACGCCTGAATGCGCCGGAATTTAAACCCACAAATGTCACCCGAATGTCACGCAAAGGCGCACAGCAGAGCGGGCTGGCAACACCGCGAACTCTGTGGGAGCTGGCTTGCCAGCGATGTGGCCGGTACTTTCAACATCTTCATTGCCTGACACACCGCTATCGCTGGCAAGCCAGCTCCCACAGGGTTTTGTGTCTATAGCCGATCCCGAGGCGAGTCCTGGCTGGCCCCGTTTGCCCCCCTCACTGTCCCGCAATGCCCTCAACCCGTTGCAGCCGCTGCCTTAAGGTGTGGGCATAACAACAAGCGAGACTTTTATGCGGGCAATCCGACTCACTCTGCTGCTGGCGTTGGCCATGGCGCTGCCAGGCTGCGGCGAAGACCCCAAACCCCCGGCCACCACCGATCATAACTCCATGCCCAAAGACCCGGCACTGGCGCAGATCTACACCAACAGCTGCCAGCTCTGCCACGCCAACCCCGCCGCCAATGCGCCGCTCACCGGTGATCGCAAAGCCTGGGAGCCTCGCATCCGGCAGGGCAGCGACACGCTGCTCGACCACGCCATCAACGGCTACAACGGCATGCCGCCGATGGGCCAGTGCGTCGAGTGCAGCGAAGAGCAGTTTTTGCAACTGATCGGCTTCATGGCCGACCAAGCCCTCCCAGAATAAGGTGCCCGGCATGACCATGGATCTGACTCGGCGTCAGTTGTTGCAGCGGGCAAGCATTGTCAGCGCCTTCAGTGCGCTGGCCAGCAACCCGGCATTGGGCCAATTGATGCGCGCGCCACGGTTGATTCCGTGGCGCAACTGGTCAGGCGGGCAGAGTTGCCTGCCTGCGGCGCGACTGGCGCCGAAAAACCTCGATGAACTGGTGGCAGCGATCAAGCAGGCACAAGGCAAGATCCGCCCGGTCGGCTCGGCGCATTCCTTCAGCGCGTTGGTGCCCACCGACGGCACGCTGTTGTCGCTGAGCTACTTCAACGGCTTGCTCGATCACGACGCTAAAACCCTGCAAGCCGAATTCGCCGCCGGCACACCGATGTCACGCATGGGCATGCCGCTGAAAGATATCGGTCAGGCCCTGCAAAACATGGCCGACATCGATTACCAGACCCTCGCCGGGGCCATTGCCACCTCGACCCACGGCACCGGTAAAAACTTCCAGTCCTACTCGGCGCACGTCTGCGGTATGCAACTGGTGACGGCCAGCGGCGAAGTGCTCGACTGCGACAGTCAGCGCCACGCTGAAGTATTCAATGCCGCCCGGGTTTCTCTCGGCGCCCTCGGTGTGGCGACGAAAATCCGCCTGCAAAACCGCCCGGCCTATCGCCTGCGCGAACGCCAATGGATCGCCAAGACTGAAGAACTGCTGGAGGACATCGACAACAACACGCGCGAAAACCAGCACTGGGAAATGCTCGTCGTCACCCATTCCGACTACGCCTTATCCATCGCTCTCAACGAAACCGAGGCCCCGGCCACGCCACCGATTCCACCGGAAGAAGAGGGCGGTAACGAGTTCGTCACCCTGATCGAAAAGATCGACAAGTACGGCAGCGATTTTCCCGATCTGCGCCGCACGTTGCTCAACAGCCTGCGTCATCTGGCCAGTTTCGATGACCGCGTCGGCGACTCGTTCGACATCTACGCCAACGTACGTACCGTTCGTTTCAACGAGATGGAATACTCGGTGCCGGCTGAGCACGGCCCGGCGTGCCTGCGCGAAATCCTCAAGCTGATTCAGGATAAGGACCTGCGCACCTGGTTTCCCATCGAGTACCGCTACGTCAAGGCTGATGATATTCCGCTGAGCATGTTCGAAGGCCGCGACAGTTGTTCGATTTCGGTGCATCAGCACTACCAGATGGATCATCACAACTTCTTTGCCGCGGTCGAACCGATCTTCTGGAAGTACAACGGCCGGCCGCACTGGGGCAAGTTGCACACGCTCAACGCGAAGAACCTGCAACCGCTGTATCCGCGCTGGCGCGAATTTGTCGATGTGCGTCAGGCGCTGGATCCGAGCGGGCGGTTTCTCAATGCGCATTTATCGTCGATTCTGGGGGTGAGCTGATGGCGGTCAATCGACGTAACTTTCTTCTCGGTACGTTGGGTTTTGGTGCTCTGTTGGTCGGTGTGGGCGCGTGGCTGCGGCCGGGCGATCGTGGCGCGCCGTACAACGAATACTTTCGGGTGCTGAACAAGGAATTGAAGGAAAAGGGGCCAATGCGCCCGGTGCTGCTGATCGACCTGGATCGGCTCGATCACAACATCGATGTGGTGATGCAATCGGTCAAACGCGGCGGCAAGCAGTTGCGTTTGGTTGAGAAGTCGCTGCCAGCACCGGGACTGTTGAGCTACATCGCACAGCGTGCCGGAACGCAAAAATTGATGTCGTTCCATCAGCCGTTTCTCAATCATGATGCGCAGGTATTTCCGCAGTCCGACATCCTGCTCGGCAAGCCATTGCCGGTGCGTTCGGCAGAGCTGTTCTACCAAACCCACAAAGGTCCGTTCGATCCCGCAAAGCAACTGCAATGGCTGCTCGACGGGCCGGAGCGTTTGCAGCAATACCTTGTGCTGGCGCAGGGTTTGGGCACGCGGATGCGCATCAACATCGAACTGGACGTCGGTCTGCATCGTGGCGGGGTCAGTGATGTGAATGTCCTTGGGCAAATGCTCACGCTGATCAGCGCCAACCCGCAGCGTCTGGAATTCGCCGGCTTCATGGGTTACGACCCGTTCGTGGGAATGGGCGTGCCGGGGATTCTCGGCTCACCGGAGGAACTGTTCGCCAAGGTCATGGTGATTTATCAGCGCTTCGTCGATTTCACCCGGCAGCAGTTTCCCGCGTTGTGGCATGACGGCTTGTGCCTGAACACCGCTGGCAGCCCGAGTTATCGCATTCATGAAAATGAAAAGCTCAGCAGCGAGGTTTCCGTGGGCACGGCGATGCTCAAACCGACGCACTACGATTTGCTGTCGCTGACCGAGCACGTCCCCGCGACCTACATCGCCACGCCCGTATTGAAAAACACTGGTGCGGTGAATATTCCGGCGCTGGATGGCAAGTCGAAGTTGTTTTCGTGGTGGGACCAGAATCAGCGCCAGACTTTCTTCATCTACGGCGGCAACTGGATGGCCGAGTTCGAATCGCCAGCCGGTTTGCAGAGTAACGGGGTGTACGGCCGCAGCTCGAATCAGGAAATGGTCAATGGCTCGAATGCCGTGGGATTGGTTGTGGAAGATCAAGTCTTCCTGCGTCCGACGCAGACTGAAGCAGTGCTGTTGCAGTTTGGGGATTTACTGGCGGTGCGGGGTGGCAGGATCGTTGAGGTGTGGCCGGTTTACGCCTGACTCCAAATTTTTGAGTTTGTCTACTGTCAAGTCTTACAGTAGATCTCGTGTCCGCGATGGCTGTACTAATGGTAGTGACACAGTCTATGCAGCATGCATTGAAAGTTCAGACTGTGCCGCTCTTTCAATAGACAAATAGCCTATCAGGATGACAAAAATGAAGACGGACACTGAAGTGGTAGTAGCCAATGCAACAGGCCTGTTTGAGGTGGAAACCGACCAGCTCGGAAGCATGCGCGCAGATATTGTTACCCTTGACGACACAACCTACGGTTTCAGCGTTTTTGGACGTCAGGGTGTGGGCGGAAATATGGAGCCAAAACAACAATTGCTATTAACGTTTCCCAAAAGAGAGTCGTTTCTAATATATGACGCGAAGGATTTGCTGGATGTGAAATACATCGACTACAGCGAATCTCACTATTTCGAATATGTTGTTGAGTCTGGTTCATTTGCTGTCTCGTATACAGAGTCACCCAGGAAAGCCACCGGGTTGTTCAGTATGGATATGAAGTTGGAAGGCTCTCCGGTTCCACGAGGACCGGAGAGGCTGAAAGTAAAAGGATTCTTTCACTTGAAGAACGACTAGACATACTTGAATGGGGGACTGAATTACCGTGTGGCGCCTGCGTGATATTTCGTTAAGTCACCTATTCGACAGGTGCTGGCCCCTGACTCGAGTCCAACCCGAGCCGACTTAAGCCAAATACAAATAAAACGGTAAACCTGTGGGAGCTAGCCTGCTAGCGATGGTGTCCCGTCAGTCGACATCAACTCGGCTGACACACCGCCATCGCTAGCAGGCTAGCTCCCACAGTGTTTTGTGGTGTCTGTGATTTCTCGATCAATTCTGTAATGAAGCTTTTATGACAAAAGTTCGGTAGCACATCGCCAGTCCGGTCATGCCTATGTAACGCGCTTGAGGGGCCCAACGGGGCGCTTTTCACAAGCCGAGGCGGGACGCCGGGAGTGAGGCAATGGGGACTATGGAACGCTACTCGAAAGTGGGCATGCAGGAACTCGATCAACGCCTGTCGAAGATCGTCGAAGCCGCGCGCAAGAAGCCGGTTTCGGTGTATCGCTACGGCGCGCCGTGGGTCTGGATCGTCTCGCAGGATGACTGGCAGGGCGCCTTGAAAGAGGTGTCGAGCTACATTCCGCCGGGCCATTCGCTGGTGTTGCTGCGCCCGCAGATCGACGATTTGCTCGACGCCCACCGCGACCTCCTGCACGACCTCAATGCCGAACCCGGCATGCTGATTCCCGCGCAAACGGTCATGCACATTCTGCTTCTGCAACTGCTGTATTCGGTGCCCAGCGAGCAGCAACTATATGAACAACTCAATTACAACCTGCTGTTCCGCTGGTTCGTCGGCCTTGGCCTGAACCAGAAAGTCTGGAGCTTCAACGCCCTCAGTCGCGACATCGCCACGTTGCTCAACGAGCCGCGTGCGGTGCTGCTCATTCAAAAAATCATCGGCGAGGTGTTCTGCGGCGCGTTGCTGCAAATGCCCGAGTTCTCCTTGAACTTCGCGCTTTTGCACACGTGGCTGGGCAAACACGCCTGTGCCTCGACAGCCAGCAATTGACGCCATACACGCGGCGTTCAAAACGCCAACAGGTCATCGCGAATTCAGGGGGTAGTGTGGAACCGATTTTCAAGTCACGGCTGGCGCTGTGGGGCTGGCTGCTGGTGACGGCGGGCGTGCAGCCGGCATTGGCCGAGGAGGCCGCCGAAAACCCAGCGGCGCAGCGTCTGGTCGACGTCAACGAATACTTCGTGCGCGGCAACACCGTGCTCGATGCGCGGGCGATTGAAGAAGCGGTGTACCCGTTTCTCGGCCCGCAAAAAGCCCTCAGCGATATCGAAGGCGCGCGGGACGCCTTGCAGAAGGCCTATCAGGAGCGCGGCTATCAATCAGTGTTCGTCGAGCTGCCGGAGCAAGCGGTGGCCGACGGAATCGTCTATCTGCAAGTCAGCGAAACCAAGGTCGGCCGCGTGCGTGTGGTCGGCGCCAAACACTATTCGCCGTTGGACATCCGCGACGACGTCCCGGCGCTGAAAGAAGGCGAGGTACCGGACTTCGCCAAGGTCCAGGGCGAACTCGCGCAGCTCAACAAAACCCCGGGCCGGCAAGTGATGCCGCTGGTGCGCGAGGGTCAGCGCCCCGGCACCATGGACGTCGATTTGCAGGTCGAAGACCAGAACCCATGGACCGCCAGCGTCGGCCTCAACAACGACTACAGCGCCGACACGGAAAAGCTACGCACCGTCACCAGCCTCGGCTACAACAATCTCTGGCAGCTCGGCCACAGCATCTCGCTGACGTACTTCACCGCGCCGCAGGAAACCGACAACGCCAAGGTCTGGTCGGGTTCCTACACCGCGCCGCTGACCGATCGCTGGAGCGTGCAGTTCTCCGGTTACCAGTCCGACAGCAACGTCGCCACCATCGGCGGCAGCAACGTGCTCGGCAAGGGCCATTCCTATGGCGTGTCGGCGATTTACACGTTGCCATCGAGCGGCAACTGGTCGAACTCGCTGTCGGCCGGCATCGACTTCAAGGACTTCGACGAACGCCTGACCCTGTCCGGCGAGAGCGACAAAGTCCCGTTGCAATACGCACCGTTCACCTTCGCCTACAACGGCTATCGCTACAGCGAAAAAAGCCAGCTCGGCCTCGGCCTGAGCCTGGTTGCCGCCACTCGCAGCATTTTCGGCTACGGCAGTTCCGACGAAGATTTCGACTACAAACGCTACCGCGCCAAACCGAGTTTCGCCGTGCTCAAGGGCGACACGAATTACACCTGGACCTTCGACAACGACTGGCAGAGCGCAAGCAAAGCAGCGTTCCAGTTGGCGTCCGGGCCATTGGTTTCCAACGAACAATTCTCCGCCGGCGGCGCCACTTCGGTGCGCGGTTATCTGGCTGCCGAACGCACCGGCGATGACGGCTTGCTGCTCAGTCAGGAAGTGCGCACGCCATCGCTGGCCAAGTACGCCGGCACATGGATGCAGGACTGGCGTTTCTACGCCTTTGCCGAAGGCGCGCAACTCTACCTGCGCGACGAACTGCCGGATCAGGACGCCAATTACGCCCTGGCCAGCGTCGGCCTCGGTACCCGCGCCAGCCTGAGCAAATGGCTGTCCGGCAGCGTCGACTGGGGTTACCCGCTACTCGAAGGGCCGAACACCTCGAAGCAGGAATCGCGCCTGCATTTCAACCTTCAAGCCACTTTCTAAAGGAGCACGTTCATGCAGCGCCTCATTCTTTCGTTGTTGATCTGCCTGGGCTTCGTGCTCCCGGCCACGGCTCAGGCCTGGTGGCAGGACGACTGGCATTACCGCAAACAGATCGCCGTCGACACCACGCCGCAAGGCGCGGCGATCAATCAGGCGCTCGGGCGTACCGCGCTGCTGGTGCGTCTGCACACCGGCAACTTCACCTTCGATGGCGTGAAAGAGGACGGTGCCGATCTGCGCTTTGTCGCCGCCGATGACAAGACCGTGCTCAATCATCAGATCGAAAGCTTCGACGCGCTGATGGGCATGGCGCTGATCTGGGTCGATGTGCCGAATGTCGAGGGCGGTCAGCGCCAGGACATCTGGATGTACTACGGCAATCAGAAGGCGCCGGCGACCGGCAACGGCCAACTGACGTTTGATCCGAATTACACCGCGCTGTATCACTTCGACGGCGCCACCGGCACCCCGGCCAAAGACACCACCGCTTACGGCAACACTGCGCAGAGCGCGACCGGCGCGGCGATTGACGGCGTGGTTGGGCGCGCGTTGCAGTTCAGCGGCCAGCCGTTGTTGCTGCCGGCCAGTCCTTCGTTGCAGCACAACGCGGGCAGTGCGTTCACTTTCAGTGCCTGGTTGCGTCTGGATCAGGCCAATGGCGAACAACTGATTCTAGCGCGTCGTGAAGGGGCCAACAGCCTGCTGATCGGTGCCAACCAAGGTGTGCCGTTTGTAGAAATCGATGGCCAACGTGCCGTCGCCACGCAAGCGCTGAATCCCGGCCAATGGCAACACGTCGCGCTGACCGCTGAAGGCTCGAAAGTCACCCTGTACATCAATGGTCGCGAAGCTGCCACGCTCGCCCAGGCGATGCCGGCCTTCAACTCGATCATGGCCATCGGTGCTGACGTGCACGAAGGTCCGTTCCAGCCGCTTGTGGGCGCTATCGATGAATTGCGCCTGTCGAAGGTTTCACGCCCGGCAGCGCTGTTGCTGGCCGACGCTACCTCGCAAGGTGCCGAATCAAAACTGGTCGCTTACGGCGTCGATGAAGAGCAATCCGGTTTCGGTTTCGGCAGCCTCGGCTTTCTGCTCAACGCCGTGCCAATCGACGCTTGGGTGATCATCGCCGTGCTGGTGCTGATGATGTTCCAGTCGTGGATCATCATGCTGCGCAAGAACCGCAGCCTCAGTCGCGTGTCTGCCGCCAACGAAGACTTCCGCGTGCAGTTCGCCAAGGTCGGCACGCGTCTGGAGATGTTTGCCGACGACGCGCAACTCGCCCAGCGTCTGCAGCATTCGTCGCTGTGGCGCCTGTATCTGGTGGCGGTCAAAGAGATCCGCACCCGCCGTGAGCAGGGCGCTGATACCTCGTCGGTGTCAGCGGCGACCATCGAAGCGATCCGCTGTTCGATGGACGGCGTGCGCACCCGCGAAAACCAGCAACTGAGTTCGAAACTCTCGACCCTGTCCAACGCCATCGCCGGCGGCCCGTACATCGGCCTGCTCGGCACCGTGCTGGGGATCATGGTGGTGTTCCTCGGCACAGCGATGGCCGGCGACGTCAACATCAATGCCATCGCTCCGGGTATGGCTGCCGCGTTGCTTGCCACCGCCATGGGCCTGTTCGTCGCGATCCCGGCGCTGTTTGGCTACAACCGCCTGATCACCCGCAACAAGGAAGTCAGCGCCGACATGCGCGTGTTCGTCGACGAGTTCATCACCCGTCTGGCGGAGATGCACGGTGAAAGCCAGTTCAGTGAGGCGTCGCATCAACGCGGCCATCACGCCAACCACTCTGTACCGGCCTGAGGAGCACTGACATGGCGTCCGTAAATGCCTCCCACGACGATGACGAAGATGCCGCGGTGGACAGCATCAACATCACCCCGCTGGTCGACGTGCTGATGGTGGTGCTGGTGATGTTCATCCTCACCGCCACCGCGCAGGTTTCGGGGATCCAGATCAACTTGCCCAAGGCCAGCGCTTCGGTGTCGCTGTCCGAGGCCAAGACCAAGGCGATTTCGGTGAATGACGGCGGGCAGGTGTTCCTCGACGCCTATCCGGTGACGCTGGCGGAGCTGGAAGAACGCCTGCGCATCGAGAAGGCGCAGAGCCCGGACTTCCCGGTGATCGTGCGCGGCGACGCGACGGTGCAATACCAGAAAGTCATCGAAGTGCTGGATCTGTTGCGCCGGCTCGAACTGTCCCAGGTCGGTCTTGTGACCGGCAAACCGAGTCAGGGCTGAGTCATGACCGCACAACTCCCGATCGAGCCGCTGCCGGTGAAGAAGCCAGCGCTGCGTTATGCGAAGTGGGGCGCCGGCTTGCTGATCGGCGCGCTCGCCGCGTGGTTCCTCTGGCAGTGGGCCAACGACATGAGCGGCATCCGCCGCGAAGCGCCGAAGGTGCCGACGATCATTCCGTTGCCACCGCCGCCACCGCCGCCGCCAGAAAAACCGCCAGAACCAGAAACTCCGGTGGAAGAAAAAGTCGTCGAGCCTGAGCCAACGCCGGAGCCGGAAGAGGTCAAGCCCGAGGAAGAAGCGCCGCCATCACCGGCGGACGATCTGGCCAACCCGATGCAAATGGACGGCGACGCGCAGAGCGGCAACGACGCGTTCAACATCGGCGCGGGCAAGGGCGGCGGCATGGCTGGCACTGGTGGCGGGCGTCTGGGCACGGGCACGTACAGCCAGTTTCTGGCGTTCACCTTCCAGCGTTTGCTGCGTGAGAACCCTGAGCTGCGCAACCTCGCGTTTTCGTTGCAGGCCGATGTCTGGCTGAGCAGCGTCGGCGAGATCACCCGCGTCGAGCTGATCAAGTCGAGCGGTAACCCCGAGATTGATACGCAAGTGCTGGCCGCGTTGCGCGGTGCGCCGGCGCTGAGCGAACGGCCACCGGCCTCCATCACTTTGCCTGTGCGCCTGTCCCTGCAAGGGCGGCGTCCAGGTTAACCCCCACTTTTAAAGCTTTGGCAAAAGGAGTTGTGTGCAGATGATTTCCAACGTGAATCGATTGTCCCTGGCGGTCGGCATGGTCATTGCGACCCTGGTCGGTCAGGCCGTGGCAGCGCCTGCGCCCTCGGAGAACGCCACGATCAATCTGATCCGCTTGCTGGTCGAGCAGGGCATTCTGAAGCAGGACAAGGCTGACGCGCTGATCGCTCAGGCGCAGAACGAAGCGGCGCAGGCTAAACAGGCTGCGGCATCCACCGCTGTGGCGGCGGGGCCAGTGGCGGCGCCGGGCGACGTCCGTGTGCAATACGTGCCGGCCGCGGTGCGCAACCAGATCCGTGATCAGGTCAAAGCCGAGGTCATGGCCACCGCCAAACAGGAAAACTGGGCCGCGCCCAACAGCTTCCCGGAATGGGCGGCGCGCATCAGTTTCGACGGCGACATTCGCTTGCGCAACGAATCGCGCTACTACTCGGACAGCAACAGCAACGAGATCGTCGACTTCGCCAAGCTCAACAACAACGGTCCGTACGACGTAAACCCCAACAGCAGCACCAATCTGCCGCCGCTGCTCAACACCCGCGAAGATCGCACCAACCAGTTCCGCATCCGCGCAAGGCTGGGCATGAAAGCAGAGATTTCGCCGCAATGGACCGCCGGCATTCGTATCGGCACCGGCTCGGACAACAACCCGGTGTCGACCACGCAAAGCCTCGGCGGCGGCTTCGCCAAAAAGGACATCTGGCTCGATCAGGGCTACCTGAACTGGAAGCCTACCGATGAACTGACCCTGACCGGCGGGCGCTTCGCCAACCCATTCATGTCCACCGACATGCTCTATTCCAACGACTTGAACTTCGACGGCGTGGCGGCGATTTTCGACCACAAACTCAACCGCGATTGGGGCGTGTTCGGCACCGTCGGCGCGTTCCCGGTTGATTACACCAACGACACCGCCAGCAGCAACGGCTTCGACAAGGAAGAAAGCGACAACAAGTGGCTGTACGGCGCGCAGATCGGCGCCAAATGGGCGATCAACAGCAACAACCGCTTGAAGGGCGCGCTGGCTTACTACCGTTTCGACGACATTCAAGGCCAGCGTTCCAGCCCTTGCGAACCGTGGGCGGGCGCGCCGGGCTGCGACAGTGACGGCAGCCGCGCAGCGTTCATGCAGAAGGGCAACAGCGTGTTCCTGCTGCGCGACATCACGCCGAACCCGCTCAACCCGACCACCACGCCGCAGCCGCAATTCGTTGGCCTCGCTTCCGAATTCAATCTGCTGGACTTGAACGTGGTGTGGGACGCCGATCTGCCGGAAGATTTCAAACTGCGCAGCCAGGGCAACTACATCCACAACCTCGCGTACGACGAAGGCGACATGCGCAAGCGTTCGGCCGGGCAGATCGTCAACAACCTCGACAGCAACGGCGACATCGAAAGCGGCGCCAATGCGTGGATGGTGCAGTTCACCCTCGGCAGCGCGCTGGACCTGAAAAAGCAGGGCGACTGGAACATGTTCGCTGGCTACAAGTACATCCAGCCGGATGCCTTGCCGGACGGTTTCAACGACTCGTCATTCCACCTCGGCGGCACCAACGCCAAGGGTTACTTCATCGGCGGCAACTACGGTCTGGCGAAGAACGTTTACGCCACCGGTCGCTGGATGAGCACCGAAGCGGTGTACGGCGCGCCGTTCGACATCGACGTCTTGCAGCTTGAGATCAACACGCGCTTCTAAGGCGCCGGGAGAGGGTTATGAAAACGCGATTTGTGTTGCTCGGGCTCGGGCTGTTGATCGCCACTGGGGCCAGTGCCGAAGGCATGGAAGAACGCCTGCGCACGCAATTGCGCAGCACCACGCAACAGTTGCAGGCCCTGCAAAGTCAGCAGGCCCAGGCCAGCGCCGCGCAACTGGCGGCGCAAAACGAAGCCAAGGCTGCGCAGGCGCAAATCAAGCAATTGAGCGCTGAACTGGCCAAGGTCAAAGGCGTTGCCGAGCAGCTCGCCGGGCAGCAACAGAGCCTGCACAGCCAGGCGCAGGCACAAATGGCGGCCAGCGCCGAGCAGACCGGCAAGTTCAAAAAGGCCTATGACGAGTTGCTGGTCATGGCCCGTGCCAAAGAGGCAGAACGGTCTAAGCTTCAAGCGCAATTGGCTGAACGTGACACACAAGTGCAGCAATGTTCAGTCAAGAATCAGCAGATGTACGGCGTCGCCAAACAGATCCTCACTGCCTACGAAAACATCGACGTGGCCGAGGTGATGAAGATCCGCCAGCCCTTCGCGGGCAGCGCCCGGGTCAAGTTCGATGAACTGGCCCAGGGGTTCGGTGATGAGCTTTACAAGACTCAATTCGACGCGCCGCAAGCCGCGCTCACGCACTGATAAACAAGGAAGAAGTAATGACTCAATTGATCAGCCACGTATCGCCAAAATCTCTGACCGAAGTCCTGCAAGCTGCGGGTTATCGCGTCAACGAAACCGAGCAGAACGGTATTGTTCAGTTGCTCAGCGCCAGTCAGGGCATTGGTTACGCCGTGCGTTTCGGTAATCCGGCGGTGGAGCAGGGCAGTTACGTCGATTTCACTTTCAGCTGTGCGCTGCGGGTGCAGGGTGAGTTGCCACAGGGTGTGGCCGAGCAGTGGAACGCCAGCCGTCGTTTTGCGCGTTTGTCGTTGCAGGGCGAGTTTCTGGTGATGGAAATGGATGTGGTGGTGGCGGCGGGCGTGAGCAACGATCACCTGCGCGGCAACCTGGAATTGTGGGATCGCCTGTTGCAGGAGTTCATCGTTTATCTGCGTGACTTCACCCAGAACGGTAGCGCGCAGACCGCCAAAGTCGCTGTTGCCGAGCAAGCGGAAGTCGCGCTGTGAAAAAGCCTGCCATGGTGATCAGCGCCGCCGCTGTGGCGCTGTTGGTGGTGGCCGTGGCGCTGGTGGTGCGGCCGGGCGGTGACCCGGTCGCCGCCCAGCAATCGTCGCCGCTGGCGGCGGTTGCAACGGGGCCGGCGGTGGCGCGGTTGGGTAATCAGCAGGTAACCCCTGCGGAACTTCAGACGTTGCTCGCGACAGTCCCGCCAGAGACCCGTGAACAATTACGCGGCAATCGTGAAGCGCTGGAGCGCTGGATTCGCGCGCGTCTGGCCGAGAAAGCGGTGCTTGAGCAGGCTGATGCGCAGGGATGGGCGCAGCGTCCGGAGGTTGCGCGGCAAACTCGTGCGGCGACTGAGCAGATTGTGTTCCGTGATTACTTGCGTTCGGTCAGCCAGGTGCCGGCGGATTATCCGAGTGCGGCCGAGGTGCAGCAGGCCTATGACGCGGGCAAGGCGAATTGGCAGACACCGGCGTTGTATCGGGTCAGTCAGATTTTCCTTGGGGTGAGCGATCCGCAGACGCTTGAAGCGGTGCGCAAACAGGCGCTTGAACTGAGCAAGAAAGCTCAGGCAGCACCGGCGGAATTTGCCGCGCTGGCGACTCAATATTCGCAGGATCGCGTCACCGCTGAACGCGGCGGCGATAGTGGCCTGCAACCGTTGCAGCAACTGGTGCCGGAGGTGCGAGGCGCCGTGGCACGGCTCAAGGTTGGCGCCGTCTCTGATCCCGTGCAAAGTGCCGCTGGGTTCCATGTGATCAAGCTCACCGAGCAACAACCGGCGCGCACCGCAACCCTCGATGAACTGCGCGATCAACTGACCGAGGCCTTGCGTGCTCAACGTCAGGAACAGATCGCCCAGGCGTATCTGGACGGCATGCTCAACACTGCAACGCTGAGCATTGACGGTGCCGAACTCAACAAAGTCCTAGAGGAAAAACACTGATTTCACCTTCACTGAGTGACCTGTGGGAGCTGGCTTGCCAGCGATGGCGGCTTATCAGTCACCCATGATGTTGGATCTTCCGGCCTCATCGCTGGCAAGCCAGCTCCCACAGGATCTCCACTGGGTTCAGAAATAGTTAAAAGTGCTGGAAGCCAGCAAAATACAAAGATCGACAGGGAGTCATCGATGTCATTCACCGAACCCGCAGGACGACCGGGCACCACCGATTACCACTGGCAACACGACCACAGCGAACCGTGGCTCGCACACGCCGCGACCATCGACGCCGACGTCGCCCAATACTTCCTGGTCAGCGCCCGCTGCGGCTGCTTCATGCAAGCCGCGCGCAGCCTCAACGTGCGCTCGACCTTGCTGCGCAAACAACTCGCGCAGCTTGAGCAAGAACTGCAACACACCCTGTTCAGCTTTCAGGGCAGCGCCTTGAGCCTGACCCGCGAAGGCCAGCAACTGCAGGCCAAGCTGGTGGCGCTGGCCAACGAACGCAAACTCCCGGTGATCGAACAACCGCTGATTCGCCTCGCCGTCGCCGAATCGATCCTGCACGACATCCTCGGCCGCGACCTCATCGCACTGCTGCGCCGCAACGCCAGCGTACGCCTGGAAATCATCGCGCTGGACAGCGAACTGTCCCTGCGCGCCGTCAGCGCCGACGTCGTCCTCTGGCTGGCCAACGGCGAAAACCCATACCCCGGCCCGACCTTCGCCACCAGCGCACCGCAAGCGCTGGCACGTCTCGACTACCTGCCACACATCGCCAAACGCTACTCCCGCGTCACCGCGCGCCCGGACACCCCTGATGACCTCGCCGACTTCATGCTGGTGCAATGGCAGCATGATCGGCAGGTCGACAGCTTTCGGCCGTGGAATGAACTGGTTGAACAGCGTCTGGCCGGCGTGGTGCAGATGCAGTCTTATGAGTTGATGCTGGAGATGATTCGTTGCAGCGCGTGCATCGGGTTGTTGCCGGCGTATATGAGCCGCTTCGATCGGGGGCTGATTGCGTTACCCGGATTATTCGCCGAGCCCATGCAATTGCAGGCATGGCTGGCGGTCAATGCTGACTCACAGAATGTGGCCGAAGTGCAGACCCTCACCGACCTGATCCACCACACCTTCAACGAACGCCACGAATGGTTTCAGCCTTAACGCGATTCCCCTGTAGGAGTGAGCCTGCTCGGGAATGCCATCCCTCACGCACTAACCAGACACCAGCCATGCGCCTGAACGTTATTGCCGGAATAACAAGCGATGCTCCATGCGTTTGGATTGTTGGTTACAACGCTGAGATATTGGCCAGCGCCGCAGCCGTCACTGCGGCATAACCAACCGCCGTAGCTTGAAACAAGTGGGCGGAATTTGATTCTGAGCACTGCTATCGCCGCGTCTGAAACACCGACGCCCTGAATGGAGTTCATCCAGTTCAGAGCCGCGCCGATGCTGTAGGTGTGAGTCGGCGTCATTACGAGGCGGAAAACGTTTTCAACTTTGACGGGGAACGACAGATCACGCTGTGTACTTGTTTCCCTTACGGTGATGACAGCGTTGCCATTTTTCAAGCCACTGACCATCCCATTTGCACTGACCGATGCGATGTTCGGTGCGCTGGATGAATAGGAATAACTGCCATCTCCCGAAATCGGCACACGCGTTAGCTGGGATCCGGGAGCGGGTGTTCCGGTCAAAGCAAGAAAATCGGCGTTGATGTTCAGCCCTTTCAATTCCATCAGCGTTGTATCTATGGTGAAAGGTCTTAAAACCTCAAAGTCGTAGGACGCAGAGTCCGGAAAGGACCCGTACTTCGCCCGTACGGTCAGCGTATGTTTTCCTGCGTGCAGTCCTGCAAAAAAGTGCTCCCACACTCCCTGATCATCAACGTCGACTACGCCTTTGCTGTCCACACCATCTAACACCTCGACCTTCTGCGACAGGGCAGCAGCGCCCGACACATTCACTGCCGTTTCTTCTGTAAATCCGTCTCGTTCTATGAGCTTGCCACTTGGCGAGCCTTTGACTGAAGTAATAGTCGGCGCAACATCCTCCACCGCTCGCACGCTATAACTCCGCACCACAAACCACTTCGCCAGCGCTATGTCCTTGCTCTTTCCAAACCCCACACTCATCTCAATCGTCAGTGGCGTCCCATCCTTCAATCCCTGCAAATCCTCATAGGGCGCAGTCGCTTCAAAGAAACCCTCTCTCACCCAATCAGCATTCACGTAGGCAAACGATCCCTCCCACACATATCGCTCATAAGGCGTGTCATTGGCATTCGTGCCTTTGAACAACAACCAGACAGGCTGCCCCTCAGCAATCAAGGGAAATCCCGGACACCACATTTTGCCTTCGGGAGTGAGGTCAATGAGGTTCAGCTCCGCGCCTTCACCGGCATTCGCCGCTTCCTTCAGGCGTGGCGCAATCAGGGCTGTTGGCGGCAGGTTTTGTACGTTGAGTGTCAGCGTCTCGGACAGTAAAGGAATGCCATCGCGGGTGATGCTGTAGCTGACCGTTATTTGGTCGCCCAGACAATACGCCATCAGCGCGGGTGCAATCGGGATATTCAAACCGATTTCGCTGATCGGCCGAGGCGGGGTGGTAATCGAACCGTCCTCGTGCGTGCTCGGTTTGGCGGTCCAGCTCACACTGAGCAGGTCAGTGGGCCGCATGGAGCCTGGCGGCACGACGATGGTGAGTTGGGTCAGCGCGTCTAGTGGCGCCAATGTCGCGCCGTTGGCCTGTAGTACGCTGGGTGGTTTCAGTTCGAGGTGTTCGCCGATGACCCGCGCGGTGGCGGTGTTGGATTTACCCACCAGATCGCCGGGGGCGCCATCCGCTTTGTCAGGCGTCCTCAGTTCATAGTAAACATTGACCGTGCTGCCCGGGACGCTGACCTTGTGATTCAGCACTTCGATCACGACGAGCTGTTTTTGCCCGAATTCGTCTTCCGTCACCGTGCTGCTTTGTTCATCAAACACATCGGGATGATCAGGGTGGGTAGCCGTGTAGAACGTGGTGACCTTGTAGCCGGCCACGAAGCGAATGTCCGTCGGCGCAATGACAATCAACAGCGGTTTGTCCTTCAGTTTGCCAAGGTCGATGTCCGGTGTGTCGCCCGGGTCATTCAGTTGTTCGCGCAGGACTGGTTTTGCGAGGCGGGTGTTATCCAGGTCTTCCTCGACGATCTGCGGCTTGGACCACTGAGCATCGGGATCAGCCGAGTTGTTCAGTTGGTCGTAGACGGTAAACAGAAACGCCAGCCGGTGATCTTGTTGTTTGGCAAGTTCCAGAAAGGCCCTGTCTACGTCGAAGTAAAGGGTGGTCGGGGTTTCGGACCCGTGATCGGGCGGTTCAGGCGCTTCAGTAGGCCCTACAGACACTTCCAGTATCTTGCCGTTGCACATGAAGCTGATGCGGTCATACGCCCGGGCATAAGGATATTGCACAGCCACCCGTGCGGTGGTGAAGCCAGGGCCGACACCGTTTTTTACTTCATCGGGCAGCAATAATTTCAGTTTCGAGTGGCCGCCAGGCACGGTCAAATCATCCTTTATGCCGGGACGGATGCGGTTGTAGATATAACTGAGCGGGAGAGAAGTACCGAGATTTTCGCTGTTACGCTCAATTGTATAGAACAGATAAACCACCACGTCAGTCAGGAACTGACTTTCCTTTATGTGCAGCTCGATAGGTGCATTGACATCGGCTTTGATCGTCGTGGCGTCCAAAAGCAATGGCGCTCTGGTCGAATCGGACAAGTCCGCCTCTGTGACCGGACCAACAAGCGCGGGATCAAGCGTCGCCCATAGCCTCACGTCATCGTGTTCTTCCACCGTCCCGGCCAGCGGTGGATCAATCGAAACCCGAGCTCTTTTGAAAACCAGTTCGGGCGGATAGATAATCACCGCATGCAGCGGCACACCGATTTGCGCACCGACGATGTCTTTGGTCTGCAGATCTATTTTGGGGGGGAAAAGCTGCAGAACGGTGTTTCTACTGGAGTTCATGGCCAGGTTTCCTTCTGTCAGGCGGCAGGAACTATCAGAGCGCTTATCTGGAAAATGCGCACCTGTCAGATCTGACAGGTGAAAGCGGTTTTCCGATGAGCGGTCGCTCGGGCTTGCTTTCACAGTATTTGCGCTGGCCAGGCGGATCACGGCCGGTTTAGAGTGATCAGCCAAACCTGATCACGGACCGATCCCATGCCAGACCCCAACCCCGCCATCCACCTCGAACGCCTAAACGAATCCCACCTCGAAGGCATCACCGCGCTGTACAACGATCCGGCCGTGGCGCGGCAGGTGTTGCAGATGCCGTTTCAGTCCGTAGAAGTCTGGCGCCAACGCCTGCTGGCGGACAACGAGCGCGCGGTGAAACTGGTGGCGCTGCATCAGGGCGTGGTGATCGGCAACCTCGGGCTGGAGGCGTATTCGAGGATGCGTCGGGCGCACGCTGGCAGTTTCGGCATGGGCGTTGCGGTCGCATGGCAGGGCAAAGGCGTGGGTTCGAAGCTGTTGGCGGCGGCGCTGGAGGTCGCCGACAACTGGATGAACCTGCACCGCGTGGAACTCACGGTGTATGCCGATAATGAGGCAGCCATCGGTCTCTACCGCAAATTCGGTTTTGAGAACGAAGGCCTGTTCCGCGACTACGCCGTGCGTGACGGGCAGTGGGTCGACACCTTGAGCATGGCCCGTCTGCGCAATCGCGCGAAAACCTGACTCAGTCGCCCAAGGCGAACGCCACCGCCGACTGCGCATGCAGTTCGGTGGTGTCGAGCAGGGGCAGGGCGCTGTGTTCGGGTTTGATCAACATGCCAATTTCCGTACAGCCGAGGATGATCGCCTGCGCGCCGCGTGCGGTCAGGGATTCAATGACCCGCTGATAGATTTGTCGTGACTGATCGCTGATCACGCCAACGCAGAGTTCGTCGTAGATGATCCGATGGACTTCATTGCGCTCGGCCTCGTCCGGCACTAACACGGTCAAGCCTTGGGCGATCAGGCGCTGCTTGAGGAAATCCTGTTCCATGGTGAATGCCGTGCCGAGCAGGCCGACTGCGCGCGCATCAATGTCCAGAGCCGCCTGTGCGGCCGGTTCGGCAATGTGCAAAAACGGAATGCTGATCGCCGCCTGAATCTGCTCGGCCACCTTGTGCATGGTGTTGGTACACAGCACCACGCATTCGGCGCCGCCGGCTTCTAGCCTGCGCGCAGCATCGACCAGAATCGCCGCCGCATCGTCCCAGCGCCCGGCGTGCTGGGCCTGTTCGACAGGGCCGAAATCGACGCTGTGCATCAGCAACTGCGCGGAGCGCAACGGGCCGAGACGATCCCGGACTTGCTGATTGATGAGTCGATAGTATTCGGCGCTGGATTCCCAGCTCATGCCGCCGATCAGGCCGATGGTGCGCATTGAAGTTCCTCGGGCAAGGGGGCGGATCAACAGATCCTGACAGGCCCGAAGTGTCCTGCTCTTCAACGCCAGACGCCAGCGCAAGATGAACTGTATCGCTCATCTTTCGCGCAAGTGTCATGGTGCTTTTTCAGGCAGCGGGATGACGTGATTGCAGCCGGCCTCCAAGGTCTTGGAATAGCCGACATCCGGGCGCCAGGGTTCGAGGTTCCACTGCGGTTTGTCCCGCGCAATCTCCATATGGCAAATCAACTGATGGCGCATGCCGTGGGTATTTTTCCAGTATCGACTGTTGGAGTAGTCGCGGGTTAGTTCATTCCAGATGAACGGCGTGCCCAAATCCTGAGTTCTGCGCGCGCACGTCGTCGGCGTAATGGAGAGTGACCATTGATAGTCCCGATAGAACCAGTGCGCACTCTCTATATACCTGTTACAGCGTTCGACGATAACGATTGTGCTTTCACCCGCAACAGCTGTGGGTGTATCGGCTGCTTGGACGCTGGACGTGGCAAGTACCAGGCCCGTCAGCGCCGATACGAAAAAGTTGCCGGGCTTGCAGCGCCTGTTCATTGAGTGATCTCCTGATCTGCCGCAGCATATGTAAAAGTGGCGGTACCGGTCGGACTCGCGGCAAGTTCGACGCGAATGATCGGTACGATGATTTTCGGGTTGGTCGAGTCATAGAAATCACGCTGGTTGTATTTCGCATCGGCGAGTTGTGTCGGATCCGTACTTGAGCCGAGGTAGAAGAACGCGAGGATGGGAAGTTTGTTGGGCTGACCGGCGGGCCAGGTTTTAATGAGCACGTCATTCCACTCACGAAAACCAGCAGCACCTAGCAGGATTTTTGCTTGCAGAGCCTGAAAAAAAGCTGGGCCGGCGAGGGTGTTACGATCGTCTCTGACGTCGAAATCGCATTGGCGTTTGTTTTTGTTATCCGGTGCCTTATCCCAGGCCGCTTTGAATTGCTCACCTGTGAGAATATTTGCATCTTGACAGTGGCCACCTTCGGGGAAAGCGGCGTGCGCCACGCAGACCGCAGTCGAACTGCGGTGCCAGCCGTGGGAGTCCATGGGATAAATGCACAGCGTTTGCAGTTGATCCGTGGTGGCAGGTCTTTCCAGTACGGGATACAGGATATAGCCATTGGCATTGTCCCAGGCCAACCTGCCAAAGTTGCTGTCAACACGAAGGTAAGAAAAATTGATACCACCATTTCTTATGGAGGTCGGACTGGGATCCCAGACTTTATAAGTATTGTTCGGGTCTTTTTCCGTAACCCTGATCATCACCCCTGAACATAGAAAGGCAGGCTGCGAATCCACTTTGTTGCAATTGGGGAACTTGCGAGCGTAAAGCGTCGTGAGATATGTGGCGGTAGCCGGGCCATTCATTCTCTGGCTCTGCACTGCGCTCGCGTCGATTACATCAGGCGATTGCGATGCAGGCTGTGAGCATGCAGTCAATAAACCGATCAGCAAGAAAACAACTATTCTGCACATGATCATTTCCTCTTCCGTTGAATTAGAGTCGGGTTGGGATTACGGGAGGATCGCCTGATCGGCCTGTATGTAAGTAAAAGTCGTGCCACTACTGGCAAGCGTCAGACGAATGATCGGTACGATGACTTTCGGATTGGTCGAGTTATAGAAATCACGCTGGTTGTACTGGGCGTCCGCCAGGCCCGCGCTGCCGTTTAAGTAGAAGAACGCCATGATCGGAAACTTGTTGGCAGGGAAGGACTGTTTACATGAAGTGGCAGGGTTAGCGCTGGTGGGGTCGCACCAGGTCTTTATCTGGATCTCGTTGTGATTCTCGTTGCGCGGATTGGGCAGTCCTCTGGCGCGTATGGATTGATAGAACGCCGGGCCGGCCAGTGCATTGCGTTCATCCCTGACGTCAAAGCCGCATTGCCGTTGATTGGGGCTGCCACCGGGCAGTTTCCAGACTTCGTACCATTGTTCTGCGGTGGTAACGCCGGCGTTTTGGCATAGCTGGCTTTGCGCTGGATAGCTCGCGTGCGCCGCACAAGGGGTATCGCCACGGGTGTGACTCCATGCGTCGTACGGGTAAGAACACAGTATCTGTAAATCAGACTTGTCAGTGGGGGCTTCGAATATCGGAAAGAGTACGTAGCCGTTGTTATAGCCATAGGCGAAGCGTATGAAGTTTGAATCTGACCGTAGATAGGAAAATGTCACCATGCCCTGTTTTACCGAAATCGGGCTCGGCTCCCAGACTTTATATTTGTTGTCAGGATCCTTGACGGTGACTCTGATTATGACGCCTGAGCAGAGAAACGCAGGTTGAGAATTTGAGTTGTTGCAGTTCGCGTACTTGCGGTCGTACAGGGTTGAAAGTTGTGCGGCAATGGCAGGCCCATCAATGCTCTGGACTATATTGGTAATGGTGGGCGCCGGCAGTTGCCGGGTGTCTTGAGAACAACCGCACAACACAGCGATTAATATGAAACCGATTATTTGGCGCATGACGATTTGCTCTTCACTGTTCAGGGTAATGAAAAAGGTCGGTTTGATTGCGGTTGCGCTGCCTCGTAACCCGCTAGAGCCTCACCCTGAGGCACCATGAAAAGATCAGCGGCTCACTGGTCCCGGTGCGTTTGAGCGTGTAGTTGAACATCACGTCTTTCCCGCGGTTCTCTGTAATCCACGCCGCTGGAATCGGGAAGTTGGTGTAAGACTCGTTGACGATATCCACCTCGTCGCTATAGCGGGTGGTCACACCATGTAACGCCATACGCACTCTGTAGGGAGCTTCAAGTGTCGGGTAGTAAACCCTCAAATTGGTTCTGTCCGAATTGATTGTGGGTTGCCCGAGAAGGTGCTTCTGCTCGGTGAATGCCAGATTCAGATCGCGAGAGGTCTTGTCTTCGGTAGTGCCGGGCAATCTGACCGTATAGGTGACTTCTGCCCGACCACCGCCCCCCATAGTGTCGATGACCTCCAGGCGCGGAATCTGGAAATGCAACGTTTCCCCAGGTGTTTTTACGGTTTGCACCTCAGTGGGATAGGTGAAGTTGCGGCCGAGCCATTTGACTCTTACTGTTTGACCTGTATCGGAGCCTGTGTAGTTGACTTCTACCGTGGCGAACTTGGCGTCATAAAAATCCTTGATGAAGTTCAGTAGCGTGCCGCCGGACTCTTTCGCTTCCAGTACTTTGGGCCTGATCAGATCCAGTTCCGGTTCTTTCCGTATGTACACGTTAATCAAAGTGGTACTTGACCAGATGGCCTGCGGGCCTGATGAGTTACCGAGCTGGTCGGTGACCCTGAAGCGCAAGGCAAACTTTTCGTTGTCTTGCCAGAAGTCATTGGTGAGCAGCCTCACGACGACGGCGCCCGCCGCGGCTTGAGCGGCGGTCACCTTGTACGTTGTTTCACGGCCATCACGATAGAGTGTAATTACGTCGTGTTGGCGCATGTAGACATAACTTAGCCTGATGTCTACACCGTTCTTTGCACGTTCAGCGTTTACGCCGTCGCTGATGACTTCAGCGGGCAGCGTCATTATCAGATTCGGGTTGTCCCCGCTTCCGGTGACTTGCCCGCCGGGGCGCGGGGTGTAGTAAAGCACTTTCAGCGGCTGCGAAGTTACGGGCTCAGGTTGATTGAGCCGGGTAACTCGCAGACGCAAAGAGTTGATGCCGTCCCTAAGAAGCGTGGCAGGCAAGTCCATCGTGAACTGTTGATTCTCTTCGCCGCTCTGAATGATCTTGTTGACCACTGAGTTGTCCGATTCGTTGAGCAATGCGTCTGCAGAGTCATTGACACTCATGTTTAACCAGGGATCCACGACTGACCGGATGTTCCCGCTGCTAGCCAGTGATAACGGAATTCCACCGTGATGGTCCTCTGGATAGTCCACCGGATTCACCATGCCCGGTATTTGTACCGGGTCAATTTGCAGCGGTTGAGTGTTCTCGGATGGGTTGGTCATGTCATGCGTCCCTGAGTATTCGATAGACACCTTTATCTAAAACCTTTTGGCAAACATCGCCTACTGTCAGATCTGACAGGTAAAACGGGGTCAAAGCTACCGTTCATCAGATTTATACCCCGACGCAACGCATGGCGAACTCTGGAAGCCAGCGATCATTGCTTCTCGGCTGCAGACTGGGATTCAAGGCTTGACCAGTTGGTCGGACTCGACGTACTGGAACGTGGCCTCGCTGGTGGGGGTCGAGGGAGGAAACAAACGGATGACCGGCACCCATATTCTTCGGGTGGTGGAATTGTAGAAATCCTGCTGGTTGCCTTGGGCTTCCGGCAGGCCGGCATTGCCGCCACCGGCGATAAAGAAGAACGCCATGAGCGGCAGGGTGTCTTGCAGATTTTGTGGCCATGTCTTGACCACGACTTCATTCTGTTCAGTGAAGTGCGTGGGGTTCTGACTCAACATTCCACGCGCTCTTACCGACTGGTAGAACGGCACCGCGGCCGGCTTGCCGGTCGCCTCTGAAACATCGAAGCCGCATTGGCGAATGTGGTGGCTATTGGGGGAGTTGTCCCAGACGTTTTTCCACTGTTCGGCGGTGGACACTCCTGAACTCTGGCAACGCTGGCTGGTGGTAGGGTACGAGGCGTGATGACCGCAAGGTGTGGTGCGGTTCCAGGTCCAGCCATCGATTGGAAACGAACACAACACATCGAGATCGACCTTGTCTTGCGGGGCGCCGAAAATCGGGTACAGCATGAATCCGTTGCCATGGCCCCAGGCCAGTCGCCCGTATTTGGAGTCTGCTCTCAGGTAAGAGAAGGAGACTCCACCATTCTTGACGGACGTCGGGCTGGGGTTCCAGACGTGATGAGTCTCGCCTGGCCTTTTATCAGTGACTCGAAAAATTATCCCCGAACACAGGAAGGCGGGCTGGTTGGCTGACTCATGGCAGTTCTGAAATTTCGAGTTATAAAGTGTGTTCAACCACTCGACGACTTGCGGTCCGGTCAGGGCGCTATTTGCATTACTGCTGCTAACTGGCTGGTTCAGTGGCGGTGTAGTCGTGTGAGCACAGCCAAGTAGCGTTGCGATTGAAACTGAAAGAAATAAAATTTTCATTTTGCGGCTCCCTGCGTTCTGGCCGTTTGTCGTCTCTGCTGCACTTCACCTCGCTGATGATTGAAACACTAACTTTGCAGGCTGAGCACTGTCAGAACTGACAGGTATTTTGCCTTATTTTAACCGTCTGTCGGTTAAAGGGCTCGATAAAGGAGGATGGGGTGATTACTTAAACGTACGTAGGCCGGTCGATCTGCCACTATCCGTACTCATAGGCCAATTGAGGAGCTTGCTCATGAACGACGTACAACAACTGGGCGAAATGCTTCGTCACTACGCCGAGAGCGAAGCGCACAAGAAGCAACTGTTCGAGACGCAATCGGCCGCTTGGGCCGCGCGGATTACTGCACTGTTCGGTGATATTCAGCAATGGCTGGAACCTGTGCAGGCGCCGAATCTGCTGGAGGTGAGTCGTGAGGCTTATGTCGCGTTCGGGCCGAGCACGCCGGTGGAGACCTCGACCTTCAAAACAGAAAAGCTGAGCATTGTGATTGCCGGCAAACCGGTGGAGTTCGTGCCGGATGTGATGGGCAGTGGCGGGCAGATTTCACTGGCAGTGATGGGGTTGACGGCGGCGCGGTATGGCAGCATTTCGCTGGTGGGATTGGCGAATGGTGAGTGGCAGTGGCGCAAGACCAATGGTTTGAAGGATCCGGATACGTTTGTGTTTGATGCGAACTTTCTGGCGCAGCAGTTGCAGAGTCTGATTCCGCGCGATCGCGGTTAAGATCAAGAGCTTACCCCCTCACCCCAGCCCTCCCGAAACGTCGGACCGCCCCCAAGGGGGCGAGGGGGAAAGGG
>NZ_JSFK01000037.1 GCF_000783395.1 Pseudomonas chlororaphis | reverse complement strand
GTAATGCTGTTCACTTAAGCGGAGCAGCCTTACGGTCCACCGGAAACCGGGTTTTTGAGATCTTCACCGTCCTTGGCCTCGAAGGCCTTGGGCGGTGATCCAGAAACAGCCCGCCAACGCCTTTTCTAAGTTCCGCCAACCGTCTACCCGTCGCTGAAACAGGATTGGCCGCAGCCATCACGATCAACTGCACGGCGATGTACTGGCAAACCGGCTTGAAACGGATGTCCGACGGCGCTCGACCAAACGCCACTGCTGCCTGACTTGCCTCCCGACGAATCACGTTGTAAGCCAGCAACAATCCCCACACTTCCTGGTAGATCAGATCGACCTTTTTGCTGCGCAAGGTCATTGCGTTTTGTTGCATTGAGCTTTTGATATCCCTGAAGCCCAATTCGATTTCCCAGCGCTCCTGATAAAGCTTGGCAACAGACTTGGTGCTGTAGATCTTGGCCGGCAACGACGTCATGACTGTTTTTACTTTGCCTTGAATTTCATAACTGACTTCACGCGCCTCCCAGTGTGTGGGAAGCGTCGGATTTCGCTTTCTGGCTTGCGGCGACACTTTCATACGCACCAAACGGTCGTGCTGGTTGTAACGGGCTATCTCCTCGCAAACCAATCCCTTTTTTGCCGGAATCAGCCAGTGGCGCTGGTTGCCGTCGCCGCTCAGGCTGAGCATGAGATCGGCGCTCCAGAATCCCTTATCGAACAGCGTCACGGAGTGGTCGGGGATCTGCTGCAAAAACTCATCGGCCAGACGCATTTCGCTGCGTCGGTAAGGGCTAAGCTGTGCATCCAGGATCAGGTGTGAACGCACATTCATCAGCGCCACCAAGCGCAGCATGGGAAAGGGAGTCTGGCGGTCGGTCGAGGTGTTTCCAGAACCGAAATGGTCTCGCAACTCCGGCGTATCCGGCGTGCGCAGAAGCGCACCATCGACTGCAAATACTTGCAGATCCTGCCAGGCATCATCGGGATAGCGCTGCGTGCCCCATTGAGTACCCGTTTTGCGAAACAACCACTCAACTGGGTCGGCCCCCAGCCGCTTGCGGGCCTCGGTCACACCGCTACGGGCCAACAGATGGTCAGAAGCCAGACCTTGGGCGCAGATGTTCAAACGTCGGGCGACCTCATGAACGGGCTCGTCGCGAAACAATGCCATGCCGAGCACCAGCCAGAGCACTTGGTCGGCAGGTAAGCGACGCCGCCGGATAGTGGCCTGGCTAGACAGATCCAGCGCAGACGCAACCCACTCGATGGGAATATTTTGAGTGAAAGTACTCAAGTCACAGAAGTTGAAAAGGTCGCCGAGGTCGAGCAAGTCCTGTTGAACAGACATAAAAAATCCGATGCCAGAGATCTGACATCGGATTTTCGAAGAAGCCCGGCGAGGATTCAAATGCTTAAGTGAACAGCATTA
>NZ_JSFK01000036.1 GCF_000783395.1 Pseudomonas chlororaphis | reverse complement strand
ATCGGCTCCCTTTCCCCCTCGCCCCCCTGGGGGCGGTCCGACGTTTCGGGAGGGCTGGGGTGAGGGGGCAAAGATCTCCAGAACACCACAAAACCCAAGCCGAAACCCCAATAAAAAACGGCCCTGAAAAGGGCCGTTCTTCCGTGTATCAGAAACTTAAGCCCGCAACGTCCGCGTCATGCGCAGCGCCAGCAAACTCCCGCCAACAATCACCCCCGCCAGCAGATACAACGCCGCATCCGTCGAGCCGGTGCTGTCCTTGACCCAACCCACCAGATAAGGGCTAAGGAACCCAGCCATCTGCCCCATCGAGTTGATCAACGCCAAACCACCGGCCGCAGCCCCCGCGCTCAACATCGCCGTCGGCACCGGCCAGAACATCGGCAGGCCAGTCAGCGCACCCATCGTGGCAATGGTCAGACCGAGAATCGCAATCGCCGGGTTAGCCGCGAAGTTCACCGCAATCACCAGACCGATCGCGCCCATCAGCATCGGTACCACCAAGTGCCAGCGACGCTCCTTGCGCAAGTCCGCCGAACGCCCGACCACCAGCATGAACACCGCCGCCAGCAGATACGGAATCGCACTCAACCAACCGATCACCAGGTTATCGCTGAAGCCAAGGTTCTTGATGATCGACGGCAGCCAGAAGTTGATCGCGTACACGCCACTCTGGATGCAGAAGTAGATCAGGCCGAACGCCCAGATCGCCGGGTTCTTGAACACCGCCAGCAGCGAGTCGGAAGTGGTTTTCGGTTTGTTGGCCAAATCTTCGGCCTGATCCGCCTCAAGCACCGCACGTTCGTGCGGGGTCAGCCACTTGGCGTTGGCGAAGCTGTCGCTCAGCAGGAAATAGGCGAGGGCGCCGAGGATGACGGTAGGAATGCCTTGCAGCAGAAACATCCACTGCCAGCCGGCCAGACCGCCCTGGCCCGCCGCGAAGTGATTGAGAATCCAGCCAGAGAACGGGCTGCCGAGCAATCCGGAAACCGGGATCGCCGACATGAACAACGCCATGATCCGGCCACGGCGGAAGGTCGGGAACCACTGCGAGAGGTACAAGACAACGCCCGGGAAGAACCCGGCTTCGGCCGCACCGGTGAACAGGCGCAGGGTGTAGAACTCGGTCGGGGTGGTGACGAACAACAGGCAGGTCGACAGCGTGCCCCAAGTGATCATCATCACCGCGATCCAGCGCCGTGGGCCGAATTTGGTCAACGCCAGGTTGCTCGGCACGCCACACAACACGTAGCCGATGAAGAAGATACCGGCACCGAGGCCGTACACGGTTTCGCTGAATTTCAGCGCGTCGAGCATCTGCAGTTTGGCAAATCCAACGTTGACCCGGTCGAGGTAGTTGAACAAGTAGCAGATGAAGATGAAGGGAATCAAACGCAGGGTGATGCGTTTGTAGACGGCATTTTTATCGTCAACGATGGTCTGGGTAGCTGCGGCGCTCTGCGACATAGCGGCTCTCTCTTTATTATGATTTTTTGCGATGCAAAGGGTAACGTTGATCGCCCCGAGAGTCTCGGTCACCTTTGGCCGGATTGTCTTTGTGCCTGAGCACAGGGTTTGCCGCCAGACCCTGTGCGACTGAACAACTGCCAGTGCCATAAATCAAGGATTGCCGCCGCTATGTTCGAACTCGATCACGACCTCGCCCAGGACATCGTCGACCGGGCCATGGCCATTTTGCCCTACAACGTCAATGTCATGGACAGCCAGGGGCTGATCCTCGGCAGTGGTGAACCTGAACGCATCAACACCCGTCACGAAGGCGCGCAACTGGTGCTGGCCAACGGTCGCGTGGTGGAGATCGACGCGCAAACGGCGGTGCATTTGAAAGGCGTGCAACCGGGCATCAACCTGCCGCTGTTGCTTGATCAGCGCTTGATCGGCGTGCTCGGGATTACCGGTGAACCGGAGCAACTGCGTACTTACGCCGAACTGGTGCGCATGACCGCCGAAATGCTCGTCGGCCAGCGTAATCAGCAGGCCGAGCAGCAATGGCGGCGCCAGCGTTGTGATGATCTGCTGGCGTTGCTGTTGAGCGAGGCGGGGGACTCGCCGCGCCTGGTTGATGAGGCGCAGCAACTCGGACTCAAGCCGCAATTGACGCGGGTGCCGTATCTGTTCGAGCTGGGCCTTGAGCATGGGCCGGGGCAAACCGTCGAGGCGCTGAGTGCCTGGCTGACTTCGCGTTATCCGGACAGTTGGTGCGTGAGTTCGGCGAAGTCATCGCTACTGTGGTGTCGGCCGGCGAGCCAGCACGTCGAGCATGATCGCCTGCTGGAAAAACTCGACGGCCTGGGCTGGAAGATTCTGCGCATCGCCGTCGGCGGGCAGGCCGATGGACTGGCGGGGCTGCGCCGTTGTTATCGACGAGTCGGTGATTTGCTCGCCTATGGCCGGGAAGTGTTGCCGCACTCGCGATTGTTGACGCTGAACCGCTATCGATTGCCGGTGATGCTGTGGCGGCATCGCAACGACGATGCGCTGGACGAATTGCTCAAGCCGCTGCGCAAGGTGATCGCCAAGGACGGCAACGGCCAGTTGCTGGCGACGTTGCGCAGCTGGTGCGAGCACGATGGCCAGAGTCAGGCGTGTGCCGATGCGTTGGGGATTCATCGCAATAGCCTGCGTTATCGGATGGAGCGGATTGCCGAGTTGAGCGGAGTTGATCCGTTGCGGCTGGACGGAATGTTGGCGCTGTATCTTGGGGTGCAGCTATTACCCCAGACAGATCTGTCAGCATGAGGTGATTTTGAGGCCGCCATCGCTGGCAAGCCAGCTCCCACAAGGGTTGATGGTGTTCACTACATTTGTGTTCACCGACAATCCCTGTGGGAGCTGGCTTGCCAGCGATGGCGGCCGAACATTCACCGCCACTTTCCCTGTCTTTGTGAAAATGAACAATAAACGCCCCCGCCACTTGTGCAGCGGACAGGCGTCAAGGCGCAGGCCGACTGGCAGCATGAGGGGCATTGCAACCGGAGAATTCGCATGAAGATCGTCATCGCCCCCGATTCGTTCAAGGACAGCCTCAGTGCTCAAGGCGTCGCCGAAGCCATTGCCCTCGGCCTCGCTCAGGTCTGGCCGCGCGCGACCTTGGTCAAATGCCCAATGGCTGACGGCGGCGAAGGCACGGTCGAATCGATCCTCGCCGCGTGCGAAGGCGAACTGCGCCGCACCCGTGTGCGCGGCCCTTTGGGCATTCCCGTCGACGCTGCGTGGGGCTGGTTGCCGCACAACCACACGGCAATTATCGAAATGGCCGAAGCCAGTGGTCTGCAATTGGTACCGCTGGGGCAACGTGATGCCTGCATCAGCAGCACTTTCGGCACTGGCGAACTGATTCGCGCGGCGCTGGATGCCGGCGCGCAACGGGTGATTCTGGCGATTGGCGGCAGTGCGACCAACGATGGCGGCGCCGGGGCGATGCAGGCGTTGGGCGTGAAGTTGCTTGATGCGCAAGGACAGACGTTGGTACCCGGTGGCTTGGCATTGGCGCAATTGGCACAACTGGACGTGAGCGAACTCGACCCGCGACTGGCGCACGTGCGCTTCGATATTGCAGCGGACGTCAATAACCCACTCTGCGGTCCGCACGGCGCTTCCGTGATTTTCGGCCCGCAGAAAGGTGCCTCACCGGTGCAAGTGCAGCAACTCGATCAGGCCTTGGGGCACTTCGCCGAACTGTGCGCGCAGGCGTTGGACAAAGACGTTCGTGACGAGCCGGGCAGTGGTGCAGCGGGTGGTTTGGGGTTTGCCGCCAAGGCATTCCTCGGCGCGCAATTTCAAGCCGGGGTTGAAGTGGTTGCCGAACTCGTCGGCCTCGCCGAAGCGGTCAAAGGCGCTGATCTGGTGATTACCGGGGAAGGGCGCTTCGATGCGCAGACCTTGCGCGGCAAGACGCCATTCGGTGTTGCGCGGATCGCCAAACAGCACGCCGTGCCAGTGATTGTCATCGCCGGGACATTGGGCGAGGGTTATCAAGCGCTTTACGATCACGGCATCGATGCGGCATTCGCTGTGACCAGCGGCCCGATGTCCCTGGAACAGGCCTGCGCCGAAGCGCCGCGCCTGCTGCGTGAACGCGCGACGGACATCGCCCGCGTCTGGCAGCTAGCTGTCAAACGCTGAGCCTGATCAACTGCCGAAGGCTGTGATCTTTTGATACTGCTTTTAAACGTCAAAAGATCGCAGCCTCGTTCCACTCGACAGCTCCTACACAAAACAATCAACTGTGTTTCATTGATGTAACACCCTGAAAAATAGTTGCCCTTGACCCGCAATCTTCCTAAAGCCTGGCCGATACAGCTAACAGGCGTGCACATAACTTCCTAAAACAGTGACGCCGGACTGAGCCCGTCCCCACGGGCCAGTGATGACGCATGGACGCTCGTAGTTTCTATCTTCCGAGAGCTCAACTATGTCCCTGCGTAACCTGAATATCGCGCCCCGTGCGTTCCTCGGTTTTGCCTTTATCGCCTTGCTGGTGATCGTGCTCGGCGTGTTTGCCGTCAACCGCATGTCGATCATTCGTCAGGCGTCCGTCGAGATGGATTCGACGCAACTCCCCAGCGTGACGCAGCTTGCCGTAGTGACAGAAAACGTCCTGCGTTTGCGCATTCTGTCGTTCCGCGTGCTGGTCAACCGCGAAGCGGCCGGGTTGCAGGAAGCGCAGACCCGCATCGGCGTTCTGGTCGACAAGGTTCGCGCCGCCCAGGCCAGTTACGCCGCACTGCCGGCCGGCCCGGAAGAACGGGCGTTGTACCAGACCTTTGCGACCACGCTGGACAACTACCTGCAAGCGCAGAACCAGATGATGGAGCTGTCGCGCCAGGACAAACTCGACGAGATGCGCACCCTGATCAACACGCGGATCAAGGACGGCACCGACCAGATGGGCGAACAGCTCAACAAGCTGATAGCGATGAACGCCGCCGATGCAAAGACCGCTTCGATTCAGGCCGGCCAATATTATGACAGCGCCATCACCGGCATCATTATCGTCGCTGTTTTCGCAGCCGTTGCCACGGTGCTACTGGCCTGGCTGCTGACCCGCAGCATCGTCACGCCGCTGAACCGTGCCGTGAAGGCCGCGCAAACCATTGCTGACGGCAACCTCACCAAAGTCATCGAAGTCGATGGCAAGGACGAACCGGCCCGCCTGCTCGAAGCGCTCGCAGCGATGCAGAGCAACTTGCGCAAAACCATCGAGCAGATCGCCGGCTCTGCCACGCAACTGGGCGCTGCTGCCGAAGAACTCAGCGCGGTAACCGAAGAAGCTTCCCGTGGCCTGCAGCAGCAGAACAACGAAATCGAGCAAGCCGCCACCGCCGTCAACGAGATGACCGCCGCCGTCGAAGAAGTGGCGCGCAACGCCGTGTCGACTTCGGAAGCCTCGAACCAGTCGACCCATGCCGCCCGTGAAGGTCGCGACCAAGTGGTGAAAACCGTCGACGCCATCCAGACCATGACCCACGACGTGCAGAACACCGCACAGATGATCGAAGGTCTCGCCGCACAGGGCCGCGACATCGGCAAAGTACTCGACGTCATCCGCGCCATCGCCGAGCAAACCAACCTGCTGGCGCTCAACGCGGCCATCGAAGCGGCGCGCGCCGGTGAGGCCGGGCGCGGTTTTGCCGTGGTCGCGGACGAAGTGCGCGCGCTGGCCCATCGCACTGCGCAGTCGACTCAGGAAATCGAAAAAATGGTCGCCGGCATCCAGAACGGCACTGGCGAAGCGGTTTCCTCGATGCAGCAAAGCAACCAGCGCACCCAGACCACCCTGGAAATGGCCCGCGCCGCCGGCGTGGCGCTGGAGCAGATCACCCAGTCGATCCATCAGATCAACGAGCGCAACCTGGTCATCGCCAGCGCCTCGGAAGAACAGGCGCAAGTCTCGCGCGAGGTCGACCGCAACCTGGTCAACATCCGCGATCTGGCCACGCAATCGGCCGCCGGGGCCAACCAGACCAGTGCCGCAACCCACGAACTGTCGCGTCTGGCGGTGGATTTGAACGCCATGGTGGCGCGTTTCGTGATTTGAGATACGGTGAAGGCTGGAGACCGCGCAATCAGGAGACGTACATGCGCTATTCAGCCTTGACCCAACGAATCGCCGGAGAAGGAGCAGCCGCCTGGCAGATTCACGACCGAGCGCTGGAGTTGCGCGCCGAGGGTGTCGATATCCTGCTGCTGAGCGTGGGTGACCCGGATTTCGATACACCGCTGCCGATTGTCCACGGCGCGATCGACAGCTTGCTCGCTGGCGATACCCATTATTCCGAAGTGCGAGGTCGTTTGGCGCTGCGCAAGCTGATTGCCGAACGGCATCGTCGACGCAGCGGGCAAGCGGTCGATGCTGACCATGTGATCATCCTGCCCGGCGCGCAATGCGCGGTGTATTCGGTGGCGCAATGTCTGCTGGATCCGGGCGATGAAGTGATCGTCGCTGAGCCGATGTATGTCACCTACGAAGGCGTGTTTGGCGCTTGCGGCGCGACGGTGGTGCCGGTGCCCGTGCGGCCGGAGAACGGCTTTCGTGTCGACCCGGTTGATGTCGCTGCGCGCATCACGCCGAAAACCCGCGCGATGTTGCTCAACAGTCCGAACAACCCCAGCGGTGCGAGCCTGTCACTGCTGATCTGGCAGGAGCTGGCGGCGCTGTGCGTTCGCCATGATTTGTGGCTGATCAGCGACGAGGTTTACAGCGAGCTGCTTTACGAAGGTCAGCACGTCAGTCCGGCCAGTTTGCCGGGTATGGCTGAGCGCACGGCGACCATCAACAGCCTGTCGAAATCCCACGCCATGACCGGCTGGCGCATCGGCTGGATGATCGGGCCGAAATCGCTGGCGGAGCATTTGGTCAATCTGTCGTTAAGCATGTTGTTCGGGTTGCCGGATTTTGTGCAGAAGGCCGCAGAGATTGCGTTGCAGTCAGACCTGCCGGAAGTGACGCAAATGCGCGAGGAATATCGTCTGCGCCGGGATCTGGTGTGCGAGCGTTTGAGTGGTTGCCCGGGGCTGTATCCGATTCGTCCGGATGGCGGCATGTTCGTGATGGTCGATGTGCGCCAGACCGGGTTGGGCGCTCAGGCGTTTGCCGAGCAGTTGCTGGAGGGCTATGGGGTTTCGGTCCTCGCCGGTGAGGCGTTCGGGCCGAGTGCGGCAGGGCATATCAGGATTGGTTTGGTGCTGGATCGGGTGAAACTGGCGGATGCCTGTGCGCGGATTGCGCTGTGTGCTGCGCAGCTTTTACAGGCGCGCAGTGCCTGATGGTTTTGTGTTGCCCGCACTGGCCCCATCGCTGGCAAGCCAGCTCCCACAGTGATTTGAGGTGGACATGATATTTGTGTCCGCTCGAAAACCCTGTGGGAGCTGGCTTGCCAGCGATTAGGCCAGAACAGGCACTGAAGATCTCAGCCCTGCCACGCCAATGGATTCACCAGATTCGCCGGCTTCTCTCCCTTCAGCGCCGCCAATAGATTCTCCACCGCACACCGCGCCATCGCCTCGCGCGTCTCGTGCGTCGCCGAGCCCATGTGCGGTGTCGCCACCACATTATTGAGCTGCAACAGCGGCGAATCATGATTCAACGGTTCACGCTCAAACACATCCAGCCCCGCCGCCCTAATCCGCTGATGACGCAGCGCATCGATCATCGCCGCCTCATCAACCACTTTGCCCCGTGAGATATTGATGAAGATGCTGTCCGGGCGCATCAGCGCAAACTGCTCAGCGCCGATCAACCCTTCGGTCTGCGCCGTCAGTGGCAAGGTCAGGCAAATGAAATCGGCCTGCCACAGCAGATCCTCAAGGCTACGATATTGCGCATCGAATCGCGCCTCGACCGCCGGTTTGCGCGACTGGCTGTGATAGATCACCGGCATGCCGAACCCGAAATGCCCACGCTGCGCCAACGCCTCGCCGATACGGCCCATGCCGATAATCCCCAGCGTCTTGCCATGCACATCGGTGCCGAAATGCGCCGGGCCGATGTTGCGACTCCATTGGCCGCTGCGCACCATGTTCGCCAGTTCAACCACACGCCGCGCGGCGGCGAGGATCAGCGCGAAACCGGTGTCGGCGGTGGTTTCGGTAAGTACGTCCGGGGTGTTGCTCAGGAGGATCTTGCGCCGGGTCAGGTAATCGATGTCGTAGTTATCGACGCCCACCGATACGCTGGCGATGGCTTCGAGTTGTGGCGCGAGATCAAGCAACGCCGCATCAAGTTTCAGGCTGGCACCGAGCAAACCGTGGGCCCGCGGCAGGGCATCGCGCAGTTGCATCAGTCCGTCGGCGTCGAGGTTTTCGATCAGCGTCACTTCGCACTGTTCCTGCAAACGCGCCATCAGCGCGGGCGAAAGTTTCTTGTACAACACGACCTGTTTTTTCATGGCAGAAGTCTCTTCAGGAATGCGCTGGCACGGCACGCGTGGCAACGGCTTTGGCGACGACGCGATCACTGGCGCCGGGCTTGAGAAAAATCGTCAGCACCACCGACAGCAGCAACGCGCCGCTCATCAGCAAATACGAAGCGCCGGGCGAGCCGGTGGAGCTGTTCAGATAACCGACCAGATACGAGCCGCCGAACGAGCCGAGCGCGCCCATGCTGTTGATCAGCGCCATGGCGCCGCCGGCGACGTTGGCCGGAAGAATCTCCGGGACGATGGCAAAGAACGGCCCGTAAGGTGCGTACATGCACGCGCCGGCAATCACCAGCAGCGTGTACGACCACCAGAAATGTTCGGCACCCAGTGCGTAGGAGCCGTAAAACGCGATGGACGCGATCAGCAGCGGCGGCCAGACGAAGCGTTTGCGCTTCTGCAACTTGTCCGAGCCCCACGACACCACAAGCATGCCGATCACCGCCGCCAGATACGGCAGTGCCGACAGCCAGCCGGCTTCGATCATGTCCATTTGCGCGCCAGCCTTGAGGATCGACGGCAGCCACAGCACAAAGCCGTAAACGCCGATGCTCCAGCAGAAAAACTGCAGCGCGAGAATGATCACCTTCGGCGAGCGGAACGCCTCGGCGTAATTCTTCACCGCTTTGATCCCGACCTGTTCGGCGGCCAGAGCACTTTCCAGATCGTGCTTTTCCTGGTCGTTGAGCCACTTGGCCTGCGCGGGACGATCATCGGCCAGACGCCACCAGATAAACGCCCAGAGCACCGCCGGCAAACCTTCAATGATGAACATCCAGCGCCAGCTGAAATGCTGCACCAGATAGCCCGAAACCACTGACATCCACAGCATCGTCACCGGGTTGCCGAGGATCAGAAAAGTGTTGGCCCGCGAGCGTTCGGCACGGGTGAACCAGTGGCACAGATAGACCAGCATCGCCGGCATCACCGCCGCTTCGACGACGCCGAGCATGAAGCGAATGACGATCAGCCAATAGGCGTTGGAAACCACGCCGGTCAACGTGGCGAGACCGCCCCAGAGAATCAGGCTGACGAAAATCAGCTTCTTCACGCTGTGCTTTTGCGCGTAGATCGCACCCGGTACCTGGAAGAAGAAGTAACCGAGGAAGAACAGTGCACCGAGCAGCGATGACAGGCCCGGGGTGATCATCAGGTCTTCGGCCATGCCCGATGCAGCGGCGAAACCGTAGTTGGCGCGATCCAGATACGCCAGGCTGTAGGTGATGAACACAATCGGCATGATGTACCACCAGCGGCGGGTGGCGAGGGTTGCGGTTTTCATGGGTCTTGCTCCTGAGCTTGTTGTTTTTGTCGCAGCAGGTTCAATAAATCGGTTGCCTGTCAGGGCCTCATCGCTGGCAAGCCAGCTCCCACAGGGATCTCGGGTATGTCAAAGATTGCATTTCCACCACCGACCCTTGTGGGAGCTGGCTTGCCAGCGATGGCGGCCTCAAATTCGCTGAAGAGTTCAGCCCGGGTCGGAAGGCCTTCCATATCCCCCCGACTCTGCACCGCCCGACTGCCAATCCAGTTCGCGCGCTGCACCGCCTCGGCAAAACCCTGATGCTCCAGCAGGGCGCTGATCATCCCCACCGCAAAGCCGTCACCGGCACCAACCGTGTCGACGACATTGGACACCGGCACACCCGCGACAAAACCCTGATCCAGATGCGTTCGGTAATACGCACCCTGCGGGCCAAGTTTGATCGCCACCGCTTCGGCACCTTGATCGAGATAAAAAGCAGCAATGTCCGCCGGGTCTTCGAAACCGGTCAGCAAACGGCCTTCACTCAAACCCGGCAGCACCCAATGGGCGAGGGCGGCGAGGCGGTTGATCTCGGTGATCATTTCGCGCTCGCTGGCCCATAGGCTCGGGCGCAGATTGGGGTCGAAGGACACGCTGCGCCCGGCATTGCGCATGCGCGTCATCAGTTCGAAGGACATCTCCCGCGTCGAGGCTGAGAGCGCCGGTGGGATGCCCGTGGCATGCAGATGACGGGCGCTCAGCAGATTTGTCGTAATCGACTGCGGTGACAAATGACTGGCCGCTGAACCGCGCCGGAAGTATTCAACCTGCGGGTCGCTGCCATCGTCATTGCGGGACTTGAACTGGAAACCGGTCGGGTGCTGTTTATCGACGTCGACGTGGCTGCAATCCAGACCTTCCTTGATCAAGGTCTCGACCACAAAACGCCCGAGCGAATCATTGCCGACCCGACTCAGCCACGCGACGTTGAAACCCAGGCGCGACAGCCCGATTGCCACGTTGCTGTCGGCCCCGGCGATGCGCTTGTGAAAGTGCTCGACGGTAGCCAGATCACCGGTCTGCTCAGCGACCAGCATCGCCATGGTTTCGCCGAACGAAAGAATATCGATCTCAGACATGAGCAGGCTCCAGACGGGATTGGCCCAGACAGGCGAGGGCGGCAACGTGCTCCGTGGTCAGTTGCACCAGATCCTCGCCCTGCAACGGATATTCGGCGGCGCGCATAACGCCTTGGGCCATGTGCCGCAACAGTTGTTCCCACAGATGCAGATCACTGACGGCGGGCGGCACCGCGACCAGTTTGCCGTCAGCGCGACGGGCCACGGCTTTGCAGTGCACATAGCCGACATGCCGGCCGAGCAGGCGGGCGGCGCTGGCAGCGGACTGGTCCTGCCATTGCCAGTTGCCGATGTCGAAGGTCATCTTGATTGGCAGGTTGTGCTGCTCGACCGCGGCGAAGAAGCGCTGAAATGGCTCGATCCGACCGCCGTGCAGAGTCTGGTCGTTTTCCACCAGCAGTTGCACTGAAGTGCGCTTCAGGCGTTCGGCCAAGGCTTGCAGATCGTTGGTGTCGGTGAAGTAGCCGAGGGAGACTTTCAGCCATTTCGAGCCGAACGCTTCGGCTTGTTGCAGTGCGGTGATCAACTCGGGATTGGGCTGCGCCTGACCGGCCAGCCACAGTTCGGTCGGTGAGGAATAGATGCTTAGCAAGCCCTGCGCCTGCGTGGCCTGCGCCAGTTGCGCAGGGTCTTCGCGCGTCAGCAACTCTTCGCGCCATTCGATGCGATTGGCCCCGGCCGCAGCCAGCACATCGATGAAAGCATCCTGTCCGCGCTGACGCACAAGCTCGGCGCCGTAGCTGGACAAACTGATGGAAACGGCGGGTTTATTCATTGTTATTGACCTCTGAAACCGGTTTCATTTTCGTTCAAAAAAATATCAGGTGTTTCTGTGTTGTTCTTTTGGGCCTCATCGCTGGCAAGCCAGCTCCCACAGTGTTCGGGTCGTACACAAAGGCTTGGTACACCTCTAAACCTGTGGGAGCTGGCTTGCCAGCGATAGCGTCAGATCAGACGCCGCCAACTTCACGGGTCGACCCACGCTCAATCAGCACCGGCGCAAAATCCACCACCCGCGCCACCTCATCATCCCCACGCAAGCGCTTGAGCAAACACTCAAACGCCCGCGCGCCTATCTCCCGCGTCGGCTGAGCCAGCGCGGTAATCCCGCTGCCCACCAACGGATACCAATCCAGATCATCCAGGGCAATCAGCCCGACATCCTCGAACAACCGGCAGCCAATCTGGCGCAAGGCAGTCGTTGCGGCCAGCGCCGCCACGCCATTGGCGCAAAACAGCGCTTTGGGGCCGTTACCGGGTGTGTTTAAAAAGGTTTGAAGCTGGGTGTTCAGATCATCGCCGGTTTCCAGCACCGCCCCAGTCAAGGCCGAGCGTTGGGCAATCTGCGCCTGAAAACTGCTGACCCGCTCAATCCGCGAACTGGTGCCGTCATAGGGTTCAGTCACCAACAGCACATCGTGATAGCCACGCTGCGCAAGGTGCGCGAGGGCCATCTCCACCGCTTGCGGGTTGTTCAGCCCGACCATGTCGCTGTCCAGCCCGTCGACCTTGCGATCCACCAGCACCAGCGGCATCTCGCGACGCAGCTCATGCAGTTCATCACGATGATGGCCCAGCGTGTTCACGATCAGCCCTTCGATGTTGTACGACCGCAGCAATGCCAAGTGCTGGCGTTCCTGCTCGTCATCGCGGTCGGTGTTGCACACCACCAGGCTGTAGCCATGCGCACGGCAGGCAGTTTCCACCCCGTGCATTACGGCAATCGAATAAGGGTTACGGATATCGGCGACGAGCATGCCGATCAGGCGGGTACGCCCGCGTTTCAGACCGCGAGCCATCTGGTTGGGGCGGTAGCCGAGTTCGCTGATGGCCTGTTCGATGCGCAGGGCAATGGCATCGGAGAGCAGAGCGCGATCATCGCCGATGAAGCGCGAGACACTGGCCTTGGATACTCCGGCACGTTCGGCGACGTCGAGCATGGTGACGCGGCTGCGCTGGGCGGCGGAGAAGTCGTTCATCGATGGACCTTGTTGTTATTGAAATAATGCTGAAACCGGTTTCAGTAGGCAGCAAAAAATAAGATTTAGTCAAGTTTGACGCGGCTTGACCTTAAGGTAAAAGCGACGAACGGTAGCAAAACCTGTCAGATATGACAGTAGACCGGTCTGAACAAGGCGAGCTTAATTATCCGAAGTGAATTTGAATCTACTTGGTTTTTCACTCTCGGAAGGAAATAGCATGGTCATTTATAAGGGGGCGTCAGGAAATGCATCTGTCCTAGCATCTCCGATCGCTATCTACGATTACGACGCCCCGGAAGTCGAGGGAGTTGATGTTAATGATCCTGAGGGTAATGTTCCCGAAGAACTTCGTGTTAAAGGTTTGAATGTGATAGTTGAGCGGTGGCCAAACTTCCCGGATGTACCACCGAGAGTTGACCGCCTCAAAGTCGCATGGGAATTTGCCGGAGTAACCAACTGGGTATACGACGAACTGATTTACCCTGTTCCGCCAGAAAAGATGTTTATAAAAATTGACCCGTCATGGCTGACTAAAAGTGGTATCGCTTATGTTCATTATGAGGTTTGCTTTGAAGATTTGAATGAAGACAAATCATTCAAGCGTAAGCTGACCATAGATGCATCTCCGGTAAATATAGCGGCGCCAAAGTTTAAAGGCGCGAACCCATGGGGATGGATGGGTTGCGCTTCTAAACCGCCGTTATGGGATGGGGTTTTTGTTTTGATTGCGCCTGATCCGGGATTTGATCTAGGCGATGTACTCCTTGTGAGATGGCATGGTTATTACAGTCCGAACGGAAGTGGGACGCCAATAGCAAAAACTTATAAAGAAATACGTAAAAAAATAGAAACTCAGGAAGAGCTTGCTAATGGTGTGGAGGTTCGGATCTGGCCATTCGATCCTCATATTGAGCCTATGGTGAACAAAGCCTCTGCACTGGCAAGGTGTTTTCTCGAGCGTAACGGCGAAGTGATCCGAAAGTCGCAAGTTGGGTTGCTGAGAATTGACAGGGTCGTCTCAGGACAAGAGGAGCCCTGTGGTCCGCCGAAAGCTTCGGTGAATAAAAATGATGAGACGTAGTGGTGGCTGATCAATTAATTGGAGCGAAAACATGAGTAATGCATACAGTGGAAAATCCAAAGTGCGTTCATTGGGCAAGCGGCCGGAAGGCGCTTTGACCGAGCCAGCACCTATTATTCAAGGCATACTGGAAGATGGCACGCTGCCAATAGAACTAATCCCGATAGGAACAGCACTGAAGGTCCAGATTCCCTCATGGAGTGGGAGACTGGACACTGATGAATATGATTTCCGAATTCTAAAAGATGTTGCTCCGACTGACCCGTTGAATGACGGCGACATTCTAGAGGATAACCCTGCCGGGCCAGCCAACGGACTGCCTGTAGACGTTGAAGTACCCAGTGGACCGTGGCTGGTTGATGATCCCGCTGTGCCAGGTCCTTCAACTTATTACGTATGGGCCGTTATTTACTTGGCCGGCATTAACCCTATTGAAACGTTTCCCACAAAATATGTAGTCGATCGTTTTGCACCGGGGCAAAACGAGTCAACAAATGTAAAAGCGCAACTTAAAGTCATGACATGGCCAGCCGCGTGGGCTGGGCCCATCACTGATAAGCTTATTGCCGATCACCCGGCGGGTTTGGTCATGCAGGTGGATCGAACTTACGTTAATCCACTGGATCCGCCCTATGGCGACAACTTCGAAGTCTGGATGAGTTCGAATTACTCCGCTGTGCCACCATTTCCACCTATCATCAGGGGGATGTTGCCCGCGGACGGTTCAGTCACTATACCCATCGCTGAAGTGGCCAAGTTAAAAGGTGATACTGTTTATATTTGGTGCAGGCTGACCGACTTTGCGCATAATGTGAGTAATATGTCCATTCCGGCAGGGAAGTCCGTGGCGTTATTGCCACCGCCGGTGCTGGCAGATATTACAGTTCCGAAAGCGGATCCGGTGATAACAATTGAAGATGCTGCAGCAGGTGTCACGGCCGAGTTTGCAAGGGGAACCGATGTTCAGAATGATGATCTCTATGTGGTTTATTATGATGATCTTTTAATTTATGATGATATAGCTGGTTCAGAAACTTCTTATTCAGTGCCGATTCTTAAGTCTGACCTGGCCAAAAAGTATGATGATGCAGCCGGGAGCGATCAGCAAATAACGGTTACATGCGCTTTGGCACGTGGCCCGTTGCCTGTCGGAACTCCAAAAACCGTGGATGTTCTTGTTAACTTTGAATATGCAGGCCCGACGAACCCGGGTCATCCAGATCCTGTCAACACGGCAATGAATAAATTGAAAGTGTTCGGTGTATTGGATAAGCCGGACGAATTGACGCCGGAGGACTTCGAGAAAGATTGTCGAATTGAAATTGAATTATGGAATGAAGTTGGCAGGCAGCCTCAAGATGGTCAGGAAGTAAAGGTTTATGTTGGCGGTAAATTTGTTCCGCCCGCTATTTTCTTGCAGAATGGCGACGAGGGTAAGACCAAGGTGCATACTCTCCCGTGGGATGTTATTAAAGATGTAACTCCCGGTGGCTCATTTGACGCTTATTGGACAGTGACGACAATTGGTAGTGTAAACATTCCAAGGTCAGAAGAGACAGAGGTCACTTTTGGGGCAATAAAAATCGAACTCGCTGCGCCAGAGGTCAGAGGTACAAGAGGCGGCAGGTTAGGCTGTCCTAGTACAAGCGGTGCTGATCGCGGGATTACTGTCTTCGTGAAATCCGATCCAGTTTACTTGCCTGTGGATACGGAAGTCATGATTTACTTTAAGGGTTATTCAGATTTTCCAGGTGTTACGCCAAATCCTGCTGCGAACCCATTTATGGTAAAACATGAAGTGCTGGATACAGAGGTTGATACTGGATTTGAAGTGCGCATTACTCCTTTCAATCCGGTACTTAAGTATTCCACTGCTGAACCCAATGAAAGTGTTCCTGGTACATATTCCGGTGCTGCGGAAGTCTGGTATGAGGTGACCATAGGCGGAGCGCCATCACCAACGAAATCACTTGTAAGTTCTTATGAAGTTATTCTGATCGCATCGGGCTTTGTTTATTGTGATGGTAGCAAGTATGACGATGATAAACCTTAGTTGACGGGGTTTGAGTTGGGGAGGGTTGGAGTCCTCCCCCTTTTTTTGGAATTTTTCCGATGGCATTGGTAAGTGATTTCTCGCGCAATTGCAGACTATTCCTACATACCACGGCGTATCTGGGGGGATATTCTCGCCCGCTATTTGAGGTTGAGCGATTACCCCACGCTCTTGATTTGACTTTCCCAGGAAATTCTATGCCACGCATATTCATACATACAGCTAATTGTTTGCCTGCTTCTTGCATTGCAGTCATGGCGATGCTATCTGGAAACCAGACGCAAGCACGGCAGTTGTTACCCGGAGAAATTGTTGTAATTTCAAACCCGTCTCCGGCGGAAACATGGTCCGCCGGCAGTGCTAGTTCTTTGACCATTAACGGTGGAGTCACCCTCAGTATTTCGGCGAGCGGCGCTTCCTCTGTGGTGCTCAACGGTGTATCGACAACCGGAAGCAGCGGCCCCAGCGCCGTGCAGATTACCAATAGCACCGCTGAAATAAACGCCAGCACTATCGTCGGTAACCGAACGGGGCTGAATGTTGCTCGTGTTTCAGGTACTACCAGTGGTTCGGTAGTCAACGCAAACAACAGTGCGATCTCAGGCGTGAATGGCGGTGCTGCCGTTTCCTCTTACAGCACACTCAACTTGTCCAATACCCAGGTCTTTGGTACAGGCGCGAGCAGTTTTGGCGTGGTGTTGGCTGGGGGCAATGTCAACGCGTCTGCGAATAGCGTGATTGCAGGCGAGCAGAATGGGGTGGTTTTCAGGGCAGATCCTACGGATACGCAATCCAGCACACTCACGCTGAACCAGTCCCATGTTCAAAGTACAAACGGTGCTGCCATTCTCGTCGATGTCCCGAGCGTTTCCGGTTCAACTGTACAAATAGATGTAAAAGATGGCTCAACAATCGTGGGCGGCAATGGCGTAATCCTGGATGTCAGCGGAGGCGCAATCACAACGATGAATGTAGAGCGCAGCGCTTTGTCAGGTGACATTATCAGTGATTCAGTGAGCAACACTTCCGTCGTTCTGGGCAATCAGGCAGTACTCAACGGGCGTATGGAAAATGTCGCCAATGTCAGCATCAATGATAGTGGTCGCTGGAATATGACGGGAGCGAGCGACGTAGGTGCGTTGCAATTGAATGGCGGGACAGTCTCCCTGCAATCAGGGCTTGGTTTTTACCAGTTGAATATCGCAAGCCTGAGCGGAAGTGAAGGTACTTTTGCATTGAAGACCGACTTCACAACCGGCCAGACTGACAGTGTCAATATTGTTGGTAATGCTTCTGGAAATCACAATCTTCAGGTAGCCAGCAGCGGAGTCGATGCTCCCAGCGGTCAGCCGATTACGCTGGTTCGCACCGGCGGTGGCGATGCGCAGTTCCGCTTGAGTAATGGTTCCGTCGATCTCGGTGCATTCCGTTATCAATTGGCAAGCAGCGGCAATGAATGGTTCCTCGATCCGACAACACGCACCATCAGCCCGGGTGCGCGTTCTGTTTTGGCGTTATTCAATACGGCGATACCCGTTTGGTATGGTGACATGGCACCTGTTCACACCCGATTGAGTGAACTGCGCAGTAGTGAAAATAATGCCGGGGCGTGGGGGCGGGTGTATGGCAAAAAATACAACGTTGCCGACGGTTCCGGTGTGGGATACCAGCAAACACAACGAGGTTTCTCGCTTGGCTGGGACATTCCATTGCCTTCCTTTGCTGATGGTCAATGGTTGATAGGCATCATGGCAGGACACAGCGATTCTGACCTGGACCTTGATTACGGCACCTCGGGCGAGATCGAAAGCAACTACCTGGGGGCTTATGCGACGTGGGTGGATAGAGCCAGCGGCTATTACTTTGATGGTTTGGTGAAGTACAACCATTATCGCAACGAAGCTAAGGTTTCCGTGAGCGATGGCACACGTGCCGAAGGCAGCAACAATACCTCGGGCATCGGGTGGGAAAGTGAATTCGGGCGCCACATAATGCTCACCGAAAAATCTTTCATTGAACCGTTCGCAAGGCTGTCGGCAGTCGTTATTCAGGGTGATGATTTCCGTCTGGATAATGGCATGGATGCCAAAGGGGATGCAGCGCGATCCTTACTAGGCAGCGTTGGGATGAAGGTCGGTCGTACCTTCAATGTTGAAAAAAATGTGTCCATTCAGCCTTACTTGACGGGCAGTCTGGAACACGAGTTCGCCGAAAATAACGAAGTCAAAGTAAACAATAATGTATTCAACAATAACCTGTCGGGTAGTCGCGTTGCCTGGGGCACCGGTCTTGCAGTGTCGGTGAGTAAGTCTCTGCAGGGCCATGCAGAGTTTGACTATATAAAAGGCAGGAATTTTGAACAGCCTTATGGCTTTAGTCTCGGTTTGCGGTATCTCTGGTAACTTTTTACGAGATTCGACTTTGGAATAACGCCGGGCTCGAAATTTGCGGGCTCCGGCGTTAATGCACTACTTTCCGAGAATCAGGAAATTTTCAACTGCAATGGTAAAGGTCTCGCTGCCATCGCCTTCATGGCTGTCCATGACCGCATTAAGATTTCCACCGAAAACTTTGTTTTCTTTATCGAGTGTGAATTTTATGTCGCCTGCGACGCTTTTATGAGCGACTGGATTCTGCGGGTCAGAGTAGTCGACGTAACTAACAACTATTTTTGTCGTTGAATCGAGCGCATGCTCTCCATCAGCAGCCTCTGTTGGAATATAGATGGAGACTTCCTTGTAGGTGAAGTTGACAGCTCTTTGATGAACGCGTGCCTCCCAATGAGGACCAATCTCCCCCGGAAATTCGTTGGGAATCAACCTGAAACTATTCGCTTTGAATTGGACGTTGTTAATTGTTCCTTCGAATTTGTTCTCCTGATTGTTATGGGTTCGAGGCTTATGTACGCGCTGAGCTGATGTGGCCATGATTGAAGACTCCAATTTTGAGAGAAGTTATCTTGCAATACGGGGCGCCTTACTGCTGGCTACATCATATAATCCCAGTTGCCTAAACCTGTAAACTGTCAAGCTTGACAGTTTACAGGTTTGGGCAACTGTGGTAGCGGATTTATTTTGCATCAAAGATGTGCATGTACTTCAAATTCTTTAATAATGAAGGGACAATATTTGCCTGTTCAACCAAAAAGGCTCGCCGCGATATTGATAGAAAATCCCAAAATCGCTGTATTGAACACAAACCCGATCAACGATTGCGCCAGCACAATCTTTCGAATATCCCGCGTAGCAACACCCACATCCGACGTCTGAACTGCCACCCCGATGGTGAACGAGAAGTACAGAAAGTCCCAATAGTTAGGCGTGGTCAGTCCTTCGGAGAATCGCAGTGCCGGCTCCTTGCCATCCCAGGTGTAATACAACCTCGCGTAGTGCACGCAGAAAATCACCCCGATCAGCAGCCACGAACCGATCACTGTCAGCGCGGTGAAACCGTAATGCATGAGTTTGCGCGTGGTTTCCAGATCTTTGCTGCCCGCCAGTTCGAAGGTAATGGTCGCCAGACTGGCCAGCGCGGCGATGCACACCACAAACAACACCAGCCCGGCGTTTTCGTCTTCGACTTCAGCGATGCGCTTGACGTCCGGGGCCTTGGCACGCACGGCCAGCCAGAACATCAGGATCAGGTAGGTCCAGACGCCGGCGTTCCAGCCAATGAGGATTTTGCTGACGATGGAATCGGCGGGGACCAGCAAACCGCTGGCGAGGCCGAGGAGGGCGGCGGCAGACAGGCGAGGGTGGGTGCGGGCGAGGAAGCGCATGGGGACTCACGTTGGTGAACTGTCTCTGCACCATAGCGTACGCAACCCTGCTTTTGTAGGAGCTGCCGCAGGCTGCGATCTTTTGATCTTCTGAAAGCAAAGTCAAAAGATCGCAGCCTTCGGCAGCTCCTACATTTTGGATCAGTGGGGTTTGGTAAATCGTTGTACGAGTTTGATGACGACGACGAAAAAGACAGGCACGAAGATCACCGCCAGCGTCGCGGTGATCATCCCGCCGATCACTCCGGTGCCGATCGCTTGCTGGCTCGCCGAGCTGGCACCCGTGGCGATGGCCAGTGGCACCACACCGAGAATGAACGCCAGCGAGGTCATCACGATCGGCCGCAGACGCAGGCGGGCGGCCTGCAACGTCGCATCGATCAGGTCGTGACCTTCGTCATACAGGCTCTTGGCGAACTCGATGATGAGGATCGCGTTCTTCGCCGACAGACCGATGATGGTAATAAGACCAACCTTGAAGAACACATCGTTGGGCATGCCGCGCAACGTCACCGCCAGCACCGCGCCGAGCACGCCCAGCGGCACCACCAGCAACACCGAGGTCGGAATCGACCAGCTCTCGTACAGCGCCGCCAGACACAGGAACACCACCAGCAACGACAGACCGAGCAGGATCGGCGCCTGGTTGCCGGACAAACGTTCCTGCAACGATAGCCCGGTCCATTCCTGGCCAAGGCCTTTCGGCCCCTGCGCCACCAGACGCTCAATTTCCGCCATGGCTTCACCGGTACTGTGCCCCGGAGAAGGTTCACCGGAAATCGCAATCGCCGGATAGCCGTTGTAACGGGTCAACTGCGCCGGGCCCTGAATCCAGTTGGCCTGCACGAACGCCGACAGCGGCACCATGTGCCCGGTGTTGTTGCGTACATGCATTTTCAGCAGATCGGCCACTTGGCTGCGTTGATCACCTTCGGCTTGCACGACCACGCGCTGCATGCGCCCCTGATTGGGAAAGTCGTTGATATAGCTGGAGCCCACAGCGGTGGACAGCACGTTACCGATGTCGGCAAACGATACGCCCAAGGCATTCGCCTGCTTGCGGTCGACCACCAATTGCACTTGCGGCGCTTCGGCCAGCGCGCTTTCGCGCACATTCATCAGCACCTTGCTCTTTTCGGCTGCAGCGAGCAGTTCGGTGCGCGCCTGCATCAAAGTCGCATGGCCAAGACCACCGCGATCCTGCAAGCGGAACTCGAAACCGCTCGACGTGCCGAGGCCATCCACGGGTGGTGGCAGGACCGAGAACGCCATGGCGTCCTTGATCTCGCTCAATGCAATATTGGCGCGATCGGCAATCGAGCTGGCGGAGTCATCACTGCTGCGCTGCGACCAGTCTTTCAGCGTCGAAAACGCTAACGCTGCGTTCTGGCCGCTACCGGAGAAGCTGAAGCCGAGGATCACCACCGTGTCACTGATTCCAGGCTCGCCGGCGTTATGCGCTTCGAGCTGTTCAGCCACGGCCACCGTTCGATTCTTGGTGGCACCGGGCGGCAGTTGAATGTCAGTGATGGTGTAACCCTGATCTTCCACTGGCAGGAAAGAGGAAGGCAGGCGCGCGAAGCACAACCCCAACCCCACCAGCAGCACAACGTAGATCAGCAGGTAACGGCCGCTGCGTTTCAACGCATAGCCGACCCAGCCCTGATAACGATCGGTCAGGCGCTCGAAGCGGCGGTTGAACCAGCCGAAGAACCCGGACTTCTCGTGATGCTCACCCTGGGCAATCGGCTTGAGCAGTGTCGCGCACAGTGCCGGCGTCAGGGTCAGGGCGAGGAACGCCGAGAACAGAATCGACGTCGCCATCGACAGCGAGAACTGCTGGTAAATCACCCCGACCGAGCCTTGCATGAACGCCATCGGAATGAACACCGCGACCAGCACCAGCGTGATGCCGATGATTGCGCCGGTGATCTGCGTCATCGCCTTGCGCGTGGCTTCCTTGGGCGACAGGCCCTCGGTAGCCATGATCCGTTCGACGTTCTCCACCACAACAATGGCGTCGTCGACCAGAATGCCGATGGCCAGGACCATGCCGAACATGGTCAGCACGTTGATCGAGAAGCCCAGCGCGAGCATGGTTGCGAACGTGCCCATCAGCGCCACCGGCACAACCAGCGTCGGGATCAGCGTGTAACGCACGTTCTGCAGAAACAGGAACATCACCGCAAACACCAGCAGCATCGCTTCGCCCAAGGTGTAAATCACTTTGGTGATCGAGACTTTGACGAACGGCGAAGTGTCGTACGGAATCTTGTATTCCACGCCCGCCGGGAAGTAGCGCGACAGCTCATCCATCTTCGCCCGCACCAGCGTCGCAGTGTTCAGTGCGTTGGCGCCGGGCGACAACTGTACGCCGACGGCGGTCGACGGCTTGCCGTTGAGGCGCGTGCCGAACTGGTATTCCTGACTGCCGATTTCCACGCGTGCGACATCGCCGATGCGCACGGTTGAACCGTCGCGATTGGCCTTGAGCACGATGTCGGCGAACTCTTGCGGTGTCGACAACTGACCTTTCACCAGAATGGTCGCAGTAATTTCCTGGCTGGACGGATTGGGCAGGTCGCCGATGCTGCCGGCGGACACCTGGGCGTTCTGCGCCACGATAGCTTCATTGACGTCAGCCGGTGTCAGGTTGAACGCGATCAGCTTCTGCGGATCGATCCAGATGCGCATGGCCCGTTCGGCGCCATACAACTGCGCCTTGCCGACGCCCTCCAGACGCTTGATCTCGTTCATCACGTTGCGCGCCAGATAATCACTGAGCGCCACGTCATCGAGCTTGCCGTCGCTGGACGTCAGGGTGATCAGCAAGAGAAAACCGGACGAAACCTTTTCGACCTGCAAACCTTGCTGATTGACTGCTTGCGGCAGGCGCGACTCGACCACCTTGAGGCGGTTTTGCACATCGACCTGCGCCAGCTCCGGGTTGGTGCCCGGCTGGAACGTGGCTTTGATCGTGGCGCTGCCAAGGCTGCTTTGCGATTCGAAGTACAGCAAGTGATCGGCGCCGTTAAGCTCTTCCTCGATCAGGCTGACCACGCTTTCATCGACGGTCTGCGCCGAGGCGCCCGGGTACACAGCGTAGATTTCGATCTGCGGCGGGGCGACGTCGGGGTATTGCGCCACCGGCAACTGCGGGATGGCCAGCGCACCGGCCAACAGGATGAACAGCGCGACGACCCAGGCAAACACCGGGCGATCGATAAAGAACTGCGGCATAGAAAAGCGTCCTGCTTACTGACCAGAGGTCTGGGCAAGTGGAAGAGGGGTGTCGTCGATCTGCACGGTTTCGCCGGGACGGGCGTGTTGCAGGCCTTCGATGACGATGCGGTCGCCGGGCTTGAGGCCGCCGGTGACGATCCAGCGATTGTTCTGCACCGCGCCCAGTTGCACCGGTTGCTCGGCGACGCGCATCTGTTCGTCGACGGTCAGCACTTGGGCAATACCGGCGCTGTCGCGCTGCACGGCGCGTTGCGGCACGGTGATGCCGTTCTGGATGGTGGCCTGCTCCAGACGCACGCGGATGAAACTGCCTGGCAGCAAGTCGAGATCCGGGTTCGGGAATTCGCTGCGCAGGATGATCTGGCCGGTGCCCGGGTCGACGGTGATGTCGCTGAACAGCAGCTTGCCCGGCAGCGGATACAGGCTGCCGTCATCCTGAATCAGCGTGGCTTTGACCTGATCCTGACCGACTTCCTGCAACTGCCCGGAGCGGAACGCGCGGCGCAATTCATTGAGTTCACGGGTCGACTGAGTGAGGTCGGCGTGAATCGGATTTAGCTGTTGAATCAGTGCCAGCGGCGTAGTTTCGTTTTGCCCGACCAGTGCGCCTTCGGTGACCAGCGCACGGCCGACGCGACCGGAAATTGGTGCGGTGACGGTGGCATAACCCAGATTCAGTTTCGCCCGTTCGACGGCCGCCTTGTTGGCTGCAACGTCAGCGGCGGTTTGCCGAGCATTGGCGCGGGCGTTGTCATAATCCTGACCGCTGATGGCTTTGTCGTCGATCAATTGGGCGTAGCGCTGCTCTTGCAGTTTCGCTTGAAAGGCGTTGGCTTCTGCCTTGCGCAACGCGGCTTCGGCGCTGTCGAGGTCAGCCTTGAACGGCGCAGGATCGATGCGGAACAGCACGTCGCCCTTTTTCACGTCGCTGCCTTCGCGGAAGGTGCGCTGCAAGACCACGCCGGCTACCCGTGCGCGTACTTCGGCAATCCGTGGCGCGGCGATGCGGCCGCTGAGTTCGCTGCTGATCGTCAGGGGATGCGCTTCGATCGTCTCGATGCGCACCGTGGCCGGTGGCGTCTGATCCTCTGCCTTCGAGGACGAATCACAGGCGCTCAGCGTCAGCGCCATCGCGATCAGGCCGAGCCCGGCCAGCAGTTTGTTCGACATGTACAACCCCCAATATTGATGCCCGCATCCTACGGGCAGACGTCGAGATTAGCGGTGAAGCTTTGTAGGCGCTGTGTGAAATTGTGTAAGGGTTTTGCTCAGGGATGGGCGAGGGCGTATATCCTTCAGGTCTTGAAATTTATTGCGACAGATAGATAGCTTTCGCGAGCAGGCTCGCTCCCACAAGGAATCGCATTTCCAGTGTGGGAGCGAGCCTGCTCGCGAATGGGCCTTATCAGTCGCCACAGCACTTTCTGGATCACCCATGCCCAACATCCTCCTGGTCGAAGACGACACCGCCCTCGCCGAACTGATTTCCAGCTACCTGGAGCGCAACGGTTATTCCGTCAGCGTGATCGGCCGTGGTGACCACGTGCGTGAACGGGCGCGGGTCAATCCGCCGGATCTGGTGATTCTCGACCTGATGCTGCCCGGCCTCGACGGCCTGCAAGTCTGCCGCTTGTTGCGCGCCGATTCGGCGACACTGCCGATCCTGATGCTCACCGCCCGTGATGACAGCCACGATCAAGTGCTGGGCCTGGAAATGGGCGCCGACGATTACGTCACCAAACCGTGTGAACCGCGCGTGTTGCTGGCGCGGGTGCGCACCTTGTTGCGCCGCAGCAGCCTCGGCGAACCGTTGACCGCCAATGACCGCATCCTCATGGGTAATCTGTGCATCGACCTGTCCGAGCGCACCGTCACTTGGCGCGATCAACCGGTCGAGCTGTCCAGCGGCGAATACAATTTGCTCGTGGTGCTGGCGCGACACGCCGGCGAAGTATTGAGCCGCGACCAGATCCTGCAACGTCTGCGCGGTATCGAATTCAACGGCACCGACCGCTCGGTGGACGTGGCGATTTCCAAGCTGCGCCGCAAGTTCGACGACCACGCCGGCGAGGCGCGCAAGATCAAGACTGTGTGGGGCAAGGGCTATCTGTTCAGCCGCTCCGAGTGGGAATGCTGAACTGATGTTTCGCATCCTGTTTCGCCTGTATCTGGTGACGATCGTCTCGTACAGCGCGGCGATCTATCTGGTGCCGGATCTGGTGGTCATGGCGTTCCGGGATCGCTTCGTCACCTACAACCTCGACTATTCGCGCGGCCTGCAATCGCTGATCACCCGCCAGTTTCATGCAGTGCCGCAAGAGCAGTGGCCAGCGCTGGCGGCGTCGATGGACAAGGACTTCCAACCGCTGCACATCGTCCTGGCGCGGATCGACGATGCCGAGTTCACCGCTATCGAGCAGGAACGCCTGCGGCGGGGTGAAAACGTTGTGCGCATCGGCGATTGGGGCTGGCGCACGCTGGCGGTGACGCCGCTGGACGACATCTCGGCCGTGCAAATGGTCGTGCCGCCGGACCCGATGGACGTCAATCTGTTGTACTGGAGCATCAACGTGTTGGTTGGCGCGACGCTGCTCGCCTGCCTGCTGATGTGGCTGCGCCCGCACTGGCGTGATCTGGAACGGCTCAAAGGCACTGCCGAACGCTTCGGCAAGGGCCATTTGAGCGAGCGCACGGAAATCGCTCCAAGCTCCAATATCGGCAGCCTCGCCAATGTCTTCGACACCATGGCCGGCGATATCGAGAACCTGCTCAATCAGCAACGTGATCTGCTCAACGCCGTATCCCATGAGCTACGTACGCCGCTGACGCGTCTGGATTTCGGCCTGGCCCTGGCCCTGTCAGATGACTTGCCGAGCGCCAGCCGCGAACGTTTGTTGGGTCTGGTCGCGCACATTCGCGAGCTGGATGAGCTGGTGCTGGAGTTGCTTTCTTACAGTCGTTTGCAGAATCCGGCGCAATTGCCGGAGCAGGTCGAAGTGTCGCTGGATGAGTTCATCGACAGCATTCTGGGCAGTGTCGATGAAGAGCTGGAATCGCCGGAGATCGTCATTGACGTCTTGCTGCACGGTCAGCTCGAACGCTTCTCCCTCGACCCACGCCTGACCGCGCGGGCGATCCAGAATCTGCTGCGCAACGCGATGCGCTATTGCGAGAAACGCATTCAGATTGGCGTGCAGGTCAATGCCGCAGGTTGTGAGATCTGGGTCGATGATGACGGCATCGGCATTCCCGATGATGAGCGCGAGCGGATATTCGAGCCGTTCTATCGACTGGATCGCAGTCGTGATCGGGCTACGGGTGGGTTTGGTCTTGGTCTGGCGATCAGCCGTCGCGCGCTGGAAGCGCAGGGTGGGACGTTGACTGTTGAAGGGTCGCCGTTGGGTGGAGCGCGGTTCAGGCTGTGGTTACCCACTCTGGCGTGATTCCGATCAGTGGTAGCGATTTCGTTCTTTACCTGTCAGGTTTGACAGTATCATTTCACTTGTCGTCTCAATTAAATGATGCATCGATGCACTGCCTTTGTGACTGCGTCGATTAATTCAATAACTTGTGAGGACAAGAGAATGAGTGAAAATGAAACTAAAATCGAGATTGATCCCTATCCAGCTATAAAGCTTATCAAAGGAACGGTCACGGGTATTTATAAAATTATGTTGGGTGGGACTGATAATGTGCAGGTCGTTGTGAAGCTGGATGAAGGAGGCGGGACAACAGAGTTTTCGGCCGCTATTGGCGAATATTCTGTTGGCGACAGAATCGGGGATGAGTAACCAGAATAGCTTTGAATACGCACTGCGGAACGAGTGCAGCCTGACTCCAAATCAGGCAGCACTTTAAAATGCTCATTTCACTTTGCGGAAACGTCGCCACTCGCTAACAGTTCGCCTAATTTTTCCAGGTCGCTTGCGGGGTTACGGCCGATCAGCATCCACGCATGCTCACGTTCAGTCCAATACACTACATTCATCGCATGCCGACGCTCATGGGCCAGCGGCTGACTGCCGCTGTTCGAGCGTGTCACGCACAGCGCCAACGGCCCATGTTTCAAATCCAGATACACGATTTGCGCAATCGGCACGCCGTCGTACTCAAGCATCTGTGCCCGTTTGAATTCGGCACCCGGCAGCTTCAACGTCGCAGGTGAAAGGTTCAGGCCAAGGCGTGCATCGACCGTGCGCAATTGCGCGCGTTGGGAAGCTTCGTCGGTGGGCAGATGATCAAGCGTTTGCGGCACGTACAGCGCCATGTAATCGCCGACCAATGCGCGCCAGTTGTTCGATTGCGCGGCATGCCAGCCGAGGAACAAGCGGTCGGCCAATACGCCACCGGCCACTAGCGCTGCGGCGGCGCCACCGATAAACCAGCGTCGGTTGAAGCCCGGACGCTGCGGCGAAGGAATTGCATCCAGCCGCGCTTGCAGACGATCCAGCGGTGCCTGTTGCGCCAGTTCGTCATAGGCTTTCCTGTACGGCAGATTGCTGCGGCTGAGCCATTGCACGCGCAGGCTGAGCAGCGAGTCTTCGGCAATGGCATGGTCGAGTTGATGGCGATCGTCGCCGTCGAGTTCGCCATCCAGGTAGGCGACCAGTTGCTCATCCGAAGGTGCGTTCATGATCGGTCTCCTTCGGTAGGTTTCGGCACTGCCTGCAGCGGTGGGTATTCGGCGAGTTTGAGGCGGGCGGTGGCCAGACGACTCATGACCGTGCCGATCGGCACTTGCAGGATTTCGGCGACTTCGCGATAGGACAATCCTTCGACGTAGGCGAGGTAGACCGTTTCGCGTTGGGTTTCGGGCAGGGCGTCGACGCGGCGAATCACTTGCGCGGCCATCACATGCGTCTGCGCGGCGTATTCGCCATCGAACGCCAGTTGGCCATCGGCATCCACCTGACCGGCGCCCTGACGCACGCGCCGAGCGCGCACTTCGTTGAGCCAGATCGAATGCAGAATGCTCAGCAACCAGCGATCCATACGCGTGCCGGCGATGTACTGATTGGCGCGTTCCAGCGCTCGCACACACGTGGCCTGCACCAGATCCTCGGCTAAATGCCGATTGCGCGACAGCAGCAAACCGTAGCGCCACAGTCGCGCCAGATGCTGTCCGAGTTCTGCTCTGAATGCCTGATCGTTGACGATGATGGCGGCCCTTATAAGTGCTCAGGTTTTCGATGAATCATTGATGGCTTCGGCCAGATCCTGGTATTCCTCGCAGGACATACCGCAAATCGATTTGATCTGCTGCAACTGTTCCTGCGCCAGATCGACGCGACCTTTGATCACATAGGCCTCGCCGAGGTATTCGCGCACTTGCGCATACTGCGGATCGAGCTTCACCGATTGCAGGTAATAACCGATGCCCTCGTCAGTACGCCCCAGTTTGCGCGTGGCGTATCCGCGATAGTTGAGCGCCTTGGCGGTGTTCGGTTGTTTCAGTGTATCGAGCAGTGCCAGGGCTTCTTCGTAGCGTCCGGCCTTGGCTAGGCGATAGGCGTAATCGGTACGGTCAGCGTCCGGTAACAGGCTGCTGGTTTGCAGCACACATTTCTGCGTTTTGCTGTCCCAGACCTGGCCTTTCGGGCATTCGGGTTTCTGCACCGGCGCGTCTTCATCGCCATTGGCCAAGGCCAGATGGCTGGCCATCGCCGCGACCAGCAGCAACGGGGCGGCGAACATAACGGAACGGATAGTCATGGGCAAGGCTCCACAGGGGGTTATGTTTCACTTTGAACACCACAGCGTGAATTTTTATTCATTGCTTTATCAGTGACTGTTCAAGTTCAGCGTAAATTCAAGCGCTATGCTCGGGAGCGTCTGCCGTCGATCCGATGTTTTGCCGAAAGGAGCGTTGCCATGACCGACCACGTCCACCACTCAGCCGCTGCCGGCTATAAAACCGCTGCCGACACCTATGTCAAAGGACGGCCGGACTATCCGCCGCAAGTCAGTCAATGGTTGACCACGACACTGGGTCTGGATGGGCACAAAACGGTGATCGATCTGGGTGCCGGCACCGGTAAGTTCACCGGCCGTTTGGTGGCGACCGGCGCGCAAGTGATCGCCGTTGAACCGGTGGCGCAGATGCTGGAAAAACTCTCTGACACCTGGCCCGATGTGCTGGCCGTGAGCGGCACCGCGACCGACCTGCCGTTGCCGGATGCTTCAGTGGATGTGGTGATTTGCGCGCAAGCGTTTCACTGGTTCGCCAGTGCCGAGGCGCTGACGGAAATCGCTCGGGTGCTCAAGCCCGGTGGCAAGTTGGGGCTGATCTGGAACCTGCGCGACACCCAGGTCAGTTGGGTGCCGAAACTGGACGCCATCGTCAACGCGCTGGAGGGCGACACGCCGCGTTATTACACCGGTGCCTGGCGCGAGGCCTTTCCGCACCCGGCGTTCGCGCCATTGCAGGTTGAACGGTTTCACCACGGCCATACTGGCTCGCCGGAAGACGTTATCTTCAACCGCGTGCGCTCCACCAGTTTCATCGCCGCGCTGCCGGAGGCGCAGCGGGCGAAGGTTGATGAGCAGATTCGAGTGTTGATCGCCGCAGAGCCGGAACTGCGCGGCCGGGACGTGGTGACAGTGCCTTACGAAACCGCCGCGTTCGTCGCCGTGAAAAAAACCTGACATGTGGGAGCGAGCCTGCTCGCGAAGGCAATCTACCCGGCACCCGATAATCCGGATCAACCCACCCGAGCCAGATCCACCGCCTTCTTGTTGCGCTCGCGAATCCCACGCACCACCAGATACAACAACGGCCCAACTGAGACAAAAACCGCTGTCAGCAATAAATAAGGCACCACTGACCAGACCGACTGCCCGCGCGACCGGGCATCCTTGACCATCCACACGCTTGCCAGTGTGGCCAGCAGATACAGATCAATCACCACCTGCGCAGTATCGGGCCGCGACATCAGGCTGATGCCAAAGTCGATCAACGACTGTTCAGCCTGGAGCATCACCGAAACGGTATAACCGCTAAACGCGAGCAAAGCCGTGAGGGGCAGGGCGATAGACATCATGCAATCCTTCCTTGGTGTGATGAGAGAGTCGCCAGACTAACGTCGCCACGCAAAATTGGCCATTGACTTGCCATTAGCGGGCAGGCTAATTTCCAGCCCATGACTTCGACTGTATCGCGTTGCCAGCCAATTATTATTACCGCCATTCCTCATTTGGCGGGCTAGCTCACGACTGCAGCACCCAACCCGCCCTAGAGGCGGGTTTTTACTTTCTGTCTCCTGGGTTTTGAAAAATGTCAGGAGACGACCATGCCGCACAGCCCCGACCAGCAAACCCTGCTTGAGCACTACGTAAAAAAGATCCTCGCCGCGCCAGTGTACGACCTCGCGGTGCGCACGCCTTTGCAAGCGGCGCCGGCGCTGTCGGAGGCGCTGGGCAACCGGATTCTGCTCAAGCGCGAAGACCTGCAACCGACGTTCTCCTTCAAGATCCGTGGCGCCTACAACAAACTGGTGCAACTGAGTGACGAGCAGAAGGCGTGCGGGGTGATCACCGCATCGGCCGGCAATCACGCGCAAGGCGTGGCGCTGGCCGCACGCGAGCTGGGTATCGCGGCGACTATCGTCATGCCGGCGACGACGCCAGAATTGAAAGTGCTGGGTGTGCGCAGTCGTGGCGCTGAAGCGTTGCTACACGGCGAGAGTTTCCCGTTCGCGCTGGCCCATGCGCTGCAACTGGCGGAACAGAGCGGACGCACCTTCGTGTCTCCATTCGATGACCCGGAAGTGATCGCCGGGCAGGGCACCGTGGCGATGGAAATCCTCCGCCAGCATCAAGGTTCGCTGGATGCGATCTTTATCCCGGTGGGCGGTGGCGGTCTGATCGCCGGCATCGCGGCGTACGTCAAATACCTGCGCCCCGAAGTGCGGATCATCGGCGTCGAATCGGAACACTCCGCGTGCCTGAAGGCCGCGCTGGAAGCCGATCAGCGCGTCGTGCTGCCCAATGTCGGCACCTTCGCCGATGGCGTGGCGGTAGCGCAGATCGGCGCGTTCGGGTTTGAAGTTTGCCGCTTTTGCGTCGACGAATTGATCACCGTCAGCAACGACGACCTCTGCGCGGCGATCAAGAATATCTACGACGATACCCGCTCTATCACCGAACCTTCCGGCGCCCTGGCCGTGGCCGGGATCAAGCGATACGTGGCGCGAACCAGGGTGCGCGAGCAGACATTCGTGGCGATCGACTCGGGCGCCAATATCAACTTCGACAGCCTGCGCCACGTTGCCGAGCGCGCCGCCGTGTGTGGTGTCTCGGTGTGACGCGGCGTGCAGCAGGTGGGGGCGGAGGCATTTGCATTCGCTGAGCATCCGTTGATGCTGTGCCTGGCGTTGCCCCCGACTACCTGCGTATAGGGTTACAAGACTCGGACAATATTCTTGGTCAAATTGAAGTGGCCGTTCGTGACGTTTACTTCCTTGTCCTGATACTTGCCTGTGAAGGAAAGGGTTCCCGAAAGAGTTCCCTTGAGGCGTCTTTTCCCGGGTGGAGGTATAGCCTCAAGTGTGACTTCTCCCGAGATTGACAAATATGCCTCCACATTGCCGTCCCTACGAGTGACTGCATAGGCTGCCCAAACATCCTTCTCGTCCTCGCCCAGCGTGTAAGTGTCAGGTTTTGCGATTTCTTTTACGAAAATGCTCAGGTGTACTTCCACGGGATTGAATGGATCAAGCGTGATGTAATGAGTACCGAAGCCTTGCCAATACGGGCCTGTGCTTTCCTGATACCGGGAAAATAGTTCCATAGTGGTTGCCCTGAAAAGCGGGCTCTCGCCTCGATTGACGTCAGCGGAGAATGCGTTAGCCAGGGTTGTTTTGGTTCTGCTCTTGGTTTTAGCCATTGCAGTTGCTCCTGATGTTTGAGCAATGAAGGAATTAACTCCCGTTGGCTGTTGAAGCTACTGCATCAGGACTCGCGGCGTAACTGTCAGAGTTGACAGGTAAAGCGGGGTTGACAATTGGGATTGTTGGAGTTTCAGGAAAAAATCTGCTCACTAGCGCAACAAGGGGCGCAGGAAGCTGCGCTCGTAGCTGACGATGAACTTCTTCTCGACCAGGCTGGCGACCAGTGCGGTGCTTTCCGGATCAGTCATCGCGATGTGCCGATAGCTCTCGTAATCCGCCAGTGACGGAAAACTGAACAGGCAATAAGCGATGTTGCTCGCGCCTTCGGATGGCAAAAAGTAGCCGTGATGGGTGCCGCCCAAGCGCTCGACGATGCCGAGCCAGGCCTTGGCGTAGGCCTCGAACTCGGGCAATTGGTACGGATCAATGACATATCGGACGTGGCAGGTAATCAAACGACGCACTCCTTGTTCGGTTTATTCCTGCAGGGCTGTACCGACTTTGTCCGACGCCGACCAGATGCGATAACGCACTTCGACGTCCGACGGCGCATACACCACGACCGGCAACTTGCTGTTGTAACGCAGCATGAAACCGTCACCGACGACCGGCACGAATGCGCGCTTCTTCTGGCTGCCGGGCGGGCAGGCCATCATCGTGCTCATCGGCCCAATGACCTTTTCCAGGCGATAGAACGGATAACCCCAACCTTCAAGATTCTTCTCATCGAGAACGCCGCCCAAACGCTGGCGGTTGCAGTCCACTTCAAGCGTTTTGCCAGCGAGAATTTCCACCTGGAAGTTCTCTTCCTGCTCCTGCTTGGGCAAGTGAATGACCTGGCGGGTGAACCCGGCTTCAGCCTTCGGGAACGGCGCGACGTCTTCAAGCTTGGCGGCGTGGGCGAGGGTGGACAGGCTGGCGATGAACAGCCCGGTGGTCGCGTAAATGCGGAAAGAACCCATGGAAGCCTCCGTGCGGGTGTAGGGTGGATGACGGGCATTCTTACCGTCATGGGCCGTGATTGCAAACCAGTGTCGAGTTGCAAATTGCAGTACCCGCCGAGGCCATTCTTGCAATTTGCAAGTAGCCAAATACTGGCACCGCCGCCAAGTGCTTGATTTCATGAGGGTGAAAATGAACCGATGAAAGGCACGCTTTATGCGTCTTTTCAGTGCGGCGCACCGGCCTTGGGCGCCTACACTCCAATGGGCATTTCGCAGTACCACCGCTTGTCGCACCAGGGAAACAGCGGGGACACACCCGTGCAGGGGCAGCAACGGTCAGCGTGAATACTTGATTGGCATCTCACAGTAAGGAGAGGGTTTCGCCATGTTTCTGTCTGCCTTGGAACTACGCAATATCATTGAAAGCAGTTTTCTGCCGAAACGCTGCCAGTGCACGCTGTCGCCGGACTTGTCGATGACCGTCAAGGTTTTCGGCGATCACCAGACCGATCAGGTCGATCTGCTGGTCAGTGGCATCGACGCCAGCCACCTCAATGGCTGTCGTGAAATCAACGAACTGATCGCAGGGCTGCGCTCGGATCTGAACCAGCAAACTGTGCAACATCACTACAGCCCACGCTCCAGAGTCGTTTAACGCACCGTTTCACCCAGTTCGACCGTCACGCGCCGGGCCTGCACAAAGCCAAGGCCCAGCGCGAACTCGACCAGCACCGCGAGCAAAATCCCGGGGCCGGCATGACCGTTCAGCCATTCCGCAAACCCCAACACCGCCAAACCAAAACAACCGACGATAAACCCGTTGCTCAGCGCATTGCGCCCCAGCGACGGCGGTGCGTTGCGCACCAGATAAAACATCACTCCCAACGCCGCAAACAACACCGCACTGCGCCGCGCGACAAACCCGGCAGCGTCGGAATACTCGATGCTCCAGATCGCCAGCAGCCTCTCCGGGAAAACACCCCAGGCCAACGCCAGCAAAAAACACAACGAACACGTGAAGCCTGACAACGTGCGAAACGACAACTGCATGGCGAATCCTTGCGGCAGTGAGGAGGGCTCCGAGCATAACCGCCGAAACACCCCACGCCTACCGCAAACCCGCAAATCAGACGTTTCTGTCAGTTCTGGAAGTTGCACGCGTCAGACAATTTCCGATAGCTGATTTCCTCAGGCTTACCGGCGTTGTCGATGTATTTCATGTCGGCCGTAACCACTTTGCACAGTTGCGTTGGCGGCTCGGTCAACGACACCACTTTGGCCACATGCAGCGGCATTCCGTACTCATACGGCACGGCTTTGGACGTGGCAGAGGTGTCATTGGCCTGAGCCAGCCCGGCAAACGCGGTGCAGGCGAGGGCGGCAGTGAGCAATAAAGGACGAATGTTCATGAAAGGACTCCCGTGTGGCGGTTCTAGAGTTCGGCGTGATGCACCCGAACCTGCCGCACTGGGCAACAGCCAGAATGGCTGAGGGCGTGCGGTTCAGTAGAGTTTTTGACCACGGCGTTAAGGGATGGTTAACCGAGCTGAACGCCGGCTGTCAGGGAGTGCGGCGGTTTTCTTTGGAAGGTTTGGCGAATTCCTACAAAGGCTGGTGCCTTGTCTGCTTTCGGCGGCTGGAGCGGGGCGGTTATTGTCGGTTGCCGCTGCAAAATCAGTGGTTCGGGTTTGGTCACCTGATAACTTCCCTTATTGCAGATGTGCCATCATTTGCGCTGCGGACATCTGTGTCCGTGCGGTGCATAGCTGTGGCGGCTGTGTGCAGGACGCCTTCGGGCGAGCTGAGTTGGGGTTGTTCTCGGTTGACCAAGCCTGCACACAGTCCGCCTCCCACTGTTTGGTCACAGTGCTGGCGGTTACTTTCGACCCAATTGAGTAATCACCTATGCCGATAATCAAACTGCTACAAAACCGCTATCTCCCCCTCAGCAGCAACGTCACCGAAACCCCGACACTGCTCATCGACACCCAAGCCAACCCGAAAGATATCCTCGAAGCCGCCGTCCAGCGCATCCGCGCCGCCGCCGACCTGCTCGAAACTCTGCATTGCTTGTGCTTCAAGCACGCCGACGTGCAAGACATTCCACACATAACCCATGCGCTTTACCTGCTGACGCAGGATGGCAATGACTTGCTCCAGGTCGCACAGCAGCAAATGTTGAACTGGAAAGCGCCTGCTTGAGTTCACCCTCAAAAAAGCCTGCCGTCGAAAGAGGGCAGGCTGAGGGGCTGCGGGATTCGAAAAGCTCATTGTGGTTGCTGGCTGCGAGCGTATTCGACCAGATCCTTGGGGTAGACCATGTGATCGATTTTGCTGTCGTCAATGCCATACAGAAAGGCAACAGCGCCTGCTTCAAATGCCCAATACCCTACGTAGGTTCCTTCCTCTCCTTGAAGATGGGAATCGTGCCAAGGGGCTTGCTTGAAGGCTCGATACCATTGCTGGCAGTATTTTTTAATAAGTTTAGGCGGTTCGCCTTTCGTGTCGCTGTAGATTGCTTGGATAAGTAGTGTATAGACGTCGTGATACCACTCATCTATGTCGCGCCGATGTGGAATAAATGTGTTTAGCAAAGCCTCATAAAGGGTGTCTTCACCTGCATATCCTGCGTCGTCAATGAGTTTGACAAAGCGTAGGAGCAGGTCAGTCCGATGTAAAAGTATGCAAAGACTGATGACTTGAACGGCTTCTTCGTACTGATTGGGCCAATCATCGATTGCCAGAGGAGAAATGTTCGGCACGCCTAAATACTCGGCCAAAGTCTTTTGGCGAATTTCATATTTCTCTATCAGCTCTTCAAGTATAGGAATAAGTTTTTCTATACGCTCGCCTGCTGTATAGGTGGCAAATAACTTTTCCAAAGCAAGCGTCTGGAAATATCTTGCGCGCTGAGATGCTTCTTCTAATGCGGAGTCTGATTTGAATTTGTTTGTTGAGAACAAATTTAGAAGCTCGTCATATTCCCTGAGGAAATTTCATAGCGTGCGGCGCTAAAGAGTGTCTGTCTTATGTTCATGAGTATTTTGCTCCAATCGAATGGCCACATTTCTGGCGTATTCGACTAAGTCCTTTGGATAAACCATGTGATCCATTTTGCTGTCATCTATCCCATATAAAAATGCGATAGCTCCTGCTTCTATAGCCCAGTACCCTACGTAATTACCATCTTCGCCCTGTAAGTGCGAATCGTGCCATGGAGCTTGCTTGAATGCCGGATACCAACTTTCGCAGTATCTTTTTAATAGATTTGAGGCTTCGTCTTTATCTTCTTCGTAGATGGCTAGGACGAGAGGGGTGTAGACGTCGTGGTACCAACGGTCAACATCGTATCGATCCGGTAAAAGCTTGCAAAGAAGGTCCTCATATAGCGTGTCGTCGCCGGCGTACCCTGCAGGATCAGTAAGTGCAACAAAGCGTTTTAGTAAATCGGTGCGATGGAGAAGTATGCATAAACTAAATACTTGAACGCACTCTTCGTACTGATCTAACCAATCATCAATGGTTAACGGTGTTATGTTCGGAATGCCTTCATGGATAGCCAGTTTTTCTTGAAGTATTTCGTAGCCGTCGACAAGACGTTCCATCAGTGGGGTTAGAGTGTCTATTTCATTTCCGGCTGTATAGCGGATAAGTATTTCTTTGAGTATCAATTTTTGGAAGTGACGAGCTCTCAGAGAGTTTTCTTGGTTCTCTGAGTCCGCCTGAAAAGTATTTTCTTCGAAGAATAAATTTGTCTTTTCCTTGTTTCTAAAAAAATTAGAATAGCGTGCCTCGCTCAAGAACTTCTGCCGTGTATTCATATAGTTTCTCTTCCTGAAAGATCCGGTGCCTCTATTCTTCAAACTGGATGCCTTCTTGAGGGCACAGTTTTCCAGATTCGACACAAGTTGGATTAGCGATAGTGTATTCTCGGTCAAATCGAGCATACCATTGCGCTGAGCTTTCTTTTTCGAAGCAGTTACCGTGTGGAGAGTAGGTATGCAACTGACTAGGTGTAGGAATGCGGAGTGATTTAACTATTTCATTGGCGACTAAGTAAGAAGGTGGCGCGCCGTCCTCGATTGCACCGAGCTGAGGATAATCTCCGGCGCGGATGATCAAGCCGCGACTGTATCGCTCTATATAAACATCGTCACGACCTTTAAACGATTGACGTAGAGCATCCTCTCCACCAAGTTGCTGCACAAAATGATCACCTAACACAGTTTGCCAATTCACCCCTTTGATAGAGTCAATAAGGTGGATAGTCAAACTATGTGGCATTGAGTCAATCTCAAGCCCCAAGTAACGTCGGGCGAGTTCAAACTCTATTGGCAAATAGCTATCGAAATCATAAGGAAGAATTGTTGATAAGCCACCATACCCGTGTTCTGCATTGATTTTTGAACTCAGGAAATCTATCCAGTGATTGTATCGAGATGATCCGAGTTCGGTGGTTATAAACTGCCAAGGAAGTACGATTTTTATATATGATCGAGCATGGTCGCCGTGCAATTCCCGGCTGTTCATGGCTGAAATTCCGTAGTCTTCAGCTTGATACATGCTTGCGGCGCTGGTTAATTGCCATTCGTATTGATCATGCGGGCCTGAACGGATTATTTTTTCTACAGTCTTTTCAAAATTTTGCGATGTAAGCTTGGTGTGTTTGTCTTTGATCTGGCCTTTTAAGTGAGTGCCGAATTCTTGGTAAAAGGCCCGAAAACAATCCATTACAGCTATTTTAACGTCAGTGGTGTAACCACCTTTGAAGTAAAGTGTAGCGATCACGCCGAGTTTGACTACTGGTGTTCCGTCTGAAAGCCTAAATGACAAATCTTCGGCGCGATTCTCGAGGTTTTTAATTTTGTCGTTCACGACTGTTCTCGCCCTATAGATCGGATGGTAATAGCTTGCCTTGGCGCTAGCATGCCCTGAATTCGACTTATCAACAGACGAAACGGGTTTTTAAGTCTTCTATTCATTTTGTCTTTTTATAAATACTTGTTCAGAGTCTGACGGTGAGCTCTGAGCGAGTAGCAGCACTGCTTAGTCTTCGCCTGACCAGTACCAGAGTGTATCGCCCCAGTCGGAGTCATTGAAGCTAGGCATTAACTCGCCTTGTTTGAAAAATTTTCTCGAATTTGCTTTAGCGGGAGTGAACCAGTAACCATCTTTTGTGCACGGTTTATTTGACTCGATACGGGACGGGGGGGCGATGCTCTCATTTTGATCAAAACGCTCGTACCAAAGGTTGGTACTTTGCTCCTCGAAGCAGTTTCCATAGGGAGAATAATGATGGAGTTGATCGGGTTCAGGATTTCGGACTAATTTCAGAATGCGATTAACCGCGATGTACGAGTCGAGACCGCCTTCACCTATCGGGCCTAACTCAGGATACTCGCCTGCTTGAATAATTACTCCGTTATCATAGTTGACAATATCGATGTTCCCACTTCCGCTTAATTTTTGTCGCAGAACGGACTCTCCGCCTAGGTTCTCGAAGAATGAATTTCCAATAATTGACTGCCAGTTAACTCCTTTTATATGGTTGACCAGTTCCGATGCCAAACTATGAGGCATGGAGTCGACGTCCAATCCGCTATATTTTTGAGAAAGTTCAAATTCTATGGGCATATAGCTGTCGTAGTCGAACGGTAATATGCTCGATAAACCGCCATAGCCATGCTCTGCTTCGACCTGATTGCAAAGGTACGTTACCCATGCTTTGTAATTGCCACGCCCTTCGTCTGTGGTAATGAACTCCCAGGGGAAGACCAACTTTATATACGAGCGTTCGCTATCCTCGTGTATTTCTCGAGAATTAAGCGTGGAAATTCCATAGCTTGCGGCTTCTTTGGTACTAGTGGCACTGGTCAGGTGCAGCTCGCAACGGTCATTACCAGATGATGTCTGGATTTTGGTGATGGCTTTTTCTAATGTTGTCGACGTTAGTGTTTTATAGCTGTCCTGAAGCAAACCTTTAAGATTGGCTCCGAATTCATCATGGAATCTTCGAAAACATTCGATGATTTTCAACTTTTTTTCGGCTGTGTAACCGTCTTTAAAGTAAACCGTAGCGATCACGCCAAATCTCACCACCGAAGTTCCGTCCGGTAACTCGAACGATAAATCTGGCGCATATTCTAAAAGATTCTTTAGTTTATTCATTTTCTGAGTGTAGCTGATAATTTCGGGCGTATTCGACAAGGTCTTTTGGATAAACCATATGGTCAATATTGCGATCATCTATGCCGTATAGAAACGCTACAGCACCTGCCTCGAACGCCCAGTATCCAACATAGCTTCCTTCGTCACCCTGCAGATGAGAGTCGTGCCAAGGCGCTTGTTTAAATGCCGGGTACCATTCTTTGCAATATTCCGCCAACAGGTCAGATGCTTCATCTTTTTCATCTGCGTAGATGGCTTGGAGAAGAGGGGTATAAACTTCGTGGTACCAGTCGTCAATGTCTTCTCTGTCGGGGAGTACTTTGCATAGAAGATCCTCATACAAAGCATCTTGACCATTGTAGCCTGCTTTATCAAAGAGTTCGACGAATCGCTTTAGTAGGTCTGTGCGGCGCAGCAGTATGCATAAGCTAATGACTTGAATACACTCTTCGTACTCATCTAGCCAGTCGTCAATGGCAAGAGGCGATATATCTACTATGTTTTCAGATAAAGATAGTTTTTCCTGGCGGTTCTCATAGTGTGTGATGAGTTCTTCGAGAAGCGGTACTAACGAGGTTATTTCTAATCCGGCGGTGTACGAGATGAACAGTTTCTTTAAGGCTACGTTTTTGAAATGCGTGGCTCTTAATGAGGCTTCTTGCTCTGGAGTATCTGACTCGAATGTATTGTCTGCCCAGAACTCTTTAGTTTCTTCGCTGTAGGCGATGAAGTCTAAGTATCTAGCCTCGGTTAATAATTCTTGTCTTCTGTTCATAACGAAATTTTACTCAATGGTAAAAATGTATTGCTGATATTTTTAATAAAGTGTTTTTAGGTTGCTTGCAGGAAATTTGACTAGGCTTTAATTTTGGTGGTGTGCAGAATGGCTTTGGTCGTATATCCAAGTATAGCTATTTTTACAGTTGCATGATTCGCTCGGCGCCTGAGAACTAGCGCCGAGCGGTAGTTAGAGTAGCCTATTCTTCGCCTGACCAATACCAAATTGTATCGCCCCAATCCGAATTATCAAATTTTGGCATTAGCTCTCCTTGGTTGAAGTATCTACGAGAGTTTGGTTGTGCCGGTGTAAACCAATAACCTTCTTTCGTGCATGGCTGGTTCGATTCTACTCGGGGAGGCGACGTTATATTTTCGTCACGGTCAAAGCGTGCATACCATTTGTCAGTGCTTTCTTTTTCAAAGCAGTTTCCGTAAGGTGAGTAGCTATGTAACTGATCCGGGGCGGGTATGCGTAGAGGTTTAAGGATGTTGTTGACTGCAATATACGCTGCAGGGAAGTACTCCTCAGAGTCTCCAAGTTCAGGATATTGTCCTGCTCGAAAGATTAGGCCATCTTTATAGCTGAAAATTTCCACATCTCCGCGACCGCAGAGAGACTGTCTTAGTTTTGATTCACCACCTAATTGTTCAATAAGGTTGTTTTCTAGAATCGTGAACCAATTCACTCCCTTGATGTAACCCAGCAACTCCCTTGCTGACGAGTGAGGCATCGAATCGACTTGTAGCCCAGGATATCGCCGCGCTAGTTCATACTCTGTTGGCATGTAACTATGGTAGTCGTAAGGCAGGATGTTAGAGAGTCCTCCATACCCATGCTCCGCGCCAACTTGTTCGCAAAGATAAGTGATCCACTCCTGGAAGCGCTCTACACCGTCTTCTTCGTTTAATAACGTCCAAGGCAAAACAATTTTTATAAAAGATCGCTTTTTATCACCATGTGCTTCAAATGAATTGAGCATGGATATGCTATAGCTGTCGGCCTCATTTTGGCTGCTAGAACTACCTAAAAACCAGCTGAACTGATCATCTGGATCAGTGTGAAGGATGCTTTCACGCGCCTTTTTGAAACTGTCATTAGTTAGTTTTTTTCGGCGTCGATAAACCATTGTTTTTAAGAGTGGCTCAAACTCTTCATAGAATCTAGCAAAGCACTCGTCAATCTTTTTCTTTTTTTCGAGACTGTAGCCATTCTTGAAATAAATAGTGGCAATTAGTCCGAGTTTAATTACCTGAGTCCCGTCAGGTTGCTCAAGCGTCAAATCTGCCGCCTGATCAATGAGGTTTTTTAAGAGTCTATTCACGGATATTCTCAATTAGTGACTTAATAGAAGGGGGGACGTGGCAACCTTTGTTAGAATCGTAGCGAGTAAAGCCCAAGCGAACTGAGCCAATCGGACGATAACCAGAAGTGCAGCCATCACTGTGGCAGGAATAGCCGCAGCAACAATTAACTCACCGATAACGATCAGCACAACTGCAGTAGCAGCAGCTTTGCCCAAGTCTATAAGCACCTGAACCCAATCGACATTTTTGAGCGCTTCGAGAGTCAAATCTGTGTATTTTTGTACTTCCTGCCACATTGCTCGTAGTTGATCATCGGTCCATCGAAGTATTTGCCCACCAGACTCGCTGACCCACTCCCAAGCCTTCTGCGATTCCCGACGAACCCATTCGCCTTTGGAACCAACCCAAATTGACACTTCGTTGAGATGTTTTTTAACTTCCTCTGAGAGCTGTCTTATTCCTTGCGCACCTTGCTCCAAAAGGCCATCTACAGCGGTTTGCACTTGTTGAGTCCAACTTTCTACGAGTGCGGGCCTCGGTGTCGGCTCCGGGCCGTAAGCAGGTACTGGTACTGGAGCTGGTCGAGAGGGAGGGTTCGGTAAAAGAGGCAGTTCCCATTTCGATGAGTCTCGAGCGCGGGTTGGTTTGTTCTCTTTGTTAAACTCCTTATCCCGCTCTCGATCCTCATCATCTCGGCAATCATGTATTTCAAGAACAGAAAAACGTTCCTGCCCTCCACAAATATCCAGATAAGCTTGCTCTTGTTCTGGTAAAAGTTCGTCACCAGGAAATTTCACCTCAACCAAACGCTCCAGATTATCCGGATGCGGCTCGTCCTCATGATCAGTTCCAGCCAGTGCGGGCCATCGAATAGATCGGTCTTTGACGATAATTACATCAGGACGACGCAATAGCTTCTTTGTTCTCCCTTTTGGGAAAAAAGTCATCGTGTGTCGTCTGTCTGGATCTAGAGGCTTACCGGATGTAAAAGCTGATGTGCTTAAAAAAGGTTTTGGAGGTAAATAACTCATGTCAAAGCTGACTTCCGCTTTATAGTTCCAACGAAAGTCATGTCTAAACTCGTCAGCTTTAATTAATCCACTCATGACGAGTTGTTTTAACTCGATATTGGATGTGCTGCCATTCTTGTTTTTTCTAATTGCTATGCGTGGGAAACGGGCACCATATTCCGCTTTCTCCATCAAATAAGGTTTGTTATCTGGGTGCGGTAGAGGCTTTCTTGTTTCTCTACCCTCGATACTAGTTAGAGTACACGCCTGACTTGTTTTGTTCGGGATGACTGCCATGTGTTAATTTCTCCAATCAGGCGTTTCGATAGTCCATGTTCATCTTTTGTGGGGCACTTTCCCCTGCTCTTAGCAAGGGTTCTTGTGGTTCGGGCTTGCGCTCAATTGTCAAAAGCTCCACTTCTGCCGGGTCCTGGCTGTGCACCAAAAAAGTTTTTCCTTCTTCATTGGTGTACCCACTTATTTGGACGCCGTCGGCTCTTTTTAGTGTGTAGGGAGAACCAACCAAAGGTTCACCGCTTTTCTCATTTAAAAGTAGGTATCTAGCTTTATGACTGCGCGGAGCGCTTTGTAGCAGTTTTCCCGCCTTGTCCGCCGCTGCCAACCCCGGAATCAACGGCACCAAAATCCCGATCCCTGTGCCCACGCCAGGTGCGCCGCCGGTATTGACCTTCACTTCAGCGCCGCTGATGGTCACGCCGCCGGCGTCGACCTTGACGAAACTGCCGCCAGCCTTGGCGGTGAGTTCCATGCCGGCGTCTACCACGACCTTGTCGCCGGCGTGGTAGTGGATTTCGCTGCCGGCTTCGACGAATTGAGCGGTGCCGACTTTTACGTGCTGGGTCACGCCGACGGTCAGGTGCTCGTCGGCGCGCATTTCGCTGATGCGATCCAGATGGGTGATGCGGTGTTCTTCAACCTTGAACTCACTCAGCGTGTTGGCTTCGACGGTGTCGTGCCGTTCGTTGCCGACGCGGATTTTCTGGTCGTGCTCGATGTTTTCGTCCCAGTCGCGTTGGGCGTGGATGTAGATTTGCTCGACGCCTTTCTTGTCTTCGATACGGAATTCGTTGTAGCCCTTGCCGCCCGGTGAACTCAGGGTTTTGAAGGTGCTGCGGGTTTTGTTTGCCGGCAGGTCGTAGGGGACGACGTTTTCCTTGTGGTACAGGCAACCGGTGACCAGCGGCTGGTCGGGATCGCCTTCGAGGAAGGTGACGAGGACTTCCATGCCGATGCGCGGGATGGCGATGCCGCCGTACGCTGCGCCGGCCCAGCCGCTGGCGACGCGCATCCAGCAGGTGGTTTTGTCGTTGGACTGGCCGTCGCGGTCCCAGTGGAAT
>NZ_JSFK01000035.1 GCF_000783395.1 Pseudomonas chlororaphis | reverse complement strand
AGTTCTCTTAATTGAGAAATTCGAATTTTCGGCGAATGTCGTCTTCACAGTATAACCAGATTGCTTGGGGTTATATGGTCAAGTGAAGAAGCGCATACGGTGGATGCCTTGGCAGTCAGAGGCGATGAAAGACGTGGTAGCCTGCGAAAAGCTTCGGGGAGTCGGCAAACAGACTTTGATCCGGAGATGTCTGAATGGGGGAACCCAGCCATCATAAGATGGTTATCTTGTACTGAATACATAGGTGCAAGAGGCGAACCAGGGGAACTGAAACATCTAAGTACCCTGAGGAAAAGAAATCAACCGAGATTCCCTTAGTAGTGGCGAGCGAACGGGGACTAGCCCTTAAGTGGCTTTGAGATTAGCGGAACGCTCTGGAAAGTGCGGCCATAGTGGGTGATAGCCCTGTACGCGAAAATCTCTTGGTCATGAAATCGAGTAGGACGGAGCACGAGAAACTTTGTCTGAATATGGGGGGACCATCCTCCAAGGCTAAATACTACTGACTGACCGATAGTGAACTAGTACCGTGAGGGAAAGGCGAAAAGAACCCCGGAGAGGGGAGTGAAATAGATCCTGAAACCGTATGCGTACAAGCAGTGGGAGCAGACTTTGTTCTGTGACTGCGTACCTTTTGTATAATGGGTCAGCGACTTATTTTCAGTGGCGAGCTTAACCGAATAGGGGAGGCGTAGCGAAAGCGAGTCTTAATAGGGCGTCTAGTCGCTGGGAATAGACCCGAAACCGGGCGATCTATCCATGGGCAGGTTGAAGGTTGGGTAACACTAACTGGAGGACCGAACCGACTACCGTTGAAAAGTTAGCGGATGACCTGTGGATCGGAGTGAAAGGCTAATCAAGCTCGGAGATAGCTGGTTCTCCTCGAAAGCTATTTAGGTAGCGCCTCATGTATCACTGTAGGGGGTAGAGCACTGTTTCGGCTAGGGGGTCATCCCGACTTACCAAACCGATGCAAACTCCGAATACCTACAAGTGCCGAGCATGGGAGACACACGGCGGGTGCTAACGTCCGTCGTGAAAAGGGAAACAACCCAGACCGTCAGCTAAGGTCCCAAAGTTATGGTTAAGTGGGAAACGATGTGGGAAGGCTTAGACAGCTAGGAGGTTGGCTTAGAAGCAGCCACCCTTTAAAGAAAGCGTAATAGCTCACTAGTCGAGTCGGCCTGCGCGGAAGATGTAACGGGGCTCAAACCATACACCGAAGCTACGGGTATCACCTTCGGGTGATGCGGTAGAGGAGCGTTCTGTAAGCCTGTGAAGGTGAGTTGAGAAGCTTGCTGGAGGTATCAGAAGTGCGAATGCTGACATGAGTAACGACAATGGGTGTGAAAAACACCCACGCCGAAAGACCAAGGTTTCCTGCGCAACGTTAATCGACGCAGGGTTAGTCGGTCCCTAAGGCGAGGCTGAAAAGCGTAGTCGATGGAAAACAGGTTAATATTCCTGTACTTCTGGTTATTGCGATGGAGGGACGGAGAAGGCTAGGCCAGCTTGGCGTTGGTTGTCCAAGTTTAAGGTGGTAGGCTGAGATCTTAGGTAAATCCGGGATCTTAAGGCCGAGAGCTGATGACGAGTGTTCTTTTAGAACACGAAGTGGTTGATGCCATGCTTCCAAGAAAAGCTTCTAAGCTTCAGGTAACCAGGAACCGTACCCCAAACCGACACAGGTGGTTGGGTAGAGAATACCAAGGCGCTTGAGAGAACTCGGGTGAAGGAACTAGGCAAAATGGCACCGTAACTTCGGGAGAAGGTGCGCCGGTGAGGGTGAAGGACTTGCTCCGTAAGCTCATGCCGGTCGAAGATACCAGGCCGCTGCGACTGTTTATTAAAAACACAGCACTCTGCAAACACGAAAGTGGACGTATAGGGTGTGACGCCTGCCCGGTGCCGGAAGGTTAATTGATGGGGTTAGCTAACGCGAAGCTCTTGATCGAAGCCCCGGTAAACGGCGGCCGTAACTATAACGGTCCTAAGGTAGCGAAATTCCTTGTCGGGTAAGTTCCGACCTGCACGAATGGCGTAACGATGGCGGCGCTGTCTCCACCCGAGACTCAGTGAAATTGAAATCGCTGTGAAGATGCAGTGTATCCGCGGCTAGACGGAAAGACCCCGTGAACCTTTACTATAGCTTTGCACTGGACTTTGAATTTGCTTGTGTAGGATAGGTGGGAGGCTTTGAAGCGTGGACGCCAGTTCGCGTGGAGCCATCCTTGAAATACCACCCTGGCAACTTTGAGGTTCTAACTCAGGTCCGTTATCCGGATCGAGGACAGTGTATGGTGGGTAGTTTGACTGGGGCGGTCTCCTCCTAAAGAGTAACGGAGGAGTACGAAGGTGCGCTCAGACCGGTCGGAAATCGGTCGTAGAGTATAAAGGCAAAAGCGCGCTTGACTGCGAGACAGACACGTCGAGCAGGTACGAAAGTAGGTCTTAGTGATCCGGTGGTTCTGTATGGAAGGGCCATCGCTCAACGGATAAAAGGTACTCCGGGGATAACAGGCTGATACCGCCCAAGAGTTCATATCGACGGCGGTGTTTGGCACCTCGATGTCGGCTCATCACATCCTGGGGCTGAAGCCGGTCCCAAGGGTATGGCTGTTCGCCATTTAAAGTGGTACGCGAGCTGGGTTTAGAACGTCGTGAGACAGTTCGGTCCCTATCTGCCGTGGACGTTTGAGATTTGAGAGGGGCTGCTCCTAGTACGAGAGGACCGGAGTGGACGAACCTCTGGTGTTCCGGTTGTCACGCCAGTGGCATTGCCGGGTAGCTATGTTCGGGAAAGATAACCGCTGAAAGCATCTAAGCGGGAAACTTGCCTCAAGATGAGATCTCACTGGAACCTTGAGTTCCCTGAAGGGCCGTCGAAGACTACGACGTTGATAGGTTGGGTGTGTAAGCGCTGTGAGGCGTTGAGCTAACCAATACTAATTGCCCGTGAGGCTTGACCATATAACACCCAAGCAATTTGCTGACCTGAAAAGGCACCAGATTGCGGTGTGTGAAGACGAAACGAACCGAAAGTTCGA
>NZ_JSFK01000034.1 GCF_000783395.1 Pseudomonas chlororaphis | reverse complement strand
GAGAGGGCTAGGGTGAGGGCAGCGGTCAACGGCGTGGAATCAACAACTCACGAACACCATCGCTCCGCTCCACTACCTCCCCCGGCAACTTCAACCGCTGATCATCCAGATAGCGGTAATCCCTGCGCGCAATCTCCAGTCGGTCGAAATCCAGCTCAACACTGAACTGCCCTTCTTCCCGTCCGGCCTCGAACAGCAACGTCCCCAGCGGATCGACCAGCGCACTGCCACCTGCAAACACCAAACCGTCATCCCCCGCCTCCACGCGGTTGACCATCAACGCAAAGGCCTGATTCTCCTGCGCGCGGGCCATGATCGCCGTGCGGTGAGTCGGCGCGTACGGGTCCATGTTGCCGTTGGTCACGATAAGCAACCCGGCACCCAGTTGCGCCAAGGCACGGGCCGACTCGGGAAATTCGATGTCGTAGCAGATCAACAGGCCAACGCGCACACCGTTCCACTCACACGTGGCGTAGCGGTCGCCGGCCTCGAACACGCCACGATCCGACGCCCATAAGTGCGTCTTGCGGTATTTCAGGGCGATGCCTTCAGGGGTGATCAGCAGCGTGGTGTTGTAGAAGCGACCGTTGTCGTTCTCGGCCATGCCGATCACCACGGCGATGTTGCGTTCGCGCGCGGCGGCCAGCACCGCGCTGACGGTCGGGCCGTCCAACGGTTCGGCGGTTTGCGCCACGGTCTCGGCCGTCGGGAAGCCCATCAGGTGGGTTTCCGGGAACACAATCAGTTGCGTGTCGGCAGCGCACGCGGCAATCGCCGCCAGGGCGCGTTCGAGGTTATATGCCGTGGCATTGTCACGGCCCGCCAGTTGGGCGAGTTCAACTTTCATGGGATTCCCTTGTTATGAGCGCCGGGCGCTGAAAGATTGCCCGGTGGCTGTCTGTGGGCCAGTATGCGCAGCAAGCGAGCGGCCAGGGAATTACGCGGCCGGGGTAACCCGATAGGGGTAGATCGATGACACTTTCGTTTGATGACATCACTTGGCACCGCGCCGTCGGGCAATTGATCGACGCGCTGGACAAGCCGAACTTCTGGGCACAACTGGTGCGTCTGCTTGACCAGTACGTGCCGTTCGATAGCTGGGTGGTGCTGCTGTTCAGCGCCGATCAACACCCGCAAGTCTTCGCCGAATGCCCGGGCGCAGACGGCAGCCCTGACCCGTTGTTTCAGGATTACTTACGCGGCCTGTACCTGCTCGACCCGTTCTACATCGCCTGCCGCGAGCAAACGCGCACCGGTCTGTATCGCCTCTCGGAAGTGGCGCCGGAGCATTTCGAACTGACCGAGTATTACCAGCGATACTTTCGTCTGAATGTCGTGGCCGACGAAATCCAGTTCAATTGTCAGCTCGAAGGCGATCGCACGTTGTGTCTGTCGCTGGGCAGTGAAAAACGTTTCACTGGCGAACATATCGCCTTGCTGTCATTGATCCAGCCGTGGGTGCTGGGCCTGCTGCGCCAACGACTACCCTATGAGATCAACGAAACCGTGGCCCTCGCCGCCGCCCCTGTCCGGGCAGACTGGCGGGTGCAACTGGAGGCGTCGGTGCAGCAACTCAAGGGGGCGCAATTGACCGCCCGTGAACTGGATGTCGGGCGTTTGATGCTCAGCGGTTGCTCCAGTAAAGAAATCGCCCGTAAGCTAGAAATCTCCGTAGAAACCGTGAAAGTCCATAAGAAACACATGTACAGCAAGCTGGGGATCAAATCCCAGTCCGAGCTTTTTTCGATTTTTCTTCAGGCACAAAACGCCTGAAACAGCGCGATTTACGCTTTTTTGTGGGAAGCGAGCTTGCTCGCGAAGGGGCCATCACATTCAACATTCATGTTGGCTGATCCACTGTATTCGCGAGCAAGCTCGCTCCCACAAGGAACTGCGGCGCTGATTATTCCGAGTCCGAACCAAGGAAACCGTATGAGCCTGTCACTCCTGAGCCGCTACGCCTTCTTTGCCGTCTGCGTGATTTTCACCCTCGCCAGCCTGCCTTTTCTCGAACATGACTGGCTGTGGCCGATCACTGCCGTCACCGGTGTGTTGAGCCTGCTCGGTCTGTTCGACCTGCTGCAAAGCCCGCACGCGGTGCGTCGCAATTACCCGATCCTCGGCAACATCCGTTACCTGGTCGAAGGCATCCGCCCGGAGATCCGTCAGTACCTGCTGGAGTCCGACAGCGATGCCCTGCCCTTCTCCCGCGCGCAACGTTCGCTGGTCTATTCGCGAGCGAAAAACGAAACCGCTGACAAACCGTTCGGCACGCTGATCGATGTCTACCAATCCGGATTCGAATTCATCGGCCACTCGATGCGCCCGGCACCACTGAGCGACCCGAGCAGTTTCCGCGTCACCGTTGGCGGCCCGCAGTGCTCGCAGCCGTACTCGGCCTCGGTGTTCAACATCTCGGCGATGAGCTTCGGCTCGCTCAGCGCCAACGCCATTCGCGCGTTGAACCAGGGCGCGAAACTCGGCAACTTCGCCCACGACACCGGTGAAGGCAGCATCAGCCCGTATCACCGCGAACACGGCGGCGACCTGACCTGGGAGCTGGGCAGTGGCTACTTCGGTTGCCGCACCAGCGACGGCCGTTTCGACCCGGAACGCTTCGCCACCCAGGCGCAGAACCCGCAAGTTCGGATGATCGAAATCAAGATGAGCCAAGGCGCCAAACCCGGCCACGGCGGGATCCTGCCCAAGCACAAAGTCACCCAGGAAATCGCCGATACCCGTGGGATCATGATGGGCGAAGACTGCGTGTCGCCGTCGCGCCACAGCGCGTTTTCCACGCCGCTGGAAATGATGCATTTCATTCAGCAATTGCGCGAACTGTCCGGCGGCAAACCGGTGGGCTTCAAGTTCTGCCTCGGCCACCCGTGGGAGTTCATGGGCATCGCCAAAGCCATGCTGGAAACCGGCATCCTCCCGGACTTCATCGTCGTCGATGGCAAGGAAGGTGGCACCGGCGCCGCACCGGTCGAGTTTACTGACCACATCGGCGTGCCGATGCGCGAAGGCCTGCTGTTCGTGCACAACACGTTGGTGGGTCTGAACCTGCGCGACAAGATCAAACTCGGCGCCAGCGGCAAGATCGTCAGTGCCTTCGACATCGCCAGCGTACTGGCCATCGGCGCCGACTGGGCCAACTCCGCACGCGGCTTCATGTTCGCCATCGGCTGCATTCAGTCGCAAAGCTGCCACACCAACAAATGCCCGACCGGCGTAGCGACTCAGGATGCCTTGCGCCAGCGCGCGCTGGTGGTGCCGGACAAGGCGCAGCGCGTGTTCAACTTCCACCGCAATACCTTGAAGGCGCTGGCGGAAATGCTCGCCGCAGCCGGGCTGGAACATCCGTCGCAACTATCGGCCAAGCACTTGGTGCGACGTATGTCGGCGACCGAGATCAAACTGTTCTCGCAGTTGCATGTGTTCCTGAAACCGGGGGAATTGCTCACTGGCGAAGTGAATGGCGAGTTCTATTCGCGGATGTGGCAGATGGCGCGGGCGGACAGTTTTGAGCCGCAGGAAGTGGCTGCAGCCTAGGCCAAAGCGTGGAGCAAGTGCCGGTCGCTATTGCGTTCGGTACTGGCTCTGCGATGAACAAATACGCCGAAATCCGCCCCCCATGAAGGGTGAGCCGGGGCGAACGCCCCTTCGCAAACAGTGGTCTATCGCCATGTAAGCCCGCATCTGTTACCCACCAGATTCTTAGGTTGCGGCAATCAAGAACAGTCACGCCATCAATGTAGGTGAGGCGAACCGGATCGCTGATCAGACTCAGAACACCGCGACGGGTGAGCTTCAAAAAATCATCCAGTGAAGATCGCACTTCAAACCTCAGATCAATACCAGCGGAGCTGTAGTAAGAGAACACCGGAAACCAGTACGCAGAAGCGATGATGACCTGGTCACCAGAAAGCGCGTTCTGATTCAACTGCATTACCAATGAAGCAAACCCAGTGTCTTTGCGCACGTTTGTACCGTTTAATTCATCGTTTTGTCGGTACACCATCGTTAACCCGTGCAATTGGACAACCACCACAAAAAACAGAACTGCACTCGCCAACCAAATTCGACGTTTCCCCCAGATATCCAGCGCGACCGCTGTCATCATTGCCAAAGCCGGAGCCGAAAAGAACAGGTATCGAGGTCCAAATAGCGCATGCAGCAAGGCAATCAGATAGAGAGCAATCAGCGGCACAAAAAAATAGCTGACCAGCAGCCAGTTGAACCGTTGTTCATCAGAACTGTTCGCAATGATTGTCGCAGCAAACAGCAACATCAATACCAATGGAAGCAACCTCAACATCGGCGACTGGAAGCTGTCGGTGGCGATTACGGAAAACTGCCAGACAATCATCAAGGCTTGCTGCAACGTCACGGGAGCTATCCAACCCAATACCCCCGTGTCAGCCAATTGATTGAAGAGATGGGGGACCCAGGGCAGGTACAAGAACACGACGGCAATGTTGGTGATCAGCCACTCCCCAGGTCCAATGGTCACCACGGTCCGGGAACTGCGGCTCTGCCACCAGAACAACCAATGCACCAACACACACAAACCGGCGAAATAATGCGTATAAAACGCAGCAACCATCAGCAACGCGTAAATCACCGCAAAGCGCTTTTGCTCCGGCGCCCGTGCCCAGCACACCAATGCCAGGGTCGCTCCCATCAGCCAGAATCCAAGCAAGGTGTACATCCTGGCTTCCTGGCTAAAACGTATCGAAATCGGTAACAACGCCAACAGCAATGCCGCAATCCAGGTCGCCCGACGCGTTGAGATCAGGCTCATCAACTTGATACACAACAATAACGTGCCGACATCCGCTAACACGCTCAGGGCTCGTGCCGGCAATGGGGCATCGCCCCACACTGCGCCCCAGTAATGCAAGAACATGTAATAGAGCGGCGGATGAACGTGCTGGCTCGTCAGCGCCCAGATACGTGTCGGCGTTTCCCGCGCAAGCAGCAGGCTATAGGCCTCGTCGCCCCATATTGCCGGCACCGTAATGGAGTGGAAGCGTACGAACAGTGCAATGATCAACACCGCAACCAAAGCCAGTCGATCCAATTGCGCTGACGCAGGAGATCGTCCAAAGAGCCCAACAGCCAACAAGTGCTTCATCACCGTTGCTCACGCAACAGCACGTACCTGAAAAAACCGTATCCGGCCAGAAAATTGATCAGCGTGAACACCACCACAGTCATCAGTCCCGGCCAATGACGCGCATCGGCAATCGAACCGATGCCGAAACTGACTCCGCCCATCAGCACAATCAACAACAGATAGCCAAACACCGACGTTCTGCTCTCGAAGGTGTACAGCATGTTCACGTAAAACGAGAACGCAGCCGCCACGCAAAACGCGGCAAAGTTACTGGCGGCTTGCGACAGCTCGATGGCACTGCACAGCACAAAAAAGATTTGCCAATGGATAAATCCATCGGCAATTTCGATCACAGTCACTGCCGAGAATCCCTTCATGCCGGTGCCCCGCTCTTGCCACGTTTGGCGAAGCTTCAACCTAGGCCAAGGCAGGTACCAGGTCTACTGTCAGAAATTACAGGTGCGCGGCTACTTCCGACGAGTGGTCTTCAAACTGCTGCTGAGCTAGCGCAGGAGGCTCAGCTTTGGAGACGATCCGCGGCATGGGCAATAAAAAACCCCGATCTCTCGACCGGGGTTTCGTTTTTTCAGCCGCTACGACTTAAGAGGCCGAACGCGCAGCACCCTGCGTTTCACCGGTCGGTTGCAACTTGAACACGTAGAACAACACCGTCAGCAGCACCAGAAACGCCGGGCCCACATACAGCGCCACGCGGGTGTCCGGGAAGTACGCCATCAGGCCGACCACCAGCACCAGGAACGCCAGCGCAAAGTACGAGCTGACCGGGTACAGCCACATCTTGTACTTGAGGCCGGCACGTTCGCTGGCGCTCAGGCCTTTGCGGAATTTCAGTTGCGCCAGCAGGATCATCACCCAGGTCCAGATCGCGCCGAAGGTGGCAATCGAGGTCACCCAGACGAAGACTTTCTCCGGCACCAGATAGTTGAGCATTACGCCCAAGAGCAACACCGCAATCGACAGCAACAGCGCTCGACGCGGTACACCATTATTCGATGTTTTGGCAAAACCCGCCGGTGCCTGGCCATTCTGCGCCAGGCTGTAGAGCATACGCCCGGTGCTGAAGATGCCGCCGTTGCACGACGACAGCGCCGCGGTGATCACTACGAAGTTGATGATGCCGGCGGCGGTCTTGATGCCCAGACGCTCAAAGGTCATCACGAACGGACTGCCCTGCGTGCCGATCTCGTTCCACGGGTAGATCGACAGAATCACGAACAGTGCGCCGACGTAGAACAGCAGAATCCGCCAGAACACCGAGCCGATCGCATCGGGAATGGTCTTCTGCGGGTTCTTCGCCTCACCGGCGGTCAGGCCGATCATCTCGACGCCGAGGTAGGCGAACATGACCATTTGCAGCGACATCAGCACGCCGGTCACGCCGTTGGGCATGAAGCCGCCGTGGGCCCACAGGTTGGAAATCCCCAGTGCCACACCATCATTGCCGAAGCCGAAAGCGATGATGCCGACGCCGCCGATGACCATGGCGATAATGGTGACGATCTTGATCAGGGCGAACCAGAATTCGAATTCACCGAAGGCCTTCACCGCGATCAGGTTGATCGAGCCCATGCTGATCAGCGCCGCGAGCGCCCAGATCCAGCGCGGCACATCGGGAAACCAGATGCCCATGTACACGGCCACCGCGGTGATTTCCGCGACGCAGGTCACCAGCCACAGAAACCAGTAGTTCCAGCCGGTGAGAAAACCGGCCAACGGGCCGAGGTAGTCTTGCGCGTAACGGCTGAAGGAGCCGGCGACCGGGTTGTGCACGGCCATCTCGCCGAGCGCGCGCATGATCACCAGAATCGCCAGGCCACCCAGAATGTAAGACAGCATGATCGCCGGGCCGGCCATTTCGATGGCCTTGGCCGAACCTAAGAACAGACCAACGCCGATACAGGCACCGAGCGCCATCAGGCGAATATGCCGTTCGCCGAGTTCGCGTTTGAGCGGACCGCCCTGAGCGGTGTCGCCGTGAGGCAGTTGATTGCCGACTGGCATAGGGGTGCAACCTCGTCTTGTTATTGGATATGACCACCGAGTATCGAAGCGTCGGCCGATAAGCCTTGGCTGCTGTGAAACCGCGTTTACCTCGTGGGCAAACGCGTCCTGCAGGTCAACCTGCAAGATCAGCGGGGCGTGCAGTATAAAAAGCCTTGGGCAGGACTTTTCACTCTATAAACCACAACATTCAGCGACAACTCTCGGTAAGAGCCCGGTTTGCGGAGAGGCATTACCTGCTTTGCGTAGGAATATTCGCCGCTGAAAAAGCCGCCGAGTATTGCACAGCATTGGTGCATCGTCATGTGTCCGCTTGGCCAGCATTGCCCTACAGAGTGCTCTGACTTGCAGGTTTGGGCCCCGGTACCCGCCGTTCAGATTTATTCAGCAACTACCCCTCCCCCATCCCGCACATTTTCTTCCCCGCCGCCAACCACCGTCTAAGCTTCAGACAAGTCCGATCAATCTGCGTGAATGGATCAATCGACTATGGGCGCTTTGTGGCAAACCGATTCGAGTAAAGCCGTGGTTCCGACTGACCGTGTGGATGAAGCGCCTGTCCCTGAAAAACCCCGCCGCAACCGGCACGGGTGGAAGGCTTTCTGGTTGTTGCTGGTGATTATCGCGATTGTGGTGGGGCTGGCCGCGTCCAAGGAAATGCGCACTTCGCGCTTTCAGTCGCGCGAGCTCAGCCAATACGCCGCTTCGCTGACCTACACCCTCGAACCCGGCCCCAGCGAAGCGATTCGCTATCCGGGCAATGGCCCGTTCGATCTGCGCCTGGGTTACAGCTCGCTGGATGAATTCCTGCCGCGCCTGCTCAAACGCAATTACGTCATTACCGAACAGACGCGCTTTTCCCCGGCGCTGCTCAGCTACACCGACAAAGGCCTGTTCGTGCCGTATTCCGAGAAGATTCAGGCCGGGCTGTCGATCACCGATTGCCGGGCCGCGCCGCTGTACAAGTACAACTATCCACAGCAACTGTACGCAAGCTTCGCGGCGATCCCGCCGGTGGTGGTCAGCAGCCTGTTGTTCATCGAAAACCGGTTTCTGCTTGACCCGAAACAGCCGCTGGCCAACCCGGCGGTGGACTGGCCGCGCTTCGGCATGGCGGCGTGGTCGCAAGTGGCGAAATTGCTGCGTCTGCCGGGCCAATCGGCGGGCGGCAGTACCTTGGCCACACAACTGGAAAAGTACCGGCATTCACCGGATGGCCTGACGGTGTCCGGTGCCGAGAAACTGCGGCAGATGATGTCAGCCAGCGTGCGCGCCTATCAACCCGGCCCGCAGACGCTGGGAGCACGGCAGAACATCGTGCGCGATTACCTCAACAGTGTGCCGCTCTCGGCGGTGCCGGGGCATGGTGAAGTGCATGGCATGGCGGAAGGCTTGCGCGTCTGGTACGGCAGTGACTTCAACCAGGCCAACGCACAGTTGAACAGTCCGGCCACGGATTCGAAAACCATGGCTGCCAAAGGCCTGTACCTGCGGGAAATGCTCTCGCTGATGATCGCCCAGCGCCGCCCTTCGTATTATCTGACCAAGGGCCGCGAGGAACTCGCTGATCTCACCGACAGCCATTTGCGTCTGCTCAAACAGAACGCGGTGATCGATGGCGCATTGGCCGATGCTGCCCTTGCCAGCAAGGTCAGCTACCGCGACTGGCAGACCCAGCCGACCATTCAACCGATCGAAACCAACAAGGGCATCAGCGTCGCCCGCAGTCGTCTGGCGAGCATGCTCAACCGGCCGCTGTACGACCTCGATCGCCTCGACCTCTCGGCCACCAGCACCCTGCAGGGCGAACTGCAAACCCAGGCCACCGCGTACCTGAAGAAACTCGCCGATCCGACCTACGCCGCCGAAATCGGCCTGCTCGGTGAACGTTTGCTGACCCCGACCAGCACCACCCAAGTGCGCTACAGCTTCACCCTCTTCGAGTTGACCCCGGACGGGTCCCGCGTACGGGTGCAGACCGACAGCACCGACCAGCCGTTCGACATTAACGAAGGCAGCAAACTCGAACTCGGCTCAACCGCGAAAATGCGCGTGCTCACCACTTACCTGCAAATCATCGCCGAGCTGCACGACAAGTACGGCGCGATGAGCGTGCCGGAACTGAAAAAAGTCGAAGTCCCCGATCAGGATCGCCTGAGCCAGTGGGTCATTGATTACCTGATCCAGAACAAGGATCACGACCTGTCGAAGCTGCTCGGCGCAGCCCTCGACCGCAAATACTCGGCCAGCCCCGGCGAGGCGTTTTTTACCGGCGGCGGCTTGCACACGTTCCACAACTTCCGCAAGGAAGACAACGGTCGCCTGCCGACTCTGCGCGATGCCCTGCGCGAGTCGATCAACCTGCCATTCATTCGCTTGATGCGCGATCTGGTGCGCTACACCACCTACTCCGGCCCCAACAACAGTGCCGAATTGCTCAAGGATGATCGTGACCCGCGTCGCCAGGAATACCTGGCCAGCTTCGCCGACCGCGAAGGCACCTCGTTCCAGCTCAAGTTCTGGAAAAAGTACAAGAACAAAAACACTCAGGCGCGTCTCGACACGTTCCTCGACAGCATGCGCCCGACACCGATTCGCATGGCTGCCGTGCATCGCTACTTGCTGCCGGATGCCAGTCAGGAAGACTTCAACACCTTCGTGCGCTCACACCTCAAAGGCGCCAAACTCACGGAAAAACTCACCGATGATCGCCTGATCCGCCTCTATGACTCCTACGGCCCCGGCAGCTACGACTTGCCTGATCAGGGCTTTATTGCCAAGGTGCATCCGCTGGACTTGTGGATGATGGGTTATTTGTTGAACCACCCGGACGCGACCTTCAGCGAGATCGTCAAGGCCAGCCATTTCGAACGTCAGGAAGTCTATAGCTGGCTGTTCAAGAGCAAGCACAAAGGCGCCCGCGACAGCCGCATTCGCACCATGCTCGAGATCGAAGCGTTCCTCGAGATTCACCAGCGCTGGCAGAAAGTCGGTTATCCGTTCGATCACCTGGTGCCGTCGCTGGCCACTGCCATTGGCAGCTCCGGTGACCGCCCCGCCGCCCTGGCCGAGTTGATCGGCACCATCCTCAATGACGGCGTACGCATGCCGACGCTGCGCATCGACAGCCTGCATTTCGCCGCTGGCACGCCGTACGAAACGCAACTGGTCAACGACCCGCACGTCGGCAAACGGGTGATGCCATCCGAAGTCGCCACGGCCATGCGTGAGGCGCTGTCACAAGTGGTCGACGCCGGTACGGCCAAACGTGTTTCCGGCAGTTTCAAACTGGCTGATGGCAGCCCACTGGCCATGGGAGGCAAAACCGGGACCGGCGACAACCGCATCGAGGCCATCGGTTCGGGTGGACGCATCCTCAGTTCGAAGTCGATCAACCGTACCGCGACCTTCGTGTTCTACATCGGCGATCACCATTTCGGCACCCTCACCGCGTTCGTTCCGGGTCGCTCAGCGGAGAACTTCAAATTCACCTCGGCCCTGCCAGTGCAGGTGCTCAAGGGCATGGCGCCGATTCTGACGCCGTACCTGCAACCGGGTAGCGACGCCCAATGCACGCCGACGCAAACCGCCAGCGTGGCGCTGCTCGAAGCGCCGCGCCCTACAGTGAGGTAACAATTCGTGTCGGGCTTTTCTGCAACAGGGTGACGTTTTTTCTCTGCGGCGGGTGGTACTTATGTATTTTTCAGATTCGAATTTTCGTCGGGTTGGCGACCCACAACGCCGTTTGCCTCCCGATCTTTGAACTTTTGTTTTGCCCTGCCCTGAGTAGGCTGATCACTCCTCAACAATCAAGGATGATTGGCCATGTCTCTCTCTCCCCAGCCTGCGGACAACGCGGACAAAGGACGGCACTACGAATTCATCAAGTCCGCCGTCAACAACCACTTCAAAACCGCCACCGTCAGCCGGGGCCTCGCCTTGGCCGCCACGCCTCTGAAGATTCAATCCTGGTACACCACCGCCCCCGCCGCGCACCTGAACAAACTCGTCATCGCCAACCTCAAGGCCTGGAGTTCGCAGAACCAGGTTGACCATCTGTTGGCGAAAACCGATCTCCATGCCTTCGCCGAACCGCTGCTCAAGGCCAGAATCAAGGAGCGGCACGGCATCGAGGCGGACGTCAAAAACACCTTTCTGCGCCTGTACCTGCCGAAAGACAAACCGTGGTACGCCATCGATGTTTCCGGGGGCGTCGTAACCCGCACGGTCTCGCTGCTCGATGCCGCCCTGCACAACTTCGCCAGCAGTGAAGCGGTCGGGCATGGCTCGGACTACATCAGCAAACCCGATGCACGAGGCTTGTTCGATGTCGTGCCGATCAAAGGTGCAATGGCCATCAGTCAGTTCCAGCTGCTGTGCCGCGATCTGGACATCGGTGCGCAGTATAAAAAGCATCTGGAAAGCTACCTGCTGCCCGGCGAACCACTCGCCGAAGGCCTGCTGCAATACAAGGTGAGCGAAAGTCAGAAGGATGCGCTCGCCGTCGCCGCGCATCTGGCCCTGATCAAGGACGATATCCCGTACGACACCTACAAAATGCTGCTGACCCTGGCCGAAGACAAGCCGCAACTGCTGCTCAATGGCCGTTCGATGCAGTGCTCTGATCTGTCGCTGCTTGGTACCCGCCTGACCGGCGTTCTACTGCTGACGCATACCGTTTCGGACAGTCGCGGCGTTCGTCGCCTGATCGTCTACATCCCTCACGACCCGGACCACCCGCTCAAGGAGTACACCTCTCTGAAAGCGTTCCGCGATGAATTGGCGCGCCAGTTTCGCGACGACCGATTCAGCGAATCGACCGGACAGACCTACCGTCAGTTCTTCAGCCAGTTTGTCGACCAGCAACAGCGTGGGCACTTCTTCGCCGAACTCGAACAACGCCTGTTCATCGTCAAGTATCACCCGCGTCAGGATCCGAGCGATCCGCGTCCGGCGTGGCACAAGGAGCCGGTGGCCAACCCGAACCTGCAATTCAGCCGCGTGAAATTGCAAGGTGATTACTGGCGCCACGCCTACCAGCAAAAACTCAACAAGATTCTCAATGACGCCCGGGAAATCGCCGTCTCCACCGCTGATACCGACAGCAAGGCGCGCTGGGCGTGGTGGGACAATTTCAAGAAAATCCTCTCGGACATTTTCAATGTCGCGCTGTTGATCGCCACCCCGTTCGTGCCGGGTCTGGGCGAACTGATGATGGCCTACACCGCTTATCAACTGACCAGTGATGTCATCGAAGGCATCGTCGATCTGGCCGAAGGCCTTTGGCAAGAGGCCGCCGGGCATGTCATCAGCGTGGTGACCGACATCATCCAGTTGGCCACCTTCGCCGCCGGCGCACAGATCGGTGAAACCTTTCGCGTCAAGCTGTCGCCATTGGTCGACGGTATGAAACCGGTCAGGCTGCCCAATGGCAAAGCGAGTTTATGGCACCCGGACCTGACCCCGTACGAACGCAACGAGCTGATGCTCTCACCAGGCGCCAAACCTGATCGCCATGGCCTGCATCAGTACGGCAACGAAAACGTCCTGCCGCTGGAGGGCAAGCTGTACTTCGTCGAAAAAGCCTCGACTGATGCGACGTCCAACACCCACCGCATCAAACACCCGAACCGCGCCAACGCCTACAAACCGCAGATCGAACACAACGGCCACGGCGCCTGGGTCCATGAAGTGGAAACCCCGCAAGACTGGCCGGATGAAGCGCTGATGCGGCGACTGGGCCACAGCGTCGATCGTTTCTCGCCGACCGAGCTTGAGCAGATCCGCATCAGCAGCGGCACCGAGCACAACGCGTTGCGCCAGATGCATATCGACAACAGCCCGCCGCCGCCACTACTGGCCGATACGGTCAAGCGCTTCAGCGCCTACGACGATGTGCTCACGGCGAGTGCCGACATTCGTCGCGGTCGGCCGATCGATGCACAGGCAGTCTGGCTGGAACCGATGCTGACCGCTTTGCCGGGCTGGCCTGACGCTAAAGCGCTGGAGGTGTTTGCCGATGCCAGCCTGAGCGGTTACTCGCGCAAATACGGCAACCCGCAGGCGGCGCCGGCCGATACGTTGAGCATCAGTCAGGGCGATCTCAACGCGGGCAGGTTGGTGGAGCGGGTGGTGGACTTCCTCACCGATGGCGAATTCAACAACCTGCTGGGGCGCGACGTTGCCGGTGACGAACGTGTTGCGGCCTTGCGCAGCCAGCTCGCGACTGCCGTGGATGAGCGCCGGGGCGCCGTCTCCCGCCATGTCTATCAAGCCTTGGAAAGATCGGACAAAGCCGACATCAAAATCGTCAAACAGACCTTCCCGGAGCTGCCGCTGCCGCTCGCCGAGAAACTTGTGGCCCAGGCCAGACCTATCGAACTGCAAAGGATTGCCGACGAACAACACCTGCCGTTGCGCCTCAAGGCCCAGGCCCGAGAACTGGATTTCGAAGCATCCGCCGCCCGCGCCTACGATGGTTTCTATCACGATGAAATGATCACCGCCGATACCGAACGCCTTGCGCTCAACACCCTCAGGCTCAACACCGACACCTTCGCCGATCTGCGCCTGGAAGTACGCGACGGTACCCATGACGGGCCACTGCGCTGCCGTGTCGGGCCAGATGACGCCACCACCGTCAGACGCCTGATCCGCGATGAGCGAGGCCGTTATGAAGTGCTCGACATCAACAACCGTCAACTGCATGACGCGGACGGCTTCTACGAGGCGATTCTGCATGCCGTGCCTGCAGAAACACTGCAGACGGTGGGTTATCAGCGTGGTCAGGGACGACTGCTGAAACTGTCGATCATGGAGGACGCCGCCTCGCCAGCGCAGCGCCGAACCGCGCTGGCAGAACCGCCCATTCGCCCGGTGGTGACCGTTGAAACCGAAATTCTGGTGCGCGGTTGGCCATGGCCTTGGGCGGACCCGACGCCGGAGCAACGTGTCAGCCAGCTCTACCCGAACATGAAAAAAAGAGCGGTGAACACCCTCATCGAAACCTTCACGCGCGAGGGTGATCCCGTCGAAGCCATCGAGAAGCTGGAAAACGAACGCAAGACGTTGCACCGCGCCTTGCAGCAATGGCGTGACGATCATCCCGCCGGCCTGGACGACGCGGGAGAACCGGTCTACGGAGCGTCTGAGGATTACATGCACAGCGGAGGCATTCACATCGAGGAAAGGTTGATCGAATGTTTCGAACGCAAAAGTGATCCGTTCGACGTGCAGAGTTTCCATCCTGAGCAAGGCTATACGCTGGACCTGACCACCGAATTCAACCGTTATGATCTTGAGCGCTGGTGGAAAGACCTGCGCAAGCGACCCGACATGAAGAGTCACTTCGATCAGATCAGCTCATTGAGACTCAACAAAACAGCCCTCTCGACAGATTCCGGAGGACTACTGGACAGCTTCCTCCATCTGCGTCAATTGAGCGCCCGCCAGTGCGATCTGAAAGAAATACCTTCCAGCGTCGGTCGGATGCGACAACTCGAGGATCTGGATCTGACCGATAACCGCATCCGCTTGACGCACCGCTCCAGTGAACAACTCAAAGGACTGGTGCGCTTGCGCTCGCTGAACCTGAATGGCAATCCATTGCGTGTGCCACCGGATGTCGGACGAATGTACCGGCTGGAGGCGCTGAGCGTGGCCAGAACCGATATCCAGAGCTGGCCCGAGGGACTATTCAAAGTGGGTACCGTCAACCGGCACCGACCACGCAGTTTCATGCTCGACATGCGGCAAGCGCCGATCAACACCGTGCCCGAAGTCACGCCCGGTTCCGATCAGGCGTTCGTCCTTAGTCGTGCGCGCTTTGATACCTCGAAACTGACCAATGAGGACCGGGTGCGTTATGGCCAATACCGACAATCTTCAGGCCTGGGTTTTGTGCCGGATTATCCGCCGGCGGACGGCACCGAGCTCAGCCATTGGCAAATATCTTTCGATGCGCCTGTCGGTTTCAGTCCCTCGTCGTCTTTGAGCAAATATCGCGAAGAATCCTGGCATGACCTGATGGCCGAACCGTACTCCGCCGGTTTTTTCAGCGTGATCCGCAAACTGAGAGAAAGCGCGGATTACCGGACGGATCCCGGGCAACGAAAATTGACCAAGCGCGTCTGGGAAATGGTCGAAGCCGCAACACTCGATTCAGAACTGCGCGAAAAACTGTTCAAACAGATTGTGTCCCCGGATGACTGCGGAGATCTCGGTGCGCAACTGTTCAACTCACTGGGGATGAAAGTGCTGGTGTCCAAAGCCTATACAGAGTCGACATCCGCCAGGGTTCTGGATGACACACTCGTGCGCCTGGCCCGCAGTGCCGCACGGCTGGATCTGGTGAGCGACGAGGCCCGCGTGGAATACAGCCGTCAGGAACAACAGAATCTGATCGATCCGAGCAAGCTTGCACCGGATGAGGTAGAGATCCATCTGGCATTTGAACGAGGGCTGGCTGACAGGCTGGAACTGCCTTGGCAATCCGATGAGATGCTCTATGAGGATCGCTCCGGCGTAACCAAAGAGGAAATCGAAACGGCTTACCGAATGATCATGAGACGCGAACAGGGCGACGGCCTGGTCAACGCAATGATCGATCTCTCTTCAGACAATTTCTGGGAGCGCCACTTACGCAAAACCCACCCGACGCAATACGAGCGCAATGATCGCCTGTTCGAGGTCAAACCCGGATTGCTGGATGAATTGCGCGATGCACAGGCGCAATGGGCCAGTCTGACCGATCCGGCACAACTCAATTCACTGACGCGAAAAATGGAAGACCTCGCGACTCAACTCGGCATCCCCCACGCCGAGGTATTCAGCGGCGAACCGATGAGCCAGCGACGTTACGATCAATTGCTGACAGACATTGGCTACCAGCGCAAAAAACTGTCACGAGACCTGACCCGTGAAGCGATGCGACTAGCCGGCCTCTGACGGCTGGCTTTGAACCCGGCCAGCCCCGCCAGGGAGTGGCCGGGCTGCACCGCGACTAACCCACTTCCGAATCCCAGATCACCGTGATATTGCCCCTGTACGGCCGGCCCTGGGCGTTGTCGATCATCCAGTGGGTTTGCTGCTCGTTCACTTCGAAATGCAGGGTTGCCGGTTTGCGGTCAATGTAGAGACCGGGTTGAAACGGAGCTGTAGCCTCAATACCCAAAAGCTGTCGCTTGACCGGTTGTCCAGCACTGTTAGTCAAGCCATTGGGCAGACTGACACTGACATCCACTGCGCCGGCGAATCCCAAGCCATCAACAATCGCACAGCCCGATCCGAATCCCAGACGGTGCTCACATTCAAGCTTCATAGTAAATTTTGACGACGCCGAGATATGGAATATTTGATCGCGATAAAGGCGCGCAGGTTTGCGTCCGCTGTCCAGCCAACGGTGCCAGCCACCTTGCGGTTCCAGTACAACTTTGTCGCCCCCTGGCGGAATATCCACTTTAAGGGTGTGCTGTACATCGAGCACAAAATCCAGAGTCAGATTGCTGTCGTCCGGTCGCATCCGCGGTCCTACATCGAAATCCCCCCCAATCCCTAGACTGTAGGTCAATGAGCCGGTGTACAAACCCGCTGACATACCCAACGGATTGGGTGTGCGCAATTCATAGGCGAAATCGAGGGTATCGAAGTACATGGAAGGAATAATGGTTGTCGCCACTTTTGTGCAGAACGCCTCGACCGGGGTTTTCCAGAAGAACCGGTAGCTATCAGGGCTGTACGCTCCGACACCACTGTACTGACAGGGCGAAGGGGCATAAACCCAGCTACTGGAAGTCCAGAGTCGTTGATGGCCCAACAAGACATCATCCACGCCCACTAGCTCGTGAGCCGGACTGCTCAGAACAAACCTGGAACCGGCACCCGTAATACGCACTTCAACAGTTTCCGTTTCCATCGTCTGGGTGTTAGTCACGGTCAATCGGCGCCAGTTAGCCGGAACTTTTATCCCGACCCCCTCGTAAGTCCAGATGGGTTCAGTGGAGTTGAATCGAACAGGCAGCCGAATACTGAACATGCCGTTGTCGGCACATTGATCCGGATACTCCGCGCAATAACCCGAATTCGCGGTCTTGTTGACGAACACGTTCTTGCTCGGCTGCGAGGAATCCGGCTGAAACAACGCACGGATCTCCTGATTGATCGCCTGTGCCTGAGGAACGTAAAACGCCGAAAGCAACACCAGCCAATCAAACCTTTTCATGTGCACCTCTGCCTCTGTCGGGCATTTTCAGTGTTCTTCACTCCGCACCCGGCGCCCTGGCGGTGAACATCAGCACCACATTGCCGTGGTAATCCCCGGGGCGATAACCGCCCTGCGGCTCGATCGGATCGATCTTCAACGCCACGCGCTTGCCCCCCGCGGCTTCCTCCTCGGACAGCACCTGACGCGGGGTGACGTGCGAACTCAATTCGACATCATTGAACGCGACACGCAGTTCGATCACTTCACCGGGCCGGCCGTTCTCCAGGTAGGGGTCATAGGCAAGGCGTGCTTCGATCGCGCTGCTGTCATGGCGCACATCGAAATTGCGCTGCAACCCGCTGAGGTTCGATCGCTGGTAATCCCACTCAAGCCGCTGCGGCCGGTGAATCCAGTCCGGTTCTGCGGGAATGATGTAGAACGGCCGGCTGGGAATGGTCAGGGACACTTCGAAGGTGTGTTCTTCGCGCGCGGCCCACGCCCCGGCGCCGGCCAGCGCAGTGGCGGCCAGCAGCGCGGCGGCGGTGCATTGCTTGATCATGTTGGTTACCCGATGCGTCAATGGAAAACAAACCTAGCGACTGGCGATCTTCATGCTTTTCTTGTCGCTGCCTTCGATCAGGAAAAAGCTGTACTGGCGGCCCTTTTCCTTGTCGAAGGCGAAAGTCTTGCCCGCCAGCACATGGTGTTTGGTGGTGGCGCCGCAGTCGCTGTCCTTGCTCAGTGAACAGCTCTTGAACTCATCGACGATCAGCACGGTGTTGCCGGTGTTGCGCAGTTCATAGCGGCTCTCGGTGTCATTGATGACGGTGGCGAAACGCGCGTCCTTGGGCCGCACGAAGAAGATCGTGCCGAACCCGGTCATCACGTTGACCCCGGCGGAAAGCGAGTTTTTGTAGTCTTCGCGCTCCTCGCTGCTGACCACGAACTCGTCTTCCTTTTCCGGCACCACCGGGACGAAGCGCACGCGAAAATAACGCTCGCGATCACGCTCGCCCATGTACAGCAACCGCGTGCCTTGCATGCCCTGCGCCGGCACGATCAGCCGCGCCGGGCTGGCCATCACGCCATTGCGCGATGCACCGTCGGCGGCATTTGCCACGGGCACTTCCTGCGGCACGCCATCGGCGCCGTAGATGATTTCCAGCACATTGATCTTGACGAACGCCGTGGCATCGCCGCTGTTGAACACCCGTTTCAGGTAGGTACTTTTATCGGCGTCGAGATAGTCGTAGACGGTGCCGACATTGATTTGCGGACCAGCCTGCGCCGTCAGGCACAACACGCTGAGCACACCCAGCAGAAAACCACGGTTCATCGCGTTCAACTCCATGAAAATCGAAAAGGGCCTGACTGGAGCACTCATGCGTCCGAGTCCCAGATAATGGTGATGTTGCCGCGCAGCCGGTCGTTCATGCCGGGGCGCAGAAGGAAATCGATCGATGAGGGTTCCAGCTCGAAATGCATCGCGCCGGGTTTGCGATCCAAATAGAGGCTGGGCTGGAACGAGCTGGACCAGTTATTGACGTTCAAAGGAATTCTGTTGACGGGAACACCGGGACCACTGGGGCCGTCGATTCCCGCCGGTAAACTCATCGAGACCTTGACCTGAACGGAGTTGCCCTGCGGGCTGCCCAATCTGCAATTGGGGCCGCCCGGGGAATCGCACAGCAGCATCACCTTGAAGCGCGACGACGCAGAAATGTAGAAGGGTTGATCACGAAAAATCCGCTTCGGCTTGCGTCCGCTGTCGATCCACGGCGCCCAGCCGCCTTCAGGCTCCAGCGAGACTTTATTGCCACCCGGTGGCAGGTCGACTTTGAGGGTGTGTTGCACGTCCAGCACGAAGTCCAGGGTCACGTTGCTGTCGTCCGGCTGCATCAGCGGGCCGAAATCGAAATCCCCCCCACTTCCAAGCCTGTATGGAATGGAGCCGGTGTAGAGACCCGATGACATACCCAGCGGATTGGGGGTACGCAATTCGTAGGCAAAATCAAGGCTGTCGAAATAGATGGACGGGATGGGGAAGGCATTCCTTTTAGTGCAGAACCCCTCCACAGGTGTTTTCCAGAAAAACCGGTAATGTTCAGGACCATAAGGTGCATTGCCACTAAACAAGCAAGGAGGGGGGGCATACACCCAACTGCTGGTCCAGAGCTTCTGGTGTCCCTCAAGAACATCACTCACCCCTGCCAATTCGTATGCCGGTTGACTCAAAACATATTTGGAGCCAACGCCGGTGATACGTACCTCCACGGTCTCCGCTTCCTGGGTGTCCGCATTGATGACCGTCAGCCGACGCCAGTTGGCGGGAGCTTTGATCGGAATGACCTCCCCTTGATACAGCGCGCGCGTGCCATTGAAACGAATCGGCAGTTGAATACTGAACATCGAGTTCGCCGTGCATTGGTCCGGATAGCTCGCGCAATAGCCACTGTTCGGTGTCTGGTTGATAAACACGTTTTTGCTCGGCTGCGACGGATCGGGACGAAACATTGCACGAATCTCCTGATTGATTGCCTGGGCCGGTGACATGCTCAGCGTCAGCGCCAATGCACATCCACTTGTAAATATCTTCATGGGATCAACCGGCCTTCTGTTCGGTGGAGGTGACGTCGGCCAGGGTGTCCGGCGTGCAGCGCAAATCACCGATCATCAACACGTTGTTTTCGCTGCGATGGTTGTTGGCATCAAGACGGAACTGGCAGAGCAACTGGTTGCCCTGCCGCACTTCCAGGGTCGGCGAGCCGGCGTTCATTTCCATCGAGAAGAACCCGTCGACTTCGGTCACTCCACGGCTGGCGTGGTTGATCACGTGATGGCCCTTGAGCGGCCGCCCTTGGCCGTCCACCAGTCGGCCGAGCACGGTCAGGGTTTTCATCACGCGGACCTTGCGGTACTCCACCCCGCCCTTGTTCAGGTGATAGCGGGTGCGCGCCGGTTCGATGGTGGCGGCCGGCACGTTGTTGCCTTCGAAGTCGAAACTCACCGAGCTGTTCTGATACGCGGTAATCGGGATGAAATTGCGCCCCGGTTTCAGCGCCGCACCGCCACCGCTGTAATCGTCGGCGCGCAGGACGATGTCGTCGATGTCCGACTCGACATCCACGATCATGCCGGCGCCGCGCACTTCGCTCTGGCTGGTCATGAGCATCTGCTGCCCGCCGACCACCAGCGTGCTGTCGACGTTGAGGCCACCAGTGAAGTTGCCGTTGTAAGAGGAGCGCTGGATAAAGCCATCGCCGTTGACCGAATCGGTGCGGAAGTTGGCCAGACTGGATACGCCCACGCCGTAGGTGTCGGTGAGCGCTGTGAGCGACACGTTTTGCAGGACGTGATCCTGGAAATCCTTGCGCCAGCCGAGCGAGGCGTTGTTGTCACGCGTACCATCGCGGGCGGTGCGAGAACCGATACTGCCGGTGATCTGCTGGCCGGGCGCGCCGAGCGCCATGTTGATGCTCAGGTCGACCCCGCGATTGCGTGCATCGCCGCTGCTGAAACTGCCCGGCCGATCGAAAATCGACAAGCGCCAACTGGCATCGCTGCCCAGCACCATGGTGCGCTGGGTCCAGCCCAGATCGACGCCCATGCCTTCGACATTGCCCTCGCTGTGCGAGACCCGCGCGTTGACCGAACTCTTGCTGCTGAGGCGATGGTTGAGCGCCAGCGATGAATTGCTGGTCTGCCCGATAAACACATTACGCGGACGCACCCGAGTGCCATCGGGCAGGGTGTCGTAGGTGTTGGTGGTGTCGAGCCAACTGCGGTTGTGGCTGACGACGATACTGCCGACGCCATAGTTGTAGAGGCTTTGCAGGTCGAGACCGGTGCCGTAATCCTCGGTCTTGTAGACGTTGGCATACAGGCTGATGTGATTGGCCAGGGTCCAGTCGATGGACGTGCCGTATTGCAGCTTTTCACGAATCTGTCGCGCCGACAGGCCGAGAATCACCCGTGGATGCAGCAGGTAATTCAGCGAGGCACCTGCCGTCGGACTGCCGCTGGCCTGGGTGTCCCAGTTGCTCAGCAGTTTTTGTTCTTCGCCGGCAAAGACGTTGTAGCGCCAGCGCTCGTCGAGATTGCGCCAGTTGTTGGGCTTGTACACCAGCTCCTGAGTAGTGGAGGTGATCTGGCCGTCTTCGATCAGGCGTACTTCCACTTCATAAATGCCACCGGGTAACGGCCGGGTATCGAGGGTCTGCAAACCGGCCGGCACTGATTGGGTATTGATCAGCAGGCCATCGCGCCAGATCTCCACCGAACCCTGACGGTTGGCGGTGACGTAGATCGGATAAACGCTGGGCATCGGGCTGTTGATGGCCAGGCTGTCGGAGCTGCCGTACATGATGCCAACGGCGGTGTCGGGGCTGGTGCCGAACGTGCGCGGCTGGCGCGTCAGCCCTTCGGAATTGGGGGTGAAATAACCCAGGCGGAAAAAACTGCCCTGCAGTTCGCGCTGGGTGTGCAGCTCTTGAATGGCGTGATACAGCTTGTCATCCGGACCGCCTAGACGGGCCACTTGCAGGTTGAGCGTCTGGCTCCAGTTGCCCAGGCTTGAACTGGCTTCAAGGCCGAAGCGTCCGCCGAGATCCTGCTCCTGACCGCCATTGAGATTGAGCTGGTTACGCACCATCAAGCCGTGACTGCCGCTTTCAGGCTGATCGTAGTAACGCTTGGCCGCAACATCGCGCTCGGCGTTTTCAGTGAGGATCGATACCAGCGAATTTTCCAGGTTGTAGTGCACCGCCAGAAACTGGTCCGGGCAGGAACCGCTGCACGCTCCCAGCGGCACGCCGGGCTTGAGATAACTCGCCCACTTTTCGCGTTCGGCGGGGCCAAAGCGGTTTTCGCTGGTGTCAGTGAATTCGAGCAAGGTGATGCGATCATCGCGGGACAACACCACCATGGCCTCACCCAGCGGTTGCTGATCGACTTCGACCCGTACCGCCAGAGGCACATCAAAGAAATGCTCTTCAAAATCCGCCGGCAACCCTTTGGCCTGCGCCAGCAGACTGCGGGGTGTGGTGCCGGTGGAGTTGGAAGCCACGGCTGCGCTGGCACAAAACAACAGCGCAAGCGCAGCCGCGATGGGTGTCATCGGGAACATGAACTCGTACTCTGATTTACAAACAAGGAAAGTCCGGCGGGGCATACACTGCTGCCTGCCCCGTCGGTGAGCGCCACTTGTAAAAGTGCACGCTTAGTGCCTGATCAACGTGATCAGTTGCTCGCAACCGGTGGCACGGCATCGAAGATCATTGCCACGGAACCGGTGTAATCACCCGGCTGGAAGTTGCCGCCACGGGCGGTGATTTTCAGCGGTGCGCGGTAGTTGACGTCGGACTCCGACTCACCCACAACCATTTGCGGGGTCAGGGTCAGTTCCTTGTTGTTAAGCATGACTTGCAGGTCGATCGAAGTGTTACCGGCGACCAGTTTCGGCTGGCTCTCCAGGCTGGCGTGTACCGAACCGTTGTTGTTGCGCACATCGAAGAAACCATTGACGTCGCGCATCTTGCCGGTGGTCGGCTGATAGCTCATGTCCTGGTCCTTGTTGACCAGATCCGGGTCGGTCGGCACCACATAGAAACCGTTGGTCGGCACATGCGCGACAAGGCTGATCGAGTGCGACGCTTCACCGGCGGCGAATGCGCCAGTGGAACCCAGTGCCAGAAGAGCCAGTGGAGCGGCGATTGCGAATTTCTTGAACATCGTTATGTACCTGTTTTCTTGATAGGGGGATGAACATTGAAAGTTCAAGACAAACACTGCCCGAGTCGCTGCCCGAGTTGAGCCAGGTCAAACTTGAACTTTCAATGCCGGGGCATCATCGACTGTTACCTCTGGAATGTAAGCAGGCAACTTCCGACAACCTCGTAGTTAATCAACCCCATGACCCGCATGAAAAAAGAACAAAAAAACAATATTCGAAACGGTAACTGTAAGTTATCCCCTACAGACAGTTTAAGTTAAAAAACCATACAGCAACCTGGCCCCGACAGTACGGCAACTTAGTTGAATCTAGAATATATACTCTAGCGCAAATAGAGTGATGACTTTAACTTTCAAGTTATCCCGCGTGAAATTCGCCGGAAAAAACGTCGCTTGCATTCGCGGCGCGATCGCCGCTCGTCAGTCGAGGCCGCGGAGCAGAGAAAAACGTCTTGCTCTCGCCATAAGATATATCTTAAGTTGTATCTAAATACGACGAGAGAAGACTGAAATGAGAGACCATCATTCCCCCCATCGCGAACACGGTGACGGCCGTGACGGCTTCGAGAAGCGCCCCGGACGCGAGCGCGGCGGCCGTGGCCCTCGGGTATTCGCCCCCGGTGACCTGAAATTGCTGCTGCTCGCGCTGGTCGCCGAACAGCCGTGCCACGGCTACGACCTGATCCGCCAGATCGAAGGCATGTTCGACGGCGCGTATAGCCCAAGCCCCGGCGTGATCTACCCGACCCTGACCTTTCTCGAAGAGAGCGAACTGATCACCGGCGACGCCGAGGGCGGCAAAAAACGCTATAGCGTCACCGAAGCCGGACGTTTGTCTTTAAGCGAACAAGCCATTGCACTCGATGGCGTACGCATGCGCATCGACGTCAGCAAACGTTCACTGCGCGGCCATGATCGGCCGCCGGAAATCCACGAAGCCGTACACAACCTGCGCCATGCCCTGCAGATGCACCACGGCCGCTGGAGCGCCGAAGAAATCCTGCGTGTGCGTGACCTGCTCAACGACACCGCCAAAGCCATCGTCGACGGCCCTGCCGTTCAACCTGTTTCGGAGAAAAGCGAATGACTGCAGTCGATACCCAAACCATTCACCGTGTGATGCACGAAATCAAACGCCGCAAGCTGGAAGTCCTGCGCGTGGTCGACCTGACGCCGCGCATGCGCCGCATCACCCTCGGCGGACCGGAGCTGGCCGGGTTCATCAGCCTGGGCACCGACGATCACGTCAAACTGCTGTTCCCGCAGAACGCCGAACAAGCCGCCGCGCTGGAGACGATGGTGCTCGGCGCCGGCAAGGACGATGGGCCGAAACCGGAAATGCGCGACTACACACCGCGTCGCTATGACCTCGACGCGCTGGAGCTGGACATCGATTTCGTTCTGCACGGTGACGGCCCTGCGTCGACCTGGGCCGAGCAAGCCACACCGGGGCAGTTCCTGCACATCGGCGGGCCGCGCGGCTCGATGATCGTGCCGGACATTTTCGACAGCTACCTGCTGATCGGCGATGAAACCGCCCTGCCCGCCATCGCCCGCCGCCTCGAAGGTTTGGCGGCCAATCGCAAGGCTTTGGTCGTGATTGAGGTGGAAAACGGCGCCGAGCAGCAAGTGCTGGAAAGCCCGGCGCAGATCAATGTGATCTGGGTGTTGCGCGAAGGCAGCAAGGACAACCTGCTGGCGACGGTCAAGCAATTGCAGGTGCCCACGGGCAATCTGTATGCCTGGGTCGCGACAGAAACGAAAGTTTCACGGCAGATCCGCCGGGTGCTGATTGATGAGCACGGGCTCGATGAGCAACTGATCAAAGCGGTCGGCTACTGGCGCGCCGAAGGCACTCCCGAAGAAGAATGAGAACCCTGTGGGAGCGAGCCTGCTCGCGAATGCGGTCTGACATTCACCGACGATGTCGACTGATACACCGCTTTCGCGAGCAGGCTCGCTCCCACCCTGACCTTAACTTCGTACGGCTTGCCAGCGGTCGAGGCCAATGACCAGCAACCCAATCAGCACAAACCCCAGCAATATCCCCCCGGCATTGAGCAGCACCTGTGGATAACCCAACACCGCCACATCAATGAACGGGTACGCATACGCGCCGAGCAAATGCCCGCGCAGCAGCGCATAGATGAAATACACCAGCGGATAAATCAGCCACACCGGCAGATGCCACCAGCGCAACGTGCCTTTCGGAACGCACACCCACCAATAGCCCAGAAACAGCAGCGGCATCACATCGTGCAGCAGTTCATCGGCAATAAATTGCCAACCTTCGGGATGCCACAAATGTCGCAGCAGAATGCTGTAGGCCAGTCCGACCACAGCAATGCTCACGGCAATCCCACTGCTGACCCACGGCAGCAAAAACCAGCGGCGCGCAGCGGATTCGCGAGCGGTCACCGCGCAGGTCAGCACCGTCGCCACCAACGTATTGGTCAATATCGTGAAGTAACTGAAAAAGCTCACCAGCCCGCCCAACAGGCTGGCGCCGACACTCAAGCGCGCGAAGAAAATCAGGTACAGCTGAATGCCCAACCCTGCCCAGCCCAATACGGCTGCGCAGGTGATCAGGCGACGGCGCCAACAACCGGCGTCCATGTCAGAGCGGTCGCTTGGTGCGCATCAACTTAACGTACAGACGCTCGACCTTCTCCCGTGCCCACGGGGTTTTGCGCAGAAACGTCAGGCTCGACTTGATGCTCGGATCGCTCTTGAAGCAGCGAATATCGATACGCTCGGCCAGCCCCGACCATTCGTAATGAGTGACCAGGGCGTTGAGGATCTGTTCAAGGGTCACGCCGTGCAGCGGATCGGGGGTTTGTTCGTTCATGCCAGGCCTTTGGGCGAAGTGAAAGTGCAGAAGCCGCGCACCTTAGCCGAGGGGGGGATCGGGTGGAAGGCCTGACTTCAAATGTAGGCCAACCTGAAAAGATCGCAGGCCCCGAACCGGCCGACAATGCGCCCGTTTGCCGCACTGTTACCGAATCCGAAACGCTGCATGTTCACAAAAGGCCTTTGTCTTTTTGTAACAGATCATTATCCTGCCGCCCTTCCGCTGAATCGCTTCACTGCCTGCGACTTATTGAAGCACTCAGCCCGCACCCCGAAAACACCAAAAAAAGACTGAGCCATGCCCGATTTTTCCTTCTCCCGAGACAGCGCTATCTCAACCCTGCGCACCCTTGGCGGCTGCACCGCCCTCGGCCTCGCCACTTGCGTTCAAGCGGCGCCCGCGTTCGACAGTGAATCACCGTACATGCTCGGTGACTGGAACGGCACGCGTACCGAACTCTCGGAAAAAGGCTACGACTTCAAGCTCGATTACACCGGAGAAATGGGCAGTAACCTGCACGGCGGCTACGACCACGACCGCACCGCGCGTTACAGCGATCAGTTCGCCCTGGGCACACACCTCGACCTGCAAAAGATCCTCGGCTGGGACGACGCCGAGTTTCAACTGACCATCACCAAGCGCAGCGGCAACAACATCAGCAACGACCGCATCAACGATCCGCGCGTTGGCGGCTTCACCTCGGCCCAGGAAGTCTGGGGCCGTGGCCAGACCACGCGCCTGACGCAGATGTGGTACCAGCAGAAATTCTTCGATCAGAAACTCGACATCAAGGTCGGCCGTTTCGGCGAAGGCGAAGACTTCAACAGCTTCCCGTGCGACTTCCAGAACCTCGCGTTCTGCGGTTCGCAGGTCGGCAACTGGGTCGGCGGCATCTGGTACAACTGGCCCGTCAGCCAATGGGCGCTGCGCGTCAAATATCACCTGACCCCGGAGCTGTACGCGCAGGTCGGCGCTTATGAGCAGAACCCGTCGAACCTCGATCGCGGCAACGGCTTCAAACTCAGCGGCAGCGGCACCCAGGGCGCGATCCTGCCGATCGAACTGGTGTGGACGCCGAAGCTCAACGGCCTGCCGGGCGAATACCGCGCCGGTTACTACTACAGCAACGCCAAGGCCAGCGACGTCTATAAAGACAGCCAAGGCCAACCGGCAGCGCTGAGCGGTGAAGCCTATCGCAGCGCGTCGAGCAAGCACGGCGTGTGGCTGGGTATTCAGCAGCAGATCACCAGCGTGGCCAGCGACAACTCGCGCGGCCTGAGCGTGTTCGCCAACGGCACGATGCACGACAAGAAAACCAACGCGATCGACAACTACGTCCAGGCCGGCATCACCTACAAAGGCCCGTTCGATGCGCGCGCCAAGGATGACATCGGTTTCGCCCTCGCCCGCGTGCACGTCAACCCGGCCTTCCGCAAAAACGCCGAAGCCAGCAACCGCGCCAACGCCGTGTACGACTACGACGATCCATCGTTCCTGCCGCCGCAAGACACCGAATACAGCGCCGAGCTGTACTACGGCGTGCACGTGACCAACTGGCTGACCGTACGCCCGAACCTGCAATACATCCGCCACCCCGGTGGCGTGAACAACGTCGACGACGCCCTGATCGGCGGGATCAAGATCCAGTCCTCGTTCTAACCGACACCCCAAAAACCTGTGGGAGCTGCGGTGCGACGATTCGACTTGCCAGCGATAGCGGTGGGTCTGTCACTGAAAATGCCAACTGATAGACCGCCATCGCTGGCAAGCCAGCTCCCACAGGGGATTTATGAAATTCGTTAGCTAGACAAGTTTTTATCTGAACCATGCCTGTGCCAAATCGTCATCTAAAGTGACTACAGCGCGGGACTACATAAAACGTCACGGAGAATCACACTATGAGCACCGAAAGTGCTTCGAGTCGGGGCCGTTTGCTACCGAGCCTGCTCGGCATTCTGCTTCTACTGATGGGCCTGGCCATGTTGGCCGGTGGGGTCAAGCTGAGCATGCTCGGCGGCTCGCTTTACTACCTGCTGGCCGGTATCGGCATCGCGCTGTCCGGCATTCTGATGCTGATGCGCCGTCGCGCGGCGCTGGGCCTGTACGCCATCGTCCTGTTTGCCAGCACCGTTTGGGCGCTATGGGAAGTCGGTCTGGACTGGTGGCAACTGGTGCCACGTCTGGCCCTGTGGTTTGTCCTCGGCTTCGTGATGTTGCTGCCGTGGTTCCGTCGTCCACTGCTGCTTAACGGCCCTGCGCCAATGGGCACTGGCGGTCTGACCGTCGCTGTGGTGCTGGCCGGCGTCACCGCTCTGGCCAGCCTGTTCACCCACCCGGGCGAAACCTTCGGCGAGCTGGGCCGCGACACTGCGGACACCACCAGCACCGCGCCAGCCATGCCTGATGGCGACTGGCAGGCCTATGGCCGCACCGAGTTCGGTGACCGTTACTCGCCGCTGAAGCAGATTACCCCGGCCAACGTCGGCAAGCTGCAAGAAGCCTGGCGCATCCAGACCGGCGACCTGCCGACCGCTGATGACCCGGTTGAGCTGACCAACGAAAACACTCCGCTCAAAGCCAACGGCATGATCTACGCCTGCACCGCGCACAGCAAAGTGTTGGCCCTGGATCCGGACACCGGCAAAGAACTGTGGCGCTTCGACCCACAGATCAAGAGCCCGGTCGGCTTCAAAGGCTTCGCCCACATGACTTGCCGTGGCGTGTCGTACTACGACGAAGCCGCTTATGCCAAGTCTGAAAACGCTGCCTCGGCGGTGATTTCCGAAGCTGGCAAAGCCGTTGCTCAGGCCTGCCCGCGTCGTCTCTACCTGCCAACCGCTGATGCTCGCCTGATCGCACTGAACGCCGACACCGGCAAAATCTGCGAAGGCTTCGGCAACAAAGGCGTGGTTGACCTGACCCAAGGTATCGGCCCGTTCACCGCCGGTGGTTACTACTCCACCTCGCCAGCGGCGATTACCCGTGATCTGGTGATCATGGGCGGTCACGTGACCGACAACGAATCGACCAACGAGCCATCGGGCGTGATCCGCGCCTTCGACGTGCGCGACGGTCACCTCGTGTGGAACTGGGACAGCGACAAGCCAGACGCCACCGAGCCTTTGGCACCGGGCGAAACCTACAGCCGCAACTCGGCCAACATGTGGTCGCTGGCCAGTGTCGACGAAAAACTCGGCATGGTGTACCTGCCACTGGGCAACCAGACCCCAGACCAGTGGGGCGCTGATCGCACCCCAGGCGCCGAGAAATTCAGCGCCGGCGTCGTCGCCCTGGACCTGGCCACCGGTAAAGTGCGCTGGAACTACCAGTTCACTCACCACGACCTGTGGGACATGGACGTTGGCAGCCAGCCAACCCTGCTCGACATGAAAACCGCCGACGGCGTGAAACCTGCGCTGATCGCCCCGACCAAACAGGGCAGCCTGTACGTCCTCGACCGTCGTGACGGCACGCCGATCATCCCGATCAAGGAAATCCCGGTCCCGCAAGGCGCCGTGAAAGGCGACCACACCGCACCGACCCAGGCCCGTTCGGACCTCAACCTGCTGGCCCCGGAACTCACCGAAAAAGCCATGTGGGGCGCGAGCCCGTTCGATCAGATGCTGTGCCGCATCCAGTTCAAAGAACTGCGTTATGAAGGCCAGTACACCCCGCCGTCGGAACAGGGCAGCCTGATCTACCCGGGTAACGTTGGCGTGTTCAACTGGGGCGGCGTCTCGGTCGACCCGGTTCGCCAAATGCTGTTCACCAGCCCGAACTACATGGCTTTCGTTTCGAAAATGGTGCCACGCGAGCAAGTCGCCGCCGGCAGCAAACGCGAAAGCGAAACCGCTGGCGTGCAACCGAACACCGGCGCGCCGTACGCGGTGATCATGCACCCGTTCATGTCGCCACTCGGCGTACCGTGCCAGGCCCCGGCCTGGGGCTACGTTGCCGGTATCGACCTGACCACCAGCAAAGTCGTGTGGAAACGCAAAAACGGCACCAGCCGCGACAGCTCGCCAATCCCGATCGGCTTCACTTTGGGCGTGCCTAGCATGGGCGGCTCGATGGTGACTGCTGGCGGCGTCGGCTTCCTCAGCGGCACACTCGACCAATACCTGCGCGCGTACGACGTGAACAGCGGTAAAGAGCTGTGGAAATCGCGTCTGCCAGCGGGTGGCCAAGCGACTCCGATGACCTACACCGGCAAGGACGGCAAGCAATACGTGCTGCTGGTTGTCGGCGGTCACGGTTCTCTGGGCACCAAGATGGGTGACTATGTGATTGCGTACAAACTGCCGGAATAAGTTTTAGCGGCGGTGAAAATGAAGGCGCCACCCTGTGAAGGGTGGCGCCTTTTTACATAGAGGAGCGCCCAAAATGCTCCAGCCACGGCAAAGCGTGTGGCATCAATGAAGCCTATCCTCTTGTGCCGTGAGCTATTTGATAGTCGATTACTGTTGTACATCCGACAACGATGCAAACAGACCGCCAGGTTTCCAATCGGAGTAAAGAATCTGGAAACGGTTGCCTGAGTTGGCAGGATCATGTTCCAAAATGGTCCAGCCTCCGTAGTTCGTCATTCGAGATAAAGACTAATCCGAAGCGAACATGAACGACTCAGGAAAAGAACGACCCTCCAGCATTAAAACCCAAAGAGCATAAGCTCGATCGAAATTCAGCAAAAACAGACTAAAAAACTGTCAACTATGACAGTAGCCACTCATAGCAAAAAAGATGACGATGCAGTCGCATTAATAGCACTTCTTACCAGGAAATTAACTGCGCACCTCCTGAGTCCTGGTTCCGGAAGCTGCATTAAATATTCAAGGAGATCAACCATGAACAATACAAGGAATAGGGGCGCTGCGCTCTTGCTAACCATCATGGCGCTGACTGCTTCAACGTTTGTTAAAGCCGACGTACTTACAGACAAGGCAAACAATTGCAATAAAGCGCTGAGTGAACTGAAGGCTATCGGAGTTACACCTAGCGAATACAGTTGCGAAGCAAATTCGAAGAAGAAAATGTACTGGCGAGCCTATGCACCAGAGGAGCTATTTAGAAAAATTCTTGATATTTGCGAAGCAAATGGACCAGCCACATCAGTTCCCTATGAATTATCTGAAACCGTTGCGTGTAACTACTACGATCCAGCGACCATTGGAAGATAACTGCACTACGGCTTATTTGGACAAGCGATCCAGTAATTGATGATGCCGGCGCGGTTGGTGCTAAATAATCTGCTGAAAATAGCGAACTTCCTTCACGAGCGAGCTATGCGAGCGAGTGCAGTCTGACATTCAACATCTGTATTTACTGACAGGGCCCCATCGCTAGCAGGCTAGCTCCCACAGGTTGAAAAGTGTTTGTCTGTGGGAAAGGTACTCGTCCTACAGACGTTGAAAGTGGCGCGGAGTTTTCCGACAAGTCGCGTCGGTTGTGCCTCGGAAATCGGCTGGATAGGCTCGGGGGGTCGCTGCAAATTCAGCGAACGGGCGTCGCGGTCCGAGCAGTTCATTCGATTTGATGCATAATCGCCGGCCCAAACCGGAGCGCTCAGGTGCTTGTTGTTTGGTTTGATGGTGGCTGTGCGCGGGATACCTTCGGGTATGCCGAGATTGCCGAATGGCTCGGTCCGCGAACCTGCGTACAGCTGCCACCCTCCGTCGCGTCGCGGTGATTGAGAGTGATAGCCCCACTTATCATTCGGAGTTACACCATGAAAAAACCAACACCCAATCCCCCCGAAACCAACGACACCTCGCCCTACGAATCCCCCGATTCCAAGAAATTCCACGAAGCCGCCGAACGCGCCCTCGACCACTACCTCAAACCCAACGCCTTAACCCTGCGCTTCCACAAACCCAGCACCATGTTCCAGGTCGCCCCCGAACAGGACAGCGAAAGCCTGCTGGTCCACGCCTGCGAATCCCTGGCGCAAGCCAGCCTGATGACCAGCGACATCGCCGCCTACATCGACCTGCCGCAGCGACGCACGATCCTGGCGATACAGCAAATCATCATGCTGGCCGAACTGGCGGTGAACCGCGTGCTGGATAACCTAGAGATACCTGCGCAAGGCTGAAAATGATGAGCTGCACGCCAGAGCGTTTTGCAAAGCGCTTTCTCTGCAACCCACTCTGGCGCGCGGTTTCTTTTGATTCTGGTCGGCAGAAGAGTTATGGATCAAGCCATAATCAAATCAAAGCTACAAAGAATATCTCTCTCGTCCCCCATCTCTTTAGGGATCACGCCATTGAAAGATCCTTTATAACGCCCTTTTTCTACATCGAAGTCGATATTGATCGACTTTGCCTCTCTGGTTTCGCAATACAACCTCGCGAATCCCCATCGGAGGGAAAAAAATTCTACGTCATAAAGGAGCCGTTCGAAGGTCGGAGCACTGCCCTCATGAACTTTGAAAAGAAAGAGCAGGGTTCTATTATTCCGACCATCGATCTCACTGGCGGAAATTTGAATGTAAGAATCAGAGGTAGATACATTGAGGGCGCTCGCCGCGAGATCACGGTGATCCTGAATCTTGGCGGTAAACTCTCCCGTAACACCCCGCGTGATAATGCGTCTGCTAGCCATATTCAACTCCATTGAATTGCAAAGTGGAGTGGCAATGGTGCGCAATAGCTGAAAGCAACATAACTGTCAGGTTTGACAGTTTTTTAGATCTTTTTTATTGAATTGACGTATTCAATAGAACCACTGACCTTTCCGCTAACTCGCTTTATCAGCCAACAAATGAGTCGACTGAGACAGCGCATTCACAAGCGAGTCCGCCCCACACTTGATCAACATTGCGCCGCCTACATGACCGATCGGTGGCTGCGTTGAATAACTCAACACGATGAGCACAAGCTTGCATGATGTTCTTGATCCCCGAACACCAACACACAGCTGAAAAGCCCCTCACCCTCCCGAAACGTCGGACCGCCCGCAGGGAGAGGCGACTGATCGAGGTGTTTGGTGGATGTACGCCGACGTGAAATACCGAGTTGAACGCAAATTTTGAGAGGCCCACCAATCGGCTCCCTCTCCCTCGGGAGAGGGTTGGGCGGGCGGCGTTCCGATGAGGGGCAAATCCACCACAAAACAAAAGCCGAACACCCGCGCTCTTCACCACTCAATAGGCCGAGTGTCAGCTCGCCTGCTCTTGATCTTGATCTTGATCTTGATCTTGATCTTGATCTTGATCTTGATCTTGATCTTGATCTTGATCTTGATCTTGATCTTGATCTTGATCTTGATCCAAGGGCGACGTCGGAAGGCTGAGTGGAGGGATTGATCCGGGCGTGGGAGCGCAGCGACCGTTT
>NZ_JSFK01000033.1 GCF_000783395.1 Pseudomonas chlororaphis | reverse complement strand
AGAGGGAGCCGATTTTTGGGCTTTTCAGAATCTGAGTTCAACGCGGTATCGCACGTCGGCGTACCTTCCCCAAACACCTCGGTCAAGTCCCCTCTCCCTCCGGGAGAGGGCTAGGGTGAGGGGCTCTTGATCTGGCTTTTGATCTTGCTTTGGCTTTTGATTTTTTGCCCCTTCGGCAGGCCGAGCGGAGGTGTTCATCCGGGGGATAGGCGCGCAGCGCCGTTCGACGAAGTCGAACACATCGAGAGGAGGTGCAGCGAAGCAAACCGTAGGCGATGCCCCCGGATGGACACCGTAGCGAGGGAACACTGAGCCTCAGCGAAGTGCCGTACGCCGGGGCAAAGCCTTTTGGGTTACCTTTTCGGCGTTTGGAAAAGGTGACTCGCTGTAAGAGCGAAACCGCCAGCGGCCGCACCCGCAGCAACGGATATGCCCCCAATCCAAAAAAACCCAAACATTGACCCATAAGCAAGCCATGCGTAGCCTTGCGCCTTCGAGGTTCTTCGGCCCACGCCGAAGCTAAGAAGGGAACGCGGTCAATGCCGCGGCTGCCCCCGCAACTGTGAACGGTGATGTTCGCTGCCACGCCACTGCCAGCTCAATCGATGAGCCAGCGGGAAGGCGCAGCAAACGCCAGGCCCAGCGCCTGAACGCCGTCAGCCAGGAGACCTGCCTCGTCACAGATTCTCACTACAACCGGGCGGGGTGATCCGGTGGCGAACGCTTCCGGCGCGCACGCGCGTGGCCGGTTCTCGTCCCGTATGCCCGCCGCTTGCCAAAGGGCATACCGATGAAAACACTGGCCAAACTCCCCGTCACCATCGTCACCGGCTTCCTCGGCTCGGGCAAAACCACGCTGCTGCGGCACATGCTCGACAACGCACAGGGCCGACGCATCGCGGTGATCGTCAACGAGTTCGGCGAGTTGGGCATCGACGGTGAAATCCTCAAGCAATGCACCATCGGTTGCACCGAAGAAGAAGCCACCGGCCGCGTTTACGAACTGGCCAACGGCTGCCTGTGCTGCACCGTTCAGGAAGAGTTCTTCCCGGTGATGCGCGAACTGGTTGCGCGTCGCGGCGACCTCGACCACATCCTCATCGAAACCTCGGGCCTGGCCCTGCCAAAACCGCTGGTGCAAGCCTTCCAGTGGCCGGAAATCCGCAGCGCCTGCACCGTTGATGCGGTGATCACCGTGGTCGACAGCCCGGCGGTGGCCGCTGGCACTTTCGCTGCGTTCCCGGATCAGGTCGACGCCCAGCGCAAACTCGATCCGAACCTCGATCACGAATCGCCACTGCACGAACTGTTCGCCGACCAACTGGCCAGCGCCGACCTGGTCATCCTCAACAAGGCCGACCAGACCAGCCCGGAAGACCTCGCTCGCGTGCGCGCTGAAGTCGCCGAAGAGCTGCCGCCAGCGGTGAAAATCATCGAAGCCAGCAACGGCCGTCTGCCACTGGACGTGTTGATCGGCCTCGGCGCCGGTTCCGAAGAACACATCGACAGCCGCCACAGCCATCACGATCACCACCATGGTGAAGGCGATGACGATCACGATGACCACGATCACGACGCCTTCGATTCGATCTCCATCGAACTGCCGCAAGCTGACGAAAGCCTGCTGCTCGACGCCCTGACGCAATTGGTGGTCAAGCACGGCATCCTCCGCGTCAAAGGTTTCGCGGCGATCCCGAACAAGCCGATGCGCCTGTTGATCCAGGGCGTGGGCACGCGTTTCGACAAGCATTTCGACCGTCAGTGGGGCGCCGATGAACCACGCGTCACGCGTCTGGTGCTGATCGGCCAGGAACTCGACGCCGCCCAACTCGAAGCGCAACTGCGCGCCGCGCTCAGCGTTTAAGCCATGCACCTGCTCAGGACCCAGCCCGGCGGTTTCGTCTCGGATGACAACATTGCCGACCTTGGTCAAACCCCCGCCGAGCTGGTGATCCTGTGCAGCGGCGACTCCAGCCTGGCGCTGCTCGCCGAGGCCGCGCAGCAGTTGCCCGAGGATTACCCGAGCCTGCGCCTGGCCAATCCGATGCAGGTGCAGAATCACGCTTCGGTCGATCTGTACGTCGATGAAGTGCTGCGCCACGCCAAGGTGATTCTGATTTCGCTGCACGGCGGCATCGCTTATTGGCGGTATGGCGTCGAGCGTCTGGTCGAGTTGTCCGAGCGTGGTGTGCAGCTGATTCTGGTACCGGGCGATGACCGTCCCGATCCGGAGCTCAGCGACTTGAGCACCGTCAACGCGGTGGATCGTGATCGACTCTGGCAGTTCCTGCGTCAGGGCGGTCTGGGCAATGCGCTGGATTTTTTCCGTTGTCTGGCCAACCGTTGGCTCGCCCGCGATTACGCCTGGGAAGAACCGCAGACCCTGCCGCGCACGGCTATTTACCACCCGAACAAAACCACCGCTGCGCTGAGTGACTGGCAAGCCGAATGGCTGCCGGACAACCCGGTTGCGACGGTGCTGTTTTACCGTTCGCATTTGCAAGCGGCGAACACAGGGTTCATCGATGTTTTCTGCCAGCGTTTGCAGGCGGCAGGGTTGAATCCGCTGCCGATCGCCGTGGCCAGTCTGAAAGAACCCGGCTGCCTGGCGGTGGTCGAGGATTGGCTGGACGAAGTCGAGGCAGGGGTGATTCTCAACACCACCGGTTTCGCCCAATCCAGCCCTGAAGCGCCGCATTTGCGGCCGTTTCGCCGCAATATTCCGGTGATCCAGGCGATCTGCGCGCAGGACAACGAACCCGGCTGGCGCGCCAGCGAGCAGGGCCTCGGCCCGCGCGATCTGGCCATGCACATTGCCTTGCCGGAACTCGACGGGCGGATCATCAGCCGACCGATCAGCTTCAAGGATCTGGCCTGGCGCAGCGAGCGCAGTCAGTCCGATGTGGTCTGCTATCGCGCGCAACCCGAGCGCATGGATTTCGTCGCCGAACTGGCGCGGCGCTGGATTGATCTGGCGCGGGTGCCGAATGGCGAAAAACGCATCGCGTTGATTCTCGCCAACTACCCGACTCGCGATGGGCGCATTGGTAACGGCGTCGGTCTCGACACCCCGGCGGCGGCGCTGAACATCCTGCGTGCGTTGCAGGCCGAGGGCTATCCGGTCACGGCAGAGTTGCCCAAAACCGGCACCGAGTTGATCCAGCAATTGCTCGGCGGCGTCAGCAACGATCTCGACACCATTGATCTGCGTCCGTGCCAGCAAAGCCTGACGATGGACGCTTATCTGACGATGTTCAATGCGCTGCCGGAAGCCAATCGCGCCGCTGTGATTGAACGCTGGGGAGCGCCGCAAAACGATCCGATGTGCCGCGACGGGCGGATGATGATCGCCGGTATTCGCTTCGGTCTGACCTTCGTCGGCATCCAGCCGGCGCGTGGTTATCAGGTTGACCCGAGTGCGGTCTATCACGACCCGGATCTGGTGCCGCCGCACGGCTATCTGGCGTTCTATTTCTGGTTGCGCAACACCTACGGCGCCCACGGCGTGATCCACGTCGGCAAGCACGGCAACCTTGAGTGGCTGCCGGGCAAAGGCGTCGGCCTTTCGGAAAACTGCTGGCCGGATGCGTTGCTCGGGCCGCTGCCGAATATCTACCCGTTTATCGTCAACGACCCGGGTGAGGGCGCGCAGGCCAAACGACGCACCCAAGCGGTGATCATCGACCACCTGATGCCGCCGCTGACCCGTGCCGAAACCTACGGCCCGCTGCGCAATCTGGAGCTGCTGGCCGACGAGTATTACGAAGCGCAACTGCTCGATCCGCGCCGCGCCCGCGAGTTGCAGCGCGACATTCTGCAACTGGTGCGCGAGACGCAGATCGACCGCGAACTGCAACTCGACGCCGGGCTGGACAGCGATGCCGACGCGGCGATCTGGCTGCCGCGCCTTGATACGTATTTGTGTGATTTGAAGGAATCGCAGATTCGCGATGGTTTGCACATTTTCGGTGAGTCACCGACCGGGCGTTTGCGTATTGATACGTTGTTGGCGTTACTGCGCATTCCGCGTGGCGATGGCAAAGGCGCGCAATCAAGCCTGCTACGCGCATTGGCGAAAGCGTTCGAACTCGGATTCGATCCACTCGATTGTGCGCTGGCCGATCCATGGACAGGCCCGCGTCCCGAGGCGCTGCAATCGCAAAGCGACGAAGTCTGGCGCACTGCCGGCGACACCCGCGAACGGCTCGAACTGTTTGCCACTGCGTTGATCTGCGATTCCCTGCAAATCCCCTGTGGGAGCGAGCCTGCTCGCGAAGGCGTCGTGTCAGTCGCTAAAGATTTACCTGATCCACCGCTTTCGCGAGCAGGCTCGCTCCCACAGGGGCCGGCGTGGGCTGAAGTCAGTGCAATTATCGAGAATCTGCGCGAAGTCGTCGCCCCGCGTCTCGATGCCTGCGGCCCCGCTGAAATGCGCGGCCTGCTCGACGCGCTCAGCGGCCGCTTCGTCCCCGCCGGCCCCAGTGGCGCACCCAGCCGTGGCCGCCTCGACGTCCTGCCCACCGGGCGCAACTTCTACTCGGTCGACGTGCGCAACCTGCCCACCACCACCGCGTGGCGCATCGGCTTCCAGTCAGCGACGTTGATTCTGGAGCGACACCTGCAAGACCACGGCGATCACCTGCGCCAGCTCGGATTATCCGTCTGGGGCACCGCGACCATGCGCACCGGTGGCGACGATATTGCCCAAGCGATGGCGTTGATGGGGGTGCGTCCGGTGTGGGCCACTGGCAGTCAGCGTGTCGACGATTTCGAGATTCTGCCGCTGAGTTTGCTCGACCGTCCGCGCGTTGATGTCACGTTGCGGGTTTCCGGTTTTTTCCGCGATGCGTTCGCCAACCTGATTCGCTTGTTCGACGCGGCGGTGCAGGCGGTAGCGGCACTGGACGAACCGGACGATCTCAACCCGTTGGCCGCCAAAGTGCGTGCCGAGCGCGAGGCACTGCTGCAATCGGGCGTCGATGAGGACACCGCGCGGCGTCAGGCGGGTTGGCGGATCTTCGGTGCCAAACCCGGTGCGTACGGCGCAGGCGTGCAGGGCGCCATCGACGGTCGCTTGTGGCAGAGCCGCGACGACCTCGCCGAGGTTTATCTGAACTGGGGTGCTTACGCCTACGGTGGTTCCGACGACGGCACTGCTGCGCGTGAGCAGTTCGTGCAGCGCCTGAGTCAGGTGCAAGCGGTGCTACAGAATCAGGACAATCGCGAGCACGACCTGCTCGATTCCAACGACTATTACCAGTTTCAGGGCGGTATGCTCGCCGCAGTGGAAAGCCTGCGTGGCGAGGCGGCGGCCAGTTATCACGGCGATCACAGCCAACCGGATCTGCCGAAGATTCGCACCTTGAAAGAAGAACTGAACCGGGTGATCCGCTCGCGGGCGGCCAATCCGAAATGGATCGACGGGGTCAAGCGCCACGGCTATAAAGGCGCGTTCGAAATGGCCGCGACGGTTGATAACCTGTTCGCGTTTGATGCGACGACGCAGTTGATCGATGACCACCAGTACGCGTTGTTGGCCGATGCTTATTTGCTCGACCCGGCGACTCGGGAGTTTGTCCGCGAGCATAATCCGCATGCGCTGCGGGATATGACCGAACGCATGCTGGAGGCGCAGCAGCGGGGGATGTGGCAAGAGCCGGGGGCTTATAAAGAGGCGTTGGAGAATCTGCTGCTGGATATAGAGGAAGATATGTAGCGTCCTCAGGAAAGTCACCCCCTCACCCCAGCCCTCTCCCCCAAGGGGGTGAGGGGGAAAGGGAGCCGATTTGTGTGCTGTTCAGAATCGTAGTCAACTCGATAAATCAGGTCGGCGTACCTCGAAAGAACACCTCACCCCAGCCCTCTCCTCCGGGGGCGAGGGGGAAAGGGAGCCGATTTGTGTTGGCTTGGAGTCTGAGTTCAACTCGATAATTCAGGTCGGCGTACCTTGAAAGAACACCTCGGTCAGTTCCCTCTCCCTCCGGGAGAGGGCTAGGGTGAGGGCCACCCCAACTGACACACCACGACGCCAAGAACACCAATGACCACGACAGAGAAAATCCAAATGACCGACACCCCACATTTCCCCCTCTCCGCCGTGGTCGGCGCCGATGACCTGAAACTCGCCCTGTGCCTCACCGCCATCGACCCGAAAATCGGTGGCGTGCTGATCGAAGGCCCGCGCGGCATGGCCAAATCCACCTTGGCCCGTGGCCTGGCGGATCTGCTCGCCAGCGGTCAATTCGTCACCTTGCCGCTGGGCGCTACCGAAGAACGCCTGGTCGGCACCCTTGATCTCGACGCCGCCCTCAGCGAGGGCCGCGCGCAGTTTTCGCCAGGCGTACTGGCCAAGGCTGACGGCGGCGTGCTCTACGTCGATGAAGTCAATCTGCTGCCCGATCACTTGGTGGATCTACTGCTCGACGTTGCTGCCAGCGGTACCAACCTGATCGAGCGCGACGGTATTTCCCATCGGCATTCGGCGAAGTTTGTGCTGATCGGCACGATGAACCCGGAAGAGGGCGAGCTGCGTCCGCAGTTGCTCGACCGCTTCGGCTTGAACGTTGCCCTCAGAGGTCACACGGTGCCGGCTGAACGCGGACAGATTATTCGTCGGCGACTGGATTTCGACAGCGACCCGCAAGCGTTCTGTGCACAGTGGGAAGCCGAACAACAAAACCTGCGCGCGCGTTGCGAACACGCTCGCGGCGCCCTGGCCAATATTGCCCTGGACGATGTTGCATTGGCGCAAATCACCGAGCGTTGTTTCGCCGCCGGAGTCGATGGTTTGCGTGCCGACCTGGTCTGGTTGCGCGCGGCGCGTGCCCACGCGGCATGGCGCGGGGCTGAGGTGATTGGCGAAGAAGATATCGACGCCGTCGCCGAGTTTGCCTTGCGCCATCGTCGCCGTGAGCAAGCGCCTTCGAGCCCGCCGCAACCGGCACAGTCGCCGGCCGCGACTCAGGCATCAACGAGCGAAGGGCAGGGCCAGTGGGGCGATATGCCGGCGCCCGCGCTTGCCACCGGCGCTCGCCGTGAAGTGCCGAGCTGGCCAAAAAAGCCTTAGGCATTCGTCCCCGCTCCGACGCGGGGGCGAATGCCAGACCCCGCGCCGGACGGCTGGACAACGGACGCCAGGGCAAGCGCCATACCGCGCGCAGCGGTACGGTGAACTGGCCGGGCACGTTGCTCAACGGGCGTCCTCGGACCCGTGAAGATCTGGTCTTTCAACTGCGCACGCGTACGCCGCATGAGTTATGGCTGGTCATCGTCGATGCCTCCGCCTCGACCCGCCGCCATCAGGCCTTGAGTGATGCCAAAGGTTTGCTCGCGCAATTGTTCGATGATGCTTACCGCCAACGGGCGCGACTCGCATTGTTGACGGCCAGTGGCTCGGCGCCGAAATGGCAGGTGCAAGGGTTGAAGGCGTCCAGCGGTTTGCGTGTCTGGCTGGATGCGTTGGGTGCTGGCGGCGGCACACCGTTGCTGGCGGCGCTGGAGCAGGCCGGGCAATGGTTGGCGGTGCGGCGCAAGCGCTTTCCCGCCGAGCAGCAACGCTTGCTGGTGGTGACGGATGGGCGTTTGAAACAGTGGGCGGGATTGCCCGCGCTGGGGTGTCCGGGGTTGTTGATCGATATCGAGCGTGGGCCGATCCGGTTGGGTCGGGCGCGGGATCTGGCTTCAGCGTTGGGATCCGAGTATCGACACATTGATGAGCTGATTTCGCTCTAACCTTTTCGGCGATTGTTCTACCGTCTTCGCGAGCAGGCTCACTCCAACATTTGGAATGCGTTCCCCTGTAGGAGTGAGCCTGCTCGCGAAGGCATCGACTCGGTACCCGGTCAGGAACACCAAAACCCGCATCCCTGCTCTATGCTGCACCCAGCCCCAATCACAAGGAGTGAGCGATGCGCGTACTGGTCAAAAATCCTCAGGACGATTTCCGCGTCAAAGCCTACGCCGGCACCAACGGTGTGCTGCTGGCCATGGATCTGGCCGAGCATCGGCGCAAGGGCCTGCTGGGATTTGCCATCGAAAAGCAGCAGGGCAGCAAACCCTGGTTGTTCCTGTTCAACAGCCTGACCTTCCCGAACAAGGCTCACACCTTCCCCCAATTCCACGCCACACCGAGCGATATCGCACCACTGCAGAAATTTCGCTGGGCTGATTACGCGGTCAATCCGGGCATGACTCTCCACTATCGCGTGCATCTGGCCTACGGCACTGCGGATGCCGTGCAGTTGGGCGAATCGCTGGAACTGACGATTACCTCCGATGACGGTCAGCCGAGCAATCAAAGCGTGATGTTCAATCGAGCTGTTGCCGCCAGTCAGGCGTTCCAGCGCAAGTTTCCCGAACTGGACGCACTGATCAGCGCCAACAAGAACATGCCCATCGAAGCCTGGCCCGACGCGCCACGGCAATGGCTGGAAAACGGCTTGCTCGCACGCCTGCTCGGGTTTATCGAGCGTGCGGTCGATAACCAGTGGGCGCTTGATATCGCGATTTACGAGTATCAGTTGCAGGCGATCGTCGACGCGGTGAATGCGGCGTTTGCGCGGGGCGTGCAGGTGCGGGTGCTGTATCACGCCCGGCCGGATGATGAAGACACCACGATCAACGAAGCGAGCCTGGCGGCACTGCCTCCTGCGAGCAAACGCGGGCGAGTGACCCACAACATCTTTCACAATAAATTCATGGTCCTCAGCCGCGTCAAAGCCAGTGGGGAGCAGCAGCCTGAAGCGGTTCTGTGTGGCAGCACCAATTTCACCGCCAACGGGGTTTATCGGCAGGCCAATGTGGTGCATGTGCTGGACGACGAATCGGTTGCTGCCAGTTATCTGGAGACGTTCGAGCAGATCTGGGCGCAGCCGGATGATATCGGCGCAACCCGTGACTGGGTGACCGAACACAACCCGATGAATCCGCTGCAACCGCTGTACGCCGGGTTCTCACCGCGTACCGGTGGGGCTGATCTGCAGGAGTTTGTGCGGATCATCGGTGCGGCGAAAAAGGACGTGCTGTTCGTCACGGCATTCTCGCTGCCGGACGCGATCCTCAATGCATTGCTGGGTCAGCCCCACGACGACATTTTGCGCTATGGCCTGCAAAACACGGCCAGTCGCATCACCGGCTTCCATGCCGATCGCAGTGCCGAATTCGCCGCCACCGCGTTGCTCAACACCGGGCTGGAAGGCTGGCTGCGCGAAAACATGAAAGGTCAGAAGGGCAATCTGTTGGTACACACCAAAGCGGTGGTCACCGACTTCACCACGGACACGCCGACGATCATCAGTGGCAGCCACAACCTCAGCGTTTCGGCGAGTAACGGCAATGACGAAAACTACCTGATCATTCGCGGCGACACCGATCTGGCCGACCGCTATGGTCTCGAACTGCTGCGGTTCTACGAGCATTACCGCTTTCGTTATTTCGCGAAGAAACTGGCGTTGAAACAGGTGAGTCCATTGGCGGCGGATGACCGCTGGACGAATGACTATTACATCGAAGGGGATTTGCGGCAGTTGTCCCGTCTACGCTTCGCTGGCCGCTGACATCGCCCCTGTAGGAGCTGCCGCAGGCTGCGATCCTTTGATTTTGATTGTTAAAAACAACATCAAAAGATCGCAGCCTGCGGCAGCTCCTACACGGGTGTCTGGAGAGCTGTTACAGATTTTGAAATGATTTGCCGCTGTAGGAAATGTTCCCAAAGCCTGTACGCTCCAAGGCCATTTTTCATTCAGGATTTGCATGAACACCCTCTCGGAGCCTCCCAGTCGCACCTTCCCCTCGCGCCATGGCGCGGTCTTGACGCACTCGCAGCATCCGGTTTTCCGACACCCGACTATCGTAGATAACGCGGCCCCAGAGCCTTTGCGTTGCGCTTTGCCGTGTCCGGCAGCCTGAATCAATCGAGAGAGATAGAGACGTTTTATGGAATGGTTAGCGGATCCCACGGCCTGGTTAGGCTTGTTGACTTTGATCGTGCTGGAACTGGTGCTGGGTATCGACAACCTGGTGTTCATCGCAATCCTCGCGGACAAACTGCCACCGCATCAGCGTGACCGTGCACGGATTATCGGCCTGTCGCTGGCGCTGATCATGCGCTTGGGCCTGTTGGCGAGTATTTCCTGGCTGGTGACCCTCACGCAGCCGTTGTTCGAGGTGTTCGACAAGAGCTTCTCCGGCCGTGACCTGATCATGTTGTTCGGTGGTGTGTTCCTGTTGTTCAAGGCCACCATGGAATTGCACGAACGTCTTGAAGGTCACGTCGGCGAACGCACGACCAACAGCGCTTATGCCATGTTCTGGCCGATCGTTGCGCAGATCGTGGTACTCGACGCGGTGTTCTCGCTGGATGCGGTGATTACCGCCGTGGGTATGGTCGATGAACTGGCGGTGATGATGATCGCGGTGATCATCTCGATCGGCTTGATGATTGTCGCCAGCAAACCGCTGACGCGCTTCGTCAACGCGCACCCGACGGTGATCATGCTGTGTCTGGGCTTCCTGATGATGATCGGTTTTGCCCTGACGGCCGAAGGTCTGGGCTTCCACATTCCGAAGGGTTATCTGTACGCCGCCATCGGTTTCTCTATTCTGATCGAGGTGTTCAACCAGATCGCCCGGGCTCGCCGCAAGCGTTCGATGCAGGGTTTGCGGCCGATCCGCGAGCGCACCGCTCATGCGGTGATGCGCCTGCTGGGCGGACGCAAACTGGCGGCGGAAGAGGTTGGCGAGGAGATCTCTGACCTGCTTGACGACGGTGACGCGCCAAGCGCGGAACTGTTCGACCGTCGTGAACGGGTGATGATCAGCGGTGTATTGCAACTCGCCGAGCGGCCGATTCGCGGGCTGATGACCGTGCGCGCCGATGTCGACACGATTGATCTGGCCGATGACCGCGAGGCGATTCGTACCCGCTTGATGCACTCGTCCTATTCGCGTCTGCCGTTGATTCGCAACGGTGCGGTGGATGAGCCGCTGGGCTTCGTGCACAAAAAGGAACTGCTCAAGGAATACCTGGCCGGCAACGAACCGAATCTGGAGCATTTGGCGCGCAAGACCCTCAACCTGCTCGAGAGCTATTCGATCCTGAATGCGCTGGAGCAGATGCGCGCGGCCTCGACGCACATTGCCTTCGTGGTCAACGAATTCGGTGATTTCGTCGGGGTGTTGACCATGACCGACATCCTCGAATCGATTGCCGGTGAGCTGCCGGACGCCAGCGAAATCGAAGGCCCGGACGTGATCGAGGAGCAGGGCGGGTTTATCGTCAGCGGCGCGTTGAACCTGGCGCGCGTGCGTCAACGTACCGGGTTTGGTGCCGAAGCGACCGAGGATTATCAGACCCTGGCCGGGTTGGTGATGAGCCTTCTGGATCGATTGCCGGTGATCGGTGACCGTCTGGAGCTGGAGGGCTGGCAGATGACGGTCAAAGCGGTGGAAGAGCGGCGGGTGACGCGGGTGCTTTTGGTGCGCGCACCAGCGTAATCCTTGAGTTCTCTACTCGCTGTGCCGGCCTCTTCGCGAGCAAGCTCGCTCCCACATTGGAACGCGTTTCAAATGTGGGAGCGAGCCTGCTCGCGAATGCTTGGGTTCAGGCACAGCACTACTCACTGATGAACAATGTAGCGATCCTTCCTGTTCCCACCCAACTGCGAGAAACATCTGACGGACAACGCAGAAACGTCGCTGGAAATCACGTGGTATCGTCAAATGGATTGACGTTAAGACCTTCAGGGAGTGCTATTTTAGGTGCTACTAAAAGCACTTCAGGAGGCACCTTAATGGCACACATCGTTCTTTCCCACGTAGTAGCGAGTATTTCCGAATTGAAAAAAAATCCGATGGGCACCGTAGCTGCTGGAGGTGGACGCTCCGTAGCGATTCTCAACCGAAATGAACCAGCGTTTTATTGCGTACCTGCCAAAGAATACGAGGCAATGATGACGCGTCTTGATGATCTGGAGTTGATCGCGCTTTGCAAGGAGCGAGAAAACGACCCCACCATCAAGGTCTCAATAGATGACCTATGAGCTGGAGTTTTCTGAAAAGGCCTGGAGAGAATGGGAGAAGCTGGGCGCAGGTCTACGAGATCAGTTCAAGAAAAAACTGGCGGAGCGGCTGCTTAATCCACATGTACCGGCGGATCGGCTAAAAGACCTGGGTAACGCATACAAAATAAAGCTGCGAAGCGCCGGATATCGCTTGGTGTATCGCGTCAAGGATGAAGTATTGGTTGTCACGGTGATAGCCGTAGGCAAGCGAGAGCGAAGCCAAATATATACAGAGGCTGCCAAACGCTGAAACCGCGAACAGCCCGAAACATGCAGGCCCAACCGGGTTCGCCCTCAAACTCCGAAATGGGATCGCCACCACGCGACGATTCGCACCAGGATGTTTTTCGGTTTTCTATTTTCCAGGCTCTGTAGATTCAGACTGCCAAATTGCGAAGCAGCAGCCCCGACGGCTCCTTCTGTCTGGAGTAAGACCGTGGCTCTGGTCGTGCCGGGTGGCGCGAGGATCCAGTCGGTCAATACTTGCCAGTTCGATGCGTTTTCGAGCCGCAGAGCAAGCACCTCGTCAGAAGGGTGGAACGTCAATTCAACGCAGGCCGTGAAGCCGGGTGCAGTCTTCATTCTGGCGGCCAGCGCATATTCAACGCCAGGTTCGATAGTGACGTCCTGACTGATGTATCCGGGTGAAGTGATCTTGCAGTCATCTTTGTTAAATTTCACATGCTCTGAATCGCTCACTGACCAGTCTTTTTCGCCTTCGTAGAACTCGCCATTCCTGATCAAATTCGTCATGTCCTATCCCTCCCTTAGACTTTTTGGTTAACGCGGCTTCGGAACCTTCGTCCTGTTCAGCACTGACTCCGCAGACGCGCACGTGCAACGGTGCGCAACGTACGAAGTGTCTGACGCAGCCAGGGCAGATCATGCGTTTGTTTGCGGACGGCAACGGGCGCTTTTGTCTTGCCGATGTGCTCGGCGAAATCCCGTGCGAGGGTTTCTTCCGTACCGATGCCCTTGAGTTTTTTCACCAGCCGGCCGTTCTTGTAGAACAGTACGGTGGGCGTACCGGTGACCAGCGGATGACGGGCAGTTTCGCTGGTATTGAGCATGTAGATATTGGCACGATGCCGGTACGGCTCGGCCGTCTGGCGAAAAATCGGACCGGCCCACTCGCAGGCGGGGCAATGTTCGTTGGCGAAATAAAGGATTACCGGGCGCCAGGTTTTCAGCGCTTTGCGGTAGGTGGGAGGCAAAGTAGCGAGAGGGATATTCGCGCTCATCAGAATCTCCTTTTCAGGTGTGACTGTATCGCTTGACGGTAATCCACCAAGCACCGTACGCCTACTGTCAGAGTTGACAGGTGCCACGCGCATTGTTTTGTGTCATGCGCCCCGCAATGTGGCGCGAATACCCGGCTTGTGTAGCTATCGGTAGCGAGTCTTCATGGCGTCTCTGGTAACAGCGTCATTACCTTTTTCTGCATCTCTTTGATTTCGAAAAGTTTTAATTCCACTGCAGATTCCCCAACAATCCTGTGGCACACTTTCTGCTGTCTATTCCGTAGTAACAAACCATGTTCCGGTATAGCGGAATAAACACCATCCTGGAGTGCTTGCCATGCATCGCCGTCCTTCGTTGTTCAAAGCGTGTGTTCTTGTTCTTGCGGCTTCGTCCGCTGTCATGGGTATGGCCCAGGCAGCCGACAGCAAGCTCGACAGTGTTCTGGCCCGTGGCAAATTGATCGTGGGCACCGGCAGCACCAATGCGCCGTGGCACTTTCAGGGTGCGGACGGCAAGTTGCAGGGCTTTGATATCGACATCGCGCGGATCGTCGCCAAAGGTCTGTTCAACGACCCGAGCAAGGTCGAGTTCGTCGTGCAGTCCTCCGATGCGCGGATTCCCAATCTGCTCACCGACAAGGTCGACATGAGCTGCCAGTTCATCACCGTCACCGCCAGCCGCGCGCAGCAAGTGGCGTTCACCCTGCCGTACTACCGCGAGGGCGTCGGCCTGCTGCTGCCGAACAACAGCAAGTACAAGGAAATCGAAGACCTGCAAGCCGCCGGCGACAGCGTCACCGTGGCGGTGCTGCAAAACGTTTACGCCGAAGAGCTGGTGCATCAGGCATTGCCCAAAGCCAAGGTCGATCAGTACGACAGCGTTGATCTGATGTATCAGGCGGTGAACTCCGGTCGCGCCGATGCCGCCGCCACCGACCAGTCCTCGGTCAAATACCTGATGGTGCAGAACCCTGGCCGTTACCGCAGCCCGACCTATGCGTGGAGCCCGCAAACCTACGCGTGCGCGGTGAAACGCGGCGACCAGGACTGGCTGAACTTCGTCAACACGGCGCTTCATGAAGCCATGACCGGCGTTGAATTCCCGACTTATGCGGCGTCGTTCAAACAATGGTTCGGCGTTGACCTGCCGTCGCCTGCGATCGGTTTCCCTGTCGAATTCAAATGATCCCGTGAGAGTGGGGCGATTAAAGTCGCCCCGCTCAAGGTACTGCTGACCATGAACTATCAGTTGAACTTTGCCGCCGTATGGCGCGATTTCGACACCTTGCTGGCGGGGCTCGGTCTGGGCCTCGAACTGGCGCTGGTGTCGATCGCCATCGGCTGCGTGATCGGCCTGCTGATGGCGTTTGCCTTGCTTTCCAGGCATCGCGCCTTGCGGGTGCTGGCTTCGGTGTACGTCACGGTGGTGCGTAACACGCCGATTCTGGTGTTGATTCTGTTGATCTACTTTGCGCTGCCGAGTCTCGGCATTCGTCTGGACAAGATTCCCTCGTTCATCATCACCCTGTCGTTGTATGCCGGGGCGTACCTGACCGAAGTCTTCCGTGGTGGCTTGCTGAGTATCCCCAAAGGGCAGCGCGAAGCCGGGCTGGCGATCGGTCTCGGCGAGTGGCAGGTCAAGGCCTACGTCACCGTGCCGGTGATGCTGCGCAATGTCTTGCCGGCGCTGTCGAACAACTTCATTTCGCTGTTCAAGGACACCTCGCTGGCCGCCGCGATTGCGGTGCCGGAGCTGACCTATTACGCGCGCAAGATCAACGTCGAAAGCTACCGGGTGATTGAAACCTGGCTGGTGACTACGGCGTTGTATGTCGCGGCCTGTTACCTCATTGCCATGCTGCTGCGATACCTCGAGCAGCGTCTGGCGATTCGCCGATAGGAGGCTGCGATGTACGAATCTCCCAGTTGGTTACATGAGTTGTGGGTCGCGCGCGAGCCGCTCTGGCAGGGTTTTTTGACCAGTGTGCAAGTGTCGGCGCTGGCGATTCTGCTCGGCACAATGCTCGGCGTTATTACCGGTCTGGTGCTGACGTACGGCAAGTTCTGGATGCGCGCACCGTTTCGGTTTTACGTTGATCTGATTCGCGGCACGCCGGTGTTCGTGCTGGTGCTGGCCTGCTTCTATATCGCGCCGGCACTGGGCTGGCAGATCAGCGCATTTCAGGCCGGAGCCTTGGGCCTGACGCTGTTTTGCGGTTCGCACGTTGCTGAAATCGTACGTGGTGCGCTTCAAGCCTTGCCGCGCGGGCAGATGGAAGCGAGCCAGGCCATCGGCCTGACGTTCTACCAATCCCTCGGCTACGTGCTGTTGCCTCAGGCGCTGCGGCAGATCTTGCCGACCTGGGTCAACTCGTCCACGGAGATCGTCAAGGCGTCGACCTTGCTTTCGGTGATCGGCGTCGCCGAATTGCTCCTCAGCACCCAACAGATCATCGCCCGGAACTTCATGACCCTGGAGTTCTACCTGTTCGCCGGTTTTCTGTTCTTCATCATCAACTACGGCATCGAATTACTCGGCCGGCACATTGAAAAGCGGGTGGCCCTGCCATGACTCAAGCTCAAGTTTCCCCCCAGCATCAGGCATTGCTGGACATCCGCGGCCTGCACAAACAGTACGGCGCGGTCGAAGTGCTCAAGGGTGTCGATTTGAGCATGCAGCGCGGCAACGTGGTCACGCTGATCGGTTCCAGCGGTTCGGGCAAGACCACGCTGTTGCGTTGCGTGAACATGCTCGAAGAATTCCAGGGCGGGCAAATCCTGCTCGACGGCGAATCCATCGGCTATGACGAGGTCAACGGCAAGCGTGTCCGGCATGCAGAAAAAGTCATCGCCCGCCATCGTGCGATGACCGGCATGGCGTTCCAGCAGTTCAACCTGTTCCCGCATTTGACCGCGTTGCAGAACGTTACCCTGGGTCTGCTCAAGGTGAAGAAGATGCACAAGGACGAAGCCATCGTCCTCGCTGAGAAATGGCTGGAGCGCGTTGGCCTGCTGGAGCGGCGCAATCACTTTCCCGGTCAGTTGTCCGGTGGTCAGCAACAGCGCGTGGCGATTGCCCGGGCGATTGCGATGAACCCGAGTTTGATGCTCTTCGACGAGGTCACCTCGGCACTCGACCCGGAACTGGTCGGCGAAGTGCTCAACGTGATCAAGGGCTTGGCCGAGGACGGCATGACCATGTTGTTGGTGACCCACGAAATGCGTTTCGCCTTCGAGGTCTCGGACAAAATCGTTTTCATGAATCAGGGGCGGATCGAAGAGCAGGGGCCTCCCAAGGAGCTGTTCGAACGCCCGCAGTCGCCGCGTCTGGCTGAGTTTCTCAAGAGCACGCGGTTTTAACTTTCGTTTTGAATCAGGAGACGTACCCATGAGCATTACCCGTTACGGCACCGGCAGCACCGCCGCGGGCGGCCAGCCCCGTCCATTCGCTCGCGCCGTAGAAGCGGATGGCTGGCTGCATGTGTCCGGCCAGGTGCCGGCGGTGGATGGCGAGATTATTGTCGGCGGCATCGTCGAGCAGACCCACCAGACCATGAAGAACCTGATCGCGATTCTCGAAGAGGCCGGGTATGGCCTGGAAGACGTGGTGCGCGCTGGCGTGTGGCTGGACGATCCACGGGATTTCAGCAGTTTCAACAAGGTCTTCGGCGAGTATTTCAAGCCTGAACACGCACCGGCGCGGGCCTGTGTGCAGGCGAGCATGATGGTTGATTGCAAGGTCGAGATCGACTGCATCGCGTACAAGAAAAAGGCTTGAAAATTGCTGCGTTGCTTAGGCCGTAGCCCCTCACCCTAACCCTCTCCCGGAGGTAGAGGGGACCGATCTCTATCGATGCAGGTTTTGGCGGTTGATCACAACATGTGCATCGATCCAGTCAGGCTCTATCTCTCTGGGAGAGGGGACTGATCTCTGTCGATGCAGGTTTTGGCGGTTGATCACAACATGTGCATCGATACAGTCAGGCTCTATCTCTCTGGGAGAGGGGACTGATCTGTATCGATGCGGATTTTGCGTATGACGCTTACATTTACATCGATACGGTCAGGCTCCCTCTCCCTCTGGGAGAGGGCGGGGGGTGAGGGCAGCAATCCAACTGACACAACACCAAGGGCCAGTTACCATCCGGCGACTTTGAATGGGAACCACTGAAATGACCGAAGACACCATCAAACGCCGGGCACGCGGTCTGGACCGGGCGTTCGATATCCTCGATTTCCTCAAGGAGATCGGCCAGCCGCTGCGCCCGAATGACATCGCCAACGGCATCGGCAGCCCGAAATCCACGGTCTACGAACTCGTCGCCTCGCTGCTGGAACGACGGATTCTGGAACCAGTGGGCAAGGACGGTCACGTCTATCTCGGCCGGCAGTTGTACTTCCTCGGTCAGGCGCATTTGCGTCACTTCGACCTCAGTCGCGAGGCCGATCACGCCTTGCAGGAGATCGTCAGCCAGACCCATGAAACCGCGCAGATGTGCCTGCTCAACGGCCGTAAATACACGGTGGCACTGATGAAGGAGGGCGAACGGCATTTCCGTATTTCCTCCGACATCGGCGAAAACGCACCCATCCCGTGGACCGCTTCCGGGCGCCTGTTGCTCGCGCACTTGAGCGATCAACAGATCATCGACCTGATCGACGAAGACGACTTCATCCTGCCCGATGGCGAGCGTTTGCCGCTAGAACGTTTTCTCGCGGAAATCCGTCAGGCCGGCATCGACGGATTCTTCTCCTTCGACAGTGTTGCCGACACCTTTACCCATTGCTTCGCCGCGCCGGTCAAAGATCCGCAAGGCGTAGCGATTTGCACCTTGTGCATCGTCGCGCCACGGGCCGATGCGAAAAACAATTACAACGACTATCGCCGGGTGCTGATCGAGAGCGCCAACAGCCTCGCCCGGCGCATCAACGAATAACCGCTGCTGCCTGCAGCCGCGAAAGTGAGGAGTTCGACCATGACCACTGCCATCAATACTGCCCGGGAAAAGGGCGACGCCACCCTAGGCGCGCACCTGACGCGTGACGTCAGTCTGCCGGCGCTGGTGCTGCACCGCGAAGCGCTGGAGCACAACATCCGCTGGATGCAGAAGTTTGTCAGCGACAGCGGTGCCGAACTGGCGCCCCACGGCAAAACCAGCATGACCCCGGCACTGTTCAAGCGCCAGCTCGACGCCGGTGCCTGGGGCATTACCCTCGCCAGCGCGACCCAGACCCGCGCTGCTTACGCCCACGGCGTGCGCCGGGTGCTGATGGCCAACCAACTGGTCGGCACGCCGAACATGGCAATGATTGCCGATCTGCTGGTGGATCCGTCGTTCGATTTCTATTGCATGGTCGATCACCCGGACAACGTCGCCGATCTCGGCGCCTACTTCGCCTCGCGCGGGGTGAAGCTGAACGTGATGATTGAGTACGGAGTGGTCGGCGGCCGTTGCGGTTGCCGCAGCGAGCAGGAAGTCATCGAACTGGCCAAGGCGATCAACGCGCAACCGGCGCTAGCCCTGACCGGCATCGAAGGTTACGAAGGAGTGATTCACGGCGATCACGCCGTCAGCGGGATTCGTGAATTTGCCGCATCGCTGGTGCGTCTGGCGGTGCAGTTGCAGGACAGCGGCGCGTTCGCCATCGCCAAGCCGATCATCACTGCTTCGGGTTCTGCGTGGTACGACCTGATTGCCGAATCTTTCGAAACGCAGAACGCCGCCGGACGTTTCCTCAGTGTTTTGCGTCCGGGCAGTTACGTGGCCCATGACCACGGTATCTACAAAGAAGCGCAGTGCTGCGTGCTCGACCGCCGCAGCGATTTGCACGAAGGTCTGCGCCCGGCGCTGGAAGTCTGGGCGCATGTGCAGTCGCTGCCGGAGCCGGGTTTTGCGGTGATCGCACTGGGCAAGCGTGATGTCGCGTTCGATGCCGGTTTGCCGGTGCCGTTGCTGCGCTACAAGGCCGGTGTGGTGCCGGCGCTGGGCGATGACGTCGGCGCGTGCAAGGTCACGGCGGTGATGGATCAGCATGCGTTCATGACCGTGGCGCCGGGCGTTGAGTTGCGCGTGGGTGACATCATTTCCTTTGGCACGTCGCATCCGTGCCTGACGTTCGACAAGTGGCGTGTAGGGTTGCTGGTGGATGAGCAGTTGTCGGTGATCGAGAGCATGGAGACGTGTTTCTAAAGCTTCAGACCGAGTTGCGGCCATTCGCTGGCAAGCCAGCTCCCACAGGGTTCAGTGTTGATTACAAAATCTGTGAGCGACATGAATCCTTGTGGGAGCTGGCTTGCCAGCGATGAGGCACGCCCAGACACCCGCGCATCAACAGAGACAGCACAAGATGAACACCCTCAGCCCCCTCGGCCCGAACACCCCGCGCATCGCCCTGATCGGCGAATGCATGATCGAACTGCAGCAACGCGCCGACGGCAGCCTGCAGCAAAGCTTCGGCGGCGACACCCTGAACACCGCGGTGTATCTGTCCCGTGCAATGGGCGACAACGCGCAGGTCGATTACGTCACCGCGCTGGGTGACGACAGCTTCAGCGATGCCATGTGCCAGATCTGGTCCGAGGAAGGTATCGGCCTCGATCTGGTTCAGCGTCTACCCGGACGCTTGCCGGGCCTGTATTGCATTCAGACTGACGCCAACGGTGAGCGCCGTTTTCTCTATTGGCGCAACGAAGCGGCGGTTCGCGACTGTTTCACCACACCCGCAGCGGCGCCGATTCTGGCCGCGTTGCCGGATTACGATGTGCTGTATTTCAGCGGCATTACTCTGGCAGTGCTCGGTGCGCTGGGCCGGGAGAAACTGATCCAGACGCTGATCGAAGCGCGCCAGCGCGATGCGCGCATCGTCTTTGACAACAACTACCGGCCACGTTTGTGGGCGTCTGTAGAAGACGCGCGGGCGGCGTATCGCAGCGTGTTGCCCTACGTTGATCTGGCGTTATTGACGGTGGACGACGAACAGGCGCTGTTCGGTTTCGCCGATTGCGCGGCGGTGTTTGCCGCTTACGCGCAGTTTGGCACGCCGGAAGTGGTGCTCAAGCGCGGCGCTGAAGCCTGTTTGATTCGTTGTGATGGCGAGGCATTTGAAGTGCCGGCGCAGAAGGTTGAAAAGGTCGTGGACACCACGGCGGCGGGGGATTCGTTCAGTGCGGCGTATCTGGCCAACCGACTATCGGGAGGGAGTCCGGCGGAGGCTGCCGAGGCGGGGCATTTGCTGGCCAGCAAGGTGATTCAGGTGCCGGGGGCATTGATTCCGAAACAGGCTTGAATGGCCGTTTGCTGCGCAATCGGTTCGCGAGCAGGCTCGCTCCCACAGGAGAGTGCATTCCAAATGTGGGAGCGAGTTTGCTCGCGAAGAGGCCCTGCAGCCAAGCCTTCAATCGCGGTAAAACACCTGCACCAGGTGATACCCGAACTTGCTCTTGATCGGCCCATGCACGGTGCGCAGCGGTTTCTTGAAAATCACCGCATCAATCGCCCCAACCATCTGCCCCGGCCGCACTTCACCCAGATCGCCGCCGCGCTTGCCGGACGGGCAGGTCGAAAATTTCTTGGCTAGCACATCAAACGCTTCACCCTTGGCGATGCGTTGTTTGAGCTGTTCGGCCTCTTCGGCGGTTTTCACCAGAATGTGGCGGGCTTGGGCTTTCATCGTGCGGTACCTGATAACGGGGTGACGGCGGGGCGCGGATTATGCCTCAAGTCACGGGGTTTGGCTGAGCATCGTGCGGATCTTGCTGGCCAGCAACTCAATGGCAAACGGTTTGGCGACCATGTCCATGCCTTCCTCGAGAAAACCCTGACGCTCGGCGGCTTTCTGCGCATAACCGGTCATGAACAGCACCTTGAGGCCGGGTCGATGCTGACGGGCGATTTCTGCCAGTTGCCGGCCGTTCATGCCCGGCAGGCCGACGTCGGTGACCAGCAGATCCACGCGTAGATCGGACTCCAGCAGCGGTAGGGCGGTCTTGGCATCTTCGGCTTCGTAGGCTTGGTAACCCAACTCCCGGAGCAGATCGAGCACCAGCATGCGCACGGCCGGGTCATCTTCGACGACCACCACGGTTTCGCCCGTCGCCGTCGCCGGCGCTTGTTCAATGGGCGCGATAGCTGGCCGTTCTGCCTCGACGCCGTACAAGCGCGGCAAATACAAACGCACACAAGTGCCCTGACCCGGCAGGCTGTCGAGGCTGACGTGGCCACCGGACTGCTGGGCAAATCCATAAATCATCGACAGCCCCAATCCTGTGCCTTGGCCGATCGGTTTGGTGGTGAAGAACGGATCAAATGCCTTGGAGCGCACCGACGGCGTCATGCCGGTGCCGTTGTCGCTGACCGCCAGCATCAGGTAATCGCCGGCCTTGACCGGTTCGAGCGTGGTGATGTCGCTGCCGTCGAGATAGACGTTGGCCGTTTCGATCAGCAGCTCGCCCCCCTCGGGCATCGCATCGCGGGCATTGATGACCAGGTTGAGCAGGGCGTTTTCCAATTGGCTGACGTCAGTGCTGACCGGCCACACATTCTCGGCCAGACGCAGGGTGAGTTCGATCGGATCGCCTTTGGTCCGACGGATCAGGTCTTCCAGCGAATGCACCAGTTCATTGACGTTCAGGGTTTTGCGGTCCAGCGACTGGCGCCGCGAAAACGCCAGCAAACGATGGGTCAGCGCCGCCGCGCGGTTGGCCGATGACACGGCTGCTTCGGTAAAACGGCCAATCTCGTCGGCCCGGCCGTTGGCGATGTAGCGCTGCATCAGATCGAGGCTGCCGATAATGCCGGTGAGCATGTTGTTGAAGTCGTGGGCGATACCGCCAGTGAGTTGACCGACAGCTTCCATTTTTTGCGCGTGGCGCAAGGCATCTTCGGCGCGCTCGCGTTCGAACATCTCGTTCTGTAAACGCTGGTTGGCCTGCGCCAGTTGTTCGGTGCGGGCGCTGACCCGTTCTTCCAGGGTTTCGTTGAGATTACGCAAGGCCTCTTCGGTTTTTTTGCGCTCGGTCTCGTCGATTACAAAGATATAGAAACCACTGATCGCGCCGTCGGCGGCGTAACGTGGCAGGTAATTCATCAGCGCGTGACGGCTGCTGCCATCGCGGTGCGGGGTGTACAGGCTGAACGAACAGGGTCTGCCGGCCAGCGCCTCGGCAATGTAAGGCAGGCGCAGGAAATAGGCTTCTTCACCGATGACTTCACGAATCGTGCGGCCGTAGAGTTCCTGTGGCGTGAGTCCGTACCAGTCCAGATAGGCCGCGTTGTTCAGGCGAAAGCGCTCTTCACAGTCGACATAGCTGATCAGGATCGGCATGGCGTTGATGATCAGTTGCAGTTCAGTCTGACTCTGGCGTAACGCCTGTTCGGTGTGTTTGCGCTCGGTCAGGTCCAGCGCTGCGCCGAGGAAACGCATGGGCCGGCCATGATGATCCTTGTAGCAGCGCCCGCGAGCGAACACCCAGCGCACCTCGCCGTCAGCCTGCATCAAGCGATATTCCTCTGCGTATTCGGTGCCGTAGGTGATGCAGTGTTTGATGCTGCGCGCGACCATCGCGCGGTCTTCGGGGTGCACGCCTTGCAAGTAATCGCTGATCGGCAACCGGCCGGCCAGGGCGGGATCGACGCCATGCAATTGGGCGAAATGCGCGTCGGCGATAAAGCGGTCTTCACCGATGTCCCAATCCCAGGTGCCGACGGCATCGGTTGCGGCCAAGGCCAGTTGCAGGCGCTCCTCGGTTTCGCGCTGGGCCTTGAGGCTTTCCTCGGAACGCCGCTGCAGTTCCAGAGCGATGCGTCGGCGTTCGTTGGTTTCAATGGCGGTGACCAGAATTCCGGCGACTTGCGCGGTTTCATCGCGGATCGGGCTGTAGGTCAAATCCAGCCAGAAGTCGGACTCCTTGCCTTCGCGCTGCAGGGTGAAGCGTCTTTCGCTGTAGGTACGCACCTGGCCTTGTAGGACGGCGCTGTAAATCGGGTCGGTAAATTCGCGAAGTTCCGGCCAGATCTGGTGCGCAGGCTGTCCGAATGCGTGCGGATGCTTGTGGCCGGCGAGCAGGGCAAAGCCATTGTTGTAGATCTGCGTGAGTTGCGGGCCCCACAACAACAGCATCGGCATCGGCGAGTGAATCACGATGTCCACCGCGGTGCGCAGGCTCTGCGGCCAGCTGCCGGCAGCGCCCAGCGGGCCGCGACTCCAGTCGGTGCGGGCGATCAGTGCCTGCGCGTCGGCGGTGTTCGGTACAGCATTCATTACATCAGTCCTGAGCGTGGTTCGATGAGGCGACGTCTATCATTGTTGCAGTCGAGCTGCGCCAGGCGCAGGCCATTGTCTATTCATTGAATGCTTCGCGGGTGCTTTTTGCCATGGAAATCGATGCACTGTTGTCAGTTTTGTCCAATAAAAATGGTTCGGACCTGTTTCTCTCCACGGGTGCGCCGCCGAGTGCGCGCATTGACGGCGTGCTGACAGCGCTGAGCGAGGAACCCTTCAAACTCGGTGATACCGCCGCTATAGCTGTCTCCCTGATGGACGCCGAGCAGCGGCGGGAGTTCGACCGGGATCTGGAAATGAACCTGGCGATTTCCCGAACGGGCATCGGGCGGTTTCGCGTCAATATCTTCAAGCAGCGCAACGATGTATCGATCGTCATTCGCAATGTCAAACTCGACATCCCGCGATTCGCCGATCTGAAACTCCCAGGGGTACTGCTCGACACGGTCATGCTCAAGCAAGGGCTGATCCTGTTTGTTGGCGCCACCGACTCGGGGAAATCAACCTCGCTGGCGGCGCTGATCGATCACCGCAACCGCCACAGCACTGGGCACATCATTACCATTGAGGACCCGATCGAGTACATCCATCGCCACCAGCGCTCGATCATCAATCAACGGGAAGTCGGGGTCGATACACGCAGCTTTCACGCTGCCTTGAAAAACACCCTGCGCCAGGCACCGGATGTGGTGCTGATCGGTGAAATCCGTGATCGGGAAACCATGGAACATGCCTTGTCATTTGCCGATACCGGGCATCTGGTGTTGTCGACGTTGCACGCCATCAATGCCAATCAGGCACTGGACCGGATCATCAATATGTTCCCGCAAGAGCGGCGGCCGCAGTTATTGCACACGCTGGGCAATAACTTGAAAGCATTTATCTCACAGCGGTTGGTGCGCACTGTCGATGGGCAACGAAGGGCTGCTGTCGAAGTTTTGCTGGGCACGCCGACAGTGGCAGATCTGGTTCGAAGAAATGAGTTGGGAGAACTCAAAAATGCCATGGAGAAGTCAGATGATACGGGTATGCAAACATTTGACTCTGCGCTTTATAAGTTGGTTGAGGAGGGCGTTGTCAGTGTGAGTGAGGCCTTGAAGTATGCGGATTCTGTGAATAATTTAAGGCTGCGGATAAAACTGGATTCAGGCGATAAGATTAAGGGTATATCTTCCGATGACTGGGGGCTGATTGAGTGAGTGTGTTTTACTGGTGGAATGATTGTTCTGCAGAAAGTTCGGTTTTGAAATTTAAGTTAATAACTAACTAGTTGATTGATTTTCTCATCTGTTTAAATTTGGCGGCGCCGATTGCGGTGTGAATCAATTTAAATAAGGATGAGGCATGAAGATCAGGAATGGTTTTGTTGGTACTGCAGTTATGGCTGCGCAAGAGAATCAACTATGTATTAAAGGTGATGAGGTAGAACGCAAAAAAATAACCTCAGTGCTTTATGCGTTGTATAAGGTGCGAAAAAGTACAGTGTTGATCGATATGGAATCAATCACTCTGACACTGCAGGAAGATTCGTCTTTTCATTATGTGCATAAGACTTTCAGCAAGATGCTGACGGATCTGATCAAGTCGTACCATCGTGGTGCGAATGCAATTGTCACCAGCGCTGGACTTGATATATGGATCGATAACGGAAGTGGTGCTGAAAGCATACGGCAGAGAATACAGTCTGATCCGAATGCACAAGCGGTGTTGAAAATAATCATGGAAGGCGCCGAGCAAACGGGTGGGGCTGTCCGCTCGGTAACGGATGACGCCAGTTATGCTCAATGGTTACGTTTTCATGGGCTGCTCGTCCCGACTGATGTTGAGCAACTGGAACGTCTATTGACCTTTCTGCAATGGGAGATTCCAAGCGCCGATCGTATCGCCAATTACTGGGAGCAAATAAACGGCCACGATGGTGGCTCCGCCGCATTGACCGAGGTTCAATGTCGAGAGATTCGTTCCTTGACCGGAAAGCTCGTTCCTGCCGGAAAGAGTTTGCTGGGGATGTTGTATGACAACGTCAAACCGGTGCTACACGATGGTATTGATTGGGAAACTGCCGACGAGGTCCTGCAGGAACTCGTGCATCATGACTTCTCTTATGATCTGGCGAAAAAATATATTGAAGCACTGGGTTGGTGGGGTGCTAGCGCTGGCGAGGCGTGTGACGCTAATGACTATGCGCAAATTCTCTACACCGCCATTCTTCTTCAATTTGATCCACGAATTGGTGACGAAAAACAACGCAACGTCATCGCTGGTTATGATCTTTATCATCCAAGTGTTGCCGCTGATAAGACCTTGGCCAGTATTCGTCAGGGCTTTGAACAACATCTCGTCAGCCAAAAAATTGTGCCTCGGGCATTGGCACCTTTGGCTTCGCATATGCTGCTGTCATCGGTAGCCCCGGCGCTGTTGATCAACAATGTGCCGACATGGCTTACCGCCGGATCCATCGGGTGGGTAACCTTTTCTCAAGCGGTAGGCATGATCGAACTCAGCATCAGAGGCGCTTCACGCTGCGTGGATTACGAGGACGTCATGCTGTTTGCCGACATGGGTTCGATCAGCAACGCATTGGGCCAACTACAGGGCTTGACCGCAGTTGATGTCATCATCGATTGGGCGTTAATAAACGAGGTGATTGTTCAGAATGATCTGAGCGCATCCGCCGCCAGCGCCGCTCATGTGGCTCTGGTTGCTTATCAAATGCATGTAGAAACGATGGTCAACGGCGTAAAGGCGTTTTCCACGCCTGTACCCAATCGGAAGAAACTAGCGTTGACAGCGTTGCAACAATCCATACCAGAATGCGACTTCCTGGAAGATCCGCTACTTCGGCCAGAGACTTTTTCCAATGCAAGAGTATCCATGCTGGATTTGCACATTGAGGGTGAGCTGACTTCCGGTGCGTGGGACTGGAATAAAACACCACACATTCTTAGCCAATACCCGCAGTTGATGGGGCTGGCGATTAATCAACGTGTTTTTGAGGATGAGGTTCGAAAGTACCACCAGCAGATTCATAAGGCGATAGCTACTAATGTAAAGCTGGCCTTGTCTGGTATGCCCCCTCTGGATCGCGATATTTTTGCTAAAAGCAAAATCACGTTTTTTACCGTACGAGCGCCAGTCACTGAGCTTGTTTACCCAGGAAGTAATTACAACTTGATTGGTGTAGGTAACAAGGGGCCTCAGAGTGTCGAAGTACAAGCGAAGAAAGATCAGGCAAGAGGCCGCTTCGCGGTGATCATGATCGCCTCGCACGGTGACAACAAATTTCTGTGCTATGAGTTATTCAGCCTTTTGGGTGAGTGTCGAAGAAATGACGCCTTGGGTGACCTGGTTCTGCAAACTCAAAAGATGAATATGCCGGCCAGGCTGGATTTTAAAGGTAGTAGCACCGATGCCTTTTTCCCTCTTCCTGAAACCCATCATGTTCCGACTGATTTCCAAAGCTATACGCAGGGTACACGTCCCCGTCCTAATGCCTCCGATATCATGGTCATAGAAAAACTGGGTACGCTTGCGGCCCCGAAAACTGCGCCAGAGAGCAAGCACAGTCTTTATCAATTTTTTATCAACGAACATATAGAAAATATCGCGCAGTTCGTGATTACCCATCGCCCTGTTGGAAGCATTGATGAACTCGTATTGGCGTTTACCGACCTCACGGAGAGAGAAACGCTTACCAAGAAGACAGACGAATGGGTGACCTATGTAATTGATCTGGTCGTGCCTTTTAAGCGATGCATTGAAGACCTCGCTTCGGGGGAGCGCAACAAAGTCGTTGATGGCATTTATGCCTGCACGATGGATGCTATCGGTATTTTCTTTACGGTATTAGGCGCGCCGGCAAAAATTCTGACGATTGCAGCCAGAACAGTTTCGCTGACTGCGAAACTCGCCAGCGTCGTGAAATACTCTCTGAAGCTGACGGTGTCGACACTAAACCCTATCGATGGTTTACCGACGGCTGGGTACCTGGCGACCAAATCACTGTTGAAAAACGGACTTGAGTTGAGCAGGCAGGGTGTCAAGCTGCTTGATACCGCTACATCTCAATTGCATAGATTGACTGGCAGGCGCCAATCCGTGGACTTTCTTCAGGTAGCGAACTTGCCCCAAGCAGGCCAGGGTAAATGGAAACCTCGCTCCAGTACGGCGGATGTGGTCAACGTATGCGCGCTGAACAGAAACAATCAGTGGTATGCGATCAGCGGCCGTGGAACCCCTTGGGGAAAAAAACTGACGGACTTTCAGTTCCAGCACGCATTTACTGTGCCCAGCGTCCGTCCTGAGAGCTATACACGGCATATCGTTCAAAACAGTCTGCCGATTGTGCGGGAAAAGGTTGACGCTGCTGTCAAAGTGCTCAACTTGCCAAAGCTTAATACGAAAACCGATCTTGCCATTGGCTTGTTTTTAGGCAGTACCCCAGGCGGGCGTGATGAGCTTGCGAATCTGTTAAAGGCTGTCCGATTAAACATTTACAACACGTCCGTCAGCAATTTCGTGCTGGACAGTGCAAAAGTCGATGATCAAACCATTCAAGTCAGCCAGACGCACTACAGCGAATGGAAAAAAGCCGGCTTGCATGAGAAGGAAAATATCCAGTACCTGAGTGTCAATAACCAGAATCTCAATCGCCGTTTCAATGCAGCGGGTTTTAATTATGGCGAGATTGCTGACGACTTGCTTCATGAGATGTTCCGCGCAGGGGCAGGCAAGACCGACTTGATTGCCGCCACGGCGAGTATGCAGAACAGAAATGCCGTATTGAATGTGGCACCCTTGTTGAATCTTGCGGCGGGGCGCCTGCCGAAGTCGGGAGGAGGCTTTCACAGTGCGACTGAAGCTCGGCTGAATGCGGACTCTTATGCGCTATTGACTGCTTTGCTCAGTCAGGTGGAAACAGATGCTGCTGTGTACTTCAAGAATATCGAAATTCTTAAGGCAGCAGTTGCTGGCAGCGCGGGTCGCACGATAGACAGTGAGGTTCTTATTGAACTGAACAGCGATTGAATTTTACCGATGCCCCGCGCTGGCACGGGGCTGTGTTGTTTCGCAGTGATCAATCGCTAAGCTGCGGCCGATTCCGAAACTGCGCCAGCGCTTCGGGGTTGGCCAACGCATCGGTGTTTTTCACCGGTCGGCCGTGCACCACTTCGCGCACCGCAAGCTCCACAATCTTGCCGCTGATGGTCCGCGGAATGTCCGTCACCGCAACGATCTTCGCCGGTACATGCCTTGGGGTGGTATTGGCGCGGATCACTTGGCGGATGCGCTGCACCAGCGCCTCATCCAGCTCCAGCCCTTCACGCAACTTCACAAACAGCACAACCCGCACGTCATCCTGCCACTGCTGGCCGATGGCGACGCTGTCGAGCACCTCTGTCACTTTCTCGACCTGTCGATAAATCTCCGCCGTGCCAATGCGCACGCCTCCCGGATTGAGTACCGCGTCGGAGCGGCCATGGATCAGCATCCCGCCGTGCGAACGTTGCTCGGCATAGTCGCCCTGCGCCCAGACACCGGGAAACAGGCTGAAATACGATTGCCGCAGTTTCGTTCCGTCGGGGTCATTCCACAGACCGACCGGCATGGCCGGAAAGTGCCGGGTGCAGACCAGTTCACCTTTTTCGCCAATTACCGGCTGGCCGGCGTCGTTCCAGACTTCCACCGCCATGCCCAGGCTCTTGCCCATGATCTCGCCGCGCCGCACGGATAACAGCGGATTGGCATTGACGAAGCACGAAACAATATCAGTGCCGCCCGACATTGACGCCAGGCACACATCCGGTTTGAAGTCGCGATAGACGAAGTCATAGCTTTGTGGCGACAGCGCCGAGCCGGTGCACAGCAGCGTTTTCAGGCTGCGCAGATCATGGCTTTCGCGGGGCTTGGCACCGCTGCTTTCCAGGGTGGCGAGAAACTTGGGGCTGGTGCCGAACACGCTGATGCGTTCGTCGTCGATCAAGTCGAGCAACCGCTGGTTGTCCGGGTGAAACGGCGAGCCGTCGTAGAGCACCACGGCACTGCCGACCGCGAGCGCCGAGACCAGCCAGTTCCACATCATCCAGCCGCACGTCGTGTAGTAAAACAGGCGATCCCCGAGGCCGAGATCGCAATGCAGGCCGTGCTCCTTGACGTGTTGCAGCAGTACGCCGCCGGTGCTGTGAATAATGCATTTCGGCACGCCAGTGGTGCCGCTGGAATACAGCACGTACAGCGGATGATTGAACGGCACCGGGACAAAATACGCTTCGCCGCCGGCTTGATAGAAGTCATCCCACAAGGTCACTTCGGCGTGAGTCCGGTAAGCCTCGACGTGGGCGTGCGGCTGGGCATAAGGCACGATGATCAACTGCCGTAACGTGGGCAGTTGCTCGAGTATTGCGTTGATTTTGTCGGTCTGGTCGATGTCTTTGCCGGCATAGCGATAAGCGGCGCAGGTGATCAGCACTTTCGGCTCGATCTGACCGAAGCGGTCGATCACGCCGTGGGTGCCGAAGTCCGGCGAAGAGCATGACCAGATTGCACCGAGGCTGGTGGTAGCGAGCATCGCCACCAGTGTCTGCCAGGTATTCGGCATGCACGCCGCGACGCGATCGCCGAGGCCAATGCCGGCGGTTTGCAGGCTCGCTTGAAAGCCAGCGACTTGCTCGGCGAGTTCGGCCCAGGTCAACTGCTCGCGCTGGCCATTCTCCGCCACGCTTACTACCGCCACGGCATCGTCGCGACGACGCAGCAGGTGTTCGGCGAAGTTCAGCGTGGCGCCGGGAAACCACTCGGCGTCCGGCATTTGCGCGCCTTCACGCAGCACGGCATCCGGTTGTGTGTGGAAGCGGATATCGAATACATCGACGATTGCCTGCCAGAACTCCGCGCGCTGATCGACGCTCCATTGGTGCAGGGCGGGGTAGTCGTCGAGTTTCAGCGAGTGCCGTTGGTTCACTGCACGACGGAAAGCGTCCATGCGCGATTTGGCGATACGGTTGGCATCGGGTTGCCAGAGGATGTCGGACATTGGTTGCCTCTTGTTTTATTAATGCACAAGGTCGAGCGCACACATAACACCTGTGGGAGCGAGCCTGCTCGCGAAGACGTCCGTACATTCAACGACTTCATTGGCTGACCCAGCGCTTTCGCGAGCAGGCTCGCTCCCACAGAGGGGGGGCCGTGCTATTGGGCTAACCACCCACCATCAATATTCCACGCCGCCCCACGCACCTGGCTGCCGGCCTCGCTGCACAGGAACAACACCAGCTCGCCCAGATGCTGCGGCGTAACGAACTCCAGCGACGGTTGTTTCTCGGCCAGCAAATCATGCTGCGCCTGTTGCGGATCGACACCCTTGGCCGCGCGGTCATCGATCTGCTTCTGCACTAGCGGGGTCAGCACCCAGCCCGGGCAAATCGCGTTGCACGTCACGTTGCTGGTCGCGGTTTCCAGGCCGACCACTTTGGTCAAACCGATCACGCCGTGCTTGGCGGCCACATAAGCCGCTTTGCCGGTCGAGCCGACCTGACCATGCACCGAGGCGATATTGATGATCCGCCCCCAACCTTTGGCGCGCATCCCCGGCAGGCTCAGGCGCGTGCTGTGAAACACCGAAGACAGGTTGATGGCGATGATCGAATCCCAGCGCTCGACGGGAAACTCTTCCACCGCGGCGACATGCTGGATGCCGGCGTTGTTGACCAGAATGTCGACACCGCCGAACTCGCGCTCGGCGTAAGTGATCATGTCGGCGATCTGCGCCGGGTCACTGACATCGGCCGGATGATGACCGACCTTGCCGCCGAACCGGGCAACTTCGGCGATGACTGTCGAGGCATCACCAAAACCGTTGAGAATCAGATTCGCGCCAGCCTTGGCCAGGCTCAGTGCGATGCCCAGGCCGATGCCGCTGGTGGAACCGGTAACCAGTGCGGTCTTGCCGGAAAGAGTCGTCATGAATACCTCACACAATGCCAGTGGCGTAGAAAGTGCCGATCACTACGAAAACCGCCAGGGTCTTGATCAGCGTAATACAGAAAATGTCTTTATAGGCTTCGCGGTGGGTCAGGCCGGTGACGGCCAGCAGGGTGATCACCGCGCCGTTGTGCGGCAGGGTGTCCATACCGCCGCTGGCCATTGCCGCCACGCGGTGCAGCACTTCGAGCGGAATGTTCGCCGCGTGGGCCGCGCTGATGAACTGCTCGGACATCGCCGCCAGCGCAATGCTCATACCGCCCGAGGCGGAGCCGGTGATACCGGCCAAAAGGGTCACGGTGATGGCTTCGTTGACCAGCGGATTGGGGATTTGCTTGAGCCAGTCCGCCAGCACCAGAAAGCCCGGCAGCGACGCGATCACCGCGCCGAAGCCGTATTCCGACGCGGTGTTCATCGCCGCCAGCAATGCACCGCTGACCGCGCTTTTGCTGCCTTCGGCGAGCTTGCTGCGAATCGCCTGAAAACCGAACGCCAAAACCATCAGAATGCCAACCAGCAAAGCCGCTTGCACCGCCCAGATCGCGGTGAGTTTGGCGATTTCGGTGGTGACCGGCGTGGCCATGCCCGGTAGCGCGAGGCTGTGGGTCTTGCCGTACCACTGCGGAATCCACTGGGTAAACAGCAGGTTCATGATGCCCACCGCCAGCAACGGCGACAGGGCAATCCACGGGTTTGGCAGTTTCAGATCTTCAGCGGTTTCAGGCTCATTGCGCAGTTCGCTACCGTAACCTTCACCGGCGCGCTGCGCCTTGTTGCGTTGACGTTGCAGAAACAGCATGCCGGCGCAAAACACGAAAATCGTGCCGATTACACCCAGCCACGGCGCCGCCCACGCGGTGGTATTGAAAAATGTGCTGGGGATGATGTTCTGGATCTGTGGCGTGCCGGGCAGGGCGTCCATGGTGAACGAAAACGCACCGAGGGCGATGGTTGCCGGGATCAGCCGCTTGGGAATATCGCTCTGGCGGAACATCTCGGCAGCAAACGGATAAACCGCGAAGACCACCACGAACAGCGACACGCCGCCGTAGGTGAGCAGGGCGCAGACCAGCACGATCACCAGCATTGCCTGTTTCGTACCGAGCAAGCGAATGGCGGCGGCAACGATCGAGCGGGAGAATCCCGACAGTTCGATCAATTTACCGAACACAGCGCCGAGCAGGAACACGGGGAAATACAGTTTGATGAAACCGACCATTTTTTCCATGAATACCCCAGTGAACGCAGGGGCAACGGCGGAAGGATCGGTGAGCAGGACAGCACCGAGGGCGGCAATCGGCGCGAAGAGGATAACGCTGTAGCCACGGTAGGCAGCCAGCATCAGCAGCGTAAGGGCTGCCAAGGCAATGATCACACTCATGGTGTGTCTCTCCAGAATTGTTATTTTTGTGGGTGGAACGGGTGTGGGAGAGGCGTTAGCGAGAACTGTGCCAGATATTTAAGTTATTGAAATATATGGATATTATTGGTTGCGGTTAAAGGTTTTCAACGGGCTTGTCTCGTTTTAGAGACTGAGTTAAACCGAAAAGATCGCAGCCTTCGGCAGCTCCTACAGTGCGAGCGCGAATTTCCCCTGTAGGAGCTGCCGAAGGCTGCGATCTTTTGATCTTCAAACAATCCATCTACAGTAAGAGATCTTTGTCTCTATTTAGAGATTCAGGCGATTCCCAACGCCACCATCTTCTTATACAACGTCGACCGTCCCAGCCCCAACCGAGCCGCTGCCTCCGGTACGTTACCCGCACATTGCGCAAGGGCTGCCTCAATCAATTGCCGATCAAATCGCTCCCGCGCCTGAGCAAATGTCTCGCCAGCCAGCGTTTCCCCGGTACCCGTCGACGCACGCTCAACCGGCGTCAGTGTGCCAATCGCCGCACGAATATCCTGCTCGGTCAGCATCAAGTCATCACTGAGCAACGCCGCCCGTTCGAGCACATTGCGCAGTTCGCGAATGTTCCCCGGCCAAGCGTGTTGCCCGAGCAGTTCGAGAGCATCCCGGTGAAGCTCGTGTTGACTGCGCAGTTCTTCAAGGATCGCTTCGCTGAGCGCCGGCAGATCATCAAGACGTTCACGCAATGGCGGCACCTGAATCGGCAACACATTGAGGCGGTAGTACAAATCGGCGCGGAACTCACCGCGTTTGATCGCCGCTTGCAGATCGGTCGAGGTGGCGGCAATCACGCGCACGTCACTTTGAATCACCTCGTTGGAGCCGACAGGTTCGAACTCCTTTTCCTGCAACACGCGCAGCAGTTTGCTTTGCAGTGGCAACGGCATGTCGCCGATCTCGTCGAGGAATAACGTGCCGCCTTGGGCGATCTGCAGTTTGCCGGTGCGGCCCTTGCGGTCGGCGCCGGTAAAGGCGCCCGGTGCCGTGCCGAAAAATTCTGCCTCCAGCAGTGCTTCGGGAATCGCCGCGCTGTTGATGCTGACGAATGCTTTGTGTGCCCGTGGTGAAGCACTGTGAATCGCTTGGGCCAGCAACTCTTTGCCGGTGCCGGTCTCGCCGAGCAGCAACACCGGCGACTCGGCACTGGCGCTGCGCCGGGCACGCCGTTTGACTTCGAGGCTGGCGGCGCTGGTGCCGATGAAATGGGCGAAGTTGTATTTGGTCTGTCGGGCGCGCAGCAGAGAACGGGTTGAGGCCAGTTCTTCCTGCATGCTCAAGTAGCGTTTGAGCATCGGTGACAACGTGCGCAACTCGTCGAACAGGGCAAAACCGATGGCGCCGATCACCGTGCCGGCGTCGTCGTGGATCGGCAGGCGCATCACCACCAACGGCTCTTTCGGCGTGTCCTGCATATCCAGAAGAATGGGGCGGCCGGTGCGCACCACTTCCCGCAACAAGCTGCCGGGAATCACGCTTTCACAGGGTTTTCCGATCGCGCCTGCCGCCGATTCGAGACCGAAACGCCGGGCGTAACGCTCGTTCATCCAGACAATGTTGGCATCGCGGTCGACAATCACCGTGCCTTCGCTGGACTGCTCGATGATCTCGAACAGCGAGCGGATCGCCAGGGTGCGAACCCGTTGGTAGTCCTTGAGGCTTTCGGTGGTGTTCATGGCGGCTGATCCGGAATTTGGGTTGTTGATGCGGGCCTCTTCGCTGGCAAGCCAGCTCCCACAGGGTTCTGGGTCGTTCACACTTGTTGTGTACACCGCAGCCCCCTGTGGGAGCTGGCTTGCCAGCGATGGCCGCAACTCGATTTCAAGTCGATCGGAAATTATGCCTACCCCGGATGCGCCGCCGCCAACAGCTCTTTGGTATACGGATGCTGCGGCGTATCAAACACATCATGACTGGCGCCACGCTCGACCACTTTGCCGTCCTTGATCACGATCATGTCGTGAGCCAGAGCGCGCACCACCGCCAGATCGTGGCTGATGAACAGATAGGTCAGACCGTGTTTTTCCTGAAGCTGGCGGAGCAGGGCGACCACTTGTTTCTGCACCGTGCGATCCAGCGCCGACGTCGGTTCGTCGAGCAGGATCAGCGCCGGTTTCAGCACCAGCGCCCGGGCGATGGCAATGCGCTGGCGCTGACCACCGGAGAACTCGTGGGGATAGCGATGGCGACTTTGCGGGTCGAGGCCGACCTCTTTGAGTACGCGGATGACTTGCTCATCGCACTCGTCAGCGCTCGACTCGCAATGCACTTCCAGGCCTTCGCTGATGATCTGCGCGACCGACATTCGTGGGCTGAGGCTGCCGAACGGATCTTGAAACACCACCTGCATCTGCCGCCGCCACGGGCGCATCTGTTTCTGATTGAGGCTGTCGAGCGCTTCGCCCTGAAAGCGGATACCGCCCTCGGAGTCGAGCAGCCGCAGGATCGCCTGACCCAGTGTCGACTTGCCGGAACCGGACTCGCCGACGATGCCCAGCGTCTTGCCACGCTGGATACTCAAGCTGATGCCGTCCACCGCCCGCAGGTATTGCTTGCGCTGGAACAGGCCGCCGCCGACGACAAACTCGACCTTCAGGTCATCGACTTCCAGCACGTTCTCGCGCTCATCCCGAGGCAGCGCTTCACCTTCGGGCTCGGCGTTGAGCAGCACGCAGCTATAAGGATGCTTCGGTTCGGTGAACAGGACTTCGCAGGGTGCCTGCTCGACGATTTCCCCGGCCTTCATCACGCACACGCGCTGAGCAATGCTGCGCACCAGATTGAGGTCATGGCTGATCAGCAGCAGCGACATGCCCAAGCGTTGTTGCAGGGATTTGAGCAGCAGCAGGATCTTGCGCTGCACCGTCACGTCGAGCGCGGTAGTCGGTTCGTCGGCGATCAACAGCTCCGGCTCGCAGGCCAGGGCCATGGCGATCATCACCCGTTGCCGTTGTCCGCCGGAGAGTTGATGCGGGTAGGCCTTGAGCCGCTCCTTGGGTTTCTGGATACCCACCAGTCCGAGCAGTTCGAGGATCCGCGCCTGCGCCGCTTTGCCGCCGAGGCCACGGTGCAGCAGCAGGGTTTCGCCGATCTGCTTTTCGATGGTGTGCAGCGGATTGAGCGAGGTCATCGGCTCCTGAAAGATCATGGCGATGCGGTTGCCGCGCAATTCGCGCAAGACCTTGGGATCGGCGCCGATCAGTTCCTGTCCGCGATAGCGAATGCTGCCGGTGGTTTGCGCTTCACTTTCGGGCAGCAATTGCAGAATCGAATGGGCAGTCACCGATTTGCCCGAGCCCGATTCGCCCACCAGCGCCAGACACTCACCGGGGCGAATGTCCAGGCACAGCTCGCGCACCACGCTCTGGCCATGGAAGGCAACGTTGAGGTTACGGATTTCAATCAGGTTGTCAGTCATGGCCACGCTTCAGGATCGAGGGTCGAAGGCGTCTCGCAACGCTTCGCCGATGAACACCAATAAAGAAAGGATCAGCGCCAGGGTGAAAAACGCCGTCAACCCGAGCCACGGTGCTTGCAGATTCTGTTTGCCCTGGCCGATCAACTCGCCCAGCGAAGCACTCCCGGCGGGCATGCCGAAACCGAGAAAATCCAGTGCGGTGAGGGTGGAAATCGCCCCGGTCAGAATGAACGGCAAGTAGCTCAGTGTCGCGTTCATGGCATTGGGCAGAATGTGCCGGAAGATCACCTTGCGGTCGCTCAGGCCCAGCGCGCGGGCGGCTTTGACGTATTCCAGGTTGCGTCCGCGCAGGAACTCGGCGCGCACCACATCCACCAGTGCCAGCCATGAAAACAGCGCCATGATCCCCAGCAGCCACCAGAAATTCGGCTCGACGAAACCAGAGAGGATGATCAGCAGGTACAGCACCGGCAGCCCCGACCAGACTTCCAGCACGCGTTGCCCGAGCAGATCGACCCAGCCGCCGTAGTAGCCCTGCAATGCACCGGCGGCGATGCCGATCAGGGCGCTGACAAAGGTCAGCATCAAGGCAAACAGAATCGACACCCGCGCGCCGAAAATCACGCGTGCGAGCACATCCCGCGACTGATCGTCAGTGCCCAGCCAGTTGACTGACGTAGGCGGGCTCGGTGCCGGTTTGTTGAGGTCGTAGTTCGGCGTGTCGTCACTGAACGGAATCGGCGGGAACAGCAGCCAGCCGCCTTCCTTGCGAATCAGGTTTTGCACATAGTCGCTGCGATAATCGGCTTGGAACGGCAGTTGTCCGCCGAATTCCTGCTCGGTGTGACGCTTGAATACCGGGAAGTACCATTGGTCCTGATAGCTGACGACCAAAGGCTTGTCGTTTGCGATCAACTCGCCACCCAGTGTGACCATAAACAGGCCGATAAACAGCCATAGCGACCACCAGCCACGGCGGTTTTTCTTGAAGCGCTCGAAGCGCCGACGGCCCAGAGGCGAGAGCTTGAACATCAGGCGTTCCTCGCGGCGAAGTCGATGCGCGGGTCGACCAGCGTGTAGCACAGGTCACCCACCAGTTTTATCAGCAGGCCGAAGAGGGTAAAGATGAACAGCGAACCGAACACCACCGGGTAATCCCGCGAAACCGCTGCTTCGTAGCTCATGCGCCCGAGACCGTCGAGGGAGAAGATCACTTCGATCAGCAAGGAACCGGCGAAGAACACGCTGATGAACGCCTGCGGGATGCCGGACACCACCAGCAGCATCGCGTTGCGGAACACATGCCCGTAGAGCACGCGACGTTCGCTCAGGCCTTTGGCGCGCGCGGTGACCACGTACTGGCGAGTAATCTCATTGAGAAACGAGTTTTTCGTCAGGATGGTCAGTGTGGCGAAACCACCAATCACCAGCGCCGTGACCGGCAGCACCAGGTGCCAGAAGTAGTCGGCAATCTTGCCGAGAGTCGACAGCGATTCGAAGTTGTCCGACACCAGGCCCCGCACCGGAAACCAGTTCAGCGACGTGCCGCCGGCGAATACCACGATCAGGAACATCGCAAACAGAAACGCCGGCATCGCGTAACCGATGATGATCGCCGTGCTGCTCCAGATATCGAAATGACTGCCATGGTGCACAGCCTTGCGGATACCCAGCGGGATCGACACCAGATAGGTGATCAACGTCGCCCACAGCCCGAGGGAGATGGTCACCGGCATTTTTTCCAGGATCAGATCGGTGACTGTCGCGCCACGGAAGAAGCTTTTGCCGAAATCCAGTTGCGCGTAGTTTTTCAGCATCAGCCACAAGCGTTCGTGGGCCGGTTTGTCGAAGCCGTACTGTTTTTCGATGTCCTTGATCAACTGTGGATCGAGGCCGCGACTGGCGCGGGAGGTGCCGCTCATGGTTTCGCTGGCGCCGCCTCCGACACTCGCGCCGCCGATCCCTTGCAGGTGGGCGATGGCCTGTTCTACCGGGCCGCCAGGCGCGGCCTGAATGATTACGAAATTGACCAGCAGAATGATCACCAGCGTCGGGATGATCAGCAGCAGACGCCGCAGTATGTAACCCAACATCAGTGCGGCCCTCCGGGTCTGCCACGGGAAATTTTCTCGGCGGTCATCTGCTGATTGGTCAGTGGGGTGCTGCTGATTTCCCACCAGCTCTCGATGGCTTCGTCATTGCTGGCTTGCACCGACGGTATGCCGAAGCGATTCCACCAGACGGTTGAAGTGCCCGGTGGATAGTAGTTGGGAATCCAGTAGTAATTCCATTGCAGCACCCGGTCCAGGGCATGGGCGTAATGCAGCATGTCGGACTGCGTGGATGCGCGAATCAACCCATTGATCAACGTATCCACCGCCGGGTTTTTCAACACCATGTAGTTGTTCGCGCCCGGGTCGTTGGCCGACGCGGAGGCGAAATAATTGAGCAATTCACCCCCCGGCGAAGTGCTGACCGGATAGCCGGTGACGATCATGTCGTAGTCGCGGCTCATCAGGCGATTGACGTATTGCGAGGAGTCGATGCGGCGAATGTTCAGGTCGATGCCAATCTGTTTCAGAGTGCGTTTGTACGGCAGCAGCAAGCGATCCATACCGTTCTGGCTGACCAGGAAGGTGAAGCTCAGCGGCTCGCCTTGCGCATTCACAAGTTGATCGCCATCGGGTTTCCAGCCGGCCTGTTCGAGCAGTTCGAGCGCTTGCAACTGTTTGTCACGGATAACGCCGCTGCCGTCGGTTTTCGGCGCTTCGAAGACTTTGCTGAAAACCTCGTCCGGAACCTGGCCACGCAGCGGTTCGAGGATTTTCAACTCTTGGGCATCGGGCAGTTCGCTTGCCGCCAGTTGCGTGTTGGAAAAGTAGCTCTGCTGGCGGATATACATACCGCGCATCATCTGCCGGTTGCTCCACTCGAAGTCCCAGAGCATCGCCAGGGCCTGGCGCACACGGCGATCGGTGAACATCGGCTTCTGCAGGTTGAACACAAAGCCCTGGGCCGACTGCGGCGCCTCGGTGGCCAAGTGGGCTTTTTGCAGACGCCCGTCGCTCAGTGCGGGGCTGTCATAGCCGATCGAGTAGCCAGTGGCGGAGAACTCGCGGTTGTAGTCATAGGCTCCACCGCGCAGCACTTGCCGGGCGACGTCGGTATCACCGAAGTACTCGATGCTGAAGTGATCGAAATTGTAGAGGCCGCGACTGACTGGCAGGTCTTTGCCCCACCAGTCGGCGTTGCGTTCAAAGGTGATGCTGCGTCCCGAATCGATTTTGCCGACTCGATAGGGGCCGCTGCCCAGCGGCGCTTCGTAACCGCCACCACCGGCGAAATCGCGGCTCTTCCACCAATGCTCGGGGAATACCGGCAGGGTCGCGACGTCCAGGGGCAGGGTGCGGTTTTCATTGCTCTTGAAGTCGAAACGCACGATCAGCGGTGCTTCGACTTCGACGCCTTTGACATCGGCAAACTGGGTGCGATAACGCAGGCTGCCCTGGGTCATCAATAAATCGTAGGTGTAGCGCACGTCTTCAGCGGTGATCGCTTTGCCGTCGGCGAAACGTGCCTTGGGATTGATGAAGAACCGCAGCGACAGACCATCGTCCGAGCGCTCCATCTTTTGCGCGACCAGCCCGTAGACCGTGTAAGGCTCGTCCAGAGAGCGCTGGGCCAGCGGCGAATAGAGCAAGCCATCGATCTGTGTGACGCCGATGCCTTTGTCTATATAGGGAAGGACATGGTCGAAATGGCCGATCTCGATGGCCGAGCGGCGCATGGTCCCACCCTTGGGAGCTTGCAGGTTGGTGTAGTCGAAATGACTGAAGCCGGCAGGATACTTGGCGGGTTCGCCATAAACGGTCAACGCGTGTTGCGGTGCAGCGTTTGCGCCGGTGGCGCCCGTCAGCAGGGCGAGGGCGGTGAGCATCAATGAGGGGAAAACCAGTCGCATTGTCAGCCTTGGAACCGGGAAATCGATATGCGCAAGTTGTACGCGAGAGGCGCGCCAGTCGCCAGCCGTATATGTAACTGAAACACAACGGCCCACCAGAAGGCGGGCCGTTGGCGAGCAATCAGGCGACGGATCAGTCCTGACGGCTGGTGACTTCGAGCAGGTGATAACCGAACTGGGTTTTCACCGGACCTTGCACGACGTTGATTGGCGCGCTGAAGACCACGGTGTCGAATTCCTTGACCATCTGGCCTGGACCGAACGAACCCAGGTCGCCGCCCTGACGGCTGGACGGGCAGGTGGAGTTGGCCTTGGCGACTTCGGCGAAATCGGCGCCGCCTTCGATCTGGGCCTTGAGTTCGTTGCACTTGTCTTCGCTGGCAACAAGGATGTGACGGGCAGTGGCTTTTGCCATGGGGAAACTCTCCAGTCTATTTCAGTAAAGTGTGGAGCCTACCGGATTCAGTGGACGAATTCTCGGCAAAGTTTCGTTCGGATGTCCGCGACCTCACTCAGAGATTCGCGGCCCGCAAACGTGCGGCATGTTCAACGTACAGTTCAATCGGATCGGTCAGGGCAGTGACCGGGCCGGCCGAGCGGCGCAGGCTGTTCAAATGGTCCAGCGGATAATCGGAGCGGATCACTTGGCCCAGGTGAGAGCTGAAACGGCCGACGAAACCATCATTCTGCTCGGTCTCGGTCATGAAATATTGCGATAGCGCATGGCATACGTTTCGGGTCGGATCGAGTGTCGGCGGACTGTCGGCAGGCAGGACGCCGCTCCAGGAGTAATAGCGCACACCGTTGACCTGTTCTGCACCGTGTCCGCCCCAGGTTTCGGGTAATCCTTGCGGAAACTTGTCGTTGAAATCGCCGACGCCTTCGGTCGTCAGAGCATTGAGTGCCGCCAGCGCGTTCTGCGGCAATGTCGCACTGCCGCTGAGCAGCGAAAGAAAATTGCCAAACAGTGTCGCCACATTTTGCGCGACTGCCTCCGGCAGTCGCCCGGGCACCAGTGCCTTGCGCAAAAAATCGGCCAGCTCCGAACCGTGGTTCGGACCGCTGACGGAAGTCACCGAGGCTACGGCGTGTGGCGCAAGCGCCGCAGCGTACCGAGCAGCCAATGCTCCCTGGCTGTGTCCGATGAGGTTGACTTTGTCGGCGCCCGTGCCTCGTAGAACACGATCGATCTGTGCAAGCAGTTGCTCACCCCTGGTTTCGTTTTTATGGGTGGCAGAAAGGTGTGGAACAAACACTCGGCTGCCGGTCGTTTTCAGAGCGTCCTTTACGTCTTGGAACAGCTCGAAATGACCGATGCGCTCGAATCCGAACAGGCCGTGTACCAACAGGATGGGATAGCGAGTTGAAGCATTCCGTTGCATGTTCTTACCTTTTTCACAGAAGTTCATCGGGGAGTACGGGGGCCACTCTAAAACACTCATCCCGTTGAAGAAGTAAGAAGAGGCTTCTCTTGGCCGTTGAATCTGGACTAGAAGCTGTACGAATTTTCAGATTCTTGTGAGATCCAAATCGGAAGTTGCCGCCATCTTTCGCTAGGTTGATGGCGAATTTGTGAAGTTTGCCTACCGAGTTAGAGGCGATTGCTGTGTGCCAGCGGCGGATTAGGCTGACATCGAAAATGGGTAGGATCACGTTCAATGTTGGCTGTCGACGCCGTCCATGAGCACGGCGTTTTTTCCAAGGAATGGAGCCACTAAATGCACACGCACGAAGTCGAGTTTTGCTACCGGATGCGCCACCCCGTCAGTCTCTGTGAGTCGCATCAACTGCTGCCAGCGGCAACCCTCGATCCCCTGGAAGGCACGGTGCTTGATCCTTCGCTGGGCAAGGTCGTTGTCCGAATCGCTCCCTATGCAAACATGGCCTGTGGCGATCAGTTGCTGTTGAGTTGGGACGGCCTGGATATAGAGGGCTTTGCTTACCAGCATGAAATGGTTCGCTATGTCAGCGCGGCACAGGTCGGCAAGGATGTCGTTTTCGTTATCAAAGGCATGCATGTCGCAGCGCTGGATGGCGGTTCGCTAGAGGTCTACTGGAAGCTGCTCAGTGCGGGGCCGTCGGGGCCCGCGTTATCTGCGCGTGTGCAATTGTCCGTGGGGGATACACGGCCGGAGTTGCTTGCGCCGATTGTCGAGGGTGCCATCGGTGGGACGCTGGACCCGGCGCGAATGACGGAAGGCACGCTTGTCGTGCTCCAGCCTTACGCCCGAATGGCTGCTGGAGACGTCATTACGTTGATGTGGGGCGCAGACAAATTGCCTGCAACGTTCAGCGACAGCTTGAAGGTGGAAAATTTTGCTGTCGCCGACGTGCTGTCATTCTGGATTGACGGAACGCACATTGCGGCGCATCTCGGTGGCGAGGTGATGGTGCGCTATAGAGTGGAACAGGCAGGGGGAGCGACTCGCGAATCCGAAGCCACGAGAATTGTCGTCACTCCTTTCTTTCGTGGTGAGCTGGATGCTCCCGATGTGCTTGAAGCTGAAGATGGCGTGCTGTTGAACGATGATTCGATCGATGGCGTCACCATCGTGATTGGGAATGCCCGGACGCAGGAAGGCGAGCTTGTGTATCTCAAGTGCGACGGGGATCTATTCAATCACCGGGATGACCGCGAGATCACTCGGGAGACGGCAGGAAAACCGCTGATCTTTATCGTTCCGCACCGGTTCTGGCGTGAACACCATGGCACGACCGTGCGCGTCGCCTACACGGTTGAGCGTCTGGACGATGTCAGTCAGGAATCGGCGGTGACGCAAGTGCGAGTGGAGGCGTAACAGATATGTGGTCCCTCCGGTTCGCGATAAAACCGGAGGGCAAGTGTGGCAATCAGCCTTTGGTGTGTGCGGTGAGGCGCTGCGAGGCTTCGAGCAGCAAGCGTTCGGTCGCGCTGAAACCCAGGCAGGCGTCGGTAATCGACACCCCGTAGCGCAAGGATTCGCTCAGCGGCTGGCAGCCTTCGAACAGGTGAGACTCAATCATCATACCGATCAGAGAACGGTCACCTTGCAAGCGCTGCTCAAGCACTTCGTTGAATACACCGGGCTGACGCAAGGGATCCTTGCCGCTGTTGGCGTGGCTGCAATCGACCATGATCCGGCTCGGAATCTTCAGGCGAGCCAGGTCGGCGTGGATTTTGGCCACGCTCTCGCGGTCGTGATTCGGACCTTTATGGCCACCGCGCAGTACCAGATGGGTGTCGGGATTGCCGGGCGTTTGGATGATGGCCGGATGTCCTTGGCTATCGACGCCGAAATGCCGGTGCGGATGGGCTGCCGAGCGCATGGCGTCAACTGCAATGGCGGCACCGCCGTCGGTGCCGTTCTTGAAGCCTACCGGCATGCTCAATCCACTGGCCATCTCCCGGTGAATCTGCGACTCAGTGGTACGGGCGCCGATGGCCACCCAACTGAGCAGGTCATCGAAGTAGCCGGCAGCCATGGGTTGCAACAGCTCAGTGGCCACTGGCAAGCCGAGCCGGATCATTTCCAGCATCAGCTCGCGTGACAGAGTCAGGCCGCCAGCCATGTCGTCACTGCCATCCAGATGCGGGTCGTAGGCCAGACCTTTCCAGCCAACCGTCGTACGCGGTTTTTCGACATAGGCGCGCATCACCAAGAGCATTTCACCGCTGACTTCTTCAGCCAGTCGAGCGAGTTTGCCGGCGTACTCGAGTGCCGATTGTGGGTCGTGGATGGAGCAGGGACCGACGATAACCAGCAGGCGCTGGTCTTGACCATTGAGGATGTTGCGAACCGCCTGACGTTGGGCGGCGACTTGCAGGCTTAAGGCATTGCTCAGGGGCAATTGCTGTTTGAGTTGCAACGAGCTTGGCAGACGCAGGGTCAATGCTTCGTTGGCAGAGTTCAGCGTGGACAGCGGCAGAGCAGAAACGGACGAGTTCATATTCGGTCTTCCTGGGCTGGCGGCGGGTTCGTCCCGCGCGCTCGGCCCTATTGGGGTGTTCGACAGTTGGCCGTATTGGCTATATGTGTGTGTTTGCCACCTGTAGGTGACCGATCGGAGGCGGCAGGCTGTCCCGAGCGGAAGCTGGTAAATCGCCAGGCGCTAAAGCTGTCGTAACGGTAATAAGTGGCGTAGTTCATTTCGTGAATCCTCAAAGTGTCTGGTGTGTTGCTGAAAAAGTTCGGGGCTGAAAAAACAAAACCCCCGGTCGGGAGGCCGACCGGGGGTTGAGAAATCTCTGGTAGGCGACCCGTTGTTATGGGCGCCGTTTGGGTATCAGGCGCGCCAGTGGCTAAACCAATACCCAAAATAAAAGCTGACCGGAGTGCAAACGTCATTCACCCGGGCAGCCGCAACCGAGCGCAGGGCGCTGGCGGTACGAAGCTGTGAAAGGGTGCTGAACATGGTCTTTCTCCGATGAATGGGCCGAGCTTACTAGAGGCCGATGTGGCTCAGCAATCAGAAATTGCTATGGCGTTATCAACAAAATGCCTATTGCCTGATTTGGACAAGAGTGGTGACACTCAGCGTTTTGCTTGATTGCCAAGGATGAACCATGTCGACACTGACCATTGCCGCTGCCCAAAGCTTCTCCCTTGCCGGGGACATTCTCGGAAACATTGTCCGACATGGCCGTTTCATTGAGGCAGCAGCGGAGCAGGGCGTTGAGTTGCTGGTTTTTCCCGAGTTGTCGCTGACTGGCTATGAAGGACAGGACGCGGCGGCATTGGCGATTGACCCGCAAGACGCAGTGCTGCAACCGCTGAGAGATTTGGCCCGAGAGCTTGGGGTGACTGCCGTTGTCGGTATGCCAATTCGGCTGGAGTACAGTAATTCGGTGCGCATTGGTGCTCTGGTTCTGGGGGCTGATGGTTCGCTTGGTGTTTATAGCAAGCAGCATTTGCACACGGGCGAGGAACTTGTTTTTGCACCCGGTTTCGGCGGCCCGACGCTGAGTATCGGCGGGGACGTCGTCGCGTTGGCGGTGTGCGCGGACTTCACGCACGCCAGTCATGCCGCGGCGGCCGCCGATCAGGGCGCTGACCTTTACGCAGCCAGTGTATTGATCAGCGAGAAAGGTTACGCAGTCGATACGGCAATACTTCAGGGCTACGCCCGGCAACACTCGATGGCTGTGCTGATTGCCAATCACGGCGGGCCGACCGGCGGTTGGCAATCCGGGGGGCGCAGTAGCATCTGGTCCGAAGACGGTTCGCTGATCGCTGCAGCTCCCGGGACGGGCGACCTGCTGGTTGTCGCCCAGCGTAATGACGGTGCGTGGCAGGGACGGGTTGTTCCTGTTACGCAAGCCCGATGACATTCCACTTACGTCTTGCGACTCCAGAAGACCTGGCATTTGCCCGCGATCTCACCTGTCAGAACATGCTGCGCTATTACATTGACCATGACCTGTTATGGCAGGACGAAGCATTTGACGTAGGTTGGTCGGGGCGCCAGAGCTGGCTGATAGTGCGAGGTGATCTGGCGGTGGGTTTTCTCAGCCTCAGCCGGGATCTGCGTGCGCTCTATATCCGTGAATTGCAGATTGCTGAAGCGTTTCAGGGGCAGGGCGCTGGTTCTTGGGCGATTGATCAGGTTATCGACATGGCCCGCAAAGAAAGACGCCCGGCTGTGCGACTGACCGTATTCGAGAATAATCCGGCGAGAAACTTGTATGAAAGAAAAGGCCTACAGGTTCAGGGCGCGGACGAGTGTTTTCTGCGAATGCAGCTTGATATGAGTACACCTGTGCTCTGAAACCCGCAGCCGGCAAGCCTTCAATGATGAATTGAAACTTTTTAAATGACGCTTTCCGCTAGGTCTGTGTGGCACTTTTTGCTAAGGTGTCCGGCATCCCAATATGACCATATCGCGAGGTGTCTGCTTGATTAGGGTGCTAGTGGTCGATGACCATGATCTCGTTCGTACAGGCATTACACGTATGCTGGCCGATATCGATGGCTTGCAAGTGGTTGGCCAGGCCGAATCCGGGGAAGAGTCCCTGATCAAGGCCCGAGAGTTGAAGCCCGATGTGGTGTTGATGGACGTCAAGATGCCTGGCATCGGCGGCCTCGAAGCCACGCGCAAACTGTTGCGCAGTCACCCGGATATCAAAGTGGTCGCGGTTACCGTGTGTGAGGAGGATCCTTTTCCGACACGCTTGCTGCAGGCAGGTGCTGCGGGTTATCTGACCAAGGGTGCGGGTTTGCCGGAAATGGTCCAGGCCATTCGCCTGGTGTTTGCCGGCCAACGCTATATCAGTCCGCAGATTGCCCAGCAATTGGCAATCAAATCCTTTCAGCCGTCCAACGATTCTCCTTTCGATGCCTTGTCCGAACGCGAAATTCAAATCGCGTTGATGATTGTCGGCTGTCAGAAAGTACAGATCATTTCCGACAAGTTGTGCCTGTCGCCGAAAACCGTGAACACCTATCGCTACCGTATTTTCGAGAAGCTTTCGATCAGCAGCGACGTCGAGTTGACACTGTTGGCGGTTCGTCACGGCATGGTTGATGCCAGCCTCTGACCATGACTGACACATTCGATTCCGGCGCGTTTCTGTCGACAGTCAGCGGGCGCCCGGGCGTCTATCGCATGTTCGACAGCGATGCACGCCTGTTGTACGTGGGCAAGGCTAAAAATCTGAAAAAACGCTTGGCCAGCTACTTTCGCAAAACCGGTCTGGCGCCTAAAACCGCTGCGTTGGTGGGTCGTATTGCGCAGGTGGAAACGACCATCACCGCCAACGAAACCGAAGCGCTGCTGCTTGAACAAACCCTGATCAAAGAGTGGCGGCCGCCGTACAACATCCTGTTGCGCGACGACAAGTCCTATCCCTATGTGTTTCTGTCCGACGGCCAGTTTCCGCGTCTGAGCATTCATCGCGGGGCGAAAAAAGCCAAGGGCAAGTACTTCGGTCCTTATCCGAGCGCCGGCGCCATACGCGAAAGCCTGAGTCTGCTGCAAAAGACCTTCTTCGTTCGCCAGTGTGAAGACAGCTACTACAAGAACCGTACCCGGCCATGTCTGCAGTATCAGATCAAACGCTGCAAAGCGCCTTGCGTCGGGCTGGTCGAGCCTGAGGTCTATGCCGAAGACGTGCGTCACTCGGTCATGTTTCTTGAGGGGCGTAGTCACGCGCTGACCAACGAATTGTCGACGGCGATGGAGGAGGCGGCGATCAACCTGGAGTTCGAGCGGGCTGCCGAGTTGCGCGATCAGATCGCGCTGTTGCGCAGGGTCCAGGATCAGCAAAGCATGGAAGGCGGTACGGGGGATATCGATGTCATCGCGGCATTCGTCAACCCCGGTGGTGCCTGCGTGCATTTGATCAGCGTCCGTGGCGGACGCGTGTTGGGCAGCAAGAATTTTTTTCCGCAAGTCGGTATCGAAGAGGACGTGTCGGAGGTCATGGCCGCGTTTCTCGGCCAATACTTCATCAGCAGCCCTGAACGCGATTTACCGAGCGAACTGATCGTCAATGTGGTTCACGAAGATTTTCCGACGTTGATCGAGGCGATACATGAGTTGCGTGGCCGAGAGCTGGCCATCAGTCATCGGGTGCGTGGTACACGTGCGCGCTGGCAGCAACTGGCCGTCACCAACGCAGAGCAGGCATTGGGCGCACGCCTGGCCAACCGTCAACACACTGCCGCGCGGTTTGAAGCCCTGGCCGAAGTGTTGAACCTGGATGAGCCGCCGCAGCGTCTGGAATGCTATGACATCAGTCATTCCAGTGGTGAGGCAACAGTTGCTTCCTGCGTGGTATTTGGCCCGGAAGGCGCAATCAAGTCGGACTACCGGCGCTACAACATCGAAGGGGTCACGGCGGGCGACGACTACGCCGCCATGCATCAGGCGCTGACACGACGCTTCAGCAAACTCAAGGAAGGCGAGGGCAAGTTGCCGGACATCTTGCTGGTCGACGGTGGCAAGGGCCAGTTGTCGATGGCCAGAGATGTTCTCAACGAGTTGGCCGTGCCGGATCTGATCCTGCTCGGTGTCGCCAAGGGCGCCACGCGCAAGGCCGGCTTCGAAACGTTGTATCTGAATGATGCAGCGCATGAGTTCACTTTGCGTGGCGATTCGCCGGCGCTGCACTTGATTCAACAGATTCGCGATGAGGCCCACCGTTTCGCGATTACAGGGCACCGCGCCCGCCGCGGCAAAACCCGCCGTACATCAACGCTGGAAGGCGTTGCGGGCGTCGGGCCGACCCGGCGTCGCGACTTGTTGAAACATTTTGGTGGATTGCAGGAGCTGTCTCGTGCAAGCATCGAAGAGATCGCCAAAGCCCCGGGGATCAGTAAAAAGCTCGCAGAGTCGATTTATGCGAACCTGCATAGCGAGTAGAATGCCCCTTCACCTCGTAGCCAGTTGTGCCGATGAATATCCCTAATCTGATTACCGTTCTACGCGTCCTGCTTATCCCGATCTTCATTTTGCTGTTCTATCTGCCTTACCAGTGGAGTTACATGGCCTCCGCTTCGGTGTTTGCCTTTGCGGCAGCGACGGACTGGCTGGATGGTTATCTGGCCCGTCGTCTTGAGCAAAGCACTCCGTTCGGGGCATTTCTCGATCCGGTAGCCGACAAACTCATGGTTGCAGTGGCACTGGTGCTGCTGGTGCAAGAGCACGGCAATCTCTGGCTCACTCTGCCGGCTGCTGTCATCATTGGTCGCGAGATTGTGGTGTCGGCCTTGCGTGAATGGATGGCCGAACTCGGTGCCCGTGCCCATGTAGCCGTTTCGAATCTCGGTAAATGGAAAACCGCCGCGCAAATGCTCGCGCTGGTGATCCTGCTGGCCAATCCAAAGGACTTCAGTTTCTGGGTTATCCTGGGTTACGCCTTGCTGATGGTCTCTGCCGGCCTGACGTTGTGGTCGATGGTTCAATACCTTCGCGCTGCCTGGCCGCACCTGAAGACCGATGTCGAAAAGAAATAAAACTTTTTTGAATCAAGGGGTTGACGGAGCTTCTTAATTCTATAGAATGCGCATCACCAAGCGGGAATAGCTCAGTTGGTAGAGCACGACCTTGCCAAGGTCGGGGTCGCGAGTTCGAGTCTCGTTTCCCGCTCCAAGTTTAAAACGCATTTGTTGTTGTGCTACTGATAGCAAATGTTTTGAGGCCGAGTAGCAAAATGGTTATGCAGTGGATTGCAAATCCACCTACGCCGGTTCGATTCCGACCTCGGCCTCCACTATAAACAAGCTCCGTAGATCCATGATTTACGGAGCTTTTTTATTTGCACTGTGCTGCAAGATTTAGTCTTGAAATACGGCCATTGCAAACTTGCTTCGCCGGGAAGTGATGTATATATTTCCCGCTCTGCTGTTCAAGGTTGGATCCTGTCAGGGTCGCGACTGCGTAGCAGAAAGCAGCAACACCGCGCTACCGCCCGAATGGCGAAATTGGTAGACGCATGGGACTTAAAATCCCCCGCTCGTAAGGGCGTGCCGGTTCGATTCCGGCTTCGGGCACCATGAATATCAAAGGCCTGCATGAGTTTTCTCATGCAGGCCTTTTTTTGTGCCTTTTTTGTGCAGGACTAAACGAAAATCTGCCCGCTAAAACCCCGAGGCAAGCGCTGAAGTCCGGCCATTGCTGTCAGCCGCTCGACCCATTCTGTGCGCCAGTTTGCTTCGCCATGCATGGCTTTGGCCTGGCGGGCGATTCTGCGGGCGGCATTGCGCTGATCTTTTCGTGCCTGTTTGAAGGCATCGGTATTGCGGCAACTGCGGCATTTCACACGATTGAGCTCTCTGCTTGCCGACAGTTGTTTGCCTTTATGACCACAGGCCAGATGCCCGTCAACGTTGAAATGGATAACCATGAACTGTCTCCTTTGCGACGTGTATTGCTTTTGACAACTCACCTCCTGTGCCGTTCGGCAATGGGGCGCAGGCAAAAAAACACCCGCATGCGGGCGGGTGAGAGGGGGTGTTTTGCAAAGGAGTGATTTCACTGTAGGCGCGCAGATGTGATCGTTATGTGAAAAACGCAATCTCGGGAGAATAAACATCTCGGACAGGCAAATGCGCGGTGGCCTGTGTGTCACCGCTTGTGAGGCAAATCCTGAGACCTTGGCGAGGTCGCTGTCATCTGAATCGAGGCAGTGGCCGATCGACAGGTTTGAGCGCCGACAGCGTATTGCGAATCAGCGGAGCATCTTTCTCTATATCGTTCAGCCGGTCACGGATCCGCAGGGCGGTCGGGTGTCCGCCTTGGTGGTCGACCCAGTCGGCGATCTCTTTGCAGGCGGCCGCGAGGCGCGCTTGGCGAGCGTCGAGCAGGGTGAGGAGGGTGGTGATGGACTCTTTTTCGGACATGGAACACCTCCGTTCGATGAAACCTGAGCTGCAGCAAAAAGCCCGCGTGTTGCGAGCCTTCTGCCGTGGGGCGCCGCTCCTTCAGCTGGTTTCAGTATAGACCCGCTTCTGATCGGCATCAGCCGGATGACTCGCGGGCCGGTAGTGGGGAACTCACTGCGTTGAGGCGCTGACATTCGCGCTTGGCGTCGTGCTCAGCGTCGTAGCCATCGCCGATGAAACCGCCAGTACGCGTATCGCAGATGCGAAACCAGCTATGCGCTTCGGCTGGATCATGCTGACTGTCTCCGGCGCGTCGACCGTGAATAATGATCTTGTTGCAACGCTTCACGACGAAAATGTCTTCCATGGCGTCACCGCAGCTGATTCGTGTCAGATCAACTATAGAAGCCTCCGGCAATCGTGCAAAAAATAGTCACCTCAGCTCGTCGGTTGCCAGCGCCAGCCTTCTGGGTGCCAGATCAGGTGATGGCTTGGATTTAGCGCCCGTAGAAATGCCTGATCATGGGAAACCACAACTATGGCACCGGGAAATGTCTGCAAGGCTTGTTCGAAAGCTTCCACCGACGCCAGGTCCAGATGATTGGTCGGTTCATCCAGCAGCAGTAATTGCGCGGGCGTCTGGCGCCACAACGCCAACGCGAGGGCTGCCTTCAAGCGTTCGCCGCCACTGAGTGAGGCGCACGGCCGGGTGACATGCTGCGCATCCAGTTGCAGTTGAGCGAGGAAGCTGCGCAACGTGCCTTCGCTCAGGGGCGTTTGCTGTGCCAGCAATTGATCGACAATCGATGTACCGGGATTCAGCAGTTTCAGCTGTTGATCGAGAAAGGCGAAAGGCACATGCGTGATGCACTCGCCACTCATGGGCGCCCACTCGCCAGCCAGCAATTTCAACAGCGTCGATTTGCCACAACCGTTCGGACCGCTGACAGCGATGCGCATCGGCCCTTGAATGGTGAGGTCAAGCCGAGAGCTCGGCGCATCTGCTGACAACCATGGCAAACAAGCATCGATGAGTGTGCACACCCGGCGATTGTTTGGAACCACGCTGCCCGGCAGATTGATCAGCACGCCGTCGTCCGGCTGGACGTTTGCATATGCCTCACGGACGCGTTCATCCAGATCGGATTTGCGTGCCTGGTAGCCGACCTTTACCTGCCCCATGATTTCCCGCGCGGCCGCTTTCATTGCTGCCCGTTCGAAGCCCGAAACGTTGGCGGTTTGCGCATTGCGCCGGCTGCCGGCGGCATGGCGCTGAATAGTGTCGTGCTCTCGTTGTAACTGCGTGCGTTCGCGCTGACGCTCGGTGCGAGCCCGGTCGAGTTGTGCCTGTGCTGCCTGTCGATGTAGTCGGCGCTGCTCGTCGAAAGCCGAAAACCTTCCGCTGAAAACGCTTGCCCCCACAGGCGTAAGTTCGATGATTCGCTGCATCTGCTCCAGTAATTGCCGGTCGTGACTGACGACAATCAGGCCGCCACGCCAGCGTTCAAGCGCGCTCCTCAGCCAATGCCGACCGGCTCCGTCCAGATGGTTGGTCGGCTCGTCGAGTACCAGCAATTGCGCCGGACTCAGCAGCGCGCCGATCAGGGCAATTCTGGCCTGCTGACCACCGCTGAGATTTTCGGTGAGGTCCGTAGTGGTGATGTCGGTCAGCCCTGCCTCATCGAGCATTTGGCGCAATCGCTCCGCCAAATCCCAGCGTTCGCCGATGAGGTCGAAATCGTCAGCAGTGGCACCACCGAGCTTCAGTCGCTCCAGTGCGCTGAGCACCGAGGCCGTTCCGGTTGCTTCGGCCACGGTTTGCGCGGGTGTAGTGACAAAAGTCTGCGCGACGTAATGCGCGGGAACTGAACGTATCACGCTGCCGGAGGTGGGCTGCAACTGCCCGGTAACCAGGCGTGCGAGCATGCTTTTGCCGACGCCGTTGCGCCCGACGATCGCGGTCGGTTGATGATCAAAATTCAGGTTCAGGGCGTCGAACAGCTTTGCGCCATTGGCGAACTGAAAACTCAGTTGATTCAGGGTAACGAGTGCGGGCGTACGCGAGACGTGAGTCATCGGCACCTCCAAAAAATGTCGTGAAAACTGACAAGCGCCAAAAGCGGCGTGTCGCGATTACATTTTTAGAAGGCGGGGTTGTTCACTTCTGCGGTCGTCCGGAGGTGGGGAAGGTCGCTAGCCTAGATGACGCAGTGCAGCGGATCAAGGTGCGTCGGTCATTTCGCTCATCCGCTCGAGAAACATCGCCAACGCCACTTCCTCGGCACGCAGGCCTTTGCGCGTACGTGGACGAGGCAGTTCGGCGAGGGCGCCGAGCATGAATTTTTCCACCACGGCGGGGTGGATGTAGCACTTGCGGCACACCGCCGGGGTGTTGCCGAGTTGCTTGGCGACGCCTTTGACCATCTCCACCACATGCCGTTTGGCCTCGGTCTCGGATGCCCATTGCAATTCTCGCAAGACCGACAGGGCCAAGGCGCTACCGGCCCAGGTGCGGTAATCCTTGGCGGTGAAATCGGCGCCGGTCAGGGTTTGCAGGTAGGCGTTGACGTCGGAAGAACTGACGGTGTGGCGCTCGCCGTTTTCGTCCAGATACTGAAACAGATTTTGCCCGGGAAGTTCCAGGCAACGCTTGATGATGCGCGCCAGGCGGCGATCCTTGACGGTAATCTGATGTTCGATGCCGCTCTTGCCGCGAAACTGAAACAGGATCGCGCTGCCGTTAACTTCGACATGTCGGCTGCGCAGGGTGGTCAGGCCGTAGGAGCGGTTGTCGCGGGCGTATTGGGTATTGCCGACCCGAATCAGTGTGGCGTCGAGCAGGGTGATCACCGTGGCCATGACCTTGTCACGGCTGAAACCGGGCGCGGCCAACAGCGCTTCCAGTTGCTTGCGCAGTTTCGGCAACGCCAGACCGAACTCGCGCAGCCGCGAATATTTATCGGCATCGCGCACTTCGCGCCAGCGAGCGTGATAACGATACTGCTTGCGGCCACGGGCATCACGGCCAGTGGCTTGCAGATGGCCACGCGGGTCCAGGCAGATCCACACGTCGGTATAGGCCGGCGGCACGGCGAGGGCATTGATGCGTTTGATTTCGTCGGTGTCGGTGATGCGCTGGCCTGACGGTTCGAAGTAGCAGAATTTGCCGCGCAGCTTCTTGCGGGTGATACCGGGCTGGGTGTCATCGACGTAATGCAGGTCGGATGGCAATTCGGCAGTCAGCACGGTGTCGGGCATGGCAGTTTCCTTCTAATGGCGCGGCGGTCTGTAAAGCGATTGACCGCACGCCGTTGCCGTGGTGCCGAATGATTTAGGCGAGGACTGCGACCGCTTTGATCTGCGCCCATAAATGCTGGCCCGGATGCACGCCCAATTGGTCCCGGGAGTAGCGAGTGATGCGCGCGACTAACGGGGTGCCGCCCGCATCGAGACGAATCAGCACGTGGGCAGCGTTGTCGGCCGATTGCTCGCTGACCACGGTGACCGGCAGTCGATTGAGAATGCTGCTGAACTCGCTGTTCTCCAGGCTCAGGCTGATGTCCCGGGCGTGCACTTTACAGCGTAGGGTCTGGCCTACTTGCATCGGTGCATGCGTGACGCGAATGCTCATCTCGGTGGCCGGCAATTGCAGGCTCAGCAATTGATATTGCGCATCGTAAGCGCTGACCTGGCCTTCAATGATCACGCCGGCGTCATCGCCCATCGCCATCGGCAGGTCGAGGCGCGCAAGGGTTTCGCCGATCGGGCCGCTGGCCAGCGCTTTACCTTCGCTGAGCAACACCAGGTGATCGGCCAGCCGCGCGACTTCGTCCTGCGCATGGCTGACGTACAACAACGGAATTTCCAGTTCGTCATGCAGGCGTTGCAGGTATGGCAGGATTTCACGTTTGCGCTGACTGTCGAGCGCCGCCAGCGGTTCGTCCATCAGCAGCAGTTTCGGGCTGGTCAGCAGTGCGCGGGCGATGCCGACGCGCTGGCGTTCGCCACCGGACAAATGCTGCGGATGGCGTTCGAGCAAATGACCGATGCCCAAAAGTTCGGTGGCCTGCGCCATGTCGACCCGACGCTGGGATTTGGCGATACGCTTGAGGCCGAATTGCAGATTGGCCAGCACTGACAGGTGGGGGAACAGGCTGGCTTCTTGAAACACATAGCCGAGCGCACGTTTGTGTGGCGGGACGAAAATGCCGTTGTCGCTGTCCTGCCAGATTTCGTCATTGATCTGAATGAAGCCATGTTCAGCGCGTTCAAGTCCGGCGATACAGCGCAGGCAGGTGGTTTTGCCCGAGCCGGAGTGCCCATAAAGCGCAGTCACGCCACGGCCGGGCAAGTTCAGGTCGACATCGAGGCTGAAGCCCGTATAGGCCCGTTTCAGACGTACATCAATCATCGGTCAGCTCCAGCCTGCGCGGGTTTTTCGGCTGGAGTACAGCGCCAGCAACACCAGAAACGAGAACACCAGCATCGCCCCGGCCAGCCAGTGGGCCTGCGCGTATTCCATCGCTTCGACGTGGTCATAGATTTGCACGGAAACCACGCGGGTCTTGTCGGGAATGTTGCCGCCGATCATCAGCACCACGCCGAACTCACCGACGGTATGTGCGAAGCCGAGGATCGCCGCAGTGATAAAACCAGGACGCGCCAGCGGCAGGATCACACTGAAAAATGTGTCCCACGGATTCGCGCGCAAAGTAGCGGCGACTTCCAGTGGGCGGGTGCCGATCGCCGAAAACGCGTTTTGCAACGGCTGCACCACGAACGGCATGGAATAGATCACCGAGCCGATCACCAGGCCGGTGAAGCTGAAGGTCAAAGTGCCCAGGCCCAGCCATTGGGTAAATTGGCCGAGAAAGCCGTGCGGCCCCATCATCAATAACAGATAGAAACCGATCACGGTCGGTGGCAGCACGAGGGGCAGGGCGACAATTGCCCCGATCGGGCCGCGCAGCCACGAGCGGGTGCGCGACAACCACAGGGCAATCGGAGTGCCGACAACCAGCAGAATCGCGGTGGTCAGGGACGCCAGTTTCAGGGTCAGCCAGATCGCCGCGAAATCGGCACTCGTCAGCGCCATTTACAGCTGGTATCCGTAGGACTTGATCACCGCAGCGGCTTTCGGGCCTTTAAGGTATTCGACCAGCGCTTTGGCGGCGGCGTTGTCTTTGCCTTTGTTGAGAATCACGGCGTCTTGTTTGATCGGGTCGTGCATGCTGGCAGGGACGATCCATGCCGAACCGCTGCTGACTTTGCCGTCCTTGTAGATCTGCGACAGGGCGACAAAACCCAGCTCGGCGTTGCCGGTGGAGACGAATTGAAAAGCCTGCGTGATGTTCTGACCTTCAACGATCTTGGCTTTGGTGGCTTCGGTCAGTTTGAGTTTTTCCAGCACTTGTGTGGCAGCCAGGCCGTAGGGAGCCGCTTTAGGATTGGCGATGGACAGGTGCTGGTACTCGTTGTTTTTCAGCACCTCGCCTTTGGCATCGACATAACCTTCTTTCGCCGACCACAGCGCCAGAGTGCCGATAGCGTAGGTGAAGCGCGAACCTTTGACGGTGTCGCCTTCTTTTTCGAGTTTTTCCGGGGTGGTGTCGTCAGCGGAGAGGAACACTTCGAACGGCGCGCCGTTTTTGATCTGGGTGTAGAACTGGCCTGTGGCGCCGTAGGCAGCAACAAGCTTGTGCCCGGTGTCTTTCTCAAAATCGGCAGCGATGGCCTGGATCGGCGCGGTGAAGTTGGCTGCAACCGCCACCTGCACTTCATCAGCCTGAGCAGCGCCAATGGCGAAGACGGCGAACAAAGAGGCCAGGCAGGTAGGGGCAAAACGTGAGGCACGAATGGTCATGTAACAGCTCCGTTGTTGGCGAGTGCAGCGGGCAGCTATTGTTGGAGGTGAACTGCGCCGATACGAGGATGGATTCGCTATATAGCGAAATATATAGCGAAATGCCGCCAAACAGGAAGCGTTGGTTAATACCAGTGTGAGGACGCCTTAATCCTCGCGCTGCGCAGTTTCAAAGACGAGTGAGTTTTGCCAATGCACCTTCGGCCAATTGCCGGGTCAGTTCAGCGCAACCAATGTCTTTGCCCAGGGTGAATGCCTGACCGGCCCAGAGGTTGGCAAACTCTGCCTCGTTGATCGCCCGCAACGGCATCAGCGCACCACCGGCCAAGGGAAATGCCGGTGCTTTCGGCGACATCGGTCCCAGTTCACGCATGACGCGGTTGAAAATGCCCCGCGCCGGCCGCCCGGTGAAAATATTGGTGACCGCCGTTTCGCTTTCCTTGGCGGTGCGCAACGCTTTGTGGTGAGCGGCGCTGACTTTGGCTTCCGGCGTGAACAGGTAGGCCGTGCCGACCTGTACCGCTGAGGCCCCCAACATAAACGCCGCCGCCACGCCGCGTGCATCGGCAATAGCCCCGGCGGCAATCACCGGCACTTTAACCGCATCGACTATCTGAGGCACCAAGGCAAACGTGCCGACCTGACTGCTCAGATCATCACTGAGAAACATGCCGCGATGGCCGCCGGCCTCATAGCCCATGGCGATAATCGCATCGCAACCGTGCTGTTCCAGCCAGATAGCTTCATCGACAGTGGTGGCCGAGGAAAGAATTTTAGCCCCGGTTGCCTTGACCCGATCGAGCAGGGATTTCTCTGGCAGACCGAAATGGAAACTGACGACCTCAGGCCGAAACTCCTCCAGCACTTCGCAGGCCGCCGCATCGAACGGCGCCCGGTTGGACACCGGTGTCGGGGCGGTGAAATCCACGCCCAGTTCGCGGTAATACGGTTCCAGCAAATGCTTCCAGTCATGGGCGCGTTGTTCATCGGCTGCCGGTGGCTGGTGGCAGAAGAAGTTCACGTTGAAGGGATTTTTGGTGTGTTGGCGAATGGTTTTCAACTCTTCGCGCAATTGCTCGATGCTCAGCATGGCTGCCGGCATCGAACCCAGGCCGCCGGCGTTGCATACGGCGATGACCATGGACGAATTCGTCGCACCGGCCATCGGGCCTTGGATGATCGGTAATTCAATACCGAGCAGGTCAAGAATGCGGGTGTCTGGCCATTGGCTCATGAAAGCTGTTCTCCGAACGAGGTAACGGGCAGGGACGGCAGATCCGGTTTTTAACAGCAAAAGCGGATTCGTAGCCAGTTCGAAATTCAGAACAACCCGTGCAGTTTTTCAGCGTCGATGAAATCCGCCGCCACCGCCACCAAACGAGTGGTTCATGAATTGCGAGGAGTTGTGAAAATTGGTGGTGCGCTGGTTACCGAAGTTGCGCGCAGCAGATTCACGGTTGAGGTTCTGCAACTGGGCATTGTTATTGACCGGTGCAGTGCGTGTAGCGCCGCCCTTGACCATCGATTGCCAGCCGTCATCGGTCTTTTTGTACACGTTGCCATCGTGGCCTGCGTAAACGTTATCGCCAATCTGTGCAGCGCCGCCATTGCGCCCGCGAATGCCGCCATATTGAGTGGTATTACCCGTGTTGGGGTTGTACACGGCGCCACGATTGGCGGTGACTTGCGTGCCGGTGCGCGCATTGCCGGCGGTGACCCGTTCACCGGCAATGGCGCCACCGTTCGGTCCGACTGCCACGCCGCTGCGCCCGGCCGCGTAATTTCCGGTATAGACGTTGTGCACGGCGCCGCGTTGACCGGCAGCCGCAACGCCCGTGCGTGAGTTGTACGAAGAGCCGACCTGACCGGCCCAACGATTGCCGGTCCAGACGTTGTAGCCGGCGCCATAGCGGCTGACCGTGGCTCGGTCACCCCACTGATGATAAATATTGCCGGTGGTGCCGGCCCAGCCGCCGGGACCCCAGGCCACCGCGCCACCGCGATATCCGTATGCCGCGCCACCCCAGGCCAAGGGTGCTGGATACAAGTGCGGACCCCAGGCGTAACCCCAACCGTAATTGCCCCACCACGGGTACGCGCCCCAACCCCAGCCCATTGCCACGGTGCTGCCGCCCCAGCTCCAGCCAAAGCCGAAACCAAAGGTCCAGCCAGTCCACGGCGTATAGCGGATGGCGACGCCGAAACCGTAAGTCACCGGCGGCCCGTACCAGACGCTGCCCACCCATGGTGTATAGGGATAACCGGTGCCATACACCACGACGCCCGTGGCCGGATCCAGATTCGAACCCTGATACCCCGGCGTGTAGCCGACCACTACCGTGTCCCCGCTGGACTCGTAGACTTTGACGTAGGTGAGGTAATGCATCGGCGAACTCGGCGGGATCGAATAGATCACTGCCGGCACGGAACTGGCGACAACCCAAGGGCCATTCACGGTAGTGGCGGTGAACCAGATACCGTTTTCCACCGCGTACCAACTGTCGTTCTCGACACGGATGATGGGCGTTGCGCTGTTGACCACATATTGCAGGGTGGTGGTGTTGATCGCTTTGAGTTGCGGCTCGCCATCGAACTGCGGCGCGGTCATTTTAACTGCGCTTTTGTTGATGGCCGACGTCTGTGGAATGGTCGCGGCAATGGCCGCTTCTTTGGCTTGTGGCGTGCCGGCGACCGAGGCCTTGACGTTCTCTTTCGGGCTGTCGTCGGGAATGTTGGCGAAGTCCGCCGGCAGTTTGTCTGCGGGGGTAAACGTCCACGGGCCATTCATGTCAGTGGCGCGGAACCAGCGGCCGGAGATCAGCACATAGCTGTTCTGGTCACCGATCTCCTTGAAGATGTGCCCGGTGGTATTGGTGACATACAGCAAGCCTGTGCCTTGAATCGGTGACCATTGCGCCGCGCCGTCAGTGACCAGCAATTCAGTGGGCGTGGTCGCGACGAAAATCTTTGGCAGTGGTGGTTTGGCGAGGCTGGGGACTTTGTTTTTCGGATCGCTTTGCCCGGTCAGCAGATCCACTTGCCGGCTTTGAATGGCGACCTGTTTGGCTTTCTCCAGTTCGGTAAACGGTGTGGCCAGGCGGGTATACGCGCCATTGATCTGGTCCGCGACCATCCAGCCATCAAAGACATGCAGATAATGTTTGCCCTGCGCGTCTTTCAATAACAACGGGCGAGTATTGATCACCCGCTGCAGCGCCGTGCCTTCTACCGGTCGGTACGCCGCGTCGCCATCGATATAGACGAGCAGGGCGGGTACGTCGGAACTGATAATCGTCGGCGGGGTGTTTTCCAGCGGCGCGCTGTCGGCTTTCTGTTCTGCAGAGAGTACGCCGACCGCAGCTTCGAGCTGATCAAGCGAAATGGTTTTCTTGCGGTTCTCGGCGTCTTTCTGCAGCGCCCCGACCCAGGTGTCGGCTTGAGTGGCATCGGCCGGGAAGTCGGCCTTGATGATTTTGTACTGATCCAGCGCGACCCAGCGCGTAGCCTTGTCGACCAGCGTATGTGCGCTGAACTGGACAATTCCGTAGGTGGACTTGCCATCGGCGCCGGTGGCTTCAACGGCCGCGCGAGCGTTGAGGGTGTAACCGTCCCAGCTGTCGAGTTGCGGCTGATACACCGTCAGTTTCGCCTTGCCGCTGCTGATGACTTGCGGCCAGGCCGGCTCGCTCGGGGCCTCAGCGGCCGGTGCTGCCCAAGCACTGCCGAACGCCAGCAGACACAGCACCAACATCACGAACAACGAGCGCGGGTAAGGCATTGTCAGCTCCATCGACAGGCCGATTTCTGAAGGAATAACGGCGAAACCACGACCGTCGAAAAAGCATAGTCGCCCGCCATGGAAATACCCGGCGGATTCGCCGATTGGCGCAAAGTCGAATGTGGCAGGGTGTTGCGATGTGGTATTTCAAGGCACGACATTCTGAAAACAGTCATGCGAGGCAGTCATGTTCAACGCCATTGTGATCGACAAAGACGACAGCGGTTATCGCGCCAACCTGCAGCAGGTCAACGAAGAGCAATTGCCCGAGGGCGACGTTACCGTGGCCGTCGCGTACAGCACGCTGAACTTCAAGGACGGTCTGGCGATTACCGGCAGCAGTCCGGTGGTGCGCAAGTTTCCGATGGTGCCGGGGATCGACCTGGCGGGCACTGTAGAAGCCAGTTCGCACCCCGACTATAAAGTGGGTGATCAGGTGCTGCTCAATGGCTGGGGTGTCGGCGAAAATCACTGGGGCGGTCTGGCGCAGAAGGCGCGGCTCAATGGCGACTGGCTGATTCCTTTGCCCAAAGCCTTTACCGCAGCGCAAGCCATGGCCATCGGTACGGCTGGGTATACGGCGATGCTGTGCATTCTTGCACTCGAACGTAATGGCGTGACGCCGGATCAGGGTGAAGTGTTGGTCACGGGGGCCAATGGTGGCGTTGGCAGTTTTGCGATCGCGCTGCTGAGCAAACTTGGTTATCGCGTCGTCGCATCCACCGGCCGTGTTTCCGAGCATGAGTATCTGAAGCAGTTGGGCGCCGGTGAAATCATCGACCGCGCGACGTTGTCAGCGCCCGGCAAGCCACTGGCCAAAGAGCGCTGGGCAGCGGTGATCGATTCGGTCGGTAGTCATACTTTGGCCAATGCCTGCGCGAGCACTCGATCGGAAGGCACCGTCGCCGCTTGTGGTCTGGCGCAAGGCATGGATTTCCCGGCTTCGGTCGCGCCATTCATTTTGCGTGGCGTGACCCTCGCCGGTATCAACAGCGTGACCCAGCCCAAGGCGCGCCGTCTGGAAGCGTGGGGTCGTCTCGCCAAGGATCTGGATTTCTCCTTGCTGGCATTGATCAGCCATGAAATCGGCCTGAGTGAAGCCATCGATGCAGCGCCAGAATTGCTCGCCGGGCAGCTTCGCGGACGGGTTGTGGTGGACGTCAATCGTTAAGCCTGCGTCTCGCGCTCAAGCAATTGACGTTTGCGCTCCACCCCCCAGCGATACCCCGAAAGATTGCCATCGCTACGCACCACGCGGTGGCAAGGGATCGCCACCGCCAAACGGTTTGCCCCGCACGCCTGCGCCACCGCACGCATGGATGTCGGTGCGCCGATGCGCTGGGCAATCTCGGCGTAGCTGGCTGTATGACCCGCCGGGATTTCCCGCAGCGCCTGCCACACGCGTTCCTGAAACGCAGTGCCGCGAACGTCCAGCGGCAGATCCAGGCCAAGCGCCGGGGCTTCGATAAATCCCACGACCTTGGCGATCAGTTGCTCGAATCCGGCATCAGCGCCGATCAGGTTGGCCTTACGAAACTGATCCTGCAGATCGCACACCAGTTGATGCGGATCGTCACCCAACAGAATCGCGCACACCCCACGCTCGCTTTGCGCCACCAGAATCGCCCCGAGTGAGCACTGGCCGACGGCGAAACGGATGTCGTTGTTCTTTCCGGCAGCGCGATAGTCGCCGGGCTTCATGCCCAGCAAGTGATCCGCTGACTCATAGAAACGGCTGTTGGAATTGAAGCCGGCGTCGTACAGCGCATCCGTCACCGAACCGCCGTCTGCCAGGCGCTCACGGACTTTGCGCGAGCGATGGGCTGTCGCGTAGCCCTTGGGCGTCAAACCCGTCGCGGCTTTGAACACGCGATGGAAGTGAAACGGACTCAGTCCGGCGGTTTGCGCCAGTTCATTCAGTGCCGGCAAGCTCTCGGCCGATTCGATGTGGCGGCACGCAATGGCGACGGTTGCGGCATGCTGCGCGGCGACATCACTCTGATCCTTGGTGGCTCGTTTGCTCGGCCGATAGCCGGCAGCCTCGGCCTGTTCAGCGGTATCGAAAAACTCGACGTTCTGCGGTTTCGGCAAGCGTGAGAGGCTGCTTGGGCGACAGTAGACGCCAGTAGTTTTCACCGCGTAGACAAATTGCCCGTCCGCCCGGGAGTCTCGGGCGATCACAGCGGCCCAGCGTGGATCGTTTTCAATCGTGAAGGTGGTCGAAAGCGTTTTCATGATGGTTTGTCCGTTGACCTGTTTGATTCAGGTTAACCAGGGTCACAAGGCGCAACACTCCGGGCCTTGCGGTCAAACTTTTGCAGGTTATCCGGCGACGCGAAAGGTCAGATTGATCCGCTGTTCACCCAGACGTGGATGCCGACCCTGCTTGATCGGCAACACACCGTGATAACGCAAGCGATCAACGCCGCCCCAGACCACCATGTCGCCATGCAGCAAGGCAATGCGCTGGCTCTTGTCGCTACGATTGAAACCACCGAAGAGGAACATCGCCGGCAACCCGAGTGACAACGAAACGATCGGTGCGCTGTAGGCCTTTTCGTCTTTGTCCTGATGCAATGACATCTTGGCGCCGGGGACATAGCGGTTGATCAGGCAGGAATCGGCGTTGAAGTCAGCAAATCCGGCCTGTGCCGCTGCCGAGTGCGCCAGCTCCGAGAGTACTTCCGGCATCGCTGGCCATGGCAAATCACTGAGCGGATCGACGCCTGAATACCGGTAACCATGGCGATCAGTGATCCAGCCCAATGGCCCGCAACTGCTGGTGCCTACTGACATGCTGAAGCCGCCCGGCGTAACCATGTGGCGCAAGGGCGCCGCGGCAAGAATTGCATCCAGTGCCGGCAGGATCTGCTCGATCAACGGCAGTGCGAAACCGTGCAGCACCCACGATTGCTCGCCAATCTGCTCGGTGCGGGGGCGTTGTTCGGGTTCATGATCGGCGAACAGATCGAAAGTGTTCGGGTGCATGGTGGTCAGGTGGCGTCGTGAAAGATGATGCCTAGGGTATGCCTTTTTCCACTGTGCAGGCGACTGACGCCGTGACGCATCGTCACCCGATAGTCACCGCGCAGGCCGTTGACCGGGCGCTGGTTGACGGCAAAGAGCACCGCGTCACCTTTCTTCAGATCCAGCACGTGCGGACGAGACTGCATGCGCGGGCGCTGCTCGGTAAGCACGAACTCTCCGCCACTGAAGTCGCGTCCGGGTTCTGACAGAAGAGTCGCCACTTGCAGCGGAAAAACCGATTCGCCGTACAGGTCCTGATGCAGGCAGTTGTAGTCCTGGGCGCCGTATTGCAACAAGAGCGGAGTAGGGCGTAGCTGACCGGCGGCATGGCAACGCTGAAGAAATTCGGCGTGGCTCGCTGGAAAGCGCTCGGGCAGGTTCATGCGTTCGTACCAGCGATTGGCCAAAGACACCAGGCGCGGATACAGCGCGCTGCGCAGGCGTTCGACCGGTGTCGGCAGAGGATAACGAAAGTATTTGTACTCGCCGCGACCGAAACCGTGGCGGGCCATGATGACCTGCGAGCGAAACGGTTCGGTCTGCGGATACAGCCCACTCAATTGATCACAGGTTTCGGCCTGCAGCAGCGAACGGATGATCGCGTAGCCATCCTGATCCAGTTGCAGCGCAAGGCTTGCCCAGTCGAGCGAATCCAGCCGGGAGGGTGACATCGACATGCTGACTCCTTGACTCATGGTCGAAGAAAGTCAGTCTAGGCAGGGCCTCGCGGCAGAACACTCCGCCGCTTGCGGTCGAATTCCTGTCGGTGCTTACAGCGCTTTGCTGACGCTGATTTCAGTAATCACATCATCTTCGCCGTGAATCGCGTCAAGCGCAGTCTTGGCTTCTTCTTCAGTGCCGTTTTCCAGCTGCGCGAACTCGAAGCGGCGCTCGCCATTGAGTTTGTATTTGATGACGTATTTGGTCGTTTGGGCCACGGTCATGCATTCCTTTCTGGTTGAGCGGCGTGTCTCAGCTGAGTTTGGTGCTGGAACGACGGATGATCTTGATCGAGTGAGTCAGTGTCGGCTTGCGCGTCACGCTGATCGCACGGCGGTTGACGGTGTCGATGGTGATGTTCCAGAAACCGGTGCTCGGCGCGGTGATACGGGCCGGGAAGGTGTCGAAGGCGCCGCCGTGATACGTGTGACGGCCGCCATTCTTGAAGCTGCGGAAGTTGGCGTCGTTCATCAGACGGATGTTGCACATTTGCGAGCATTGGATGACGACGATGTCGTCTTCGTTGAGGTGTTCGCGCTGGTGAATGAATTTCATGGGCGCCTCCAGAAGGGCTTTTTCTACAAAATCAAAACGATAGCTTGTAATTGCGCGCAGTTTATCAGCCCGCACGGGTTATTATCTGGCCGTCGGGCGTTGGTTTGACAATTTTGAACAGATATTCGCAATTGGATGCGGGTTAAATGCAGAAGGCCCCGGAGAAAAACGGCATTTGTGCTGTCGGACGGTCTTTAACGGAGGTTTTGTATGAAGTGGGGTGTGGTGTGTCTGCCGTTGGTTCTGGCTGTGGGTGGTTGTGCGAGTGTTTCCGAAATCAATGAAACGCTGCCGACCATGAGCGTGATCTCCGGCAAGAAACCCCATGAATATGCCCAGTGTCTGGCCGATAAGCTGGCAGACAGTCGTGGCGCGCTGCAAGTGCAGCCGCACAAGGACGGGGTTCGGGTCATCGTGCCGGGTAAACTTTCCACCGGCGCCGCAGCGGTGTTTGATATCGAAGATCGCTCCGGCGGCAGCAGCATCAAATTGCATGAGCGCATGTCGAATGTGCCGGTTCGCCCGCGTGACGTGCAAAAGGCCGCCAATGCGTGTATTTCCGGCTGATAGACTGACAGTCATCAGCACCGATGCCGTCGCAGTCATGCTGTGACGGCATTTTCATTTCTGGAGTCGCGATGAAGCGAGAGCAAGTACGGGAGCGCCACGTAGAGGGCCTGATCTCTGCCACCCATGTCATCCAGAATCCGGCGAATCCGGGGGAATGGATCGTGTTTTTCAAGAAGAGCGCCGGACGCAGTTACTTCCTGGTCGACGATAACGACGAAGTCGAATCCTTCAACCGCCTCGACGATCTGATCGAAGTCGTGCGCGGACTCGGGATAAAATTCGCCGAAATTCATATGTAAGGCCTATTTGCAGACCACGACAACGCTGCGGTTTTTGTAATTGCCGACATCCACGCCCAGGGTTTTCTCGCTCTCTTTGGGCTGGGGCGTGCCGTCAGTGCCAACGATGCGATAACCGGTGCCCGCGCAGGACGCATCGGCTTTTTCATAGCAGGTCGCCCAGGAATTGGCTTCGCCGGAGCAATCGATCGACAGCCCCTGTTCGCCGTTGTTCAGGTACGTGGGTTGAGAGGTGGCACAGCCGGCCAGTGCCAATACCGCAATCAGTGGCAGGAATTTTTTCAGGGTCATGTTCATGGTCTTCAGCGAGGGGGACTAGACGCTCTGACAGCGCCAGTGTGAAAAGGTTATAGCGTTTGGCCACTTGTTTGTATGCAGGCACAAAAAAGCCCTGCTCAAGGGCAGGGCTGGGGCATATCGCAGCAGATCAGTCCTGATCTTTGCCACGGCGCTTGGCAGATGCCGGAGTGTCCGTGAATACGGAAGCAACATCGGTCGCCATTTGCTCGCTGTCGAAAGGCCCGGCAATGTGCTCGCCATTGGTGGTGGTCAGCGTCCACTTGCCGTCTTTCTTGTCGATCACATACCCATTGATGATTTTTACCGCGGCCATCTATCTGTCTCGTTCGCTGGTTCAAAGGCGCCATGATACCGCCAAATGCTGGCATTGGGGGGCGATGAGCGTATGGTAATCCGGATTGTCGACAGCTTTGAGCTACGCTGATCTGGCTGCGCCAGGATGCCGATGGAACTATCGGCGAGAATATTTCTCTATGTTGGCATCGGTTAGCCAGTGCGGGGCATTGTAAGGTGCACGCCGCCTGATTAGACTGCGCCGAAACTCGTACACACAGCCCTTTCAAGGACTTATATGATCAAGAAATGCTTGTTCCCAGCAGCCGGTTACGGTACTCGCTTCCTGCCAGCGACTAAAGCCATGCCTAAAGAAATGCTGCCGGTGGTAAACAAGCCACTGATCCAGTACGGCGTTGAAGAAGCTCTGGACGCTGGCCTGACGGAAATCTCCATCGTCACCGGTCGTGGCAAGCGTGCTCTGGAAGACCACTTCGACATCAGCTACGAGCTGGAAAACCAGATCAAAGGCACCGACAAAGAGAAATACCTGGTCGGTATCCGCAAACTGCTCGACGAGTGCTCGTTCTCCTACACCCGTCAGACCGAAATGAAAGGTCTGGGCCACGCGATCCTCACCGGTCGCCCGCTGATCGGTGACGAACCGTTCGCCGTGGTCCTGGCGGACGACCTGTGCGTCAACCTCGAAGGCGACGGCGTACTGACCCAGATGGTCAAGCTGTACAAGCAGTTCCGCTGCTCGATCATCGCCATCCAGGAAGTCGATCCGCAGGAAACCAGCAAGTACGGCGTGATCGCCGGCGAGATGATCCGCGACGACATCTACCGCGTTCACAGCATGGTCGAGAAGCCAAAGCCGGAAGATGCGCCGTCGAACCTGGCGATCATCGGTCGTTACATCCTGACCCCGGACATCTTCGACCTGATCGAACAGACCGAACCAGGCAAGGGCGGCGAAATCCAGATCACCGACGCCCTGATGAAACAAGCCCAGAACGGCTGCGTGATGGCCTACAAGTTCAAAGGCAAGCGTTTCGATTGCGGTGGTGCTGAAGGCTACATCGAAGCGACCAACTTCTGCTTCGAGAACTTCTACAAGACTGGCAAGGCTTACTAAGAGCGCTTGATTGGTCAGTAGTGACTTTGCACTGCGTCATTCGTGTAAAGGTCAAAAAAACGCCCCGACTGGTTCGGGGCGTTTTTTTTGCGCTGAAAAAAGTTCGATTCCAAGCGAAAAGGGTCGAAAGTCGAAGGAAATTTCCCAGTTGTAATATGAAACAAATGAGTAATTGTCAGCGCGTTTGATCGCTGTTGAACTCGTCAATCCTCGCCACGGATGTGCGCAGGTAAAACTTTCGCGGCTGTCTGAACACGTCAGCGGAATCAAGATTGCAGCATAAGGAATTTGCCGGTGCCGCTTACTCATCAGGTTACACATCCCAGAGTAAAATCTACGCGCTGGTTCGGCCTCGGCGTGTTGATGTTGCCAGTGCTACTGGTAACCGTTGATAACACCGTACTGGGTTTCGCATTACCCAAAATCGCCGAAGCTTTGCGCCCAAGTGCCAGTCAACAACTGTGGATGATCGACGCCTACTCGTTGGTGCTCGCCGGACTGCTGGTGTCCATGGGAAGTCTGGGAGATCGGGTCGGGCACCGCAAGTTGCTGCTTATCGGCTCGCTCGGATTTGCTGTGGTATCGGTGCTGACCGCCTATTCCGAGACGGCCTTGCAGTTGATTATCGGGCGTGCCTGCATGGGGATTTTCGGGGCGATGCTGATGCCTTCCACATTGGCATTGATACGTTCGGTGTTTGAGGATCGAGAGGAGCGCAGGCTGGCTGTCGCGATCTGGGCCACGACATTGACCGTCGGTTCGGCTCTGGGGCCTTTGGTGGGCGGAGTGTTGCTGCAGTTCTTTGATTGGGGCGCGATTTTTCTGTTGGCGGTACCCGTTCTGATTCCGCTGTTGGTGTTGGGTCCGCTATTGCTTCCTGAGTCGGAGCGTGAAGCATCTGGGCCGTTGGATCCGATCAGCATTCTTCAGTCGATGGCCGCCTTGGGTGGCATCGTTTACGGCATCAAGCATGCCGCCAGTGAAGGTGTTGACGGGGTCGTACTGGGGGCCTTTCTGGTCGGCGTATTGGCAGGCTGGATGTTTGTCCGGCGCCAGTTACGTCTTCCTGTGCCGCTGATGGATATGACTCTGTTCCGCAACGGGACTTTTAGCGGGTCTGTTCTGATCAATTTGATGAGTCTTGCGTTCCTCGTTGGTTTTGTTTTCTTCACCACTCAGTTTTTGCAGATTGTCCTGCAGATGTCGCCTTTGAGTGCGAGCCTAGCGTTGGTGCCGGGCCAAATCATGGCGATTGTGGTGGGAATGGCGGTCGTCCCGGTCGCTCAGCGTATGCCTGTGCATGTGCTGATACCGATTCTGGTGGCCTTCGCCGCTGTGGCGTTTTTACTCGTGGCCAGCGTGGGCAGTAGTCTTGCGGTATTGGTTGCGGCGTTCGCGTTGCTGAATATCGGAGTAGGCGCGATCGCTACGGTTTCCAATGACGTGATTTTGTCGGCGGCGCCCCCAGCTAAGGCCGGTGCAGCTTCCGCTATCAGTGAAACAGCCTATGAGGTAGGCGTCGTTTTGGGGACGACCCTGCTTGGTGGCCTGGTTACGGCTCACTATCGCGCAGACTTGCAGCTTCCAGCGTTTTTGAGCGATGCCCAGACGATGCTGGCAAGTGAAACGCTGGCTGGCGCTCATCATGTGGCGACGGGGTTGGCGGGGGATCAAGCGCAACAGTTAATGCAGCAGGCGGGAAGTGCATTTGAAGGCGGAATTGCATTGGTATCGTGGGTCGCTTTCGGTTTGGCATTGATAGCAGTTTTGATCGCCTGGCGTACGCTGCGGTTACCAAAGGCTCAGTCCGCAGAATGTCACTGAGCAAAAGCTTGCTGCTCGAACCCTTGGCATTGGTCATCGACATAACGGCAGAGGCTTGCTCAATGAGCATCTGCAGGTATGCTGATCCCCTGCCGAGGAGATAGAAATGGCCTACGATTTTGACCTTTATGTGATTGGTGCCGGTTCCGGCGGTGTGCGTGCTGCGCGTTTTGCGGCCGGGTTCGGCGCGAAAGTGGCGGTGGCCGAGAGCCGTTATCTGGGCGGGACCTGTGTCAACGTTGGCTGCGTGCCGAAAAAACTGCTGGTGTACGGCGCGCATTTCGCCGAAGACTTTGAGCAGGCGTCCGGTTTTGGCTGGAGCCTGGGCGAAGCGAATTTCGATTGGGCGACGCTGATCGCCAACAAGGATCGCGAGATCAATCGCCTCAACGGCATCTATCGCAATCTGCTGGTTAACAGCGGCGTGACCCTTCATGAGGCGCACGCGAAGATCGTTGGTCCGCATGAGGTTGAAGTGAATGGTGAGCGCTACACCGCGAAAAACATTCTGATTGCCACCGGTGGCTGGCCGCAGATTCCGGAGATTCCGGGGCGCGAACACGCCATTGGTTCCAATGAGGCGTTCTTCCTGAAAGAGCTGCCTAAGCGTGTACTGGTGGTGGGCGGCGGTTATATCGCCGTCGAGTTCGCCGGGATTTTCCATGGGCTCGGTGCGAACACCACGCTGCTGTATCGCGGCGATCTGTTTCTGCGCGGTTTCGATGGTTCGGTGCGCAAGCATTTGCAGGAAGAGCTGACCAAGCGTGGTCTGGATCTGCAATTCAACGCCGACATCGCGCGTATCGACAAGCAGGCTGACGGCAGCTTGAAAGCTACCCTCAAGGATGGTCGTGAACTGGAGGCGGACTGCATTTTCTACGCCACCGGCCGCCGCCCGATGCTCGACAATCTGGGCCTGGAAAACACCGATGTGCAGCTTACCGACAAAGGCTTTATCAAAGTCGACGAGCAGTACCAGACCAGCGAGCCGTCAATTCTGGCGCTGGGCGATGTCATCGGTCGTGTGCAACTGACGCCTGTGGCCCTGGCAGAAGGCATGGCGGTGGCGCGACGTCTGTTCAAGCCAGAGCAATACCGTCCTGTGGATTACAAGATGATCCCGACCGCGGTATTCAGCTTGCCAAACATTGGCACGGTCGGTTTGACCGAAGAGGAAGCGCGCGAGGCGGGTCATGACGTGGTGATCTTCGAAAGCCGTTTCCGACCGATGAAGCTGACCCTGACCGAGTGTCAGGAGAAAACCCTGATGAAGCTGGTGGTCGACGGCAAGACCGACAAAGTCCTCGGCTGTCACATGGTCGGCCCGGACGCTGGTGAGATCGTTCAGGGTTTGGCGATTGCGTTGAAGGCTGGCGCGACCAAGCGCGACTTCGACGACACGATCGGGGTACACCCGACGGCCGCCGAAGAGTTCGTCACCATGCGTACGCCGGTCGGCGCTTAAGCGTCTTTCGGTTTGGCTGAGTCTGGCGCTGCCGCAACGGTAGCCGCCAGACGCTGGCTTTCTTCCAGGCTTGCCTGGGCCTTGTTCAAGTCCTTTTCCAGTGACTGGTTGAGCAGCGTCTGCTCCTCGACGCTCTGTTTGAGTGTCTGGCTTTCCAGGGTGGCTACGCGCAAGCGTTCCTGGAGGAGGGTGCGCTCACTGTCGACGCGGGTCGCTTGTTCGAGCAGTTGATCCTGACGCTGATTGCTCTGCTTGAGCTGATCCTGCAGCAAACTCAGTTCGCGCTGGGTGCCACGGTTCTCTGTGAGCAGGCGTTCGTTGTCGCGGTGCAGTTGCGTGATCTCGTCCTGGCGGACCAGCGCACTTTGCTGCGCCTGACGCAGTTCGGCCTGAATCTGCTGCACTTGCGCTTCGTGACGGCTCTGTTCCTGCTCGCGCTGCTCTTTGCTGGCGTTGCGGTAGTGCTCCAGTGCGTCACGGGCGTGGAGGTGTTTTTCTTCCAGTGAGCGGATCTGCTCGTCCTTGTCCTGCAAGCGCAACTCAAAGTCGGCCAGTGCCTGATTCAGACCGGCATTGCGGGTTTGTTCGGTTTGCAGCATCGACCGTGTGTTGCCAAGCGCTTCGGACTCGCGCTCCAGTGCGGCGCCTTGAATGTCGTGCTCATGTTCGAGCTTTTCCAGTGTCTGACGAGTCTGTTTCAGCTCTGACTCCAGCGCTTCGCGCTGTTCCTCGAACTGCTCGCGGGCCTGCTCGATGGGCTCTTGCGCCTGTTCTTTGAGGCGTTGGGCGAGGCGAGAGACGAGTGCGGTCAACTCGTCATCGATAGGCTCTGCGGAAGCTTCAACGGGTTGGGCGCCGTCATCCAGCTCTTTCAAATAGCGATGGATCGTGGTTTTCTAGCCGGTGTTGCCCATTTCAATGCGTACTGCATCGATGCTCGGGTGTTCGCCACGGGCGAGGATCGCTGTGCGCGCGATCTGCACCAGTGCTTTGGTAATGCCGCCACGGGCCATGTGAACTCCTACGGTTACGTACTGTGGTACATGCCACTAAAGTACGCAGTGTACCATTCAGAAAATAAAGGTAAACCTTTGATAATAAAGACATGGGATATACTGGTATTACCCAGTGTCAGGCGGCAAAATGCGCTTCTGCATCCCTGTCTCAGTACGCCAGCGAGAAAACAGCCCATGAGCGATCTGGATCGCTATCTGCAAGCCGCCACCCGTGACAACACCCGCCGCAGCTATCGCGCGGCCATCGAGCATTTCGAAGTGAAGTGGGGCGGGTTCTTGCCGGCTACAGCCGATAGCGTTGCGCGTTATCTGGTGGCACACGCTGAAGAGCTGTCGATCAATACGTTGAAGCTGCGCTTGTCGGCGCTGGCGCAGTGGCACAACAGCCAAGGGTTTGCCGATCCAACCAAGGCGCCGGTGGTGCGCAAAGTCTTCAAAGGCATACGTGCGTTGCATCCGGCGCAGGAGAAACAGGCCGAGCCTCTGCAGTTACAGGATCTGCAGCGAGTGATCGATTGGCTCGAACATGAAGTACAAACCGCGAGAGAACAGCAGGATCGGCCCTTACTTCTCAAGGCTTACCGTGATCGCGCACTGATCCTGCTGGGATTCTGGCGCGGCTTTCGCAGCGACGAGTTGTGCCGCTTGCAGATCGAGCACGTGCAGGCGCACGCCGGCAAAGGCATCACCTTGTATTTGCCACGCAGCAAGGGTGATCGCGAGAACCTCGGTCAGACCTATCAAGCGCCGGCACTACTCAAGCTTTGCCCGGTGCAGGCCTATATCGACTGGATCACCGAAGCGGCGCTGGTGCGTGGTCCGGTTTTCCGCAGCATCGACCGCTGGGGCAATCTGAATGAAGAGGGCCTGCACGCCAACAGCATCATTCCTCTGCTGCGTCAGGCGTTGCAGCGTGCCGGCATTGCCGCCGAAAATTACACCAGCCACTCCCTGCGTCGAGGCTTTGCGACGTGGGCCCACCAAAGCGGTTGGGATCTGAAATCCCTGATGAGCTACGTTGGCTGGAAGGACATGAAGTCCGCCATGCGCTATGTTGAAGCCAGCCCATTCCATGGAATGGCTCGGATTACGGATAAGCCGGCTTCGTCGTAGAGATCGTTTTCTTCTATTAATACAGTCAGCTAATAGCGAAAACAAATCAGCAGCATCAGGTTTGCCAATGAGCCATCCGTCGAGTGAGTGGGTAGGATTCACCCATCAACTTCATAACCCCTGACGGAGAGTCATCAATGCCTATCATCAACAGCCAAGTAAAACCGTTCAAAGCTACCGCGTTCAAAAACGGCGACTTCGTTCAAGTCTCGGACGCTGACCTGAAAGGCAAGTGGTCGGTCGTGTTCTTCTACCCAGCCGACTTCACCTTCGTTTGCCCAACCGAGCTGGAAGACCTGGCTGACAACTACGCTGCCTTCCAGAAACTCGGCGTAGAGATCTACAGCGTTTCCACCGACACCCACTTTGCCCACGCTGCCTGGCACAACACTTCGCCAGCCATCGGCAAAATCGAATACACCATGATCGGCGACCCGACCCACGCCATCTCCCGCAACTTCGACGTGCTGATCGAAGAAGTTGGCTTGGCTGACCGTGGCACCTTCGTGATCAACCCTGAAGGCCAGATCAAAATCGTTGAACTGAACGATGGCGGCGTTGGCCGTGACGCTTCCGAGCTGCTGCGCAAGATCAAGGCTGCTCAGTACGTTGCTGCTCACCCAGGCGAAGTTTGCCCAGCCAAGTGGAAAGAAGGCGAGGCCACTCTGGCTCCGTCCCTGGACCTGGTCGGCAAGATCTAAGTCTGTGACACGCAACTCGGGGCGGATCTCCGCACCTACTTAAGTTAGCTGCACCGCCCCATAAAAATGCCCGGGCGAGATTCGCTCGGGCTTTTTTTCGCCTCAAATAAAGGAAATCGCCCGTATGTTGGACGCCAATCTTAAAGCCCAGTTGAAATCGTACCTGGAACGGGTCACCCAGCCGATCGAGATCGTTGCATCCCTCGACGACGGTGCGAAATCCCGTGAAATGCTGGAACTGCTGAAAGACGTTGCCAGTCTTTCGAGCCAGATTACTTTGATCGACAGCGGTGACGATGCGCGCAAGCCATCGTTCTCGATCAATCGCCCGGGCGCCGACATCAGCCTGCGTTTCGCCGGCATCCCGATGGGCCACGAGTTCACTTCGCTGGTGCTGGCCTTGCTGCAAGTCGGCGGCCACCCATCGAAAGCCAGTGTTGAAGTGATCGAGCAGATCCGTTCGCTCAAAGGCCAGTTCAGCTTCGAGACTTACTTCTCGCTGTCCTGCCAGAACTGTCCGGACGTGGTCCAGGCGCTGAACCTGATGGCCGTCCTCAACCCGAATATCCGCCACGTCGCCATCGACGGTGCGCTGTTTCAGGACGAAGTCAACGATCGCAAGATCATGGCCGTGCCGAGCATCTACTTGAACGGCGAAAACTTCGGCCAGGGCCGCATGGGCCTGGAAGAAATTCTCGCCAAACTCGACACCGGCGCCATCGAGCGTCAGGCCGAGAAGATCAGCGCCAAAGAAGCCTTCGACGTGCTGGTTGTCGGCGGTGGACCGGCCGGTGCTTCGGCAGCGATTTACGCCGCCCGTAAAGGCATCCGCACCGGCGTTGCCGCTGAGCGCTTTGGTGGTCAGGTGCTCGACACCATGGCCATCGAGAACTTCATTTCCGTACAGGAAACCGAAGGGCCAAAGCTGGCCACGGCACTCGAAGAACACGTCAAGCAATACGACGTCGATATCATGAACCTGCAACGCGCCGACAAGCTGATCCCGGGCAAGAACGGCGAGTTGCATGAAGTCCGCTTCGCCAGCGGCGCCACCCTCAAAGCCAAGAGCGTGATCCTGGCGACCGGTGCGCGCTGGCGTGAAATGAACGTGCCGGGCGAGCAGGAATACCGCAACAAAGGCGTGGCGTACTGCCCGCACTGCGACGGTCCGCTGTTCAAAGGCAAGCGTGTGGCGGTCATCGGCGGCGGTAACTCTGGCGTTGAAGCGGCCATCGATCTGGCCGGTATCGTGTCCCACGTAACCCTGCTGGAGTTCGACGTACAACTGCGCGCCGACGCCGTATTGCAGCGTAAACTGCACAGCCTGCCGAACGTCACCGTGATCACCAGTGCGCAAACCACTGAAGTCACCGGTAATGGCGAGAAGGTCAACGGCCTGCGTTACAAGGATCGCAATACTGACGAGCTGCGCACTGTCGAGCTGGAAGGGATCTTCGTGCAGATCGGTTTGCTGCCGAACACCGACTGGCTGAAGGGCACCATCGAGCTGTCGCCGCGTGGCGAGATCATTGTCGATAACCGTGGTGAGACTTCGATCCCGGGGATCTTCGCTGCTGGTGATGTGACGACTGTGCCGTACAAGCAGATCGTGATTGCGGTGGGCGAGGGCGCCAAGGCTTCGCTGAGTGCATTTGATCACTTGATCCGCACCTCCGCTCCGGCGTAAGCGTCCAGCCTGAAATGAAAAACCCGTGAGCGATCACGGGTTTTTTATTGCGTGTAAAACGCTGCCCCTCACCCCAGCCCTCTCCCGAGGGAGAGGGAGCCGACCGAGGTGTCTGGCGCTGTCCATCGACCTGAATGACCGAGTCGATTATGGATTCGGTAAAGATCTTTCACGTCGGCGGAATTCTTGAATATCCCCCAATCAGTCCCCTCTCCCTCTGGGAGAGGGCTAGGGTGAGGGGCTTTTGCTTTTACAGCGGCGCAGGCTGAATGATCTCGACCCAGTAACCATCCGGATCCTTGATGAACGCCAGGCTTTTCATGCGGCCATCGGTCAGACGCTTCTGGAAGTCGCAGCCCAGTTCTTCGAAACGCGCACAGGCCGCGACGATATCCGGCACCGAAATGCAGATATGGCCAAAACCGCGCGGATCGGTATTGCCGTTGTGATAAGCGAAATCCGCGTCATTCTCGGTGCCATGGTTATGGGTCAGTTCGAGAATGCCTGGAATCGACTTCATCCACTCCGTGCGAGCAGCGGCGTCGGCCGGGATCTGTGCCTTGTCGACCAGCGCGAGGAAATACAGGCTGAATTCCGCTTCCGGGAAATCACGCTTTTCAACCAGCGAGAAACCCAGCACGCGGGTGTAAAAGTCCAGGGATTTGCTGATGTCTTTCACACGCAACATGGTGTGGTTGAAAACGAAGTTTCGGGTTGCGCTGTCTGGCGTAGCGGTAACGCCGGGGAAAGTGTTGAGTTCGTGCAGGCTCATGGGCCCTCCAATAACTATGGGCGAGTGAATGGGCGCAATGATACGCATGCCTGTCGGCATCGCCAAATGAAAGGGCAGACTTGCCCTGCGTGCGGGCGAGCCTCAGACTTTACCGCTCAATCTGCGAGTGCGCCCGGCAATGATCCGACTCTTCAAATCCGTGTTTGTTTTTTCTTTATTGTCGCTTGTGGCGGTGTGCGCGTCAGCGGACGAACCTAGCATCACGTGGCCGGATGGTTGGCAAGTCGAGGCGCTGCCTGAGGCGGCTGCGCAGGTTTCCCGCCAGCGTGCGGTCAAGAACGACGCCGATGGCAATCAGGTGATGGTGATGGAATTGACCATGACTCAGGTTGAGAAGGGGCATCAGGTCAATCTGCAAGGTGTGCTGCTGGAGATGCGCAAGTCGATACAGAAGGACTTCTTTCAGGGTGGCTATCAAAGCGTCTGCAACAAAGTGCATCCGGCCACGCTGGGTACTTTGTCGGCACTGGAAACCACTTGCACGATCACCGAAAACGGTCGGCATGTGTTGTCGCAAACCTTGGTCGCGGCGGTCGAGGCGGACAAGGCTTATGTTCTTTCCTACGCCGGACAGGCAGAGGTTTATAAGGCGAGCGCAGACGAGATAGTGGCGGTGAGAAACAGCTTGAAACTTTAAGTCGCTGTACTCTTCATGGCTTGATTAGATACCCGAAGGGATTAAGCACAAAGTTTAACGCAGGGCTGCGATCGTAACATTGCGCAGCAAAATGTTTAGCTGTCTGACTCAGCCACGTTACAGAAAAGTCGAAATTGTTAGATGAAATTCATTTCATTTGTTAGATATTGTCAATAAAAAAGCCCTGCATCATGCAGGGCTTTTTTGTTGGCGTCGGATTAACCGCGCAACCAGGAATCAACGGTGGCTGCACCGTATTGTTCCTTCCAGGCTTTCAGGCCACGGTGGTTGCCGCCCTTGGTTTCGATCAGTTCATTGGTGTGCGGGTTGTGATAAACCTTGACCACGCGAGCGCGGCGGGTTTTAGGTGCTGCAGAGGTCTGCAGACCGGATTTTGCCGGGTTCGGATCGAGAATGGCGATGATCTCTTTCAGGCCTTTGCCGTAGGTTTTCATCAGCCCCTGGAGCTTTTCTTCGAATTCGATTTCTTTCTTGAGCCCGGCATCGTTCTTCAGCGATTCCAGCTGCTTGAGCTGTTCCTGAAGGGCCTTTTCAGCTGCACGAAATTCAGCGAGTCTGGACAATATCTTTACTCCAATAGTGTGTTTGGCTGATACCAACCGCAAACAAAGCTATAAGCCAAGAGCCTTGAAGCGACTCGGTGATAAATGGCTCACCTGCCAATCTTGCTCAGGTTGAAAAAATTGTAGTAGTTAATGCGCCAAGAGTAAATCCTGATGTTGTCTTCATGTAACAACAGCGGTCTTTTGTATCAATTTGGTGCGCCTGATCGGTACGCTCGTCTTAATCCGGCTTAGTTAATGGTGAGTTAATGCGCTGATGAAATCCGTGGCTGGCATCGGTTTGCCGAACAGGTAGCCTTGCAGGAAGTTGACGTGATGTGCGGTCAGATAATCGGCTTGCGCCTGAGTTTCGACACCTTCGGCAACAATACCCAAATCAAGCTTGGCCGACAGTTCAATAATGGTGTCGAGAATGTGTCGGGCCAACGCATCAATGCCGATCATGGCGACGAAGCTCTGATCGATCTTGAGGAAGTCGACATTGAATTTGCGCAAGTAGCCGAGGCTCGAGTGGCCGGTGCCAAAGTCGTCAATCGCGATCTTCACGCCCAGTGCGTGCAATTGCTCGAACAGTTGCCGGGTGATGTCGGTCGGCTCGATCAACTCGCGCTCGGTCAGCTCCAGCACCAGGCTGATGCTGTCGGGCGCGAACGCGGCGAGAAACGTTCGGCAGTCCTCCACCAGTTCCAGGTCTTTGCAGTGGCTCGCGGTGATATTGATGCCGATATGAAACGGCGGAGTGAATGTTGGTGACAGCGGCCCCAGTAGCGCAGCGGTTTGTTGCATCAAGGCGCGAGTCATCGGCACGATCAATCCCGAATGCTCGGCGAACGGAATAAACAGATCCGGGCGCACCAACCCTTCTTTGGGGTGAGTCCAGCGCATCAGCACTTCGGCCCCCGACCACTTCTTGCTGTCGCCGTGCACCACGGGCTGAAAGTAAGGAATGAACTCGCCTGCCTCGAGCGCCCGAAGCATCTCGTGGCTCGGTGAAGTGGAACGCTTCTGCACGACATGTCCGATGGCACCTGACACCACGCCAAAAAAGATCAACAGACTGAACAGCGGCGGATATTCATCGGCCATGTAGCGCCAGGTTTCGCCCTCGGGAAACCCCGCCGAAACGCTGAACGCATAGCGTGAAGAGTCCAAGCTGTTTTGCGCTGTCGGCAACGCGGGCAGGGCGCCGCGATGCACTTTGCCGTCGGCCGACAGCCAGTTGTCGCCTACTTGCAACACCAGCAGCATGTGCCGGCCGATCAGACGCAACATGTTGCTTAGATGGTAACCGTCCAGTGTTGTCAGGGCACCGCCGCGACCTTCGCTGAGCCGATAGACCAGCAGAGCGGTGTTGGGTGTCACCGGGTTGCCATTCATCAGCCACAACTTGCCCTGGTTGTAGTCGCCTGCGTTGACGGCTTCTTTATAGTCGCCAAACAACGAGCTGCAATAGAGGTTGTCGTCCCACACCAGATTGGTCGAGCGCACGAACGGGCGGCGAGTTACTTGCTCGCGTAACGCGAGTTTGACGTTCTCACACGTCTGGCCGGCCAGTGGCAGCAATTGATGGGCGGCCTGAGCGGTGTTGTCGAGCATCAACTCGAATTGGCGCAACGCCTCTTCGGCAGTCTGTCTTGAACCTTGCTCCAGCGTGCGTTCGGCTTGCATATAAAGAATCGCGCTACCCAGCAGCACCGGAAGCAAACCGCTGAGCAGTGTAAAAACGATACGGGTGCTGCGCTTGCGGCGGGGTCTGACGGTCAACGGCATGGGCGCATCCTGTCGCGATGGAGTGGGGCTCTCGAATGCAGGCCGGATAACGGCGCGCCGCTGAAAAACACATCAGCCAGAGGGGATGATAGATGGCAGAAGGCGCTCGCGCCGCTCATCAGCAGTTCATCTGCGTCGCCAACTCGATAAAGGCCAGGGTGGCAGGGGACGCCTGGCGCTGATCGAGGACGGCAAGCCCGATCTGACGCTGCACGGCGGGCAGCAACGGCTTCTTCACGTAGCGAGGTGAGCCGCCGTCCGGCAAAGACCCTTCGGCAACAATCGTGATGGCATCGCCACGGCTGACCGTGTCGAGGGTGCTGAGCAGTTGCGAGCAGCGGTAACGAATGTTCGGTTGCAAACGCGCAGCAATGAACAGCCGCGAGACCAGTTCCGAGGAACCGGCCTCGGTAAGCACGAACGGCGCGTCGCACAAATCCTTGAGGCTCAATGCCGACCGCGCTGCCAGGGGATGATCCACTGGGAGCAGGGCAACCATCTGGTCTTCGATCAGGGCAAACGTGTCGAAGCGCTCTTCGGGCAGCACCACGAAACCGATGTCAATCCGCCGCTCTTCCAGCCATTGAGTCACTTGACGGTCCGGGCCTTCATCGATGTGCACCTCGATGCCCGGATGCGCCTCTCGATAACGCCGCAAAATAGTGGGCAACAGTTTGATCGACGAGGTTGGCCCGAAAGAGCCGATGCGCAAGGTGCCGCTTTTCATACCGCGCGCATCGGCGGCTTCCTGGCGCAAGGTGTTGGCCAGACCTAGCATGGCGCGGGCGCGCAGCAGTAATTGCTCGCCGATGTCGCTGAGTTCCACTGACGATTGATGCCGACGCAGCAGCTCAACACCGAGTTCCTGCTCCAGCGCTTTCATCGCATGGGATACCGCCGACTGCGAAATCCCCAGCCGATGCGCGGCGAGGGTGAAACCGCGCAGTTCGGCGACCAGCGAGAAAATCTCCAGTTGCGTGAGGGTCATGAGTGTTTGCTCATTTTACGATGACGGGGAATGAGGTGAATGATACGGCATTCCTTAGATTCTTTGGTCTGGAGCGTCATGCGCAACGTCGAGCAGCTACACACAACATCGTCGGATATTCCCGTTTACCTGACATTGGCAGTGGTCACCATGATCTGGGGCGGGACCTTTGTCGCCGGGCGTTTCCTGGCCGGCAGCCTGAGCCCGATGTTCGCCGCCAGCCTGCGCTTTTTGCTGGCCAGTGCAGCGCTGCTCGGCTTTCTGTGGCTGGCGCGGATCCCCTTGGCGCGACCGACCCCCCGGCAGTGGCTGCAACTGATGCTCTTGGGGTTCTTCGGGATTTTTTTCTACAACCTGTGCTTTTTTTACGGCCTGCAATACATCAACGCCTCGCGCGCCTCGTTGATTGTCGCGTTGAACCCGGCGGTGATCGGTCTCGCCTCATGGTGGTTGTTCAAAGAGCGCCTCGGCCGGATCAAAGTCGCCGGTATCGCCACTTGTATTGTCGGCGCCGCTCTGGTGATCGTCAGTCGCAATCCGCAATTGCTGGCGGCAGCGCCTGATGCATGGATCGGCGATCTGTTGATTCTCGGCTGTGTGCTGGGCTGGGGTGTTTACTCGTTGTTTTCCCGTGAACTGAATCAGACGCTGGGGCCGGTGCAGACCGTGACGTATTCGATCCTGATCGGCACGCTCATGTTGTGGGTACTGGCGGCTGTGCGCGGCGAACTGAGCTGGAGTGCGCTGAATAGCCTCAGCCTGGCGCAATGGCTGAGCCTGATCTACCTCGGCGTCCTCGGCTCGGCGCTGGCCTACATCGGCTACTACGATGGCATTCGTAAAATCGGCGCGACGCGCAGCGGCGTGTTTATCGCTTTGAACCCGTTGACGGCGGTCATTCTTGGCGCGCTGCTGCTGGGCGAGCAACTGACGCCGGCCATGTGCGTGGGGGGTGCGCTGATCCTGGGCGGCATCTATCTGTGCAACAAACCCCTTGCAGCGGGCGCAAAAAAGCGGATTTTATAGAGAGAGCAGACAAGCCTATTTACGCTGTGTAGAATCGGGTTACGCATACAATAATAATCGTCTTCTGGCAGCAGAAGCCTCGCCCGCAAGAGCCTTGGGTCGACAATGAAGATATTCGGGTTTCAACTGATCTACGGTGACTTCCTCGCCCGCAGCGTGCGTGGCATCTCCTGCGCGCCACCCACCGACCTCGCATGACTGACAAATAACCCTGGTTAATTGATAAGAAATGATGAGGCGTCACCATGGCAGATTTATACGAAAACCCAATGGGCCTGATGGGCTTTGAATTCATCGAGCTCGCATCGCCGGTGCCGGGCACCCTGGAGCCGATCTTCGAGATCATGGGCTTCACCAAAGTCGCCACCCACCGTTCCAAGAACGTGCACCTGTACCGTCAGGGCGCGATCAATCTGATCCTCAACAACGAACCCAACAGCGTCGCTTCGTACTTCGCCGCCGAGCACGGCCCGTCCGTTTGCGGTATGGCGTTCCGCGTCAAGGATTCGCAAAAGGCCTACAACCGCGCACTGGAACTCGGCGCTCAGCCGATTCACATCGAAACCGGTCCGATGGAGCTGAACCTGCCGGCGATCAAAGGCATTGGCGGCGCGCCGCTGTACCTGATCGACCGTTTCGGCGAAGGCAGCTCGATCTATGACATCGACTTCGTGTTTATCGAAGGTGTTGATCGCAACCCGGTCGGTGCCGGCCTGAAGATCATCGACCACCTGACCCACAACGTGTATCGCGGTCGCATGGCCTACTGGGCGAACTTCTACGAGAAGCTGTTCAACTTCCGCGAGATCCGTTACTTCGACATTAAGGGCGAATACACCGGCCTGACCTCGAAAGCGATGACCGCACCGGACGGCATGATCCGCATCCCGCTGAACGAAGAGTCGTCGAAGGGCGCGGGCCAGATCGAAGAGTTCCTGATGCAGTTCAACGGCGAGGGCATCCAGCACGTCGCGTTCCTCACCGACGACCTGATCAAGACCTGGGACCAGTTGAAGAAGATCGGCATGCGTTTCATGACCGCGCCGCCAGACACTTACTACGAAATGCTCGAAGGTCGTCTGCCGAATCACGGCGAGCCGGTTGATCAGCTGCAGTCGCGTGGCATCCTGCTCGACGGCGCCTCGGAGCAGGGCGACAAGCGTCTGCTGCTGCAGATTTTCTCGGAAACCCTGATGGGCCCGGTGTTCTTCGAATTCATCCAGCGCAAAGGCGATGATGGTTTCGGCGAGGGCAACTTCAAGGCTCTGTTCGAGTCGATCGAACGCGATCAGGTGCGTCGTGGTGTGCTTGCCACCGAGTAATCGGCCACTGAAATGAAAAAATCCCGGCCTGCAGAGATGCAGTGCCGGGATTTTTTTCAAGATCTTTTGCTTTTAAGGGCGGCGTTGGCGCGTCAGGTGTTTGAAGCCTTCGAAGACCAGCACCACAACCGCCAGCCAGATCGGAATGTACGTCAGCCATTCCCCGGATTTGATGCTCTCACCGAGCAACAACGCCACACCCAGCAACAGCACCGGCTCAACATAACTCAACAAGCCAAACAGACTGAACGGCAGCAAACGGCTGGCAATGATGTACACCACCAATGCCGAAGCACTGATCAACCCCAGCAACGGAATCAGCCACAGCAACCCCGGATATTGATCGAACACGGCCATGCCTTGCTCGCCACCCTGCACGAACCAGTAGGCGACCGGCAACATCAGGGTCATGTCGACCCACAATCCGCCCAGATTGTCAGTCTTCAGGTATTTGCGCAGCACGAAGTACAACGGGTAGCCAACCACGACCACCAGTGTCGCCCAGGAAAACCCGCCGACCTGATACAGCTCGTTCACCACACCCAGGGTGGCGAAGAACACCGCGACCTTTTGCAGGTACGAAAGGCTCTCGCCGTAGGCAATCCGCCCGGTCAGCACCATCGCCAGCGGCAGCAGGAAATAGCCCAGCGAGACGTCGAGGCTGTAGCCGTTGAGCGGCGCCCACATGAACAGCCACAGTTGCACACCGAGCAGGGCCGCCGAAACGATCAGGCCAGCAATCAATTTCGGTTTTGCCGCCATCAACCGAACCAGCTCCAGCACCCGCCGCCATTCCCCGGACACCAGCATGAACACGGTCATGCACGGCACGGTCAGCAGCATCCGCCAGCCGAAAATCTCTACGCCACTCAACGGTGTGAGCAGCGAAGTGTAGTAATACATGACGGCAAACAGCACCGAGGCTGAAACCGATAGAGCGATACCTTTAGACAAACTGTCCTCGCGGGTTGATGGTCAAACGGGGCGCGAAGGATACGTGGTTTTTGTGCTGAATATTGGCCGGATGCTCATTATTTCCAACACATCATTGATGTGTGGAATGGCGATCGCTGGCAAGCCAGCTCCCACAGGTTCCTTGTTGAACGATAGCTTGCGTTTCAATACAAAACATTGTGGGAGCTGGCTTGCCAGCGATGCTTTCAAGCCTGACGGGGTTTACGACCCGACACAAAATGGCTCACATCGTTGAACCCCGGCGTCGATGAGTGCCCCGGTGTTACCAGCGAATCGATAAAAGCCTCATCCTCAGCCGTAATCTTCACCGCCTGCGCTTTGCTGTAGGCATCCCATTGCGCCTCAGTGCGCGGCCCGACAATCGCCGACGTCACGGCACTGTTGTTCAACACCCAGGCAATCGCGAACTCGACCATGCCGACGCCGCGTTGCTCGGTGTACTGCTGAATCTGCTGGGCAATGCGCAGCGATTCCACTCGCCACTCGGTTTCCAGAATGCGCTTGTCCTGACGCCCGGCGCGGCTGTTGGCGTCCGGTTGGACGTCCGGCGCGTACTTGCCACTGAGCACGCCACGGGCCAGTGGACTGTAGGGCACCACGCCAAGGCCATAGGTTTGCGCCGCCGTAATCTGTTCGGTCTCGGCCTGACGGTTGACGATGTTGTACAACGGCTGGCTGATCACCGGGCGATCAACGCCAAGGTTGTCAGCGATGCGAATCACCTCGGCAATCCGCCAGCCGCGATAGTTCGACAAGCCCCAATAACGAATCTTGCCCTGACGGATCAGATCGCCAATCGCCGACACACTCACTTCAAGCGGCGTGTTGTGGTCTTCGCGGTGCAGGTAATAGATGTCGAGATAGTCAGTGCCGAGCCGGGTCAGGCTGGCATCGATGCCATTGAAGATATGTTTGCGGCTCAAGCCGCTGCGGTTCGGCACGCCGTCCACCGGGCCGAAGCCGACCTTGGTCGCCAGCACCCATTCATGCCGATGCCGGGCTATCGCTTCACCGACGATCTCTTCGGAACGGCCGTTGGTGTAGACGTCGGCGGTGTCGATGAAATTGATTCCCTGATCCCAGGCCTTGTCGATGATGCGCAGCGAATCCTCGGCGCTGGTCTGCTCGCCAAACATCATCGTGCCGAGGGTGAGGGTGGACACCTGCAACCCTGAGTGACCGAGTGTGCGAAAGCTCATGCCGAAATCCTTTTGTCGGTGGGAAAGGGTTAATCAAATACCAGAAGCGTGCGATGCGGCAAAGTGATTTGTCACGAGCGCACGCACGGAATTCCGGTCAGTGCATGCTCAGCCAGTAACCATTCGTCGTGACTGTCAGATCTGACAGTAGTCAGAAGCAGGGGCGTTCGGGCCTGATCGAGATCGCAGGTGTGAGCCAAAAAGGCCCAATATTACACGCCTGATCAGGAGCTTTTTATGACCTCTCAGCCTTTCGACCAAGATGAATCAGCCCTGACTCTCTATCCACCAGACCTTCCTGACAGCAATAAGTCTGTGGCTGGCGCAGATTGCGGTATTGCAAAACAGTTTTATGAACTGACGCCAAGCGGCGCTACGGTCATCGTTGACGCTTATTTGAATCAAGAGCCTTTGGACACTGTCCAGCTCAATTTGAACGGCGAAATGAACATCGCCAGTACCCAGACCCAATCCACAGACGATCCGGTGGTGCTCCATATACCCAAAAACAAACTGCGGTCGGATCCCGGCTACCTCAACGAACTCACGTACACGGTCATTCGAGGTAGCAGTAACGAAGGTACTTTGGAACCACCGTTAACGATTTTGTACAACGCCATTCGCCCCGGGATGGAGGACAAGAACGGCGATGAAGGGCACTCCGAACTCGAGTTAGGACTGCCTCGGGATGTGCTGGAGGACGGTATCGATGCTGATCGTGCAGCACAGGGCGTGCAGGTCTCGTTCTCATATCCCTATTGCCGGCCGTACGACCGGATTGTGCTCAACTGTAATGGCCATGATGTTGAGTGGGTGGTGCATCCGGACGAGGCTCCGGCGACACCGACCAGTACACCCACTCGCATTGGGCGTCTGTTGGAAAAAGCCGATCTGGAGGCGGCAGGTGATCATCCCCAGTTCTCTTTCACTTATACGGTGTTCGACCAGATTGGCAACGGAGCCGACCTGAATTCGCCGTGGTCGGCGGCGATCCGCGTTGTTGTCGATCTCAAGGGCACAAGGATGGCCGCTCCCGATATTGCCGAAGACCCGGATGACCCGCACGACGCGCCGGAGACCATTGACCTTAACAAACTGGGCAACAAGGATCTGACCATCCAGGTGCATGTCCTGGAACCTCTTTGGGCCACCAACGATATGGTCCGCGTGAAATACACCGCGACGCCAGGCAGTGGACCCGTTGTCGCACATACGGTGGAAGAGCAGGTCGGCAGGCTTCCTTTTGTGCACAGGTTGATGATTCCCAATGCCAAGGTCATTGGCGACAGCGTGATAGCTGCGCTGTATGAGCAAGTACGTGGGGGAACCGTAATTGCAACATCTAAAGTTGCGCGACCAAGGGTGATTGTTAAACCCGTTATTTTGGAAGTTAAGAACTCGTCCGGAGCGGACGTGCATAACGGCGGCACGATTTCGGACAATAAAGTGGTGTTGTCGGGTTCTGCGCTGGCGGGGATGGTGTTGCGGGTTTTTGATGGCGAGGCGTTTATTGAGGAGATTCAAACCGGAGCGAATTACAAGTGGCAGAGCAAGTTGCTGCCGATTGCGGTGGGGCTGCACAGCTTTACCGTGAAGGAAAAAACAGGGAATCAATTTGAATCGGATCCATGGCGGTTTGAACGGTTGGCGTTGAGCATTGACCGGACGCAGATGAAGCTGGACGGTTTCTCGGTGAAGATTCCGCAGTGGCCTAAAACCGGGGAGGATTCGCTTGGCAACACGGGTATTCGAGTACCGACGGGTGGGGTTCCGCCGTATGACTATGCGTCATCGGATCCGTTGACTGTGCCGGTGACTGCGGCAGGTAAGGTGACAGGACTCAAGCAGGGTGTGGCGACGATATACATTACGGATCGGGAGGGTGAGACGGTCAATTACCTAGCTGCTGTCACGAATGTTTATAGGCTGCAGATCAGTGACCAGGCGATTGGTTATGTTGAGGCGGAGGCTTGGAGGAATTCATTAGGTGGGCGGCATACTTATGACACAGGCTTTCGAAACGATATTCTTCGAGTTTACTCGCCGCCGATTCGGACATTACACGTTTGGACATGTGCCACCTTTGGCCGATATGCGGGGTTTATGTCCGTTGATTATAGATTCCAGACCACGACGGGTTCACCCCTATTTTTAGCATGGTGTCTTGTACCTATTTGAATGAGCTGCTGTTTGATTGATCGTTCCCACGCTAGAGCTTGGGAACGATCAAAGCACGCAACGGGCAAAAGTCATTTATCGACTGAGCGCTGCGCAGCGTTCGCGTAAAAATGCCTGTAGCACCTTGACTCGTTCCGACACCTGCACCCGATGCGGACACAGCAAATTGAACGGCGCAGTTTCCCCGTCCCAATCATCAAACAACGTCACCAGCCGCCCGGCGCGGACGTCTTGGGCAATGTCCAGCCAGGCTTTGTAAGCGATGCCATGCCCGGCCAGCGCCCACCGGCGGGCGACTTCGCCGTCGTCGCTGAGGTAGTCGCCGTGGACTTCCACTTCCAGCGTTTCATCGCTGCGACTGAAACGCCAGCTGTTGTAGGGCCGCCCATTGCGCAGGTAGAGCAAGGCGCTGTGCTCAGCCAATTCGCCGGGATGTTGTGGGGTGCCATGGCGCGCCAGATAGTCAGGGCTGGCGCAGGCGACGCGGCGGTGTTGCGGCAGAATTGGCAACGCCACCAGTGTCGAATCGCTCGGCACGCCAAAGCGCAGTGCAACATCGACAGTTTCGCGGAACAGATCGGCGTGGCGGTCGTTGAGCAGCAGTTGCAGCTGAACATTCGGATGTTCACGCTTGAAATCGTCGAGCCACGGCAACAACACGTTGCGCCCGAAGTCCGACGGTGCGGCCAGTTGCAACACGCCGCTCAGGCCTTCGTTTTGCTGCTTGATTGCCTGTTCGCCCTCCGCCAGCGCCGCCAGTGCCAGGCGCACGCTTTCAAGATAACGCCGGCCTTCTTCAGTCAGACGAATGCTGCGGGTGGAGCGTGCGAACAAACGGATACCGAGGCGGGTTTCCAGGCGCTTCAACGCAATACTGGCGGCGGCCGGGGTCAGCGCCAAGGCGCGGGCGGCAGCGGAAATGCTGCCGGCATCGGCGACACGGACGAAGATCTCCAGATCGATAATTGAGCTCATTGCTAAAAATCCTTTAAAGATCTTTGCGTTTTTGCGGGATTTTTTCGTGATTGGCAAGGATGGATACTGCAATCAATCAATAATCGCAGGAGAGGCGCATGACCTGGACATTCGATCACCTGGCCTTCAATACCGCTGACGGGCAGAGCTTGCAGGACGATTTCGCCAAGTTGCTCGGGCTGAAGCCGGGCCGGCGACCGCCGTTTCCGTTTCCCGGGCGTTGGCTGTATCAGGATGAAGATGCCGTGGTGCATGTGATCGAGCGGCCGTTGCCGGATGACACGGAATTGAGCCACATTGCGTTTCGTACTGATGAGCCGGCGGAAACGGTGTTGCAGCGGGTGCGTGAAAGCGGTTTGCCTTTTCAACTGGCGCAGGTGCCAGGGGAGGGGATCGCGCAGATTTTCGTGCAGATGCCGGGTGGACTGGTGATTGAGCTGGACGCCAAAGCACAGCCCTCACCCTAGCCCTCTCCCAGAGGGAGAGGGGACTGACCGAGGTGTTTGAACGAGGTACACCGACGTGCGATATCGAGTCGAACTCAGGTCTTGAAAAGCACCAAAATCGCCTTCCTTTCCCCGAGTCGAACTCAGGTCTTGAAAAACCCGCAGATCGGCTCCCTTTCCCCCT
>NZ_JSFK01000032.1 GCF_000783395.1 Pseudomonas chlororaphis | reverse complement strand
GCGCGCCACCGTTCAGATCGACGCTGACAGTCCCGCCGCTGAACAGCTTGCCGCCCTGCTGATCGAGGCCCTGGACATTGGCGTTAAGCGTCTTGCCCGCGCCCAGACTGCCACCGCTGTTGGTCACCTGACCGGCACTGATCTCGACGTGGTCGTCAGCGTAAATGCTCGCCTGACTGTTGTTGAGGGCACCCGTGCTGATGTTCAGATTGGCCTTGCTGCTGATCGCACCGTTTTGCTGGTTGTCGAGTGTGCTGCTGTTGAGCGTGAGATCGCTGTTGGTCAGCAATTTGCCGCCCTGGTTGCTGACGGCGCCGCGCGTGTTGACGGTCAGCGCTTTGGCGCTGGAGACCGTGCCGGCGTCGTTGTTGAGGCTAGCGGCGTTGATCGCCAGGGCGCCTTCGTTGACGAGGCTGCCCTGTGCGTTGTTCAGATCCCCGGAGAGATTGATCGCGAGGTCTTTCTGGCTGGTCAGGCGACCACTGTTTTCCAGTGTCTTGCCGGTCAGTGTCAGCCCGGTGTCACCGGACAGCAGGCCTTTGTTGCGGTTGATGACGTCGTTGACGGTCAGCGCCAGATTGCCGCCGGCGAGCATGTAACCGCTGTCGCTGTTATCGAGCCAAGCGCCGATCAGGCTGACATCGCTCTTGCTCGACAGCTCGCCGCTGCGGTTGTCGACACGCTCGACGTTGAGCTTCAGCGCATTAGTCGAACCGATCAGACCTTCCTGACGGTTATCCAGACTCGCGGCGATGATCGTCAGGCCGTTGTCGGCGATGACCACACCGTTGTGGTTATCGAACATGCCAGTTACGCTGAAATCAACATCGCCCCGCACACGAATGTCGCCGCTGTTGTTGTTCAAACTGTCGCTGTGACTGTCGAGGCTGGCGGAGGCGATCAGGCCTTTGACGTTGCTCAGCGCACGCTCGATGACCAGGGTGAGCTTTTCGTTGCTGAGCAGTTTGCCGCCGTCGTTTTTCAGGCTTTGTGCGTTGACGCTCCAGGCCTTGGCGGCGGAGATTTCGCCGGCGCTGTTGTTGACGTCCTTGAGGTTTTTCAGCAGCAACTGGCCCGGCGTATGGATATTGCCGCGCTGGTTATTGAGCAGACCGTTGTTCATGTCCAGGGTCAGGTCGCCGTTGCTGAACAGCTCACCGTCGTCCTGCTCCAGCGAGGTCACCGAGACTTCGAGTTTCTGCTGACTGCCGAGGCTGCCGCCGGAGTTGTCCAGGTGCGCGGCGGTCAATAATAGCGAGCCATCGGTGGCGATACTGCCGCCCTGTCGGTTCTTCAACTCACCAGTAGTCAGGGTCGAATCAGCCTTGGCGCTGATGATGCCGTTGTCGCTGTTATCCAGACTGCCACTTTTAAAGGTCAGGCCTTTCTGCGAAACGATCAGGCCGCCCTGACTCAGCACGGAACCGCTGGCGGTCAGCGCCATCGCTTCAAGGCTCGACAGTTTGCCCAGACGGTTGTCGAGGCTGCCGGCGCTGAGGGTCATCTGCCCTTCACTGCTGATCAGGCCTTGCTGGTTGTCCATGGTCTCGTCGAAGGTCAGCCCGAGCGTGTTCTGGCTGACGATGCGCCCGCCGACGTTGCTCAGACCGATGCCGCTGAGGGTGCTCGCGCCTTTGCTGAAAATCAGGCCGTTAGTGGCATTGATGATCTGCGCGACTTTCAGCGCCAGTGTGGTGTCGGACAGCACCTTGCCGCCGTCGCTGTTGTCCAGGCGCGAACCGTTGATGTGCAAATCCAGCTGGCTGGACAGTGTGCTGGCGCGGTTGTCGATCTGTTCGACGTTGACGGTCAAGGTCTTGAGCGAACCGACCAGACTGTCCTGATGGCTGTTGAGGGTTTTGCCGGTCAGCAACAGGTTGCCTTCGGCGACCAGTTCACCGTGCTCTTGATTGAGGCTGTCGATGTTGGCGTCGATATCGCCCTTGGTGGAAATTCGTCCACCGTCGTTGGTCACGGTTTTGGCTTTGAGGCTCAACAGACCGGTTGCGGTGAGCAGGCCGCCATTGCTGTTATCCAGCGTGTTGCCGTCAAAGCTCAGCGCGGTCTTGCTTTCGAGGCGGCCCTTGTCGCGGTTGTCCAGGGTGTCGATCAGCAGTTTGGCGGCCTGATCGGCGCGAATCGTCCCGCCACGGTTGTCGGTGTTGGCGCTGCTGACGGTCAGGGTGTTAAGGCTGGAAATCTTGCCGGCGCGGTTATCCAGGCGCGTGGCCTGCACGTTCATGGCGCCGTTGGCCTGGATCAGGCCCTTGTTCTGGTTGTTCAGTTGCTCGCTGATCCGCGTGGTCAGCGTGCCTTCGCTGGTCAACTGGCCTTGCTGGCTGTTGTCGAGCTGTTGGGCTTTTACCAACAAGGTCTGTTTGGCGCCGATCCGGCCGGTGCGGTTGTTGATCGCGCCGAGGGCGCTGATGTCGAGCAGACGGCCGGCGCTCATCAGGCCGGCAACGTTATCCAGCGAGGTGACGTTGAGAACCACGTCGGTCTGGCTGCTGAGTTCGCCGTTGCTGTTGATCAACTGGCCGATGTTGGCGGTAAGAATGCCGTTGCTGGTGATCACGCCTTGGCTGTTGAGCACCTGCGCGGCGTTGAGATTCAGGGTGGTGTTGCTCTGCACTTTGCCGGCGTTGCGGTTATCCAGCGTGCCGGCGCTGATCGCAGCGGTTTGGCCGCTGAGCGTACCGCCCTGGTTGTTCAGGGTTTGCGCGGTGTTGACCGTCAGATTGCGGCTGGCGGTGAGCGTTTTGCCGGTGTTGTCGAGGTTCTGCGCGGTGATACTCAGATCGCCGTTGGCATTGCGGCTGCCGTCGGCATTGACGCCGGCATCGATGGCGCCGGCGTTGGTCAGTTGCCCGCCGGCGCTGAGGCTGATGCTGTCACGGGCCGCGACGGTCTGGCGGTTGGTCAGGTTGCCCTGGGTTTGTACGTTGAGCGCGGTGCCGGCGTAAACCGGGCCGCGTGCATCAAGGCTCGCGGCTTTGACGTTGACCGCGCCGGCGGCCGAGGTGTCGACCAGACTCAGTTGGCCGTTGGCGTCGAGCTGGATATCGCCGCCGCTGGCAATCAGCTTGCCGTCGAGTTTCACCCCGACCCCGGCCTCGGTGCCGACCAGTTTGATCGCCCCGGCGTACATGCCGCCGAGCGCCGAAGAATCGATCGCCAGTTGCGGTTTGGCGCTGCCGTCATCGGCCCGTGCCGTTGCATTAAGGGTTTGTGCGTTGACGTCGTTGCGCCCGGCGACAATCGTCAGGTTCTGCGCCTGCAGTTGCGCGTTGATCTTTGCGCTGCGGGTGATGATTTCAAAGCGGTCAACGTTGGTCGCGTTGAGGCCTGCACCTTCGATGGCCACCGAACCCTGATCCACTTGAAAGCGATCCAGCCGACCGTTGTCGAGCACCGGTTTACCGGTGGTCAATGTCACCCGTGGCGAGTTGATGAAGCCGCAACCGTTGCAGGTAATGCCATACGGGTTGGCGACGATCACCCGCGCCGACTGCCCCGCCACTTCGGTGTAGCCGCGCAACTGGCTCGGATTGCCGCTGATGACTTCGTTGAGAATCGCCTGCGCCGAACCGCTGTTTTTCAGGTTCGGGTTATCAATGATGTGCCCGCCCAACTGCGTCAGATTATTCTGCGTCGAGCCGTTGTTGAGGATCAGCCCCTGCGCACCGACGTTGTAGTCGTGGAACTGGTTATGCGACAGGCCGCTGGCATTGGGCGTAGCGATGTTGATGATCGGCACGCCATTGCCGGCACGATCCAGCGACGTATTGGGGTTGGCCACCACGATGCCGTCGGCCTGTGCCCACATTGGTTGCCAGAACATGACGTTCGCCAACAGAAATGCCAGCCCGCGCTTGGGCATGCCCAAAAAACGTTCACGGTCTTTCCCGACCGCAGAAGGTTGGAGCGCAGGAAAGGCGTACTGGCGAACATCCATGTTGAAGGTCTCTTAGAACGGGCAACGATAGTCGGATTGAAGGCGAGCGCGATGCTTCCTGAACGGCACGAACCTTGATGCCGATCTGCGAAAAGCGGGAAAAGGGGGAAGCAGCGCACTAGTATCAAAATAGTGGCGCGATATTAGATGGCCACTATTTTGGCGTCAATTTTTGAATCACCTGAACCATCGTTCCCGACGATCGGTATGGCTCCGCTTGACAGTCGCTCACCCGCACAACAAGCCCTCCCGCCGCAATAATCTGTAAACTCTCCCCTCTTTCGCCGCCCAGCATTTCCTTGCGGCCATCACCTCTTTAAACGTTGCGGAGTCCACCTTGCGTCTGTTTCACACCTCCGACTGGCACCTTGGGCAAAACCTGCACGGCCAGGAGCGCGATTTCGAGCACGCCTGTTTTCTCGAGTGGCTGCTGCGCCAACTGCAACTGGCGCAGCCGGATGTGCTGCTGATTGCCGGGGACATCTTCGACACGGTCAATCCGCCGGTCAAAGCTCAGGAACGTCTCTACGATTTCATCGTCAGCGCCCACGAGCAGCAGCCGTTGCTGACCATCGTGATGATTGCCGGCAACCACGATTCCGGCTCGCGGATCGAACTGCCCGCGCCGTTGATGCGCCGTTTGCGCACCCATGCGCTGGGTCGGGTGTTGTGGCTGGATGACGGGCAACTGGATGCCGAACGCCTGCTGCTGCCGTTGCCGGATAAAACCGGCGAAGTTGCCGCGTGGTGCCTGGCGCTGCCGTTCCTGCGCCCGGCGGAGGTGACTGGCGCGCACTTGGGCGACAACTATTTGCGCGGCATCGGTCAGGTGCATGAATGGCTGATCGAAGCGGCCAATGCCAAGCGCAAACCCGGTCAGGCGCTGATCGCCGTCAGCCACGCGCACATGGCCGGCGGCTCGGTGTCGGAGGACTCCGAGCGCAGCCTGATCATCGGTAACGCTGAGGCCCTGCCGGCCAGCCTGTTCGGGCCGAGCATCAGTTACGTCGCCCTCGGCCATTTGCACAAGCCGCAGAAGGTCAACGGTGAAGAACGCATCCGCTACAGCGGCTCGCCGATCCCGCTGTCGTTTTCGGAAATCAGCTATCAGCACCAGATTCTCGACGTCACTCTCGATGGCGAAACCCTGGTCAGTGTCGAGCCGAAGCTGATCCCGCGCTCGGTCAACCTGCAACGCATCGGCCCGGCACCGCTGGCGGAAATCTTGCTGCAACTGGCCGATCTGCCGAACATCGATCTGCTCGCCGAAACCCAGCGTCAGCCGTGGCTGGAAGTGCGCGTAACTCTCGACGAGCCGCAGCCGGATCTGCGTCATCAAGTCGAAAGCGCCCTGCAAGGCAAAGCCGTGCGCCTGGTGCGCATCGCCGCCGAATACGCCGGTAACCGTGGCGCTGACGGCGTCGAAGATGGCACCGCGCTGATCGAACTCGACCAACTCACCCCGCAGGAATTGTTCAGCCGCGCCTGGCTCGACAACTACGGCAACGAGGTCGACGAACAGACCCTGAAGGACTTCGCCGAACTGCTGCAGGACGTACAACTGGAGGGCGAGCAGCCATGAAGATTCTCGCCATTCGTTTGAAAAACCTCGCCTCGCTGGCCGGGCCGTTTGAGATTGATTTCACCGCTGAGCCGTTGGCCAGTGCCGGTTTGTTCGCCATCACCGGCCCGACCGGCGCCGGTAAAAGTACTTTGCTCGACGCCTTGTGCCTGGCGCTGTTCGGTGCGGTGCCGCGTCTGAACAACACTGGCCGTGACGCCAAAGTCCCGGATGCCGACGGCGAAATTGCCACGGGCGACCCGCGCACCTTGCTGCGTCGCGGTACTGGTGAAGGCTATGCCGAAGTGGATTTTGTCGGTGTCGATGGCCGCCGTTACCGTGCGCGCTGGGAAGCCAACCGTGCCCGCGAGAAGGCCGGCGGCAAGCTGCAGGCCAGCCGTCAGAGCCTGCGTGACATCGATCAGGATCAACTGCTCGCCAGTCAGAAAGGCGAATACAAAACTCAACTGGAAGCTGCGCTCGGCCTGAACTTCGAACAGTTCACCCGCGCCGTGCTGCTGGCCCAGAGTGAGTTCAGTGCGTTCCTTAAAGCCGATGACAACGACCGCAGCGAATTGCTGGAAAAACTCACCGACACTGCGCTGTACACCCGCCTCGGCCGTCGCGCCTTCGACAAGACCAAAGAGGCCCGCGAAGCGCACAAGCTGTTGCAGGATCAAGCCACCGGCGTGACCCCGTTGGCACCCGAAGCCAGGGCCGAACTGGATGAGCGCTTCAACGCCGCGCAACAGCAAATGAAGTTGCAGCAGGCGCAGCTCAAACAGCTTGAGCAACAGCACGCCTGGCTCAAGGATTTACGTGTATTGCAGGACGCGCAGCAAGCCGCCGCCGAGCAACTGCACAGCGCACAGCAGCAATCGGAAAGTCTGGCCGGCGAGCGGGTCAAGCTGACACGCCTGGAGCAACTCGGCCCACAACGGCACCAGTTCGCGCGCAAAACCGAACTCGATGCCCTGCTGACGCCGTTGGCCGCACAGATTGCTGCGCACACGCAGCAACACACCGAGCTGACCGAGCGCCAAACGCAACTGGAGCAGAACCTCGAAACGGCGAAAGTCGCCCTGAGCGACGCGCTACAGCGACAGAGCGAAAACGCGCCACTGTTGCGTCAGGCCTTTGAAGAACAAAGCACCCTCGCCCGTCTGGCCAACGAGGTCGCCCAAAGCGCCGAAGCCAGGCTTAACGCGCAGCAGGCTTGCACTGATGGCCAAAACGCCATTCAAGCCTTGCTGGAAAAACAGACCCAGGTCACCGAGCGCCTGCAGCGAATTGCCGCCGAACTTGAGCAAAGTGCTCATCTGGCGCCGCTGAGTGACGCGTGGAATGCCTACCGCGATCGCCTGCAACAGCTGATGCTGATCGGCAACCGCTTGAACAAAGGCCAAGCGGAACTGGCGAGTCTCGAAAAAAACGCCACGCGTAGCTCCACAGAGCTGACAACACAGAAACAGCAACTGGAAGTGCTGTTCAAAGAGGCCGGCGCCGAACCTGATGCGGTCGCCGAGCAGATCGGCATCCTCGGCACGCTCCTGCAGGACAACCGTAAACAACTGCGCGCCTTCGAAGACCTGTCGCGCCTGTGGGCCACGCAGCAGGATCTCGACAAGCGCAGCAGCGAACTACAACAACGCCAGCTCAGCGCCCAGCAGGAACGCGAGCGGCTGACTCAGGACGGCGTAAAAACCAAGGCTGAACTGACCGTCGCCGAACAAACCCTCAATGTCACCCGCGAGCTGCTCGAACGCCAGCGCCTGGCGCGCAGTGCCAGCGTTGAAGAGTTACGCGCGCAGTTGCAGGACGATCAGCCGTGCCCGGTCTGTGGCAGCAACGAGCACCCGTATCATCAGCCCGAAGCGCTGCTGCAAAGCCTCGGTCGGCATGATGAAAGCGAACAGGCCAACGCCCAGCAGGTGGTCGATCAGCTCAAGGAAAAACTCGTCGAGTTGCGCGCCGAAGTCGGTGGCGTGATTGCTCAGCAGAAAGAACTGCTGCAACAGCAGGAACAGCTGGCGACCCAGCAACAAGCATTGGCGCCGAGCCTCGACGCGCATCCGCTGTCCGCACAGTTGTTCAATCAGGACGCCGACAAGCGTGATGCCTGGCTGTCCCGGCAAAACGAGCAACTGAACCAAAGCATCACTCAGGACGAACAACGCCAGAGCGCCCTGCTCACCCTGCAACAGGACGCCGCGCGCCTGACCCAGCAATTGCGTCAGGCCGAAACCGCGCATCAGCAAGCGGCGCAGCACTTGAGCAATCAACAGCACCAATTGAGCAGCGACCGTCAGCGACTCGACGAAGAACTCACCGCGTTCGCCAATCTGCTGCCAGCGGACACCCTTGAAGCCTTGCGTCAGGAGCCCGCAGCGACATTCATGCAGCTCGACCGGCAGATCGCCGAGCGCCTGGCGCAAGTCGATCAGCAGAAGGAAGAACAGGCCGAGCAGCAACAACGACAACAAACGCTGGAAAAAGAGCAGGATCGCCAGCAGACCCGTGCGCAGCAGTTGCTCAGCGCCGAACAGCAATTCACTGCACTGACCGAACAGCAGCAGACCTGCCAGCAAAAACTGGCGCAACTGCTCGGCGAGCACAGCAGCGCCGAACACTGGCAGCAGCAGCTTGAGCAAGCGGTTGAGCAGGCGCGCAACGCCGAAACCGCTACCGCGCAGGAACTGCAACGCGTGCGCACGCAACTCGTGCAGATTGCTGCCGAACTCAAAGCGCAACAGGAGCGCTTGCAAGCGCTGCAAAGCGAAGACCAGGATCTGGCCAGCAAGATTGCCGACTGGCGCGCCCGTCACCCGGAGCTGGATGACGGTGGCCTCGAAGACCTGTTGCGGGTCGACGACGCGCAAGTCGCCGAGTTGCGCCAGCGCTTGCAGCACAACGAGAAAGCCATCGAACAGGCCAAGGTGTTGTTGCAGGAGCGAGACCAGCGTCTGCTCGATCATCAGGCGCAGCACAACGGCAACCTGGATGCCGAACAACTGGCCAGCGCCCTCACCGACCTGCAGAACCAGTTCACCGTCAGCGAACAGCAATGCGCCGAACTGCGTGCCGAACAGGTTGAAGACCAGCGCCGGCAGAACGTAAATCAGGCGCTGGCGCAGCAAATTGCCTCGGCGTATGCCGAGTATCAACGCTGGGCGCGACTCAGTGCCTTGATCGGCTCGGCCACCGGCGACACCTTCCGCAAGATCGCCCAGGCCTACAATCTCGACTTGCTGGTGCATCACGCCAACGTGCAATTGCGCCAACTGGTCAAACGCTATCGCTTGAAACGTGGTGGCAGCATGCTCGGCCTGCTGGTGATGGACACCGAAATGGGTGACGAACTGCGTTCGGTGCACTCGTTGTCCGGCGGCGAGACGTTCCTGGTGTCGCTGGCACTGGCGTTGGGTCTGGCATCGATGGCGTCGAGTACGCTGAAGATCGAGTCGCTGTTTATCGATGAAGGCTTTGGCAGCCTCGATCCGGAGTCGCTGCAACTGGCGATGGATGCGCTGGACGGCTTGCAGGCGCAGGGCCGCAAAGTGGCGGTGATTTCCCATGTGCAGGAAATGCACGAGCGGATTCCGGTGCAGATTCAGGTGCAGCGTCAGGGCAATGGTTTGAGCACGCTGGAGGTGAAATGAACACGCTGTATTCTTTCCGCCGCTGCCCATACGCCATGCGCGCACGAATGGCGTTGCGCTACTCGGGTGTGCCGGTGGAGATCGTTGAGGTCAGCCTCAAGGCGAAACCGGCGGAGATGCTGGCGATCTCGCCCAAGGGCACGGTGCCAGTGCTGAATGCCGGTGGGCAGGTGATTGATGAGAGTCTGGAGATCATGCGCTGGGCGTTGGCGCAGCATGATCCGCAGGGTTGGTTGATGGCAGGCGATTCGCGGATTGCCGAACTGATCGAAGCAAATGATCAAGGGTTCAAAGTGCATTTGAATCGCTACAAATACGCCGAACGTTATCCGGAGCAGCCGATGGAGGTTTATCGGGCTGAGGGAGCGTTGTTCTTGCAGAGTCTGGATGAGCTGCTGACCGATCGCGATTACTTACTGACCGACCATGCGAGTCTGGCGGATGTGGCATTACTGCCGTTCGTTCGGCAGTTTGCCCATGTGGATCGCGAGTGGTTTGCGCAGACGCCCTATGTTCGCTTACAGGCCTGGTTGCAGCGTTTCCTCGAGTCCGAGCTCTTCACCTCGATCATGAAAAAATAACCTTACCTTCCTGCTTGATGATCGTTCCCACGCTCTGCGTGGGAATGCCTCAAGGGACGCTCTGCGTTCCAATCGGACGCGGAGCGTCCGGGGCTGCATTCCCACGCGGAGCGTGGGAACGATCAATCGCGTCGTCTAAGCCAGCGCGTTGCACATGCCGAGGGCCATGCAATCTATCTCGAAGGGCCCGAGAAAATCCGCCGAAACCTTTACCGGCGGATTGCCGGCCATCAGCCCTAAGGTATTCGCCCGTTCGATGTTGTGCGCGATCGTGTGATTAGCCTCTATGGCCCGGGCCAGTGCGCCGACCGAGCCTTGGCCGATACCCAATAATGAAGCGCCGTTGGTGAAGAACGCTAAACCTGCGATCACCCAGAGTCTGTAGCCTTTCATGCGCCGCCGACTCCTGCGAGTTCGGCCCGGTCGACCATCACGCTTTGCGAGCGGACTTCGAACTGGATGCCGGGATGGGCAATTTGAATCGGTGCGTCGAAGCTGTGCTCCACCTGCGAGGCGATGCTGACGACCAGCACCACGGCCAGGTACAGACCAATGGCCAGATAGGCGCCGCGTTTGGCTGAATGAATGATTGCGCTGGCCATGGTGTTCTCCCGTGGGCATGTTTCGATGGCCACAGAATCGATCAAAAAAGCCGTGGCAACCACTCAGGGTTTTCCATAGTAAACATCAGCTTCGTTGATTATTTAGCCAGTCTATTTGCGGGTTTGAAGAAACCTATCAAGCCGCGAAAAACACACGGGCAGGAGCTGCCGAAGGCTGCGATCTGATCGTTCCCATGCTCAGCGTGGGAATGCCTCTCGGGACGCTCTGCGTCCAGTGACGCGGAGCGTCACGGGCTGCGTTCCCACGCGGAGCGTGGGAACGATCCCAAGGGCAAGATCAAAAGATCGCAGCCTTCGGCAGCTCCTACAGGGAGTTGTCCGAAGCGGGCATTTCAGTGTTGGGCTTTGTGATCCAGGGCGGCGTAGAAGTTGGCGCTCTGTTGCAGGTATTTCTGGGTGTAGCTCTGGGTGTGGGATTTTTTGCTGTTGATTTCGACGTTGGCGCTGGCTGGCAGCACGACAGTGGCGGAGATGGCGGAAGCGGCGATAACGGAGAAAAGATTGAAGTTCATGGCGGTAACCCTCGTGTTCGGTTGGCTTGCTTGCCCGGTTGGGCCGTGGAGCAAACTTAACGCTCGAGGGTTGATCGCTTGAAATGCTTTGTAGCATTACCGGATATCAGTGCGATTAATACAAAGAGACAGGCCCCGTAAACCGGGGCCTGTGGCTTATTGTCGCACTAGAAACTTGACGTCGCTCGGCGCGTCCATCGGCAGTTTCTGCACGGTTTTGCCGAGCAGACCGGTCTTGCCATCGCGCTCGACGACGACAATTTCGTTGCTCTTCTGGTTGGCGATCAACAGGTATTTGCCACTCGGGTCGAGGCTGAATTCGCGCGGGTGATCACCTTCCACCGAACGCTTTTGCAGCTCTTTGAGCTGGCCGCTCGCCGGATCGATCGCGAACACCACCAGTTGATTGGCGGTGCCACGGTTGCTGACGTAGAGGAACTTGCCATCGGCCGAGGCATGCAGCGCGGCGCCGGCCTTGTCCGACGTTGGCTGACCAGCGGCCAGATCGACCAGTTGCGTCTGGGTCAGCACGCCATCGTGGTAATCGAACACCGCGACTTGCGCGCTCATTTCCATGGTCAGCCAGGCGTGTTTGCCGTCAGCGCTGAACAGCAGATGACGCGGACCGCTGCCGGCCGGCAAGGGCACTGCGGCGGTCATCGCCGGCGTCAGCGGCAAGTCCGGGTTGGCCTTCGGATCGAACAGGTAGACGAAAACCTTGTCCGCGCCCAGATCGTTGGAGAAAACGTAGCGACCGTCAGGCGAAGAAACCGTCGAGTGCACGTGGTTGGAGGCCTGGCGCTCAAGATTGATCCGGCTCGCCGGATGCGCGCTCATCTGCACGACAGGTTTGAGTTTGCCGTCGGCACCAACCGGCAATACCGCCAGCGTTCCACCCGGATCTTCCATCACCGAATAGTTGCTGACGAACAAGTGGCTGGCGTCAGCGCTGAGGCTCGAATGGGTCGGCTCGTTGCCCAGGCTCTGCACTTGATTGATCAGGGTCAGCGTGTGGGTTTTCGGATCGATCGAATAGCTGCTGACACGGCCGACCGGGTCTTTCTGGCCCGGGCCGTTTTCGTTGACCACGAACAGCCGACGCTGGTCTTTGGACAGGGTCAGCCATGACGGGTTTTCGCTTTTGACCACTTGCAGCGGTTTGGCGGCGATCTGGCCGGTGGCACTGTCGAAGTTCATTCGATAGAGGCCCTGGCTGGTGTTGGCGGTGTAGGAACCGACCAGCAGCTGGAAGTTCTCGGCGGATGCGCTGGAAAGCCCCATGGCACCAACGCTGCCGGCCATCAGCAGCGGCCAGAATTTACGCATTTTCATCAGTCTCATCCTCGTCGTCGCTGCTGCTGACTACATCGCCATGACAAACCAGGCGATGTTCGCCGATCGCTTTGGTTTCATTGAAATAACCGACGATCAGCCAGCTTTGCAGTGAGTCATCAAACGTTGCCGCTGCAACCTGCGCCGGAGTGAATTCCCAATGCTTGGCCGCTCGGCCGTCGATGCATTCGATGTGCAGGTTGTCGTCTTCGTCGAGGGCGAATTCGAAGGCATGCAGGCCATCGATTTCGACCATGCCGCAGTGTTCGAGGGCGTTGAGAAGGGTTTGGGCAGTCATGGCAAACAGTCTTTCTAGGGGGGAAAGGGCCAATGATAGCTCAATGTGATCCAGAGGCCTTATGGGAACCCTCGTGGGAGCGAGCCTGCTCGCGAATGCGGTGTGTCAGGCCATGAAAGGCTGACTGAAAGAATGCATTCGCGAGCAGGCTCGCTCCCACAGGGATATTGGCTGGAAGTTACAGCGCGTCGCGTGAGGGCTTGCCGTCGACCAGGCGCTGGATGCGCAATGGGTTGGCGTTTTTCAGCGGCTCGGGCAACAAGCTGTCCGGGTAGTTCTGGAAGCACACCGGGCGCAGGAAGCGATCGATGGCCAGCGTCCCGACGGAGGTGCCGCGTGCGTCGGACGTCGCCGGATACGGCCCGCCGTGCACCATCGAATCACACACCTCGACACCGGTCGGATAACCATTAAGCAGAATCCGCCCAACCTTCTGTTCCAGCAGCGGTGTCAGTTCAGCAAACTGTTCGAAGTCCGTCAGCTCGCCAATAATCGTCGCGGTGAGTTGCCCGTGCAGGCCATGCAACGCCGCACTGAGTTGCGCCTGATCCGTCACTTCGACAATCACCGTGGTCGGGCCGAACACTTCTTCCTGCAGAACTTCATCGCCATCGATCAACAGACTCGCATCAGCCTTGAACAATTGCGGCTGCGCCTGATTGCCCTGCTGTGGATTACCGGCGAGATGCTCGATCCCAGGATGCGCCAATAGCTTCTGCAAACCTTTGCCGTAGCTGCCGAGAGTGCCAGCGTTGAGCATGGTTTGCGCCGGTTGATCGCCGATCAAACCCGCAACCTGCTGCACGAACGCGCTGAACTGCGGTGAACGAATGCCGATCACCAGACCGGGGTTAGTACAGAACTGACCACAGCCCTGCACCACCGAAGCCGTCAGGTCGCGAGCAACCGTTTCCGAGCGAGCCGCCAAGGCCTGCGGCAGAACAATCACCGGGTTGATGCTCGACATCTCGGCGAACACCGGGATCGGTTGCGGGCGCGCGGCGGCCATGTCGCACAGCGCCCGGCCCCCCTTGAGCGAACCGGTGAAACCGACCGCCTGAATCGCCGGATGCTTGACCAGCCATTCGCCGACACCACCGCCGTAGATCATGTTGAACACGCCGGCCGGCATCGCGGTTTTTTCGGCTGCACGAATCAGCGCATCGGCGACCAGTTCTGCTGTCGCCATATGGCCGCTGTGGGCTTTGAACACCACCGGGCAACCGGCGGCGAGTGCCGAAGCGGTGTCGCCGCCAGCCGTAGAAAATGCCAGCGGGAAATTGCTCGCGCCGAACACTGCGACAGGGCCTAGGCCGATGCGGTATTGACGCAAATCCGGACGAGGCAGCGGCTGACGATCCGGTAACGGCAGATCAATTCGCGCACCGTAAAAATCGCCCCGGCGCAGAACTTTGGCGAACAGACGCATCTGCCCGCTGGTGCGTCCGCGCTCGCCTTGAATGCGTCCCGCCGGCAACGCGGTTTCGCGGCAAACCACAGCAACGAAATCATCGCCGAGGGCATCCAGTTCATCGGCAATCGCGTCGAGAAACTGCGCGCGGCGTTCGGCGCTGAGGCTGCGATAAGCAGGATACGCAGCAGCGGCGGCTTTGGCGGCGGCGTCGACCTCTTCAACCGTGGCCTGAATGAAATCGTGGGGCAGCTGTTCGCCCGTCGTGGCATCGACCGATTGCAGTTTGACGTCGCCAGCAGCGCTGCGCTGACCACCGATGTAGTTGTGACCGAGAATCTGAGTCATGGGATCTCCTTAAAGGGTGCCGATGCTGTCCGGCGCAAAAGCGTCTGCGATCGGCACAATGCCGTTGACCAGCGGTGCGCCGAATTCGGCCTGGCTGATTTCGAACAGGTCGCCCGGTTGCGTGCGGATGCCATCGGCGAACGACAGGGTCGCGGTGCCGAAGAAGTGAATGTGCACGTCGCCCGGGCGCAGGAACTGGCGGTATTTGAAGTGGTGGTATTCGAGGTTGGCGAGGCTGTGGCACATGTTCGCCTCGCCGCTGAGAAACTCGTTTTGCCAGAGCACTTCACCGTCACGCAGGATGCGACTGGTGCCTGCCAGATGTTGAGGCAATTCACCGGTGCGAAGTTCCGGACCATAACTGCAGCTGCGCAATTTCGAGTGCGCGAGGTACAGGTAGTTTTTTCGCTCCATGACGTGATCGGAGAACTCGTTGCCGACCGCGAAACCGAGGCGATAAGGCTTGCCGTCGTTGCCAATGATGTAGAGGCCGGCCATCTCCGGTTCTTCGCCGGCATCTTCGGCAAACGGTGGCACCGGGAAAGGTTGGCCGGGGCGAACGACGATGCTGCCGTCGCCTTTGTAGAACCATTCCGGTTGCACACCGGCCTGCCCCGCTGCCGGTTTGCCGCCCTCCACGCCCCATTTGAAAATGCGCATGGTATCGGTCATCGCCGCTTCATCACCGGCCTGCTGGTGCATTTTGTCCCGCGCCGAAGCGCTGCCCAAGTGGGTCAGACCGGTGCCGCTGACCAGCATGTGTGCCGGGTCCGGGTGGTCGAGGGGTGGCAGGATGCGCAGTTGTGCGAGCAGTTCGGCGTAGTCGTGGCTGATGCCGAGGCCGAGGGTTTGCACTTGTTGCTCAAGGGACTGGCCGGCCTCGATGGCGGCTAGTGCCAGATCGCGCACGTTGCGCGCGTCCTGGACTTCGCGCACCAGACCGTTGTCGACCACGCCGACGCGGCGCTCGCCGTTGCTTAATTCGAATTGAACCAGATGCATATGTCCTCTCCTTTACACAAAACTTCGAAACACTGCAAAACCCTGTGGGAGCTGGCTTGCCAGCGATGGCAATCTGTCTGACACATCCATGCTGGATGTCCCGCCGTCATCGCTGGCAAGCCAGCTCCCACAGGTTTAGTGGTGATTGGTGGTTGGGTTTCAGGTGCGTGTGGCGCCTCGGGCACTGGCGGCAAACTGGTCAACGGGCAGGACGTGTTTGCGTTCCAGCACGCGGTAAACCACGCCCGTCAGGATCAAACCGAACACCATCACGCCCGACAGGAAATACAGCCCTGACGCCAAATTGCCGGTGTATTCCTTCAACGCGCCAATCACAAACGGTCCGATGTACCCGCCGAGATTCCCCACCGAGTTGATCAGCGCAATCCCCGCCGCCGCACTCGCGCCGGCAAAGAACCGCCCCGGCAAGGTCCAGAACACCGCCGTGCAGGAAAACAGCGCAAACGCCACCAGACACAGCGCCGCCAACTGGGCCACCGGCAACGACAACCACGCGCTCAGGAACAGGCCAATCGCGCCCAGCACATACAGAACAGCCAGATGCCCGTAGCGATCATTCAAACGATCGGAACTGCGCGGCACGATCAGCAGCCCGATGATGCCGAAGATGTATGGCACCGACGAGACGAACCCGGTGACCAGATCGCTGCCGCCGAACTGTTTGATCAATGTCGGCAACCACAGACCCAAGCCATAAATGCTCAAGGTCACCGGCAGATAGAACAGCGCCAGCAGCAACACACGCTTGTCTTTCAGCGCATGCAACGGGTTGCCGTGACGGGTCTGGCCGTATTCCTGCAGATCCTTTTTCAGCTCACCGGTCAGCCAGTCTTTCTCTGCCTGATCCATCCACTTCACTTGCTGTGGGCCGTCCGGCAACCAACGCAGCACCGGCCAGGTCAGCAGGATCGCCGGAGTGCCGATGACGATGAATAGCCACTGCCAGCCGTGCAGGCCGAGGACGCCGTCCATGCCAAGCAAGCCGCCGGACACGGGGCCGGTGATCATCATCGCGATGGGTTGGGAGAGGATGAACAGGCCGAGGATCTTGCCGCGATGGCGCACCGGGAACCATTGGGTGATGTAGTAGAGAACGCCGGGAAAGAACCCCGCCTCGGCCGCGCCGAGCAGAAAGCGCATCACGTAGAAACTGTGCGGGCCCTGGACGAAGGCCATGCCGATGGTGATCGCACCCCAGGTGATCATGATCCGTGCGAACCAGCGTCGTGCGCCAAAGCGTTCGAGCATCAGGTTGCTGGGGATTTCGAGAAGGAAGTAACCAATGAAGAACAGCCCGGCGCCGAGGCCGTAAGCCGCATCGCCGATGCCGATGTCGGCGCCCATGTGCAGCTTGGCGAAGCCGACGGCGGAGCGATCCACATAGGCGATCAGGTACAGCAGGATCAGGAAGGGAATCAGTTTCAGCGTAATGCGCCGTATCAGCCGCAGTTCCTGGCTCATGAGATCGGTCTCCGATTGTTGTTTTTATAGAACCTCGGGGGACGCCTCTCACGGAAAACCGTCAGGGCCATCCCTCCGTCGAAAACGACTATATAGTAATACTAATTCACCAACAACACTTCCAAACCTAGGATTTTGAGCTTAGATTAAGCCGTAGCTGGAACACTATAGTCATACAATAAGAGAATCGATCATGTCTGATAAGAAACCCACCCTGCGCTCCGCCCAATGGTTTGGCACGGCCGACAAGAACGGCTTCATGTACCGCAGCTGGATGAAGAATCAGGGCATCGCCGACCACCAGTTTCACGGCAAGCCGATCATCGGCATCTGCAATACCTGGTCGGAACTGACCCCGTGCAACGCGCACTTCCGCCAGATCGCGGAGCACGTCAAACGTGGGGTGATCGAGGCCGGTGGCTTCCCGGTGGAATTCCCGGTGTTCTCCAACGGCGAATCGAACCTGCGCCCGACCGCCATGCTCACCCGCAACCTGGCGAGCATGGACGTTGAAGAAGCGATTCGCGGTAACCCGATCGACGGCGTGGTGTTGCTGACCGGTTGCGACAAAACCACCCCGGCGCTGCTGATGGGCGCGGCCAGTTGCGACGTGCCGGCGATTGTTGTCACCGGCGGGCCAATGCTCAACGGCAAGCACAAGGGCAAGGACATCGGTTCCGGCACCGTGGTCTGGCAGCTCAGCGAGCAGGTCAAGGCTGGCACCATCACCATCGACGATTTCCTCGCGGCCGAGGGCGGCATGTCGCGTTCGGCGGGCACTTGCAACACCATGGGCACCGCATCGACCATGGCGTGCATGGCGGAAGCACTCGGCACTTCGCTGCCACACAACGCGGCGATTCCAGCAGTGGATGCGCGACGTTATGTGTTGGCGCACATGTCCGGCATGCGCGCGGTGGAAATGGTTCGCGAAGACCTGCGTCTATCGAAGATCCTCACCAAGGAAGCCTTCGAAAATGCTATCCGGGTTAACGCGGCCATCGGTGGTTCAACCAACGCGGTGATCCACTTGAAGGCCATCGCCGGGCGCATCGGTGTCGAGCTGGATCTGGATGACTGGACACGCATCGGTCGCGGCATGCCGACCATCGTTGACCTGCAACCGTCGGGGCGTTTCCTGATGGAAGAGTTCTATTACGCTGGCGGCCTGCCAGCGGTACTGCGCCGTCTCGGTGAAGCCAATCTGATTCCCAATCCGAATGCACTGACGGTGAACGGCAAGTCGATCGGCGAGAACACCAAGGACGCGCCGATCTACGGCGAAGACGAAGTGATCCGCACCCTCGACAATCCGATTCGCGCCGACGGCGGCATCTGCGTATTGCGCGGCAATCTGGCGCCGCTGGGTGCGGTGCTCAAGCCATCCGCGGCGACCCCGGAATTGATGCAGCATCGCGGCCGTGCGGTGGTGTTCGAGAACTTCGACATGTACAAGGCGCGGATCAACGACCCGGAGCTGGATGTCGACAAGGATTCGATTCTGGTGATGAAGAACTGCGGGCCGAAGGGTTATCCAGGCATGGCCGAAGTCGGCAACATGGGTTTGCCGGCCAAGCTGTTGGCCCAGGGTGTGACCGACATGGTGCGCATTTCCGATGCACGGATGAGCGGCACGGCGTACGGCACGGTGGTTTTGCACGTGGCGCCGGAAGCGGCGGCCGGCGGACCTCTGGCGACGGTGAAGGAAGGCGACTGGATCGAGCTGGATTGCGCGACCGGGCGTTTGCACCTGGACATTCCGGATGCTGAACTGGCAGCGCGCATGGCGGATCTGCAGCCACCGCAGCAGTTGTTGGTGGGTGGCTATCGCCAGTTGTACATCGACCATGTGCTGCAGGCGGATCAGGGCTGTGACTTTGACTTCCTGGTCGGTTGCCGAGGGGCCGAAGTGCCACGCCATTCTCATTAAAATCAAAAGATCGCAGCCTTCGGCAGCTCCTACCTTGGAATGCATTCGATCGTTCCCATGCTCCGCGTGGGAATGCCTCAAGGGACGCTCCGCGTTCCAGCTCTGAAATGGGACGCAGAGCGTCCCGGGCAGCATTCCCACGCAGAGCGTGGGAACGATCATTACCCGCCTCAAGATTGTCTGGTGCCTGCTATGATGCGCGGCACCTCCATCGCTCAGGATCGCGCCGTTCCCCATGGATTACCGCAAACCTTCCGACCGCAAAAGCATGCACTCGCGCATCGTCCAGGAACTGGGCATGCAGATCGTCTCCGGACGCTTCAAGCCCGATGACAAACTGCCCGCCGAAGCCTTGCTCTGCGAGGAGTACGCGGTCAGCCGGCCGGTATTGCGCGAAGCCACGCGGGTGTTGGTGGCCAAGGGGCTGGTGTATTCCAAGCCGCGCGTCGGTACGGTGGTCAAGGCGCGCCGCGAATGGCATATGCTCGACCCGGATGTGCTGCACTGGTTAATGCAAAGCAGCCCGCAGAATGAGTTTTTCAATGTGCTGACCAGTGTGCGCAGCATTATTGAACCGGCCGCCGCTGCCCTCGCTGCTCAGCACGCGACCGATGCTGATATCGCCGCCATTGGTGAGGCGTATCAACGCATGGAAGCGGCGCCGACACCAGAAGCGTTGTTGCAGCCGGATCTGGATTTCCATAGCCGGATTGCCGATGCGACGCACAATGATTTGCTGGCGAATCTGTGCAACATGTTGTCGGTGGCGATTGCCGAGGCGTTGAAGCATTCGAATCAGCGGCCGAATCTGCATGAATTGGCGTTGCCTCGGCATAAGGCGATTTTGACCGCCATTGAAAATCGTGATGCCCTGGGTGCTCGGCATGCGACGTTGGTGCAGCTGGATGATGCGCGTAGTGCGCTCAGCGTTGTGCTTGGCACAGAACTCTCTTAAATTTTTAACCCTCTTGCCCTCACCCTAGCCCTCTCCCAGAGGTAGAGGGGACCGACCGAGTTGTGCTGCGTCATACATCGACCTGAAAAACCGAGTCGATTATGGATTCAAAGCAAATCGTTCAAGTCGGTGTAAATCTCCAATATTCCCCAATCAGTCCCCTCTCCCTCCGGGAGAGGGCTAGGGTGAGGGGCTCTTGATCTTCAGCCACAAAAAAAGCCGCAACCCTAAGGTTGCGGCTTTGTCGTTTCAGCCCTTCAGATCAGTGGGCAAACAGCGAATTACCCTTCTGCCCCGCCAGTTTCTCCGGCTTGATCAGGAACTTCGCCAGGGCCGGCAGCAGCCACAGCGCACCGAACATGTTCCACAGCAGCATAAAGGTCAGCATCAGGCCCATGTCGGCCTGGAACTTGATCGCCGAGAAGATCCACGTGCACACACCAATCGCCAGGCACAGACCGGTGAACAGCACCGCTTTACCGGTGGATTTCAGCGTCTGGTAATAGGCTTCCTGCAACGGCAGCCCGGCACGCAGGAAACTCTCCAGACGGCTGTAGATGTAGATGCCGTAGTCGACACCAATCCCCACACCCAGCGCCACCACCGGCAAGGTCGCAACCTTCACGCCGATGCCCATGAACGCCATCAGCGCGTTGCCGAGTACCGAGGTCAGCACCAGCGGCAGGACGATGCACAAGGTCGCAGCCCACGAGCGGAAGGTGATCATGCACATCACCGCCACGCAGATGTACACCAGAATCAGGATGGTCAGCTCAGCCTGTTTGATGACTTCGTTGGTGGCCGCTTCGATCCCGGCGTTACCGGCGGCGAGGATGAATTCCAGACCGTCCTTGTTATTCTCCTTGGCGAACTCCTGCACTGCATGCACCGCCCGATCGAGGGTTTCGGCCTTGTGATCGTTGAGGAACACCAGCACCGGCGCCAGCGAACAACTGTTGTTGTACAGACCGTCGGCGCGGGCAATCGAGTTGTTCAGCACATCAGGGTTGCGCGACAGGGTTTCCCATTTCAGGTTGCCCTCGTTCATGCCCTTGATCATCTGCTTGGACACGGTCACCAGCGAGATCGCCGACTGCACGCCCTCGGTGTTCTGCATCTTCCACATCAACTGATCGATCGGCGCCATGGCTTCATAACGCGAGCAGCCTTCAGCCTTGGTCTTGACCATCACCACCAGTACGTCAGAGCTGGTGGAGTAATTGCTGATGATGAAGTTGTTGTCCTTGTTATAGCGCGAGTCCGGACGCAGTTCCGGCGCGCCCTGGTCGAGGTCACCGATTTTCAGGTTCTGGCTGTACCAGAGGCCGCCACCGAAGGCGACCAGCGCCAGCACCACCGAGATGCGTGCGACCTTCGGGTTGGCGAAGTTCGACAGCAGGCGCCAGAACGGGTGTTCGCGGTTCGCGTCTTTCTTGCTCCTGGCAATCGCGCGTTTACTGATGCCGACATAGGAAATCGCCACCGGCAGCAGGATCAGGTTAGTGAACACGATCACCGCCACGCCGATAGACGCGCCGATGGCCAGTTCACGGATCACGCCGATATCGATGATCAGCAGTGTGATGAAACCCACCGCATCCGCCAGAATCGCGATCATCCCCGGCAGGAACAGTTGCCGGAAGGTGCGCCGCGCAGCGGTCAATGCGTTGTCGGCCTCGCTGGATTGCAGGGCGATACCGTTGATTTTCTGCACGCCGTGAGAAATACCGATGGCGAAGATCAGGAACGGCACCAGCATCGAATACGGATCAAGTCCGAAGCCGAAGAAGTGCATCAAGCCGAGCTGCCAGACCACCGCCACCAGCGTCGTACTCAACACCGCAATGGTGCTGCGTACGCAGTTGGTGAACCACAACAGCAGAATCAGGGTGATGACGAAGGCGATACCGAAGAACAGCACGACCATGACCAGACCATCGATCAGGTCGCCGACCTTCTTGGCGAAACCGACGATGTGGATCTTGACGTTGGGGTTCTGCGCTTCGAACTTGTTGCGGATCTTGTCTTCGAGTTCATGGGAGAACTTACGATAGTCCAGCGCGAGCAACTTGCCCTGGTCTTCCGGGTCCGGGTAGGACTCCAGCAGCGGGATGTCGACGATGCTCGACTTGAAGTCGTTGGCCACCAGACGCCCGACCTGGCCGGACTTGAGCACGTTGTTGCGCAGCAGATCGAGACTGTCCTGCGAGCCGTTGTAGCTCTGCGGGATCACTTCACCGCCGGCAAAACCCTCTTCGGTCACTTCGGTCCAGCGCACGCTCGGACTCCACAGCGACTTCAGGCCGGAGCGATCAACGCCGGAGATGTAGAACACCTCGTCGTTGATCTGGCGCAGGGTCTCCATGTACTCCTTGGAGAAGATGTCACCGTCCTTGGCTTCCACCGAAATACGCACGGTGTTGCCCAGGTTCGCCAGATCGTTGCGGTGCTCCATCATCTTCTCGATGAACGGATGCTGGAGCGGGATCATTTTTTCGAAACTGGTCGATGGCCGGATCAGCGTGGCCTGCCAGAACAGGAAAATGCTCACCACCAGACAGATCAGGATCACTGCCGGGCGGTTGTTGAAGATCAGGCGTTCAAGAAACGTCGCCTTGTCCTGCTGAGGAGTGATCAAGGAAGTCATAGCCCCGCCTTCTTGTTATTGATCTCGGCACCGTTCGGCTGTGTGGTGTGAACACCACCCTGCCCGCTCAGAATCAGGTTGCCGTCGCCGGCAGCGGTGACCGATGACAGCGAGATGCGGTCCGGACGGTTGAACACACTGAAGGTCTCGCCATTGTCACTGCTGCTGATCACCGAACCGCCGTTGCCGACGATGACGATAGAGCCATCCGGGAGCAAGGTGGCACCGGACAGGCCGAATTCCAGCGCACCGCGCGCGGCTTTCAATTCGACCTGTTCCCAGGTGCTGCCGAAATCCGTTGAGCGGTAGAGATTGCCGCGCAAGCCGTAAGCCAGCAGGGTTTGCGGTTGTGCCGTGCCGATCACGCCGAATAGCGAACCTTCATACGGGCCTTCGAGTTTTTCCCAGGTCTGGCCGTCGTCGGCGGAGCGGAACATGCTGCCCGACTCGCCAACGATGAACAGCCCGGCATCCTTCACTGCCGCGATGGCGTTGAGGTGGAACTGGTCTTCGTTGTCGAGGCGGTCGCTGACGTCTTCCCAGTTCTTGCCGCCGTCGGTGGTTTCCAGCAGCGCGCCGTACGCGCCCACGGCAAGGCCGCTGTTGACGTCCTTGAACCAGACGTCGAGCAGCGGCGATTCACGTTTGAGGTCTTCGAATTGCTTGGTCCAGGTCAGACCGCCGTCTGCGCTGGCGAGGATTTGCGCGTCGTGCCCGACCGCCCAGCCGTGCTTGTCGTCGACAAAGTACACCGCAGTCAGCAGTTGCCGGGTCGGCACTTTGGCTTGCGTCCAGGTTTTGCCCTGATCATCGGAGTAGAGAATGTGCCCGCGATCGCCGACCGCGACCAGTCGCGCACCGGCGTGGACGACATCGAGAATCAGGCTTTTCGCGGCTTTAGTAGATTCGGTGGCATAGACCACGTCAGCCGGGGCCTCGGCGGCAATCACCGGTGCCGATAACGTGGCAAAGCCCAGCAGCGAGAGTGCTGTGGCCAGCAACGCGGTGTTGCGTAACGCCGGCGGGCGGCAACGACTCATAGACCTTCCCCTCTTTATTATTGTTAGGCCATCTGGCCTTCAAGGGCGCCGCAAGTGTGCTCCGCTGATGGCTGCTCAGGAGCATAGTCCTGAAACCCGCAATCCAGAGCCACTTCGGAAGCTGGCTCATCCTATCGGGCTTTCGAAACGTCTGACAATCGGCGCCACGTTATCTTTTGTTAACCGAAAGCCGCTCTCTACCGACGCTGATTTCCATTGTGGGAGCGAGCCTGCTCGCGAATGCGGTGCACCAGTCACTCTGTTTATTGGCTGACCCACCGCTTTCGCGAGCAGGCTCGCTCCCACAGGGGTCAGAGGTGGTCTTGGAATTTGTGGTTGTCAGTGAATGCAGCGCCATTCGCCGGATGGATGGGGCAAATCTTGCGAGAGGGACTTGCACGATTGGTATTATGGTATACCATCAGACGCACAGACACTCTCAATCCCCCTACGGAGCAGCTCATGAGTTTCGAAATTCGCAAGATCGTCAGCTATGTCGAAGAAACCTTCATTGAAGGCGGCAAGGCCACCGACAAGCCAGTGACCATGGTCGGCCTCGCCGTGGTGATGAAAAACCCTTGGGTGGGCAACGGTTTCGTGGAAGACCTCAAGCCGCAGATCCGCGCCAACTGCTCCGACCTCGGCGCACTGATGGTTGAGCGTCTGGTCGGCATCATTGGCGGTGCCGAGAAGATCGAGGCTTACGGTAAAGCCGCCGTGGTCGGCGCTGATGGCGAGATCGAACACGCCTCCGCCGTGATCCACACCCTGCGCTTCGGCAACCACTACCGCGAAGCCGTCAACGCCAAGAGCTACCTGAGCTTCACCAACAAGCGCGGCGGCCCGGGCACCTCGATTCAGATCCCGATGATGCACAAGGACGATGAAGGTCAGCGTTCGCACTACATCACCCTGGAAATGCAGATCGAAGACGCGCCGCGTGCCGACGAAATCGTCGTCGTGCTGGGTTGCGCCGACGGTGGTCGCCTGCACCCGCGCATCGGCAACCGCTACATCGATCTGGAAGAACTGGCCGCCGAAAAAGCCCAGTAATCACAATAAAAAGGCACTGCAGGAGCGCTCCATGATTCGGCTCACCGCTGAACTCACCCCGGCTGGCACCAGTTACCTGGCGACCGGCCAAGGCCAGCCCGTGGTTTTGATCCACGGCGTGGGCCTGAACAAAGAAATGTGGGGCGGGCAGATTGTCGGCCTGTCCAGCCAGTACCGGGTGATCGCCTACGACATGCTCGGTCATGGCGCCAGCCCGCGACCGGCCAGCGGCACCAACCTGCTCGGTTACGCCGATCAGTTGCTGGAGTTGCTCGATCACCTGAATCTGCCGCAGGCAGCGGTGATCGGTTTCTCCATGGGCGGTCTGGTCGCGCGGGCCTTTGCCCTGCATTACCCGGAGCGCCTGCAAAGCCTGGTGGTGTTGAACAGTGTGTTCAATCGCAGCGAAGAACAGCGTGCCGGCGTCATCGCTCGCACCGCGCAAGCGGCGGAACATGGCCCGGACGCCAATGCTGAAGCCGCGCTGTCACGCTGGTTCAGCCGCGAATATCAAGCGGCCAACCCGGCGCAGATCGCGGCGATCCGCCAGACCCTTGCCGGCAATGATCCGCAAGGCTATCTGACCACTTATGAATTGTTCGCCACTCAGGACATGTACCGCGCCGACGACCTGGGCAGCATTCAGGCGCCGACGCTGATCGCCACCGGTGAACTCGACCCGGGTTCGACCCCGGAAATGGCCGAGCAACTGGCCCGACGCATCCCCGGTGCGAAGGTTGCCGTGCTGCCCGAGCAACGGCATATGATGCCCGTAGAGTCGCCGCGTCTGGTCAACCAGACACTGCTGGAATTTCTTCAATACGCACACTCCCGACAAAACCATATAAAGGGGATCGTTGCATGACACTCGCACGCTTCCAGATGTGCATCGGCGGAGAATGGGTCGACGCCCTCTCCGGCAAGACCTTCGAAAGCCTCAACCCGGCCACCGCGCAAGCCTGGGCAGAATTGCCTGACGCTGATGAGGCCGACGTCGAACGCGCCGTGCAATCGGCACAGACTGCTTTCGACAGCCCAGCGTGGCGCGGTCTGACCGCCACCGCGCGCGGCAAACTGCTGCGCCGTCTCGGTGATTTGATTGCGGAAAATAAAGAACAACTGGCGCAACTGGAAAGCCGCGACAACGGCAAGCTGATCCGCGAAACCCGTGGGCAAGTCAGTTATCTGCCCGAGTTTTTCCATTACACCGCAGGCCTTGCCGACAAGCTCGAAGGCGGCACGCTGCCGCTGGATAAGCCCGACCTGTTCGCCTACACGGTTCACGAAGCCATGGGTGTGGTCGCCGCGATCATTCCGTGGAACAGCCCGCTTTATCTGACCGCGATCAAACTCGCCCCGGCCCTCGCCGCAGGCAATACGATTGTGATCAAACCGTCCGAGCACGCATCCGCAACGATTCTTGAACTGGCGCGTCTGGCCCTCGAAGCCGGGATCCCGCCGGGCGTGGTCAACGTTGTCACCGGTTACGGCCCGAGCACCGGCGCCGCCCTCACCCGCCATCCGCTGATCCGCAAAATTGCCTTCACCGGCGGCGCAGCCACGGCGCGGCATGTGGTGCGCAGCAGCGCCGAGAACTTCGCCAAGTTGTCGCTGGAACTGGGCGGCAAGTCGCCGAACATCATCTTCGCCGACGCCGATCTGGACAGCGCGATCAACGGCGCGATTGCCGGGATCTATGCCGCGTCCGGGCAGAGCTGCGTGTCGGGTTCGCGCCTGCTGGTGCAGGACGAAATCTACGACGAGTTCGTCAACCGACTGGTCGAACGCGCCCAGCGCATTCGCATCGGCAACCCGCAGGAAGACAACAGCGAGATGGGCCCGATGGCCACCGCGCAGCAACTGGCGGTGGTCGAAGGTTTGGTTGCCGATGCTATCGCTGAAGGCGCGCGTTTGCGTACCGGCGGCAAGCGCCCGACGGATCTCGGCGACGGCTGGTTCTACGAGCCGACGCTATTCGAATGCGACCGCAATTCGATGAAGATCATGCAGGAAGAAGTCTTCGGCCCGGTGGCTTCGGTGATTCGCTTCAAAGATGAAGCCGAGGCACTGGCGATCGCCAACGACTCACAGTTCGGCCTCGCCGCTGGCATCTGGACGCGTGATTTGGGCCGGGCTCATCGCCTCGCTCGCGATGTGCGCTCCGGGATCATCTGGGTCAACACCTACCGCGCGGTGTCAGCGATGGCGCCGATCGGCGGCTTCAAGAACAGTGGCTATGGACGCGAAAGCGGCATCGATTCGGTGCTGGCCTACACCGAACTGAAAACGGTGTGGATCAACCTTTCTCAGGCGCCAATGCCTGATCCGTTTGTGATGCGCTAGGAGTCCTGCGAAATGATCGAACCCGGCATTTACAAAGACGTCATGAGCTCGTTCCCGTCCGGCGTTACGGTGGTCACCACCGTTGACCCCGAAGGCGGGATCGTCGGCATCACCGCCAGCGCCTTCAGTGCGCTGTCGATTGACCCGGCGCTGGTGCTGTTCTGCCCTAACTACGCCTCCGACACTTATCCGATTCTGCGTGACAGCAAGAAGTTTGCGATTCACTTGCTGTCCGCTGACCAGACGGCTGAGGCCTATGCGTTTGCCGGTAAAGGCAAGGACAAGGCGGCCGGTATCGAGTGGCATTTGAGCGAACTCGGTAACCCGATTCTCGCTAAAGCTACCGCGATCATCGAGTGCGAGTTGTGGCGTGAATACGACGGCGGCGATCACGCAATTATCGTTGGCGCGGTGAAGAACCTGATCCTGCCAGAGCAACCGGTGACGCCGATGATTTACCACAAAGGCAAGCTCGGGCCGTTGCCGACCCTGGCCTGAAGCGACAATTCAAAACCCTGTGGGAGCTGGCTTGCCAGCGATGAGGGCTCAACATTCAACATTGATGTTGGCTGATAGTCCGCTATCGCTGACAAGCCAGCTCCCACAGGGATTGAGGTGAGGCAAAGAATATGAGTAACGAAAAGTACGAAAAAGGCCTGAAAATCCGCACTCAGGTATTGGGCGAAGCCTACGTGCAGCGTTCGATAGAGAACGCCGACGATTTCACCCGCCCGCTGCAGGAAATGGTCACTGAATACTGCTGGGGCCATGTCTGGGGTCGCGAAGGTTTGTCGCTCAAGGAGCGCAGCATGATCAACCTGGCGATGATCTCGGCGCTCAACCGTCCGCACGAACTCAAGCTGCATGTGCGTGGCGCCTTGCGTAACGGCCTGAGTCGTGAGCAAATACGCGAAATTCTGCTTCAGGTCGGCATTTATTGCGGCGTTCCGGCAGCCGTGGACAGTTTCCGGCTGGCCCGTGAAGCCTTTGCCGAAGCCGACGCCGAAGCCTCAGTTAACCCCTCGGCTGTTTAGATGCCCGTCTGGCATGGACAGCCAACTTAAAGAGCGGACCCCATGAAACGCCAGCCACTCGACGACAGCTTCAAGGTCAATCGCAACCCCGTTACCCTGCGCGAAATCGTGCTGGATAAACTGCGTAGCGCGATCATGAATTTCCAGCTCATGCCCGGCGATCGTCTGGTCGAGCGCGATCTCTGTGATCGTCTGGGCGTCAGCCGTACTTCCGTGCGCGAAGCCTTGCGTCACCTGGAATCCGAAGGTCTGGTCGAGTTTGCCGATGCCAAAGGCCCGCGCGTAGCGATCATCACCCTTGCCGATGCCGTCGATATCTACGAATTGCGCTGCGTGCTTGAGGGACTGATCGTGCAGCTGTTCACCCTGCGTGCCAAGGCCAAGGACATCAAAGCCCTGGAAAAAGCCCTCGACGAGAACCGCAAGGCGCTCAAGGACGGCGAACTGCAACAGGTGATCGACTCGGTGCAGGGCTTCTACGACGTGCTGCTCGAAGGCTCGGGCAACCATGTCGCGGCGACTCAGCTACGCCAGTTGCAGGCGCGCATCAGCTACTTGCGCGCGACCTCGGTGTCGCAGGAAAACCGTCGCGGTGCGAGTAATCAGGAAATGGAGAAAATGGTCGAAGCGATCAAGAGCGGTGATCCGCTGGTGGCGCATCAGGCCTGTGTTGATCACGTTCGCGCTGCCGCTGCGGTAGCGCTCGACTATCTCAAGCGCAAGCAGGAAGAGACCGGCGCAACCCCGGCCATGACCCTGCCCATCGCGCTGAAAGAACCGCGTATAGGTCACTGATATGTTCAGCCCGAGCTATTGCCCGAAATGCGGTGGCCCTGACCTCGGTCAGCAGATACCGGCGGGCGATACGCACGAGCGCCTGATGTGTCGCGGCTGCGGCTACATCCACTACATCAATCCGAAAATCATTGCCGGCTGCATCATCGAGCAGGACGGCAAATACCTGCTGTGCCAACGGGCGATTCCCCCGCGCCCGGGCACCTGGACGCTGCCCGCCGGTTTCATGGAAAGCGGCGAGACCACCGAGCAAGCGGCCGTCCGCGAAGTCTGGGAAGAAAGCGGCGTGCGCGCGGAAATCGTCTCGCCGTACTCGATTTTCAGCGTGCCGAAGATCAGCGAGGTGTACATCATCTTCCGCGCGATCGCGCTGGAGATCACCGGGCAATACGGGCCGGAGACCATGGATTACAAATTCTTCGCGCCTGAAGAGATTCCGTGGGAACAGATCTATTACCCGGCGATCCGGCAGATTCTTGAGCGCTATATCGAAGAGCGTCAGGCTGGGGTGTATGGGATCTACATGGGCAATGACGACAGCGGCAAGATCCACTTTATCCGCTGATCACATCCCTCTGACACCCCAAAATCCCTGTAGGAGCTGCCGAAGGCTGCGATCTTTTGATCTTGTTTTTAGAATCAAAATCAAAAGATCGCAGCCTTCGGCAGCTCCTACAGGAGTTTTGTGATGCGGCTTAAACTGGCGGCATGCCTTCGACGATGATGATCTCCGCCCGCGCCCATTCCTCGCGATAACTCTTCGCTTCCTGGTACGCCGCCGAGTGGTAGCACGCTACGGCCTTCTCATAACTCTCGAACTCGATCACCACGCTACGCTGCGGCGTCTCGCGCCCTTCCATCGCCTCGCTGCGCCCGCCTCTGGCCAGAAACTTCGCGCCAAACTCAGCGAAGGCTGCCGGCGCGCGCTGGGTGTATTGGCTGTAGTGATCGGCATCGGCTATATCCACATGAGCAATCCAGTACGCCTTCATAGTGACCTCTTTGTTGATTTTGTATTATGGTATACCAATATATTTCCAACGAACCCTGAGAGTCCAGCATGGCCTTCAACAGCATCGAAGAAATCATCGAAGATTATCGTCTCGGCAAAATGGTCTTGCTGGTCGATGACGAAGACCGCGAAAACGAAGGCGACCTGCTGCTGGCCGCCGACCGTTGCACGCCTGAGGCGATCAGCTTCATGGCCCGAGAAGCACGCGGGCTGATTTGCCTGACGCTGACCGACGAACATTGCCAGCGTTTGGGCCTGGAGCAAATGGTGCCGGCCAATGGCAGCGTGTTCAGCACCGCGTTTACCGTGTCGATTGAGGCGGCGGTTGGCGTGACCACTGGCATTTCGGCGGCGGATCGGGCTTGCACCGTTGCCGCTGCCGTCGCGCCAAATGCTCGTGCGGAAGACCTGGTGCAGCCCGGCCATATCTTCCCGTTGCGCGCCAAGGAAGGTGGCGTGCTGACCCGCGCCGGGCATACCGAAGCGGGTTGTGATCTGGCGCGCTTGGCCGGTTTCACCCCAGCCTCGGTGATTGTTGAGGTGATGAACGACGACGGCACCATGGCCCGTCGCCCGGATCTGGAAATGTTTGCGCGCAAACACGGGATCAAGATCGGCACCATCGCCGACCTGATCCACTATCGCCTGAGCACCGAACACACCATCGAACGGATTGGCGAACGCGAGCTGCCGACGGTGCATGGCACCTTCCGTTTGATCACCTTTGAGGATCGCATCGAGGGCGGCGTGCACATGGCGATGGTCATGGGCAATCTGCGTCGTGAAGAGCCGACGCTGGTGCGTGTGCATGTGATCGATCCGTTGCGTGATCTGGTCGGCGCCGAGTACAGCGGGCCGACCAACTGGACGCTGTGGGCGGCGTTGCAACGGGTGGCGGCTGAGGGGCATGGGGTTGTTGTGGTGCTGGCCAATCATGAGTCTTCGCAGGCGTTGCTGGAGCGGGTGCCGCAATTGACCCAGCCGCCGCGGCAGTTCAGCCGTTCGCAATCGCGGATTTATTCGGAGGTGGGGACTGGGGCGCAGATTTTGCAGAATCTTGGGGTTGGCAAGTTACGTCACCTGGGCCCTCCTCTGAAATACGCTGGCCTGACCGGCTATGACCTGGAGGTGGTCGAGAGTATTCCGTTCACTGAATAAAGCAGCCCTCACCCCAGCCCTCTCCCGGAGGGAGAGGGAGCCTACCGAGTTGTTTGAACGCTATACACCGACCTGAGATACCGAGCCGAACTTGGTTTTGAACAGCATAAAGATCGGCTCCCTTTCAAATACCGGGTCGGACTCGTTTTTGAACGGCATGAAGATCTGCTCCCTTTGCAATACCGAGTCGAACTCAGGTTTGAATAGCATGAAGATCTGCTCCCTTTCCCCCTCTCCCATTGGGAGAGGGCTGGGGTGAGGGGCTGGATCTAAAATTTCTACACATCTCTCAAGTGAAAAACCATCAGCCTCCAGATAACCGGTAAGGCAAAGTGCTTGCACAAAGTTTGGAATACCATAATATGATATTCCATAGACCGGACACTCCAACGAACGTCCATCTACTGCTCCCGACAGGCGGGCAACAACGCAAGCCCGCTCAAAAACACAACAATGAGGGCGTGAACATGGTGTTGAACAAAGCTGCAACCGCGATCTTTTTTGCGGGACTGCTCAGCGTCACCGGCCAGGCTGCAATGGCTGCCGAAAGCGTGAACTTCGTCAGCTGGGGCGGAAGCACCCAGGATGCGCAGAAACAGGCCTGGGCCGATCCGTTCAGCAAGGCCAGCGGCATCACCGTCGTCCAGGACGGTCCGACCGACTACGGCAAACTCAAAGCCATGGTCGAGAGCGGCAACGTGCAATGGGACGTGGTCGATGTCGAAGCCGATTTCGCCCTGCGCGCCGCCGCTGAAGGCCTGCTCGAACCCCTCGATTTCAAAGTGATTCAGCGCGACAAGATCGACCCGCGTTTCGTCAGCGATCACGGCGTCGGCTCGTTCTTCTTCTCCTTCGTCCTCGGCTACAACGAGGGCAAACTCGGCGCCAACAAGCCGCAGGACTGGAGCGCCCTGTTCGACACCAAAACCTACCCCGGCAAACGCGCCCTGTATAAATGGCCAAGCCCCGGCGTGCTCGAACTGGCGCTGCTGGCCGACGGCGTAGCGGCTGACAAGCTCTACCCGATGGACCTCGATCGCGCCTTCAAAAAACTCGACACCATCAAGAAAGACATCGTCTGGTGGGGCGGCGGCGCGCAGTCGCAGCAACTGCTGGCGTCCGGTGAAGCGAGCATGGGCCAGTTCTGGAACGGCCGTATTCACGCCCTGCAAGAAGACGGCGCGCCGGTCGGCGTGAGCTGGAAGCAGAACCTGGTCATGGCCGACATTCTGGTGATTCCAAAGGGCTCGAAAAACAAGGACGCAGCGATGAAGTTTCTCGCCGCCGCCAGCAGCGCCAAGGGCCAGGCCGACTTCTCCAACCTGACCGCCTACGCCCCGGTCAACCTCGACAGTGTGGAGCGTCTGGATTCGACGCTGGCCCCCAACCTGCCGACTGCCTACGCTAAGGATCAGATCACTCTTGATTTCGCGTACTGGGCCAAAAACGGCCAGGCCATCGCGACACGGTGGAACGAATGGCTGGTCAAATGAAAATGGCGGCCACCGCGTCCCGTCCCTCCACTGCCACCGGGAGCGCCAACGGCGCTGCCGGCTCGGCCCACGGAACACAGGCGGTTGCGATGCAGCAAGCCCCGTCCCTCAGACAACGCTGGCGCGGCGCCGGCAACCTCGCCCCGGCGCTGCTGTTCATCGGCCTGTTCTTTCTCGCGCCGTTGATTGGCCTGCTGTTGCGCGGCGTGCTCGAACCGACGCCTGGCCTCGGTAACTATGAACAACTGTTCGCCAACTCGGCATATGCCCGGGTGCTGCTCAACACCTTTTCGGTGGCCGGGCTGGTAACACTGTTCAGCTTGCTGCTGGGCTTTCCGCTGGCCTGGGCGATCACCCTGGTGCCGCGTGGCTGGGGGCGCTGGATCCTCAACATCGTGCTGCTGTCGATGTGGACCAGCCTGCTCGCCCGCACCTATTCGTGGCTGGTGCTGCTGCAAGCGTCCGGCGTGATCAACAAGGCTCTGATGGCGATGGGCATCATCGATCAGCCGCTGGAAATGGTGCACAACCTCACCGGCGTGGTGATCGGCATGAGCTACATCATGATCCCGTTCATCGTGCTGCCGTTGCAGGCAACCATGCAGGCCATCGACCCGATGATTCTGCAGGCCGGTTCGATCTGCGGCGCCAGTCCGTGGACCAACTTCTTCCGGGTGTTCCTGCCGCTGTGCCGGCCGGGTCTGGCCTCCGGTGGTTTGATGGTGTTCGTCATGTCGCTCGGTTACTACGTGACCCCGGCGCTGCTCGGCGGGGCGCAGAACATGATGCTGCCGGAGTTCATCATTCAGCAGGTGCAATCGTTCCTCAACTGGGGCCTGGCCAGTGCCGGCGCCGCGTTGCTGATCGCGATCACTTTGGTGCTGTTCTACTTCTACCTGAAGCTTCAGCCGGAATCCCCGGTTGGCGCCAGTAACGCGAGGTAAGCCGACATGCTCCTGACCCCCAATGCGATGAGCCGACGCATGCGCTTCGGTCTCTACGCCACCACCGGGCTGATCGGTCTGTTCCTGCTGTTGCCGATCGTATTCATCGTGCTGCTGTCGTTCGGCTCTTCACAGTGGCTGGTATTCCCACCGCCGGGCTGGACGCTGAAATGGTACGGCCAGTTCTTCTCCAATCCCGACTGGATGAACGCTGCAGCGGCCAGCCTCAAGGTCGCTGTACTGACCACGATCTGCGCCGTGGCCCTCGGTTTACCGACTGCGTTTGCGCTGGTGCGCGGGCGTTTTCCCGGCCGGGAAATGCTCTACGGCCTGTTCACCCTGCCGATGATCGTGCCGCTGGTGATCATCGCCGTGGCGGTGTACGCGCTGTTCCTCAAGCTCGGTTACACCGGGACGATGTTCGCGTTTGTCGTCAGCCATGTGATCGTCGCGCTGCCGTTCACTATCATCTCGATCATCAACTCGTTGAAGCTGTTTGATCAGTCGATTGAAGACGCTGCGGTGATCTGCGGCGCTTCACGCCTGCAAGCCGTGTTCAAGGTGACGTTCCCGGCAATTCGTCCGGGCATGGTTGCCGGCGCCCTCTTCGCCTTCCTCGTTTCGTGGGACGAAGTGGTGCTCAGCGTGATGATGGCAAGTCCCACCCTGCAAACCCTTCCCGTGAAAATGTGGACCACCCTGCGCCAGGACCTGACGCCAGTGATCGCCGTCGCTTCGACGCTGCTGATCGGCTTGTCGGTTTTGGTCATGGTCATCGCCGCCGCATTGCGCCGGCGCAACGAAATCAGCGCCTGAGCGCCAGGAGTACGACATGAGTGCCGTGATCAAAGACGCTTCCCAGCAGAATGACAAACCCCTGGTCAGCCTGCGCAATCTGAACAAGCACTACGGTGACTTTGCCGCCGTCGACAACATCTCGCTGGACATCAAGGACGGCGAGTTCCTGACCTTCCTCGGCTCCAGCGGCTCGGGCAAAAGCACCACGCTGTCGATGCTCGCCGGGTTTGAAACGCCGAGCAGTGGCGAAATCCTCGTCAACGGTCAGTCACTGGTGAATGTGCCGCCGCACAAGCGTGACATCGGCATGGTGTTCCAGCGCTATTCGCTGTTCCCGCATCTGTCGGTGCGCGACAACATCGCCTTTCCACTGGCGATTCGCAAACTCGCGACCGCCGAACGTGAAAAGCGCGTCGATGCGATGCTGAAATTGGTGCAACTGGAACAGTTCGCCCATCGCCGCCCTTCGCAACTGTCTGGCGGCCAGCAGCAACGAGTCGCCATCGCCCGCGCCTTGGTCTACGAACCACGCATTTTGCTGATGGACGAACCGCTCGGTGCGCTGGATAAAAAGCTGCGTGAAGATCTACAGGATGAGTTGCGCCAATTGCACCGTCGTCTGGGCATCACCATTGTTTACGTGACCCACGACCAGGAAGAAGCCATGCGCTTGTCGCAACGCATCGCGATTTTCAGTCACGGCAAGATTGTTGGTCTGGGTAGCGGTTATGACCTTTATCAGAATCCGCCGAATGCGTTTGTCGCCTCGTTCCTCGGCAACTCGAACTTCCTCAAACTCAAGGCGCAGGGCAATGCGGCGGCTGCGTTTGAAGGGCAGTCATTGTCGATTCGCCTGACCGCTGGGTTGCACACCGATCAGGACGTTTTGCTGATGGTGCGGCCGGAAAAGGCACTGGCGTTGAGCGTCGCGCAGGCGATCAGCGAACCGTTGCCGTCGGGTTGGAACGAGGTCTCAGCGAAGGTTGTGGAGGTTTTGTTCCTCGGTGAAAGCCAGACCTGTAGCGTAGTCACCTCGGGCGGCACGTCGATGACGGTGAAAGCATTGTCAGCCGCCGGCATGCCGCTCAAGGCTGGCGACCCAGTGCAAGTACGCTGGGCCACCGCTGATGCCTGCGTCTACACCGAATGGACCGACAGCGACCTCAACAAAGCCGCCGGTTCTCACTGAAATCCTCCTACAGGAATGCATTCCGAATGTGGGAGCGAGCTTGCTCGCGGAGGGGCCGTGTCAGTCACAAACAATGTTGAATGACACACCGCATTCGCGAGCAAGCTCGCTCCCACAGGGTCTGCCGTCATTTCAAGAATGTCCCCCTCAGGGCCACCCCAGCGTCGGGCTGCGGTGGCTCTTTTTTTGGTCTCAAGGCGCCACCGTCACATCGCCCTGCCCACTCTCGGCCAGCGCTGCAGCGACAAACCCTTCAGCCTTCTTGCGCTCGACGAACGCCCGCACATACGCTGCGCCTGCCTCCCGCCCACGGGGCACCGCCATGGCCTGGCGAATCGCCGTGAACGCGCCGTCCAGCACGCGGTAACGCGCGTCGGCATCCGCGACTTTCTGCAATGGCTGACGGACACCGGCGGCGGCATCCAGGTGTTGCTCGATAAACAGGTCAACGGCACCCGCCGAGGTTTCGGCACGCTCCAATTGTGCGTGCTGCAGCGTGCGACTGAGGAACAGGTCGTAGGCTGCGCCTTTGCCAACGGCCAGTCGCAATCCTGGCTGATCGAGATCCTCGACGTTGCGATACGAGGCCTGCGCCTCGACCAGATAAGTCCCCTCGATGATCACGTACGGCTCGCTGAACGCAATCTGCGCCTCACGCACCGGCTCGATGGCGAGGAATGCCAGGTTCCACACGCCCTCCTCCAGCGCCGCGAAAACCTTGCCCGCCGCATCAAACGTACGCATCTCCAACTCGACACCCAACTCGGCAGCCAGCGCTATCGCCAAAGCCACCGAGACACCTTGCGGCGCACCATCCGCCCTGCGCTGTGCCAGCACCGGGTTGCCAAAATTGATGGCGGCATGCAGCACGCCGTCGGGCGCGAGATCGGCCATTACGGCCGGGGTGATTGCACTCATAGTGTTGCTCCCTGATCGGATAAAAAGTCAGTGTGCGTCGTAGCTGACACTGTCGAGGACACAACACCCAGCGGGTAAGCCTTATGTCGGTGCCTGACAGGCACTCAAATGTTCCAGCGCCCGACGCGTCACCGCATCAATGTAAGCCGCGTCACCATAGACCCGCGCCAGCAGAATCGCCCCCTCGTAATCCGCCACCCATTGTCGAGCGGTCAGCAAGGCTTGTCCCTCATCGACCTCGCCTTCCAGCAAATGCGCAAACGCCTTGGCCCATGCATCGAAAAAACCGCGAATCGGCTCCAGCAATTCACTTTTACCGTACGCCGCATCGACCGCCACCACGCCCATCAGGCAACCAATCGAGTCATCCTGAAACAGCCGCGCAGCCTTGCGGCCCATTTTGCTCAGGCGTTCTTGTGGCGTGAGTTTTTCGTCGAAGGCCACGGCAAACAAGGTCTGGTTGATGACCTGATGCGTCCAGTCGAGCACGTCACGCAGCAAGGCCTCCTTGTTCGGATAGTGGTGATAGAACGAAGCCTTGGTAAAGCCGCAAGCGGACGCAAGCACGTCCATGGTGGTGCCATGATAGCCAAGGCGCTTGAAGGTATTGGCGCACCGCAGAAGCAGTTCTTCACGGGGGATTTTCAACGGTCGCACGGGTATTTCCTGATCCGGATAACTGGCGGTGATTCTATGACATAAGCCTGCCCTTCTCAATTTGACGGTTACCAACTGTTCGTTTAGTTTCTATTTACCGAACAGATGGTCAGTAACTGCCGCCGACAAAAAATCAGGGAGAGCAGAGATGAACGAAGCCAACAGTGGCCCCGGCCGAGTCACCCGCGAACAACGCGGTCAGTTGTTTTTGATCGGTCTGGATCGCGCCGGCAAACGCAACGCATTCGACAGTGCAATGCTGACGGACCTGGCATTGGCCATCGGCGAGTATGAGCGCAATGACGAACTGCGCTGCGCCGTGCTGTTCGCGCATGGTGAGCACTTCACTGCGGGTCTGGACTTGATGGAACTGACGCCAAAACTGGCGTCTGGCGCATTCAAGTATCCTGAAGAAGGCATCGACCCATGGGGCGTTTCCAAACCACGCAGGCGTAAACCGGTGGTGGTTGCCATTGAAGGCATTTGCTGGACGGCAGGCATCGAACTGATGCTCAACGCCGACATCAGCATTGCCGCCACCAATGCCCGTTTCGCTCATCTGGAAGTGCTGCGCGGAATCTCACCCGCCGGCGGTTCCACCGTGCGCTTCACCCGCGCAGCGGGCTGGACCGCCGCCATGCGCTACATGCTCACGGGGGAAGAGTTCGATGCCACTGCCGCCCTGCACATGCGCCTGCTGACCGAAGTAGTCGAGCCCGGTCAGACTCTGGCACGCGCCATCGAATACGCCGAACGCATTGCCAAGGCTGCGCCTCTGGCGATTCAGACGACGCTGCAATCGGCGTTTCTGGCGCAGGATCAGGGAGACGATGCGGCATTGTCGAAGCTTGATGAACAACTGCTGGCCCTGATCAAAACCGAGGATGTCCGCGAGGGCGTCATGGCGATGATGCAGAAGCGCGAACCGCAGTTCAAAGGTCGCTGAAGGCTTTGCTCAACTCACTCGGAACAATTTCATGAACACCATGGCCGCAGCCTTTGCCGAATCGATCCAGAGACAGGACATCGCCCTCATTGCCCGCGATGGTTATCCATTGTCAGCCAAGCGCTACAGCGCGGCGGGCGTGGTCAAAGGCAACCTGATCATGGCCGGCGCCACCGGGGTGCAACAGCGCTTTTATCGGCGTTTTGCCGAGCATGCAGCGCGTCAGGGCTTCAATGTCCTGACCCTCGATTACCGGGGCATCGGTGAATCGAAGCCGGCTTCCCTCAAAGGCTTTGAGATGTCTTATCTGGATTGGGCTTATCAGGATCTGGCGGCGCAGTGGATCTGCTAAGCCAGGAAGCGTTGCCGTTGTATTGGGTCGGCCATTCGTTTGGTGGTCACGCGATTGGTCTGTTGCCCAATCACCACGCCCTGACGGCTTGCTACACCTTGGGCAGTGGTGCGGGATGGAGCGGCTGGATGTCCAGAGCCGAGGCCTGGAAAATCCGTCTGATGTGGACGTTTGTGCTGCCGGTGATTGTCGCCCGCAAAGGCTACATGGCCTGGAGCATGCTGGGCATGGGCGATGATTTGCCGCTGGGCGTTTACAACGACTGGAAGCGCTGGTGCAAATTCCCCCACTACTACTTCGACGACCCCGAGATGAGCCATCTGCATGCGCTCTACGCCGAGGTCACAACGCCATGCGTTTTCGCCACGTCGGTCGATGATCCGTGGGCGCCGCCGCGTTCGCGCGATGCGTTTGTCAAAGCCATGGTGAATGCATCGCTGACATTGCTGGATCTGCAGCCGCCACTGGGCAGCAAACCGTACGGGCACATGGGTTACTTCCGCGAAAGCGCACAGCCGTTGTGGGATGAGGTGCTTGATTGGCTGCAAAGCGTCCCTGCACACACCACATAACCTGAGCTGCTGCAGGCTGCGATCTTTTGATCTTGCTTCAAAACAAGATCAAAAGATCGCACTCGTTTCACTCGACAGCTCCTACAGGAGTGCATTCCAACTGTGGGAGCGAGCCTGCTCGCGAATGCGCTGTGTCATTCAATGTTGATGTTGACTGACACGGCCTCTTCGCGAGCAAACTTGCTCCCACAGAGGGTTTATGGTGTTTAGGTGATCGGGGAATAGCCTTCGATTTCATCCGGCCAGGCGGTGAGAATTTCGAAGCCGGTCTCCGTCACCGCCACCATATGCTCCCACTGCGCCGACAACGAGCCATCCTTGGTCAGTACCGTCCAGCCATCGGGCATGTTTTTCACATGACGCTTGCCGGCATTGAGCATCGGCTCCACGGTAAAAATCATCCCGGCCTTGAGCTTCATGCCCTGATTGGGAAAGCCGTAATGCAGAATCTGCGGCTCATCGTGATAAACCTTGCCGATCCCGTGTCCGCAATACTCGCGCACCACGCTGAAGCCTTCCTTCTCCGCCAACGTCTGGATCGCGTGGCCGATATCGCCCAAGGTGGCGCCCGGTTTCACCACACGAATACCCGCGCACATGGCGTCATAAGTGGTCTTGATCAGATGCTGCGCCTCAGGTGTCGCCTCGCCGACCACGTACATGCGGCTGGTATCACCGAACCAGCCGTCCTTGATCACCGCGATATCGAGATTGACGATATCGCCATCCTTCAGCAGTGTACCCGACGGGATGCCGTGGCAGACCACATCGTTGACCGAGGCGCAGACGGTTTTCGGAAAACCGTGATAACCGACGTTGGCCGGCACCGCTTTCTGCACGTTGACGATGTAGTCGTTGCACAGTTTGTCGAGCTGATCAGTGGTGACGCCCGCCTTGACGTGGGGCACCAGCATTGCCAGTACCTCGGCGGCGAGTTTGCCGGCAGCACGCGATTGCGCGATGTCGGCCGGGGTGTTGATCTTGATCTGGTTTCTCATGCGCTGACGGCTTCCTGAGTCAGTTGTTGCAGATCCAGCCCGCCGTTCTGTTCGGCGCGGATCAGCAAGCGGCAAATGGCGCTGTGGTCGAGGTTGGGGTGCAGTTCGGCGAGCATGCCGATGCGCATCCAGTGCTCGGCCTGCGCGTTGATCGAGCGGCTGAGCGCATTGCTGGAGATGCGCAGGTTCTCGTGCATGTCCTCTGAAATCTTTACGATGCCCATATATGAATCCGATACGATGTGTATATGGATCGTATATTAGCCAAGCATCCACCAAAATTGCAAACACACACGCTGATCGTTCCCACGCTCCTGCGTGGGAATGCAGCCCGTGACGCTCCGCGTCACTGGACGCGGAGCGTCCCTAGAGGCATTACCACGCGGAGCGTGGGAACGATCAGTTCGCTGCATTACCAAATCGCGGGCAAAAAAAAGCTGCCAAATTCGGCAGCAAAAACTTTAAGAACACGCGATGTATTGGCCTCAGCATAGACGCCGGATAATGACAGTGTCATGACAGTCGCAAATTCATTGAACCGCCCCTGCCCCGTCATCAGGATGTCATCAAGATCACGGCAGAATCCTCGCAAACCGTCTCGCGCCTCCCGACGGGTGCTTTGCAAGGATTCCCATGAAAGACGACGCCTCGCTGTTTGCCGCCATCGACCTGGGTTCGAATGCCTTTCGCCTGATGATCGGCCAATCGGTGCGCTGTCGAAAGGGCTTGCAGATTCAGGAAGTGAAAACCCTGCGAGAACCGGTGCGGCTTGCCGAAGGCTTTGATGGCGGTGCGCTGGATGCACTGGCACTGGATCGCGGCTGGCAGGCATTGGCGCGATTCGGCAAGAAGCTGCGCGGTTTCGAGGCTGGCCGGGTTCGTGCGGTGGCGACCAGCGCCGTACGCGAGGCCGACAACGCGCAACTGTTTCTGGCCAGTGCCGAACGGCATCTGGGCTTTCCCATCGATGTCATCTGCGGCCATGAAGAGGCGCGGCTGGTCTATGCCGGCGTGACCCACGCCTTGCCGAGCGCCGCAGACATGCGCCTGGTGGTCGACATCGGTGGCGGTTCCACCGAGCTGATTCTCGGCCAGGGTTCACAACCGTTGCTCACTGAAAGCATCGCCATCGGCAGCGGCACCTTGAGCACGCGCTTCTTTCGCGGCGGCGATGTGTCTGCCGGCGCGCTACAGGAGGCCGAACGCTTCGCCATCCTGCAGTTTGAAAAGGTTGCCCGACGCTATCGTGCTCAGGGCTGGCAGCAAACCATCGGCTCTTCCGGTACCGCACGCATGCTTGCCAAAGTGCTCAAGGCCAATCACCTCAACGACTACGGTCAGGACGGCATCACCTACGGTGGACTGTTGCGCCTGTCGTTACTTCTGCTGAAAGTGAACAACGTGCAACAGCTCAAGCTCGCCGGTCTGCAAGCGCATCGTCAAAGCATTCTGCCTGGTGGGCTGGTGTTGATGCTGGCGGCGTTCAAAGTGTTCGGCATTGCGCAAATGCTGCCCTCCGAACCGGGCCTGCGTTTGGGCGTGTTGCACAGTTTGATGAGCCAGCACTGATCCTCGCCACGACAGATTCGTCTCCCCTTCAGCGGCGCGATCGACTACCATGCCGCCGCTGGTTCCCGAACGGGACTAACAGGGAATCCGAGGTGCTTGCACAGCATTGATCGGAACTGCCCCCGCAACTGTAGGTGCCGAGCCTGCTCCACGACTGCCACTGGGTGAACCCCGGGAAGGCCGGAGCCAGGCGATGACGCATCAGTCAGGAGACCTGCCGGCACAGTGACTACTAACCGGCGGGGTGTCCGGGAAGGACATCGTGCCGCGCGCGTCTTCGTTTGATGCCCGGCCTTGCGCTGTTTTCCTGACCGCGTTCGATGGTGTGTTTCCAGACCGTACTCTCCCGCTCCCCGTACGGTTCCCTTGGAGACTGCCCCATGCTGCTGCCTCGCATCGCCCCCCTCATCACCGGCCTGAGCCTTTGCGCCATGGCGCAGGCGGCCCCGACTGCGTATCCGCTGACGATCGACAACTGCGGCAGCACCCTGACCTTCCAGCACGCACCAACGCGCACGGTGACCATCGGCCAGGCCGGCACGGAAATGCTCTACGCCATGGGCCTGGGCGAGAAAGTCGTCGGCACTTCGCTGTGGTTCAACAACGTGCTGGATATATACAAGGCGCAGAATGACAAGATCGAGCGTCTGGCCGACAACGAGCCGAGCTTTGAATCGGTGATCGGCAAGCGCCCGGAACTGGTCGCCGTGGAGCTGGAATGGATGGTCGGCCCGCAAGGCGCCGTGGGCACCCGCGAGCAGTTTCATGAGCTGAAGATTCCGACGTACCTGCTGCCTTCCGATTGCGAAGCCAAGGACAACCTCGTCGGCGCCGACGGCACGCGGCTCGCACCGTTTCGTATCGACACGATTTACAAGAGCGTGAGCCAACTGGCGCAAATCTTCGATGTCCAGGATCGTGGCCAGCAACTCAATGATCAACTCAAGGCCAGCCTCGCCAAATCGATTGCCACCGCCCAAGGTAAACAACTGAAGGACGCCAGCGCAGTGGTGTGGTTCTCCAGCGCACAAATGGACATCGAGCCATTTGTGGCCGGGCACAAAGGCATTCCCGATTTCATGCTCAGCACCCTCGGCGTGCGCAACGTGGTGGAGTCGGATGAAGAGTGGCCAACGGTCGGCTGGGAAACCATCGCCAAGGCCAACCCGACTTTCCTTGTGATTGCGCGCATGGACCGTCGTCGCTTCCCTGCCGACGACTATGAAAAGAAACTCGCCTTCCTGCGCAGCGACCCGGTGACGCGCAATATGGACGCGGTGAAACACAACCGCATCATCATTCTCGACGCCATGGCCATGCAGGCCAGCCTGCGCATGTTCGATGGCATCGAGCAACTGGCCACGGCCATCAACGGCTATGACCTGTCGCAATGAGTGCCAGCCTGATCCGCACGTTGCTGGCCTTGGCGACACTGTTGATTGCAGTGATCGCCGGCGTGGCCATCGGTGAAACCTCGATTGAGCCGGGCGTGGTATTGCAAGTGCTGGCGAACAAATTGTGGAACGCCGGTTACGCGCTCGACCCGATCGACGAAGGCATCGTCTGGAACTACCGCCTGACCCGCGCGCTGGTCGCAGCCGCGTGCGGTGCCGGTCTGGCGACGTGCGGGGTGATTTTGCAGTCGCTGCTGCGCAACCCGTTGGCCGATCCGTATCTGCTGGGGATTTCTGCCGGCGCTTCGACTGGCGCGGTGATGGTGGCGCTGCTCGGAGTAGGCGCCGGGCTGATCTCGCTGTCAGTCGGTGCCTTCGCCGGCGCGGTCACAGCGTTCGTGCTGGTCATTCTGCTGGCGAGAGTCAGCGGTTCGGCCAGCGGCACCGGGCAAATCATTCTCGCAGGGATCGCCGGTTCGCAGCTGTTCAACGCGTTGACGGCGTTTCTGATTACCCGTTCGGCCAGCTCCGAGCAGGCACGCGGGATCATGTTCTGGCTGCTGGGCAATCTTGGCGGCGTGCGCTGGCCATCGGTGTGGCTGGCAGTGCCGGTTGCCGTGCTGGGACTGGTCGTGTGCCTGTGGCATCGGCGGGCGCTGGATGCGTTTACCTTTGGCGCGGATTCGGCGGCATCCCTCGGCATTCCGGTGCGGCGCGTGCAGATTCTGCTGATTGGCTGCGCGGCGCTGGTGACGGCGGTGATGGTGTCGATTGTCGGTTCGATCGGTTTTGTCGGGCTGGTGATTCCCCACGCCGCGCGTCTGTTGCTTGGCACCGGGCATGCACGACTGCTGCCGGCCAGTGCGTTGGGCGGCGCGGTGTTTTTGATTGCTGCTGATGTGTTGTCGCGCACGTTGATCAAGGGCCAGGTAATTCCGGTCGGGGTGATTACCGCACTGGTCGGGGCGCCGGTGTTTGCCTTGATTCTGGTGGGTCGGAGATCGGCGCGACGAGCAGTGTTCTGAGTTGTTCCGGGTTGACCTTCAAGGTGCGCGGCGCCGAATTGCTCAACGGTGTGAGTCTTGAGGTTCAGCGCGGCGAAACCCTGGGCATCGTCGGGCCGAACGGTTCGGGGAAATCCACCCTGCTGAAACTGCTGGCCGGGTTGCGCGAACCGAGCGCTGGCGAGGTGCTGCTTGAAGGTCAGCGCTTGGGCAAAATGGCCCGGCGCAGCATTGCGCAAAAACTCGCGGTCGTTGAACAACAGGCCGACACTGATGACGGCATTCGCGTGTTCGACGCTGTGGCGCTGGGGCGCACACCCTGGCTGTCGGCGCTGCAACCGTGGTCGCAGGCAGACGACGCCATCGTCCAGCAGGCGCTCACCGATGTAGACGCCATGCACCTGCGCACGCGTCTTTGGCGCAGCCTGTCGGGTGGTGAGCGGCAGCGAGTGCATATCGCTCGGGCACTGGCGCAGCGACCGCAAATCCTGTTGCTGGACGAGCCGGCCAATCACCTCGACATTCAGCATCAACTGACCATTCTCAACGTGGTACAGGCGTTGCCGGTGACCACGCTGATCGCGTTGCATGATCTTAATCAGGCGTTGAAGTGTGATCGTCTGGCGGTGCTGGAGCGCGGGCGGCTGGTGGCGTTGGGCGGGCCGTTGGAAGTGCTGACACCGCAGCGGTTACAAGACACTTTCGGGGTCAGGGCGCATTACCTGACGGACCCGTTTGATGGGGCGCAGATTCTTCGATTTCACTCATAACGGCATGCATGTGCGTCGTCTGCCAGACCGGGTCAGCGTCGACATCGATAATGTCGAAGCCTTGGCGTTGCCAGAACTCGATGGCGCCCGGCAGAAACGGATGGGTGTGCAGGTAGATCACCTCGACCCCGTCGGCAAGCGCCAGCTCTTTGAGTGATCGGTACAACGTGCCGGCCAACCCGGAACGCCGTTGTGAAGGCACGACGAACAGACGGACGATTTCCACCACTTTAAGGTCCGGATAGGGCAAGTGCGGGAAACGTCGGTCGTAAGGGAGATAGCCGATTGAGGCGACAATCTGCCCTTCGTGACGAGCGATCAGAAAGCACCCTGCCCCACGTAGATAAACCTCGGCAAAACGCGCCAGATCATCAGGCATACCGGTCGCGCTGAGCTTGGGGAAAAGCTCGGCACGGGCCTTTAGTACAAAATCAAGAACTTCAGGAATGTCGGCGTCGGAAACAGCCTGGATAACGGGTTGATCAATCATGTAGCGGCAAACACCTGGACTGCGGCTGGACACATTAACAATTGCGGGTCACTCGAGGCCATCCAAAATCGCCTGACTTACGCAATACCCTGTGGGAGCGAGCCTGCTCGCGAAGGCGGCAGATCTTCCAACAATGATGTTGGCTGACAGGACGCTTTCGCGAGCAGGCTCGCTCCCACAGGTTTTGTACTTCATGCAGGTTGAGCGTTACGCCAGTTCTTTACGCAGCTGCCGTGCGGCGTTGACCATTTGCACCAGCGCCGCTTCCGTCTCCGGCCAGCCACGGGTTTTCAAACCGCAGTCCGGGTTGACCCACAACCGCTCGGCCGGAATACGCTTGGCAGCCTTGCGCAGCAGATTAGCCATTTCCGAAGCATCCGGGATGCGTGGCGAGTGGATGTCGTAGACGCCCGGGCCGATGTCATTCGGATAAGCGAAGGCTTCAAAAGCATCCAGCAACTCCATGTCCGAACGCGAGGTTTCGATGGTGATCACGTCGGCATCCATCGCCGCGATGGACTCGATCACATCATTGAACTCGCTGTAGCACATGTGCGTGTGGATCTGCGTTTCGTCGCGCACACCCGAGGCGCACAGGCGGAATACTTCCGTCGCCCAGTCCAGATAATGCTGCCACTGCGCCCGACGCAACGGCAGGCCTTCACGGAACGCCGCTTCGTCGATCTGCACGATCTTGATGCCGGCAGCTTCCAGATCGACCACTTCGTCGCGGATCGCCAGCGCCAGTTGCCGGGCCTGCACTTCGCGGCTCACGTCTTCACGGGGGAACGACCACATCAGCATGGTCACCGGGCCGGTCAGCATGCCTTTCATGACCTTGTCGGTCAGGCCTTGGGCGTAGCGGATCCACTCCACGGTCATGGCTTTCGGGCGGCTGAGGTCGCCGAAGATCACTGCCGGTTTCACGCAACGCGAACCGTAACTTTGTACCCAGCCGAAACGGGTGAACACATAGCCGTCCAGTTGTTCGGCGAAATATTCGACCATGTCGTTGCGCTCGGCTTCACCGTGCACCAGCACATCGAGGCCCAGACGTTCCTGGATTTCCACCGCGTGGCGAATTTCGCTGTGCATGGCTTCGGTGTATTCGGCTTCGGTCAGCTTGCCTTGTTTGAACGACTGGCGAGCGAGGCGGATCGACGCGGTTTGCGGAAACGAACCGATTGTCGTGGTCGGGAACAACGGCAGATCGAGTCCGACGCGCTGTTTGGCTATGCGCTTGGCGAACAGAGATTGACGCTGGCTGTCCTTGGCCGTAATCGCGGCAACACGGGCCTGAACGGCCGGTTTGTGAATACGCGGCGAAGCAGCACGCGCAGCCTGCACCGAACGGCTTTCGGTCAGGGCACGCAGCACTTTCGGCGCTTCCGGCTCATTGACGGCATGCGCCAGAATTGCCACTTCTTCGCATTTCTGCACAGCGAAGGCCAGCCAGCTTTTCAACTCGGCATCGAGCTTGTCTTCACGGCCCAGATCCACCGGGCTGTGCAGCAGCGAGCAGGACGGCGCCACCCACAAGCGATCACCCAAACGCTCATGGGCATGGCGCAACGTCGCCAAGGCGTTTTCCAGATCGCAACGCCAGACGTTACGGCCATTGACCACGCCCAGAGACAACACTTTGTAGGCCGGCAGACGATCGAGAATGGTCGGGTACTGCTCCGGTGCGCGCACCAGATCAATGTGCAAACCGTCGACTGGCAGGTTCGCCGCCAGACCAAGGTTTTCTTCCAGACCACCAAAGTAAGTCGCGAGCAGTTTCTTCAGTGGATCACGCTGAATCTGGTTATAGGCACGCTCGAACGCGTTCTTCCATTCCTGCGGCAGGTCGAGCACCAGAATCGGTTCGTCGATCTGCACCCACTCCACGCCTTGTGCGGCGAGGCGCGCGAATATCTGGCCGTACAGTGGAAGCAGGCGATCGAGCAGTTCCAGCTTGTCGAACTCGGCACCTTTGGCCTTGCCCAGCCACAGGTAAGTCAGCGGGCCAATGATCACCGGTTTGATGTTGTGGCCCAGCGCCCGGGCTTCTTCGACTTCTTCGAAGAGTTGATCCCAGCCCAACTGGAACTGCTGATCAGCACTGAATTCCGGGACCAGATAGTGGTAGTTGGTGTCGAACCACTTGGTCATTTCCTGGGCATGCGCACCGCCGCAGCAACTGTCGCTGACGCCACGGGCCATGGCGAACAGGGTTTGCAGATTGGCTTTGCCATCGTGCGGGCGGAAGCGCTCAGGGATCACACCGAACATCAGCGAGTGCGTCAGGACCTGGTCGTACCAGGCGAAATCGCCGACCGGCAGCAATTCGATGCCAGCGTTTTTCTGCAAGTCCCAGTGGGCCTTGCGCAACTCGCGACCGACTTCACGCAGGCCTGCCTCGTTCAGTTCTCCTTTCCAGAACGCCTCTTGCGCTTTCTTCAGTTCGCGGTCGCGACCGATGCGCGGAAATCCAAGGGAATGGGCCAGTGCCATAACAAACAACTCCAATGTTCTGTTGATGGCGGCCATTGTCGGCATCGGCCTCTGGTGAGACAAACTCATTTTAATCTTGATCAACACGAGTTTCCCTCATGATCAAGTGATCGCAGCCTGTCACCTGAAAGCACTGCAGAGTTGAGCGCTCGGACGACGGTTGAGCGGTTTTTGCGGCAGGAAATTTCTCGGCAATTCAAGCTGTTCGTCGCCATGAAGACGCCCTTTGAAAACTCGATGACGCCTCTGTGTAAACGCTCTCGAACCCGCCCCGGCAGGTCTTTGATTTCGATCTATCGTTAGATCGAAATGGCTGAATTGGCGACCGACTAAAGGTTGCGACAGCTGAGGTCTGAGCCTATGTTGCACGCGAGTCTTTTCCCCGCGATTGGAACGCGATCAACACCACAAAGAGGTGAAGAAATGTCTAAGGAATCACGCCCTGCCGTACTTGGGCTGATCGGCAATACTCCACTGGTGCAAGTCACCCGCTTCGACACCGGGCCTTGCACGCTGTTTCTCAAACTCGAATCACAGAACCCCGGTGGTTCGATCAAGGACCGCATCGGTCTGGCGATGATCGACGCCGCCGAACGCGATGGACGCCTGCAACCGGGCGGCACCATCGTTGAGGCCACCGCCGGCAACACCGGTCTGGGCTTGGCACTGGTAGGCCGCGCCAAAGGCTATCGCGTGGTGCTGGTGGTGCCGGACAAAATGTCCACCGAAAAAGTCCTGCACTTGAAGGCCATGGGTGCCGAGGTGCACATCACCCGTTCCGACGTCGGCAAGGGCCACCCCGAGTATTACCAGGACGTCGCTGCCCGTTTGGCGAAAGACATTCCCGGCGCATTCTTCGCTGACCAGTTCAACAACCCGGCCAACCCGCTGGCCCACGAATGCAGCACCGCGCCGGAAATCTGGGCGCAGACCGAACATGATCTGGACGCGATCGTCGTCGGTGTCGGTTCGGCAGGTACGCTGACCGGCCTGAGTCGCTTCTTCAAACGCGTGCAGCCGGATCTGGAAATGGTATTGGCCGATCCGGTCGGTTCGGTGATGGCGCAATACAGCCGCGACGGCTCCCTGCCGACGCCCGGCTCATGGGCCGTGGAAGGCATCGGCGAGGATTTCATTCCGTCGATCACCGACCTTTCCAGCGTACGTCACGCCTACTCGATCAGCGATGAAGAAAGCTTCGATCACGCCCGCCAGTTGCTCAAGGCCGAAGGCATTCTCGGTGGCTCGTCGACCGGCACCCTGCTCGCTGCCGCGTTGCGTTATTGCCGTGAACAGACCGAGCCGAAACGCGTGGTGAGCTTCGTCTGCGACACCGGCACGCGCTATCTGTCGAAGGTCTACAACGATCAGTGGATGACCGACCAAGGCCTGTTGCAGCGAAAGGGCTACGGCGATTTGCGCGACCTGATCGCCCGGCGTTTCGAGGATGGCCGCGTGATCAGCGTCGGCCCCGGCGACACCCTGCTGACCGCGTTCCAGCGCATGCGCCTCGCGGATGTTTCGCAGTTGCCGGTGCTGGTGGAAGGCAAGCAACTGGTCGGCGTGATCGACGAATCCGACATCCTCCTGCCGGTGCATGAAGACGCCGCCCGCTTCAGCCAATCGGTCTCCAGCGTGATGACTGACAAGCTGCAAACCCTTGCGCCAGGTGCCAGCCTTTCAGAACTGGAAGCGGTGCTCAGCCGTGGCCTCGTCGCCATCATCGCCGATGCATCGGGCTTCCATGGCCTGATCACTCGCACCGACATGCTCAACCAATTACGGAGATCCCTCGCATGAGTCAGCACGACGATAAATCCCAAGGCTTCGCGACCCGGGTGATCCACGCCGGGCAGACGCCGGACCCGACCACCGGCGCGCTGATGCCGCCGATCTACGCCAACTCCACCTACCTGCAAGACAGCCCCGGCGTGCACAAGGGTTTTGACTACGGGCGCTCGCACAACCCGACGCGTTTTGCCTTGGAGCGTTGCGTGGCGGACCTTGAAGGCGGCACCCAGGCGTTCGCATTCGCCTCCGGGCTGGCGACGATTTCCACGGTGCTCGAACTGATCGATGCCGGTTCGCACGTCATCTCCGGCAATGACTTGTACGGCGGCACGTTCCGCCTGTTCGACAAGGTTCGTCAGCGCAGTGCCGGACACCGTTTCAGCTACGTCGATCTGACTGACCTGGCGGCGTTCGAAGCGGCGCTGCAGGACGACACACGCCTGGTGATTGTCGAGTCACCGACCAACCCGCTGCTGAGCCTGTCGGACCTCGCCGCTATCGCCCGTATCTGCCGTGCACGCGGGATCATCAGCGTGGCCGACAACACCTTTGCCAGCCCGTATATCCAGCGGCCGCTGGAGTTGGGTTTCGACATCGTGCTGCACTCGACCACCAAGTATTTGAACGGCCACTCCGATGTGATCGGTGGGATCGCCGTGGTCGGCCAGAACCAGGAACTGGCCGAGAAGCTGGGCTTCTTGCAAAACGCGGTCGGTGCGATTGCCGGGCCGTTCGATGCGTTTCTGACCCTGCGCGGGGTGAAAACCCTGGCGCTGCGCATGGAGCGTCATTGCAGTAACGCACTGGATCTGGCGCAGTGGCTGGAACAGCAGCCGCAGGTCAAACGCGTCTACTATCCGGGGCTGGCCTCGCATCCGCAGCATGAGTTGGCCAAGCGCCAGATGCGCGGTTTCGGCGGGATGATTTCCGTGGATCTGAACAGTGATCTGGCGGGCGCGCGGCGCTTCCTTGAGAACGTGAAGATCTTCGCCCTGGCGGAAAGTCTGGGCGGCGTGGAGAGCCTGATCGAGCATCCGGCAATCATGACCCATGCGACCATTCCTGCTGAAACCCGCGCAAAACTGGGGATCGGCGATGGTCTGGTGCGTCTGTCGGTGGGCGTTGAAGACGTCGAAGACCTGCGTGCCGACTTGGCGCAGGCGCTCAAATCGATCTGACCTTGCAGGAACGACAAAGCCCGCACGAAGCGGGCTTTGGTGTTCGAGCAGGCGGCCAGTGCTGGTCTCTGGCTTACAAGGTTTATCGGGCTTCCCACAGTACCGGGCCAAATTGAAAAGGTACGGCCTCGGCTGCTTCACACGGCATAAGGGCTGGATCTCAGCGCGGAGATCTTTCTAACCGTGTACCTTTCGGAGCGCGCCCCACGCCCCCTTGCTATCCGATTGCGCATCAGTCTGCGTCTTCGCCTACATCTTTGAGACTAGCAAAGGCTCATGGACTTGAATCAGAGTTTTTAGACTGATTTGAGCTTTGCTCAAAACGGGCAGGAAGATAAGCGCCTAAAGGCCGTCGATCCCCCCGCCGTACCGCCTCGCTATCGCAATCTATACTCAATCGGTTCGATCATGATTCTGTCGACACCCGCACGCCTGACGGTGTGCCCGTGCCTTTCGCCCACCAGACTGACCCAGGCCAATGAGTCATAACGCCAGCGAACAAGCGGCGGACGATGCCTTATCGCTTTGTGGCTGCCGGGTCATGGAGAAAACTATGAAACACAAGCTGTTGTCAGGCGTGCTTCTGGCGGTCGTGGCGACCGTGGTGGTGCCTAATGTCTGGGCGGCGCAGCCGCAGGCGTTGGCGTCCGATGGATCGGATCATGTGCGTGCCGGGTCGGTGGCTTCGGATGGCTCAGATCATGTTGGCGCAGGTGCGGTCGCTTCTGACGGGGCCGATCATGTTGGCGCGGGCGCCGTGGCTTCTGACGGTGCTGACCATGTCGGCGCTGACGCGGTCGCTTCTGATGGTGCTGATCATGTCGGCGCGGGTGCGGTCGCTTCTGATGGCGCCGACCATGTCGGTGCAGGCGCGGTCGCTTCTGATGGCGCCGATCATGTTGGCGCTGGCGCGGTCGCTTCTGATGGCGCCGATCATGTTGGCGCTGGCGCAGTCGCCTCTGATGGCGCCGATCGTACCGGCGTCAATCGGGTTGCCTATTCGCGTGTCGGCGTTGGTTCTGATCGCGTTGCCTCAGCATTGATGACCGGCAGCTATTCCGACCAGTTCAACAGTCCACAGTAATCCTCCTTCGGCGCAACAGGCGGTTTTAGCGAGCTGCCTGTTGAGCGCCGCACTAGCACATTTGTGCTAATCGACCGACCTGTCTGCTGGCGTTATATTCCCCCGCAACCCCCGATGTTCCTCAACGTTGCCTGTTCGCAGCGTGCGGGATCGTTGTGCCTGGAAATCAGAACAACACCAAGGAAGACACACCATGAAACTCCATGCAAACCTCTGCAAGATCGCCCTGGTCGGCGCTGTGCTGCTCGGCGTGGCCGGCTGTCAGACCGTCAAACCCACTGAAGCGAGCATGAAAGAACGCGCGCAAACAGTGATCGGTAAACCAGTGTCGAAAATCGACAACATCCGCAACGACAGCACCCTCACCTACTACACCGCGTACACCCCGGCCGGGGAATACAACTGTGAATTGCCCAGTGGCGTAATTATCGCCGTGGCGAGCATGGGCATGATGTCGCCGCCGCTGTCGTGCCTGCCGAAAGGCGCTTCGCCAATCCCGCTGCAATAACTTCTCCGCCCGGTAAAGGACTCCGTTTGCTCATGAAAATCTTGATCGCGACACTCACCCTCAGCGCCCTTTTCCTCACTGGCTGCGCCACGCCAAAACAATGGGAAGCCACCGGCGGCAGCAAAAACGATGGCGTCGTCCAGGTCTCCTACGAACTGGGCCAATTCGAAAGCGGCCAGACCAGCGCCGAACAAGGCCTGACCGTCGCCGCACAACGCTGCAAGACCTGGGGCTACAAAAACGCCGAAGTGACCGGCTCGGAGAAAAACATCTGCCGCACCATGGGCCAATACAACTGCCTGCAAACCACCATCACCCAGGACTACCTGTGCAAACGCTAGAAGCTTGACCCTGTAGGAGCTGTCGAGTGCAACGAGGCTGCGATCTTTTGATTTTGATCCTGATCCTGATCCTGATCCTGAACATGAAGATCAAAAGATCGCAGCGTGCCGCAGCTCCTACAGGGGTTGGGTTTGCGGTTGGTGATCGCGCAAGTCTCGCAAAGTTGCGCGCAGTTCGGCCGGGCGTACCGGTTTGGACAGGATGGCGATGTCGCGGTCGTGCAGGGCTGCCTGGATTTTCTCGACGTCATGCCCGGTGATGATCATCGCCGGTACCGCCCAACCACGCTGCCTGCGCACATCATCGATACATTCGACGCCGGTGGCATGGCTGCCGAGGTCATAATCGGCGACGATGATGTCGCAGTCGGTGACCAGGTCCTGAGCCGTCAACTCGGCCTGAACCACACAGCCCCAACGCTCCAGCAACGCTGAAGTCGCCAGCAGCACATTGCGGTCATCTTCCACCAGGCACACCTTCAGCCCGGTCAGCAAACCGACTTGGCGCGCCTCATTCCGGTTGACCGTTAACGGCGGTGGCGCGGCGATCGGCAATCCGTACAAAGTCACCGCCGTTCCCCGCCCGAGCCGTGAGCGCAAGGCAACGCCGACACCGATCAACTCACCCAGACGCTTGACGATCGACAGCCCCAGCCCCACGCCTTCGACGTCTTTATCGCGCACTTGCCGCACCCGATAAAACTCCTCGAATACCCTGCCCAGATGCTCCTCGGCGATACCGTTGCCTTGGTCATAAATCACAATGGCCAGCCCTGCCCCGCGCCGGCGCACGCCGATCAGCATCGGCCGATGCGCGCCATATTTGAAGCAGTTGGATAGCACGTTCTGCACCATGGTCGCGAGTAACGCCGGATCGGTTTGCACCCAATATTCACAGGGGCGCAAACGCAACTCCACTCCAGCCCAACGTGCCGCTTCGGCGTTCTGGCGAATCAGATCTGCGAGCCATTCACCTAAATTGAAGGTTTGCAGTTTGGGCAGAACCCGGCCGTTATCGAGGGTGTACAGATCGAGAATCGAGCGGAACAGTTGCGAAACGTTGAGCAACGAACGGTCGATATTGTCGACCAATCGCCGCTCCTCCTCGCCCAGTCTCGACTCACGCAGACAGGCAGTAAACAAACCGATGGAATGAATCGGCTGGCGCAGATCATGACTGGCCTGGGCGAGAAACCGCGACTTTTCCAGATTCGCCGCCACCGCTTCTTCGGAGGCCTTGCGCGTACGCTCCAGCAACAAATGCGCATAAAACGGAATCACCGTGCTGGTGAGCATCAGCATCAACACCATGAACGGTTGCGCCTGCCACACCGGCGTCAGGCGATAAACACACAGCAATGCCAGCAACGCCAGCGCCGTGGCAATCGCCAGATAGCGCGAGCCATAGCGCATGCCATTGCCCAGGTTGACCCAGATGATCACCGCGTACAGTGGCAACGCCATCTCGCCGCCCACCACCAGACCAAAGCAGGTGCCGGTGTAATCGTGAACCATGGCGAAAATCCGCCGTGCCGGGTAATGCCCCGGCCAACGCACAATCGCCTGACGCAGGGCGATCGAGGCCAACAAAAACACAATGATGTAAGTAATGATCGGCAGGTACGTATCGAAGCGCTGGCCAGGCAAAAAGCCCAGTATCAGCATATAAACCACGGCGATACTGGCAATGATGATGCGCAGGTTGGCCTGGTCGAGTTCGGTGTTTTTCTCGAACTTCATGGTTAAACGTCCTTGTGCGGCAATCGTCAGTTTCCGAATCAGCCTACAGGCAACCTTCGCGCCCGGTGCTAAGGTGCAAGCCTTGAGTAACGCCTGACCCAGGGAGGGTCACGCCATGACCTGCCGAATTATCATAGCCGACGATCACCCGCTGTTTCGCGAAGCGATGCTGCGCACGGTTCAGCGGTTGCTGCCCGAAGCCGTTATCGAAGAAGCGGGCGATCTCGACGCCGTACTGGCGCTGCTGCCTTTGGGCGAGCCGGACACATTGATTCTCGACTTGCGCTTCCCCGGGCTCACATGTGTGAGCCAGCTCGCGGAGCTGCGTCGGCGCCTGCCGCGTACCACGCTGATTGTGGTGTCGATGGTCGATGATGAGTCGTTGATCAGCGAAGTCATGACCGCTGGCATTGACGGTTTTATCGGCAAAAACATTGCCCCCGATGAAATCGGTCAGGCGATTCTGGCGATTCGTGAAGGTGAGGTGCTGGTGAAGTTTGCGCCGTCCGGCTTGCTGCCGCTGGAAACCGGCGCCGCCCTTACGCCTCGTCAGCAAGACGTGCTGCGCTTGATCGCCCAAGGCAAGACCAACAAGGAAATCGCCCGTGAACTGGATATTTCGCCGTTCACTGTGCGCATTCATGTGTCTTCTTTATTACGCACACTGAACGTGCCCTCACGGGCGGCTGCCGTGAAATACGCCGGAACTCTGTAGGAGCTGCCGAAGGCTGCGATCATTTGACTTTGTTTTTTAAAAGACAAGATCAAAAGATCGCAGCCTTCGGCAGCTCCTACACGAGGCGGTGTGTTATGGGTCGACTTGCGCCATCAACTCTGGCACCGATTCCGGCCGTTTCGCATAGCGCTGAGCGAGCACCGCACAGACCATCAACTGAATCTGATGAAACAGCATCAGCGGCAGAATCAACACGCCGATGGTGCTGCCGGCAAACAACACCTGGGCCATCGGCACACCGGTGGCCAGGCTCTTTTTCGAGCCGCAGAACAGGATGGTGATGCGGTCTTCCTGACTAAAGCCGAATGCCTTGCCCAACAGCGTCGACGCCAACAGCACCAGCGCCAACAGAATGCAGCAGACCACCACCAGCCCCAGCAACTCGACCAGCGGAATCTGATGCCAGATGCCTTCGTTGACCGCCTCACTGAATGCGCCGTAGACCACCAGCAAAATCGAACCCTGATCGACAAACTTCAGCCAGTTCTTGTTGCGCCCGACCCACGCACCGATCCAGCGCCGGGCGATCTGCCCGGCAATGAACGGAAGCAACAACTGCACGCTGATTTTCAGAATCGCATCCAGCGTCGAACCGCCGTCACCGTGGACGTCGAGCAGCAGTGTCACCAGCAACGGCGTGAGGAAAATCCCGAACAGGCTCGACGCCGCCGCGCTGCAGATCGCCGCCGGAATATTTCCCCGTGCCAGCGAGGTGAAGGCGATCGCCGACTGCACCGTGGCCGGCAAGGCGCACAGGTAGAGCATGCCCATATACAGCTTGTCGCCGATCAACGGAGACAGCAGCGGTTTCAGCGCCAGCCCCAATAACGGGAACAGGACAAACGTCAAACCGAACACCAGCAAATGCAGGCGCCAGTGACCGGCACCGGCAATGATCGATTCGCGGGACAGTTTGGCGCCGTGCAGGAAAAACAGCAGCGCGATGGCGAGGTTGGTCAGCCAGCCGAAGCCGACGGCGACCTGGCCGCTGGCCGGTAGAAAACTGGCCAGCAGCACGACGCCAATCAGCGTCAGGGTGAAGTTGTCGGGCAAAAAGCGAGGGCGAGTCATGGTCGGTTCATCCGGGGGTTGCCAGTGCGTGCCGACGACTCTAACGTGACTGCCAATTACCGACTAACGCCGAAGGGCCACAAGATGCCGCCTAAAGGACATGACAAAAGCGTGCGCCGCAGCATTCCCGGGCTGCCCAGCCTGCCGCGTCCACTCTACGGCCGCACCGAATCGCTGCCCAATCGCGCCCTGACCCGGCGGCATAGTCACCCGTGGGTGCAGTTGTCCTACGCGATTCAAGGTGTGCTGGAAATCCAGACCAGCGTCGGCCGCTTCGTCGCCCCGCCCGAACGCGCCGTGTGGATCCCGGCGGGCGTGCCGCATCGGGTGTTCAGCTCGCCGCACACCGAAATGCGCAGCCTGTACATCGATTGCAGCGTCGCCGGATGGGCGCTCGAGCGCTGTCATGTGCTCGGCGTCAGCGATCTGCTCAGGGAGCTGATCCGCGCGTTCAGTCAGGTCCCGGTGGAATACGACCAGAGTGGCCCGCACGGACGTCTCGCTCAGGTCATCCTCGATCAACTGGCCGAAGCGCCGCAGATCGACCTGATGTTGCCGTTGCCGCAAGACGCCCGTTTGAAGCAGATCTACCAGAGCCTGGAACACCATCCGGAACAGCAAACCACGCTGAGCCACTGGAGCGAGAAGTTCGGCGTCACCGAAAAGACCCTTACGCGCCTGTTTCTGCGCGACACCGGCCTGACCTTCCGCGCCTGGCGTCAGCGCCTGCGCCTGCTTGGCGCACTGACGCCACTGGAAAAAGGTGAACGCGTCACCGACGTCGCGCTGGCCTGCGGCTACGACTCGACATCGGCGTTTATCGCGGCGTTTCGTCAGCAGTTCGGGGAGACGCCGGGGGAGTTTTTTCGCTGATCAGCGATCCGCCAGTTCTTCCAGCAAATCCGCTGACGGCACGAAATAGAGGCTGCCGGTGACCGCTGTGCTGAAGTCCAGCAACTTGTCGTAGTTGCCCGGTGGTTTGCCGACAAACATGTTCTCCAGCATCTGCTCCATCGGTTCCGGCGAGCGCGCGTAACCGATAAAGAACGTGCCGAACTCCCCTGCCCCGGGCCGGCCGAACGGCATGTTGTCGCGGAGAATTTTTACTTCCTCGCCGGCTGCGTTGGTGATGGTGGTCAGCGCGCTGTGCGAGTTGCTCGGTTTGACCGCGTCATCCAGTTCTATGTCGGACAGTTTCGTGCGACCAATCACCCGTTCCTGCGCTTCAACGCTCAAGCCGTTCCACGCAGTCATATTGTGCAGGTACTTTTGCACCAGCACGTAACTGCCGCCGCTGAAGCCCGGATCTTCGTCACCGACGATGGTGAAGTTAACCGCTTTGCGCCCGACCGGGTTTTCCGTGCCGTCGACAAAACCGATGATGCTGCGCATGTCGAAATAGCGGAAACCCTGAACCTCGTCGACCACCGTTACGGCATCGCCGAGAACCGCCATGATCTGCGTGGCCAGTTCAAAACACAGGTCCATTTGATCGGCGCGAATGTGTAGCAGTAGATCGCCCGGGGTTGCCGGCGCGTGCCGCCCTTCCCCGCCAAACTCGCGAAAACCGTGCAGCGACGCCGGGCGCGGATGGCCGAACAGGCGATCCCAAGCGTTCGAGGAAAAACCGCAGATACAGGTCAGATTGCCGGTCGGTACGCGCTTGCCAACCGAACGCACCAGCCCGGCGACGTCACCGCACCAGTCTTTGACGGTTTGCGCGGCATCAGCCCCGGCATTCAGCGTCGCGACGATGAAAATCGCGCTGCTGGTGATCGGACTGCACACCGCTTGAGGTTCGAGAATGTCGGTATTCATCGCTGAAAACATTGCTCCGTAAAAAGTGCCCGAGCTGTTAACGAGGGCGGATAGTTCGTTTTTATCGAACTGTTGCGCAGAAATAAACGATTTTTCTTTGCCGCAAAAGCGTCGCTAGCATGGCCTCGTCTGACCCCAATCCAAGAATAGACAGGGAGCGTGACATGCCAGCCACAAACATCAATATCGGCGAACCATGGATGTGGGGCGCCTTCATCGTCTTCGTACTTGCCATGCTGGCATTGGACCTGTTTGTCTTCGGTGGGCGCAAGGCGCATCGGGTGTCAGTGCGCGAAGCTTTGTCCTGGGTCATTGCCTGGTGCTTGTTGGCGCTGAGTTTCGCGGCACTGCTCTGGTGGTATTTGCACGGCGCGTTCGGCGCCGAGATTGCCCGGGAAAAAACCCTCGAATTCCTCACCGGTTATCTGATCGAGCAATCGCTGTCGATCGACAACATGTTCGTCTTTGTGATGATCTTCAGCTACTTCGCCGTGCCACCCGAGTTGCAGCGCCGAGTGCTGTTGTACGGCGTGCTCGGGGCGATCGTAATGCGCGCGGTGATGATTTTTGCCGGGGTGTGGCTGGTGTCGCAGTTCGAATGGCTGCTGTATGCGTTCGGGGTGTTCCTGATCTTTACCGGGATCAAGATGCTGGTGTTTGCCGACCACCAGCCGGATCTGGACAAGAATCCGCTGCTGCGCTGGGTGCGCGGGCATATGCGCATCACCAGCAGCTTTCACGGCGAACGCTTTTTCGTCCTGCAGAACGGCGTGCGCTGGGCCACGCCGATGTTTCTGGTGCTGGTGCTGATCGAGGCCAGTGACTTGATGTTTGCGGTCGACAGCATCCCGGCGATCTTCGCCGTGACGACTGATCCGTTCATCGTCTTCACCTCGAATATCTTCGCGATCATGGGCCTGCGCGCGTTGTATTTCCTGCTGGCGGACATGGCGGACCGCTTTCATCTGCTCAAGTACGGGCTGGCGATTGTGCTGGTGTTTATCGGCGGCAAGATGGTGTTGATGCCGTGGTTGCACATGCCGGTGGAGTGGTCGTTGGCGGTGGTGGGTGGGGTGATTCTTGGCTCAGTCCTGCTGAGTCTGGTGATGACCAGAGAAACCGAACGCAGCACAGAATGACACCGCACAAAACCCTGTGGGAGCGAGCCTGCTCGCGAAGGCGTCGGACCAGTCAACATCGAAGTTGAATGACACTCCCCTTTCGCGAGCAGGCTCGCTCCCACATTTGGATTGCGGTGGTGGTTACTTATCGGACTTGATGTTGGTCCACACCCGTGTGCGCACGCGCTCAAGCTTCTGCGGCAACGGCTGCACGACGTAGAGGTTTTTCAGCGCTTCAGGCGTTGGCGTCAGGTTCGGGTTGTCAGTGATTTCCTTGTTGATCAGCGGTATCGAATCCTTGTTCGCATTCGGGTAGCCGAGGAAGTCGCTGATCGGCGCGATCACTTTCGGATCGAGCAGGTTGTTGAGGAATTCATGCGCCTCGGCGACGTTCTTCGCGCTCTTCGGAATGGCGAAGGTGTCGAACCAGATCGGCGCGCCCTCCTTCGGCAAGCGCCAGTCGACCACTACGCCGTTTTTCGCCTCTTTGGCGCGGTTGCCGAACTGATAGAAACTGCCGGAGTAACCGATGGCCACGCAGATGTCACCGTTGGCGATGTCGGTCATGTATTTGGCCGAGTTGAAGTAGGTCACGTACGGACGAACCTTTAGCATCAGCTCCTTGGCTTTTTCATAGTCGGCGGGGTTCTGGCTGTTCGGGTCGAGACCGAGGTAATGCAGGGCCAACGGCAGGATTTCTGTCGGCGAATCAAGCATCGCTACACCGCAGGATTTGAGCTTTTCCATGTTCTCCGGTTTGAACACCAGATCCCAGCTGTCCACCGGCGCGTTGTCGCCCAGTGCCGCTTTGACTTTGGCCGGGTTGAAGCCGATCAGCACAGTGCCGACCATGTAGGGCACGCCGTACTGGTTGCCCGGATCGTTCTTGCCCAGCAGTTTCAACAGCTCTGGATCCTGATGGCTCCAGTTCGGCAGTTTCGATTTATCCAGTTTCTGAAAGACGCCAGCCTTGATCTGCGTTTCGAGGAACTGGTTCGACGGCACCACCAGGTCGTAACCAGAGTTGCCGGTCAGCAGTTTGGCTTCGAGGGATTCGTTGGTGTCGAAGGTGTCCCAGATCACTTTGATGCCGCTTTTTGCAGCGAAATCCTTGGGCACGGACGGCAGGATGTAGTCCGCCCAGTTGTACACGCGCAGTTCGCGTTGCTCAGCCTGGACGGCGCCGGCCAACAGCGTCAGCCCACATACGGTGGCACCCAGAATGCGTTTCATCGTGACCATGGTTGTTCCCCAAAAGGCAGCGTGAGTTCGATGGTTTTTATGTTCTGTACACGGCAGCGGCTGTAAAGGTAGCCAAGGGTAAAAAAGGTTCAGCGTCTGGTTATGGTTTTGATTCTTGCTGACAGCGTAGCTGGAGCACAGTGGGGGATGGGCCAAAAGGGGATCGATCTGGCCAATTTGATTGACCGCCGGGATGCGGAAACAACAATGCCCGGCGAATGGCCGGGCATTGTGCTGAAGCGGATCAGGTCAATCGGTGTAACCCAACCTCGCCGCCCTGCTCTGCTGAGTCTGGCCGCGTGTGGCCAGGCAGTAATACAACGGCACGGTGACCACCAGGCCGACCAGCCAGGACAAGTCCGCGCCCTCGACCAGATTGGCGTAAGGCCCAACGTACAGCGAAGTATTGGCAAACGGCAGTTGCACGAGGATGCCGATGAAGTAAGCAATGATCGCGTGCAGATTAAAGCGCCCGTAAACCCCGCCATCGGCGCGGAAGATCGAAGCAATGTCGTAGCAGCCGCGCTTGATCAGGTAAAAGTCGATCAGGTTGATCGACGCCCACGGCACCAGCACCAGCAGCAACGCCAGAATCAAACCGATGAACTCGGAAATGAAATCCGCCGATGCACCCAGCGCAACCACGCAGCAACCCGCGAGCACCACGCTCGACAACACTACGCGCACCTTGATGCTCGGTGTCCATTGGCTGGCAAACGTCTGAATCGAGGTGATGATCGACAGCACCGCGCCATACAGATTCAGCGCGTTGTGACTGATGATATTGAGCAGAAACAGCACCATCAGAATCGGCCCAAGCCAACCGGTAGACTGCTTGACCGCGACCATCGCTTCAGTGCCTTCCGGGGTCGCCAGCACCGCCACGGCTCCAAAGCTGAACGACAGAATCGTGCCCAGCGTCGCGCCCAGATAAGTCGCCCAGAATGGCTTGGCAATGCCGATATCCGCCGGCAGGTAACGCGAGTAATCGGACACGTAAGGCGAGAAACTGATCTGCCAGATGATCCCCAGCGACACCGTTGCCAGCCAACCGGACAGGTTGAAACTGCCGCGAGTGAGAAAGTCCGCCGGCAAGTCATGGGCAAAGATATAGATGAACCCGGCGAGCAACGCACTGCCCATCACCCAGGTGCCGATGCGGTTCAGCGTATGGATGAAGTTGTAGCCGATCACACCGATCGCCGTAGCTGCCAGTGCACCGATCAGAATGCTCAGAGGCGCCGGCACCGACGGCGTAATGCCGACGATGGATTTACCCGCCAGGACGATGTTGGAAATAAAGAAACCGATGTAGATCAGCGCGGCGAAGAACACGATCAGCAGCGCGCCGTAACGACCGAACTGGCCGCGACTCTGGACCATCTGCGGAATGCCCATGCGCGGACCTTGCGCCGACGCCAGCGCAATCACCACGCCGCCGATCAGGTGCCCCAGCGCAATCGCGAGCAGCCCCCAGAGCAAATCGAGATGGAACACCTGAACCACCATGGCGCCGGTGACGATGGGCAGGGGCGCAATGTTGGTGCTGAACCAAAGGGTGAAAAGGTCGCGGGCCTTCCCGTGGCGTTCCGCGAGTGGGACGTAGTCGACCGTATGGTTCTCGATCAACGGATCTTGCCGGGACATCTGGGACATATGCATGAACTCGAGTTTGTCTGTTCTTATCGTTGTATGAAGCCAAACCGGGGGGACTCTCTGGTCGCCCCTCAGATGCAGACCATATTATGGTATTCCAAACAATTCACAAGACTGATCCGTAGTTTGCGACGCCAACTGATACGCCATCCTTACTGAAACCGCGGCTTGCAGACCAGTCGAAAGCCCCGTAAATGCTGAGTTTCCGACGAACGCGGCACGTTTATCGGTTCAGCTGAAAAGCCCTTGCAAAGATTGAATACTGGTATACCATCAGACCAACAAACACATAAAAACAGCAACACATCACCCGAGGACCGACCAATGATCGATGCCGCCATCTACAAACAAGTCATGGGCTCGTTCCCGTCCGGCGTAACCGTTATCACCACCCTGGACGATGACGGTCAGATCGTCGGTCTGACTGCCAGCGCGTTCAGCTCGCTGTCGATGGACCCGGCGCTGGTGCTGTTCTGCCCCAACTACAGCTCCGATTCCTACCCGGTACTGATCAAAAACAAACGCTTTGCCATTCACGTTCTGTCCGGCGGCCAGCAAAGCGAAGCCTACGCCTTCGCCCGCAAAGGCAAAGACAAGGCGCAAGGCATCGAATGGACCTTGAGTGAACTGGGTAACCCGATCCTCGCCAACGCGACAGCTATCATCGAGTGTGAGCTGTGGCGCGAATATGAAGGCGGCGACCACGCCATCATGGTCGGCGCGGTGAAGAACCTGATCGTCCCCGAGCAAATCGCCGGCCCGCTGGTGTACTGCCACGGCAAGATGGGCGCCCTGCCCGTCCTGGCCTGATCAAAACCTCCAGCCCTATGCAAATCAAATGTGGGAGCGAGCCCGCTCGCGAAAGCAGTGTTACAAGCGACGCAGCAAGCGACTGACACAGTGCGATCGCGAACCGCTCACTCCCGCCGATTTTTGTAGCCTCAACAACAAAAGATCCGAGGAAGCGTCATGAAATTTTCCCTGTTCATCCACATGGAACGCTGGGACGAAAGCGTCAGCCACCGCCAACTGTTCGAAGACCTCACCGAACTGACCCTGATGGCCGAGGCCGGCGGTTTCAGCACCGTGTGGATCGGCGAACACCACGCCATGGAATACACCATCTCGCCAAGCCCGATGCCTTTGCTCGCCTACCTCGCCGCCAAAACCACCACCATCCACCTCGGCGCCGGCACCATCATCGCGCCGTTCTGGCACCCGCTGCGCGTTGCCGGTGAATGCGCGTTGCTCGACGTCATCAGCAACGGTCGCATGGAAGTCGGCCTGGCGCGCGGCGCCTACCAGGTCGAATTCGATCGCATGGCCGGCGGCATGCCCGCTTCCAGCGGCGGCCAGGCCCTGCGCGAAATGGTCCCGGTGGTCCGCGCCCTGTGGCAAGGCGACTACGCCCACGACGGCGACATCTGGAAATTCCCCACCTCCACCAGCGTGCCGAAGCCGATCCAACAGCCGAACCCGCCAATGTGGATCGCCGCCCGCGACCCTGACTCGCACAACTTCGCCGTGGCTAACGGCTGCAATGTGATGGTTACGCCGCTGATGAAGGGCGACGAAGAAGTCCTCGACCTGAAGAACAAGTTCCAGACCGCGCTGGATAACAACCCGGATGTGCCGCGTCCGCAATTGATGGTGCTGCGCCACACTCACGTGCACACCGCTGATGACCCGGACGGTTGGAAAGTCGGCGCGAAAGCGATCTCACGTTTTTACCGAACCTTTGATGCGTGGTTTGGCAACAAGCAGACCCCGGTCAATGGTTTTCTTGCGCCGAGCCCGGAAGAGAAGTTTGCCGGGCGCCCGGAGTTTGAACTGGAGAGTTTGCACAAGACGGCGATGATTGGTACGCCGGAAGAGATCATTCCACGGATCAAGTACTACCAGGAATTGGGGGTGGATGAGTTCAGTTTCTGGTGTGACAACAGCTTGCCGCATGAGGAGAAGAAGAAATCGTTGGAGCTGTTTATCAAGCATGTGGTGCCGGCGTTTCGGTAAGTTTTCTGCTGATTGAGCTTGACCTATGAAACGCCCCGACAGTGTTCGGGGCGTTTTATTTTTTGGCTATCGGCAAGACACTGCGACTCCCGGAATCGACCAGATCCCGGCCTCCCTTAAGGCGAGTGAAAGTCATCTGGGACGGCGCTATCAAAGCAGCGACCTCAGAGAAAGACCTGTGCTCTCATTGTGGCGACTGGGTTTAGAGTATTGGCGTAGATGCATAGAGTTCGGAGGCAATGGAGACTGGGAAAAATTGGAGAAAACTCTGCGTGATGTGGTGCATCATCAGGCGCAGAGCCTGGAGTAGGTTTGAGGGGATCCTTCAGGGTCTGTCCCCATTTATCCCCCCTATGACACAAGCTCCATTTACTGGACATCTGCTAAATCAATAGAACCAACTCATTGATTAATAGCGAACCCACTTCCCTGTAGGTATCAGTTTCGGACTATTGGGATCAATCGAACAAAGCCATTCTGGCTGATGTCCTAACGAACCGACCAAGACACCTAAAGATTCAGGATAATTTTGCGATGCGGAGTGGTGTACCGCACCAATATAACTACCTATTCCATACGGACTTTGTAGTTGGAATCGCAATGAACCGTCAGCATTATAGATAGCTGCATTATTAGGACACTCAAAAAACCAAGGAGCAATGGAGCAGCTGAGTTTTGTTGGTTTCTCTTCAAAAATCACCAGAACGCCAGTCCTATCTGAAAGAATATGGGGAATCTCCTCCACTGGGATGCTAATTTCGACGTCATCATCCAGAATCAATAAGCGCTTAAAGTCTTTAAGCGCAAGATTTTTCGTATTCGCCATATTTTTTTTAATTTCATCAAAACTGGTTCGCACTCCATCCCAGCGGACAAATTGTTCAAAGCCCGCCCCACCCTCGAACTCCCAAATCGTTCTAACCTCTTTAATTAGTTGTTTCATTGCAACGCCCTCACTGACGCCATATCAACTTGGTATAACTCAGGATTAGTTCGAGGTGACTTATCCATAAAACTCACCTGATGCCCGCCACCAGGCAATCGAACACCATTGGTCGCATCCCACATATCGCCGACTGTTTCCTCACGAATTCCTGGTCCTGGCTTAACAGGAGAAAAACGGTGGAAAAATCAACAGCAAACTTTGAACCGCCAAAAACATTATTTCCATTGGTCGCGTCACGAAGCTAAAAAGGGGACAGACCACGTTTTCAGAGCGTTTTTTTAACGTGGTCTGTCCCCATTTATTCCCATTTATTCCTTGATGGCGCTAATTTAAGTCCGACCATTGTAAAAGATGGTTTTCTATTGATGCAATCAAGAAGCTTGAAAAGCTATCCCAAGTTTTAGCTATCGAACTCTGACCTTCAAAGAATTGAAATACTGGGGGATCGTCAGAGACCGGTAGAAAATAATTAATTTCATATCCTTGATGCATGCAGAATACCTTAGCATTCGCAGGCAACAAACCAGAGAGACCTAACTCATCAAGCAACTTTTCCGCCTCCAAATTCAGGCTAAGTAATCTCGGATAAAAAATATCTACGCCACAGAAAATCTTATCAGCCGAATGCCCAGCAACCGTCAAAAACTCACGATACTCTAACGGAATTTTGCAACCAAAATGTTGCTCGACTGATGCAATCTCCCCTTCGGAGCAACCAACGAGTGCAGACTCTAAAATCACTCCCCGCAGCACCAACTCATGAAAAATATCTCGAATTTTTTTCATCTTGGCTTTCCTGTTTCTACGTTAACAATCACACCGGGGAACCTTTGTTGAAACTGACTTATAACCCCACTGCATAAAACGCAGATTGGGAGCTCTGGGTAAATGTTCACGACCCCTTGCGACGAGAAGTAAAACGGGGACCGACCACGTTTTCGGAGTACTTTTTAAACGTAGTCTGTCCCCATTTATCCCAAGCTACACGACCCATCTTTTGGATCCAAATGCGAGGATGAATTAACGAATTTTCGATACGCGTAAAAAATTCAACTGACCAGGACTTCGGGAAAAACGGGAAAAACCGGGGACAGACCACGTTTTCAGAGAGCTATCTAAACGTGGTCTGCCCCCATTTATCCCCCTCCTTATTTAAGACTAATAGCGAATCCACTTTCCTGTAGAAATTAATTCCGGACTATCTGGATCAACCAAATAAAGCCACTCTGGATCATGCCCTACGGCTCCAACCAAAACACCTAGTGAATTTGGATGCTCGGGCATCGCACCTGAATGTATGGCGCCTATATAACCGCCTTCCCCATAAGGATTGTGCAACTGATAACGCAATGCACCATCAACATTGTAGATCGCAGCGTTGTGAGGACACCCGAAGTACCAAGGTGCTTCAGAAGAGTTAAACCTGGATGGCTCTTCATTAAAAACAACCAGCACTCCAGCCCTATCTGGCAATATACATGGGATGCCCGCTGCAGAAAACAAAACCTCCGAACCGGCATCAGAAACCATGTATTTTCTTATCTCTACAACCTTACTCACACGCACATACTTAACTTGCGCCATTTCAACTTCAAAATCAGTTCTACGCCCCTGCCAATCGTAAAAACTTTCAAAGATCGTTCCATCAGCATGCACCACCTCATTCCTTATACACGCAACAAGGTCAATCATTTCAACAACCTCAAACTATCAATATTAACATTATAAAGCTCAGGATTCGTGCGAGGGGTTTTATCCATAAAATTAACTTCATGTGCTCCGCCAGCATAAAAAGGGGACAGACCACGTTTTCGGAATGTTTTCTAAACGTGGTCTGTCCCCATTTATCTTTTCGATAGGCCTCAATTTTTATCGGGATGAAGGTTTTGTAGTGGTCAGCGGTGTAATACATTTCGCCGCCTTTCCCTACGACGATTCGCTGAGGTCCTGGCCCTGCAATACCGGGCGTAGGATGGACATATTCAGTGTAGTATCGCGTTTCGGTGAGCGTCCGGAATTTAGTGTTTGATAAATGAAAAACGCGCCGGTTGATTTGGGGCGTTTTTTGTTTTAGCCGGAGTCGCTCGAATTAAAAGTCAGTTCATGAGCGCTGACGACACTCCGCCACTGTCGAAGAGCTGCTTGAATATCTCCACGACAATCTCAAAATTTGAGCAGATGGCTGAACCAGCAACGGCGTCGCCTTGGATATGCATAATTCCGCCACGATTTTTATCGCCGCAAAATACTTTGACATCGTAGTCATCGCCATCATCAACGCCGAGCGTCAGTGCGTACTTGCCTGTCTCTGCGACAACCTGCAATGTCAAGAGTTCGAAGCCTGCTAATTCTTCAATATCCAGAGTTACACTCCCCAAATTTCGGCAGGACTCTTCAAGGTGCGCAACGACATCATTCCAAGATGGATCTCTTTGCGTGCCACCTTCACAGGTTCTGCCAAAACCGACCGTCCAAGAGAGAGAGCGCTTCACATTATTTCACCTCTTTTACTGATTTCATTCCAGGGCGCCAATAAAGCGTTTTACCTGTCGCAAGCTCTTTGATGGTAAGAGTAATAAAAAGGGGACAGACCTCGTTTTCGGAGTACTTTTTAAACGTGGTCTGCCCCCATTTATCTGCAGTTATCCAAGCTAATAACGAATCCACTTTCCAGTAGAAATCAACTGCGGACTATTCGGATCAACCAAATACAGCCATTCTGGCTCATGACCAACTGTGCCGATTAGAACTCCCAGCTTATCTGGATGATCGGGCATCGCTCCAGAGTGTATGGCACCGATATAACTATTTTTACCATACGGATTGCACAGCTGATGGCGCAATGACCCGTCAACATTATAAATTGCAGCATTATTAGGAAAACTGAAAAACCAAGGTGCATGAGAGACACCGAACCTAGAAGGCTCCTTTTCAAATATCACTAAGACTCCAGTCCTGTCAGGCAAAATATGTAGGGTTTCGAAGATCGGAATATCAACCTCTGCACCACTATCCAAAACCAACCTCTGCCGCAGGGCAACAACCTTATGCTTTTCTACATATAGAATATTCTGCTTTATTTCCTCAAGACTGCTACTTACTCCATCCCAGCGAACAAACTGGTCAGAAACGAACCCGTCATCAAACTCGCGCCTTGTAACAACCTCATAAATAAAATCCATCACTTGAGCAACCTCAGCGAGTCCATATCAACTTCATAAAGCTCTGGATTGGTTCGGGGCGGCTTATCCATAAAGTTCACTTGATGCCCACCACCTGGCAAGCGAGTACCATTTATTGCATCCCACATATTGCCCACATCCCCATCCCGTACTCCTACCCCAGGCTTGATCGTCAATCTAATCTGATACAGCTTCCCACTTTTAAACTCTTCCGAGACTGCGAGTTTATTTCGAACATCTGCCACAGAGTTTATTGGTGTATCCGTGGCCCAAGCTCCTAGCACAGATGAGGGATTTCTTCCTTCGTCCATTTCTTTCTGCATCTTTATATACTGCGCTTCGTTAATGGTCATCGTCGTTATACGTGGTTCATTTACCACGCTATCCGTCACCATTGTCCCTTCCTTCCAAGCCGGACGCTGTGTTCCCCAGTATGGAGCATCTATTCCACCTGACTGTTCTTTCAGGAGCAAGTCATTCGCCGTTTTCTCACCATCAACACGCGGAAGACCATCACGATCCGTTACCTGTCCAGCGTTGATATTTTCCGCACGATGCACTTTCCCCGGGACAAAGTCACGCTGGGCAGACAACCCAAAACCTTCTGCATCGCGAGTCGCATTGAATTCAACCTTATCGACTGCCGAGGTGCTGCCTGGGAGACTCCCTCCCTTCTTGCCACCTGAAGTCAACAGAAGCTCCCCACTTCCTTCCAGGTATTTTCCGGCGCCCTTGAGCAGCAGCATTTCCACTGCAGCTTTCGCAGCTTCCGTACCGTAATCACGAAGCGGGTTCACATCGCCCGGATAGGTTTCACTGCTGAAGGACGCGAGCACCCTGTCGCCCTGGGTGTATTCATATGGTGCAAACAGTTTTCCAGTAGCTTCCCAGCTCTCCAAAAAGGAGGCTGCACCCGCTGCCGCGGACATGCCAGGCAGGGCGCAACCAACAAGAGTCACGCAGGCCGGGCTTGTGATTATCGCGCCGCTGTAACCTGCAACAGCGCCCGCGGCTCCTAATATCGCTCGGCCGGCGTTGCCTGTGCGTTGAGCACTTTCTTCATTGCGCAGCAGGCCGTCGTTGACCTGATCCCATTTCGAATACTCGTCAAAAGCTCCGGTAGCGAACAGCGCGCTTTGAGCATCCTTGAAGCCACTGCCATCGGCTTCCAGCTTTGTGAGCGCATCATAATTTTTTTGGTCATCAGGGTGAACCGAGGCACTGCAATGAACTATCGCGCAAGCTGCCGCCTTGAGTTGGTACGCTTTTTCGGGATTCTCTTCTTGCAGCTTTTCCAACGCCAAGACTTCTTTTTGATGAAGCTGGCGGTTGTACTCGTCAGCCATCAAAGCAACCCACGATGCCTTGTTGATGTCTGCGCCGGCCAAACCAGCGGCGGTCAAACCAACTATCTGGGAGAACGCCTGGCGTAAATTCGGCTGATCGTTAAATGTCGAGTTAAGCGCGCCTGCCATGGCTTGGCTTGCGCCGGCGGCAATTGCTCCGCTTTTGAAGTCACCACCGGTAATGCTGGAGACGGCGCCCCCCATCAACGCGTGCAGAGCGGTGCGAGCGGCACCACCTTCGGCCCATATGGACATGCCGATCGAGTCACCGGCATTTTTTGCTATTTGCCAGTTTTTCTGAGCGTAACCGCCTACAAAGTTGAACGCGGTAGCGGCAACGACATTTCCTGCCTGAAAGATCAGGCCCTCTTTCAGATTCTGGCTATAGCTACCACCGCCTATGACCGTTTTAATGCCGGCCGAGGCGACCCCCTGAGCGCTCGCATGGATGGCAAAACCACCGATACCTTCAAGCGTATTAAGGTTAAAGCCCTTGGTGAGGTTGTTGAACGGCACCGTTTGGCCGCCAAGGTATGGATCGATAAAGCCTTGAGTCAAGCCGGCGGTGGCTCCGGCAATCGCGGCATTTCTCAAACTTTCTTTGCTGAAGGTGTCTTTGACAACCGCCCCAATTTTCCCCTTGTTGCTGATTGCGCTATTAGCAGCCGTTGTTTCCAGGGACACAAACATGGTGTTGGCAATGCCGGCAAACAACGAGCCCTCGGCCGCTCCCACTAGAGCAGCACCTGCCCCTCCGGTGATCGCCGCTAAAAGAATGGCCAAAACCAGTTGTGCTCCTGCGCCAAGCCCAGAGTGTTCATATTTGAAGGTCTTGTGTATTTCCTCTACCTGATGCCAGTCGATGTCGCCTCGTGCTTGTGCCTGTTTCAACCAGGCAAGATTCGGATCGGCAGCGACCATTGCATCCACGGCCTGACTGACACTTTGTTCGTTTACCCTATTGATATCGATCTTCAGTCCATCAACCGCTTTGATGGTGATCGATCCGTTGGCAATCAGGGCACTCTGACGCAACGTTTCGTCAGTCCTGCCCTCCCCCTTCATGGAAGTCCACGCCAGGTTATCGCTGCTCTTTACATGACTCTCGTCATGCAGGTCCTTCACCCCTTCAAAGGTGATGGAGCCGCCGCTGTCGAGAACAATGTCCTTGCCGCTGTCGAGCTTCGCCACCTGATAGCGCTGGTCTCCCTCGCTAACCAGCGTGAGATTGCCCCCAGTCTTGATCTCGCTACCCACATGAGTGATCTGGGTAACCTCGTCGCGCTTCATTTTCTTGGCGCCGAAACCACCCTTCTCCTTCATGTCATACAGGGTGTAGTCCTTGTTCTGCGCGGCCAGCAGGTTCAGGTTGTTACCCGCATACACGTAGGCTTCATTGCCTGCGCTGATCTTGCTCGCAACAAGTGTGGTGTCGCGGCCGGAAGAGGTTTTCACGTCGCCGCCCGCGATGAACTCGGCGGCTTTCTGGACGGTGTGGTTATCTTCTTCGTGGACGCGTTTCTTGCCTTTTTTGCTGTTGGTCTCGACGTTGTGTTCGTCACTCGCCGAAGCCATGTTCAAGTCTTGTTTCGCGTCGGCAAGCAGATCGCCTTTGGCCTCAGCAGTACTGGCGACGACGTTGATGTCACGACCGGCATCAAGCTTCAGGTTGCCGCCGCTCTTCACGCTGGACGCTAGATTTTCCACCGTTGTGGTGACGGTTGAGCGATGCCCGCCGTTCTCGATTTTGTGGATCTCGTTGACGTCCTGGACCGCCAGCAAATTGATGTCGCGAGTCGCGCTCAAGTTTGCATCGGCGCCGCTGGTGATCGTGCCGGAGTTGGTCAAGTCACGGCCGGACTTGATGCTCAGCGTATCGCGGGCGCTAACGCTGCCGCCGTCGTCAGTTGAAGTGAGCAACCCCTGCCCTGGGCTGTAAGTCACAGCGGTTCGGTCGTTGACAATGTCACCCTTGAGGGTGCTCAGGCTGACCTGATTACCGCGAATATCACCGGCCAGCGCATTGCGGATGCTGTCGGTGGCCATCACGCTCAGGCGTTCGTTGGCCTCGGCAAGGCCACCGTTATAAAGGCTGCCTTTAACGTCAGCTGAAAGGTTGTTGGTGGCACGCAAAGTGCCGACGTTGACCAGGTCGTTGCCGGTGATCATTTCCAGATCACGCCCCTGAATCAGGCTACCGCCTCGCACGTTACGGGATTCGGCCTGAGCCAGATAAAGCACTGGCACGAGTACTTTCTGACCGTCGACGACACGTTCTTCCATCCAGACGATGTCGTGGGTCAGTGCGGCAACCTGCGCGGAGGTCAGGCTGACGCCGACCGCCAGGTTCAGTTCGTTCTTGCTGGCGAGCGCGTTATCCATCAGGTAACGGAATTGCTCGTAATCGTTGTTCAAGCCGCCGGCCAGAAAGCGCTGGCCGGTCTGGGCCAACACGGCATCGCTGATCAAACGCGATTCATAGCGGCCGTCGCCGAGGCGGCGTGCGGCTTCATCGGCGCTGAAATCGAGTTTGCCGAGCAGGTAGTCGGAACTCATGAATAGCGCGGTCTGGGTGAGCTCCGGGTTTGTTTCGATCAGATACCGACTTTGTGGATTCTGGCTCTGCACGAACATGCCGTACGGGCCTTTCGGAAGCCTGAAAGTCGAAGACGCGGTGGGATCTACGGCAGCAAACGGCACCCCGCGGAAATCAACCGGGACGAAGCTGATCTGCTTCACGCCATCCGCATCCACCTTTTCGATGCGAGTGACGTCCTTGGCGACCTGAACGCTGGCGGCGCTGCTGCGTTTGCCCAGATTGATGTCGACGACACCCACACCGGTGGCTTTTTCGCTGTCCAGATTTCCGCTGAGTTGATCGTAGGTATTGTTGTAGAGCTTGCCGTTCTGGATGGAGTCGGTGACGTTAAGGCTTACCGTTCCTCCCGCCTGAAGCGTGGCTGGATACAAGGTGTTGCCATTGGGAGACCAGTTTATTTTTACGTTCTCAGGGTGAGAGAAGCGACTGTCATTGGTAACCTCGACCAACTCGTTGAAGCGTGCCTCATCGAAATTCCCCTGCTGTGTCTGCGCGTTGAACGCCGGGACTTCGACGAACTCCATCCGATCCCACAAGCTATTGTCGATCCTGCCTGGCGTGCCGATGGTTTCTGTCGAAGCGCCAGAGCGCGATTCCGCGCCTAGGTTTAACAAGCGGTCGGCCGTTACCGTGAGATTGCCGTTGGCTGCCATCATGCTGTAGCGGTTTTCGACGCCGCTGGCATGAATCGTCAGGTTTTTGCCGGCGACGAAGCGCGATGCAGTCGAGTCTTTGAGGACCATATCGTTATAGGTCCGATCAATGATGATCGTGCCTTTTTTCCAGCCATCGTGGCCACCGCAGTGCTGCCCGCAAATCCATCTGATGGAGCCGGAACTGCCGCCCTGCGTCATTTCGAAAACCGACTTGGCGTTCTCCACCGACACCGCATTGATGTCGATATCCCCCTCGCCCTCAATCGTCCCCGACAAGTTGCTGAATACTGCTGCACGACCACCGCCCGCAGCGTCGAACGACAGATTGCCACGGCTGTAAATATCGCCGTAATAGTTGTTCAGGCTGTTGCTGTGCAGCTTCATTGTGCCGCCGCTGAACAGCAGCGTATCGGCACTGTTGGAGATGCCGTTGGTAACGTTGAATTCGAGATTGCCCTGAGCACCCAGAGTGCCTTTGTTGTTGATCTGGGCAGCGGTCACCGTCAGGTTCTGGTTGGCGATGAGGCGGCCGAGGTTGTCCAGCGTGCCGCGCAAGGTCATCGCGGTATCGCCACCGCTGACCAGCCGGCCGTCCTGTTGAATCACGTCGTTGGCGTTGATGGTCAGTTTCTGCTGAGCCGACACGCGACCGCTGTTGAGCAGATTGCCGCCAAGGTTCAGCGTCAGATCACCATCACTGGCCAGTTGCCCGGCGTTGCTCAGGTTGGCGACATTGAGGTTCAGCGTCGAAGCACTGGCGATGCGGTCGCCGGCGTTGAGGCTCAGATCCTGCGCGCTGGTGTAGGTCAGGCCGCCGTTGAGTTGCCAGGTACCGACGCCGTTGACCGAGCCGACATCCCACAAGCCTTTGCCCAGACCCGTGAGGCTGCCTTGCGTGCCGGTCAGATTAGTCAGGTCCAGATCGAACAAGCCCTGCGCAGCGTGGCGCACACTGCCGCTGAGGTTGTTGAGTTGAGCACCAGACAGCACCAGATCCTGGCTGCCGATTTCGATCACGCCGCTCTGGTTGTTGAGGTTGCCGCTCAGTTTGATCTGACTGGAGGTACCACCGAGTGCACGGATCTGGCCACTGGCGCTGTTATCCAATCCGCCGGCGGTGAGTTTCAGGCTGGTCGCCGACTCGATCAGGCCGCCCTGATTAAGAATCTGCCCGACTGCGTCGAGGCCCAGTTGATTGCCACTGATCTCGCCGCCGGTGTTGTCCAGACTGGTGCCGTTGAAGATCAGTTGATCTTTGCCGAACAGCTTGCCGGCACGGTTGGTCAGGCGCGTTACCGTCAGTGTCAGGTCATCGATCAGACTGGAGATCAAACCGGCCTTACCGTTGACTGCACTGTTATCGAGGTCGGCGCTGGTGATCTCCAGCGAGTCGGCTTGCAGCGTTCCTCCCTGGTTCTGCAAGGTGCCGCTACCGAGTGCCAGTTCCGCGTGACTGCCGTTGGCAAGGATCACACCCTGCTGGTTCATGAGGGTCTTGCCAGTGATCTCCAGGCCGCCACTACCGGCGAGGATCTGGCCGGCATCGTTGTTGTTTATCGTGGTGCCGGTGATGTCCAGACGCTTCCCGCGCAGGGTTCCGCCGCGATTGTCCAGCGCAGTGAATTGCTCGAGCAGCAAGCCTTGATCACCGGCATCAACCACACCGGTCACGTTGCTGAAGACACCGGTGATGGTCACGGCAACATCGCCGCCATTGCCGACGATGCCACCCTTATCGTTGTTGCTCAGTTGGGTGGCGGTCACATCGATGGTTTTGCCAAGCAGGACGCCAGCGCTGTTGTCGACGACATCGCTTTCGATGTGCAGACCGGCATCACTCTGGATACGGCCATTGTTGTTGAGCAGTCGTGACTGGCCGGGAGCCGTCTGTTTGAGGATCAGCCGAGCCCCGTCATCACCCGCAGCCAACAGCCCGTTGTCACTGTTATCAAGGCTGCCGGCGTGCAGGTTCAGACCATCACTGATCATGCGCCCGCCACGGTTGTCGACATGTCCTTCCTTGGCCATCACCAACAACTGCTGTGCACCGACAACACCACCCCGGTTATCGAACGAACCGGTGTAAATGTCCACGTCACTCAGGGTGGACTGCAACCGGCCCAAGGCGTTGTTCAGGTGCTGCTGAACCGTCAGCGAAAGCTTGCCGTTTTCTGCGCTAATGGTGCCGTCGTTGTTGCCTGTGAGATTGGTCAGACTTGCGTCGAGCACACCGCCCAGCAGCTTGCCACCCGAGTTTTCCAAATCCTGTGCGGTCAGTTTGAGGCGATCGTTGCCTTGAATCAGACCCTGGCTGTTGTCCATGTCTGCGCTGGTGATCACAGTGTCAGCGGACGAAATCGCTCCCTGAGTATTGTCGAGCGCGCCGCGGCTGGTCACCTCAAGGGTTTTACCCGTGAGACTGCCCTTGCGGTTGTTGATGCTTTGGGCGGCGACCTTCAGGTGAGTCGAGGCCTGTACCTTGCCATCGTGGTTATCCAGATCCTGCGCCAACGCCAGCTCGGCAGCGCCGTTTTCAGCACTGATCACACCCTTGGTGCTGTTATCGAGCCGCGCCGCCGTGACCTTGATTTGGTCAGCCGCCAGCGTACCGCCCCGATTGAGCAATTCGCCTCCGGACACTGCCAACGTGGTTTTCGCCTGAATATTGCCTTTGCTGTTATCCAGGCGTTCACGAGCGACAACATTAGCGTCGCTCTGGCTCGAGCCAATCAGGCCTCGGCTGTTGTCGAGCTGTTGAGCATCGAGATCCAAGTGCCCGGCAATGATTTTGCCATCGGCGTTCTGCAGCTCGCGGGCATTAAGTTTTAGACTGCCACCGGCCAGTTCGATACGGCCCTGGCGGTTGTCGAGACTGTCGACCGACAGCGTCGCCGCCTGCCCATCGGCAAAGCGGATCAGGCCGTCAAGATTGACGACCGCCGGGGCGCTAAAAACAAGAGCGGTTTCCCCATAAATGCGTGCATTGAGGCCTTGGTTGACCAGCCGAGCCACGCTCAAAGTAACGTTCTGTGCCTGGATGATGCCGTTCTGGTTATCGAGCACACCAGCAGCGGTAATGTTCAGAGAACGGCTGGCCAACACACTGCCGCTATTGCTCAAGGCATCGCTGTTGATAGACAGATCGCCGTTGGTATTACGACCGTTGTCGGCATTTACCCCGGCTTCGATCACCCCGTTGTTGGTTAACCTGCCGCCGCTGGTCAAGTGCACGCTATCGCGGGCGGCAAGGCTCTGGTGGTTGACCAACTGCTCAGCAGTCTGCACCGTCAGTTGCGTGCCGGCATAAACGGGTCCTTGGGCATCAAGACTTTTCGCCTTGATGTCGACGGCGCCGCTGGCGGTAGCTTTGGCCATGCTCAACTGACCATTGGCGTCGATTTGAATATCACCGGCGCTGGCCGCCAGTTCACCTGCCAGTTTCACGCCGACACCCGCCTCGGTACCGACCAGTTTGATCGCACCGGCATACATGCCGCCGAGCGCTGACGAGTCGATGGCCAGCTGCGGTTTGGCGCTGCCATCATCGGCGCGCGCGGTGGCGTTGAGGGTATCGGCGTTGACGTCGTTGCGCCCGGTGGTGATGTTCAGGCGTTTGGCGTGAATCTGCGCGTTGATCTGCGCACTGCGGGTGATGATTTCAAAGCTGTCGACATTGCTCGCATCGAGACCGACGCCATCGATGGCAACACTGCCCTGATCAACCTGAAAGTGATCGAGCCGACCGTCGTCGAGCACCGGTTTACCGGTGGTCAACGTCACCCGTGGCGAGTTGATAAACCCGCAACCGTTGCAGGTGATGCCGTAAGGGTTGGCGACGATCACTCGCGCTGATTGCCCCGCCACTTCGGTATAACCGCGCAGCTGACTCGGGCTGCCGCCGTTGACTTCGTTGAGGATGGTTTGTGCCGCCGCACCGCGCAGGTTCGGGTTACCGAGAATGATCCCGCCCAGTTGCGACTGCTCAGTGCGTGCCGTGACGTTGTTGAGGATTACGCCCTGCGCACCGACGTTGTAGTCGTGAAACTGGTTATGCGACAGCCCGCTGGCATTGGGTGTGGCGATATTGATGATCGGCACGCCGTTGCCGGCGCGGTCCAGCGATGTGTTCGGGTTGGCCACCACGATGCCGTCGGCCTGCGCCCACATCGGTTGCCAGAACATGACGTTCGCCAAGAGAAACGCCAGCCCGCGTTTCGGCATACCCAAGAAGTGTTCGCGGTTTTTTTCGGCAGCAGCAGGCTGACCGGCCAGAAAGGCCGGTTGAAGGATGTCCATTTCAGAATCTCGGGGCGGGCGGTATTAGAGGAAGAAATCCAGGCGGAAGTAGATCGGTGCTTCACGCTCGGTCAGCGCATCCGGGCGTTCCAGGGAATGGGCAAACGTCACCCCGGCGGACAGGTATTTGCCACGGGCAAACAGGTCCAGCGAATTGCTCGACATGCGCCCGTGCTGATCGCCGTTGTAGCGACCGTTCTGGATCACACCCTGGTCGTAACCGAGGCTGGTGCCGTATTCGGAGAACACCGGTTGCAGCCATTCGATGGTCACCGGACGCGTCCAGCGCAGGTCATTGCGCCAGTAACCACCGCTGTCACCGGACAGTGATTGATCCTTGTAACCACGAATCGACGACGAGCCGCCAAGGCTGGTGCGTTGCGGGCTGAACAGCACGTCTTCACTGCGCTGGCCGGTCATCAGGCTGCTGAAACTGAACGACTCGCCCCAGAGTTTGAATGGCTGCAAATAGCTCAGGGTGGCGGTGTATTTGCGGTAGCGCGCATTCGGCTCGCCCGGGCCCGGATCATGACTGCCCTGTGCGTCGAATGCGCCGATGCCTTCCTGCATGCCGGCGTCAAAGTTGACGAAGGCACTGCCGACGCGACGACCGTGGTTGAAGCCGAACTGCGCTTCGCTGATGCGGTTGCTGCTCAGTTTGAGTTTGCTGTCCTCGATGAAGTTGTTGGTGCGCAGGTACGACAGGCCAGCGCTGAGCGAGGTCTTGCTGACGGCGTCGCGGTGGATCACTCGTTCGGCGCGCAACTGATGGTTTTCGCTGTCGCCGGTCTGCTTGAAGTTGTAGAGGTTGGCGGCAATTTGCGAGCGGTATTCGCTCTGGCTGTAGGTGTAGCTGAACGTCCACCAGCCCCACGGCAAGCTGTAATTGAGCATGGCGTTACGCGAGGTGTGCTGATGATCGGTCATCGCATCGTGACCACCGCGCAGGCTCAACTGATCGGCCAGGCCTAGCGGGCTGTCCCAGTCAAACGTGGTGCCCCATTGCTGCTCGCCTGTGCTGCGCTGGCCGTCGTTGTTGCGTGACAGCCCGACTCGCCATGGCTTTTGCGGGGTGTTGGTGACCCGCACTTCGCTGCCGCCGACGTTCTGGCCGGGCGCGAGCTCCATTTTTGCCTGATTGGATGGCAGGCGGTTGAGCTGATCGACCATTTGCTCGATCTCGCGCAGGTTGACCAGGTCACCGGTTTTGCCGGGAAAGGCCATGGCCAGTTCACGCTCCGAGAGCCGGCTGTTTTCCGCGCCCTTCATGCCTTCGAGCTTGCCTTCGACCACCAGCACTTGCAGATGCCCGCTGGACAGATCCTGCTGCGGCAAGTAGGCGCGGCTAGTGACCAGGCCTTTCTCGATGTAGTGATCGGTGATGACTTTGAGCAGCTCGTTGAGCTGCGGCACGCCAAGGCATTCACCGATATAGGGCTTGAGCAGACGGTTTTTTTCGCTGTCCGACAGGCTGTCGGCACCCTTGAGCTGGATGTCTTTGATCGGGAAACAACGGGTATCGGTGGGGGCAGCCGGTTGCGCAGGCTTGACGTCCTTGCCGGGCAGATCCTTGAGTTCTTCGAGACGCCGCTGCTGCTCTTCGAGCAGGCGATTCTGGCGGTCACGGATAAGGTCGGTGTCACCCGGTGTGGGGGCAGCAACGGCGATCTGAAGCGGAGAAAGGCATAGCAAAGCCAGGCACAACCTCGCCACGAGGGCGGGTGAGGACATGTTCGATCCCTCGATACGAAAGTAACATCAAAATAATGGCGCGATATTAGATGGCCATCATTTTGGCGTCAAACAATCGTTTCGACCTTTTGTCGGGCTTGTAACGAAAGATGTACAAAAAAGCGCGTGGAAATTCAGCAAGACTCGCCCCCATGCGTGAGCGGGTGACTCAGTTGAAACAGCATTGCCCTTCAGTGCTCAACAGCCAATCGCGTCGCGACGTCCTCCGGTGCCAGTGCGCGACCATCGGCCGACGTCAACACCAGTTTGCGTATCGGTTGTCGATTTTTCGCGTCGACCATCACCGAGCCCGGCTCGCCCGGCGCATACATGAATTCACCGCCCCACTGCGACAGCGCGACGATCACGGTTTGCAAAGCTTTGCCACGCTCGGTCAGCAGGTATTCCTTATAGGCACCGCCATCGGCGGCCGGGAAGGTTTCCAGGATCCCCTGCTCCACCAGTGCCTTGAGCCGGGCGCTGAGCATGTTCTTGGCTATATCGAGATTCTTCTGAAAATCATTGAAACGCCGAATGCCATCCAGGGCGTCACGAATGATCAGCAACGACCACCAGTCGCCGATCAGATCCAACGTTCGGGCGACCGGGCAGGCATTGCCCTGCAGGCTTTTGCGCTTCACTTGAATGTACTCCCTCGATTTATCAGTCGGCGATGCGGCTTTGAGTTGCATCATACAACTCTGGAGCGGCTCCATGGCTGAACCGGCGCAAAACCAGCACCTGCATACAAGTAGCCGGATCGCTTTGCGCTGATAGTAAATGTCGCCATTACGGCATCACGCGCGATCCCTCAAGCAGGAGTTTCCATGAGCACCTTCACCACACAAGACGGTACCGAGATTTACTACAAGGATTGGGGCAGCGGTAAACCCGTGCTGTTTAGCCACGGCTGGCCGCTGGATGCCGACATGTGGGAATACCAGATGGAATACCTGAGCAGCCGCGGCTATCGCACGATTGCCTTCGACCGCCGTGGTTTCGGCCGCTCCGATCAACCGTGGACGGGTTATGACTACGACACCTTTGCCGATGACATCGCGCAATTGATCAACCACCTGGACCTGCGCGACGTGACGCTGGTGGGCTTTTCCATGGGTGGCGGCGACGTCAGCCGTTACATCGCCCGCCATGGCAGTGAGCGGGTTGCCGGTCTGGTGCTGTTGGGCGCGGTGACACCGCTGTTCGGCAAGAAAGCCGACTTCCCGCAAGGCGTCGATACTTCAGTGTTTGACGGCATCAAGGCCGGTCTGCTGCAGGATCGTGCGCAGTTCATTGCCGATTTCGCCGCGCCGTTCTATGGCACCAATCAAGGCCAGAAAGTCTCCGACGGCGTGCTGACACAAACCCTCAACATCGCCCTGCTGGCTTCGCTCAAAGGCACCGTGGATTGCGTGACCGCGTTCTCGGAAACCGACTTCCGCCCGGACATGGCCAAAATCGACGTGCCGACCCTGGTGATCCATGGCGACGGCGATCAGATCGTGCCATTCGAAACCACCGGCAAACAGGCGGCGGCGCAGATCAAGGGCGCTGAACTGAAGGTTTACGCCGGGGCGCCACATGGTTTTGCAGTGACCCATGCGCAGGCATTGAATGAAGATTTGCTGGCGTTTCTGAATCGCTGAAACCGGCGCAGTGGTGAGGGGAAGATTCTGCTCACCACTGCACGTTACGCCAAGCTGTTTTTTACCTGCCAACCTCAAACCGACTCTCTGCAAACCCCGTGTTTCAAGGGTTTCCCAACCCTGCATCAGAATTTTATCTTCACATCCCAGCTTAATAATATTTTACCGATATCCCCCCTCTCCCTAGTCTGACCTCAAGCCAAACGGACAAGCCAACAGCGGCCCGAACCCCACTGCCTTGCTAGGAAGGATGTAGAGATGACCACTGCAATAATAAAAACAGACACGCTGATCGTGGGTGCCGGCCAGGCAGGCGTCGCCATGAGCGAGCACCTGAGTAAACTCGGTGTGCCGCACCTCGTGCTGGAGCGCAATCGCATTGCCGAACGCTGGCGTACCGGGCGCTGGGACTCGCTGGTTGCCAACGGCCCGGCATGGCACGACCGCTTCCCCGGCCTGGAATTCGATGACGTCGATCCCGACGGTTTCGCCCCAAAAGAACGCGTCGCCGACTACTTCGAAGCCTATGCGAAGAAATTCAATGCGCCGATCCGCACCGGTGTTGAGGTGAAAAGCGTGGTGCGCAATGTCGGCCGTCCGGGTTTCACCGTCGAGACCTCCGAAGGCGTGATCGAAGCCAGCCGCGTAGTCGCCGCGACCGGACCATTTCAGAAACCGGTGATCCCGGCGATTGCCCCGCAAGACGAACGTCTGTTGCAGATCCACTCTGCTGATTACCGCAATCCGCAGCAACTGCCGGCAGGCGCCGTGCTGGTGGTCGGTGCCGGTTCTTCCGGCGTGCAGATCGCTGATGAGCTGCAGCGTTCCGGCAAGCAGGTTTACCTCTCCGTCGGCGCCCATGACCGCCCGCCTCGCGCCTATCGCAACCGGGATTTCTGCTGGTGGCTGGGCGTGCTTGGCGAGTGGGATCAAGCGGCGATGAAACCGGGGCGTGAGCACGTGACCATCGCGGTCAGCGGTGCCCATGGCGGGCGCACCATCGATTTTCGTGGCCTGGCCCATCGCGGCATGACCCTGGTCGGCGTCACCGAATCGTTCAATAACGGCGTGGTGACCTTCAAGCAGGATCTGGTCGGTAACCTCACTCGCGGTGACGAAAATTATCTGGCGTTGCTCGATGCTGCCGACGCCTACATCGAGCGCAACGGTCTGGACCTGCCGGAAGAACCTGAGGCCCGCGAAACCTATCCGGACCCCGAGTGCGTGAAAAATCCGCTGGCCGATCTGGATCTGGCCGAAGCCGGTATCACCTCGATCATCTGGGCCACCGGGTTTGCCGTGGATTACTCCTGGCTGCAAGTGAAAGCATTCGATGACAAGGGCAAACCGGTGCATCAGCGCGGCGTGTCGAGCGAGCCGGGGGTGTATTTCCTCGGTCTGCCGTGGCAGTCACGCCGGGGTTCGTCGTTTATCTGGGGCGTTTGGCACGACGCCAAACACGTCGCAGATCACATCGCCACCCAGCGCAAGTACCTCGACTATCGCGATGCCGAACAGCGTGAAGCCGAGCTGCATTCGAGCAGCCACAACAAAGCCGCCGATACCGTCGACGCTTGATTGCCTTTTTTCGCTCCGGCGCCGATTGCGTCGGGCAAACCTTCTTCAGGAGCCTTTCATGAGCCAGCCCACCCACACTCGCATCCGCATGTTCAATACCAAAGACACTTACCCGAACCAGACGCTGGACAACGATTTGTGCCAAGCCGTACGCGCGGGCAACACGATTTATGTCCGTGGTCAGGTCGGCACGGATTTCGACGGCAACCTGGTGGGTCTCGGTGATCCGCGCGCGCAGGCAGAACAGGCCATGCGCAACGTCAAGCAACTGCTGGAAGAAGCCGGCAGTGACATGAGTCATATCGTCAAAACCACGACTTACCTGATCGACCCGCGTTATCGCGAGGCGGTGTATGGCGAAGTCGGCAAGTGGCTCAAAGGCGTGTTCCCGATCTCCACCGGGCTGGTGGTGTCGGCACTGGGGCAGCCGCAGTGGTTGATGGAGATTGATGTGATTGCGGTGATTCCTGAGTAAGGCATCACACCGCGTTATGGCCATCGCTGGCAAGCCAGCTCCCACAGGCATCGGGTTGATCACAACATCTGGGCTTAACTCAAAACCCTGTGGGAGCTGGCTTGCCAGCGATGAGGCCCTCAAGGACAACATCTTCCTAGAAAGGAATAAGCAGATGACCTTTTCAATCGCAGCCCGCTGCGCCGAAACCGGCCAGTTCGGTGTCGCCATCAGTTCCTCCAGCATCGCCGTCGGCGCACGCTGCCCATGGCTGCTGCCCGGCGTCGGCGCAGTTTCGAGCCAGAACATCACCCTGCCGTCTCTCGGCCCGGAAGTCCTTGCGCTGATGGAGCAAGGTCTCGCCCCTGACGACGCGCTGGACAAAGTCCTCACGCGCAACGGCTACAGCCAGTACCGCCAGATCACGGCGATCAACCACCTCGGCCAGACCGCACATTTCAGCGGTGCGCAAACCCTCGGCATACACAACGCCGTCAGCGGCGAACAGTGCGTCGCCGCTGGCAACATGCTCGCCGGGCGTTCGGTGATCGAAGCCATGGTCAGCGCCTTCGAGGACGGCGAAGGTCAACTCGCTGATCGCCTGCTCAAGGCCCTGCACGCCGCACAAGCGCTCGGTGGCGAAGCCGGCCCGGTGCACTCCGCCGCCGTCGTGGTGGTTGGCGAGCAGACCTGGCCGATCGTCAACCTGCGCGTGGATTGGGCCGATGAGGATCCGATCGGCCAGTTGCAACAGCTCTGGGACGCCTACGAGCCGCAGCTTCAGGACTACATCGACCGCGCCCTCGATCCGGCCAAGGCGCCGGGCTATGGGGTAGCTGGGGATGATCGATGAACAGCGTCGAGTTGCTCAAGGCGCTGGTGGCGTTCGATACCACCAGCCGTGAGTCCAACTTGCAGCTGATCGAATTCGTCCGCAATTACCTCGCGGGTTCCGACGTGCCCTGCGCGCTGATCTACAACGATGAGCGCAGCAAAGCCAACCTGTTCGCCACGATCGGCCCGGTGGATCAACCGGGCATCGTGCTGTCCGGGCACACCGATGTGGTGCCGGTCGAAGGTCAGCCGTGGACGCTGCCGCCGTTCGAACTGACGGAGCGCGACGGCAAAGTCTTCGGGCGCGGTACGGCGGACATGAAGGGCTATATCGCCTGCGTGCTGGCGTTGGTGCCGGCGCTGGTGCAGGCGTCGTTGCGTCTGCCGGTGCACATTGCCCTGTCGTATGACGAAGAGGTCGGCTGCCTCGGCGTGCGCTCGCTGCTCGAGGTCTTGCAGCAACGCCCGATCAAACCGTTGCTGTGCATCATCGGCGAGCCGACCGAACTGAAACCGGTGCTCGGCCACAAGGGCAAACTGGCGATGCGTTGCGATGTGCACGGCCATCCGTGCCATTCGGCGTACGCGCCGCTCGGCGTCAATGCGATTGAGTACGCCGCCGAACTCATCGCTGAACTGGGCCGTCTCGGTCAGCAACTGAAAGCGCCGGAGCATCACGATGCGCGCTTCGATCCGCCCTACAGCACGGTGCAAACAGGGGTGATCAGCGGCGGCAAAGCCTTGAACATCGTGCCGGCCGATTGCCGTTTCGATTTCGAGATCCGCGCCCTGCCCTCGCAGGATCCGGCCCTCGTCGCCGAAGCGCTGCAAGCCTACGCCGAACGCGAAGTGCTGCCACGCATGCGCGCGGTCAGTGCACAAAGCGATATCCGCTTCAGCGCCTTGTCGGCGTATCCGGGGCTGGCCACCGATGCGCAAAGCCAGGCAGCCGAGCTGATTTCAGTGTTCTGCGGATCAAAGGATTTCGGCACCGTGGCATTCGGTACCGAAGGTGGACTGTTTGATGCGGTGGGCATTCCTACGGTGGTCTGCGGTCCCGGCAGCATGGACCAGGGCCATAAGCCCGACGAGTTTGTCAGCCTCGAACAGTTGCGGGCGTGCGATGCCATGCTGCAACGGATGCTCGCGTTTATCAGCCTCTGACCAGCGGCTCGACGGCACTCACGAGTGCAGTCGGGCCAACTCTTCGCGGCAATGATCGACAAACAACTGCACCGGTTTGGTCAGTTGCACCCGCCGCAACCAGGCCGCCGACAAGCCCGACCCGGTGACGTTTTCCGCCAGCGGCACACAGACGACTTGCTGACCGTCGTAGGTGTAGTCGCTGAACGGTTTTGTCACCAGAATCGAAAAGCCGAAACCATTGCCGACCATGCCGCGCACCATCTCGATCGACGGTGAGCTGAAGACGATATTCGGCGTCAGGCCGCGCTCTTCAAAGATGCTCACGAAATAGGTGCGGCTCGGCACCACGTCGAGCAGGATCATCGGTTCCAGCACCAGATCATGCAGCGAGACTTTCGCCTGTTGCGCAAAGCGATGGCTGGCCGGCAGCAACGCATACGGCTGTTGCGGCGGCATCAGCGGCGCAGTTTCGATGGTGCTGTCCAGATCGTGCTCGAACAGCATCGCGACGTCGATGCTGCCGGCGGTCAGTGCCTGCACCAACTCCTGTTGCTCACCGTCACGAATGCGGATTTCCACTCCTGGCCAGCGCGCTTTGAAGCCGGCGATCAGGCGCGGCAGGTACAGCGGCGCGACGGTTTCGAAACAGCCAATATCGATCTGCCCCGCAACCACGTCATTGTCAGCCAGCGCGTTCTGCTCGAACTCGTGCGCCACCCGCAGCAGCTCCAGCGCCTTGCGATAGAACCGCGAGCCACTGGGCGTCAGCGAAACTCCTTGGGCGTGATGGCGGATGAACAACTGCACGCCGAAGCTTTCTTCCAGATGCTTGATGGCCGTGGAGACCGACGGTTGCGCGATGTAGAGCTTGCGCGAGGCTTCGGCGACGCTGCCGCAGTCGGCCGTGGTGACGAAGTATTTGAGCTGACGCAGGTTGTAGGCGGCCATGTGAGTCTCCCGAAGAGCGCGAGTGTTCGCCCTGTTTCCCTGGCGCACGATCAAGCTTGAACATACCGGACGCCGGCGCCAGCCGAAGCATATTTTTTTTAAGGTCTGAAGCAACAAACTTACTAATTTATCTATCCCGACGCTTTGCACATGATCACTTCAACAAGAAATGCGCCGCCCGTGCCGGCGCTTGCCGAAGTACGTCCACGTACTCATCCTTGCCTTGGAGTTCGTCATGGCTACCCCAACAGCATCCTCCGCTCCGCTGATTGAAAAACACACGATAGGATACGTGCCCCCCGAAGATCGCCACGGAAAGGTCAGGGATCTGTTCACGCTCTGGTTCGGCGGCAACATCGCGCCGTTGCCCATCGTCACCGGTGCGCTGGGCGTGCAGCTGTTTCACTTGAATCTGCTCTGGGGCATCGTCGCGATTCTCGTTGGCCATCTGGTCGGCGGCGTGCTGATGGCGCTGCACTCGGCGCAAGGCCCGCAGATGGGCATTCCGCAAATGATCCAGAGCCGCGCGCAGTTCGGCTCCCTCGGCGCATTGCTGGTGGTGTTGATTGCCGGCGTCATGTACATCGGCTTTTTCGCCTCCAACATCGTGCTGGCCGGCAAGTCGTTACACGGCGTAGTCGACAGCGTTCCAGTACCGGTCGGCATCGTCATTGGCGCAGTCGGCTCGGGGATCATCGGCATCATCGGCTACCGCTTTATCCACGTGCTCAATCGGATCGGCACTTGGGTGCTGGGGATCGGCATCGTTGTCGGCTTCGGCTACATCTTCACCCACATTCAAACTGACGACTTCCTCACCCGGGGCAGCTTCAACCTCTCCGGTTGGCTCGCCACTGTGTCGCTGGCCGCGTTGTGGCAGATCGCGTTTGCCCCTTACGTGTCCGACTATTCGCGTTACTTGCCGGCCGACGTGAAAGTCTCGTCGACGTTCTGGACGACCTATCTGGGTTCAGCGCTGGGCTCGAGTCTGGCGTTTATTTTCGGCGCCGTCGCGGTGCTGGCGACGCCGGTAGGCATGGACACCATGGACGCGGTCAAACTCGCCACTGGCTCTATTGGCCCACTGATGCTGGTGCTGTTCCTGCTCAGCGTGATCAGCCACAACGCCCTCAATTTGTACGGCGCGGTGTTGTCGTTGATTACTCTGGTGCAAACCTTCGCCTACCGCTGGATCCCCACCGCGAAGAGCCGCGCAGTGATCTCGATCATCGTGCTGCTGGCTTGCTGCTTCGCTGCCGTGGGCGCCTCGAAAGACTTCATTGGCCACTTCGTCGACATGGTGCTGGTGTTGCTGGTAGTGCTGGTGCCGTGGACGGCGATCAACCTGATCGACTTCTATGCGATCCACAAAGGCCAGTACGACATCCAGTCGATCTTCCAGGTCGACGGCGGCGTCTACGGCCGCTACAACCCGCAGGCGTTGCTGGCTTACGCGATCGGCATCGCCGTGCAGATCCCGTTCATGAACACGCCGCTGTACGTCGGCCCGGTGTCGGCGCACATCAACGGTGCGGATCTGTCGTGGCTGGTGGGGCTGCTGGTGACCTCGCCGTTGTATTTCTGGCTGGCCAATCGCGACACGTCTTACCGTCGGCGGATGATGGGCAGCAAACTGGCGGGCAGTCTGTGAGATTGATTCGCTGAAAAAGAAGGCCCGCGCAGTGCGGGCCTTCTCCGTTGCGGTGTGGTATTTGTTTACGCCTGACGACGATTGGGTAAGGGACATCCAATGCTGCGAATACTCGGTAAAGCCTCATCGATCAACGTGCGCAAAGTACTTTGGACTTGTGCTGAATTGCACATTCCTTTCGAGCGCGAAGACTGGGGGTCGGGCTTCAAATCGACCAACGATTCGGAGTTTCTCGCGCTCAATCCCTGCGCCATGGTGCCGGTGATTCAGCATGGTGATTTCACGCTGTGGGAATCGAACACGATCATTCGTTATCTGGCCGCACGTTATGACGGTTCGCACCTTTATCCGACTGACGCGCAAACCCGGGCGGGGGTGGATCAGTGGATCGACTGGCAAGCGTCGGAGCTGAATCGCTCGTGGTCGTACGCCTTCCTGTCGCTGGTGCGCCAGTCGCCCGACTATCAGGACAATGCCGCGCTGTCAGCCGGTTGTCGCGACTGGTCACGAAACATGGCAATCCTCGACCGGCAACTGGAAAAGACCGGCGCCTACGTCAGCGGCGAACAGTTTTCCCTGGCGGACATTCCCATCGGACTGTCGGTGAACCGCTGGTTCGAAACGCCACTGGCTCACCCGGATTTTGCCGCAGTGAAAGCCTATTACGAGCGCTTGAGCCTGCGCCCCGGCTACGTGCTGCACGGTCGCAACGGCACGCCGTGATCGAGGTTATTTGCCTTTGAACGCCTCACGCCGCGCCTGTCGCTCAGCGGCGTAGGCTGCTTGTGGTTGGCTGATCAGATCTTCCCGCCGCAAGGGTTCGCCGCAGTGCTCGCACAGCGGGCCGAGGCCGGCGCTGTGGTTGCAGCTTTTGTGGGTCATGTTCACTGCCAGCCCCTCTTCCGGTGCTTTGCACCAAGTCTCTCCCCACGCCCGCAACGCAATGATCACCGGGTAGAACGCCTCGCCTTTCGCGGTGAGGTGGTACTCGTAGCGTTTCGGTCGCTCGTTGTACAAGCGCCGCTCGACCAGCCCATCCGCTTCCAGACATTTCAGACGCGCGGCGACCATTTGCGGCGTACCGCCGGTCTGCGCCTGGATCTCGTCATAGCGATGATTGGCCATGAACAACTCGCGCAAAACCAGCACGGTCCAGCGGTCGCCGACGATCGTCTCGGCCCGGGAGATCGGGCACAGCGTGTCGGGAAGACTATCGTTTACTGCCATCAGGGCTTGCCTCTTTTACAGTTACTATGATTATCATATCTACACGATGCCGGGACAAGCCCTGTGCACCGATAATCCCATTGCCGGAGCAAGCCGCCATGTCGAATACCTCCTACCCGCTGGACAGAACCGCCTACCTGTTGGTCGATCCGTACAACGATTTTCTCTCGGACGGCGGCAAAATATTTCCTCTGATCAAACCGATGGCTGAGCAGAATGGCCTGCTCGACAACCTGCGCAAACTCGACCGCACGGTGCGCGAGCTGGAAATCCCGGTGGTCATCGTACCCCATCATCGCTGGGAAAAAGGCGACTACGAAACCTGGGATCACCCGACCCCCACGCAGTGCAAAATCATGCACATGCATCATTTTGCCCGTGGCGAATGGGGCGGTGAATGGCACCCGGATTTCGCCCCGAAGGACGGTGATATCGTGGTTCAGGAACACTGGGGCTCCAGTGGTTTCGCCAACACTGACCTGGATTTTCGCCTGAAACAGCAAGGCGTCACCCACGTGATCATCGTCGGCCTGCTAGCCAACACCTGCATCGAAGCCACCGCCCGCTATGCCGCGGAACTGGGCTACCACGTCACCCTGGTCCGCGATGCGACAGCAGCCTTCAAAGCGGAAATGATGCACGCCGCCCACGAGCTCAACGGCCCGACATTTGCGCACGTGATTGCCAGCACTGACGAACTGATTGCCAACCTCCAATCCCAGGGTGAAGCGCAATGAGTCTGACCGGCCATTTGCTGATCGGCGCGGCGGATGTCGCCGCCACCGAAGGAACGATGAAAGCGCTGAACCCGGCCAGCGATCAGTTGATTGAACCGGACTTCACCTTCGGCGGTGCCGCGCAGGTTGATCAGGCAGCGACACTCGCCGATTCGGCATTCGACCGCTACAGCCACACCTCACTGGTCGAACGCGCGGCGTTCCTTGAGAGCATCGCTGACAACCTCGATGAGGTTCGTAGCGAACTGGCGGCACGCGCGGCCCTGGAAACCGGACTGCCCGAAGCACAGCTTGAGGGCGAAGCGTTGAGAGCCGCGACCCAGTTCCGCCAGTTCGCCGATGTGGTGCGCCGGGGCCGCTTTTTACAACTGGCCATCGACCCCGCGCAACCTCAGCGTCAGCCGCGCCCACGAATGGATCATCGCCTGCAAAAAATCGCCATCGGCCCGGTGGCGATTTTCGGCGCGAGCAACTTCCCGATTTCCTACTCAGTGGCGGGTGGCGATACCGCTTCGGCACTGGCGGCCGGGGCACCGGTGATTCTCAAGGCACACAACGCGCATCCCGGCGCTTCGGAAATCCAGGCGCGGGCCATTCGTAAGGCCGTGCAGGCGCATGGCTTGCCCGAAGGTGTTTTCTCGATGGTGCGCGGTGGCGGCAATGCCATTGGCGAAGCGCTGGTCGATCATCCGCTGATCAAAGCCGTGACGTTTACCGGATCTGAACAGGGCGGCATGGCGCTCTATCGTCGCGCACAATTGCGCCCCGAGCCGATCCCGGTGTTCACCGAGATGACCAGCGTCAACCCGACCTTCATCCTGCCCGAGGCGCTGGCGGCTCGCGGCGCCGAGATCGGGGACGGCTTTATCGAACGGATGCTGGTCAACGTCGGTCAGGCCTGTTTGTGTCCGTCGATCCTTATTGCCATTCGTGGTGCCGGGTTTGAAGAGCTGCGCAGCGCCATGCGCAAACGGGTCAGCGAAGCACCGGCGCGGACAATGCTGACGCCGGGCATTCATGGCGCCTACGTCGAGGGTCTGATGGCGATGGAAGGTGCCGGCGCGCAGGTGATCGCGATAGGCGCGCCGGCCGATGCCACGTTCGCCGGACGTGCGGCCTTGCTGGAAATCGAGGGCCAGCATTTTCTCAGCGATCCAGCACTGGCCCATGAAGTGTTCGGCCCGTCGGCGCTGCTGGTGGCGGTCAGTGATGCCGAGGAACTGCTGGCGGTCGCCCGCTCGTTCAGGGGACAACTCAGCGCCGCCATCCACCTTGAAGATGCGGACCTGGAACTCGCGCGGCGCCTGCTACCGATCCTTGAACGCCGCACCGGACGCATCGTCGTCAACGCTTTCGCGCATCCACAGGAAGTGACGTACGCCACGGTGCACGGCGGGCCGTTTCCGGCGACGTCGGACAGCCGTTTCACCTCGGTCGGCATGACCTCGATCGAACGCTTCTTGCGGCCCGTGGCGTATCAAGGGTTTCCCGATGAGTTGTTGCCAGAGGTGTTGCGCGAAGGCAATCCGCTGCAGCTGCCACGCAGCGTCGACGGGCAATAACAGCGATCCAGTGCGCGGCAGACGCGATCATGCGTCTGCGCGCACCACCCCGCGCTCTTCCAGCAAACGCACAAACATGCTCAGGCTGCGCGACACCGTGCCCCGTCGCCACACCAGCCAAGTGGTCAGATAGCGAAAATCCGCCGCCAATGGCCAGACGCTGACCGTGGCACTGCCGGGCATGCTCTGCAGCATTTTGCGCGGCATCAGCGCCAGGCCGGCACCGGCGCTGACGCAGGCGAGCATGCCATGATACGACTCCATTTCGAAGATCTTGCCCGGTACGGCGGCGTCGGTGCTGAACCATTTTTCAAAGTGGTGACGGTAGGAGCAGTTGGAACGGAAGGCATAAATGTTCTCGCCGTTTACGTCCGCTGCGCGCTTGACGGGCGCGTGGTTGATCGGGGCGATGATGACCATTTCCTCCTCGAACGCCGGCACGCCTTCCAGCGTCGGGTGCAGCACCGGGCCGTCGACAAACGCTGCGGCCAGACGCCCGGAGAGCACACCGTCGATCATCGTGCCGGACGGCCCGGTGGACAGGTCGAGGTCGACTTTCGGGTGCAGTTGGTTGTACGCCGCAAGTAATTCGGGAATGCGCACCGCCGCTGTGCTTTCCAGTGAACCCAATGGAAACGCGCCCTGCGGTTCCTCCCCCGCCACCGTGGCCCGAGCCTCCTGTACCAGGTCGAGAATCCGTCGCGCGTATTCAAGAAAACTCCACCCGGCCGGCGACAAACGCAAACGGCTTTTCTCGCGGATAAACAGATCAACGCCCAGATCCTGCTCTAGCTGCTTGATCCGCGTGGTCAGGTTCGACGGCACGCGATGGATCTGCGCGGCGGCGGCGCTGATGCTGCCGTGTTCGGCAACGGCTTTGAAGATTTCCAGCTGCACCAGATCCATAGTCATTCTCCATTCGTGAAAGAAACGATCTTTATTATTCAGTTTCCAGAAAACAAACACCACCCTACTCTAGGCTCATCCGACGAACATGCAGGACGACGCCATGAGCCAGATTTCCAGCCAGACCCACGCCATCTCGATCAACCCCGCCAACGGCGAGCAGATCGGTCATTACGCGTTTGAATCCGCCACCGCCCTCGACGCCGCACTGACCCGCGCAGCTTTCGGTTTCGGCAAGTGGAAGCGCAAGCCGCTGCAAGATCGCTCGCGCTTATTGACCGCCCTCGCCGGTGCGTTGCGTGAAACCAGCGAAGCCATGGCCACGATGATCACCCAGGAAATGGGTAAGCCGATTGCTCAGGCCCGTGGTGAAATCGAGAAATGCGCCAAGCTCTGCGAGTGGTACGCCGAACACGGCCCGGCGATGCTCGATGCCGAACCGACTCAGGTTGAAGGCGGCAAAGCGCGCATCGAATACCGTCCGCTCGGCCCGATTCTCGCGGTGATGCCGTGGAACTTCCCGATCTGGCAAGTGCTGCGCGGTGCCGTACCGGCGCTGATCGCCGGCAACACATACGTGCTCAAACATGCGCCGAACGTGATGGGCAGCGCCTATCTGTTGCGCGACGCCTTCACCCGCGCCGGTTTCGCCGAGGGTGTTTTCGAGGTGATCAACGTCACTCCGGAAGGCGTATCTACCGCGATTGCCGATCCGCGCATCGCCGCTGTAACGCTGACTGGTAGCGTACGTGCCGGTATGGCCATCGGCGCTCAGGCCGGTGCCGCGCTGAAGAAATGCGTGCTGGAACTCGGCGGTTCCGATCCGTTTATCGTGCTCAACGACGCCGATCTGGATGAAGCGGTGCAAGCAGCGGTCATTGGTCGCTACCAGAACTCCGGTCAGGTCTGCGCGGCAGCCAAGCGGCTGATTATCGAAGAAGGCGTGGTTGAGGAATTCACCCGTAAATTCGTCGAGGCTACGCGTAAGTTGAAGGTCGGTGATCCACTATCCGCTGAAACCTACATCGGCCCGATGGCACGCTTCGACCTGCGTGATGAGCTCGACCAGCAAGTGCGCGACACCCTTGAAGAAGGCGCAACGCTGTTGCTCGGCGGCGGCAAGTCCGAAGGCCCGGGCAACTACTACGAGCCGACCGTACTGGCCGATGTCACCGACCGCATGACCTCGTTCAAACAGGAACTGTTCGGCCCGGTCGCGTCGATCATCACGGCCCGCGATTGCGCGCATGCCGTGGCCTTGGCCAACGACAGCGAGTTCGGCCTGACCGCAACCATTTACACCGCCAACGTGGCACTGGCGCAGCAACTGACCAGCGAACTGGACACCGGCGGCGTATTCATCAACGGCTACTCCGCCAGCGACCCGCGCGTGACCTTTGGCGGCGTGAAGAAGAGCGGTTTCGGTCGTGAACTGTCGCACTTCGGCGTGCGTGAGTTCTGCAATGCGCAAACCGTGTGGCTGGATCGCAAATAATCCAGACACCACAAAACCCTGTGGGAGTGAGCCTGCTCGCGATAGCGGTGCATCAAGCGATGAAGATGCTGAATGCACCGGCCCCAGCGCTGGCAAGCCAGCTCCCACAATGACTGCGGTGTAACTACTGATGCTGCAGACACCCTGGAACCCTGTGGGAGCTGGCTTGCCAGCGATCGCGGTGCATCAGTCGACATTTATGCCAACTGATAGTCCGCTTTCGCGAGCAAGCTCGCTCCCACATTGGGTTTATGCGGCAGCCTGTTGTGGCTCGGCGACGCTGCGATCCTTGCTCAACAACCCCAACACCACCGCCGCCGACACCAGCGTGATGACTGTCAGGATGTGCAACAGATACTGAAACGCCGCAGCATACCCTTGCACCAGACGTTCGTTGGCCAGCCCCGGAACCGTGTTGATCGCATGCGCCATATCACCCGTGGTCACCCGGTGCGCGGTCTCGGCAATCAACGAGGCCTCGGTGCTACCCGTCACCGCGTGCAGGGCACTCGACAGATCGGCGTGCAGCAATGACGCCAGCACCGCCGCGACAATCGCCAAGGCAATCCCCTCACCCGCCACCCGCACAGTGCTGAAGATGCCCGCCGCCATGCCGGCGCGCTCTTTCGGCACGACACTGACCGACAAACCATCCATCAGCCCCCACGGCAAACCGGCGCCAATACCGATCAGCAACATCGGCACCACCAGCGCAAATTTCGCGTCACCGACGTTGTACAGACTCAGCCAATGCAGGCCCACGGCAGCAATCAGGAACCCCGCGCCAGACAAGATGCCGGCGGAAACAAAACGCGCCAGCGAGGCCGCCAGCATCGGCACCACCAGCATCGGTGCGGACAACGCCAGTAACAGCAGACCGGCATCGATCTCGCTCAAGCCCTCAACGCCGATGAAGCGCAGCGGCAACATCACCACCAGCACGATGTAGCAGAAACACGTGCCGATCGGCAGCATCTGCACGCCAATGAATCGCGGATAACGGAACAGCGTCAGATCGAGCATCGGCCGTTCGACGCGCATTTCGACGAGTACGAACGCCGCCAGCAACACCGCCGAAGCGCCCAGCAAACCGATCACCAGCGGACTGTCCCAGCCACTGTCCGGCGCCTGAATCAGGCCAAAGGTGAACAGCGCCAGCATCGCGCTGAACAGCAGCGTGCCAGGCCAGTCCAGCCCTTTGGCATCCGGGTCGCGGGTTTCGCGCATGCGCGGCACCCCGAAAACCAACGCGATGATTCCAATCAACGCGGTAAAGACAAAAATCGCCCGCCAGTTGAAGGCCTCGATCAGCGCGCCCGTCACCAACGGCCCGAAGGCCAGACCAATGCCGAACGTCGTGCCGAGCACGCTATACGCCCGAGTCCGGGCATGGCCTTCAAACTCTTGTGCCAACGCCGCCGAACCACTGGCCAGCGCCGCCGCCCCCGCCACACCTTGTACGGCACGCAACACATCCAGCCAGAACACCGAAGGCGCCAGACTCTGCGCAAACGACGCGGCGGTAAACAGCAACATGCCGAAGGTGAACAGGCGTTTGCGTCCGTAAACATCCGCCAACGCGCCGGCGGCCATGAGCAGGCTGCCGAACGACAACATGAACGCATTGGTGATCCAGGTCAGCGCCACCGGGCTGCCGCCCAAGTCACGGCCGATGGCCGGTGTCGCCACCGCACCGCCAGTAAAACTTAACGGCAGGACCAGTGCCGAGAGGCACACGGCCGCGAGTATGAGCAACTTGTCGCGCGCTCCGTGCGGCTGAGTCATAGAAATCATTCGTTCCATCCTTTGAGAAATCACAAAGCTGCGTTGCGCAGCGAATAAGGCGCGAAATACACAGAAAAATCCACCGAAGTTTGCGCACGAAAAAGATGAGAGCGAGCAGCCTCGCTCTCACAGCTCCGGCGTTCAGTTAGCGAAATCGGTAGACAGCGCCAGCTCATTCCACTCGGCCAACTCCTGCGCCACCAACCGATTCTTCGCCTCGATCCGCGCCACCGTGTCACTGCCCAGCGCCAGGCGTTGCGGCGGATTCGGCGCATTGACCAGCGCCAGCATCGCCTCGGCAAACTTCTGCGGATCACCCGGTTGCGCATGGTTGGCCGCCTCGGCGAACGCACGCATCTTGCCAACGGTTTCGTCATAGTCCGCCAGCTCAAGCCGGGTTTTGATCAGTGACTGTTCATCAAGGAAATCCGTGCGGAAGAAGCCCGGCTCGACCACCGTGGCTTGAATGCCCAGCGGCGCCAGTTCCTGATGCAACGCTTCGGTGATGCCTTCGACGGCAAATTTGGTCGAGCCGTAAACGCCCCAGCCCATGTAAGCCTGATAGCCGCCGATCGACGAGATGTTGATCACTCGCCCACTGCGTTGCGCCCGCATATGCGGCAACACCGCGCGGGTGACGTTGAGCAGGCCGAACACATTGGTCGCGAACAAGCGCTCGGTCTCGCTGGCGCTGGTTTCTTCAACGGCGCCGAGCACACCAAAACCGGCGTTGTTGATCAGCACATCGATACGGCCAAAACGCTTGATGCCTTCGGCAACCGCGTGGTGCGCTTCTTCCTCGCGGGTGACGTCGAGGCGCACCGCCAGCAGGTTCGGTTGCTCGCCGAGGCGCTCGGTTATGTCTTGCGGGTTACGTGCGGTGGCGATCACCGCGTCGCCGGCACGCAGGGCGCGTGCTGCAATGAGGCTACCAAAACCACGGGAAGCGCCAGTAATGAACCAGGTACGCATATCAACTCCTCCTGTCTGCGACCCTGGCGGTAGTGCCGAGTCTTCTTGATGAGTTGAAGCGACTTTAAGGCCGTGTTACTGATGTGATAATCCCAGCAATTTTGCATGACTTTGTGAAAGGCATTCACAGATGAAAACCCCTTCAGCGGCAGATCTTTCGGTATTCCTCTGCACCGCTCAGCAGTTGAATTTCAGCAAAGCGGCAATCGAGCTAGGCCTGACGCCGTCCGCGTTAAGCCATTCGGTAAAGGCACTAGAGAATCGTCTTGGCGTGCGCCTGTTCAATCGCACCACTCGCAGCGTGGCATTGACCGAGGCTGGCGAGCGCCTGTATGCCCGACTGAAACCGGCATTCCGCGACATCGACGATGCTTTGGAAGACCTCAATCACTTCCGCGATAAACCCTCAGGCAACTTGCGCATCACCTCGGGGCGGCAAGCCTGCGAATTGGTATTGCTGCCGATTGCCAGCGAGTTTTTGCTGGCCTATCCGGACATCCGCCTGGAAGTGGTGGAAAGCGATGCACTGCTGGATATCGTCGCCAACGGTTTTGATGCCGGCGTGCGCTTCGGCGATCGCCTTGAGGCCGACATGGTGTCGCTGCCGATCGGCCCGACAATGCGCTCGGTGGTGGTCGGTTCACCGGCCTTTTTTGCACGCCACGCGGCGCCACAAAAGCCTGAGGACCTGCACGGACTGCCGTGCATCCGCCACCGCTTTCCCAGCGGCTCGATGTACCGCTGGGAACTCGAACGCGGCGGCATCGCCCAGGAAATCGAAGTCAACGGTCCGCTGACCCTCGGCGATGTCAGCCTGATGGTCGGGCCCGCGCTGCAAGGGCTGGGCCTGGCCTATGTGTTCGAAGACATGGTCAGCGAACACCTGGCCAGCGGGCGGCTGGTGCAAGTACTGGCTGACTGGTGCCCGTACTATCCGGGCCTGCACCTGTACTACCCGAGCCGGCGTCATGTGCCGGCACCGCTCAAAGCGTTTATCGACTTCGTGCGCAACCGGCGCTAGGCGTTTACAAGTACTTCAGCCAGGCGATGTCGCGGCGACGGGCCTTCAATGCCGAGAACCAGCGCACGGCCGGGAACAGCGCAATTGACAGAAGCGCTGCCGCCAGCCAGATGGCCGCAACTGAGGAGAAGCCGAAATAGCTGCCCTGATTCAGCCCGAACAGCGCCACGCCGATCAGGTACAACACCTTCAACGCGTACAGATGCAGCAGATAGAAAAACATCGGCGCCGAACCGAACACGGTTAGCCAGCGAATCCAGCGACGGCCCTGCACACGCTCGAAGGCCAGTAGCAGCAACAGCCCGACGCTCACGGTCAGCGCGATAAACAGCAACGACGGTGGGTACTTGGTGATGTTGAAAAAGCTCATCAGGGTGTGCACCGACGTGTCGCCCACGGCCCATGGTTTTTCGCCATAGCCGTTGATCAGCCGCAACCCGACAAAGCCAAGCAGTCCTGCGCTCCCCGCGATCAGCAGTTGCCACTGACGCAAACCCGCTTCAACGCCGCGAGCAAACCACGGCCCCAGCGCATAACCCAGGCCGATCACACCGATCCACGGCAGCAACGGATAGGAGGTGCGCAGACGCAGAGTGTCGCTGACGTCGATCCAGCCGCGATCATGCAAAATCGCCCACGGCACATGCAGCGCCGACTCCACTGGAAAGTGCACCGCGTCGAGCAGGTTGTGTCCGGCGATGATCGTCAGGCTCAACGTCAGCAGCAGCCAGCGCGGCAGCCAGACCAGCAGCGACAAGGCGATCATGCTCAAACCGATCGCCCAGATCACTTGCAGATAAATCACACTCGGCGGCAGCTGGAACGTCCATGCGAAGTTCACCAGCGTGAACTCCAGCACCACCAGAAACAGACCGCGCTTGAACAGAAACGCACTGACATCGGCCTTGCCCGCGTACTTTTCGCCGAACAACCACGCCGACAATCCCGTCAGCAGCACAAACACCGGCGCGCACAGATGCGCCAGGGTACGACTGAAAAACAGCGCCGGTTCAGTGCTGGCAATGTCCATCGGGTCGCTGACCTGGCGATGCAGCAAAAAGGTTTCGCGCACGTGGTCAAGCAGCATGAACAGAATCACCAGGCCTCTGAGGGCATCAATGGACAGCAGCCGGCCAGTGGGCGGGGCAGAACGGGGAAGCACAATCGTCATGAGCGTTTCGCAATCGAAGGGATAACACCGGATGGCAGAATGACCACCCCTGAAAATTCGCGTTACCTTATAACAATAAACAGCAAAAACCCAAGCTCAATCGATAGTGATTCTCAGAAAAACATCCGTTGATCCAGCCGCACGAGTTGCCCAATAGCCTCAGGCTTCTATAGTGATCAAGTCCCTGCCCTTGCGGCGAGCTGTCGAGCGTTGTCCATGGTCAACACCGAACACCTGATCATTTGCGAGCACTGCGACTGTGTGTACGAAAAAGCCGTGCTGGCCAAACACCAGAAAACCTCGTGCGTGCGCTGCGGTGGTGTCCTCCAGCGCTTCAACGGTTTGACCGTCGAACAGCGTCTGGCCCTGACGTTCACGGCGGCGATGCTGTGGTTGTTTGCGAACTTCTATCCGGTGATGAGCATCAGCCTCAAAGGCCTGAAAAACAGCGCGACGCTGTGGGATTCGGTGCTGGCGCTGAGTCAGGGACCGATCACCTTCATGGCGATGGTCGCGGCGATTTCGATCATCATTGCCCCGGCGTTTCAACTGGTGCTGCTGGTCTGGGTGCTGAGCTTCGCGTTGTCCTCCCGACGCGCGCCGGGCTTCAAGCTGTGCATGCGCTGGCTGGAAACCCTGCGGCCGTGGAGCATGCTCGAGGTGTGCCTGCTGGGGGCGATGGTGGCGGTGTTCAAACTGGCGGGATTGCTCGACGTGTTGCCCGGCATCGGCCTGTTCGCGCTGGCGGTGCTGAGCTTGATGATGATCAGGATTGCCGGCCGCGACATCCGCGACCTCTGGGACATTTTATGAAACGGCCACCGACTGCCAGTGAACTCAATCTGTGCCTGTGCCACAGCTGCGGGCTGGCCTGCGACATGACCGACGAGCCGCACGAGTGCCCGCGTTGCGATGCGCCACTGCACCGGCGCAAGACCAACTCGCTGACCCGCACCTGGGCGTACATGCTGGCGGCACTTGCGTTTTACGTGCCGGCCAACCTGCTGCCGGTGATGAACACCACCATGCTCGGCAGCGGTGCCGACAGCACGATCATGAGCGGCGTGCTGGAGTTCTGGGAGCACGGTGCGTGGGACATTGCGCTGATCATTTTCATCGCCAGTATCGCCGTGCCGGGAGTCAAGTTCGTCGCCCTGACGTTGCTGCTGATGACCGTGCAACGCGACAGCGCCTGGGCGCGCAAGGAGCGCTCAAAGCTGTACCGTTTCGTCGAGCTGATCGGCTATTGGTCGATGCTCGACGTCCTCGTGGTGGCGCTGGTCGCGGCGCTGGTGAAGTTCCAGGCACTGGGCGATATCGAGCCGCGACCGGGCATTCTGTTTTTCGGCCTGGTCGTGGTGTTCACCATGCTCGCGGCGATGAGTTTCGATCCGCGTCTGATCTGGGACAAAGACAGCGGCGGCGACCTCAGCGACGCTGAACCTCAAGCAGCACCTGCAACGGATGGCGCAGTGCCTGATCCGACTGGCGCTTGACCTGACTGCGGCACGAATAACCGGTCGCCAAGGCTTCGCCCTGCTCTGCCGGCGCGTCGACCTGACGGGCCCACGACTGCTCGTAGATCACCGCTGACGTTTCACGATTGCGCGCCTCGTGGCCATACGTGCCGGACATGCCGCAACAACCGGTGGCTTGCGTGGCCAGCTTCAATCCTGCACGTTCGAACACCTGTTCCCACTGGCGGGTGGCGGCCGGCGCGTTGGTTTTCTCGGTGCAATGGGCGAGCAGTCGGAACGCTGCGGTTTTATCCTGCTGCGCCTGCTCTGGCATCACCTTGAGCAACCACTCCTGCACCAGCGCCACTTCCGGGCATTGCTCCATGCCCGGCACTTTCAGGTATTCCTGGCGATACACCAGCGTCATCGCCGGATCGAGGCCCAGCAATGGCACGCCCACATCGGCCAATTCGTGCAACTGTCGGGCATTGCGCAACGCCGCGCGGTTGAACGCCGAGAGAAAGCCCTGCACATGCAAAGGCTTGCCGTTGGCGCTGAACGGTGCCAGATATACCTGATAGCCGAGGCGCGAAATCAATTCGACCAGATCGGCCAACAGCGGCGCTTCGAAGTAACGCGTGAACGCGTCCTGCACGATGACAACACTGCGCTCACGTTGCGCCGGGGTCAGCGCCGCCAAGGTCGACACCGTCGCCGGCTGCACCTGCCAGCGACGCATCGCTGCGTGGAAATCGAAGCGACTGAGCAGTGGCACGTCGATCATGCCGCCGACGCGTTCCAGCAGACCACGAACCCATGAAGCGCCCATCAAACCGTTGTACAACGCCGGAATCCGCGCCATGTACGGGATGCTGTACTCCAGCGAGGCGATCAGATAATCCCGCGCCGGACGCAGATAACGGCTGTGATACAGCTCCAGAAACCGCGAGCGAAACTCCGGCACATTGACCTTCACCGGGCACTGCCCTGCACAGGATTTGCACGCCAGACAACCGGCCATGGCGTCGTAGACTTCATGGGAGAAGTCTTCGGACTGTGCACGGCTGTTACGCCAGCGCTGCCACAATGAGCTGAAAAACGCTGGTTTGCGAATGGCGTCGGACAACACATCAACGCCCGCCTCGCCCTGCAAACGCAGCCACTCGCGGATCAACGAGGCGCGGCCCTTGGGCGATTGCGACCGTTCGCGAGTGGCTTTCCACGACGGGCACATCGCGTCATCGGGGTCGAAGTTGTAGCAGGCGCCGTTGCCGTTGCAGTGCATGGCCGCGCCGTAGCTTTGCCAGACTTTTTCGTCGATCTGCCGATCGAGTTCACCGCGCAAAGTGACTTCATCGATTTTCAGCAGTGCCGCGCCGGTGTTGGCCGGGGTGGCGATCTTGCCTGGGTTGAACTGGTTGAACGGGTCGAATGCGGCCTTCAAGGCTTGCAGCGCCGGGTAGAGTTCACCGAAGAAGGCCGGTGCGTATTCCGAGCGCAAGCCTTTGCCGTGCTCGCCCCACAACAGGCCGCCATAACGCTGGGTCAGCGCCGCAACGCCATCGGACACCGGGCGCACCAGCGCCGCTTGCTGCGGGTCTTTCATGTCGAGGATCGGCCGCACATGCAGCACGCCCGCGTCGACGTGGCCGAACATGCCGTACTGCAAACCGTGGCTGTCGAGCAGCTCACGCAGCTCGGCGATGTATTCGGCCAGATGTTGCGGCGGTACAGCGGTGTCTTCGACAAACGGCTGCGGCCGCGCTTCACCGGCGACGTTGCCGAGCAGGCCTACCGCACGTTTGCGCATGCCGTAGACCTTGTTTACCGCTGCATGACCGACCGCCAGCGTGTGACCCAAACGCTCAACCGTGCGGTCGCTGCTCAAGTGGTCGACGAATGCTTCGACCCGGCGCTGCAAATCCTCCGGATCGTCGCCGCAGAACTCCACCAGATTGATACCCAGGGTCGGGCGCTCGGCGCTTTCCGGGAAATACTCGGCGACGCCGTGCCAGACGATGTCCTGCATCGCCAGCAGCAACACTTTCGAGTCGACGGTTTCGATCGACAACGGCTTGAGCGCCATCAAGGCGCGGGCGTCGCGCAATGCGTCCATGAACCCGGCGTAGCGGATGTTCACCAACATCGTGTGTTTGGGAATCGGCAACACATTCAACCGCGCCTCAACGACAAAACCCAACGAGCCTTCAGCACCGCACAGCACGCTGTTGAGGTTGAAACGGTTGTCCGCCTCACGCAGGTGCGCCAGGTCATAACCGGTCAGGCAGCGGTTGAGATCGGGGAAACGCTCTTTGATCAGTTCACCCTGCTCATCAATGATCTGCCGCGCGCAGCGATAGACTTCACCGACGCGATCTTCGCGGGCGCACAACGCTTCAAGCTCAGTTTCCTCAAGGGGCAAACCGTGCAGGCGCTCGCCGCCGCGCAAGACCATGTCGAGTTCGAGCACATGGTCACGGGTCTTGCCGTAGGTGCAACTGCCCTGGCCACTGGCGTCGGTGTTGATCATGCCGCCGACGGTGGCGCGGTTGGAGGTCGACAGTTCCGGGGCGAAAAACAGCCCGGCGGATTTCAGCGCGGCGTTGAGCTGATCCTTGACCACTCCGGCCTGCACGCGCACCCAGCGTTCCTCAACATTGATTTCGAGGATGCGGTTCATGTGCCGCGACAGATCGACGACGATGCCGTCAGTCAGCGACTGGCCGTTGGTGCCGGTGCCACCGCCGCGCGGAGTGATCACCACTTGCTGGTACGCCGGCTCGGCGATCAGTCGTGCGACCCGAGCCACGTCATCGGCATCCATCGGAAACACCGCCGCTTGCGGCAGGCGCTGATAGATCGAGTTGTCGGTCGCCAGCACCACACGACTGGCGTAATCGGCGCTGATCTCACCGCGAAAGCCACTGGCTTTCAGGGCTTGGAGGAACTGCTGGTAATCGCTGGTCAGGGCTTTGGCGGGGGACAGCTGGGCAATCATCGGTCAGGTTATCTCGGTCAAATCGGGCCGTGTGGCGGTGAACAGTTGTACGCAACGAATGATTGCGTCAGGCTCCGCCATCTAATGGTGCCCATGTTCATTGCTGGCAGACGCTGGGACAACCGTAAATTCGACCCGCTATTGATGACTTTTACGAATGAATCCGCGCACGCTCACCCCTTCCATGTCGTTATTGCTGGCTTTCGAGGCCGCCGCGCGCCACGAAAGCTACACCCGCGCCGCTCATGAACTGTCGCTGACGCAGAGTGCGGTCAGCCGCCAGGTGCAGATTCTCGAGAAAATGCTCGGCATGCGCCTGTTCACGCGCGAAGGCCGGCAAGTGGTGCTGACCGATGTCGGGCGCATGTATCAACGCGAACTCGCCGAAGCGCTCGGGCAAATTCGCAGCGCGACGTTGCAGGCGATGGCGTTTGGTTCGGGCATTCACAGCTTGCGCCTGGCGACGCTGCCGACCTTCGGCTCGAAATGGTTGCTGCCACGGTTGAAAGATTTCTACACCGCGCACCCGGGCATGACCGTGCATCTGCATTCTCGGATCGAAGCGATCGACTTCGATACCAGCGAAATCGATGCGGCGATCTGTGTTGGCGGCGGTGACTGGCCGGGATTGACCGCCCTGCCCCTGCACACGGAGGAACTGGTGGTGATTGCCAGTGCGCAGCTGTCCGTTGCTGAACGCGATGACGCCGAGAAACACATCGCAGGACAACTGCTGCTCAATGTCAGCAGCAATGCGCAGGCGTGGGCGGAGTGGTTCAGCCATCACGGGTTGCCGCATCGCAGCATGCGCATCGGGCCAAGCTTTGAAATGACCTCGCACTTGATTCAAGCGGTGCGGGCCAATATTGGCGTGGGGCTGGTGCCGCGAATTCTGGTCGAAGATGAGCTGTTGAATGGCGAGTTGCTGCAACTGGGCGAGCCGATCACCAGTCGACGCAGCTACTACTTGGTGTATCCGCCGCGTAATGAGAATTTGCCGTCGCTGAAAGCGTTTCGGGATTGGCTGGTGCATACACTCTGAAAGAATGAGTTGCCGCCATTCGCGAGCAGGCCCGCTCCCACACCTTGGAATGCATTTCCCCTGTGGGAGCGAGCCTGCTCGCGAAGAGGCCGGCAATGGCAACCTCAAAACCTCGGTTTAACTGCCTTCCAATCCGGCTTGTACCGCTGCATCTGCCGCACATCATCACGCTGACGAATCCCGCACGTCAGGTACTGATCATGCAGCTTGCCCAACTGATCATGGTCCAGCTCCAGCCCAAGCCCCGGCGCCCGAGTGATCTTCACGCAGCCATCGACAATCGGCAGTTTGCCGCCCTTGATCACTTCTTCGTCCGGTTCCTGCCACGGGTAATGGGTGTCGCAGGCGTAATCCAGATTCGGCACCGCCGCCGCGACATGTGCCATCGCCATCAGGCTGATGCCCAGGTGCGAGTTGGAATGCATCGACACGCCAACGCCGAACACATCGCACATCTTCGCCAGCGTTTGCGTGTCGCGCAGACCGCCCCAGTAGTGGTGGTCAGCAAGGACGATCTGCACGCTGTTTTGCGCGATGCTGCGGCGGAATTCGTCGAAATCGGTGACCACCATATTGGTCGCCAGTGGCAGTCCGGTGCGCTTGTGCAGCTCGGCCATGCCGTCGAGGCCCGGCGTCGGGTCTTCGTAATATTGCAGGTCATCGCCAAGCAATTCGGCCATGCGAATCGAGGTTTCCAGTGACCAGTTGCCATTCGGATCGATGCGCAAAGGATAGCCCGGAAAGGCCTTTTTCAGCGCCTTGATGCACGCCACTTCATGCTCCGGCGGCAACGTACCGGCCTTGAGCTTGATGCTCTTGAAACCGTACGCCTCGATCATCCGCGCAGCTTGCGCAACAATCTGTTGTTCGCTGAGTGCTTCGCCCCAGTTGTCAGGCTTGTAGGGCGAATCGACATGCTGCGCGTACTTGAAAAACAGGTACGCGCTGAACGGCACTTCATCGCGAATCGCGCCGCCGAGCAGATCCACCAGCGGCACATTCAGGTAATGCGCCTGCAGATCGAGGAACGCCACTTCGAACGCCGAATAGGCATTGCTCACCGCTTTACTGGCGTGGGAACCGGGCGCCAGTTCAGCACCGGCAAGGCTCGCCGGTTTGTTCGCAGCAACGGTGGCCTGCACGATGGCGCGCAACTGATTGAGGTTGAACGGGTCGAGGCCGATCAACTGCGCCTGCAACTGCTGCTGGATCGCCAGCGCCGGGGCATCGCCGTAGCTTTCGCCGAGGCCGATGTAGCCGTTGTCGCTTTCGATCTCGATGATCGAGCGCAAGGCGAAGGGTTCGTGGATGCCGCTGGCGTTGAGCAGCGGCGGATCGCGAAAGGCAATCGGAGTCACAGTTACGCGGGTGATTTTCAAGATAACGCTCCTGACAGATCAACAATCAATTCAGTGGCTCGCGGCCGGGCTGGCCGTCGCAACAACGGCGGTGACCTCATGCGGCTTTGCGAGGTTTTTGCCTTTCGCGCCAGGCGCCGTGCGGGCAAAAAAGATCACCACCGCAGCGACCAGTGACGTCGCCGCCAAGCCATAAAGTCCGCCCTCGATGGAGCCGGTGGTTTCTTCGAGGATGCCGAACGCCGTCGGCGCAACGAAACCGCCGAGGTTGCCGATGGAGTTGATCAACGCGATCACTGCAGCGGCGATACGCGCATCCAGATAGCTTTGCGGGATCGGCCAGAACAGTGCCGATGCAGCCTTGAAACCGATGGCGGCGAAACAGATGGCGACGAAGGCGAAGATCGGCCCGCCGGTGGTCGACATGAACATGCCAATGGCCGCGATTACCAGCGTCAGCGCGACCCAGGCTTGCTGGAATTTCCACTTGCCGGCCATCGCCGCGAAACCGTACATGGCGACAATCGAAATGATCCACGGGATCGAGTTGAGCAGGCCAACCTGGAAGTCGCCGAGGTTGCCCATTTTCTTGATCATGCTCGGCAGCCAGAACGTCGCGCCGTAAATGGTCAGGGCAATGGAGAAGTAGATGAAGCAGAACAGCGCAATCTGCCGATCCGCCAACAGCTTGAACATCGACGGTTTGGCCACCTGCACCGCTTCGCGGGCACGCTGTTCTTCGGCAATTGCCGCCACCAACGCCTCACGTTCCTCCTCGCTCAACCACTTGGCCTGACGCGGATGCGATTGCAGCCAGAACCATACGAATGCGCATAGCACCACCGACGCCGCGCCTTCGATCAGGAACATCCACTGCCAGCCATGCAGGCCCAGACCGCTGATATGCAGCAACGCACCGGACACCGGGCCGGAGATCACCGAAGCAATGGCCGAACCACTGAGAAACACCGCCATGGTCTTGCCGCGCTCGGAGGCCGGCAGCCACTGGGTGAAGTAATAAATGATCCCCGGAAAGAATCCCGCCTCGGCCGCGCCGAGAATAAAGCGCAACACATAGAAACTGGTTTCACCTCGGACAAAGGCCATGGCCATGGCCGCTGCGCCCCAGGTGAACATGATCCGCGTCAGCCAGACCCGCGCGCCGTAACGCTGCAGGAGCATATTGGACGGCACTTCGAAAAGCGCATAACCAATAAAGAACAGACCGGCGCCGAGGCCATAAGCCGCAGCGCCAATGCCCAGATCGGTTTCCAGGTGACTGCGCACAAAACCGATGTTGACCCGATCAATGTAATTGACGATGAACATCACCACGAACAGCGGCAGCACGTGGCGCTTGACCTTGGCGGCGGCACGGGCGAGAACCGTGACGTCCAGCGGACTCTGGAGGGTTTTCAAGGGCGACTCCCGATTTTGTTTTTTTAGGGATGGCGTAAAGCGATGGGCCGATCATGGACGGCGATCATTGATCCCGTCTAATCTAACTTGGCATTCTATTGATACCTGGATTAGATCAATGTTCGAATTGACCCAACTGCGCTGCTTCACCACCGTCGCCACCGAACTCAACTTTCGCCGCGCCGCCGAACGGCTGAACATGACGCAGCCGCCACTGAGTCGGCAGATTCAATTGCTCGAGCATCACCTCGGCGTCGAGCTGTTCACCCGCAGCACCCGGAGCGTCGCGCTGACGGCTGCCGGTCGGGCGTTCTTCGTCGAAGCACAGAACCTGCTGGAGCGCGTACAGCAAGCGGCGGTCACTGCCCGGCGGTTTGCCGAGGGCGATATCGGTTCGGTGAACATCAGCTTTGTCGGCAGCGCGGTGTATGAGTTTCTGCCCAAGGTGATCGCCGAGGCGCGACTGAAACAGCCGCAGGTGAAAATCGATCTGACGGAGATGAATACTTACCAGCAACACGAAGCCCTGCGCGCGCGGCGCATCGATCTGGGCATCGCCCGTGCGCCATTATTGGAGCCGGGCTACGCGACTGAATGCCTGGTGCGCGAGCCGTTTGTGCTGGCAGTGCCGAGCGGTCATCCCTTGGCGACGGCGGCTGAAGTGGCGGTCAGTGACCTGGATAAACAACCCTTCCTGATGTACTCCCACGCTGCTTATCCGCCGTTCAACGAATTGCTGACCGGCATGCTGCGTTCAGCCCGGGTTGCGCCGGATTATGTGCAGTGGCTGGGGTCGTCGCTGACGATATTGGCACTGGTCAATGCGGGCATGGGCCTGGCACTGGTGCCGCGTTGCGCCACCAGTGTGGTGTTCAAAAATGTAGTGTTTCGCGATATCGATTTGGGCGAAGGGGTGCAGAGCGAGCTGCATCTGATCTGGCGGGAGAACAACGACAACCCGGCGTTTGCGATGTTGCTGGAAGCGATTCGCCGGGCGGTTGCTGAGGGTTGGGGCTAAGTGGCTCGCGACGCTGATCAGCGCTTTGGCGGTGGAGGCGCACTCGGCCCTTTAACCAGCGGTTTTGCCAACGGCTTGCCGTCTGGCCCCACGAAGAGACGCGCCACGTGAGGCGGCATGGGATTGGGTGCTTTTGCGCTCATGAAACAACCTCCTCGACAGAATTGAATTCGACCCACTGAACTTTTGAGGAATCTATCACCATTAATTCGGCGCCAAAAGTGAGCACCTCGCCACCATCGCCAAGCCATTGTGGATTCAGCAAGATAAATTGCCCTTCCGAGGGGCCAGAAGGCCACTCCAAGGGCCAGCCAAACAATCGCCTCTCGTCATTCAGTTGCAAAGTGACAAGGCGATCCTGTCGCTCAAAAGCGCTGTACCACTCACTGGGATGGGAGCTTTTACGTGTCAGGTTTCGCTTGCGTAGCCACACATGCAACACCCCGTTTGAAGCCAAATAACAGAAAAGCCCTGCGAGACATACTGAAACAATAAATGCCCACAATGCCTCTGCCCGAGCATCCCATTTCCCTACAGAAAAGCCTTTCGAACCCACCCACAGACAAATTGCCCCAATCCCCAATACCGCGCCCTGAATCACAAACGTGAAAATCAGCGCCTGCACAATCTGCCCGAACGTATCCGGTCGCTTGAACGCCGTCAGCGAGTAAAAAATCCACGCCGACAAAAACCCGGGAATCAAGTACTGCAACAACGGGATAACTTCTTTGACCAGATCATCCATGATCCGCGACTCCTTGAAAGACCGGCCGATCTGACTATCGACCGCCCCTTAAAAGCCTAGTGCACACGGAAAAAACCCTTCGTGCGCAACTGTCACCGTTCATTTCGCGAATCAAATCCACACCTTTCAGCCTCCAGGCAGCCAAAAAAAAGCAGAAACCGACGATACGGCTTCTGCTTTTTTTGCCCCTGCAGGCGTCGTTACAGGCAGTCACGCACCGATTGGCGCAACGACCCGGACTTGGCCCACGGCGGGCCCTGATACAACGAAACCCGGCTGCCGTCCTTGTATTTGACGATGTCGAGAATCTCGTCCGCCGTGATGATGCTCGGCGCGGTGATGCGGTAGCCGTTGGAAATCGATGTCTGATAAGTCTTGGCTACATCCTTCTGCCACAACGGTAATAAACACGCAGCATAGTCTTTGGGCGACTTGGCGCTGGTTTTGCTGATATTCGGCTCACCCGGCACCAGCGACGCCGGCAACGAGCAGCCTGCCAACAGGGTCAACGCCAGACTCCCGATCCATATCCGCATGGTGTATTCCTGATCTGAAAAAAAGTGAATGTAGCGTGTAAGCGGCGCTACATCCATCGTGGCACCGCGCCCTCGGCGCAATCTGCACAACTTTTCACAACCGTTCAGCGTGCTGACGAACAGGCTTTGCCCATCGACGAAAAATGCGACTACTCTTTTCTACCGAGAATGTTCTGGAGGTGATCATGCGGCTCAATGAATACGAACACGAACTTCAACGCGACCTGCAAAGCGTTGCATCGGACTTGAGATGGTCGGCGGTCGACCTGAAACGTATCGCAGAACAACTGCGCAAATCCGGCAATGAGGCAGATGCGCAAAGCGTGCTGAGATCCTGTGAGGTGCTGCAAAGCGACGAAGAACGGCTGCAACTGTATGCCAAGGAAGTGAAAGCCCGCGCCATCAGCCGGACCAAGGTCCACTGAGACCACCCTCCCCCAAAACAGAAGCCCCGACAATTGCCGGGGCTCTTTCATTACAGCCAGCCTGTCAGTGGGTTTTGTGACTCTGCGCGCGCGTCGAGCGTTTTTTGTAACCAGGCAGCGCGGCGGCATAGGCCAGCGCCTCCTCCCGGCTGCCAAACGACGCCAGCCGATCGCCCTGAGTACAAACCCGCCATGGGCCATTGTTCACGCTAAGCACGTCATAGCCGTTCATGTGCATCTTGTTCAACATCGGCATGCTCATGGACACCTCCATTTTTTGCTAACAGTCAAATCCAGCTTCACGCTTTTACCTTACACCTTGAGTCGCTCGAAATGCCGACCGGATGTCGCCAGCCGCAACAGTCAAGGATCTGGCACTTTTCAACACAGCGAACGCTCCAAACTCCAATGAAACCTTTGTCGAACGCTTCGGCTCAAATATTGCAGTTTTATTACTATTTTGCGACAAGCAGTAAAAACAGGTAACAGATGAAAGTACGTGCAACCGTTATATGCGAGCAGGATCGCCACATTCTCCTGGTGCGCAAACCCCACTGCCGCTGGACATTGCCCGGCGGCAAGGTCGAGCCCGGAGAAACCCGAGCGGAGGCTGCCGTGCGCGAACTGCAAGAGGAAACCGGCCTGGACGCCGACGATGTGTTGTATTTAATGGAATTGAACAGCGGTAGCACGCGGCATCATGTCTACGAGGCGTCCGTGCTGGACTTCGAGCACGTGCGTCCACAGAACGAGATCATCGATTGCATCTGGCATCCGCTGGACGCGGTGCGCAATCTCAACACCAGCGAAGCGACGTTGCGCATCGTTCAAGCGTTTCAACGGCGTTTATGAGGTGTTAGCCAGCGAAGGCTCGGCGGCCCGCGCTCATTTCTGTGCGTAACTCACCGATGAAGTTGGAAATATCACGGATCGTGACGAGATCTTTTGGGGAAACGCCATTGAGCAGCAATTTGACACGCCCGCTGACTGGCTCATAAACCTTGATTTGCAGCAGCCCCTGCGTGTCTGGAGTGCAGTCACACTTGAACGCAGGAAAGCCGGATTCGACAATCCGGCAGATATCGTGAATGGCAAGCATGGCTGAACGCCTCGCAGGCGATGGGTCAGTCGACTCGTAGAGCATAGATGAGCAATTAGTGGCTCGCTCGATACAAAAATGCCAACCCGATCACAACATTCCACCCTGCCCTCAGTGCGCATCGTGATCCCAGATCCAGTTCCACATCCCCGGCAAATTCACCGACTCCGAACTGTTCTCCACGGTACGCGCCAGCGCGGCTTTCTCAAGTTCAGCGTGATCATCATAAAAAGGCTCGTCCGCCAGTTTCACACCTGTGGCAGCGGCACTGTCCAGCAGAATCTGCAGGTATTCGCGAGTGTGCCGCGCGGTATAGCGGTTGAGATCGTGAAACGTCACCACCACCGGGATGACTCCATCCACGGTCGGCAATTCGCCGAGGGCAATACGTTCACGGACTTCCGATAACTGGCGCAGCATGTTGGCCCGACGTCGCGGGCTGGCATTGAAGCCCCAGATCTTGCCGTCATTGGCGCTTAAATCGGTGAGCAACACATGCAAGCCATGCTGCCGATAGGCGGCGAAGGTACGTTTGTCGTAGTTCCAGAACGGCGGGCGCAGCAACGTCGGCGGCGCCCCGGTGATGGCAGCGATATCAGCCGTGCCGTTGGTCAGTGACTCTTCGAGTTCTGGCGGGTCGAGCAAGCGATGATTGGTGTGCCAGTGGGTGGCCGTGTGAAACGCCAGGATGTGCCCCTCGTCATGCTCACGCCGCATGATGGCGCGACCAATGTCACTGTTGCCCGCTCGCGGCGCACGCGTTTGCACGAAGAACACCGCTTTGATATTCGGCAACAGCGGATTGTCCTTGAGGCTGTCGAGCACCGTCGCCGACGGATTCCACAAACTCGAAGCGCTGGGGCCATCGTCGAACGTCAACAGGAACCGCACGGGGGCCTGAGTCTTCAGACGCGTTTCGGTTTGCGCGGTCATTTCTATCGGTGCGGCGATACAACCGGCCAGCCCGAGCGCAATGAGCGCAGTACAAAGAAGTTTGCATCCGGATTTCATGTTTTGCCTTGAGCACGGCGACTGCCGTCATGTTGTCGATCGGCAAAACTCCCTTGCCCTTATCCGTCCTTGCGCTCCGATCCGCGAGCCGAGGTTGGATAAGGTACACAGGGTTTGGTTCCGGCGCTCGTTCAGTGAGCCAATGCCTGCTGAAAAGACGTGTCGATAATCCCGGCGGTGGCCAACGGTGCCGGCAGCGCTTTCACCTTGAACAGAAAATCGGCGGTGCTTTGCAGGTCCGTCGCTGCCTGCTGGTCCACCGGCCCGACGGTCATGTGCGCCTGGCGCAACCAGTGGCGCGACACCTGCTGATCGAGATTGGCTTTTTTCGCCCATAGATCGGCGTACTCATCCGTGTGGCTGTCGACCCACGCCCGCGCCTGTTTCAGACGCCCGAGAAAATCCGCGATGGCTGCACGTTTGCTGTCGATCGCCGGCGTGGATGCCGCGATCGCACTGAGCCCTGGCATCAGATTTTTTGCGGTCAGGATCGGCCGTGCACCGGAAAACACGATTTGCTGGGAAATGTACGGTTCCCACACCGGGAAGGCATCAATGCTGCCCTGGGGCAAGGCTGCCGCAGCATCGATCGGCATCAGCTTGACGAACTCGACGTAGTTCTCCGGCAGACCGCCCTGCTCCAGTGCACGCAGGGTCAACTGCTGACTCCAGGCGCCGGGCCAGTAGGCGACCTTCTTGCCCTTCAAGTCGGCGATGGTTTTCACGGGCGAATCCTTCGGCACCAGCAGCGCGATGGTGTCGGGATTTTGCCGGGATACGCCGATCAGCTTCACTGGCGCCTGTTTGGCGGCCAGAAACAGAAAGCCGGAATCGCCCAGGAAGCCCAGATCCAGTGAGCCCGTCTGCAAGGCTTCAGCCAACGGTGCCGCAGCCTGGAAGTGTTTCCAGTCGACCGTATAAGGCGCGTCTTTCAACACGCCGGACGCCTCCACCGAAGCACGGATGTTGTAGTAGTTCTGGTCACCGACATGCAGGACCAAAGGCTCGGCGGCGTGGGAAAGCGGAGAGATAAACAGTGCAGCGCTCAGCGCACCGCGTAGGAAACGAGAAAGCTTCATGGCGAATCCTGCAAAGGTAATTGCATAGACCATAACGCTCTTGATTCAAGGTTTTGAAATTCGATAAATGCATAAGCTGATCACGATTGATACTTGCTGTTTGCTTGGCAACAGTAGCGAATCACACTGTTGCCCACGCAACAGCTGAAATCCTGCATCTGGCCTTAAAACCCTTATAAACCGGCGCTTTCAAGCACATGGCACAGAGCCTGCAATATTCCATTCATGCAGGAAGCATTCGATAAAAATATCTTTTTGGACATAAGAAACCTGTGCCTTTGCCGGAGCTCCCCATGACATCGTTCTTTCTTCGACTCAAAACCCTGCTGGCTGCCAGCGCAGTGGCACTGAGCCTGCAACCACTCGCCCACGCGGCTGAAAACGCACCGGCGGAAGTGCATCTCGACTATGCCTATTACTCGCCAGTCAGTCTGGTGCTCAAGCATTTCGGCTTCCTCGAAAAAGCCTTGCCGCAAACCAAAGTCAGCTGGGTGTTGAGTCAGGGCAGCAACCGCTCGCTGGAGTACTTGAACAGTGGCGGCGTTGATTTCGCTTCCAGCGCCAGCCTTGCCGCCGTATTGAGCCGGGCGAATGGCAGCCCGATCAAATCCGTCTACGTCTATAGCCGCGCCGAATGGACTGCACTGGTGGTGCGCAAGGATTCTCCTTACCAGACCGTCGCCGACCTCAAGGGCAAAAAGATCGCCGCCACCAAAGGCACCGACCCGTACCTGTTCACTCTGCGGAGCCTGCAACAGGCCGGGCTGAAAAAAGACGACGTGGAACTGGTCCACCTGCAACACCCGGACGGCCGCACGGCGCTGGAAAAAGGTGATGTCGACGCTTGGGCCGGACTCGATCCGCACATGGCCGCCAGCCAGGTCCAGGCCGGTTCACGCCTGCTGTATCGCAACCCGGCGTTCAACAGTTACGGCGTGGTCAGCGTCACCGAGCAATACGCCAAAGAACATCCGCAGACCATCGACACCGTCATCAAAGCCTACGAACAGGCCCGCAACTGGGCCGTGAAAAACCCTGATGAATTCGCCGCGCTGCTCGCCAAGGAATCCGGCTTGCCGCTGGACGTAGCCAAGTTGCAACTGTCGCGTACCGATCTGAGCAGCCCGCAACTGACCCAACAGGACATCAGTGCCTCCAAGGCAGCGGCGCCGATTCTGCTCTCCGAGGAACTGGTGCGCCGTGGCGTGAATGTCGATCAAGTCATCGATCAATTGCTCGACAGCGGTGTGCAGCAAGCCGTCGCCCATCAGTAATCGATCAGTCTCACGACAAATCCGCGCCCGTCGCGGATTTGTCGTGAGTGGAGCCACAACCATGACCACTCAGAGCAAAGACCTGCCGGCGCCACGCCAGCGCAATACGGTTTTCAGTCCGACATGGCAGCGCCGCTTCAAAGGCCTGGCCTTGCCGCTGCTGATCATCGTCGCGCTGGAAATTATCGTACGCATCGGCTGGCTGCCGTCCTACCAGATGCCGGCGCCGAGCGAGATCGCCCTGACCCTCACCGACCTCGCTGAAGGTGCGCTGTGGAAACACATCGGCGCCAGTCTGATTCGCGTACTGCTCGGATTTGCCATCGGTGCCAGCCTCGCGCTGGTGTTTGCTGCCTGGGTCGGTTTGAGCCGCGAAGCCGAGGCGTATCTGGAACCGACCTTCGCTGCCTTGCGTTCCATTCCGAGCCTGGCGTGGGTGCCGCTGCTGCTGTTGTGGCTGGGCATCGACGAGACCTCGAAAATCGTCCTGATCGCCATCGGCGCGTTCTTTCCGGTGTACGTCAATGTCGTCGCAGCCATTCGCAACATTGATCGCAAACTGGTGGAGGTCGGCCGCATCTATGGCTTCAGCCGCTTGCAATTGGTGCGACGGATATTGCTGCCGGCCGCCCTGCCCGGCTTGTTCACCGGGTTGCGCAGTGGCATGAGTCTGGCGTGGATGTTTCTGGTGGCGGCGGAACTGATCGCGGCCACCAAAGGACTTGGCTATCTGCTCAGTGACGGCCGGGAAACCTCGCGGCCGGACATCGTACTGGCTGCGATTATCGTGCTCGCCTTGCTCGGCAAATTCAGCGACGGCTTGCTGGCCATGCTCGAACGCCGCTGCTTGAACTGGCGCGACACATTCACCGGTCAGGGCGCCAGCGACTAAGCTGAAATCTCCAACCGGAGATCGGCCCATGTGCGGAAGACTCTCGCAGTACCGTGGCATTCACGACTTTGTCGCGGTGCTGAGCATTCCCGACGCATTGATCAATCACGTTGGCGATGCGCCGCTTGATCGCTATAACGCGGCACCGACCACCGCGCTGGCCGTGCTGCATCAACAAGGGCAGCACCTGCATGCCGACAATCTGCGCTGGGGCTGGCGCCCGCACTGGGCCAAGGATCGCCCACCACCGATCAATGCCCGGGTAGAGAAAGTCGCCCATGGTCCGTTTTTCCGGGCGATCTGGCGACATCGCTTGATTGTGCCCGTGGACAACTGGTTTGAATGGGTCGACGGCGAAGATAAAACACGACAACCGTGGCTGATTCGTCGCGCGGATCACGAAGCGGTTTTCTGCGCCGCCATCGGACAATTTCCGACAGCCGCAACGTCGGCTCGGAATGACGACGGTTTCGTAATCATCACCGCCGATGCCGTCGGCGGCATGCTCGATATCCACGATCGCCGACCCGTCGTGTTTCGCGCAGACTTGGTGCATGAATGGCTAGATCCGGCGACACCCGTTGAACGCGCAGAGCAAATGTTGCTGTTCGAAGGCGAAGGTAGCGAAGCGTTCGAATGGTACAAAGTCGGCAAAGCTGTCGGTAACGCACGCAATCAGGGCGCCAGTTTGATTATTGAGCAGGCTTAAATATTTGCCGACTTCACACGTCTATCAATGTAGGAGCTGCCGAAGGCTGCGATCTTTTGACGCAGCGTTATATGAAATAAAGCTATTGCAAACTTTAGTAACTCATAAAGCGAATCACTGCTGTTACAAACCCTGTTTCATTTTTGAGACGGAGCACATAAAACACACGTTCGAATGAACTAACCGCCTGTCTGACATTTCAACCGTCATACATACATTTAGATGCACTACGGCTAGCATGCGCGCCGCATTTCCGATTGGTATACCAGTTGACCAAAGAGTCAACAAACCAGGAATCCACAACAACTTCTACAAGCCTTGCAGAGAAATAAGTTGCGCGACGATTTTGCAATCAAACAGGTCAGCGGCCTGGAGTGTATTTATCTGTCCATGACAGAACGCTTTGAACTCGACTGTTTTATCGGCCACTACATCAAGACCCGAAACCTGCGTGCCGTACCTGATATCGAACGCATCCTGCGCACCACCCTCGAAGGGTATCCTGGCCACGCGCCGGTGATGGTCAACGAGCTGAATGCGTGGATTGACCGAACCTTGGGATATCGGGCCACACACCCCGATTTCACGCAGCTGGACGATCTTTGAAACCGTAAAAAAGCCCCGCATTTGCGTAATGCTGTTCACTTAAG
>NZ_JSFK01000031.1 GCF_000783395.1 Pseudomonas chlororaphis | reverse complement strand
AGGCTACAAATTCTTGCGCCTTTGCCTACAGCTACGCCAGAATCCGCCGGCTTGTGCGCCTTGGGGGCGGGTTCTATTGTGGTTCGGTCGCTGACGAATCAGCGATCGGGTTTAGCAGCTCGGCAATTTTCAAGGCACGCGAGTACTGCCATTACGTTATGGCGGCTTTGCGTGGGGCACTTCGGTGCGCCGGGATCCTTGAGCCTGGTCTGCTAACCCGCGTACAGCCGCCACCCTATCCGTTTAGCAGCGATGGAATGACGGCTCCACATCTCAAGGAGCTTCACCATGATCAAACCAACACCCAACCCACCCGAAATCGACCTCGCCTCACCCTACGAATCCCTCGATTCAAAAAAACTCCACGAAGCCGCCGAACGCGCCCTCGATCACTACCTCTGCCCACCCGGCTCCACCCCACCGCCACGCAAAACCCGCCGGATGTACGCGGTTACCGCAGACTTCAAAAACGAGGAACTGCTGGCCGATGCCAGCGAAACACTCGCTTCGGCCAGAACCATCGCCCATGACTTCGCCCACCTCATACCCGCGTCGCAGCGCAGGACGCTGTTGGGGATCGCGCAATTGATCATGCTTGGCGAGCTGGCGGTGAATCGGGTGATGGATAATCTGGATTTGCCGCAGTAGCCGGTGTCAGTGGCAAGCCCTGAATGAGGCTTTGTGGCCGCTGACGTCTTCGCGAGCAAGCTCGCTCCCACAGGGTATCGGCTTCGATCACAAACCTTGTTTACACGCAGAACCCGTGGGAGCGAGCTTGCTCACGAAGGCGATCTCACAGCCAACACATACCTCCAAGTGACTAAACCAGGCCAGATCAGGTTTTTTCCAGCATTCCGAAGCAAAAGATCGCAGCCTGCGGCAGCTCCTACATAGATCGGTGTAGGAGCTGCCGCAGGCTGCGATCTTTTGCATTGAGAAAACTGGCGGAAGGCAGCCGGAGTCGAACCTGCCCGGGAACGGATGCCGTCCCCAACCGGGTTTGAAGCCCGGCCGCGCCACCGGGCGCGATTGCCTTCCTTTAACTTATTGTGCGTCGGCGTTGGCCAGTGCGTTGTCGGGGCGGATCTGGCGGGATTCGCCGATGCGCCGGGTCAGGCCGACGCGGTCGAAATATTCGAGGTACTGAATACAGCGTTTGCGTCCCAAGCCTAGCGCATCGCGGAAGGTTGTCACCTGGATCTGCGGATTTTCATTGGCGAGTTTGAGCAACACGTCGGCCATTCGGCGCAGTTGCACGTCACTCAAGAACAGATCGCGCACGACTTGATGCATCAGACCGAGCCGCGCCAGTTTGCGTAGCAGCAGGCGTACGACGGCATCGTCCTGACCGAGCATTTTCGCGATGTCGCGTACCCACGGCGGGTCAAATCCAGCGTTTTCGAACAGCGGCTGTAATGCCTGCCAGAGACTTTCGTCCTCGGCATTCAGGCGCACCTGATGATCCGGCAAATGCAGCCATGGGCCGCTCGCCTGAATCGAGCCGGCCGCCAGCAATTCATCCAGCAAACTCACGAATGTCGGACGCTCCAGCATCAGACCACTGAAGCGCCGCAAGCGATCGCGATCCGGGCCCATCTGGTCGGGTTCCAGTTCATGGAACTGTGCGAGTTGTTCCAGCAGGGTGAACTTCAGTTGCGCCCAGCGCTGCACGTTGAACAGTACCGGGCCCTGGCGGGTGTCGATCAGGCGGACGTTTTCAGGTAACGCCCAGGTTGGTCGCGGGCGATTGAACTGACGTTCCAGGCGCTGCGGGTCGAGGCCACCGGCGCTGTAGTTGAGCAGCACGGGCAAGACGAGTTCGAGTTTGTCGCCAGAGTTCAGGGCGCGCAGTTGCGCCAGACGTTCCGGGCTGCGGCGTTGTCGTGCCGGGGCGAACGGATCGAGCACTTGCCCGCCACCGAGGGTGCGTTGCGCGCTCTGATCACGCAGGATCAGGCGATCACCCTTTACCGCGTGCACCGGCGCATTGATCAGCAGTTGCGCGAACATGCGCTCGCCGGGACTCAAGCGTGGGCCTTCGAGCAAGGCCACCCGAGCGATAACGTCCTGCGTGCCGAGGTGCACGTGCACCGGGTGAAAGTGTTCGAAGGTGCGTTCGCCGGGCAGCAGTTGAAAGTCGATGTCGACCCGTTGTGTCGGCGCGTGCAGCCAGTCGCTCAGCAGCCACTGGCCGCGATGGATCTGCGCCAGTTCGAGGCGTTCGCCGCTCAGGTTCAACGCCACCCGCTGGCCTGCGACGGCTTGCTCGGCGGGTTGATTCTGCGCATGCAAGCCGCGCACTCGCACCGTTTGCCCGGAAGACGCCATAACCAGTTTGTCGCCAACCGCAACCGTCCCCGACAACGCTGTGCCCGTGACCACAATCCCCGCACCTGCGACGCTGAACGCCCGATCAATCGCCAAACGAAAACCGCCCTCAAAACTGCGCGCCTGCACCTCGTTTTGCACCTGCATCAGCGCCGCGCGCAATTCATCAACCCCCTTCCCGCTCACACTCGATACCGTAAAAACCGGCGCTTCGGCAAACGGCCCCGGAGCGAGCAGATCGAGCACCTGGCGTTGTACTTCTTCCACCCTGCCCGCTTCGGCGCGGTCGCATTTGCTGATTGCCACCAGGGCGCGCGGGATGCCGAGCAATTCGACAATCGCCAGATGCTCGCGGGTCTGCGGCATCACGCCGTCATCGGCGGCGACCACCAGCAACACCAGATCGATGCCTTGCGCGCCGGCGAGCATGTTGTGGGTGAATTTCTCGTGGCCGGGGACGTCGATAAACCCGGTCAACCCGGCGCCCGGTTCAAGTTCGGCGTAGAGATAACCCAGGTCGATGGTCATGCCGCGTTCGCGTTCCTGCGGGCGGCGGTCGCCGGTTTGTCCGGTCAGGGCTTGCAGCAGCGACGTCTTGCCGTGGTCGATGTGCCCCGCCGTGCCGACGATCACGGGTCGACCTGCAGGTGCGGCAATTGCCCGAGCCACGCCGGTTCATCGTCGAGCTGACGCAGATCCAGCCACAGGGCATCGTCGTCAATCCGCCCAAGCACGGGGATCGGCAACGCGCGCAACGCGGCCTCCAGATTCAGCAAGCAACGCCCGCGCCAGCGCTTCGACACTTGCGGGCGGCAACACAGCGCCGCACTCGGCAAACGCGCCACCGGTTGGCTGCCGCTGCCGATCATGCCCAAGGCCTCGACTGCACCGACCTGCCAGCGCTCACCCAACAACTCAGCCATCAAGGGCTGCAAACGTAAGGCCTGGGCGAATATGTCAGCTTGCGGGCGAGTCAACAGGCGCAAACTCGGCAAACGTTCAGCGAGTCGATCCGGATCGCGATACAAACCCAGCACCGCCTCCAGTGCCGCCAAGGTCAACTTGTCCACCCGCAGCGCGCGTTTCAACGGATTCTTCTTGATCTTCGCGATCAGTTCTTTACGCCCGACGATCAACCCGGCCTGCGGCCCACCCAGCAGTTTGTCACCACTGAACGTGACGATATCCGCGCCATCCAGCAGCGCTTGCCGCACCGTCGGTTCCGCCGGCAATCCCCAACGGGTCAAATCCAAAAGGCTGCCGCTGCCCAGATCTTCCAGTAGCGGCAAACCGTGTAGGTGGGCCAACTCGGCCAGTTCAGCCGTTGGCACGCGGGCGGTAAAACCTTCGATGCTGTAGTTGCTCGCATGCACGCGCATGATCAAACCACTGCGAGGGTTGATCGCCGCTTCGTAATCGCGGGCGTGGGTGCGATTGGTCGTGCCGACTTCGTGCAGGCGCACGCCGGCGCGGGCCATGATGTCGGGGATGCGAAACGCGCCGCCGATTTCGATCAACTCGCCACGGGAGATGATGCCTTCCTTGCGCGCACCCAGACTGTTGAGCGTCAGCAGCACGGCGGCGGCATTGTTGTTGACCACGGTGACGGCTTCGGCGCCGGTCAGTTCGCGGATCAGGCCTTCGATCAGATCATCGCGATCGCCGCGTTTGCCGCTGGCCAGATCGAATTCCAGATTGAGCGGATAACGCGCGGCCATTTGCACCGCTTCGATGGCTTCGTCGGGCAACAAGGCGCGACCCAGATTGGTGTGCAGGACGGTGCCGGTGAGGTTGAACACTCGGCGCACGTTGCTGTGCTGTTGCTGGATCAGGCGTTCACCGACGCGGCCGGCGAGTACTTCGGGACTGATTTCAACGGCTGACAATTGCCCGTTCAACACGCTGGGCCGCAATTCATCGAGCAAGTGCCGCAAACTCGCCAGCAACGACTCACGGCCGTGACGCTCAAGTAACGGCGCACACGCCGGGTGCCGCAACAAACCATCAATGGAAGGTAACCGCAGGGACATCAGCCACTCCTGGAGACAGATCACTGCGCCAGAGTGTAGACGCTCAGATCATTCGTCTCCCGGAGCCAGCAACAGATTCGGTGCCAGACGCTGATAACCGTCCTGGGCCAGACGCATGTCCAGCAGCAGACTGCTCAAATCAGCTGACAACGCCTCCGCATCGGCATCGTTTTCCAGATACACCAGTTTCAGATAACTGTTACAGCCCGGACAGACCTCCGCCCTTATCGGCGCCTGATTGGCGGCATGGCGATCATCCTCAAGACTGAAATAGTCCAGGCCCTTGCTCGACTCGCAATACACGCATTTGACCCGCACCACATGCCATTCGCAGGCACACAGCGAACACACCAGATAACGCAAGCCGTTGTGCTTGCCGCGATGACGGATCACCCCGGCCATCGCCGGTGAACCACACGCTGGGCATTGGCTGAGGCTGTCGCCGGGTTTGAGTTTCAGATCCGGCGTGCTGAGCAACCAATGGCTCCACGCCGTTTGCAGCGCCGCACCGAGGAACGGCACCAACGCCGCCGGCACCAGCGAATATTGACCACTGACCAACGCCACGGCCCATGCACGCAACTGACCGGAACTGGCGACCCGCAAAGTCGTCACCGCCTCAATGACGGCAGGTTGCTCAGCAGGTTCATAACGTTGCAGCAAAGCTTCAAGGTAAGCCTGCCAGCCCTCCTCACGCACCAACGTGTCCGCCGCGAACGGCGGCAAACCATGTTGCTGACAGGCTTCAATCCGCTGCTGATCAAACGGCGCCGTCAGCGGCGGGTCATCAAACACCTGCTGCTGCACCCGGCACAACCCGGCAATCAGCCGCAGGTACTCAGCCAGCGCATGCCCCTCGGCCAGTTGTTCCAGTCGATCAGCCCGCAGCGCAAACAGGTTCGAAGGCGGCATGTGCAGAAACGGCGGCGAACTCGCCGCCGCTTCGATTTCCCCAGGTTCAAGAATGGTTGGCAAAGGTCAGCCCTTTTTGGTGATCGGTCGCTCCGGCGCGTCCGGTTGACGCTCATCGCGGGTGATGTCGCGATACCAGAGTTCATGGTGTTTCTTCGCCCAGGCGCGGCTGACCCAGCCGTGCATCATCGCGTCCACCGAACCCTTGATCCACAGCCCGGCGTAGATGTGAATGATGATGCTCAGCACCAGAATGAACCCGGCCAGCGCATGCAGGAGCATCGCCCAGCGAATCACGGTGATGCCGAAATACGCACTGAACCAGGCGCGCCAGATCACCAGCCCGGTGAACAGCAAACCGAGCATGCACAGCAGTAAAGTCCAGAACAGCAGCTTTTGCCCGGCGTTGTATTTGCCGACTGGCGGCACGCTTTCTTCATCGTTGACCAGCACCCGGTCAATGCGGCGCAGCCACTTGCCGTCGTTGCTGATGAAGAAGTTGGCGCGCCAGAAACTCAGCACCAGACCGAGGAAAAACACGAACATGGCGATGCCCATGTATGGATGCAAAATCCGCGTCCACGGCCCGCCGCCGAACAGGTTGCTCAGCCAGAACAGCGACGGATGAAACAACGCCAGCCCGGACAACCCGGCCATGAAAAACAGGATCGCCACCAGCCAGTGATTGGTGCGCTGGTTGGCGGTGTAACGCAGGATCGTCTTGTTGCTCATGGCCGCTCCTCCCCGCGTGGATCGAAGGTGTGCACCGCCGGATCGACAACGTGCACCGAGGTGTCGGGGGGTGTTGGATGTTCATCTTCTTCGACCCGGTTCGGGCCGATGCGCACATAGTGGAAGAACCCGGCCAACACCGCCGCGCCCATGGCCAACAGGCCCAGAGGTTTGCTGATGCCTTTCCACAGGCCCACCAACGGACTGATTGCCGGATCCTGTGGCAGGTTGGCGTAAATGGTTGGCGTATCGGCGTGGTGCAACACGTACATCACATGCGTCCCGCCAACACCGGCCGGGTCATACAGACCGGCATTTTCAAAGCCACGGCTTTTCAGGTCGACGATGCGTTCGGCGGCGTGTTCTTTCATGTCTTCCTTGGTGCCGAAGACGATGGCGCCGGTCGGGCAGGTTTTCACACAGGCCGGTTCCAGCCCTACCGCGACCCGATCTGAACACAAAGTGCACTTGTAGGCCTTGTGATCCTTTTGCGAAATGCGCGGAATGTTGAACGGGCAACCGGTGATGCAATAACCGCAACCGATGCAGTGATCCTGATCGAAATCGACGATGCCGTTGGCGTGCTTGATGATCGCGCCGGGGCTCGGGCACGCCGCCAGGCAACCGGGCTCGGCGCAGTGCATGCAGCCGTCCTTGCGGATCAGCCATTCGAGGTTGCCGGCGTCGGTTTCGTGCTCGGTGAAGCGCATCAACGTCCAGGTTTCCGCGCTCAGGTCTTGCGGGTTGTCGTAGGTGCCGTGGTTGTGGCCGACCTCGTCTCGCAGTTCGTTCCATTCCGAGCAGGCGACTTGGCAGGCCTTGCAGCCGATGCATTTGGTGGTGTCGATCAGCTTGGCGACCGCCTCCTGATTCCTCACCGACGGCGGCACAGTCGTGGTGGCCGAGCGGGCAATAATGTCTTGGCTGGCCATTTATAGTTTCTCCACGTTGACCAGGAATGACTTGGATTCCGGGGTCTGTGTATTGCCATCGCCGAGGAACGGCACCAGGGTGTTGGTCAAATAACCGTGACGCGTCAGGCCGGTGAATCCCCAGTGCAGCGGGATGCCGATCTGATGCACGACCTGGCCGTTGACCTGCAACGGCCGGATCCTTTTCGTCACCACCGCCACCGCTTCGATAAAGCCGCGTTTGCAACTGACGCGTACGCGATCACCGGCAGCAATGCCCTTCTCTTTCGCCAGCACTTCGCCGATTTCGACAAACTGCTCAGGCTGAGCAATCGCGTTCAACTTGCAGTGCTTGCTCCAGAAGTGGAAATGCTCGGTCAACCGGTAACTGGTGCCGGCGTACGGGAAGTCCTTGGCCTCGCCGAGGGTTTCCCAGACCGAATCGAAGATCCGCGCCGCCGGGTTGCTGGTGGCTTTCTTGTTTTGCGGGTGCAGCGGGTTGATGCCGATCGGCGTTTCGAACGGCTCGTAGTGCTCGGGGAATGGCCCCTCGTTCATCTTGTCGACGGCGAAGAATCGTGCGACGCCTTCGGGGTTCATGATGAACGGGTTCATCCCGGCTTCCGGCGGTACGTCGGCTTTGTAGTCCGGCACGTCGGTGCCGCCCCAGGCCTTGCCGTTCCACCACACCAGGCGTTTTTTCGGGTCCCACGGTTTACCGGACACGTCTGCCGAAGCGCGGTTATAGAGAATCCGCCGGTTGGCCGGCCACGCCCACGCCCAGCCGAGATGCTGATGCATGCCGAACGGGTCGCTGTTGTCGCGGCGGGCCATCTGGTTGCCGGCCTCGGTCCAGCTGCCGGCGAAAATCCAGCATCCGGACGCGGTGCTGCCGTCATCCTTGAGCAAGCCGAATCCGGCCAGTTGCGAGCCGGCCTTGACCGTAACACCCGTGGCATCGGTGAAATCAGCCACGGCGCTGCCGTTGATTTCCTTGGCCAACTCTTCCGGCGAAGGCTCGTCGGCGATCTTGTACGGCCACGTCAGTTTCAGCAGCGGATCGGGGAATTTGCCACCCTCGGCCTGATAACGCTTGCGCAGACGCAGGAACAATTCGCTCATGATGCGAATGTCGGTCTGCGCCTCGCCCGGGCCATCGGCACCTTTCCAGTGCCATTGCAGCCAGCGACTGCTGTTGACCAGCGAGCCGTCCTCTTCGGCAAAACAAGTGGTCGGCAGGCGAATGACTTCGGTCTGGATTTCGTCGGTTTTCACATCGTTGTACGGCCCGACGTTGTGCCAGAACTCCGAGGTTTCGGTGGCCAGCGGGTCCATCACCACCAGCCATTTCAGCTTGGCCAGTGCGCCCATCACGCGGTTTTTGTCCGGCAGCGCGGCGATCGGGTTGAAGCCTTGGCAGAAGTAGCCGTTGACCTTGCCCTGGCTCATCAGGTCGAACATCTTCAGGACGTCGTAGTTGGGGATGTCGAGTTTCGGCAAATGGTCGTAGCACCAATTGTTCTCGACGGTGGCGTTGGCGCCGTACCACGACTTCATCAGGCTGACGTGGAATTTGCTGTAGTTCTGCCAGTACGACAGTTGCCCCGGGCGCAGCGGCACTTGCGTGCGTTTGTGAATGAACTGGGCGTAATCCTGCTCGGTGTCGCTGCCCAGCGTCAAATAGCCCGGCAGTGCATTGGAGAGCAAGCCAAGGTCGGTCAGCCCCTGAATGTTCGAGTGACCGCGCAAGGCGTTAACTCCGCCACCGGGCATGCCGACATTGCCCAGCAGCAGTTGCACCATCGCCGCGCTGCGGATGATCTGCGCGCCGATCGAGTGCTGCGTCCAGCCGAGGGCGTAGAGAATCGTCATGGTCTTGCCCGGAATCGAGCAGGTGGCGATCTCTTCCCAGATTTTCTGCATGGCGTCGACCGGCATGCCGCAAATCTGGCTGGCGAGGTCGATGTTGTAGCGGCTGTAATGCTGCTTCATCAATTGATAGACGCAGCGCGGGTCTTGCAGGGTCGGATCGACTCTGACGAAACCGTCCTCGCCCAGCTCGTAACCCCAGCCGGATTTGTCGGTATAGCTGCGCTTGGCCACGTCGTAGCCGCTGAAAATCCCGTCTTCAAAGCCATAGCCTGCTTTGACGATGAACGACACGTCGGTGTAATTGCGCACGTACTCGTGCTGAATCTTGTCCTCGGTCAGCAGGTAATTGATCAAACCGCCCATGAAGGCGATGTCGGTGCCGGTGCGGATCGGCGCGTAATAGTCGGCCACGGACGCGGTCCGGGTAAAACGCGGATCAACGACGATCAGCCGCGCAGCGTTATGCGCCTTGGCCTCGGTCACCCATTTGAAGCCGCACGGATGCGCTTCTGCTGCGTTGCCACCCATCACCAGGATCAGATTCGCGTTGGCGATATCGGTCCAGGTATTGGTCATGGCACCACGGCCGTACGTCGGGGCAAGACTTGCCACCGTCGGGCCGTGTCAGACACGCGCCTGGTTATCGAACCCCAGCATGCCGAGACTGCGGATCACCTTCTGGGTGATGTAACCGGCTTCGTTGGACGCTGCCGATGCGGCGAGGAAACCGGTGGTCAGCCAGCGATTCACCGTTTGCCCGTTGGCATTTTTTTCGATGAAGTTGGCGTCGCGGTCGGTTTTCATCAGGTCGGCGATGCGGTCGAGCGCTTCGTCCCAACTGATTCGCGTCCATTCGCTGCTGCCCGGCTTACGGGTTTGCGGGTAGAGCAAACGCCCGGGGCTGTGAATGAAGTCGAGCAGGCCTGCGCCTTTCGGGCAGAGGGTGCCGCGGTTGACCGGGTGGTCGGCGTCGCCCTCGATGTGAATGATGCTCTGCGCTACGTTCTTCGCGGTATCGCCCTGGCTGTACATGATCAAACCGCAGCCGACCGAGCAATACGGGCAGGTGTTGCGGGTTTCATGGGTGTGGGCAAGCTTGAAGTGGCGCACCTGCTCGGCGAAGGCTGGCGTCGGGGCCATGCCCAACGCGCCCAGGCTCGAGCCTGCAAGGCCGATACCAGCGACCTTGAAGAACTGACGACGGCTGAGATCCATCGTGCACTCCTGATCAGGTGGAACCCGGTACTGGTGCCGGGTTTTATCTGGACAATCACGGTTGCGGCAAACGTCTGCCGACCTTTTCACTGTAGACAATGACCACACGATCTGTGTGAAAACCGACCGTCGGCCGTTTGTCGGCACTCCCACTAACAACCGCAAACCCTGTGGGAGCTGGCTTGCCAGCGATGACGTCGGCTCCTCCAACAATGATGGTGACTGACCCACCGCTATCGCTGGCAAGCCAGCTCCCACAGGGTTTGAGTGTGTTTCCAAAGGGACATGGGTTTATCATGCCCGCAGGACCAACCCCGCCTTCACGAGACCGCGCATGACTTTCGATTTTGATCAGGTATTCGACCGCCACAACACCGGCAGCACCAAGTGGAGCCGCTATTCGGCCGACGTGTTGCCGATGTGGGTCGCTGATATGGATTTCGCCGCGCCACCAGTGGTGATCGAGGCATTACAGCAACGTTTGCTGCATCCGCTGGTGGGCTACAGCGTGGCGCAGGACAACTTGCGTGAAGCCATCGTCGCCGACCTCTGGGCCAAGTTCGCCTGGAAGGTCAAACCGCAAGAGCTGATCTTCCTGCCGGGCGTTGAGTCTGGTTTTAATATGGCTTTGAAAGCACTGGTGCAGCCGCAACAGAACGTTGTGGTGCAAGTGCCGAACTACCCGCCGCTGCGTCACGCGCCGGGGCATTGGGGCTTGAACAAGGTTGAACTGGAATTCATCGCGCAGGCTGACGGCACCTATGCCACGCCGCTGGACGTGTTGCGTGAATCGCTGAACGGTGGCGGCGCGCTTTTGCTGAGCAACCCGCACAACCCGATCGGCAAGGTGTTTGGCCGTGAGGAACTGCAAGCGGTGGCGGATATCTGCGCGGCGCAGGACGCCTGGATCATCTCCGACGAAATCCACGCCGAACTGTGCTTCGACGGTCGCGTGCACATTCCGACCGCGTCGCTGAGCACGGAGATCGCCGAGCGCACCATCACCCTGATGTCGGCGAGCAAGGCGTACAACATTGCCGGCCTGAAGACCTCGTTCATGATCATCCAGAACACCGCCCTGCGCGAACGCGTCAACCACGCCCGTTGCGGCATGGTCGACAGCGTCAACCCGCTGGGCATGGAAGCCACCCGCGTCGCCTACAGCGAAGGTGCGCCATGGCTGGCCGAGTTGAAAACCTATCTGCAGGCCAACCGCGACTGGTTGGTTGAAGCCGTGCGCAGCCGCTTGCCGGGCGTGACCATCAATGTGCCGCAGGGCACGTATCTGGCGTGGCTGGATTGCTCGGCGCTGGACCTGGACAACCCGCAGCAGTTCTTCCTTGAGCAGGCCAAAGTGGGGCTCAGCCCGGGTCTGGACTTCGGCGATCAACATCAGCAGTTTGTGCGTCTGAACTTCGGCTGCCCGCGTTCGCTGCTTGAAGAAGGCATCGCCCGCATGGAGCGCGCCCTGACACAACGCAACACCTGAAAACACCACTAAACCCTGTGGGAGCTGGCTTGCCAGCGATAGCGGTCTGACATTCAACATTAATGTCGACTGATACATAGCTATCGCTGGCAAGCCAGCTCCCACAGGTTCTGTATCGAGTCTGAAGACCGGCGTAAATCCGATCGAACTCACGGCAAACACACCGGGTCAACCGCCCATACCAGCCATGAGACCTCGGAGACCCGCGATGACCGACTATCCAAAACCACCCTTCCCCGCACAAGCCCAGACCGTTCCCGGTTCGCAGCGCAAAATGGAACCCTATCCCGATTGCGGCGAGCAAAGCTATGTCGGTTCCGGGCGACTGGCCGGCAAGATTGCCCTGATCACCGGCGCCGACAGCGGTATCGGCAGAGCTGTGGCGATTGCCTTCGCCCGGGAAGGCGCCGACGTTGCGGTCGCCTATCTGAATGAGCACGAGGACGCCAAGGAAACCGCACGCTGGGTCGAACAGGCCGGACGTCAATGCCTGCTGCTGCCGGGCGACATCGCGCAAAAAGCCCATTGCCAGGCCTTGGTCGACAAGACCGTCGAGCGCTTTGGCCGCATCGATGTGCTGGTCAACAACACCGCGTTCCAGATGACCCACGAAACCTTCGAGGAAATCCCCGACGAGGAATGGGTGATGACCTTCGACGTCAACATCACCGCGATCTTCCGTCTCTGTCAGGCGGCGATAAAACACATGCGCGCCGGCTCGTCGATTATCAACACCAGTTCGGTCAACTCGGACATGCCCAAACCCACCCTGCTCGCCTACGCCACCACCAAAGGCGCGATCGCCAACTTCACCGGCGGCCTGGCGCAGATGCTCGGGCCCAAGGAAATCCGCGTGAACTGCGTTGCACCGGGGCCGATCTGGACGCCGCTGATTGTCTCGACCATGCCCGATGACGAAGTGCAGAACTTTGGCGGCAACACCCCGCTCGGCCGCCCCGGGCAACCGGTGGAAGTGGCACCGATTTATGTGCTGCTGGCCTCCGACGAAGCCAGTTACATCACCGGCCAGCGCTATGGCGTGACCGGTGGCAAACCGATGCTGTAATTGATCGCGAAACAAGACCATTACTGTAGGAGCTGCCGCAGGCTGCGATCTTTTGATCTTGAACACACAATCAAAAGATCGTCCCATCGCGGCCCGAGGCTTCGGCAACTCCTGCACTCTCTATTGAACACGGTGCGATTGCCGTCACATCGACCACTTGAGGGCGGCAGATCATGAGTTTTATCGTGTGGGTGGCGGTCCTCGGCGCGGTGCTGCTGACCCTGGCACTGACCTCGTCATACCTGCGCTGGATGCCGGTCACCACCTCGGCCGTTTGTTTGCTGCTGGGAATCGGCATCGGCCCCAGTGGCCTCGACCTGCTGAAACTATCCCTGGAAAACGCGTCGCTGTGGATGGAACACCTGACGGAAGTCGCGGTGTTGTTTTCCCTGTTCGTCTGTGGCCTGAAGCTGCGGCTGCCCCTGCGCGACAAGCGTTGGCGGATCGCTTTTGGTCTGGCCGGGCCGGTGATGGTGCTGACCATCATCGGTGTGTGTCTGCTGCTGCATTTAGCCTTGCGCTTACCGTGGGGGCCGTCGCTGTTGATTGCTGCGATTCTGGCGCCGACCGACCCGGTGCTGGCGGCGCTGGTGCAGGTCAACGATGCGCGGGATGTCGACAGCGTGCGCTTCGGTCTCTCTGGCGAGGCCGGGCTGAACGACGGGATTGCCTTCCCGTTTGTGATTCTCGGCCTGTTGTTGATGCACGGCGACGGCAGCGCCGCCGAATGGCAGGGCTGGGTGTTGCGCAACGTATTGTGGGCGGTGCCTGCCGGATTGCTCACCGGTTACTGGATGGGTCGCGGTATCGGGCGCGTGACCCTTTCGTTGCGCATCCACAATGACGACAGCACGCTCAGCCCCAATGATTATCTGGCGTTGTCGTTGATTGCCCTGGCCTATGTCGTTGCCGAAGCCATCGACGGCTACGGCTTTCTGTCTGTTTTCGCGGCCGGGCTGGGCCTGCGTCAGGTCGAAGTGCAATCCACCGGCGCTGGTCAACCGCCCGCCGAGCACTTGGTGCAGCCGGTGGTCGGCCATCAGAACGTCGAACCGCAACACGCGGTGCACGGTGACACCGAACGGCTGGAAAGCAGCCAGGTCGCCGCCGGGATCATGATGGGCGATATGTTGTCGTTCGGCAGTCTGGTCGAGCGCGCCATGGAAGTGTTTCTGGTGACCCTGCTTGGCGTCGTGCTGGTGGCGCACTGGGACTGGCGGGCGTTGCTGGTGGGCGGCGTGCTGTTCTGCCTGATCCGCCCGATCTGCGTCGCACTGATGCCGTGGGGTGAAATGATGGAGGGACGGCAACGGTTGTTGATCGGCTGGTTCGGCATTCGCGGGATCGGCAGCCTGTTCTATCTGTTTTATGCCTTGAATCACGGGCTGACCGATAGCGTGGCCAGCGTGTGTACCGACCTGACCTTGTCGGTGGTAGCGCTGAGCATTTTGCTTCACGGCATCAGCACGCAGCCGATCCTGGCGCGCTACGAACAGCACAAGAAACAAAAAATCTGATTATTGGTAGTGGTTTTTATCAGGCAATCGATCGAACTTCTTTCTGTAAAAAAATGGATCGCGGGGTAATTGCTGGCAGTCACAAGCATAACCCCTCGCCAGATTCATCCGGCGGGGCCCGGCAGGTTCGGTTCCACTGCGGCGTTTAAGCCTGTTAAAGGAATCCTTGAAGAATAAGGTTACGGTCATGAAAGAATGCTCGACTCCGGCGCAAATCAAGGCTTGCAGAGCACTGGCTCTGGAACGCAATCGTCAACTGTTCGATAACGCCCACACCCTCAACCGTGCGGCCAATGCGCTGCTTGAAGTGGAAAATCTGGATATCGAACAATTCGAGCACTACCGAGCGCTGCGCAAGAAAGCCGATTTGATGTTTGAAGATGCCATCGATCATTTGTGCGTCTTGAACGAAGACTTCCCGCCGATTCCGATGTCCTCGCAGAATTCGATGGCGTTGCGTCGAGAGCTTGAAACTGTGGAGTGAGGCAAAAAAGCCCCTCACCCTAGCCCTCTCCCCCAGGAGAGGGAACTGACCGAAGTGAATGGTTGAGGTACGCCGACCTGGGATACCGAGTCGCACGCAGATTTTGAGCAGCGCAAAGATCTGCACTGAGATACCGAGTCGAACGCAGATTTTTAGTACAACGAAGATCTGCTCCCTTCCCCCTCGCCCCCATTGGGGGAGAGGGCTGGGGTGAGGGGGATCGATCTAAAGAGCACCACAAAATCCACGCGAATGAAAAAGCCCGGCTAAAAGAACCGGGCTTTCCCCTACCTGCCAGTCACCCGCCCGGATTGGTCACCTGAATAAACACCGCATAACTCCCCAGCAACACCCAGAACGTCGCAAAGATCCAAGGCGTACGCACCGAAAACAGCAGCGATTTGCGATAACCCTTGTGGCTCGATTCCATCTCACTGAACAGCGGCGATTCGTCGTACGCCAGGCCCATCAACGGCTCGCTGTGGAGCAAGTGGCTCTGCTTGAAATGCCAGTGATCGATAATGTCGTACGCCGCCCGAATCCCCGGCCAGGCATTCAGCGAACTGAGCAACCCGAGCAATGCCAAAAACGGTGGTACCACCAGTGTGAACAACTTGCCCCACTCCGGGTTGAGGTTGGCCATGCACGAGGCGAAAGCAATCACCAGAAACGACTGCGCCGCCAGATAGGCATCGGTGCGGTTGGCGAGGATGCTGGTTTCGTACTGGATCTCGCGCCGATAGAAATCCAGCCTTTCCTTGGGTGAGCCGAACATCTTGGCGTCATGTTCGGTCAGGGTTTCTTCAGCAGTGGGCTCAGTCAGTATGCGAGACAAAAGATGCACGCTCCGGGATGGGGGAAATATTTAGAAGTCCCCACCGGCGCGCAAGTTCAGAACGATTGACCAGCGCCTCACTTCATCGATTGGGCAATGATCGCCACCAGATTCATTTGCGTGAACGGCTTGGGCAAACGTGGCAGTTGCGCAGCAAAACCTTCCAGACGCTCGGCGTAACCGGTGGCCAGGATGATCGGCAGATCCGGCTTGAGCAGCCGCACCGCGTGGGCCAGTTGCGCGCCGCTCATCTGCGGCATGGCCATGTCGGTGATCATCAGGTCAATCACCTCGCCTTGGTCGAACAGCGCCAGCGCCTGCGCACCGGACGTCGCACTGACCACCCGATGGCCAAGGTCTTCGAGCAACAGGCTGGTGCTGGTCAACACCAGCGAGTCGTCATCCACCACCAGCACGCTGAGCCTTGGCACCACCACCGGTTCGGCGTTTGGCAACAGCGGCTTGCTGGCCGTGCCCTCGACCGCCACCGGAATCCATAACTCAGCCGTGGTGCCCTGGGCCTTTTCGCTCTTGAGAATGAAGCGGCCCCCGAGCTGTTCAATGAAGCCGTGGACCATCGACAAGCCCAGTCCGGTGCCTTTGCCCAAGCCTTTGGTGGTGAAGAACGGATCTCTGGCCGAGGCCAGTGTGTGCGCATCCATGCCCTCGCCGCTGTCGATAACGCTTAGGCAAACGTAACGACCTGCCGGCAGATCCGAATGACTGAGTTCGAGCACCACTTGCGGTTCAGCGGTGATGCTTACCGTACCGCCGTCGGGCATGGCGTCGCGGGCGTTGGTCGCCAGGTTGAGCAAGGCCAGTTCCAGCTGATTGGAGTCTGCCAGCACCGGCTCCAGATCGGCGGGAAACCGCGTGTCGATACGGATACCCGGCCCCAGCGAGCTGCGCAGCAACCCGGTAATGCCCTGAACCAGTTGCGCAATATCGACCGACTCGGTCTTCAGTTCCTGACGGCGGGCAAATGCCAGCATGCGCTGGGTCAGCGACACGCCACGCAATGCACCTTGGGTAGCGTTTTCCAGCAGGCGGCTGATTTTCGGATCGTCGCCCACGCGTTTGTGCACGATCTCGAGGTTACCGAGAATCACCGTCAGCAGATTATTGAAGTCATGGGCGATGCCGCCGCTGAGTTGCCCGATGGCCTGCATCTTCTGCGCCTGGAACAGCGCTTCCCGGGTTTTCTCCAGCGCTTGCTGTGCCTGGTGGGTCTCGGTGATATCGCGGGTGATCTTGGCAAAACCGAGCAACGTGCCGGTGTCGCCACGAATCGCATCGACTACCACGTGAGCGAGAAACCGCGTGCCGTCCTTGCGCATGCGCCAGCTCTTGTTTTCGAAGCGGCCCTCGCGGGTGGCGATTTCCAGCGCCCGTTGCGGTTCGCCGAGTTCGCGGTCTTCGGGGGTATAGAAGATCGAAAAATGCTGACCGATGATTTCTTCCGGCAGATAGCCTTTGATCCGCTGAGCGCCCTGGTTCCAGTTGCTGACCCGGCCTTCGGGGCTGAGCATGTAGATGGCGTAGTCGGTGACGCCCTGCACCAGCAAACGGAATTGCTGTTCGCTTTGCTTGAGGGTTTCCTCGGCCATTTTGCGGTCGGTCAGGTCGCGGGTGATCTTGGCGAAACCGAGCAACTTGCCGCTGGGATCAATGATCGGATCGATCACCACGTGCGACCAGAAGTTAGTGCCGTCCTTGCGCACCCGCCAGCCCTCGCCTTCGAAGCGCCCTTCACGGATCGCCGTATCGAGCGCCCGTTGCGGCAGACCGGCGGCGCGATCGTCAGCGGTATAGAAGCGCGAGAAGTGTTCGCCGAGGATTTCCGCTTCTTCGTAGCCCTTGAAGCGTTTGGCGCCGGAGTTCCAACTGGTGACGATGCCGTCGGGATCGATCATGTAGATCGCATAGTCGACCACCGCATCGATCAGCAGACGAAAACGCATCTCTTCGATCGCTGCGGTCTTGTTGTTCTCGCTCATCACACTCACCAGCCATTGTCATGATCGGAAGTATGCGGCAATCCAGCGAATTGGGAAGCGGCCGTCTCGTGATTGATCGCCCACCAGCGCGGTAGCAGCTGTTTGATCCGGCTTTCGGCAAAGCGATCGTCAATCAGCATCACCACGCCGCGATCCTCGCGGGTACGGATGACCCGCCCGGCGGCTTGCACCACTTTCTGCACGCCGGGGTACAGGTAGGTGTAGTCGTAACCGGCGCCAAAGATGGCCGCCATGCGGTATTTGAGCTGTTCGTTGACTGGATTGAACTGCGCCAACCCCAGCGTGGCAATGAATGCGCCGATCAGCCGCGTACCGGGCAAATCGATGCCTTCGCCGAACGCACCGCCCAACACGGCAAAACCAATGCCCTGACTGTGCGCGGTGAACTGATCGAGGAAAGCCTGCCGTGCGCCTTCGAGCATCCCCCGCGATTGCTGCCAGAGGGTGATGTGCGGATGGCGCTCGGCGAGTAACGACGCCACTTGTTGCAGGTAATCGAAGCTGCTGAAAAACGCCAGATAGTTGCCCGGACGCTCGCTGAACTGCCGCGCGATCAATTCGACGATCGGCTCCAGCGAAGCCTGACGATGATTGAAGCGTGTCGAAATGCGGCTGACGATCTGCACCTGCAACTGCTCGGCGCAAAATGGCGATTCGACGTCGATCCACACGGTGTCGGCGGGCGTGCCGAGCAAATCGGCGTAATAGTGGCGCGGGCTGAGGGTGGCAGAGAACAGCACGCTGCTGCGCGCCGCTTTCAGACGCGGGCCGATGAACGCGGCCGGCACCACATTGCGCAGGCACAACTGCGACAGCGGCTTTTTGCGGTCGAGGTCGCGCTTGCTGATGTCGAACAGGTAATGCTCATCATACAGCTCCGCCACCCGGGCGAACTGCAGCAAGTCGAAGTAGAAATTCTGCAAGGCGCTGTCGAGGCCTTGCGGATGGTCATTGAGGTAATCGCCAATCGCGGCGCAACACAGCGAAATCGCTTGCAGGAGTTTTTCCGGAGCCTTGTCGTACGCCTGATAGGCCGCCAGTTGCGGCGCATGCAAGGCGTTCCATTCACGGTTGATCCGTTGCAGGGAGTTTTTCAGCACCGGGGGCGCAGTTTTGCGCACGCTGCCCAGGGTGAACTGATCGAGACTGGCGCTGTACATCTGCCGGCCCCGTTCGACGAGGTTATGCGCCTCGTCCGCCAACACTGCGACTTTCCATTGGTTGAGCTGGGCGAGACCGAAGAGCATGGCGCTGAAGTCGAAGTAATAGTTGTAGTCGGCGATCACAACGTCGACCCAACGGGCCATCTCCTGACTGAGGTAATACGGGCACACTGCATGTTGCGCGGCGACCTCGCGCATGGCCGCTTGATCGAGCAGGCGGATGCGACTTGCCGCTTCCCGGGCGGCGGGCAGGCGATCATAAAAGCCTTGGGCCAACGGGCAGGATTCACCGTGGCAGGCTTTGTCCGGGTGTTCGCAGGCCTTGTCGCGGGCGACCATTTCCAACACCCGCAAGGGCAAGGCTGGTGACTGATCGAACAACACCTGACTGGCATCCAGCGCCAGTTTGCGTCCCGGCGTCTTGGCGGTGAGGAAGAACACCTTGTCCAGTTGCTGCGGGGCCAGGGCCTTGAGCATCGGGAACAGCGTGCCGAGGGTTTTGCCGATACCGGTGGGTGCCTGGGCCATCAGGCAGCGCCCGGTGCTGACAGCCTTGAACACCGACTCAGCCAGATGCCGCTGACCGGGGCGAAAATCCGCATGGGGAAACGCCAATTGTTGCGCGGCCAGATTGCGCGCCTCGCGATGGGCCATTTCCTGTTCGGCCCAGTGCAGGAACAGGGTGCACTGCTGCTCGAAAAAGGCTTTCAACGCATCTGCACTGAACGCCTCGACCAGACAGGTTTCCTTCTCGCTGACGATATCGAAGTACACCAACGCCAGATTGATCTGTTCAAGGTCGAGTTTGCGGCACATCAACCAGCCGTAGATCTTCGCCTGCGCCCAATGCAACTGGCGGTGATTGGCCGGTTGTTTGCTCAGGTCGCCCCGGTAGGTTTTGACTTCTTCCAGGCAGTTTTGCGCCGGGTCGTAGCCATCCGCCCTGCCCTTGACCTTCAATTGCCGGAACTCGCCTTCCAGCGCCACTTCGCTTTGGTATTTCTCGCTGCGTCGCGAGGCCACGGTGCGGTGGCCAGCGATGCCTTCCAGCGCCGTAGGTGATGGCGTGAAGCGCAGGTCGAGGTCGCCGCTCTTGGCAGTGAACTCGCACAATGCGCGCACGGCAATGCTGTAGCTCAAGCGCTCTGCTCCGCCCATTGCACATAACACACGGCCACCGGCATCTGGTGTTGATGGCAGAACTCCAGCCAGCGCAGTTGATTGTCCTGCAGGCGATCGCCGGGGCCTTTGACTTCAATCATTCGGTAGGTTTTGTGCTGCGGCCAGAACTGGATCAGGTCGGGCATGCCGGCGCGGTTGGCCTTGATATCGAGCAGCAAGCGGTTGAACCAGTGCTTGAGGTGTTCGGCGGGCAGACAGGCCAGCGCCTGCTCCAGCAGTTGTTCATTCAATGCACCCCAGAACACGAACGGCGACTGGATGCCCCATTTGTCGACAAAGCGCTGGCGAATGGTCGCGGCATAGCGACCGTCATCGAGTTCACTCAGACACGCCTGAAACAGCTCGGCGCGGCGTTGCTGGAAGTCTTCGTTGAGCAGGTCCACCGGGCCACGCTGGAACGGGTGAAAGAAAGCACCCGGCAATGGGGCGAAGATCGCCGGCCAGCACAACAGGCCGAACAACGAATTGATCAGGCTGTTTTCCACGTAATGCACCGGGCCATCATCATCGTGCAGATGCGCCTGCACGTAATACTCCACAGACAACCCAGGATCGCTGCGCGGCAAGTGCAGGTCCAGACGTTCCACCGGTTTCACTGTTGCGCGCTTGAGCGGCGGGCCGCCGAGCTTGCGCCGCACCCTTGGCAGAATCCGTTGCAGGCCTTGCTGCTCGGCGGCACTTTCCGGCGCCTGTTCCGCCAGTGTGGCGAGTTCCAGCGCCAGCGGGTATTCACCACTGCGCTCCAGCACCCGGATCATGCGCAAGCGGGCGCCGGGATAGGCGCAGTCGCGGTAAATGCTCAGGGCCAGGGCAAACTCGCCGATGCGCTCGCAGTACTGGCCGATCTGGAACAACACCTTGCCCCGCCGGCGTTGCAGCCACGGGTTGTCGAAGTGCAAGGCATTGACCTGCTCGACGATGGTGTCCAGCGGCTCACCGGCCTCGAAACGCAATTGGCAGTGGTGCAGGAACAGGCAGGCGTCGACGTCCGCGCGGCTGCGCAGGCCTCGCGAGTCCGCGCAGAATTCGACTTTTTCGTAGGTGAAGATGCCAAGGTCAGCGAGGACGAATTCCGACCAGTCCTGATACAGGTTGCCGAAGAACATCAGCCGCAAGCGGTCGCACAGGTCCATGATGGTCAGGCTGAACAAACGATCATCGAGCAGCGGCGCCCAGTCGCGCAGGCTGCGAGGGTCGTTGAACTGCTCCAGCAGCAGCGGCAGCCAGTCATCCTTGCGTCCCTTGGGCTGTTCGATGGCAGCGCCAAAGGCTTGCACAAGCTCGGCCTTGAGCAACACGTCGAACAACTCGGCGAGGGCCAACGGCGCGTGTTCGGCGATCCAGCCACGCTCCAGCAAGGATTGCGCGGCGTCGGCGGTATCACCGATTTCAACGTAATTGAGTTTGCCGGCGCGAAAATGCACGCCCTTGCGCATCACCATGCGCACCAGTAACCCCTGCGATGCACGGGGCAAGGTCTTGAAGTCGCGGATGAACGCGTGCTCCGTTTCACTCATTACATCGGCATAACGAAACTCAAGCCAATCAAGCACTTGCCGGAAGTTGTTAAGGTAATAGAACGGATCGTCGAGGGGATTGGCAGTCACGGGAATTTTGGGCCATGGCGAGCGAATACTGGTTATGCGTACAGATAACAGCTGTGCCCTGCCCGGTGCAAACGGAAAATGATCAGTGGCATTTTTTCGCCGGGCTATCGAACTTTTCCCCCGGGGATGGCACCAACCGCGTTAGAAGGCCGACAATGCTCGGCATCACATCGAATGAGGATTTAGAGGTGGGTATGAAAATCAAGTCGCTGGGCATCCCTTTCGCCATCGTCGCCGCGCTGGCACTGGCCGGCTGCTCGACGCCGACGGTGGTCACTCTGCAGAACGGCACCCAGTATCTGACCAAGGACATGCCGAAAACCAAAACCAAGGATGGCTTCTATGAGTTCGAGGATATTTCCGGGTCCAAGGTGAAGGTTCGCGCCGATGAAGTAGCCACGGTGCGCGAAGAAGACTAGGTTTCGCTCGTTCCCACGCTCCGCGTGGGAATGCCTCAACGGACGCTCCGCGTTCGCCTCTGGCTGGGACGCGAAGCGTCCCGGGCTGCATTCCTTTGCTGCGCGTGGGAACGATCATATCAGGGCAGCTTTGTGTTATTCGAAGGTCGGCATGCCCGGAATGCTGCCATCGCAAGGCATGTACGTGCCGCCCCGCTTGACCACTTCACCCTGCAAACGCCGGCAACGTTCCAGATCCTGTTGCGCCATGCGATCAATGCTCAGATTGCCGGTGGTTTGCGGCTGCTTGCCGTCACCCAGGCGAAGGGTCACGAACGGTTGTTCGGGCTGAATCTGAAAGCGGCTTTTCTCTTCGACCGGTTCCACCGCCTCGCTTTTCGGTGGGCTCGGCAGTTGGTCAGTAGTAACGCCATAACGGCTCAGAATCGAGCTTTGAGGCAGATCGGCGCAGGCATTGGCCGAACACAGCGCCAGTGCGACGAACCCGACATACCCCTTGAAACCTTTCACGTTTGAATCTCCTGTGCTCAATGGCGGCTAGCTATAGAACGTGTGCGCACGTGCTGGCTTTAGGCCGCATTTCCTGTTTTGCAGGGTTTTGAGTCAGGGAGTGGCTGTCGAGTCACTTTTAAACCGCGTTATCGTTCTTCGCGAGCAGGCTCGCTCCCACACTGGATCTGTGTCGTTTACAAATCCCCTGTGGGAGCGAGCCTGCTCGCGAAGGGGCCCTTACCGGCACCCCATCAACATCAGGCGATCACAACGCCGTCAGCACTCAAGCTGTTGAGCGACACCCCGACCAACGTCACCGAATCGTTGCCAAACGTCAGCACCGTATCCTGTCCAACGGTCGCGGCATGGGCACGGAAGTCCTCCGCTGGCAAAACTCCCTGCACACCGAGAAACACCAGTTTGTCGTTGGACGTGTAACCCACCACCCGATCCTGCCCAAACGCACCGTTGAACAGAAACGTATCCGCCCCGCCCCCCGACTCCATCAGGTCGTTACCGGCGCCGCCGACAAACACGTCATTGCCCGCGCCGCCAATCAGGTGATCGTTGCCGTCCAGCCCGAACAACCAGTCACCACCGGCATGCGCCTTCAGCGTATCGGCACCGCCAGTGCCTTTGACGCTGGACTCGTAAGCAGTGACGTTGTTGCCGACCTTCAAACCGCTGGCCGTGACGCTGTGGGTCACATCGTCCTTGAACAGGCCCCAGAGAAACCCCGGTTCTTTGGTAACGATGCTGCCGATGTCGCGGGTGATGCTGATCCCGCCGTTGGCATCGCGCACGTAGAGATTGCCGGCGCCGTCATTGGCGAAATCAAAGTTCTTCACCGCGCTTTGCAGATCGAGGGTGTTGCTGCCCTGCCCGCCAAGAATGACGTTGTAGCCGCCGCTGTCGCGGAAGGTGTCGTTGCCGGCGCGGCCTTCCAGGTAATCGTTGCCGCTGCCGCCCTGGATCAGGTCGTTGGCGTCGCTGCCGATAATGAACGTGCTGCCCTTGTGGGTTTCGGCGTTACGGTTGAGGTCCTGCACCCAGGTGTTGGCCCGCGCCGGGTCCGAGAGGTTGGCGACGATGATCGTCGAGTCGCGGCTGGTGAGGTCGTAGAATTTTGAGTCGATCACCCGGTTCATACCGTCGCCATACGCGGTCGGCAAGTGCGAGATCCAGGTGGGAATGTTGAGGATCGAGTACGGCAGCAGATTCCACGCGGTCGAGGCGTAGTGATCGTTGAAGCTGACGATGTTGTCGGTGGCCGACTCTTTTGGCGCATCGTGCACACCGATCGAAGCACCCGTGAAGGTCGAACCGTCGAGAGCACGGAACACCGGGTCGTTTTCGTAGCCGACGTTGAGCACTTTGTCGGTGCTGCTTTGCGTTGGCGAGGCGTAGGCGATGTAGTTGGAGTCGGCAAAGAAACCGCCCCACTTGCCGCCACTCAGATCCGCCATGCTGTTGACCGCCAGGCCGCCGAGGCTGTGGCCGCTGACCAGTACGTCCTTGCCGCTGAGGCCGTTGGCCTGGGCAAACGCCACCACATCATTGAGCAGATTACCGAACGCTTCGCCGACGTAGTTCTTGGCGTAGTCCTTGGGACCGAACGCCGCGAGCAGGTCGTTGATCACGTCGCCAATCGAGTCGAGGATCAGGTTTTCCCGCGGACCACTGGTGCCACGAAAGGCTATGCCGAGCTCGGTAAGATGGCCCTGGGCGTCGTACTTTCCGAGGATTTCCACTTGCGCGGTGGTGTAACCGGCCTTCTCGCCGAAGAAGGTTCCCCGTGCATCGGTCTTGCCGTCGTAGCCCAGTTGCGAGGCGGTGATCGGCGTCCAGCCAGCCTTTTTCACCGCTTCGAGGGCAAGTTTTTCCGAGTCGGGATTCCACGGAATGCCGGGGATCACCCCCTGGGAATCGGTGCCGCCGAGCAGTGCCGTGACCAGCGTGGCGGGCAGGCCGAGGCCAAAACCGTTGTGCTGATAACCGGCGGCAAAGCCGTTATCGAGGTTGTGATAGGAATACAGCGTGATCGCCATGGCGTCGCTGAACAACGCCTTGGAATCGACTGTGCCGAAGTTCTTGTAGTCATACACACCCATTGCCATTGCCTCTCTCTTTGTTGGAATTGTTCAGAGATAGCTCACAGCCAGGGCGCCCCACGGGGACGCCCCGGAGCATTTCAGTACTACTTGTTGCTGTTTACTGTGGGAGCGAGCCTGCTCGCGAAGGCGGTGTGCCAGGTACGAATACTTCAACTGACACTACGCATTCGCGAGCAAGCTCGCTCCCACATTGGATCTACGCGAACATGAAACTGGAGTCCGACAGGTTAGCCACTCCCACCCCGATCAGGGTCACGGCAAAGTCGCCAATCTTCAGCACGGTGTCGTTGCCGGTCTGCGACGCGTGTTGCTTGTAGTCGTAGCCCTGCCCCGCGCCTTCAACGCCCATGAACAGCAGTTTGTCGCTGCCCTGATAACCGTTGATGGCATCGAAACCGAACGCGCCGCTGAACAGGAAGGTGTTGTTGCCACCCACCGCCGTCATCACGTCGTTACCGGCGCCACCGACGAAGGTCACATGGCCCTTGTCGCTGATCAGTTTGTCATCGCCACCGAGGCCGAACAGCCAGTCACCATCAGCCGTGGCGTGCAGCGCATTGCCGTAGCCGTCGCCACTGAGCGAGTGGTTGTACTGGGTCAGCTCGCTGCCATTGGTCAAACCCTTGGCCGTGACGCCCCAGGTGATTTCCTTGCTGCCCCACCACGAACCCGACTCTTTGCTCACCAGCGCGCCAATGTCGCGGGTCATGCTGATGCCGCCATAAGCATCACGCACGTACAGCGTGCCGTCCCCGTCATTGGCGAAGCTGAAGTTCTGCAACGGTTTCTGTAGCTCGAACGTGTTGTGCCCCTGACCACCGAGCAGAATGTTGTAGCCGCCGTCATCACGGAAACGGTCATCGCCGCCCAGGCCTTCGAGGAAGTCGTTGCCCGCGCCGCCCTTGAGCCAGTCGCTGCTCTGGGTGCCGATGATGAAAGTGCTGCCGGTATGCGGCTCGCCGCTGCGGCCAAGATCTTCAACCCAGGTCTTGCCGCGAGAAGCTTCTTCCAGATTGGAGACGATGATCGTCGAGTCTTTATGCGTCAGGTTGTAGAACGTCGAATCGATGACCCGATTCAAGCCATCGGCATACCCCAGTGAGCTGTGGGCCGACCAGTTCAGCGGGTTGACGATGCTGAACGGCACCAGGTTCTGCGCGGTGGACGCGTAGTTGTCGTTGAAGTTGACGATGTTGTCGGTGGTCGAATCGTGTGGCTTGTCGTGCTTGCCCATCGACGCGCTACTGAACGTGGTGCCATCGAGCACACGGAACACCGGGTCGTTCTCGAATCCGATGTTCAGCACGTTATTGCCCGTGCTGCTCTGGGTTGGCGAGGCGAAGGTGATGTAGTTGGCATCCTTGAAGAAGCCGCCCCAGTTGCTCGCACTCAGTTCGGCCACGCTGTTGACGCCGAGCCCGCCGAGGCTGTGGCCGCTAAGCAGCACGTCCTTGGCGGCGATGCCGTTGGCAATCGCGAATGCGGCGACCGCCTTGAGCAAATTGTCGAAAGCGTTTTTCGCGTAATTGCTCGCGTAATCCGACGGCCCGATGGCGGCGAGCAGGTTGTTTTTCAGGTCACCGAAGGTGTCGCTATAACCGAGCCCGCCGGTGCCACGAAAAGCGACGCCGATGCCAATCAACTTGCCGGCAGCATCGTATTTGCCGAGCACTTCGGCTTCGGCGCTGGTGAAGCCGTCCTTCTCACCGAAGAAGGTGCCCTGCAGCCCGACTTTGCCCTGATAGCCCAGCGCCGTCGCCGTGAGCGGCGACCAAGCGGTCGCCGGCAAAGGCTTGCCGGTCGGCGTGTAGGCATACAGCGTCAGTGCGATGGCGTCGCTGTACAACGCTTTGCCATCGGCATTCTTGTAATCGAACAGTCCCATGTTGTGCTCTCTCTTCCTTCAAAAACCGGCAGCTCTGTGCAGAGCTGCCGGTACGCTTTAGAACTGCCAGTCGAGGGTGAGGCCCACACCGTGGTCCTTCTCGTTCGAGCCGATCAGTCCGTTGTAATCCAGGTTCACCCGCACATCGCGGTTGAACGCCAGACCTGCGCGCACGCCGACCACCGCCGCTTCGCGATCCATCGACACGCCCTGCACGGTGAACGCACTGTTGCCGTTGGCGAAGGCCAGATGGCTGTCGGCATCGACGTTGTTCAGGTTGTGCTGCCAGCCAAGGCTCGCACCCAGTTCCAGTTGCTGCTGCTCCGACAAGGCGAACGAACGCTTGGCGCGCACGCCGAGGGTCGACAGCACCACATCGCGATTGTCCTCACCGCCCTTCAACGCTGCGGCATCACCCTTCTCGGTGAAGCTTTCGGTATTGAGGTGCACGTAAGCCAGGTTGGCGAACGGCTCCAGATTCATCGGTTGCAGGCCCAGATCATAAGCGGCCTCGGTGAACACTTGAGTGGTGGCGGCATCGTGCTTGGTCTTTTGTTTACTGCTGACGTCCCCGAACTGCAGGTCACGTTTGACGTCGACACGGTGCCAGCTGTAGGCGCCGCCGACGGTCAGCCGCAGCGCATCGATCTGGTGCCCCAGGTACGCACCCAAGTGATAGCTGTCGACCGACGCCGACGAATGCGTGCCGCTGCCCATGCTCAACGAGCTGTCGCTATAACCGGTAACGAAACCGAGACGGGTATCTTCAGCGATCAAGCCGTCGACACCGGCGAGCAAGCCACCGATGGAGCTGTTCGAGTCGGCATTGTCATGCCCGCCATCGCTCTTGCCCCACGAACCCAAGACCTTGACCCAGGCGTTGCTGCGATCGTCGGTCGGTGCGCCAGCGTTGAACAGATCACGCTCACGCAGACGCTCGCCCACCGCTTCACGCAGGTAACGGCTGTCGTTGATCAGCATCGTGCCAATGGCCGGATGGATCTCGCCGGACAACTGTTGGAAGGCTTGCTGCGCCGACGCCGCATTCGGCGACAGCAACAGGGTTTCGAACAGCGCATTACCAGCGCCCAAACGTTCAGCCGCCGCACCGACCGCACGCTGGTTCGGCGTCAAACCGACGCTGGCGAACGAGGCATCGTTACGCCCGACCGCCAACTGGATGCCAGTGGCCGAGTACGCCAGCGTGCCGCCGAGGAAGGCGTAATCCGGCAACACCTGACCGAAGCGTCCTTCGATGCCGCCCGCCGCTTGCAGGATGTTGTACTGAGTGCCGAGCAGGCTTTGCACTTCGTTGGTGGTCAGCAAGGTCGGGCTGTTTTCCAGCGACATGCTCACGGTGGCGCCTTCAATCACGGCTTTGCCGGTAGCGATAATCTGATCGCTGCTGGTCGGCGACAGCTCTACGGCGTAGGTCGAACCCGGTGCAAACGTCACGTCACCGGCCACGTTGAGGGTGCCGATGGAGTTACCCGGTGCGACCGTACCGCCGCTGTTCACCGACAGCGCGCCGATGTGGCCATTGCCGCCGAGGATGCCGCCGTCATTCACCGTCACCGCTGATTGCAGTGAACCGTTGATGGCCAGACGCCCCTGATTGACCAGGGTCGGGCCGCTGTAAGTGTTGTTGCCGGTCAGCACCAGCGTGCCGATACCTTGCTTGGTCAAACCGCCGTGACCGGAAATGTCGTTGCGCCAGGTGTCGAGGCCGCAAGTGATGTCGGTGCACACGCGTTCGGTCGGTTTGCCCTGATCGATGATCGCGCCAATGCCCGGCAGATCCGCGACAAACTGGCCGGAGCCGTAAGCGCCGTCGATGCGGAATTCGGCTGGAATGTCCTGCTCGGTGACGAACATCGACGGGCCGTCGATGCCTTTGCGCAGGTTGATCATGCCCCAGCCGTACAAGGCGTCGATGCCCGGCGTGCCGAGGTCGGTGGCGGTGGTGCGCAAGACCGTGGCGACTTGATCGCCGGTCATGTACGGGAAGCGCTCCATCAGCACCGCCATGGAACCGGCCACGTGTGGTGCGGCCATTGAGGTGCCGTTGTAATTTTTGTAGCCGGTGGTGAGGTTGTCGGCGTTGGTGCCTTCGATGATCGCGCTGAAGATTTTGGTGCCCGGCGCCGAGACGCAGAAACTCGCGGTATAGCCGCAGCGCGAGGAGAACGTACTGATGATGTACGGGTTGGCGCTGGCCAGGTCCGGGTTCTTCTGCAACGCAGCGACGGTGATCCAGTTCGGCGCGATCTCGGGCACGAAGTAGCCGAGGCCGGCGATGGCGTCCGGGTTGTTGAGGTTGTAGTCGTTGCCAGCGGCGAAGATCGTCACGATGCCGCTGCGTGCGGCGGCAATTGCGCCGTCGTAGGCGCCGCCGGGTTTGGTGCCGAGTAGTGTGCGGATTTCGTTGAACTGCAATTGCGCGTCGTTGACGGTGAAATGCGGGTACGCCGGATCGCGGCCGCCGAGGTCGAAACGGTCGGTGATGCCGATGCCCCAACTGTTGTTGATGATCCGCGCGCCGCTGGCGATCAGCGCATCCCAACCGGCCTTGTACACCGCGCCGTCGTTACCGCGAACGATGCCGTCTTCCGGGCCCGGGTCACCGTTGTCGGCGCTGATGATCTGCGCGCCGAACGCCACGCCGTGCATCGGCCCGCCGTCACGACTGCCGGCGGCGATACCGCCGACGTGGGTGCCGTGGGCGCCGAGTTTGCCGTCGGAGCCAACCGAGGGTGAACCGTCATAGCGGAACGCATCGCCGGCTTTGACCGGGATGTACGGGTCGGTGTATTCACGGATCCCGCTGGTGACCAGGGTGACGACTTTATTGCTGCCGGAAAACTCCGGGTGCGCGGCATACACCGGCTGATCGAAGATCCCCAATTTCACGCCTTTGCCGGTATACCCGGCGGCGTAGGCGTGATCGGCACCGATCGCACCCAGGCCCCAATCGGCCTGAAATTCAGCACTGCGCCAACTCGATGGATCGCCCGTGCGACCGCTTTCCACGTAGGGCGCGGCATGGGCGGTGCCGATGGCACAGAGTACGGCGAGCGTGAGGGTTTTCAGGGCAAAGCAGCCCCCCGTTTGCGCGGGGGTATTGTTGTTATTCATCCAGCGACCTTCCTTAGTGATGTTGCGAAAAATCCTGATCGTTGCCACTGAGGGCGATGATCGTTCCCACGCTCCGCGTGGGAACGATCGGAGCACAGCGGTTAGAACTGCCAGTTCAGGCTCAGCCCGACGCCGTGGCTTTTCTCGCGACTGGCCAGTTGTCCGTTGTAATCAAGGTTGACGCGCACGGCTTTGCTCAACGCGAGGCTGGCCTGCACGCCAACCAGCGCGGCATCGCGCACCAGCGCCGAACTCTCCACCGCGTAAGGTGTGCCGCCGCTGGCAAAGCGCAGGTGCTGTTCGGAATCGATGTCGCTGAGGCTGTGCTGCCAGCCGAGGTGGCCGCTGACGTCGAGTGATTGCGCAGGCGAAAGATTGAAGGTCTTGATCGCCCGCACGCCGAGGGTGCTCAGCACGGCGTCACGTTGATCGCCCGAGCTTTTCAGCGCGGCAGCATCGCCCTTCTCGGTCAGACCTTCGGTGTCCAGGTGCACATAGGCCAGATTGGCGAATGGCTCCAGCGCCAGCGGTTGCAGGTGCAAGCGGTAAGCCGCCTCACCGAACACTTGCGTGGTTGCCGCATCGACCTTGGCTTTCTGTTTGCCACTGACGTCGCCGTATTGCAGATCGCGCTTCACATCGGCGCGATGCCAGCTGTAGGCCGCGCCGGTACTCAAGCGCCAGGCGCCGATTGCATGACCGGCGTATGCGCCCAGGTGATAGCTGTCGACCTTGGCCGAGGAATGCGTGCCCGAGCCCATGCTCAATGAGCTATCGCTGTAACCGGTGACCAGACCGATGCGGGTCTGCTCGTCCAGCGCGCCGTCGACACCAGCCAGCAGACCGCCGATCGAAGTGTTATAGCCGGCCGTGTCATGGCTTGAATCGGTCTTGCCCCAAGCCCCGAGGGCTTTGATCCAGCCGTTGCTTTGTGCGGCGTTGGTGTCGTGCAGACGCTCGCCCACCGCATCGCGCAATTGGCGGCTGTCATTGATCAGCATCGAACTCAACGCCGGGTAGATTTCGCCACTCAGTTGCTGGAAGGCTTGTTGCGCGGAACCCGCATCAGGTGAGCGCAACAGGCTTTCGTACACCGAATTGCCGGCGCCCAGGCCTTCGATGGCAGCCGCCACCGAGCGTTGATTCGGTGTCTGACCGACGCTGGCGAAGGTTGTCGCGTTACGTTCGACGTTCAGTTGAATAGTGTTGGCGGCGTAGTCGAGGCTGCCGCCGATAAACAGGTAATTCGGCAATACCGCGCCAAACTGGCCCTGAATGCCACCGGCCGCTTGCAGGATGTCGTACTGGCGACCGAGCAGGCTTTGCGCTTCGGTGGTGCTGAGCAGCGTCGGGCTGTTTTCCAGCGACAGGCTGACGGTGGCGCCGCTGATGTTGGCGGTGCCGCCGGCAACGATGCGGTCGCTGCTGGTCGGCGACAACTCGACGGCGTAGGTCGAACCCGGCGCGAAGGTCACATCACCGGCCACGTTCAAGGTGCCGATGGAGTTGCCCGGCGCTACGCGAGCGCCGCTGTTGACGAGCAGCGCGGCGATTCGCCCGGAACCGCCGAGGGTGCCGCTGTCGTTGACCGTCACGGCAGAAGTCAGCGAACCGTTGACCGTGAGCAAGCCGCCATTGACCGTGGTCGCACCGCGATAAGTGTTTGCGCCGGTGAGGATCAACTGCCCGCCACCGGATTTGATCAGGCTGCCTTGATACACCCGGCTTGCCGCCGCTGCGTCACGGGCGCTGCCGACTGCGTAATCGGTCTGATCCTGCTGACTGGCGTCGGCAGCAACGCCGTTTTGCCAGCCTTTGTCTTGCAGGGTTTGCTGCCAGGCTGTGTGCTCGGCGAGGTCTTCACTTTGGCGTTGAATCAGCGCCTTGTCGGAGATGTCATTGCTCCAGACATCGCGCTGCCCTGCCGCAAGGCTGGCGTCAAACGCACCGAGCAACTGCCCCGGCCCGCGCATCGCCCGGTTCAGATTGGCCACGCCCCAACCGACCCGTTCGATTGGGGCATCGGTGACCGAGCCATCCAGTTGCGTCGCGGTGGTCAGCAGCACTTCGAGCGCCTGCTGATTGTTCATGTACGGGTAGCGCTCCATCACCAGCGCCAGTGCCCCGGTTGCATGGGGCGCCGACATCGAGGTGCCGGACTTGATCGCGTAATCACCACCGGGAATGGTGCTGTCGATCTTCGCCCCCGGCGTGGTGATGCACCAGTATTTGGCGAGACCGCACTGGTTGTACTTCTGCTGATTGCTCTGATCGAGGCCCGACACCGCCAGCCAGTGACCTTCAAGGTCCGGCTGAAAGTACGGCAACGCCGAACGCACACTGGCATTCGGATAGCCGCTGTTGCCGGCGCTGAACACGTTGATCACACCGCGTCGGGACACCTCCGCTGCCGCGTCGAGCCAGGTGCCTTTGTTCCAGTGCTGGGCGTACGCGGCGTGCAGATCGGCCAGGGTGCGGTAGCTGACATCCGGCGGCTGGCTGCCCCAGCTGTTGTTGATCGCGCGCACGCCGGCATCCGCGAGGGCGTCATAGACCGCTTTGAAATAGCGTGGATCGGGATTGGGGCCAAACAGGAAGCTGTCGTTCTTGTTGGTGTTGCCGACGTAGATTTGTGCGTTGTACGCCACGCCGTGCATGCCACTGCCATCACGTGAGGCGCCCATCGTGCCGACCACGTGGGTGCCGTGGGAGTCGTTGTTGGGGTTAATAGTGCCATCGACGTTGAACAGTGCGCCGTCGATGTAGCTGCCGCTGGCCAGCACCGGGTGGTAACGGTCAGTGGCGAATTCCGGGTGGGCGGCATCGAAACCGGAGTCGAGGGCACCGATTTTCACGCCTTGGCCGGTGATGCCGGCGGCATAGGCTTGCTCGGTTTGCATTCGGCTCAAGCCCCAGTCGCGGAGGAATTCGGCGCTGCGCCAACTGGCGGCATCGCCGGGTTGGCCGGTTTCGAGGTATTGCGCCTGGGCCTGGGTTGCAGAAATCACAAGCAGCAGGGTGCCAACCGAAATCGGCTTGATACTTACTTCCATGTTCACCACTCACTTTTATTGTTTTATGCAGGGTCATCTGCGGTGTTGCCTGTTCCCCTCACCCCAGCCCTCTCCCCCAGGAGAGGGAGCTGACCGAGGGGTCTTGCGTCATTCATCGACCTGGAAAACCGCGTCGATTGTGGATTCGGTAGAGCATTTCCCTCACCCCAGCCCTCTCCCTGAGGGAGAGGGGGCTGACCGAGGGGTCTTGCGTCATGCATCGACCTGGAAAAATGCGTCGATTGTGGATTCGGTAAAGCCCATTCCCTCACCCCAGCCCTCTCCCTGAGGGAGAGGGAGCTGACCGAGGGGTCTTGCGTCATTCATCGACCTGGAAAAATGCGTCGATTGTGGATTCGGTAAAGCCCATTCCCTCACCCCTGCCCTCTCCCTGAGGGAGAGGGAGCTGACCGCGGGGTCTTGCGTCATGCATCGACCTGGAAAACCGGGTCGATGTTGGATTCGGTGGTGCTCGGTCAGGTCGGTGTACTTCTGCAATATCCCCGGATCGGTCCCCTCTCCCTTTGGGCGGTCCGACGTTTCGGGAGGGTTAGGGTGAGGGCTGGTGAGCGACCACAAAAGCCTCATCCACCCGCGCCAGATCCTGCTCGTTCAAGGTACCGGCGTAGTAATGCAACTTGGTCCAGGCCATCAGATAGTCGTACCGCGCCTGCGCCAGATCGCGGCGGGTGGTAAACAGTTGCTGCTCGGCGTTCAACGCGTCGAGGTTGGTCCGCTCACCACCGAGAATGCTCTGCTTGGTCGACACCACCAGCGCTTCCGCCGAGCTCAACGCCTTCTGATAAGCGCGCAGTTTGCTCACCCCGGACAGGCAAGCGCTGAACTGCCGCCGCAGTTCGATCAGCGTTTCACGCGTCTTGCCATCCAGCTCGTACTCCGCCTGTTCCATCGTGCGACTGGCCTGACGCGTGGAGGCCGACACCCCGCCACCGGCATACAACGGCACGCTCACTTCAAAACCAATGGTGTTGGTTTCGTAGCGCTGGTTGTAGGTGTTGCCGCTTTCCGATTCGTTCTGGCGCATCGAGGCGTAGGCATTGATTTTCGGCAGATGCCCGGCGCGATTGCGCTCCACCTCATAACGCGCAACTTCCACGGCCTGGCGTTGCGAAGCCAGATTCGGGTTATTGCTCACCGCCATTTCGTGCCAGGTGTCGTAATTGGCCGGCATCAGCGCGAAGGTCTGGAAATTCTGGTCCAGCGGCGCCAGATCACCAATATCCACCGCCGGAGTGCCGACCAGTGCACCCAGCTCACGCAACGCGGCGTCCTGCTCATTACGCGCCTCGATCTCCTCGGCGGTCGCCAGTTCATAGCGCGACTCAGCCTCGAGAATGTCGGTGCGCGTGCCCTCGCCCTGCTTGAACATGTGTTCGTTCTGCTGGAACTGCTGCTCGTAGGCCTTCTTTTTCGCCTGAGCGATGTCGATCTGATCCTGCGCAAACAACGCCTTGGTGTAGTTGTCCAGCACGCGAACCAGCAACTCCTGACTCTTGCCGCGAAAGTTTTCGTCAGCGAACAACGACTGCGCGACACCTTTGCGATACGCGGCATAAGCCTCGTAGTCGAGCAGCGGTTGTTGCAGGGTCAGGGCCGAGCCGTAACTGCTGTAATTGCGGTCATCGGTACGATTACGCGCGCGCTCATCGAGAGACGTAGCTTTCGACGAGTTACGGCCCTTGTTGTAGGTGTAACCAATGCGCGGCAACAGGCCGGCGCGGCCAATCGCCCGGTTTTCCAGGCCCGCATCACGTTCCTTGATCGCGCCGAGGAACACCGGGTCATTGCGCAACGCCTGTTCGTAGATTTCGAACGGCCCCATGGCCGCTACTGCTGAGTGACTCGCGAGCAGCATCATTGCCGCGCCGAGCATGGAAAGCTTATTCATACAGCCGAACATCCTTATTCCTCGGTCAACGCGGAGCCGGCCCGGTCGAGCAGCGGTTTGAACAGATAATTGAGGAGTGAACGTTCGCCGGTGCGCACGAACATTTCTGCCGGCATGCCGGGCTTGATCACCAGACCGTTGAGTTTTTCCATGGCCTGATCGCTGACGCTGCTGCGCAGCACGTAGTACGGCACGCCGGTTTTTTCATCGACCATCTGGTCGGCGGAAATCAGGCTGACTTCACCCGGAACGCGCGGAGTTTTGCTCTGGTTGAACGCGGTAAACAGAATGTCCACCGGCAAATGCGCGCCAACCTTGTCGATCAGGTTGATCGGCAAGTGCCCTTCCACTTCCAGCCGGGTGCCTTGCGGAACAATTTCCAACAGGGTTTCACCCTGACGCACCACAGCGCCTTCGGTGTGCACGCCGAGGTTGACTGCCACACCGTCAGCGGTGGCGATGATTTCGCTGTGTTGCAGGTCGAAACCGGCGGAAGTCAGTTGCTCCGACAGGGTCACGCTCTTCAACTGCGCATCGGCCAGTTGCGTGCGGACTTCCTTCTGGTATTCCTCGCCGTGCTGTTGCAGCTTCAGGCGCGACTCGAGGATGCCCTGCTCGACCCGGCCGCTTTCACCGGTGTTTTCCGCCAGTTGCTGCTGCACCTGCGACAGTTGACGCTGGTATTCCATCAAACGGTTGCGCGGGATGTAGCCGTTGTCAGCCAGCGGTTGCAGGTTGCTCAACTGTTGCTGCAGCGAGTCGGCCTGGGCATTCAGATCGGTACGGGCGCGGCGCATGCCGGCCAGTTGCGCGGTGGCGCCTTCGATGCTCGCACGCAATCCGGCCTGTTCGCGGTAGTACGCCTCGCGACGGCTGCTGAACAGTTGCCGTTGACCTTCCAGCACCAGTGCCAGACGCGGATCCGGGTCATTGCTCAGCTCGGCGGGAAAGGTCACTTGCTTGAGGTTGTCGCGCTCGGCCTGCCAGCGCGCAAGGCTGGCCCAAGCCATGCGGTACTGCGCTTGCAGCGACTGCACATCAGCGGCAACTTGCGTCTGATCGAGGCGGAACAGCGGTTGGCCCTGCTTCACGATCTCGCCTTCGCGCACCAGAATCCGGCTGACCACGCCGCTGCTCATCGACTGCACGGCTTTGCGTTTGCCCGACACGACGACCGTGCCTTGCACCGGAATACCTTGATCCAGCGGCGCCAACGCCGCCCAGGTGAAGAAGCTGCCGGCGCCGACGATCGCCAGAATCCAGCCCATGCGCGCGAAAAACTTCGCATCGCGCTCCGGGCGTTCAGTGATGTAGGCGTGTTCCATTGTCGCTTCGTTTTCAGTGTTCATGCTTGCGCTGCTCATACACCCGAATTCCTTGTCGAGGGCTGATACTGTCGGCTCATGCCGAGCCCGCCCGGTGCCGGTGCAGGTTTTTCCCGTTGCTGTTCTTGCTGGCCGGAAAGCGCTTTGAGCACATCCTGACTCTGGCCGAAGGCTTGCAGACGCCCGTCATTGAGGACCAGCAGCTTGTCGGCCTGGGCCAGCACGGAAGAACGGTGCGTCACCAGCACCACCGTGGTGCCTTGCGCTTTGAGCGCGGCGATGGCGCTGGCCAGAGCGGCTTCACCGACGGTGTCGAGGTTGGAATTCGGTTCGTCCAGCACCACCAGACTCGGCGTGCCGTACATCGACCGCGCCAATGCCACGCGCTGCTTTTGGCCGCCGGACAAGCCACTGCCATCCTCGCCCAGTTGCGTGTCGTAGCCTTGCGGCAGACGCAGGATCATTTCGTGCACACCGGCCTGTTGCGCGGCGGCAACGACTTTCTGCGGATCGGCCTCGCTGAAACGGGCAATGTTCTCGGCGATGCTGCCGCTGAACAGTTCGATGTCTTGCGGTAGATAACCGATGTAGGGGCCGAGCTGGTCGCGGTTCCAGCGATGAATATCCGCGCCATCAAGACGCACGGTGCCGCCGAGGGTCGGCCACACACCGACCAGCACCCGGGCCAGGGTCGATTTACCGGAACCGGAAGCACCGAGCACGCCGAGCACTTCGCCGGCATTCAGATTGAAACTGACTATTTGCAGGGTCGCCGCACGTTGCCCCGGAGGGCCGGCGCTGACTTGTTCGAAGGTAATCTGGCCTTTCGGCGCCGGCAGCGCCATGGCGTCGTCGCTGGGCGGGAACGCTTGCAGCAATGCATCGAGACGGCGGTAAGCCAGTTTCGCCCCGCTCCACTGCTTCCACACGGCAATCAACTGATCGATCGGGCTCAGTACACGCCCCATCAGAATCGAACCGGCGATCATCATCCCGGCGGTCATGTCGCCCTTGATCACCAGCAAAGCACCCAGCCCCAACACCAACGATTGCAGGCACAGGCGCAGGGTTTTACTCACAGAACTGATCACCGCACCGGTGTCACTCGCCTGGTTTTGCAGGCCGAGGAAGCGCGAGTGCACCTGGAACCAGCGCTTGCGCAGGGAACCGAGCATGCCCATCGCCTGAATGGTTTCGGCGTTGTGCAAGTGGCTGGTGGCCAACTGGCTGGACTGTTGCGAATAACCGGCGGCTTCGCCCAGCGGCTTTTTAGTCATGTATTCGTTCAGGCACGCCAGGCCGATCAGCAGCAATGCGCCCGCCGTGGCGAGTACGCCGAGCCAGACGTTGAACAGGTAGATCACGAACAGATAGACCGGGAACCACGGCGCATCGAAGAACGCAAACAGCGCCGGGCCGGTGACGAATTGGCGAATGTGCGTCAGATCGCCCAGCGACTGCCCGGCGTTGCCCTCACCCTTGAACAGGTTGCGTTCGAACGCCGCTTGGTAAACGCGCAGGTTGAAGCGGCGCTCCAACTGGCTGCCGATGCGGATCACGATAAAGCTGCGCACCACTTCCAGCAGGCCAATAAAGGCGAAGAAGCCGACCACCATCAGCGAGAGCATCGCCAGGGTCGTTTCGTTCTGCGACGACAGCACCCGGTCATAGACCTGGAGCATGTAGATGGAGGGCACCAGCATCAGCACGTTAATCAGTGCGGTAAAGCAGCCGACGCTGATCAGAATACTTTTATAGTCAGCCAATGCCTTGAATAAGGGAGCGGTGGCTGGGGCCTTCGCCATCTTCATCGATTCTTCCTGAAATGATGGGTCCCGCCGCACTTGGGCGAGGCTTCAATTAATGTTCCGCTTACCTGCGAAAGATGACTTGCAAGTACCCGCTTACACTTTCATAACAACTTGCTTAATTAATTGCGGTGCAGTTGTCCGTCCGCGCTTCTTATAACCAGAGCGTGGCGCTTTATATTAAAAGATTGTCGCGTCCTGATTAATCAAGGTTGTTGCGCCGCGCGTTCAAGGGTAATCACCAGACCTGACTTCAAAGTAGTCTGATAAAACCCGTCACGTTGTCGACTGAAAAACTGGATTCTTGAACCTTCCTTGCCGGTGATCGACAGGCCGTCAGGGTCGGGAAACCAGCCGATCGGGGTTGCTTCAAGCCAGGCCCCCAGGCAGTCGGCGCCTTGGCCCAGGGTTTGGTTTTTAGCCAGATCCAAGAGGCAAGTGTTCGAAGGCTTGTCCTGCTGCTTTTGCGCTTTTGGATCTTCGCCTTGAGTCGACAAAGTTGCCTGCCAGTGACCGGCAAACGCCGAGGGTTCTTCGAGTCTGAGGCTGCTTGCCATGCTGGTTTCTCCTGAAATCATGATGAGCGTCGCCGAGAGCCACGCCATTGCCTTGTAGGTAAAAGCTTTACAGATCATAGGAATATTAGCTCCGGCGTGTAGCCTTGCTTACAGAGCAACACGATGCAAGTGGAGAAAGCGGCGCATCACACGCCGCTTTCCACTTCTACATCACGCGACGATGTCGCTGGTCGCTGCCTGGCCAACGGTGCTGACCTGGAAGTCCGCCACGCCGTGCCCGGAGAAGTCCACCGACAGCAAGCTGTTGCCGCCCGACGACGTCAGGATTGCGTCACCGGCAGAACCGGTGAAGCTGCTGACGAAGTGCAGGCCAGAACCGTTGGTGATACCGGTCAGGTCGATTTTGTCCAGACCGCTGACGAAATCGAGGATCTGATCGATCGCACCTGGCTTGGAGTCAGAGCTGGCAGCGAACACAAACGTGTCCGAACCGGCACCGCCCCACAGCTTGTCAGCACCACCGCCACCCCAGAGGATGTCGTTGCCGGCACCGCCCTTGAGCTCGTTGGCCACGCTGTTGCCGATCAGCAGATCGTTACCCGAACCGCCAATGGCGTTTTCGATGATCGCGCCTTTGGCGATGGACACGTTGCCCACCATGCCGCCAACGTCGGAGAACGAGGCGTCTTTGAGGTTGATCTTCTGGTTCTGGGTGAAGCCCGAGAAGTCCAGAGTGTCCTTGCCGCCCGCGTCCCACACCGAAAACACCACCTTGTCACTCGACGACGAAGCGCTGAGGAAGTCGCGACCGGTGTTGGAGTTGAAGCCGTAGGTGGTGTCACCGGTACGGGTGGTGGTGTTGGCACCGTAGAGTTTCTGGATGGCCGCGATATCGTCCATCAGTGGGCCGGACGAATACGCTTCGACCCCGCCCTTGCTGAAGTTCTGATTGGTGTTGCTTTCGCTCCAGTAGCTCATGACGCTGTAGCCGCGGGTGTCTTGCCCGTAGGACGCGTCGTTGTAGGTCGGGTTGCCATTACCGGCGTTGTAGTCGCCAGGGTGAGCAAGGCCCAGGCTGTGGCCGATTTCGTGAGTCAGGGTCTGACGACCGTAGTTGTTCAGATCCGGATTCTTGTTCTGCGTGTAGCCACTGTTGATCAGGTACCACGAAGTGCCGTCATAACCGGCGCCGGTGCCTGGCAGATAAGCGAACGCTGCAGCACCATCCTGGCCACCGCTGTAGTTACCGAAGGTCATGTGGCCGTCACCGCCCGAGGCTTTCTCGGTGAAGGTCACGTTGGCCACGTCAGCCCAGGATTGCATGGCGAGCTTGGCCTGGGCTTGTTGTTGCGCACTGAACTGACTGAACCCAGTGATCCCGTGCTTGTTCATCGTGCTGGACGATGCCGAAGTCAGGAACGTATAGGTGAGTTCGATCTTGCCGCTGCCGTCCTTGTCCTGGTAGGCAGCGCCGTCGCGCAGCAACTGGGTTGCGGCCTGGTCGACGGAGAAGGAGGGTTTGCCATTGACCGTGAGGTTGCCGCCACGATCGTATTGATGGCTGAAGCTATTGATCTGGTTGTACGCCGAGCTGAAGGCTGACAGCTGGAAAGCCTGTTCGGCGGTATCAATAGCATTCGTTTTAACTTTCGACATAAACACACTTCCTTGTTTAGCAATGGAACAGTTTTTGTCCGATAGGACTCTCTCTGGCGAGATCGTCCTATCACTCGCCCAATGAAGGCGTAAGAAACCTGACACAATTTGAAATCTGCCGTAAAGGATTTTTTTGAGATCAAATCGGGCTGTTTCGTAAAACTGCCGTAAACAAAGCGTGCGGAGGTGGAAGAATGTTTTAGTTGCGAAGCTTTTGCCTAATTGTCTGACGATTTTCTATTTAAATATTAAATATGGGTAAGTTGTTTTTTGTTAGGCGCGTCTCACTTTTCTGCACTTTATTAGTGCGATGCCAGTGTATTGATATCAACCAGTTAAGCGCTGAAAGACAATGTGGGAGCGAGCCTGCTCGCGAAGGCGTCGGGTCAGACAACATTGATGTTGAATGACCGACCGCTTTCGCGAGCAGGCTCGCTCCCACAGTGGATTTGTGCATGCCTGAGTAATTAGCTACCCGTCCGGATCTTGTTCCATACCCGCGTGCGGATCCGGTCAATGTTCAACGGCATCGCCTCCAGCGCAAACAGCTTGCCCATCATTTCCGGACTCGGATACACCTTGGTGTCGTTCTTGATGGCCGGGTCGATCAGGCCGTCCGCCTGCTCGTTGCCATTGGCGTAATGCACATAGTTACTGATACCGGCCATCACGTCCGGACGCAGCAGGTAGTTCATGAAGGCGTAACCGGCCTTTTCGTCCGGTGCATCCACGGGCATGGCGACCATGTCGAACCAGATGGCTGCGCCTTCCTTGGGAATCGCATAACCGATGTCGACGCCATTTTTTGCTTCCTTGGCGCGGTTCTCGGCTTGCAGGATGTCGCCGGAGAAGCCGACCGCCACGCAGATATCGCCGTTGGCCAGGTCGCTGGTGTATTTCGAGGAGTGGAAGTAGCTGACGTATGGCCGGACTTTCATCAGCAGTGCTTCGGCCTTTTTATAGTCCTCGGGATTTTTGCTGTGGTGCGGCAGGCCCAGGTAGTTGAGCGCTGCCGGCAGCAATTCCGGGCCGTTGTCGAGGATCGCTACGCCGCACTTCTGCAGCTTTTCCATGTATTCGGGCTTGAAGATCAGGTCCCAGGAGTCCACGGGCGCATCGTCACCCAGCACGGCTTTGACCTTGGCGATGTTGTAGCCGATGCCGGTGCTGCCCCACAGGTACGGAAAGCCGTGCTCGTTGTTCGGGTCGTTGGTCTGCAGCGCTTTGAGCAGCACCGGATTGAGGTTCTTCCAGTTCGGCAGCTGACTCTTGTCGAGTTTCTTCAGCGCCCCGCCCTGAATCTGCCGGGCCATGAAGTGGTTGGACGGAAACACCACGTCGTAACCGGATTTGCCGGTCATCAACTTGCCGTCGAGGGTTTCGTTGCTGTCGTAGACGTCATAGGTGACACCCACGCCCGTCTCTTTCTGGAAATTTTTGGTGGTGTCCGGTGCGATGTAGTCGGACCAGTTGTAAACCTTGACCGTTTCCGCTGCCTGAGCAAGGGAAACGGCGAGCATCAGCGGTGCCAGAGCGAGGGTCTTGCGGATCATGGATCGATTCCTGTGTGGGTTTTCTTTTTTGTTGGCAGGCAATCAAAAGGATCAAACAATCAGAAAATCAGCACGTAGCTCTTGCGCACGGTTTCCTGGATATCCCAGATACCGAGCGTGTTGGCCGGCAACATCAGTGCGTCGCCACCTTGTATATGCAGGGTTTCGCCGCCACCGTCGGGGGTGAACGTGCAACGCCCGGAAATGAAATGGCAGAACTCTTGCGCGGTGATCTGCCGGCGCCAGCGGCCCGGAGTGCATTCCCAGACGCCGGTTTCGACGCCGTCGTCGCGCTCGACGCTGGTGGTCGAAGCAATCGCCACCGGTTCGCCGAGGGGTACGGCCACCGGGCTGGATTCATCGAGTGGCAGGGTTGCGGTGTTTTTGAACTGGGTAATGCTCATGGTCTGACCTGTCTGTGGGCTTTCTTGAATTAATTCGACGCTCAATGCATGAAACCTTCCATGAAGCCCGCGACTTGGCTGGCGAGTTTGCGCCGCCATGGCGCGGTCGCCGGGTTGGCCAGGGTCTGGTCTTCGTGGACGAAGCTTTTGATGATCGCGTTGTAACCGAGCCAGCGACACGGCTCCGGCTCCCAGGCGCGCAGTGCATGAATACCGCCGTCCGGCAGCACCCATGGCTGGCGAACCAGCTCGGTGTCGCGCTCAAGAATCAGATCGGCCAGGGTGCGACCGCCGAGATTGCTCGCACCGACGCCCTCCCCGCCATAACCGCCGGACAGCGCGATGCCGTTGGCGCGATCGCAGAGCATGTGTGGCTTGAAATGACGGGACATGCCGAGGTTGCCGCCCCAGGCGTGGGTGATCTGCACGTTTTTCAGTTGCGGGAACAGTTCGCCGAACAGATAACGGCGCAGCTCGACCTCATCGCGGGTTAGATCGAAGTTGTGGCGCAACTTGCCGGCGAACTGGTAACCGCCACGGGCGCCGAAGATCAGGCGGTTGTCGGCACTGCGCTGGCCGTAGGTGACCTGGCGGCTGAACTCGCTGAAGGCTTGGCCACGATTGAGGCCGATTTCGTCCCAGGTCGCCGCCGACAACGGCTCGGTGGCGACAATCAGGCTTTGCACCGGCAGTTGATAGCGGCCCAGCGGCGGCAAGGTCACCGAGTAACCTTCGACGGCCGGCACGATCCAGCGACTGCGCACGCTGGCTTTGGCGGTGCGCAAGCTGCCCGACTGCCACTGCGTGACCGGGCTGTTTTCGTAGATCTTTACGCCCATGTTCTGCACGGTGCGCGCCAGACCGCGCACCAGTTTCGCCGGGTGGATGGTTGCCACGTGTGGCGCGTAAATCCCGCCATAAGGCTTGGCCACACGGATCTGCTGCGCCAGTTGCTCGGGGCTGAGCCAGCGGTAATCGTCGTCGGTCAGGCCCTGGGCGTGCAGCTTGGCCAGATATTCACGCAGCGTGGCTTCCTGCTCTGGATAGCGCGCCGCGCAATACAGCACGCCGCCCTTGCGGTAATCGCAATCGATGCCTTCACGTTCGAGGACGATTTCCACTTCATCGGGAATGCTGTGCAGCAGATCGAAGGACGCGCGGCGCTGCTCTGGCGACAGCCCGGCCAGCAAGCGATCCTCGCCGAGCAGGTTGCCCATCAGCCAGCCGCCATTGCGCCCGGAAGCACCGAAACCGGCGGTCTGTGCTTCGACAATCGCAATGTCGAGGCCCGGTGCCAGTTTCTTCAGGTAGTACGCGGTCCACAGCCCGGTGTAGCCCGCGCCGATGATCGCCACGTCGACGTCCAGATCTCGCTCAAGCTCGGGCCGCGCGGTCAGCGGCTCATCGAGTTGATCCATCCACAAACTGATAGTGCGCCACGCCGGCATGCAAGACTCCGCCACTGAAAACCTTCGATGGCGTCGATCCTAGTGGCTGTGCTCAGTCGATGTCTTGCGCGCGTGCCCGCAAAGAAATTTGTTTCGCGTAAGCCTTGGGCGACTGGCCGGTGTGCTGGCGGAAACAGCTGTAGAACGCCGACAACGAATTGAAACCGGCGGCGAAGGCCAGCTCATCGATGCGCAGCGGTGGCGTGGCGTTGTCGAGCGAGCGCAGCAGATGTTGCAGGCGCGCCTGATTGACGTAGCGATAGAAACTTTGCCCGAGCACCTGATTGAGCAGATAGGAAATCTGATTGCGGCTGTACCCGCACTCCTTCGCCACCCGCTGCAAATCAAGTTCGGGATCGAGGTACGGCTGCTGCTTTTCGAAATACTGCTGCAGGTCTTCGGCCATAAAGCTCAACTGGCGCGGCGACAGGCCCAGGCGGCTGGCCGCCGGGCGCTGACTAGGTACCGTTGTGCTGGCGGACTGCGCGCGCACCAATGAAGCGTATTCATTGACGCGCCAGATCAGGCCTTCCCTGACCGTGATCGCTTCGCTGGAACGAAACGACACCAACCCTTCACCACCGCGCAGCGTCACTTCATATTGGATGAACGCGGTGTTGCCATCGACGCGAATGCGGTCGCAATGCTCGAGCGCTTCGTCGGATTCGCGCGGCATGCTCACGCGCACGTATTCACGCAACTCATCGAGACCGAGCACGCGGTTCTGGAAGAAATCGTTGTACTGGATGTCCGGGTGGTACAGCGCCATGACGCTGTCGAGGTCGCGGTGCTTCCAGCTCAGGTGATAGCGCATGACCGTGGCCGCCGTGGCCTGGGTCTGTTCTGGGCCGTCATCGTCGGCGTGCATAAAGGGCTCGGTGAAAAAGAATCGAGCTTGCCCAAGTTCGGCACGCGCTTCAATGACTAATCCGTAGTGGCCTTTTGGCGATGACTGCGTAGGCCGTGACTTACATCAAAAAATGCGAAGCAATCGCAAAATGAACTGAAAAATCTCACAGGAATTTCACATGCAGATGCTACTTTTAACGTCAGTCACCGGTTGAGCCAATGAAGGCTCTTCCCACCTAACATGAGCAAACGGAAGCGCTCGATGAAGAAGGCGGGCAACACATGAATAAAGGGTCAAGCAAAGTCACCTTTCCCAACGCATGCCAGTTGATGCGCTGGCATTTTCACCCCATGGGTTTCGAGGCGACGATGGATGCGCCGGGCAGCATGATTGCCCGTCTGTTCGATCGTGCCAGTGGCGAAACCATGATCGCCATCGCTGGCATCCCGTGTGCGACGGTGATGAATGCAGCGGATGTCGAACGAATTATCGAGGCTGTGGAGGATGAGCTTGAAGCCTTCGTACCTCCGGAGTCTCTCAGGAGTTATGCGTAAGCTTATGATTTAAAACAAAAAAGCCCACAGCGATGTGGGCTTTTTTGTGGCTTATGCGCTTTGCTTGGCCGTTCGATGATCAACGAAAAACGGCTTGCCCTTGGCCACTCGGTCGGACGCCCGGGGCATGTTCACCGCTTGCGCCTCCTGCGGTTCGACATACCAGTAGCAATGGCTGACTGCACGGGTGATGCCGACATACGCCAGGCGCAGGATCTCGTCCTTTTGCGCGCTGTCATACGGCTCGCTGTCGCCCGACTTGCCCAAACCTGCCATGCGATAGACCTGGTTCTTGTAGGGCGAACTGGTCAGGTGCTGACAATCGCCGAGCAGAAACACCGCGTCGGCCTGCAAGCCTTTGGCGCTGTGATAGGTCAGCTGTTTGAGACGCCGCGCTTCGTATGGCAAGCTCGAATCAACATTAACTACTGACTGAATATGCTCTTCAATCAATGACTTATCGCTACTTTTTCGATAAAGCATCAAGATCGAATGACCTTGACGGTAGTGCTCGGCGAGGCGCTGTCCCAAAGCCTGATCGTCGCGCTCCAGCACGTTGACCGGTTGCAACGGTTTGGGCGCACCGCTGGCCTTGGCTTTTTTGCCGGGGATTGCTGGCGCAGCGCGGACGATATGTTCAGCGGCATCGATGATGTGCTGGTGACTGCGGTAGTTGTCACTGAGCATCACCCGCGTGGTGCTCGGCGACGGGAACTCCTTGTCGAACGCCATGAAGTAACTCGGCGAACTGCCGCGCCAGCCGTAAATCGACTGCCAGTCATCACCGACGCACAACAGCGACGAACGCTGCGCGCCCCGCCCGACGTGCATGGCCGGGCCTCGGCTGCGGATTTCCGTGAGGCTGGCGCGAATCCACGAAACGATCTGCGGTGATACGTCCTGAAACTCATCGATCATCAGGTGCGACAGCGGCCGTAGCAACTCATCGCTCAACAGCTTGAGGTTTTCCGGCGAATGCTCGCTGAACAGCGCGAACATCCGGTTGTAGGTCATGATCGGCGGTTTCTGATCCAGCAGGTGATCTTCAAAAGCCCGCCAGAACAGACTCAGCGCTTCAAAGAAAAACCGGTCCGGATCGTCTTTGGCGAAACTCATGCGACCGACCGCGTCTGGCACGTCCAGGCCGAGGTTCTCGATGAAGCCTGCCGCTGCCACGAAGCAGTCGAGCAACGGCGCGGAGGCCAATTCACCTTTTACCTTGTAATCAAAGCCCGGTCCGGCGCTGGCATCGCCCGCCAATGTTGCTAGAACACGTCTTGATGATTCATAACTATCCAGCCAAATCAAAGGCTTACGACAGAAAGCTTGAAACAGGGTGCGCTTTACTGCCCACTCTGCGCGCACGCTGAGCTTGGCATTTGGCCGGCTGGTTTGCGGGTTTTCCCGCGGATCGAAGCCGAGCACCACCCAGGCATCCAGGCTCGGAATGTAACCATGGCAATGAAATTTTGCCCCGTTGATATCGAAACTCTGCCGGTTAGGCTCGATGCCTTTGATCGGCCAGGCGCCGGCGCGGAACCACAGATCTTCGATGGCATCGCACAGTTCTTCGTCGCGACGGGAAGCCAATTCCGTCACCGCGACGCGCTTTTGCACGTCGGGGTGATCACGCTCCAGCTCCTTGAGTTGCAAACCGGCGCGTGACAGTGGCTGAATCAACTGACGGAAACGCTCGTCGTCATTGAACAAGCGGTGATAACAGGCGTTGAGTTGCTGACGTTGTGCATCGTTGATACGCAGGTCGAACGGGTTACTGTCGACCTCCTGCTCATCACCTTGTGCGCGGTGACTGAGGTTTTCAAAGGCCTGCAGACGTTCGAAACCCGGCAAGCTGCGCACCATCGGCAAAATGCGCGAGTGGAAGGTGCGCACCAGCTCGCGTGCCTGGCGCAGGTTCAGCACCTGCCCCCAGAGCGCGAACAGCTCAATCAATTTGTTGATGAAATCCTTGCGCGACTCGCGGGTGAAGGTCACCACGGTCATCGAATCCAGCTCAAAGCCCAGATAGTGGTTGAGCAAGAGGATGCGCAGCACCAGCGTGGTCGATTTGCCTGCGCCTGCGCCAGCTACCACTGAGGTTGACGGGGTTTCGCTGAAAATCATCTTCCACTGCGCGGCGCTCGGTTGAGCGTGCTCCGGCAGCAAACGAGCGACATCGGCCTTCATGCGCTTCTTCAACTCGGCCGTCAGCGGCAGACGCCAATCGTCAAACAAATGGTTATCGACGTTGGGCGGGCGATGCTCAGTGTTGCGGCTGTCACGGATCAGCAGCACCTGACGGCCTTCTTCCAGCCCCTCAAGCTTGCCTTCCTTGAAGCCATATTCGACGCCAGCGGTATGCCCGCTGCGGAAACCGTCGGCCTGACCGTGCAACCACGATGCACGGTGCTGCGCGCGCAAACGCGTTAAACCGTGGCCGAAGAAGCGTGCCGCCAAGCGTTTGAACCAAGTCATCTCGGCCAAGGGGCGAAGTTCGGGAGGAAGATCGGGGGTGTGTTGCGCCACGCTGATGGCTCCAGTGTGTAAGGCTGTTGCGGCTATGGTGTCTGCATTTGTCGCGCAGTTCTAGCGAAATGCTTACAGGTCATTGGTTTAGGCGATGAACTGAAGGTTGGATGAGATGCTTTCAAGTCTTTTCTTATCAGTCGTTTCGATGGTAATGCCGCACTTTTTACGCTTTTTATCGATAGTTAACTGATAGATGATCGCCGTCATAAACCACCGGTATCGCGTCGGGTGCATCTCATCACGCCCCATGACGAACCTTTTGAGGAGACGATCATGCTTGAACTCAGACCTTTCAGCTCGCTGGGCGGCGCCCATCACGGCTGGTTGGATGCCCATCATCACTTTTCGTTCGCCGAGTACTACGACCCGCAACGCATGAGCTGGGGCAATTTGCGGGTGTGGAACGATGACGTGATCGCGGCGGGCACCGGCTTTCCGCAGCACCCACACCGCGACATGGAAATCATCACCTATGTCCGTGAAGGTGCGATTACTCACCAGGACAACCTCGGCAACAAGGGCCGCACCGAAGCTGGTGATGTCCAAGTGATGAGCGCCGGCACCGGCATCGCTCACAGCGAATACAACCTGGAAGCGAAAGACACCAAGATCTTCCAGATCTGGATTCTGCCGACGGAAACCGGCGCACCGCCATCGTGGGGCGCAAAACCTTTTCCGAAAGGCCAGCGTGAAGGCTTTGTCACCTTGGCCAGCGGCAAGGACGGCGATGACCAGAGCTTGCGGATTCGTGCTGATGCAAGATTGGTCGCGGCCAATCTCAAAGCCGGCGAAACCGCGGAATATCATCTGGATGAAGGCCGTCGCGCGTATCTGGTGCCGGCCACCGGCGTGATTGAAGTCAACGGTTTGCGTGCACAAGCCCGAGACGGTGTGGCAGTGGCGCATGAGCGAGTGTTGAGCGTTACGGCCATCGAGGACAGCGAAATCGTCCTGGTGGATCTGGCTTGATGGCGTAAATGGCAGGCAAAAAAAGGGGCAACCATCACGGTTGCCCCTTTTTTCATGCGCTTGCCAACATCATCAGCCGGAGATGGCACCATCTACCAGCGTTTGCGCTTCGACGACCAATTGTTTCAGATGGTCGTCACTGATGAAGCTTTCAGCATAAATCTTGTAGATGTCTTCAGTGCCCGACGGACGCGCGGCGAACCAGCCGTTTTCCGTCATCACCTTAAGACCGCCAATCGCCTGATCGTTGCCCGGTGCATGGCTGAGAATGCTCTGGATTTTCTCGCCGGCCAGTTCGGTAGAAGTCACCTGCGCAGGTGACAGCTTGCTCAGCAGTGCTTTCTGCTCCGGATTGGCCTTGGCATCGACGCGTACCGAAAACGGTTCGCCCAGCTCATCGGTCAATGCCTTGTAGGCCTGGCTCGGATCGCGACCGGTGCGCGCGGTCATTTCGGCGGCGAGCAGCGCCGGGATCAGACCATCCTTATCGGTGCTCCACACGCCACCGTCCTTGCGCAGGAACGATGCCCCCGCACTCTCTTCGCCACCGAAACCCAGCGAGCCATCGAAAAGGCCATCGGCGAACCATTTGAAACCGACCGGAACTTCGTACAGACGACGGCCCAGGCGCTTGGCAACGCGATCGATCAAACCACTGCTGACCACGGTTTTACCCACACCAGCATCCGCGCGCCACTGCGGGCGGTTCTGGAACAGGTAATCAATCGACACCGCCAGATAGTTGTTCGGTGCGAGCAAACCACCGGACGGCGTGACGATACCGTGGCGGTCGTGATCGGGGTCGCAGGCGAAAGCCACGTCGAAGCGCTCTTTCAGACCGATCAGACCTTGCATCGCGTGGCTGGATGACGGGTCCATACGAATCTGGCCATCCCAGTCGACGGTCATGAAACGGAACGTCGCGTCGACTTCCTTGTTGACCACTTGCAGATCCAGACGGTAATGCTCGGCAATCGCCGACCAGTAGCGCACCCCTGCTCCGCCCAGCGGATCAACGCCCAGACGCAGTTTGGCGTCACGAATGGCGTCGAAATCGATGACGTTGATCAGGTCGGCAACGTAGGTGTTCACGTAGTCGTGACGATGCGTCGTGCTGGCTTTGAGCGCCTGCTCGTAGCTGATGCGCTTCACACCGGCGAGTTTGGCGGCCAGCAGTTCATTGGCCTTGGCTTCGATCCACTTGGTGATGTGGGTATCAGCCGGCCCGCCGTTGGTTGGGTTGTATTTGTAACCACCGCTTTGTGGCGGGTTGTGCGACGGCGTGATGACGATGCCGTCCGCCAGGCCCGAGGTGCGGCCACGGTTGTAGCAAAGAATGGCGTGGGAAATGGCGGGTGTCGGCGTGTATTCATCACCTTCGGCAATCATCACGGTCACACCGTTGGCGGCCAGCACTTCCAGAGCACTGGCCCCGGCCGGGGTCGACAGTGCATGGGTGTCGATGCCGACAAACAGCGGCCCGGTAATGCCTTGGGATTCGCGGTACAGGCAGATCGCCTGGCTGATGGCCAGAACGTGCCACTCGTTGAAACTCAAGTCGAACGAGCTGCCCCGGTGTCCGGATGTACCGAACGCGACACGCTGAGTGGAAATCGAGGCGTCGGGCTGTCCCGTGTAGTAGGCCGTTACCAGTCGCGGGATATCGACCAACAATTCTGCCGGTGCCGGTTTGCCCGCAAAAGGACTGAGTGTCATGCAAAACCTCTGAAATAGAGTGGTACAGGAATAGAGCGCAGTTTACTGGCAGTTTGACCGCAGTGCGATGGGATCTATCCGGCACTCTCCCGATGTTTTTTAACGTTAGTCACCGGGTGCCAGGCGCAAGGCGTCACCGAGCAACCCGACCACGCTGGCCAGATCATGATCACCATGGCCCAACGGACTCAAGCGCAGATGCTGCGCATGCAGGCCTTGCAGGCTGAACAGCTCGCCCGGCGCGATAATGATCTGCTGCCTGAGCAGGCGCTCAAACACATGGCCCATGTTCACCGGACGTAACGAGCGTACCCAGACGGTCGCCCCGCCCTCGGGTTCGACAATCTGCACCGCATCGCCAAGTCGCTCGCGCAACAGCTCGATCAATTGCGTACGACGCTCCTTGAGCATTCGCCGCAATACCAACAAATGCTGATCCAGCCGACCTCCTCCCAATAGTCTGGCAATGGCTTTCTGGCGGATCGGCGACAAGCGAAACGCGCGCAACAGAAAGTGCCGCTGCAACTCATTGCGCCAATGCCGTGACAGCAGAAAACCGAAAGGTGCCTCGGCGCCAATGAATTTCTCGAACGTGGAAAACACCAGCACACGGTCAGGATCCAGCCAGTCACGCAACCGCTGAGGGTCCCCGCCTTCGTGAAGTTCGCTGTAACAATCGTTTTCCAGCACCCAGGTGCCATGACACTTGAGCAAATTTGCAATTGCCTGCTGGTTACCCACCGGTAACAGGCTGCCCCGGGGCATGCTCAACGCCGAAGACAACAGAATCAGCCGTACCGACTCACTCTTGAGCAGCGACTCCAGCCGCTGTGGATCAATCACGCCGCCAGCGAGCAGTGGCAACTCGATGACACGTACTTGTGCGGCGGCCAGCAGGCGCAAGATCACCCAATCACAGGGCGATTCCACAATGACGGTGGCCCGACGCAACTCCAGCACTGAAATCAGTATTTCCAAAACCCCGCGCAGGTCTGCGCCAATGTAAACGTCATCTGCACGCCAATAGTTGGCCGTTGATGAGGTGTAGCGTGCGGCGAGTACCGTACGCAGCTCCAGCTCGCCGCAGGGTTGCGCCAGCGCTTGCGGCTGGCGCGGATACTGGCGCAGCAGCTCCCGTTCCAGCATTAACAACGGACTGTCGAGCGGTTGCAGTGAGGCCGGTTCATCAGCGCTAAGCACGCACATGCCCGGCCGCCTTGCGTTGACGTAAACGGTCTCCAGCAAATCACCGCCACTTTCCGGAGAATCCATCATGTGCAACGCTTGCGCGTAGTAACCGGACTTGGCGATCGAATACACCCGGCCTTCCTTTTCCAGCAGCGAATAGGCGTACTGCACAGTCGAGATCGACACGTTGAGTCGATCAGCCAGTTGACGCAGTGAGGGCAAGCGCACCGCTGCACCACTCCCCGCCTCGTCTATCAGCAATGTCAGATATCGATACACCGCCTGATAAACGAAGTCGTTCTCCCTCGACGCTTTCACGAGCCCGCATCCATGGGCATGGGTTCAGCTCCCTGCAAGTGCCTCACGGTCAACCTTCTGCCGATCGGTCGACTGCCGGTTCGGCACTCGCGTTGTGCTCACCTTCGTTGTTCAAAGCCGCGTCGCTGGCTGCGGGCATACGAATCGGGCCCATTTTGTACAGACGCACAATCAATCTGACGGGCAGACCACTGACGTCTGTCATCCATTTCATGACCTGTTCCGGCGCATGCAGGCCCTGCATGGCTCGGTGCAGCTCCGGTAATGCCACCAACATGCCGGGGTGACAATTACGCAGGAACCGCTCAAGCCCCGCGCCGCTGTCGATGAAAGGTGCAAACAACAGGCACGTCAGCTGGATTTCATTCAGATCGAAACTGGCCAACAGGGCGCTTTCTGCCTGGATACGCAGATGTTCGGGTTCCTGCAGATTGCCGAAGCTCGCCAGCAACTGCTCGCAAACAGGTTCGGGGACCTGCTTTTGCCGCATCGTGATCAGGCTGCTTTTCAGATAATCGCCGACGCCCGCCTCATAGGTCCGACCTTCGATGAATTGCGCCTGTAAACCTTGCAGATGTGCAGCCACTACGGGTTCTACGTGCTCATCAACGCCTTGATAAAGCGTCAGGTCATCAGCCTGAAAGCCCAGAAAGTCACTCAGCAACGGCCAGCGCTCTTCGAGTTTGCCGACAATCATGTCGCTGATACTGATAAAGCTGGTACGCCGGCAGGCTTCAAACTGACCTTCTGGACGCCAGGTTACGCGCTCGTCTTCGGGGTAAAACTCGCGGTAATAATCGCCACCCAACCCATCGAGCAGCGGGAACAGCATTTCAAAGCCTACGGAAGCCGCCTGCGGCCCGGCAATCGCAGCTTTCTGCACAGCGCGTCCCAGACCGTCGAGGAAGTGATTTTGCCGACGCGCGGACTCACTGCCGATCATCGCATCGACGCCATTGTTCCAGCGGGCCACCTGCCCGTAGAACTCGGCAGTGGCCAGATAAGCGTCATCCCATAGTTCCAGCGGCTCATTCCAGGTGCGACGATGCCCGATCAGCAGCAGATTGATGCGGTTAGCCTCACGACCGGCCTCGCCAATGGGAGCCTGATGATCAAACGGTAAAACCTCGCGGTGATTGACCATCACCAGTTCCACACGGGGGTCGTCATACAGAAACAATGCGCTGTAGCTACGGTGCATGTTTTGCAGCGACGCCTGGCTGCTGCCGTTCCAGCGCAAGTTGGCCACCCGCAACTGGAAGGTCGCCGGTGACCGACCCGCGATGGTCAACTGCGCCGCCCGCAGCAATGCCAGCGTATAACAACTGTCGCGCGACCCTGACTGGTTCACCAGCACCTTGAAATGACCGATGTTCTCCATACCGCCGGCGGCCACTGCCAGTCGCTGGATCAGCAACTGCAGCGCCGTGCGTTCTGCGCGGGAGAAAAAACTCAGCAAACGTTGCAATACTTGCTGGTAGACATAGTTCATTGCCTGATCATGGATCGTGCTCATCGGTATTTACCCGGAATCGAAAGTTTCATGCCGCGCCGACTGAAACATCAGTCAGGCGACAATTCATCAATAAGTAATAGACGTTCGAATGCTAACACTTACAAGTTTGTAGTTATTTGAAACACTTGAGCAGCAAAAAACCCTTCTGCTCATGACAGACAGCCTTAAATCACTGTAATTGCTGGATTATTTTGTCCCGGACAAAGTCCTAGGAAACTTCCCACAAGGTCCCACGGCAAGTGAGTACAAGAAAAAGAGAAGCGGTTTCCGAATAGCCCTACAACAATTAAACAGAAGTTGGCTTGATCAATCGATTTATTCGTTTGATACCGCGCAGGACAAATTGAATGCACAGCCATGACTCATTCCTTGAGATGAAAGTAATCATTCAATTATCAGGGCTTACATTGTGATTAGAAGATACAGATACAGAGCAAAAACCAGTTCAGTTGCTGAACGGCCCCGGGCATAGCGCCAGCGAGCTCTGTTTTCAGGAGGGAAGGTAAACGCACAAGAGTCCGTGGGGCCACGGACTCTGATGACAGGCCTTACGCCGGTTCGACCTGCAGCGCGACCCGCTCGCGGCATGGGCATTCGTCCATGTAGCGATGCGCTTCGACGAACTCGTTGAACGGAAATACACGTGTCTTCAGCGGCAGCAACACGCGATCAGCGGTCAACTGGTTGATGTCACGCAAGGCACGTTGCAAGGCGACGTGATCCTGAGTGATGCCCAGTTCCGGCTTGCCGGTGAAGTTGCCGATGCAATGCACGAAGAACTGGATGTTCTTCTGGAACGCTGCGCAGGCCGGGAACGGCGTCTGGTTGCCGCCCTGCAAGCCGTACAACACCAGGCTGCCACGCGGCGCCAGCACGTCGCCAAGCAGCGACATCTGCGGGCCGCCGAGTCCGTCAAAGACCACGTCAACGCCACGGTTGTCGGTGATCTTGTTGATTCGCATCAACAGATCTTCCTCTTCGGTGACGATGACCTTTTCTGCACCAAGGGACAGCAGGTACTCGCGCTCTTCGGCTTCCTTGGTCGCGGCAATAACCCGTACGCCCATCGCCTTGCCCAGCTGGACAAACGAAGGGCCGGCACAATGACTGGCGTCCGTGACCAGCGCGAACTGCCCCGGCTTGACCCGCGCCAGATCGGCGTAGGCAAAGTAGGCGATCAGTAGCGGCGTGTAGTGCACGCTGGCTTCGATCGGGCTGAGCACATCCGGATAACGGGTCAGTGCGGTACGTGGCAGCACGATCGATTCGCCGTAGACCGGGTAGTCATTCGCACTCTCGGCCGGAAAGCTGGCGACCTTGTCACCCACTGCCAGATCATCGACACCGTCGCCGACAGCGGTGATCACACCGGCCATCTCGTGACCAAGACCTGCAGGCAGTCGCGCCTGAGACGAGGCCAGATTCTGACGCCAAAGGGTGTCGTACCAGCTGATGCCGATCGCCTCGACGCGCACCTGCACTTCGCCAGGACCTGGCTGAGCGGCCGCATGCTCTTCGCATTTGAGCACCTCGGCCGGACCAAACTTGTGAAAACGGATCGTGCGGGACATCGCAAACCTCGTCAAAGTAACCTCTAATGCCATGAACTCTATCTGGGCTTTTGACCCAAGACTATCAGTGGCTATTAATAGTCGACATGCCTGTCATTGATTCCGCAGCAGGGGCGGCATTGGCAAAATCCATGAAAAAACTGCTGCCACCGTCTCAGTAAAGCTGAATTTTCCGGTGCAGAGTACCAGCCTTTCCCCGTAAGATTCATGCCGGCCATTGTTCTCATATGGCCGCTCTCGTCAAGCTTGATGACTCTGCCAGGACTCCAGATGAATCGTAATGACCTGCGTCGTGTCGACCTGAACCTGTTGATCGTATTCGAAACATTGATGCACGAACGCAGTGTGACCCGGGCGGCAGAAAAGCTGTTTCTCGGTCAACCGGCGATCAGTGCGGCGCTCTCGCGCCTGCGCAGCCTGTTCGATGATCCGCTGTTTGTACGCACCGGGCGCAGCATGGAACCGTCCGCCCGCGCGGTGGAAATCTTCGCCCTGCTCTCGCCGGCCCTTGATTCGATTTCGACCGCCGTCAGCCGCGCGGCCGAATTCGACCCGGCGACCAGCACCTCGGTATTCCGTATCGGTTTATCGGATGACGTCGAATTTGCCCTGCTGCCGATGCTGCTCAAACGCCTGCGTGCCGAATCGCCAGGCATCGTGCTGGTGATCCGCCGCGTCAACTACATATTGATGCCGGGCCTGCTGGCTTCCGGCGAGATCTCCATTGGCGTCAGCTACACCACAGACCTGCCGGCCAACGCCAAGCGCAAGGTCCTGCGTCGCAGCGCACCAAAACTGCTGCGCGCCGACACCGTGCCGGGACCGTTGAGCCTGGATGACTATTGCGCGCGGCCGCATGCGCTGGTGTCGTTTGCCGGCGACCTCAGTGGTTTCATTGATGAAGAGCTGGAGAAACTCGGGCGCAAGCGGCACGTGGTGCTGGCCGTGCCGCAGTTCAACGGGTTGAGTACGTTGCTGGCGGGCACTGACATCGTGGCGACTGTGCCGGATTACACGGCGGAGGCGCTGACGGCGGCTGGTGGGGTTAGGGCGGAAGACCCGCCGTTGCCGACGCGTACGTTTGAGTTGCATATGGCGTGGCGTGGGTCGCAGGATAATGACCCGGGTGAGCGGTGGTTACGGTCGCGGATTCAGATGTTTTTTGGCGACCCTGAGAGTCTTTAGGTTTCGTCTGGCAGGCTGTTCGGCTGATCATTTCTGCCTTTCCACAAACCATAGAGCTCCACTCACTTCCAGTGGTTTGCTAAATTGGGGGCACATCTGAGGGCATGCTTTGGATGGTTTGAAAAGGATGCCCCCAGCCGTCATTGTTGTCCCGTAGAGTCGGCCCGCAAACTGCCAAACATCTGGGCAATATCCTAACCATCACATCGTCGCGATGACAGTCTGCATTTATCTCGCCGTAACGGAGAAAAGCAAGGCGCGCTAGCCTGCAAACTCGCCAACACTTTCTCATACTCCAAATCTCCCTCAGCCTCTCGTGCAGGGATCACCTCACCATGTAGCTGAGCACGCAGGTCATCCCAACGCTCCAATAGAACCTGCCAGTTATGTTCATCGTAGGTCCCTCGAAAGATCACCGGATGCACATCAATGCGTGGTAGCTCCGCCGCTGGAATTTCCCGTTCCAACGCTTCGTCCAGTTGGCGACTCCAGTGACTGCCCACCCGATCGACCCGGCCGATCTGCTGCTCAACCACGCCGGGGTTCCATTCCGGGTGCATGAGGATCACGGTGCGGCAGGCCAGGTGCAGGTTGAGGCCTTCACGACCGACGGCGGACTGGGCCACCAGCACCCGGGGGAAGCTGTCGGGGCAATTGAAGGCCATCTGCAACAGGCGGCGGGTGGACTGCTCGGTGCCGCCATACATCAAGCGAGCGAAACCACCCTTCTGGTGGGCATATTCATCCTGCAGGCGGGCCAGGAGCGGTTCCCATTGCAAGGCCACTTCATCCTGGGCAATGTCGCGGTCGTCCGCATATCGGTCGCTGGCAGCCTCCAGCAACTGGCGGAAGGCCGCGCAGACTTGCTCAGGGGTCGGTGATTCAGCCAGGTCGCCGGTCAGGTCGAGGATCGCCCGGGTGAACAGCGCCACGGGATGCTTCTCGGCTGCGTCTGCCAAGTCCTTGTTGAGCTCGGCGTCCGTCAGGCTTCGGAACATGGCCCGGGGCAGTTGCTCGTGTTGGCCAAGCCCCTTATCCAGCCACTCCAGCAGGCGTCGGCGCAATTGCTCGCGGCGCGCGCCCTGACTGTTGTACTGGCGGGCCAGCAGCTCGGGGATCGCGGCAAGGTCCAGGGGCGACTGCAACTGGTGATGGGCAACCTGTACCGCGGCCCACTCGGAATGATCATCCGTGTCATCGGCGCGGATAACGCTCTGCGGCCAGTGCACACCGGCCTTCAGACTGCGCAGCATTTCCCGGGCGTTGAGCAGGCTTACCAGGGCGCGCATGGGCGCGGTGAAACGACCGAACACCAGGACCTTCTCCTTGCGCTCGTGCACCGCTTCGATGGCGCTGATCGCGGCCAGGATCGCCGGATGTTCGAACAGGTGATGAGGGCGGCGGAACGCTTGCGCAGCGCTCTTCAACCACCATTGCACGCGCTGCTGGCGCTTTTCATCGAGCGGATCGAGCGGCTCGTCCGGCGTCGGTGCGAAAGGTTCCACGGGTTCGTTGATCTGCCCGAGCAGGTCGGCGATCCCGTGACCGTTGGCCAGGGTCAGGCGCAGGCGCTTGGCCGTGGCGTTTTCCTCCAGCCGCGACGCCACCGAGAGCGCCTCGATCGCACACACCGCCTGGCGCCAGGGCAGCGCCAGGCGCTGAACATCCACGCTGACCGGTTCCCGGGTATTGCGATGACTCTCCCCACGGGTGCGCTCGGTGAAGCACAGGACGTCGGCGTCTTCGCGCTTGTCTCGGCGCAGCAGATAGGGGCGGAGCATGGTCTCGAAGGCGCTGGCCGCCATCTCGTAACGATGCCGTGCGGCGTCACTTGAACGCCAGTGGATGCGCAGGTGACGGATGGCCTGGTCAAAGTCGTCGATCACCGGCTGAAGCCGGTCGCACACGGCATCGTCCAGCCCCAACCGCTGGAAGGTCTGCCGCCATTGCTGGACGTTCAGTTCCACGGGAGTCGCAGTCAGGCACAGGCGTCGGCATTGCGCGGCGCTGGGGAGCATGCCGAGCAAGCGGCTGAGGCCGCCGTCACTGCCGCGACCTTTATGGGCTTCGTCGATCACTACCAGGTCGAACGCCCCCAGGCCAATCCCGACGGTCTGCTCTAGCCAGCTTCGATAGGGGCTGCCGTTGCCGTAGTTTGTATAGACGTCCGGGTGAGGCCAAGGGTGCTGTGCAGTGACGTCGCTCAACCAGGTGCTGGCGGGTTGCCGGGGATTTTCCCGGATCCCATTGACGATACTGACCGCGGCACTGGTGACCCACTCATCGTATTCGCCCGAGTGCAGATAACCGTTCGGATACCGGGCTGCGGTTGCCTTGCGCCACTGCGCAAAAACCTCGGGCACCAGCTCCCTGCGCCAGCGCCGGGTACCCTCCCCCAGGCGCCAATTGGCGAAGGCATGGGACAGCAGCACCGTCGGCACCTCGAACCACGGGGTCTGCTCGCTGACCTCGGCGGCCCCCCAGGCTTCGAAATAACCCAGCAGCCCGCGAAGCATGCAGGGCGCGGCGACACCGCCGCGTTTCAACTCGTCCTGCCACTGATAGCCCAGCCCCGGCGGCGCGATGATCGCGGCGCGGCCTCCGGCCTCGTTGACCGCGCCAATCAGCTCTACGGCGATACGGGTCTTGCCCATGCCCACTTCGTCGGCCAGCACGACGCCGTGTTCGCCGATGCGCTCGGCCAGCGCCAGCACGCTGGCGCGCTGCCCCTTATTCAGGTGCGCAGCCGCCTCACCCTTTTCGCCCGCCAGTTGCTCCTGCTCCGCCACCCGCCTGCGCAGGGCCGCCGAAACCTTCGCCCAGCTGAAATCTATCCGTGTCATATCGCAGCTCCCAGGGGAAATGCACTGCCGAGCTTCCAATGAGCTTCGATGGTGCTTAGTGCCGTCTCATAACGCTGGCCTTCCGGGCCATCCGCCGTTTCCGCAAAACCTGGCCTAAATGCCGGTTGGCGCAGCGCGTGGAGAGGATTGAGCTCAAGTGCCATGAACTGCTGCAACAGCTCGCAGCCGGCAGCTTGGCTTAGGGACTGCTCCAGGCGGGCACACCACAGCGGCCAGTCCCGAGGCTCCAGGGCGGTCTGTTTTGCGGCGATGCTTTCGATCAGTTCCATCATTTGCCGGATCGGGTAGCGCGCCGCCTGCCCGGCAGACGCACGACCGCCCCGCCTCTCAGGCGGCCCCTGGGGAGGCTCGAACGCATCGGGCAGTTCATCTTCGCCAGGGGTATTCGGGAAACCGTCGAGCTGCAGCCAGGCATCCTCCAGGCTGATGTCCGGCAAGCCGGTAGCGGCCAAACGGCCGAATCCGTCGAGCACTGGCACCACGGCAGTACGGGTCGCCCCGGCGTCCTGCCATGCCACCCGCACCTGCCGCGGTCGCGGCCCGGACCAGACGAAGCCCTGCCCCTCGACCCATGCACACGCCTGCTCCGATGTGTCCAGCAGCGAGCAAGCCGGCTGCGCAAGCTCGTCGGCGCTCAACCAGCCGAGCTCCGGCGTCTCTGCATCCCGCCAGACCAGATAGGCCACAGGGGCCGCGGCGAATACCTCGTCACCCACTTCGAGGTACTGGCCTTGGTGCAGGTTCTCGGGGGCACACTCCTGATCCCACTGGATCGGCAGTCGATAGCCGATCGCTTGCGGGTCGGCGACGCCCGGCTTTGCCGGATACCAGTTCATCGGTTCAGGGGCGAAGACTACCCCGGCCTCCAGGTTGCCCTTCAAGCGCCCCATCTGCTGGGTGAAGCCCTGTCGTGTCAGGTTGCCCGAGCCCAGGTAAAGCCAGAGGCTGGCGGTTTTTCCCGAGTGGCCAACCTCGCTGGCGCTGAAGATGAACTTGGCGTGCAAGGTGCGCTGGGGCTGCGCAGCAAACCAGGCAGGCTGGACCGCAGGTTTTACGCTGATGCCTGCCGCCGTCAATCCTGGGACGGAATCAGCGATGCCCTGACAGCTCGCCTCGTTGACGAACAGGTCCACGCAGCTGCTCGCCGTCAACAGACGAGGCTCGCCCCCTTCACCCCGCAGGCGCCGGACGATGCTCAGCGGGACCGATGACTGCTCGTCGGCCAGGGACGATTCATAAAAACCCGAGCCCATGGCCAGGTAGTTGCGCGCGCTTCCACGGCCCGAGGCATGGAGCACCTTAGCCGGCAACTGGTCAAGCAGGGACTTCTTGCGGTTATCGAAGAAGCGCGGGGTCAAATTGACTGCCCAGGGCTTGACCTGCTTGAGCAGACACTCGTCCAGTTGCGCCACGGCGTCGTTCGTCTGCGAATTGGCCTGCAGCGCACGCCCGTCGTAACGGGTGCGAAGCCAGTCCAGCAGCCCCCAGGCGCTGCTGATGTCCGCGCACACCTGGCGGGTGGTGTCAGATGGCGACGACAGATCATCGCTGTGCAAGTCCAGGCACCAGACCAAATCGAGGCTCTGTTCCAGTGTCTGCCGAGTCCAGTTGCCGGTAGACACCAACAGGCGCAGGCACCAGGCGCCGTTGGTGTCCGTGCTGCGAAACGCCAGCAGCGCCACCTTGGCGTGCATCAGGTTGAACGGCAGCTCGCCGTTGGCCCACGGCAGGTGCAACAGGCCAGGCACTCCGATGGGGTGGATCTGAACCGCGCGCGGATCCAGCATCAGCGCCAGAAGCGTCTGCCCGGCATAGGCACGCTGATTGGCCTGCTGGTAGGTGAAGCGTTCAAGGGCCTCGTTGAGGAAACCCTCGTCCGCGGAAAAGCCGCACAACCAGCCGAACTGACCGGTGAAACCCTCCGGCGCCTCGAAGTGCCGAACGAGAGAAGCAGGCACCTGGCTCATGGATTCACCTCTTCGATGGCTGCGCTCGGGTTTGCTGAAACGCTGGTCTGTGCCAAGCCCTGGAGATCCAGGTCCAGACGCCGCAGGCGCTCAACACGGTGGGAGATCCAGGCGGGGAGCGCTGCATGGGCTGGCGCCTCGGTGACCTCCTCGATCACCTGGTCGCCGTCGATTGGCGCACCTTGGTGCAGGAACGCAGCTCCGGGCACTACATCCCGGCCGCGCAGACGCAACACCCGGTCGTCGCGGCGGATCAGGTGGGTCAGCAGGCTCGCATCGTCGGGGTCCGCGCATTCGCGGCAGAAGGCCTCGGCCACGTTGTTTGTCCGCTGCGCCAGCGGATTATCAAGGAACAGACGGGCCAGTTGCCGCAGTTTATCGAGGCGCGTGGCGATGCGCTCAGGCAGGGCACTTCCCAACCTGAAGCGCAGGATGCTCAGTACCGCCAGATGCTGCTCCAGCGCGTTGAGCACATCGTAGGCCGCATCCTGAACCTGGAAGAACAACGCGCCGTAATGCAGGTCGTTCCAATGCTCGGGGTCAATGGCATCAGGTCGCAGGCGCCAGTCGAAGGCTCCCGCCGGCTCGGCGTGACGGGCAGCCAGCCAGCGACGGATGGCGACGCGGCGCTCCCCTCCGCCTGCGCCGCTGTCGATATGCCGTGACAGCAACGCACGAGCGGCCGCAGGCAACCCGTGCAGCGGTGAAAGCAGCTGCCGGACGCCGGGCTTCAGGTCGCCCACGGCGCGGCCTTTCAGCGCCCACTGCACCAGGGCCTCCAGCAGCGCGCCGTCATCCTCGCAGCAGGCATTGATGAACTCACGGCCGAAGTCCGTACAGGCAAAGGCATTGAAGCGTTCGCCCTGGGCACGCACCAGCCCAAGGACCAGCAAGGCCTGGCCGGAGCCCATGCGCATCGGCTGGCTGACATAGAAGCCGGGCTTGCACAGGGTCTTGAAGTCAAAGCCGGCCTTGCCGCGCAATTTCTCCGAACCGCGCACCCGGCTATCACCCTGGCCGTTGTCGTGGGTAAGCGCGAAATAGCAGCCCAAGGCTTCGACGGCATTGGCCACGGCGATATTCGAGTGCGTCATTCCGTGCCGGCGCAAGGCCTGGGCCAGGGCAACACCCAGGGTCGCCAGCAGCAATTGCTTGGCGTACCAGACAGCGCCCATGCCAGGCACGGCCCGCTCGTTGTACTCGCGCACCGCCGCGCCGATATCGAGTGTGCGAGTGCGTCGCTCGCTACCCACGTGATCCGGGCCACACAACCCCCAGGTCATGGTCATGACGCTATCCTCTTCATCCGTGGAAAGATCGGCATTAGTGCTAGCACAAGGCCGCCAACGATAGCAAAATGCCGCATTCCCAACCAGGCCGGATCGTGTCTCGGGAAGTGGTGTAACTGAACCAGCCGATGCGCTCGGATTGGACCTGCCTGAATGCAGGCAAGGCGCCACCTCGGCGACCTATATGAAGGATGAGATGACATGGACACGAAAGAGACCCTGGAACAGGGTTCTCTCTATGCGCAGGCTGGCTTCAACGAACTACAGAACCAGTTCCTGACCGATGCATTGGATCAATACTCGGTGATGCTCAAGCAATCGATCACGAGAAAAGATGGTGAGTATGCAAACTGGGCCCTGGATAAACAGCAGGGTCGAATCGCAGAGGCTCACCACGCGGGCTCGTACAATATCGAAGCAGCTGGCAAGGGCGCTAACAACCACCGAGCCACGCTGGATGTCGGACGACACAACGATCCAGTCACCGACGTTCGCATCAACACCCCTGATGGCTCCAAGGACTACCAACTCAAGTTCTACAAGACTGCCGAGGACAGCACCAAAGCCATCAACCATGGTGACTATCAGGCCGTAGGCAAGATCGTCCCGGAAGAGCAGCTCGCTGACGCCCGAACCGTTGCCAAAAATGAAGCAACCAAAAACGCCCAGAAGCGGCCCGAAGTCAGCAAGAACTACAAGAAAACCGCTGAGACCCTGGATGACTCTATCCACTCGGACGATCGCCCTGACATCAAGAGCAAGCCACTCAAGCGTCGCGGCCAAGGCAGCTCGGAGGAGCTCGTCAAAGAAACCACCAAGAAAGATAAAGGTCCCGAGTATGCAGAAAAAGACCGCGTACGCGCTGAGTTCAATCGCATGCAATACGCGAATGCAGCCAAGGCAGGGGCAATCGGTGGTGCAACGCTAAGCGCCGCTTCCGAGCTACTTGGCATCATGCGCAGCGATGAGCCCCTCACGATGGAGCAGTGCTATGAGGCAGCCGAGCGCATTGTTCTGAGCTCGATAAAGGGTGCCGGCAATGCCGTTCTGGTCACTGGCATTCAGCACCTTGGCCAGAACCTGATCGACAGCGCCTCACACACCGTACTCAAAAACGCTGGCGGCCACCTGATCAAAGGCAACGTCGCTTCGGCAGTCGCCAACATCGCGGTAAGCCTCGGCCAGAACATCTACAAGTTCTCGCGAGGCGAAATCGACAGTCTGGAGTTTGGCGGATCAATGATCAGCACCACGGTATCGGTCGTGGGTGGATCCTTGGCGTACAGCGCAGGCACCGCAACGGCGACCTTCCTGGGCCAGTGGGTGGCCTCCGAGATCGCCTCCACAGCACTGTTTGGCACCACGCTTGGCGCCCTTGGCCCCATTGCACTGGGCGCCGTGTTCTCGATTGGGTTCTCCTTCGCTGTCTCTGCTTATGTCGGCCACTTCGCAGGCCAAGGTAGAAAACTGGCGATGGAGGATATGCAGGCTGCGATGTCCCAGCTCACCAACGGCTCGATCAATCTGTCGCAGTACGCTGGGCTGGTCGGAACCATGTCCGAATTCAAGTTCGAGTGGAAGGACATGCTGCCGTTTTCCGGCAGTATCTCGGTATTCTCGGAATACCGTGCTCGCAAAGGTCAGCTCATAGCCGTGCAGAAGCAGATCGAGAAGCAGATCGCCAGCCTGCCCTCCCAAGAGGCAGGGGCCCTCTATCAGCTTAAGGCCAGCTACCAGCAGAAGATTCTCCAGATCGAAGAAGATTACGAGCGTCAACGGCAAGAGATCACACGACAGGCCGGTGAGCGCTATCAGATGTTGAGCAAAGACCTGAGCGTTCACTTGGAGCTTCAGTTCCTCATGTTCACCCCTATCAAGAATACCCTTCTCGGCGACCGCAAGGCGCTCCAGGCTGCCAGTAACGAACAACAACTCGAACAGGCGCGCATGGACTCCTATCGCGAGGAGCTCAAAACATTGCAGCAGTCCCTTGAAACGGCTGCATTCGAGGGTGGAGACACCGACAAAATCGCACGGACGATGCTGGCCACGATCGATGTCCGTCTCACGGACGTACTGCCTGAGCAGACGTCCTGGGATCAGGCATACGAATTTTTTGTGCGCCCGTAGTGCAAGGAGCCCAGGATGCTAAAGAAACTTGTCCATTACTTCACCAGTCGTAGCCTAGATAAGCACCTGCAGAAAACGCAGTGCATGATCGATGAGTATGAACGCGAGGCCGCGGCTAGCCAGGCCCGGGTTCAAGCTCAAGCCGACGCTTACAAGCTGCACATCCAGCAGCTCGCCAAGCTGCGCGAAGACGAGCTCAAGCAGTATGTTGAGTTCCTCAACGATCACATCGAGAAAACCACAGACTACATCGACCATCTCAAAGACCTCCCGCAGGCCTTGTTCCTGTGTGTCGAGGCTTGGCTACGTAAGAACATCAGCGAGCTGCGCTGGAATCTTGAGCGAGACAAAACCCAGGTCATCCGATCGACGATTTCGTACTTGGATGAACTCAATCAAGAGATGATCCGGCTTTCGCGCGCCGAGGAACGCCGCACCTGGCAAGCGCAAATTGCGAACCGTCCGCCTCGCGTCACAACCCCAGAGATCATTAAGCTCGTCAAACAATTTGCACGAGATGCCAAGTCCGATGCCAAGGACTATGAACGCGATCTGAGCCGCATCAAAAGCTATCAGAGCAAGCTGAGAAAGCAGCTTAGTGACCTCAGGATTTCCACCTCCGGACTCAAGGCCGAGAAAGAGCGAAACAGTGAGCAACATCAGCTCGTGAGGCAGCGTGTGAAGGCCCTTTACGAGCAGTGCGGTACCAAATTCATAGCACTGCAGGACATCTTCGAGAACTACTACCAGTTCTCGGACAGCGATTCGCCGCTGGCCAACCTGTGGATTTCACAAATGCCCAATGGCGGTACGCTCAGGGAAATCAATCAGGTGCTCATCGATACGAGGCCCGATTGGGAAGACGCCAAGCGCAGAACATCAGACCTCAAACATCGTAGAACGATTATCCAAACGCGCATCAAATGGGCTCACGACTTTAAAGAGTTCTCCACACTCGACGCGGACAAGGAAGCGCGCACAGAGATTGTCCATTCGCTGGCAGCCGCCCGCGAACACCAGGACAACTTCTTCAAGGCCCGTCAGGTGTTCACATCTCGTCGCGATGAAATCAAGAAGCTCATGGGCTGGATCAACGACCTGCACCCCTCAAAAACCATCGAGCAGGTATTCACCCTGCTCTCGCGCGACGACACAGACATCTACTGGCCAGCGATCGGCCTGGCAACCAAGTCAGTGCGTCACCCAGCAAGGAGGCAACAATGAGCACATCAAGCACAACACGCGTGAAGCTCAGCTTCCAATGGGCTGCCTGGCAATTCAGGGAGTGCTTCATCGCCATTTCCGAGGCCGTGCGACTGGGCTACACCACCAACGATGAGTTAATCAACGTGCTGCCCCAATTTACGGTCAACCGCCTTGTCCTAGGCTTGGACAAATTGCTCGCAGCGGAAATGGCACACCTCAACATGGATACGCTCTCCATCGATGATGACATGCGCATCGTCGAGGCACTCGCGGCTGGCCAAGTGCTTGAACTGCCCCTGGGCATCGAGCAACTGGAGCGAAACGACCCACTGATGGGCAAGATTCTGATGGGCATTGGCGTACGAAACCCAGCGGGTGCACTGTCGCTCTTGAAGCCAAAAGTTGAGGGGATCTGAGATGACATCTAAAGAGCACTTCAACCATGACGACCTGAGCACAACTCCTTCCCCTGTCACGCCGTATCCAGACTTCATCGATCACATCGACGACTGGCTGGAGTACCTGGTAAAGCTTGTGGAGATCACAGCCGATCCGATCACCCGTGCAAAGTATGAAAGACAGATCAGGTATGTCCTGCGATTCCGCAGTGGTGCCAACTGCAACGTTGCTCACAACAACACCTTGGCCAAATATTACACCGAGGCGGCTGGATCCGTAGATGATGCATCGGACAGCAAACCGGAAGAGAACCCCCGCGCTACCGATCGCAAAACGAAGGTTGGTGCTGAACTTGCCGAACTGGGGTTGCACGACTCGATGGCCATCCACTCCACCGCACCGATGCAGGAATGCTATCTGGCTGATAGCTATGCCTACTCCCAAATCCAGAAAGCCTTGGCTTGCGAAGACATATTCTTCCTCCAAGGGCCTCCCGGTACCGGTAAAACCACTGCAATCGTGGAGATCATCCTCCAGACCCTACGCAGTAAACCCGAAGCGCGAATCCTCATCAGCTCCGAAACACACGTCGCAGTCGACAACGCCCTTGATCGCCTGACCACGCACCTTTCAGCTTCCGACATGTCCATGGTGATGCGCTACCCACGCTTCATGGTCGCTACCTTGGAAAACCCCGCTGCCATCGAAGTACAAGCATTTGATCGGGCTGATGCCGTATGGAGCGAGGCCTGGGAGAAAGCGCCGGAGCTCACAGAGCGTTTGTGGCAAAAGCTGGATCGCGGACGCACGAACAGCGACGGGAGCGTCGACCTTCCCCGGTGGCTAGTGCGCAACCTAGCCGACCGGCATCAGATCATCGGCGTGACGTGTAACCAGGTGGATCACTTCATCGACAAGGACAGCGACATGTTCGACCTGGCCATTGTCGATGAGTGCTCCAAAGCTACCCTGCCTGAGTGGCTCATGGCACTCACAGTGGCCCGCAAGTGCGTCCTGGTAGGCGACCACAAGCAGTTGCCACCGACCTTCTGCAAGGAAGAGTCTTCAGTGCTCTCGGCACTCGACAACGCCCAGGAGAAGCTCATCAGAGGAGGCGTCATCGAGCGCATCTTTGAAAATTTTCCCAAGCATATGAAAGGCACGCTGCTGAAGCAGTACCGGATGCTGCCTGAGATTGGAAAATTCATCTCCAAGCACTTCTACAACAACAGTCTCGCCCACAGCCGCATAGAAGGTAATGGCCTGTTCGAGCACTTCGCCTGGCTGACCTACGATTCCAAGGGGTACTTCGTCCCTCCTGAACGCGGAGAAAAGGAAAAAACACTGATCAACCAGCGCGAGATTCAGATCATCGTCGATCGCCTGAAGACCATGTGTGAGCAAATCAGCGAAGCAAAGTCTGCCGTGATTGCTGAAGCCTCAGCCCGCGGTGATACCGTGGGCTTTGGTGATGTGATGATGGGTGCCAGCACCACTGTTCTTCAAAGCGAAGAGTCCAAGCCCTACTTCAGCGACGGCAAGCGGCTGAGCGTAGCCGTGATCACGCCGTACCGAGCACAGTGTAGGCAGCTCAAGCTTGCTCTGGGCAAACTCGATTTACGCGAACACCTGACGATCGAGGTGGATACCGTCGATGCGTTCCAAGGGCGTCAGGCTGACGTCGTCTTCTTCTCGTTCGTACGCACCGTCGGTCCCGCCACGTTTTATGCAGATGACCGACGCATGAATGTCGCCATCTCCCGGGCCAGAGATTGTGTCTACCTGGTGGGCAGCATCGAATACATCCGCAGCAAGAGGCTGCCGGCACTGACAGCGCTCGTGGGAAGACCGGTGATTACTCGGGTTGGATGATGCAGGCCGCGGAGAAAACGCTCTCGGGAGGACCTACCCTAGTCAAGCGGCTTCAGGTGGATCGATAGAGGCTGAGAGCGTGAATGGATAATCGTCTGCATGCGGTATCGGGTTTCATCCAATCACTACCTTAGCTCGTTCTGGCGAGGTCAACTCAACTAGGCAGATGTACAGTTTTTGGTGAGAACCATGGACCAGGGGCAATACATCATAGTTGGAGGGCTGGGCCTGGATAGCATTGACGTAGCGCACTCAATCATCAGCATTTCTCCTAAGCCCTTGTACTTAAAGGGATTGGCAGTGATCGATACGTGACTTTTCCGTCCGCTTCACCGTCATTCGCGCGCAGCTTTGCTGGCGGGCGCGATGGAGAAACTTGCAAGGTGAGGACGCTAGCGACAGCGTGGTCGATCAACCAAAAGGATACAGAGAGCGAGGAGCCTTCGCCTGGTCGGCTCACTTGAGGCATCCCAGATGTATCGCCATTACTCGTCCTGCAGCTCCATCGCGCGCCTTTCGTCTGCCTGCTGATCTACGTTGTCCTTGGCGTGCTGAAGCAGCCTCCCGTACAGCCTATACGCTGGATCCATCCTGCTCATACCAGGCGCTTGGTGCCCTGCCCTAGGCGACCAATCATCCAGGCATCCCCCGTGCAAGTCGAGTCTGACGTACATTGAAAGCCATCGACGACCACCCTGCTCCGCCTCAGAGATCGCCAATCTCGATCGCCCGCATATCCCGCACTACTGGGGGCAAAACTGGGGGCACATTTGAATTTTTTCCGCCTGAAAACACCGCCCTAGAGCCAAGTCAAAATGTTCTTCGGGGATCCGGATAGTCTCTAGGGGTCTTCTCCGCTATTCGATAGACCGGTCTGAGGCTTTCAGCGGAACAGTGGAAGCAATAAAACTGCGGATGTCGGCCGAATGAAAACGGTGAGCGCTCACCGTTTTCATTCGGGTCGGGATACTAATATTTGAAACGACCCACCAGGCCTTTGAGCTGACCGGAAATGTCTATCAATCGACCCGAGCCAGCCTGTGACGACTGAGCAAAGCCTTCGACCAGTTGGGCATCGGCATGGATCTGCGCGATGTGGCGATTGATCTCTTCGGCCACCTGGTGCTGCTCCTCAGCGGCTGTGGCGATCTGGGTATTCTGGTCGCGGATCGAGTCCACCGAGCCACGGATCTTGTCGAAGCTGTCACGCGCCTGCTGAATGCGTTCCACACTGGCGTGGGACACTTGCAGGCTGCCTTGCATCTGCTGCGTGACCTCTTGGGTGCGGCGGGCGAGATTGCCCAGCAAGCTGTCGATCTCGCCGGTGGAGTCGGCTGTCCTGCGAGCCAGGGCGCGGACTTCGTCGGCGACCACGGCGAAGCCTCGGCCTTGGTCACCGGCGCGCGCCGCTTCAATCGCCGCGTTGAGCGCCAGCAAGTTGGTCTGCTCGGCAATCGAGCGGATGGTGTCGAGAATGGTGTTGATATTCTGGCTGTCCTGCTCCAGCAACTGCATGGTCTGGGTCGACTTCTGCAGGTCTTCGCTGAGCTTGAGCACGCTGCCGGTGGCTTCGCCGATGTGGTGCTGGCCGTCATGTACGTCGCGGTAGCCTTCGTCGGCACTCGACGCAGCGGCACTGCACGAACGTGCGACTTCGTTGGCAGTAGCGACCATTTCGTTGAACGCAGTGCTCACCAGCTCCACGGCTTCACGCTGGCGACCTGCAGCCTGGTTCATGTTGTTGGCCACGTCGCTAGTCTCGGCGGCGGCGGTCTGCAGGTCAGATGAGGCGTTGCCGATGCGCTGCACCAATTGTGCGATCATGCCCAGGAACTGGTTGAACCAGCCCGCCAGGCTGGCGGTTTCGTCCTTGCCCTGCACCTGGAGTTGGCGCGTCAGGTCGCCTTCTCCTTCGGCGATTTCTTGCAGGCCGTCGGCCACGCCGCGAATCGGACGCACGATGACGCTGGCAAAGCTGGCGCCTACTATCGCGAACACCAACGCCAATGCCGCGGCAATGGCGGCGATCAACCAGGTCAGCCGGCTGACGTCGGCCATCACTTCATCACGCTTGATCAGGCCGATAAAGCGCCAGCCCAGGCCTTTGGAACTGACCACGTTGGCCATGTACGCCACGCCATCAATCTCGATTTGGGCCACGCCGTCGCCTCCCTTGGCTAGTTCGGCGTAGTTGGGCCCCAGGTCGGCCAGAGGTTTGAAGTTGTGCTTCGCGTCGCTGGCGTCTACCAGCACGTTACCGTTGTCTTCCACCAGCATCAGGTAGCCGCTATCGCCCAGCCTGATGTTGCGCACCAGCTCGGTGAGCTGCTTGAGCGACACGTCCAGACCAACCACTCCCAGGATATTCCCGGCGGCGTCGGCGACAGTACGCACAGTGCCGATCAGCGTCACATCGTCCGGCGCCCAATAGTAGGCACCGGTGCGCACGGTGGCGCCTGGCGCGGCGATGGCCGCTTTATACCAGGGACGTACGCGCGGGTCGTAGTTGTTCAGTTTGGTGTCGTCCGGCCAACTGGCGTAGCCGCCGTCGCTCAGACCCAGGGACAGGTAAGCGGTACTCGGATGGCTTTTGGCGAACTGGTCGAATATCGCCAGCAGCTCTTTGTTGGTCTGAGTAAGTGGAATTTGCGCCGCTTCGGCGCCAGCGTAGCTCTTGAGGTTTTTGGCCGCGACAACGCGCGGGTCCTTGGCTACATAGTCGACGTTTTGGCTTATGCCGTCGAAAAACTGCTTCATGCCATTGTCGATCTGGCGGATCTCGCGACCGCTGCTGTCGAGGAAACTGGCCAGCGCCCCCTCTCGCAGATTCAGCACTACCAAAACGGCGACCAGGATGACCGGGACGCATGCGATAGCCGCAAACGCCCAGGTCAGCTTCTGCTTGATATTCATGACTTCACCTGCGGGTATTTATAGTTTTGGCAAGGAGAAACGCTAGCATTGAACGTCGCATGTGTTGTTATGAGGAGATAGAGCCCATGCGTACTCTGAGTTATCGACCGCGACGGTGCGCACTTTAGAACGGCGAACATCGGCAAACTCAGCGCAATCTATCTGCGATTAAAGAAAGGCTTCCCAGCCATTGAAAACCTTCCAAAACGTCGCATCGATTTTCCTGGCCGCTGCTTCACTGACCCAACCCTGCCAGATTTCGGGATCCGGCTTCTGCGCCAGTTGGCCCCAATCCAACTGGCCCATTATCGGCATGGGAGTTCAGTAGCAGAACAGGATCGGTTCGCCCCGCTTGCAGCTCGATAACACGGCTGCGTCCCTGGTTACGGACGGATCGAGGCGTTTTGGCAAACCGGATCAAAGGTGCAACGCGGGTTTGGACTGGCGAACGCCATGGCCAGAAGGGACGCGGACACGCAGGGCAATCAGCAACGCGGCCAGCAGCATCAGCACGGCTGCCGCTACGAATACGCCTGCGCTGCCTCCGAGGCTGAACATTGCACCGCCGGCGGCAGCGCCAGTGGCGATGGCTGACTGCACAGAGGCCACTACCATGCCTCCGGCGCTTTCCGCCTGATCAGGTACCGCGCTGGCGACCCAGTTCGACCACGCCACCGGCACACCACCAAAAGCCATGCCCCAGACTGCCAGCAGTAGCGCCTGCCCCGGTACCGAGGCCGGCAACAGCACCAATGCCAGTGCTGCACCGCCGACCAGCGCGGGCATCAGCACCAGAGTGGCCAGCGGGTGGCGCTCCAGCAGCCTGCCGGCCAACAGCGTGCCGACGAAATTCGCCACACCGAACCCCAGCAGCATCAGTGACAGCCCTTGCGGACCGATGCCGGTAGTTCCTTCAAGGAAGGGGCGAACATAGGTAAACATCGCGAAATGGCCGCTGTGCACCAGCACACAACCGAACATCCCCATGGCGATGCCCGGGCGCTGCAACACCTCGAGCACAGTGCGCAGGCGTGCCGGCCGGCGCGGCGCAAGGCGCGGTAGAGTGAATGACTGAAATGCCAAAGTCACCATGCCTACCGCCGCCGCAGCAAAGAATGCGCTGCGCCAGCCATACAGCCCGCCCAGGTAGCTGCCCAGCGGCACTGCCACTACCGTGCCGATGGCGATGCCGCTGAAAATGATCGACAGCGCCCGGGGCAACAAGGCACTCGGCACCAAGCGCATCGCTACCGCCGCCGCCATGCTCCAGAACCCGCCAAGGGCAATGCCCAGCAAGATACGCATCAATAACAACACCGCGAAGCTGGAGGAAACGGCGACCAACAGATTGGAGGCGACCATCAACGTCGAAAAACCCAACAACACCCAACGTCGGTCGATGCTGCGGGTCAGGCCTGGCACCAGCAAGCCTGCGAACAGGGCCACCACGGCGGTTACTGTTACCGCCTGGCCAGCCAGCGCTTCGGAGACTCCCAGCTCGGCAGCCATCAGCGTCAACAAACTGGCCGGAAGGTACTCAGCGGTCAGTAATCCGAACACGCCCATTGCCAGCGAAAATACTGCCATCCACGCGGGGGTTGCAGGTTCTACGTCCGCGCCGACGCCGCAATGGCGGTCGGATACGGTGTTACATACACAGTCAGTCATTGCACGGATCTCCCGATATTCATGGCGAGCCCGCAGTCTAGGCGCCGAAACCTGGATGATCTATGATCCGTAGTCTCTACTTTTTGACCAAAACACCTGAACGATGCCTGCAGATCAGTTTGCTCTTTCCTCGGACCTCATCAACGAACTGTTGCGCGGCATGCGTCTGCGTGGCGTTGAATACCGGCGCATCCAGGCGGGCCCTGCCTTTGGTTTGGGCTTCGCGGAAAAACCCGGGCACGCCTGGTTCCACTTCATGGCCGTCGGCAATGCGGTGTTGCGGATGGAGGACGGGACCACGTACGCGCTGTCTGCCGGCAACGCCGTGTTCATTTCCCATGGCGCAGCCCATCAACTGTTTTCCCATCAGGATGCGCCTGTCCAGGACATCGATCGTCTAGACGGCGCGCCCTTGGGTGACACCGTCAGCGCGGTGGATACCGGAACAGATGGCAGCGCCACTCCGAGCACTATTCTGTTCAGTGGTTGTATGGAGTTTGAGCTGGGCAGTATCCATGGCCTTGGCCGGTTGATGCCGGGCCTGATGCTGATCGATGCCGGCGGCCAGCGTTACCCCGGGCTGGTGCCGATCCTGACCACCATGGAACGCGAGGTAAGCGCCGCACGCGTCGGCTACGCCGGTATCCTCGCGCGTTTGGCCGACGTGGTGGCGGCCATGGTCGTTCGCGGCTGGGTCGAGTGCGCCTGCGGCAATGCCTCTGGCCTGGTCGCCGCCTTGCGCGATCCCCGCTTGGCCGGTGCACTGCTTGCGCTCCATCAACAACCGGGCCGCGACTGGACTGTCGCGCAGTTGGCAGAGCACTGCAATACCTCACGCTCGGCCTTCGCGGACCGCTTCCAGGCGACGATTGGCATGGCCCCGCTGCGCTATGTCACCGAACTGCGAATGCGGCTTGCAAGCCAGTGGCTGACCCTCGAAAGGCTACCGATTGAAGAGGTGGCGCAACGTTTGGGTTATACATCCCAAGCCGCTTTCAGTCGTGCATTCAAACGCGTTACGGGCAAGACGCCTGGATTGAGTCGCAAGGTGAGGCAAGCCGAACGCAGGTAGTCGATGATGCGTGCCACCGACTCATTGCCCCCCCGTTACATGCTCGACGACCACATTTACCCGAGCACATTCAAAGCTTCACACCACCTCGACGCCTAGCACTCTGGCCAGGTTGCAGATTTGCTCGGGCTGCAGTTTTACCCCGTCAAGACTGACTCTTCTGACATCCAGGAGTCCAAGTTCCGAATTACTCAGATCGCATTCTCTGAAGTCTGCCTGCTCCCATTCAAACGAGTTGAATTCTCCACTCGACAGGTCTGACCCCTTGAAGCTCGCCCCCTTGATATTTGTGCCCACCCATCGATTGCCCCACAACTCGCACTTCTCCAGCACCACCCTGGAAAAATTCGCGTAGGACAGGTTGCAGTCCGTAATCGCTGCCTGGCAGAACCAGCTCTTGTGCGTAATCATGTTCATGAAACTGGTGTTGGAAAAATCCGCGCCTTGCAGCTTGCAACCGGACATTTCGACACCCAGGGCCTTCGCGAAGTTGAAGCTGCACATTGTCAGGTCGCACTTGGTGAACACAGCTCTCGCTAACGATGCGCTTCTGAAGCTGCAACCTCGCTCGGCGTCATGGTCATAGAACCTGCAGTCAATGAATTGCGTTTCACTTAAGTCGGTTTGAGAAAAATCACAGTTATAGAATTCAGCACCGACCACCTTGACCCCGGTGTATTCATTCTTCTCCATCTTTTTATCGCGATGGATAAAACCATTCATATGCCATTCAATCCTTATCGTTTAAAAATCGTTCCTGTCCGGGATCGGCTGCGAGCGGCTTGGCTTTGCCCAAGCAATGTTCACCCATGATCGAGCTTCATCCGAATGAATCGCGACAGGCGCTCGATACCGTCCTCTATCTGCTCGGGGCTCAAGGCACTGATGGATAAGCGTATCTGGTTCTCCCCGCCCTCTCCCAGATAGAAATGAGTCATCGGCGTCCATATCACGCCAAACTCCTGCGCACACTGTGCCAGCGCCGCTTCGTCAGCCGTGAACGGTACCGTCAGCACCAGAAAAAATCCGCCTGCCGGGATGTTCCAACTGACGGGCAGATCATACGCCCCCAGCTTTTCCTCCAGAGCAGCCAGCACGACCATCCGGTTGCGCTCGTAAATACCGCGCAGGTCGCGTGTCGCAGTCGAAAGGCTGAGCCGATGCTCGATCAATTGCCCACCGATAATGGCTTGCACAATCGGAGACGTGTTGACGGTTACCATGCTTTTGATCTTGGCGATCTGATCAGCCAGCAGACCCGCTGTGCCCGCGAGCGCAATGAGCTGGTCGGCGACCACGAAGCCGACTCTTGCCCCCGGAAATATGGTTTTCGAAAAAGACCCCAGGTAGATAACCTGGCGGCTTTTATCCAGCGCCTTCAGCGTCGGCAGTCTGATGCCATCCCCGTGGAAGTAGCCGTAGGGGTTGTCTTCGATGAGCAACAGTGCTTCATCAGCCGCGAACGTCAGTAACGCCTGACGCGTTTGCAGGCTCATGCTTGCCCCGGAAGGGTTTGCAAAGTCAGGCATCACATAACAGGCCTTGGGCGTGCGTCCCTCAGCGCGCAAGCGCGCGACGACTGACTTGAAGTCAGCGAAATCAACGCCGGTCGCGTCTGTGGCCACCGCCACGACCTCAATATCGAGCAGGCGCGCAGCTCCCGTAAGCCCGACATAGGTCGGATTGATGGCCAGAAGCACATCGTCAGGGTCACGACAGAGGGCGCGCAAAGTGAGCAGAATCGCTTCCTGGCACCCCGACGTAATCACAATCGCGCGCGGATCAACCTGCAGGTCTTCATCAATGGCCAGGTGCTCGCTGATCAGTCCCTGAATGATGCCGGCGGTAGGGCCGTACTGGAAAATGGTTCGCCGTACTTTCTCCTCGCTCATTTGGCAGTCATCAGTCAGATAACGGCTAAAGACGCGAATGGCTCGATGAACTGTCTCCAGTTCAAAGAAATCTTCGTGAGGACGACCAGCGGCAAGGGAAATGGCTTGAGGATATCGCTCGGCCACTTCGTTGAGGAAGTTCATGGAGTTGAGCGCCGGGTCAGTGACGCTGGCGTGCAGATCATCCAGATTCAGATTCATTGTGCAGATTCCATCCTTTGAAATTGTACGCGAACAGTCGACTTACCCGACAACAAGCGCTTTGGCCTGCGCGGGTGAATGACACCCGGCCAGAACCATGGCGTCCAGCAGTTCATCCTTGAGCAACGCGAGAACCTGCTCCACGCCAGGCTGACCTTGTGCGGCCAGTCCCCACAACACTGGCCTGCCCAGCAATACACCATCAGCGCCCAGAGCCATAGCCTTCAGAACATCGCTACCGGTGCGGACTCCACTGTCAAACAGAACGGAACATTCGTTCGGGGTCACCTCGACAATATTCGCCAGACTCTCCAGCGCTCCAGGTGCGGCATCGAACTGGCGACCGCCATGGTTGGAAACCACGACGCAATCAGCACCGCTTTCGAAAGCCTGGCGCGCATCCCGAGGATCCATGACTCCCTTGACGATAATGGGCAAGGTGGTCATGCCGCGCAGTTGCTCGATGTGACGCCAGCTCAAACCCGCAAGAAAGGCTTCCCGGGTGTGCCGTCCCACTGCGGAAGCAGCAGCACTGCCGGTATGCGAAACAGCATGCAAATGCGCACACGGCGTCAGATTGGCCGCATGCACATCAGCGGGCAAGGCGAAGCCGTTACGCAAATCCCGGTTACGCCGCGCCATCAGCGGCACATCGGCCGTTACCATGATGCTTTTGCAGCCGGCATCTTCGGCTCTCTTGATCAGGGACCGGACCTGAGCCTGATCCTTGAGCCAGTACAACTGGAACCAGAGATCAGCGCCCACGGCGGCAATATCCTCGATCGAAACACTGCTCAGGGTACTGACGATCAACGGCACACCGCTGGCCTTTGCGGCTCGTGCCGTCGCCAATTCGCCTTGCGGATTGAACAGTTTGTGGTAGGCCATCGGGGCAATGGCGACAGGCATCGCGCTGGCATGTGTGAACCAGGTGCAAGCCGTGCTGTGATCGGTCAGGCCCGTCAAGACACGCGGCAACAGGGACATTCGATCCAGTGCCGTGCGATTGGCCTTCAGCGCAATCTCCTCGCCGCTGCCACCGCAGAGAAAATCCCAGATCGAGTCGCACAAAACCTGGCGCGCCAGTTGCGCATAATCAGCAAGGTTTACGGGAGTCGAGATCATGACGCCTTACTCATTTCTACAGAGTCATACAGCGCTTTGATATTGCTGCTGCCAAAGGTCTTGGCCCCGACACGCTCGATAATTTCAAAGAAAAAATGGCAATCGGGATCATCGGGTTTGGCGAATATCTGATACAGCTGTCCGGCATGGTCCTGGTCAGCCAGCAAGTTCAACGCCATCAGTTTGTCGACGTCGTATTTGAGGCTCTCAAGGCGCTCCGGCAGCTGCTGGTAATAGGCGCTGGGTGACTTCAAGAAGTCGACACCCTTTTCAGCCAGGGCCTGGACCGACTTGACGATGTTCGTTGTACGCAAGGCGATATGTTGCACGCCTGCGCCATTGTTCTTCTGAATGAAATTGTCGATTTGCCCTGCTTCATAGCTCAGATCGGGTTCTATCAGGGTCAACGTCACCTGGCCGGACCTGTTCTGTACCACCTTGGAGTTCATGGATTGTTTGCCGACGACGATTTTTTCCTCATAGAGGACGGAGAAATCCAGCGCCAGCATGTAGAAGGCGCAGGTTGCCGCCAGATCACCGGCCTGCAGACACACGGCAAAGTGATCGAAGGCATGCAATCCGCTGACTGTTCTGCCTGATGCGTCCGTTAAACGCCGATGTCCGGGCGCTTCTCGCTGGACAAACGTGTGAACGAGATTCCCCGCGCCAAAAATCGAAGCGCTGACGATGCCGTCTTTCTGCTGCACAGCCAGGTTCGGCACCGCACCACGCAACACCGCCAGCGTGAAGGCCTGCGTGGCATCCGGCACCGCCAGGGCAATGTCCGCAACGCCTTCGCCGTGCTGGCGTAAAAACGCGCTCCCCGGATGCGATGGCACCAGCGGCTGGGTCAGGACAATGCAGATTTCTTCCTTGCAAAAACAGCGCGAACGCTCTGCCTGCGCAGAGCAGGCCGGAAGATCGAAATGACATGACGCAAGGCCGTATTTTTCGCCCAGAGTCCGTGAGGCCGACTCAAGATCATGCACATACAGGCGTATATGATCGACGCTGACGTCATCGAAAAACAAAGCTTCATCCATGGTGCGACACCTCCCGATTACTGATTACAACACTCAACCTGTTACGCTCATTGCGCTGACGCGACGCTCACAGCATCGAGAAACTGCGCAGCCAGGTACTCGATATCAGCCAGGTCGATATTGAGTGGCGGAGCAAAAATGATGTTCCTGCCACTGCGGCGGATCAGTACTTTGTTGTCCTGCAGATGCTTCTTGATCGAGAGGGCGCGCTGGACACTGTCAAACTCGACTGCCATGAGTAACCCGCGGCATCTGATCTCCCGAACCGTTGCCGCCTCGGCGCACGCCCCGATCGCTTCACGCAACACCGTCGATAACTGCTCGACTCGCAGCAACACGCCATCGTTTTGCAGAATATCCAGTACCGCAAGACCTGCCGCACAGGCCGACGCGTGACCGGAATGCGTGTGCCCGTGGCTGAAGCCGGACATTTCCTTCTCACGTTCAAACACATCGAAAATCGTGTCATGAGTGGTCACCGCCGCCAGGGACATGTAACCGGCCGTCAAGCCTTTGCTGGTGATCAGGATATCGGGGGTAATGTGCGCATATTCATAGGCGAACATCTTGCCGGTACGCCCGAATCCGGTCAGAACCTCATCCAGGATGAGATGCGCACCGTACTGGGTGCAGAGCGCTCGCGCCGCCCGCAGGTAGTTATCCGGCACGATGTATCCGCCAATGCCCTGGACAGGCTCGACGATGAAGGCTGAAATGTTTTTCCCATGCTCGGCAAAATAACCTTCAAGCGCCTCGACCCCGGAACGCGACACAGCCAGGCCTTCGCGGCGCACGACCTCCCAGTCGGGCCCCGACACTGATGCAAACCCGGCGGGAAGCAGCCCTTGTTCGTCGCCGGCAGAAGATGTCGCACACGTAGAGGCGGCCAGGGTGGTGCCGTGATAACAGTTTTTCAGCGACACAATCAGTGATCGCTGCGGGTCGTTGAGCAGCTTGTGATAGCGGCGCGAAACCTTGAGCGCCGTCTCGATACCCTCCGAGCCACTGTTGCAGAAAAACGTTCTGGTCAGGCCCGGTGCGGTCACCCGGGCAATCGCCCGCGCCAGCTCGATGGCGGGCGCATTGCCCCCTTCGACCATGTCGTAGGTCATCAGTTTTTCCAGCTGAGCCGTTATGGCCTTGACGATTTTCTGGTTGGCGTACCCCAGCGTGGCATTCATTCCGGATGCCTTGGCATCCAGGTAGCGATCACCCTTGGCATCCGTGATGTGGCTGCCCTCCCCGGCCACGGCGATGACCGTACTGGTGCTTATGCGATTGGGCGCCCAGGGATGCCAGACGTAGGCAGCATCCTCTCGCAACAACGCATCGTGGGTGTCGGCCTGCCCTGCGACTTCATGAATACGCATACCCATTACCTCCGTGTAAAAATCATTTTCCAGATCCGGACCTGGCGTCAGTCACCGGTCATTTGATCGGGTAGTTATCGACCCAGGTAAATCTGAGTTCCGACGTGTATTTATTACCGGCATGATCGGTCAACCAGAGATCCTGGTGGTCCGGCAGCATCTCGACGAATGTCACCTCCTTGTTCTTGATTGCCTCAGAGGTTTGATTACGTCGTATCAGCTTGGAAAGAATGTTGATGAAGATCGGACTTTCGAAATCCACATAAAAGGGCTTTTCAGTGGTTTTCGACTTGACGAAGACAAAGCGCGGAATGTTTTGAGATTTCCACCAGCTGCGCGCCTTCATGAATCTCAGTGCTTCGTCTTTTTCATTGGCGAATTCCAGCTCTCGCGCCTGGAAGCGCCAGCTTTCTCGTGCAATCACCAATTTATCGATACTGACTCTGGGCATGTGCGCGCGGTCCGAGAACAACTGGAACTTGTCAATCACACGGCCCATCAGTAGCTCAGCGTAAACGTCGACCAAATCAAACGTTTCGCCATTGGGAATCCTGATCTTGATCAGCCCGTCCTCTTCGAGGATGGTCGTGTCCCGACTTTTCACCAGGCGATCGCGACCCGCATCGACGGTGTGATAGTTGAGTTCGATCATGTAATCGCACTCTCGCGACAGCACCGGGTGGGTACGGACCGACAGACGCGGCGGACTTTCCTTGGGCAGGACATTGAGCAACTGCGGTTTGGGGAAGTCCTTGTCCACCTCTTTGAGCAACGCTGATTTATCGGGATGCTGAGTGACGAAACATGAGCTTCTCATGGTGTTGATTGTCAGGTGGATTTCCCCCAGCACCAATTTGAAGTCACCCGATTTCAGATCGTTTATGTCGACGGCGGAGAGCATTACATCCGGGCAAAAGTAGCGCGCGCCTTCCCAACCGGCCCCTGGGGCATCAAACGCCGCGTTGACCCGTTCCTCCAATTGCGCGTACGTGAACTCGACCCGTCGCTCGCTATCATCGACAGCGATGATTTCCGCCCACTTGGCCCGGAAGACTTGATCGATGTCGTCGAGCGCCGCATCGATGACTTTTGACAAGGGGCCCAGCGATTCCAGCCACATGGTGGTCAGATCAAATTGCGCCCCGTGCTTTTCGACGCAGCGTTGATAGGTTTGCCTCAGCAGTTGGCGAACCTCAGTCCCCAGCCGCCAGCAAATCCAGCGCGCACTCTTGGCCAGCAGGTAGAGTGGCGCCAGACCCTGCTTGATATCCTCGCCTACCGAGAGCGCCATATTGCGTCGACTATCGTGGTAGACCAGCGTCCTGCCGCCGTAGGTACGGCCTTCGTTGCGGGTCGAGCTGGTCTCGGTAAACCCGGAAAAAAGCGCGTCCAGTTCAGACAGCGCCTCGGTCAACCCGGTAGCGTCACCGCTCGCTTCGATCTTGTCGCGCGCGGCTTCCATGGCATCGAGCCTGGCCAGCAACAAGGATTGCAGCTGCGTATCGCCAATGCCCAGCAAAAACTTGCGCAGGCTTGTTTCCGGGTGAGCCCCGGCTGGCAATTCGATCTTCAACACGATCCAGCGCTTGGCCTTGAGCGTATCGAGAATGCCAAGGATATCCATCAACGAGACGGAATAACTGCCTGACAACTCGCGCTCGATATCGTGAACGGACGTCTGGCCGTCACACATCGACAGCACGGCTGTTTCCAGAGCCGGCAGTTTGACCTTCAGGCCGGGGCCGTTGAAATTGATGTCGCCTTCGATCTTTACAAATGTCAGCCGGCGCGGTTTCAACCATTCGCGAATAGCGGGAAACGCTTCAAATGATTCCGCCAGGCAATCGATTGCCCAGGACTCGAAGAACACTTCTCGGCGTTCGATCAACGTTTCACCCGGCGTATAGCGGGTGGCCGAGTCATCGCTGAAGGTTCCCCATCCCGACGGGCCGAAGAAACCGATGGTGTCATTCTTGACGCAGTAACGTTGCCAATAGTTGGCGATCAGTTCTTCACGTTGGCGATGCTTGGAGTGCCTTGTCTGAGTGGCCGGATCCCACTCGCAAAATGGACGTACGGCGCCATCCAGCAGGCGGTGGTTCTGCCATGAGACGGCTCGCAGAAAGTCATCCTGCCGGGCAATGTCTTGCAGCTCCCGTGAAAGTTCGACCGCCACCTGCGCAAATGACGCGCGGTAGTCGCTCAAGTCAGCTTCGGAAAAAGGCGTACTCCCCATCTGATCAGCCTGCGCCGCCAGGCGGGTACTCGCCAGACGCAATACTCCACCGGCGCCGAAGCCTGCACCGCGTACCAGCACATCGTCCCACCAACGCCAACTTTTGGAGTTTTCCATGTCGTTTCACATCCTTATCTAAACGATTCCAGCTGCCCGGCTTTCACTGTTCATCCGCCAGCTCTGCTGCCTCGGTCTCGAGCAGTTTCACCTCAAGCAGATGGGCCTGTTTCGCCAGAGTTCTGTGGTCGAAAATATCTGACACATTCATGCAGACGCCGAACCGGCGCCCGATCATGCCGGCCAGAATAATGGCGGACAACGAATTGCCGCCGAGTTGAAAGAAGTCATCCTCGACACTGACCAGCGCTGTCTTGAGCCGCTGTTCCCAGAGCGCGGCCAACTCCAGTTCGATAATCCCATCGGGCTGGCGGCCCTCGGTCCTTTGCGGCCCGTACACCGGGAGCGCGTTGATATCGATCTTCCCGGATGGCAACAACGGCCAGCTTTCAACGGTGATGAACACATCCGGGATAGCCGCCACCAAGACGCGCGACGACAGATGCTCAATCAACGCATCAGCCGCTGCCGCATCAGCCTGCGCGGGCGGCCGGACATAGGCCACCAGCACATTTCGCCCCTCCAGCACACGTTGCACGGTCAATGCTTCGGCAACCTGCGCGTGGGTTTTCAGTGCTGCTTCGATTTCCGCGGGTTCGATGCGGATGCCTCGAATCTTTATCTGCCGGTCGGCGCGGCCCAACACATTCAATTCGCCACTGTCACTGAGCACGGCAATATCACCCGTGCGATAGACCCGTCCGCCATCATTGAGCAAAGAGGGCGTGAATCGCTGCGCCGTTTGCCTCGCATCGCCAAAGTAGCCGAGAGCAAGAATCTGCCCGCCTACCAGCAATTCGCCGGGCGTTCCAATCGGTGCGTAACCGCCTCCCTCATGCTCCACCATCACCTGTGCGCCGGGAATCGGCAGACCGACCGGAGTCAGCAGCGCCGCAGCCTCCCGAACCTTGAACACCGTGGCGTCCGCGCAAACCTCTGTCGAACCATACAAGTTGATGAGATTGACGTTTGGCAGGTGTTGCCGGATCTTTTCCACCAACTCCCCTTTGAGCAATTCACCACTCAAGTGCAGGCAATCGAGCGTAGCCAGCCTGACGCGCGGTTCGGCATCCGAATCGAGCATCTCGGTCGCCAGTGCCGGCACGCAGGTCAACTTGGTAATTCGGTGGGTCTGGATGAAGTTCATCAGCTCCACCGGGTCTTTTATGCGTTCCGGCAAAATTACCGTAGGCACACCTCTGAGCAGTCCATCGAACATTTCGGCGATGCCGTCGACAAAGCCGACCGGCGTTCTCAGGACGAAAACGTCCGAGGGTTTGCTCGGCTCCTGGCAACGCGACCACTGCAGGCGCGTCAGAATGGCTTCATCGTGCAGCAGGACCCCTTTAGGGGTTCCCGTACTTCCAGAGGTGTACATCAACACCGCCGGATGCCGCGCATTCAGTGGCCAACTGACGGTAGAACGGCGCTCATCGATCGGCATCGCGTCAACCGCCACGGCAAGAACACCGGGGACCTTGCTGCGAGTCGACGAAGACACAATCAACAACCGGGCTTGTGATTGATGCAGGATCATCCCCAGCCGTTCAGTCGGGCTGGCGTGATCCAGAGGCATGTAGGTGGCAGCGAGGCGTAACGACGCCAGCACTGCGACGACATACTCGGCAGAACGCTCGACGCAGATGCCGACGATGGAACCTGGCACGACCTGCTGTTGACGCAGTGTTTCGGCGAACCTGTCGACCCACTGGGACAACTTCGCATAGCTGATCGAGCGCCCCTCACAGAGCAATGCCAATGATTGCGGTGAAGCCTCGCATTGCTGATCAAACGCGGCGATTAGACGGCAGACTTCCAGCTCCACCGGCGGCGATACCAGAAGTGCATGAGCGTCGCGGCCTGCCAGCCCGTCCAGAGGGCAGACACTGGATTCAGGGTGTGTCGCCAGCTGTGACAAAGCCGCTTCATAGTACGAAGCGATTCGCCCCATCGCGGCATCCGACAGCGCCGTGTTGGAGAACTCGACAAACAGACCGACGCCTTGGGTTAACACATCGAGTCTGAATTGAGCGGTCAACGAGTGATATGTCTGGTCGGTCGCCCTGATCGACTTGAGCTTCAGCCCCTGATTGTCCGCGAACTGCTCGTAAGGTCTGAAATGGGTGTAGTTGAACGTGGAGTCGATGACGTTATCGATTCCGGCATCACTCAACATCTGCGCAAACGGGTAATTCCTGAATGGCAGTGCCTGCGCCTCGAAAGCGTGCACGGCTAGAATCAGCTGGCGGCGCGTCAGGCCCGCGACGTTGATGTGCAACGGCAACGTATTCAGGAACATGCCGACTGCCGACGTGCCCGCTGTCGTTTCCGGGCGACTGTTGGACATCAGGCCGGTGATCACTTCAGTACGGCCACTGATGAAGGCAATGACTTGCAAATGAGCGCTGAGCAGGACTGCCTTGATCGACACGCCCAATGATTGCGCAAGACGCTTGAGGTTATCGGACGTCGCACTGGAGACCGGAACATTGAGCGTGCGGTAATTGCTGCCTTTGGCTAGCGGCAATTGGCCCTGATGAGGTGACGCGAGCTGTCGGGCCCAGAACGCCTTGTGGTCCGGGTCATCCAGCGCGTCGGCCTCCCTGAGCAAAAACTCGCCTTGTGCGCGCACGGGCTCAACGACGGGGATAGCGTGCTGCAGGAGCTGCTGATACAACTCGAGCAATTCACTGATGACCAGCGTGACGCTCCACCCGTCAAGATAAGGTTCGGCGAGTGTCAGGGTGAACCGCGAGGCGCTGTAACGATGCACGGTCATGGCAAACAACGGCGCCTTGTCCCATTGGAACCGGACGGTCCGCTGCTCATCGAACCAAGCCTTGAACGAAGCGGCCTGGGCTGCCGGATCGATGTCGCTGATATCGACAACCGGCAACGATACCTCGACATCACGATGAATCAACTGCAGAGGTTGTTGGTAAGAAGACACATCAATGGAGCTTCTCAAAAACGGATGGCGTTGCATCAACAGAGCGACAGCCTGCTTGAACACTGGCTCGACAAACGCCCCTTCCAGCTCCACTGCCGTTGTATAGATGTGGTAATCCGGGCTGGCCACCGACTCGTAGTAAAGTCCGGTCATCAGCCGGGACAAGGGAAAAGCGTCTTCGATATCCCGGTCAAGGCCTTCCTGGACGGCCGCTGAAATGAGCCCGAACGGCGCAATGGCCATCATCGCGGGACCGCTCAGCGGCGTGACAACCAGGGCCATCCTCCTCAGCGTGGAGTTCTGGAAAATCTTCTCCACACTCAGTTGCAAGCCTGCTCGCCGGGCTGCCACGACCAGTTCAATACTGCGAAGTGAATCTCCACCCAAATGAAAGAAGTCTTCGTCACCCTGGGTGACCGCTCTGCCCAGCACGCTCGCCCAAGCGGCTGCCAATGTTTGCTCCGCGTCACTCAACGAGTTTTGCTCGAGCGGCCGCGCCGCGCCAACTGCATCGGCGTACGCGACAGGTATCGGCAACGCAGACCGGTCAACCTTGCCTGACTGCAATCTCGAGAACACTTCAACGACCGACCACAGGGACGGAATCATGTACTCCGGCAAGGAGGATGAAAGCGTCTCGCGAGCACGTTGTATCAGTTGCGCACTGACTTCATCACTCGCCAGGAATGCCGCCAGCGTCGCGTGACCACGGCTGTCCTGATTGAGGGTCACAACCGCTTCGCGAATGGCCGGCAGGCGCATCAGGGCCGTTTCAATATCACCCAACTCGATGCGAAATCCCCGCAGTTTGACTTGATTGTCGTTGCGGCCCAGGTATTCGATCTGACCATCCCAGCGGTGTCTGCCCAAGTCGCCAGTCCGGTACAACCGCGCGCCCTGATCGCTGAAGGGCGAGGGAATGAATTTCTGTGCAGTCAGTGCCGGTTGGTTGATGTAGCCACGGGCCAGCCCGATGCCGCCGATATGGATTTCTCCCACAACGCCGGGAGGGACCAGATTGAAGTTTTTATCCAGGATGAATATTTCTAGCCCATCAATGGCACGCCCGATCGGTACGCTGCCGGCCTTCAAGCTGTTTTCGGTTACCGTGTACCAGGTGACGTCAATGGCCGCCTCGGTAGGCCCATAGAGATTGTGCAGCGCGGCAGCACTGGTTTGCTTGACGGCGTTGGCCAGGCGCAGCGGCAACGCTTCACCGCTGCAAATCACCTGCCTGAGATGGGTACAGGACGGCAATACTTCGGCAGCCACGAATGCACTGAGCATGGAAGGGACAAAATGAGCAACGCTCACTTGCTCCCTTGAAAACAGTGCTGCCAAGTACTCGGGATCCTTGTGCCCTTCGGGTTTGGCCATTACCAGCGTGGCGCCATACATGAGCGGCCAGAACACTTCCCACACCGAGACATCGAACGTCAGCGGTGTCTTTTGCACAACGACATCGCCGGTTTGTAGAGGGAAAGCCTTTTGCATCCAGGCCAGGCGGCTCAGCAACGCCTCATGGGTATTCATTACCCCCTTGGGTCGCCCCGTGGAGCCAGAAGTGAAGATCACATAGGCGAGGTCGTTTCCCGCCGGTCCCGTCCCCGGCCCGATGAACGCATCGCTTGGGCAAGACGGCACTTGGGTGAACAAGGAAGAAAGTGTGGCCCAGGGCAGCCCCCCGGGAGGCGCCATAGCGCTGTTTTCGACAATCAGGACACGTGGGGAGCAATCATCGAGCATCTCCATCACCCGACTCTGCGGCGCCTGGGGATCGAGCGGCATGTAGGCGGCGCCCGCTTTGAGAATCCCGACCAGGCAGATCGGCAACTCCCTTGAGCGTTGCAACTGTACAGCGACAACATCCCCCGCCTCTACCCCACGATCAGCCAGGGACCGCGCCACTTGCCAGGACGCCGCATCCAGCTCGCGGTAAGAGATCGACTGCCCCTCGAATCGCACGGCAACCCGGTCTGGAAAAGCGCGACACGTATCGGCGATCTGTTCAAGAATCGTTGTACCCAGCAAGAGCGGTGCGCCTCCCCTCGCCAGCTTCAGCAGATCCCCGGACTCCTGCTCGGAAAGCAGCGACAACGAGGAAATCCTCTCTTCGGGGGCCGCGAGCATCCCCTTCAAGATGTTTTCCAGGTGAACAAGCATCCTGGCGGATGTTTCCGGTCGAAACAGATCATCTTGCGCCCAGAGCATCATGACGGTTTCGCCACCTTGCGGGCGAAGGAACAGTTCCAGGTCGAAGCGCGCCGCCCCGGTGTCCACAATGTAGGGTTTGACCGCAACACTGGCAGGTTCTACCCGGTTTGCCTGCTGGCCGTAATAACCGATGAACGCTTGGAACAGCGGGTGGTAACTGGCGCTGCGCTCGACGTCCAGCGCATCAAGCAGCTTGTCGAATTGCAACCGATGATGCCCTGTCCCCAACAGGATTTCGCGCTTTACCCGAGTCAGAAAATCACTCGTAACGGGATCATCACTGACATCAACGCGTTGCAGCAGTGTGTTGACAAACAGGCCGACGGTGTCGGTGTCCTCACGCCGGATACGATTGCCGAAAGGGTAACCCAAGGTCACTTCACTCTGACCCGAATACCGCGCCAGCAGGACGTGAAACGCCGCGCTGTAGAGCATGAATGGCGTCACGTGTTGCTTCTTTGCAAAATCACTGAGCGCATTGGTCAGCGCTTCATCAAGCACCCGGTCGACGTAACGGCCCTTGTAGGAAGGTGTCGCAGGCCGCGCCTTGTCGGTCGGCAAGCTGAGCATGACGGGCTTGCCGGCCATGCGCTTGATCCAGTAGTCCAGGTGTCGCGCGTTCTCCGTCCGGGACCGCTCGGAATGTTGAAAGCGGATAAAGTCGGCATAAGTTGAAACCGGCGCTGGCAGGTCAGCGTGACCAGAAGTCAGGTAACTCTCATAGGCCGATAACAGGCTGTCGTTGATCACGCGCAGGGACAGACCGTCAGCAATCAGGTGATGCAATGGCAGCAGTAGAACATGCTCTTCGTCACTGAGCCTGACCAGTACCGGGCGCATCAGCAGGCCGCGATCGAGCTGAAAAGGCCGGCGCATGACCTCAAGTGAAAACGCTGCCAGTTGCGCTTCTTGGGAACTGATCGGCGTGTGCGAAAGATCTTCGAATTCAATGGTCAGTTGAACCGTTGGTGCGATCCATTGAAAGAGCACTCCGTACATCTCATGCACGGACGCCCGCAGCATCGGGTGAACCTGCAGCAGGTGAAGCAACGCGTCACGCAGCGCCGTTTGATCCAGCCTGCCGCTGAAGCGCAACGCATGAGGCACGGTTGATGAAACTTCGGCGCCTTCATGCCGGGTGACGAAGTAATGTCGCCGTTGAATCCAGGACAACGGCAATACCGTGCCGCCCTGCAAAGGCCTGCCGATTTCCTCCTGCAGAAGGTTTTGCAAGTGCGCCTGAAGTTCCGGTGTCAGTGCTTCCAGGGATTGCGCGACCGTCGACTCAAGGTTTTGCAGTTCAACCCCTTCGTCAGCAAGGTGCAGGCAAACACCATTTTCAAGATAAAGAGACAAGAGATCGAGTACATGATTAGTGACTTCAAAGGTGCTGCTCATTACAGCTCCTTGACCGGCGATGCCTTTGTCGGCGCAGTGTTTTCGCGCAAGAAACCGGGGCGCTGATCGAACCAGTTATCTTGAATCCAGTTCAAACAAAATTCCTGAGAACCGGTTACGCCAATGGCAGTCCACCCACCCGGTACCGGCCGCTCGTTATCCCATAGGGAATACTGTTCTTGTTGATTGATGACAACGCCATACACGTTTTTGCTATCCATGCTAGAGCAACTCCCTTATTTACCAAGGAAAATCCGGCAACTAAAACGACACGAGGAAAACTTCTCTGCAGACCCGACTTACTAGCGATCTACAGGGGTCAGCACGGGAAGGTCTTCAATATTTCTGGTATGCCGTAGCGCCGAAAACATTACAGGAAGGGATGAAACACACATCAACACTGTTGCAATGAATATACTTGCAACGGGACTTGCCAGGCTGCCCAGCCATCCACCGAAAATCGCCCCACTTGCCGCCGCAATACCGATACAGGTTCTGATACTTGCAGTTACTTTACCGAGACTTTCCAGCGGACAAGAAGACTGCCGATAGGAGTATTGGGCAATGTCAAACAATACAAAACGAACAGACGTCAAGCATAGATAAAGTGTCGGCAGCAGCAGCGGATGACTTTGCGCTCCGCCCAGAAGGAATCCTGCAGGACTAAGAAAGACTACCCACCACATTATTTTTGCACTGCCGACCGAGCGCATTAGAGTACTCGCGAGGATAGCTGCCAACAGCCCGCCACCTTCGCCGATAAAAAATACAATCCCGACCATTTGTGGTGAAAGTTTCAAATCGTTAATCAAGTAATATAAAAAAACCGCATTCATCATGGCCAGGCAAAACATCGAGCCAATGGTCGTCACCGCCGTTCGCGCCAATACCGAGTTGGCATAGAGCAGCTTGAATCCCTCCCCTATTTCCTGCAGCAAGGGCGGCCTTTTGGTTACCTTCACCTTGCTCGACTCGTCCGCCTTGGTAAAACTCAGGAGAATAGCGCTGGCAATATAGGAAACAACATCGAATAACAGTGTAAGCGGGGCTCCGATCCAGCCTGCCATGAACGTGCCGATCCCCGGGCCACCGACCCGCGCGGCGGATTCCGTCGTTTCGATCTTGCTGTTCGCCTCAGGCAAATCCCTGCGCGGGACAAATATCGGATAGTAGGAATGGTAGGCGATTCCGAACGCGACCGAGAATACGGAACACAAGAAAGACACGGCATACAGCCAGTACATCGAGAGCTGATCGTAAAACGCAAATAGCGGCACGGTGACCAGTATCACCGCTCGCACGATGTCGCACACGATCATCAAACTTCGCTTATTGAATCTGTCGATGTAGACACCTGAAGGTATTGACGCTAGCAACACAGCGATGGAGGCCATGGCGCGGAGCAGGCCAATCTCACCCGGGGTTGCACTCAACGTGGTAATGGCAAGCAACGGAAGAATGATATTGGTGATAGACGAGCCCATCTCGCTGACGGACTGGCCCATCCAAAGACACATGAAGTTCTTATCCCGCCAGAGGGACCTGTTTTCGATACTCAAGCAATTAGCCTCCGACATTGTTCCGCTTTAACAAGCGGCGTTATATTCCCTTATTTCGCTGGCAAACTTTGGTTTACCCAAGCGTCGGCTTTTTACTTGCTGGCTGAATCCATCAGCTCTCTCAGCAGTTTTTTATTGGTAACACAGGAAAAACGGAGGCGTAAAGATTTTTTTCTCGGTCGGAAACAATCACTTTATCATCCACACAAGCTGTGTGGTTGCTGATGAAATCAGCAGAAAAACCAGCACCGCCCTCCTCCGACACAGCACTTACCCATTGTTTTCAATCATATAAATGATAATGCAAGCACTGACTTCCCTGACATGTCCCCCATCACCGGTACAACATGCTTGCAACCCCAAAACCGAACATCGGCGAACCGTCTCAATTATTTTTTATACCCTGCCAAAGACGCAACGCTAAGTAATATGCGGCTTGCACCAAGCTATAGCTATACGCCACTACTTGCTCGCTGGATGATATTTATTTTTTGCGCTTGACCCTGACGCAAATGAAATTCTATGGTGGTTCGCAGGAGCTACTCGACTATGGATGGTATATCGAATGGATTTTTGTTCTAAGGCTAATGCACATAAAGACCAAAGATCAGCGGCCGAGAGAATACTCGCCCAGCGTATAAAGAGTTCACAGAAAACATCTGAGCCGCGCACGCAACTCGATATTGATATATCCGCCTTGTCTTATGGCCAGAAACGCATGTGGTTCCTCCATCTGATGGATCCGAACAGCGCGGCCTACAATATTTTCAGCATCGCCAAGTTGCATGGCACAGTTAACCTGGATGCATTGCGCCAGGCATTTCAAGCGTTGACCAACAAGCACCCCTGCTTGCGCACTTGCTTTCAGGCCAACGACAACGGCCAGCCTGAGGCGGTAGTGCATGACGCCGTCGACGCTGACGTGTCCGTCATCGACAATCCCGAATCGCCCCAGCAAAGCCTGGACAGTTTTATCTGGCAGCCATTTGACTTGGGCCGCGCGCCCTTGCTAAGGGCTGTTGTCATCCGCACTGACGAAGAAACCTGCCTGATGGCCCTGGTGATTCACCACATCATCGCCGACGGCTGGTCGCTGGGTATCCTGCACCAGGATCTGCAACGCTTTTATAGCGCCGCACTTGCCTCGCAAGCATTACCTGTCACCGGCAATATCGATTTCAGTACCTTCGTCGCGGCCGAAAAAGCCTGGATTGCCAGCGAAGCGGGTATCCGTAGCCGGCAATTCTGGAAGCACCAGCTCAACGATCTCGCGCAAATTGAATTACCCATGGCAAAACCCCGGCCGGCCATCGCCAACTTCCGCGGAAAACACATTGACCTGACTCTTCCACAGGGGTTGGTGCAGTCACTGGAAGCCCTGGCCAAACAATATGACAGTTCGCTCTACATGGTCCTGGGCGCCGCACTCAAAGTGCTGTTGCATCGGTATTCAGGCCAGACTGACATTGTCTTCGGCACGCCTGTCGCCAACCGACCGGTCGAGGAACTGGAGAATGTCCTGGGGTTATTCGTCAATACAGTCGTACTGCGCACCCGCATTCTTCCCCAAGCCGGTTTTACTAACGTCCTCAAGGCATTCAGAGACACGACGCTGCTCGCGCTGGAGCATCAACGAACGCCGTTCGAGCAGGTGGTTGAAGACCTGAACCCGGAGCGTTCGCTCAGTCATAATCCGTTATTCCAGGTGCTTTTCACCCTGCAGAACGTCGAGGCCGGCAAAATCGAGTTGCAAGGTACCCGAACAGAGCTTTTGAAAGTTGATCTGGACGTTGCCCGGGTCGACCTCGAATGGACGTTGTGGCGTCGCACCACTGACGCGCGCCTGCGGATCAACTATGCGCTGGACCTGTTCGACGAACAGGTCATCCGTGAAATGGCCGGACACTACGAATGCTTGCTCAATTGCATCGTCCAGTCACCGCAACAGGACATATCCCAACTCCCCCTCTTTCACAAGCTGTCCTCCACGAACAGCACGTCAGACGAGCAGGCCTGGCCAGACGTCGGGCTGCATGGATTGTTTCTTGAAGCGGCGCAAATCTCGCCGGACGCCGCAGCGGTCTCCGACAAGCACGCACTCTTGACCTTTGCCGAACTGAGCCGCCAGTCAGCGGTGCTGGCTGTGCAGTTACTGCAAAGTGGCGTACGCCAGAGCGACACCGTCGCGATATGTGTCGAGCGCAGCGTCGATATTGCCATAGCCACACTGGCGGTCCTGCGCGCGGGGGCGGCATTTGTCCCGATCAATCCTTCGGACCCGGACGATCGACGTGCCTTTATTACCTCGGACTCCAACGCCCGGGCGATCATTGTGTCTTGCGCCGACAAAGGGGGCGACACGATCCCCAGTATCATCATCGGCAAAGCCCACGAACAGCCGACCCCAGAACAATTGCGCGCGATCGACACGACGGTCGCGCCCGAATCGCCCTGCTACATCCTGTACACCTCCGGTACGACCGGCAGGCCCAAAGGCGTCATGGTTTCCCACGGCAATATCGTCAACACGATGCGCGCCTGTCAGTTGCTGCACGAATGCTCGCCTTCGGATGTCGGGTTGGTACTCGCGGCAAGCACCTTTGATGTTTTCTACTTTGAGCTGTTTATCGCCATGTTGGCCGGCGGTCAGAGCCGAATCGTGACCCAGGATGAAATCTTCTCGCCGCAGGCGATTGACGAGTTGCTGAAGACCGCGACGATCTTTCAGGCCGTTCCCGGGCTGATGGAAAACCTGTTGACGTCCATGGCCCAAGCCTCATCGCACAGCCATGAATCGCTTCGTGTGGTGATCACCGGTGGCGATATCGTACCTGCCGATCTACTCGGCACCTTGTCCCGCGCCTTCCCCAAGGCCAGGGTCTTCGTCGCCTATGGTCCTACCGAAGCGACCATTTTTTCCACGTTGTATCTGTACGACAAACAACGCCCGGTCACTGGTTATCCGATAGGGCAACCGCTGGATGGCGTTGAAGTTGTCATCGCGGATGAGCACGGCAATGTGCTGCCCGATGACGTCACCGGCGAAATCTGGATTGGCGGTCGAGGTGTAGCCAGCGGATACATCAATCGCGAGACAGAAACCCTTGCCAGCTTCATCGAACTGAGTGGGCGCAAGTATTACCGCAGCGGTGATCGGGGCCGCTGGAACAGGGCGCAGCGAACCTTCGAGTTTCGCGGCCGCCTGGACAGCCAGGTGAAGGTCCGCGGCTTTCGCATTGAGCCAGGCGAAATCGAGGCAGTCCTGAGCAGCCTGCCCCGCGTCCACAATGCCGTGGTGCTGGCAGTCGGCGATCCCGGAAGCAATTGCCGACTCGTGGCCTGCGTGACAGCACAGGATGCACCGCTGGAACAGGAGCGCGATACATTCGACGCCGATGTTGTCGCACATTGGCGCACCCTCTTCGACCAGACACACGAAATTTCTGCGCCCGGAACGAGAGACTTTACTGGCTGGAATTCCAGCTACGACCAGCAACCCATTACGCCATCAGTCATGGACGAGTGGCTGGACGGAACGGTCGAGAACATCCTGCGTTGTCTTCCGAAAAACCGCTCGACGCCACCCAGTGTTCTTGAAATCGGAGTCGGGACCGGATTGCTCGCTCAAGAACTCGCACCGCACTGCGCGCGCTATGCAGGTACAGATTTCTCCACGTCGGTCATTCTAAAACTGCGCCAGAAACTCCGGATGTCCCGACTGACGAACATTGAGTTGACAGTGGCCGAAGCGAGGAACCTGCCTGAGTTCGAGGACCTGTTTGATGTCATCGTGGTCAACTCGGTAAGCCAGTACTTTCCCGACATGACGTATTTGACCGAGGTGCTGGACGCCTTGCGCAGCCGGCTCGCCCCGGATGGCGTGATCTATCTGGGGGATGTCCGCAATTACTGCCTGCTGGAGACGTTCCACGCCTCGGTCCAGTCTGCTCGGGCGCCGCAACTGACGAACGATGAGTTGCTGCCCAGGATTGCAAAAGCGGTCCAGGATGAGCCGGAACTGAACGTCAACCCGTGCTTCTTCCACAACTACGCGAAAAAAACCGGGCTGACTTCACGTATCGAACCCCGTCGGGGGCGGCACGCCACGGAGATGAACAAATATCGATATGACGTCACGCTCAATCGCCCCTCGGTCACTTGCAACGATGACTTGCCAGCGTTGCACTGGCAGCAATGGCGTGCTGAAAACTGGACGTTTGACAAGCTGGCCGAGCATCTACACTTGCGAACAACCGCGGTTTTCGCATTCACCGGTGTACCACATGGCCTGTTGATTGACGATTTGCGCCGGCGCGATGAACTCTACTCAACCGATGCTTGCGCGACGCTGCTCGACGGTGTCATCCCTGAAGCGCTGCGTGAGCTTGCTGCCGAATGTGGCTATAGCGTCGCATTCAACTGCTCGGATCACCCGGACGGGTACTACGACGTGGTGTTGTCGACAGCGGCGCATCCGGCCGATCTGATCGCCACGCTTGCCGGGCGCAGCGTCCGGTCAGAACCGTTGGCCGACGGTAACAATCCTGGGGCGCGGCTGAAGAAGGTTCAGCTGTCCAACCTCATCAAGGAAGCGCTCTCCAAGCGCCTGCCCAGCTACATGCTGCCTTCGGTGATAACCGTCCTCGACGCCTTGCCGATCACCGCCAACGGAAAGATAGACAGAAAAAGAATACCAACAGTCTTCAGCGCCACCACCGACAGCCGGCCACCCAAAAGCCCCTCGGAACTGTTGATCGCACGAATCTGGCAGGACGTACTGGCCTATAAGGTCGAGTCGGTCGCCGATGACTTCTTCGAGGTCGGCGGAACCTCGTTACTGGCGATATCCATTACCGTTCACTTGCGGCAGGCCGGCATCAGTCTGATGCCTCAGGTGGTCTTCGAACACCGAACCGTGGAGCTGCTGGCCCGCTGGATTGACACCGTACAACCCCAAAACGAGCAACCACAGGCCATCATCCATGTGGAGCCTGCTGCCGCCGAGCCTGAAATCGACTTCACCCGTATCGATGCCGGCCTCGACACCTGGCGCCATTGCAGGCAAGTGCTGTTGACCGGGGCCACCGGCATGCTCGGCATCCATATCCTGCATGAGCTGCTAGGCAGCTATCCGCAGCTGGAAATCGTTTGCCTGGTGCGTGCGCAGAATGACCAGGCCGCTCAGGATCGGCTCGCCAGTCAATACGCCTGGTACTTCCCGCAGTCAGAGATCGATACGTCGCTATTTTCCCGCAGAGTTCGGTGCATCAGGGGTGACTTGCGAGAAAGGAACCTGGGCCTTGGCGATGAGGCACGCTCGGCACTGACAGCAACGTGCGACAGAGTCATACATGCGGCGGCGGACGTACGTCATGTGGGTTCGGAGCGCGACTTCTTTGCCGTCAACACCGATGGTACGGAGCGCGTGATCGAGCTGTGCTCACAGCTCGCCAGGCCCAGCCTGTGCCACATTTCGACGATCGGTGTAGCAGGACGAAGCCTGGATGGTGTGGCGAGATCGATCAATGAGTATCAGCTTGAAGTCGGGCAAACACCGACCGAAGCCTATTCGGCCAGCAAGATTTTCGCGGAGCATTTGATCGCTGACTTCAACAAATCAGGCGACTACGCGACGGTCTTCAGAGTGGGTACGGTTTCGCCCAACTCCGTCAGCGGGAAATTCCAGCGAAATATCGATGCACACTTTTTCAGCCGCTACGTACGCGCCGTGATGGGGTTGGGCGTTGCCGCCGACTGGACGGAGCGGCGTATTCAACTCATACCGGCTGACACCATGGCCCAGGCGGTGTTGCTGCTCGGCGGCCAGCCTCTGGCAGCCGGTCGCACCTTCCATATTCAGACCCCCAACGCACTGCCCTATGGTGAGTTTATCCATACCCTCAATGAGCTGGGGTACGGCATCGATCTGGTCTCGGCCCGGGAATTCGAAGAGACGCTACCGATATTGGGGCGCGACAAGGCACGGGTTGAAGACGTCGGCCGGATTCTGCCGATGACCTATCGAGGGGCTGGTCGCCCGGTCGCGCTCAAGCATGCGGTGACCGACGCCTGGCTGGAAAAGTTGGGCTTCCAGTACTTCAAACCGACCAAGTCATGGATTGCAGACTTCGTGGCCCATGGGGTGGAGCAGGGATTTTTCCCGCCCGCCGGCGCTGCTCGTTGACGGTTTCCGACCATTCGAGCGCTGGGCGATCCCATTGAAATTTCGCTGCTCATGACACGTTAAGGATGACCTGAACATGCAACTCAGCCTGTTTTATTTTGCGGATGCGGCAACCGGAACAAAATCCACCGGCAATACCTATCAATTGCTAATGGATGGGGCTCGCTACGCAGACGCCAATGGCTTCGCCGCCGTGTGGATCCCGGAACGGCACTTTCACCCCGTGGGCGGGCTTTACCCGAACCCGGCGGTACTCGGTGCGGCGGTAGCCATGGTGACTGAACGGGTACATATCCGCGCCGGCAGTGTCGTCGTGCCTTTGCATCACCCCTTGCGCTTGGTCGAGGAATGGTCCGTTGTCGATAATCTGTCGAACGGCAGAGTGGGTATATCACTGGCGTCAGGCTGGAATCCTCGCGACTTCGTACTGGCCCCCGGAGCGTATGAGCACAGACGCGATTCGACCTTTGAAACCGTGCAGACCCTCAGGGACTTATGGTCAGGCCAGCCATTCGGTGAGGGGGCTTCGAAAGTCTCGCCCTTCCCTCCTCCTGTCGCCCCTTTGCAACTGTGGATCTCCTCGTCGGGCACACTGGACACGTTTGAAGAAGCCGGTCGCGCCCAGGCAAGCGTCTTGACCCACCTGGTCAAGCAGGACATTCCCGAGCTGGCGAAAAAAATAACAGCCTATCGCGCAGCTCTCGCGCAAACCGGCAGCTCCTGGCGTGGGCATGTCACCCTGATGCTTCACACCTACCTGGCGCCCAGCCGTGAACAGGCGCTGCAGGATGCTCAAACGGCGCTGGAAGACTACCTGATCGGCTCCTTGACCCCCTATCGGGCGGGCACCAGCCAACGGGTGGCCGCTGAAACCCATGAAACGGTACGAGCCCAGATAAAGGGCAGCGCCCAGCGGTACCTTTGCGAGGCCGGCCTTATCGGTGATCTGAACCATGCACGACAAGTCATTGATCTTTGTCATGCGGCAGGCGTTGACGAGATTGCCTGCCTTATCGACTTCGGTCTCAAGTACGAGCGTGTCATGGAAGGTCTCGACCAGTTGAGCATCTTGCAAAAGTACATGTCGGAGTTAGAGCCACCTGTTGCCCGCACGACCCATTTGTAACGAAAACTTCGTGATACCAACCAAAGGAAGTGGTTATGACCATCGAGATCCAGATCCTGGAAGACAAAATCCTAAAAATCTTCCGTTCAGTCACTCAAGTGCCCGCATTGACCGCAGACGACGATTTCTTCAACTCCGGCGGCGACTCATTACTGGCAGTGGAAGCGGGATTCCAGATTTCCCAAGTGATTGACCAAGAGGTCGACCCCATGGTGATTTTCGTTTTCACCACCGCTGCCACCTGCGCGGCGGCAGTTGCAGAGCAATACCTGGAAGCCTGACCCGCGCTTGGCCTCGACAGGCACGAATTTGTGTTTCGTCTGCCGCCAATGAAAAGGCCCGGGAGCCCTCCCCGGGTTTTTTCATTTGTGCGCCTCTTTTGCGTTTTTGTGCGACACATCCCCTTTCCGGACTCCCGCAAGGCTCTGGCACGGTGTTAGTTTGTAAGTGTATGTGTCTCAACCTTGAGACACGCTTTACTCACTGCCCTGCAAAGGAATGCCCTTCGTAATGAATGTCCCTTTCAAAAAACTGGCCGCCACCACCTTGATGCTCGCCGGCCTCGCCGTGTTCACGGTGCCCGCGCAAGCCAATATCACCCCGCAACAGAGCGCTGAAATCCTCAAGACTTACAGCGCCGACAAAGCCACGGACTTCCGCCAGTTCCTTGGCAACCTGGGCAAGAGCGATCTGGCGAAAACCGCCGACATCGGCCCGGCCATTACTGCTTACCTCGATAACAAAACCCTGACCGCCGAGCAGCACAACGAGATCTATCGTCTGTTGGGTATCTACACACGAGCGAAATACAGCGCTGCCGCCACTGAAACCCTGCGCGAACTGGTGGAGATCCCGACTTATCGCAAGGACGGTGTCGAGCAGCACGACAACCCGGAATTCATCAAGATCGCGGCGAAGATCAAGAGTCTTGCCGAGTCGTTCAATCTGAAATTCCGCAATATCGACAATCGCGTCTTCGAGATTTCCCTCGACGGTAGCGGCGATGAAGTGGTCGGCATTCATGCGCACGCCGACGTGGTACCGGTGACGCCGGAAAACTGGGTGCTCAAGGATGGCACCCGCCTCGACCCGTTCAAGATCACCCTGATCGGCGACCGCATGTATGGTCGCGGCACCGAGGATGACAAGAACGGCATCGTGGTCACGCTCTATGCCATGAAAGTCATCAAGGAAGAAAAGCTGCCGCTGGTGCGCAACTTCAAGCTGTTGGTCGACACCACTGAAGAAACCACGGGCGACGCGATTCCGTATTACTTTGAACGCAATCCGACGCCTAACTACAACCTCGCGCTGGATGGCGGCTACCCGGTGGTGATTGCCGAGAAAGGCTACGGCACCGTCATGGCCAACTTTGCCAAACGCAAAGGTGAAGGCAAAGGTGCGGAAATCATCTCGATGACCGGTGGCCTGGCCACCAACCAGATTCCGTCGGCGTCGGTCGCCACGCTGGTCACCGACAAGCCTGCGGAGCTGGCTGCCAGCCTGCAAAAGGCCGGTGACGAGTTTGCCAAACGCAATGGCGGCGACTTCCAGGTGAGCGCAAAGGTCGACGGCAAAGACGTCAAACTGACCGTGACCGGTGTGTCCGCGCACTCCTCCGAGCCAGAGTCCGGGGTCAACCCGGTCGCGCGGATGCTGGTCTTTATCAATAGCCTTGATGGCAAAGTCGCGTTCAAGCACAACCACATCACCGATGCCGCGCGTTACGCTGCCGATAACTGGGGTCTGGATTACCTGGGCAACAAGCTGAGTGTCGGTTTCTCCGATGCCTTCATGGGGCCGCTGACAACGTCGCTGACCTACGTCGGAATGGATGACAAAGCCTTCAAACTCGCGGTCAACCTGCGCGTGCCGAAGGGCAAGTCGCCGGAGAAGCTCAAGGCTGAAATCGCTGAGAAACTGGCAGCCTGGAGCAAGAAAAGCCATGTAGACGTTGCCTTCGATTACTCGATCGCCGAGCCGATGTACCGCAATCCTGAGGGTGAGTGGGTCAAGGCGCTGCTGGCGGTATCGACTGAAAACCTCGGTATGAAACACGAGTTCGGCACCTCCGCCGGCGCTACCTCGGTGCATGAACTGCCGAACGGCGTGCAATTCGGTCTGGCCATGCCGAACGTTAAGTACACCGGTCACACCGATGGCGAATTCAAGACTGTGGAGCAATTCCAGCTGGATCTGCAGATCGTGACCGAAATGATCGGCCGCATCGGCCAGTTGCCGAAACTCTGACCGCATTGTCGAACCCGCCGCCATGGCGGGTTCGGCATTTTTAATCCCCGCATAATCCCCGCCGCGCAGCCTCGCTCCTGACTTTTGCACAGCGGGCAACACAGAATTGCCCTGAGAGAGATTGATAGCCACCTAACGAAAGGTGCATGCTAGAGGGCTCGTTCGGGTCTTATATCATTCCGAATGATAGTTACCTTTGCTTCATTCGATTCGTGCCATCACACCCCGCCGAGCATCATCCGCCCATCTTCAATACATTGGCGGATGCATCCATGGAACAGTCACTCAAACATTTGCGCTTCCCGTTGGCCATGTTGGCCGTACTGGTGATGAGCGCCTGCGGCAAGACTCCGGAGACTGCCGCCACCCTGCCCGCTGCGAAAGTCAGCGTGGCCAAGGTGCTGGAACAACCGGTCAACGAGTGGGACGAATTCACCGGGCGCCTCGAAGCGCCGGAAACCGTTGAAATCCGTCCACGGGTCTCCGGCCAGATTGATGACGTTGCGTTCACTGAAGGCGCACTAGTCAAGAAAGGCGACCTGCTGTTCCAGATCGACCCGCGTCCGTTCCAGGCTGAGGTGCGCCGCCTCGAAGCACTCGTAGCTCAGTCCCGCGCCAACGCCACCCGCAGTGAAAATGAAGCCGGTCGTGGTGAACGTCTGCGTGCCAGCAACGCCATTTCCGCCGAACTGGCCGACTCGCGCACCAGCGCTGCACAAGAAGCCCGCGCCGCCGTCGGTGCCCTGCAAGCGCAACTGGACCTGGCCAAACTGAACCTCAGCTTCACCCGCGTAACCGCGCCGATCAGTGGCCGCGTCAGCCGTGCCGAGATCACCGCCGGTAACCTGGTGACCGCCGACACCACTCCATTGACCAGCGTGGTTTCAACCGACCGCGTCTACGCCTACTTCGACGCCGACGAGCGTGTGTTTCTCAAATACACCCAACTCGCCCGTAACGGTCAGCGCGGTGCCACCACTCCGGTGTACATGGGCCTGTCCAATGAAGACGGCAACCCGCACCTCGGCCAGATGAACTTCGTCGACAACCAGGTCAACCCGAAAACCGGCACCATCCGTGGTCGCGCGGTGTTCGACAACAGCGACGGCACTTACACCCCCGGCCTGTACGCACGCCTGAAACTGGTCGGCAGCGGCACCTACAACGCCATGCTGATCAACGACGAAGCGGTCGGTACCGACCTCGGCAAGAAATTCGTGCTGGTGATGGATGCGGACAACAAAACCGCGTACCGCGCCGTCGAACTGGGTCCGAAAATCGAAGGCCTGCGCATCGTCCGTAACGGCCTGAACAAGGACGACACGATCATCGTCAAGGGTCTGCAACGAGTTCGTCCTGGCTCACCGGTCACGCCTGAAGTGGTGCCGATGGCCAGCGAACAGACCATCGCTGCACTCGCTCAACAACGTCAAGCGCTGGAAGCCAGCAACCTGCCCAAAGTCGCCCCTGCCAAAGGCGCGTCCGGTGCGGTTGTGAAGCTGGCTGCTACGACCCCACGCGGTTAAGGGACGACAACTCCGATGAATTTTTCCCAATTCTTCATTTCACGGCCGATCTTCGCAGCGGTGCTCTCGCTGTTGATCCTGATCGCCGGTGCGATCTCGCTGTTCCAGCTACCGATCAGCGAATACCCGGAAGTCGTGCCTCCCACCGTGGTGGTGCGTGCCAACTTCCCGGGCGCCAACCCAAAAGTCATCGGTGAAACCGTGGCTGCTCCGCTGGAGCAAGCCATCACCGGCGTCGAGAACATGCTCTACATGTCCTCGCAGTCGACCGCCGACGGCAAGATCACCCTGACCATCACCTTCGCCCTGGGCACTGACCTGGACAACGCGCAGGTGCAGGTGCAAAACCGGGTGACCCGTACCGAACCGAAGCTTCCCGAGGAAGTGACGCGCATCGGTATCACCGTCGACAAGGCCTCGCCCGACCTGACCATGGTTGTGCACTTGACCTCCCCGGACAAGCGCTACGACATGCTCTACCTGTCCAACTACGCGATCCTCAACATCAAGGATGAGCTCGCTCGTCTGAACGGTGTCGGTGATGTGCAGTTGTTTGGTATGGGCGATTACTCGCTGCGTGTCTGGCTCGACCCGAACAAGACTGCTTCGCGCAATCTGACTGCAACCGACGTGGTCACCGCCATTCGTGAGCAGAACCGTCAGGTGGCGGCCGGTCAATTGGGTGCGCCCCCTGCCCCGAATGCCCAGAGCTTCCAGCTGTCGGTCAACACGCAGGGCCGTCTGGTCAGCGAGGAAGAGTTCGAGAACATCATCATTCGCGCAGGCGACAATGGTGAGATCACTCGTCTCAAAGACATCGCTCGCGTTGAACTGGGCTCCAGTCAATACGCCCTGCGCTCGTTGCTGGACAACCAACCGGCGGTGGCCATCCCGATCTTCCAGCGCCCTGGCTCCAATGCCATCGACATCTCGAACGAAGTTCGCGGCAAGATGGACGAGCTGAAGAAAAACTTCCCGCAAGGCATGGATTACAGCATCGTCTATGACCCGACGATCTTTGTGCGCGGTTCGATCGAGGCGGTGGTTCACACCCTCTTCGAAGCACTGATTCTCGTGGTACTGGTAGTGATCCTGTTCCTGCAAACCTGGCGCGCCTCGATCATTCCGTTGGTGGCGGTGCCGGTATCGTTGATCGGTACGTTTGCGGTAATGCATCTGTTCGGCTTCTCGCTCAACGCGCTGTCCTTGTTCGGATTGGTGCTGGCCATCGGTATCGTGGTCGACGACGCCATCGTGGTGGTGGAGAACGTCGAGCGCAATATCGAGCTCGGATTGAATCCGGTCGAAGCCACCAAGCGCGCCATGCGCGAAGTAACCGGTCCGATCGTTGCCACGGCGCTGGTGCTGTGTGCGGTGTTCATTCCGGCGGCGTTCATTTCCGGTCTCACCGGGCAGTTCTACAAACAGTTCGCCCTGACCATCGCCATCTCGACCGTGATCTCGGCGTTCAACTCGCTGACCCTGTCGCCGGCACTGGCCGCTGTGTTGCTGAAAAGTCATGACGCACCGAAAGACCGCTTCTCCAAGGTGCTCGACAAGATCTTCGGTGGCTGGTTGTTCCGTCCGTTCAACCGTTTCTTTGATCGTGCCAGCCATGGTTACGTCGGCACCGTGCGCCGGGTTATCCGTAGCAGCGGCATCGCCCTGCTGTTGTACGCAGGCCTGATGGTGCTGACCTTCTTCGGTTTCTCCAGCACGCCGACCGGATTCGTACCGGGCCAGGACAAGCAATACCTGGTGGCTTTCGCGCAACTGCCCGATGCTTCGAGCCTGGATCGCACCGAAGAAGTCATCAAGCGCATGTCGGACATGGCGCTGAAACAGCCAGGCGTGGAAAGTGCCGTAGCGTTCCCGGGGCTGTCGATCAACGGCTTCACCAACAGCCCGAACGCCGGCATCGTCTTCGTGACGCTTAAACCGTTCGACGAGCGTAAAGACCCGAGCATGTCCGCCGGTGCAATCGCCGGTGCCTTGAACGGCCAGTACGCGAACATTCAAGAGGCGTACATGGCGATCTTCCCGCCACCGCCGGTACAAGGTCTGGGCACCATTGGTGGTTTCCGTCTGCAAATCGAAGACCGGGGCAACCTGGGCTACGACGAGCTGTACAAAGAAACCATGAACATCATCAACAAGAGCCACAGCGTGCCGGAACTGGCCGGCCTGTTCACCAGTTACACGGTGAACGTGCCACAGGTCGATGCCGCCATCGACCGTGAAAAAGCCAAGACCCACGGCGTGGCCGTCAGCGACATCTTCGACACCCTGCAGATCTACCTGGGCTCGCTGTATGCCAACGACTTCAACCGCTTCGGGCGCACCTATCAGGTCAACGTTCAGGCCGAGCAGCAGTTCCGCCTCGAATCCGATCAGATCGGTCAACTGAAAGTCCGTAACAACAAAGGCGAAATGATCCCGCTGGCGACCTTCATCAAGGTCAGCGACACCTCGGGCCCGGATCGCGTGATGCACTACAACGGCTTCATCACCGCAGAAATCAACGGTGCCGCCGCCCCGGGCTACAGCTCCGGCCAGGCCGAGAAAGCCATCGAGAAACTGCTCAAAGATGAACTGCCGAACGGCATGACCTACGAGTGGACCGACCTGACCTACCAGCAGATTCTGTCCGGCAACACCGCGCTGTTCGTGTTCCCGCTTTGCGTACTGCTGGCGTTCCTCGTGCTCGCCGCTCAATACGAAAGCTGGAGCCTGCCACTGGCGGTGATCCTGATCGTACCGATGACCCTGCTGTCGGCCATCACCGGCGTGATCATCTCGGGAGGCGACAACAACATCTTTACCCAGATCGGCTTGATCGTACTGGTGGGACTTGCCTGTAAGAACGCGATTCTGATCGTCGAATTCGCCAAGGACAAACAGGAAGAAGGCCTCGACCCGCTCGCAGCGGTACTGGAAGCCTGCCGCCTGCGTCTGCGGCCAATCCTGATGACCTCCTTCGCGTTCATCATGGGTGTGGTGCCACTGGTGTTCTCCAGCGGTGCCGGTGCCGAGATGCGTCACGCCATGGGTGTGGCGGTGTTCTCCGGGATGCTCGGGGTGACCTTCTTCGGTCTGTTGCTGACGCCAGTGTTCTACGTACTGATCCGTAACTTTGTCGAACGCGGCGAAGCCCGCAAAGCGGCCAAAGCTCTGAAACTGGAGGCGCAACAATGAGTCTTAAAGTCTTCCTGCCGAGTCTGCTGGTGCTGGCCCTCAGTGCCTGCGCCGTTGGCCCCGACTACAAGACCCCTGCCACGGAGGCGGCCAATATCACGGCCGTCACCGACGGCGCCGCCGGGCAAAAGAACTTCGACCGTTCGAAATTCGAAGGAATCTGGTGGCAGCAATTCGACGATCCGACCCTCAACCAGTTGGTGACCCAATCGCTGCAAGGCAACCGTGAACTGCGCGTGGCATTCGCCCGCTGGAAAGCCGCCCGGGCGATCCGCGACGATGCCAGCAACGATGCGATGCCGACCATCACCAGCCGCGCCAGCAGTGATCTGGCCAAGGGGCAAATCCCTGGCCAGACCACCGACCGGGTCAACAGTGAGCGTTATGATCTCGGTCTGGACATGGCCTGGGAGCTGGACCTGTTCGGCCGCATCCAGCGCAATCTGGAAGCCAGCGACGCCGACCAGCAAGCGGCCGAAGCCGATCTGTACCAACTGCAAGTCACCATGATTGCCGAACTGGTCGATGCTTACGGTCAACTGCGCGGTGCCCAGCTGCGCGAAAAGATCGCCGTGGCCAACCTGAAAAACCAGGAAGAGTCACGCAAGATAACCATCAGCCTGCGAGACGCCGGTGTCGGTGATCAGCTCGATGTCGAGCGCGCCGATGCGCGTCTGGCCAACGTTGAAGCCACCGTGCCGCAGTTGCAGGCGGAACAGGTTCGGCAGAAAAACCGCATCGCCACCCTGCTCGGTGAGCGTCCGGACAAGCTGACCGTCGATCTGAGCCCGAAAGACTTGCCGGCGATTGCCAAGGCCTTGCCGATCGGAGATCCGGGCGAACTGCTGCAGCGTCGTCCAGACATTCTCAGCGCTGAACGCAATCTGGCTTCGGCCACGGCGCGTATCGGCGTGGCGAAAGCCGATCTGTTCCCTCGGGTCAGCCTTAGCGGCTTCCTCGGCTGGACGGCCGGGCGTGGTTCGCAGATTGGTTCTTCGGCGGCCAACGCCTGGGCACTCGGCCCGAGCATCACCTGGGCGGCGTTCGATCTTGGCAGCGTACGCGCCCGTTTGCGTGGCGCCGATGCTGAAGCCGAAGGCGCACTGGCGACTTACGAGCAACAAGTGCTACTGGCGCTGGAAGAGTCGGAAAACGCTTTCAGCGATTACGGCAAACGCCAGCAACGCCTGATCTCGCTGATCCGTCAGAGCGAATCGAGCCGCAAGGCTGCCGACCTGGCTGAAATTCGCTATCGCGAAGGCACGACTGACTTCCTCGTGCTGCTCGACGCGCAGCGTGAGCGGCTGAATGCCGAAGACAGTCAGGCCCAGGCCGAAGTTGACCTGTATCGCGGCATTGTCGCGATCTACAAGGCCCTTGGCGGCGGCTGGCAACCGGAGACTGTTGCCAGCAAGTAATCGATTGTTAAAGAGCTCCTTTGGTTGGCCGCAACCAACCAAATTTTTTGCCCCGCGTATCATTCGGTCGCGGGGCTTTTTTATGCCTCGAAAATCACACCCTCTTCCTACAGGGATCAGTTTTCCAGCACGGTGACGGTCGCTGTTGTGCCCGCACGCAAGCGGTTCTTGCCGGCGTAGTCGCCATCGATTTCGATCCGTACCGGCACCCGCTGCGCCAGTTTCACCCAGGTGTAACTCGGGTTGATGTTGGCCAGCAGCCGACTGCCCGGCGCGTTCTCCCGGTCGGCAATGGCGAAGGCAATGCTCTGCACCGTGCCGCCGAAGGTCTCCCCGCTCATCAATTGCACCCGCACCCGATCACCCTCACCGATTCTCGGCAGTTTGGTTTCTTCGAAGTAACCACTGATGTAGAACGAGTCACTGTCGACCAGCGCCATCAAAGCGCCGCCGCTTACCGCGTAATCGCCCTCCCGGGTCAGAAGGTTGGTCACGTAACCGCTGACTGGCGACTCGACGCGGGTGCGCTGCAAGTCCAGTTCGGCCTGGGTCAACGCGGCAATCGCCAGTTGTACGTTGGCCTCGGCCAGGCCGAGATTCGCCTGGTTACGTAACAGGTCGGCCTGAGCCACCGCCACTTCGGTACTGGATTTCTCCCACTCCTCCCCGGAAATCGCGAAACCCTGCTTGAGCGTACGCCGCCGGCGCTCTTCGCTCTGCCGCTGTTTGAGCAACGCTTCGCTGGCAACGATCGCCGCTTGCGACTGCCCCAGCGTTGCCTTGGCCACTTCCACCTCGCGGCGCGAGTGCTCCACTGCCAGGCGGTAACGCGCCGGGTCGATCTCCATCAGCAGTTGGCCCTTGTCGACATGTTGGTTGTCCTGCACCGCGAGGCTGACAATGCGCCCGGAGACATCCGCCGACAACGTCACCACATCCGCCCTCACCCGGGCATCGCGAGTCCACGGTGCGCGGGTGTAATGCTCCCAGGCAAACCAGCCAAGCACGATCGCCAGCAACACCACCGCCAGCGTGATCAATCGCGTGAATAACACTTTCAAAGCATCAGGCTCCCATCAGCAGAATCAACGTGGCACAGACGCAGGCATACAAGGCGCCTTCGAACAGCGCTTCATGCCAGACCAGTCGCAGTACGCCCAACCGCCGCAACCCCCAGTCCAGCACCATGAAGATCGGTATGGCCAACAATAACGCTTGGGCAATGGGCGGCAGGTAGACGCCGCCGATCTCGAAATCAATGGGCAAGGGCTGCTTCTCCTTCCGGGACAGAACGCTGGAGGGTTTCACCATGGCGCTGCAGAAATGACACGACGATCAACAAAGCCACACGCATACGAAACAGCGACCAGACATGCTCATGGCTGGCGACGTGCAGTTCATCCAGCTCATCGCCCAATGTATGCAGCGTGGTCAACAACGGCGCCAGTTGTACATCCTGCCGCCCGGCGACAAAGCGCCCGGTCTTGCGCACGGCCGAAGCCAGACGCTGAGTAAAGGCATCTGTCAGCAGCGCATTGTTGTGCGCCTGCTGACGCAACTGGTGCATTGCCACACCCAGTGCCACGCACCCCAGGCTGATTTCATACAGTTGCTGCATGGCGCGGCTGTTAACCGCCGGCAGCAAACCGAGCATGCTGGTCAAGCGGTCGACCATGCGGCTTTCAAAAGCAAATTGCTGTTCATCGGTGGCCGGCAACTTGCTCAAGGCATACACCTGTTCCCGTGCTTCGTTGTACAAACGACGAATGCGCAGCGCCGGGCGGAACGGAAAAACCCATGCGTAGACGATCAACGCCAGCATCGCCGCGCTGACATAGGCGCCGGCAAACTCGAACCATTGAATGGCGGTGTTCTGCCCGGTACCGACATTCTGCGGACCGATCATCAGGAAGCTCGACAAGCCCAGCCCCATGCCGATGCCGGCCGTCGCAGGGCTCGCCAGTCCCACCGCGATGACATACAACAATGGCGCGATCATCAGCGCCAACGGTTCGAAGTCACTGATCGAGGGTACCAGCATGAACTGATAGAGCGCCGACACCAGCAACGCCAATCCCAACCCCCGTGCGTAACTCTGCGCCGCCAGCAATGGTCGCGGAAACGTCGCCATCAACGAGCAGAGGATGCCCACCAGAATCATCCCGCCACGGGCGCCGTCCCACGCGGTTTCGATCCAGATCAGCCCCGCCACCAGCAACGCAGTGAAGGCGCGGATGGCGTTCATCGACGCCAGCGTGAAATCCAGGTGCAGCGGGCTCGCCTGACCGCGATAGAGGCAACTGGCTTCTCGCCCCTCCTGAATGGCATCGCTCAACTCAAGGATCTGTTCGAGCTGCTGCAGCAGCCGCGCCTGCTCCCAGCGCAACGCCCACGCCAGAGAACGCAGCGTGGCACTCATGTCCTCGGTCAATTGTTCGGCCTCATAGGCCAGGTCATCGAATTGCTTCTGCAGGGTGATGAAACGATGACGCGCATCGGCCGATACCGAACGTCCCTGCTCCGCCAATTGATCAAGAACCGCGAGCTCTTCGGCGCGCAGCCGCTGGACTTCCAGTGGCAGCTCGCCTTCCCAGCGCTCTGTAAGCAATTGCCGCTGATGCCGCAACGCCGTCAGCCGCGAGGTGAGCAACATCAACTGATTGCCGAGCAACAGCACCAGGTTGTTGGCGCTGCGCAAACGCGGCGCATCGAAATACAAATGCCGCCGCAAGCCCTCAAGTGCGCTGATTTCCCCGAGCAGCTGCATTTGCCGGCGCAGGAAGTCAGCCTCGCTTTCTTCGGTACGAAGCACCGCCGCAGCATGACTGGCGGCCAGTTTGATCACTTGATCAACCTTGGCGAAATACCCCTTGGCCACCGCCTGCGGGCGTGCCGTCAACAGGCTGACCACGCATACGCAGGCTACGGCCAGCAAGGTTTCGGTAACGCGGGTCACGGCCAATAAAAAGGTCCCGTCCTGATCGGGAATCGCCAATAACGCCACGACTACAGCGGTGTAACCACTGAGCACAAACGCTTGCGAGCTGGTGTAACGCAACAACGTTCCGCCTGCCGTACACAGCGCCAACCACAGTGCCAGGGTAGTGATGAATGGCAGCGGTGCCTGAGGAAAAATGGCCATGATCAACACCGCCACCGCCGCACCAAGGGTCGTGCCGATCACCTGGCCAAAACTGCGCGCCAGCGCCATCCCGGCCAATGGCTGGCTGACAATCACCACCGCCATGATCGACCACTTGGGCTGATCGAGATCGAACAGAAACGCCAGATACAGCGTCAACAATCCCGCCGCAATGGTTCGCAGGGCAAACAGCAGGACGGCCTGACCCGGATGAATCACCGTCTTGAAGTAAGTGAACAGGGCTTGCATGGGCACACTCAACGAATCGACTTCTGCAAGCGTAGACACTGCATCGAAAGCCTGACGGGTAACTGAGTCGACGCAACTTGTAGGGCGATTCGCATGCACAGGGTTTGACTCGTGGCCCGAGCTGACCGAAGCTTGCCGCTCTGCTCAAGTACGCCTGTTTCGGAAACCTGCATGCCTCAGTCTCGCCGCTACCTGCTTATCTGCCTGGGCCTTGTGCTTGTCATCGTCGTGGCCTGGTTGTCGGTGCGCAGCACCGTCCCGGTCATACCCGATGCGATCAAGCACGGTTATAGCGAAGCGCTGGATGCTGCCCGCAAGGGTCAACCGGGCGCGGCGCGTCAGCTATATCAACAGCTGGGCCGGCCGGACATCTCGGTCAAGCGCCGCGTGTGGCTGCATGGCGAGCTGCCTAACTATCCGAGTCCACAGGCGTTGAAGCTGGCCGACACGGACCTGCAAAACGAAGCCCCCGCCGTGCGGCTGGCGGCGATCAAAAGCGTGGTGGGGCTGGTGCCAGGCGGGCAACGCAGCCTGTTGCTCGGGCCAATGCTCGAGGATGAAGATCAAACCGTGCGCTTTGCCGCAATCAACGCCCTGCTCGGCTTGACCCCGGATGAACTGGGTCTGTACTTCGCACCGCTGCAACAAGCAATCGACGGCTGGGAACAAACACTCAAGGCACAACCGGAAAGCGCCGCCAACTACGCGCAAATCGCCCGGCTGCATCTACACAACGCCGAACTCAAGGAGGCGCAGGTCGCGCTCGATAATACCCTGCGCCTGGAGCCCGGCAATCTGCAGGCGCTGGTAATGCAGATCGATGTCCTCGATCGCCAGGGCCAAACCGACGCTGCCCGGCTATTGCTGGGGCAACAACTCAAAGCGCAACCCGATTCCGCTTACCTGCAACATGCTCTCGGTCTCTGGCTGTTGCACCACGATCAGCGCGAATACGCCCTGCTCGGTTTGTCCAAAGCCGTCGAGCTGGAACCCGACAACAAGGACTACCGCTACGACCTCGCCACCACCCTGCACAGCGCCGAAGAACTCGAAGCGGCGCAAAAGCAGTTGCAGGAAATCGTTCAGCGCCACCCTGCTGACCGCAAGGCGCGGGTCTTGCTGATCAACTACTGGAAAGAAAGCGGGCAACTGCAGAACGTACAGATTCTGTTGGCGCAACTGGAACAGCTCAACCCGGATGATCCGGCCTTGCAGCAGGGTCTCTGAGCCACTTTCGACAGCGTGTTCGACACATCCGGCAAGGAATTTCGGAACTGCCATCACGGCGCAAGGTCAAGTTATTCAGGCCGCTCGATTAGTTGGCGGCCTCGCTTCCCTTAGTCATGAGAGGGCATTTTTTGTCTACTTCTAACGAGTTGATCAGTGCGAAAGCCGCTACCGGCATTGTGGGTCTGGACGACATCCTCGCCGGTGGCTTGTCTCGCGGTCATGTTTTCCTGCTGGAGGGTGAACCCGGTACCGGTAAAACCACGGTCGCTTTGCATTTTCTACTGGCCGGCGCGAAAGCCGGCGAACGCTCGTTGTACATCACGCTCTCGGAAACCGAGCGCGAACTAAGGCAAGGGGCGCTGTCCCACGGCTGGACGCTGGATGACAACATCAAGATCTTCGAGCTGACGCCCCCGGAAAGTCTGCTTAATGCTGAACACCAGCAGAGCCTGCTGTATTCCTCCGACCTGGAACTGGGTGAAGCCACCAAGCAGATTTTCGAAGCAGTCGAACGCTTCAAGCCCACGCGTGTGGTGCTCGACAGCCTGTCGGAGATTCGTTTGCTGGCCCAAAGCTCTTTGCGTTATCGCCGGCAGATTCTGGCCATCAAGCATTACTTCGTGCGCTACAACGCCACCGTACTGCTGCTCGACGACCTGACCACCGAGTCCCTCGACAAAACCGTGCACAGCGTCGCTCACGGGGTGATTCGCCTCGAAGAACTGACGCCCAACTACGGCGCCGAGCGCCGGCGCGTGCGGGTGGTCAAGTACCGTGGCCAGAAGTATCGCGGTGGTTTCCACGACTTCACCATCATGGGCGATGGCGTGCATGTGTTCCCACGGCTGGTGGCGGCTGAACATCGCGGTGACTATGCGCGTTTGCAGCTGTCCAGTGGCATCCCGGAAATGGACGCCCTGCTCGGCGGCGGCATCGAGACCGGCTCCAGCACGCTGATTCTCGGCCCTGCCGGTACCGGCAAATCGCTGATCTCGATGATCTTCGCCGCCGCTGCCGTGCTCCGTGGCGAGAAAGCCGCACTGTTTATCTTCGATGAAGAACTCGGCCTGCTGTTCGAACGCATGAAAAACATCGGCATCGACCTCAAGGCGCTGCAGGCGACCGGCAATCTGTTGATCGAACAGGTCGACGCCGCCGAACTGTCACCGGGCGAGTTCTCCCACCGCGTGCGGCGCTGCGTCGATGAAGGTCAAATCAAAACCGTGGTTATCGACAGCATCAACGGCTATCAGGCAGCAATGCCGGAAGAAAACGCGCTGGTGCTGCACATGCACGAACTGTTGCTGTACCTGAACCGCAAAGGCGCGGCGACGTTCATGACGGTTGCCCAGCATGGTCTGGTCGGCGACATGCAAGCGCCGGTCGACATTACTTATCTGGCAGACACGGTGATTCTGTTGCGCTACTTCGAAGCACTGGGCAAAGTCCGCCGCGCGATCTCGATCATCAAGAAACGCACCGGTAGCCACGAATCGACCATTCGTGAATACCGTATTTCCACGCAAGGCATGACCATCGGTGAACCGCTGGAAGCCTTTCAGGGCGTACTGCGTGGCGTCCCTACCTACCTCGGCGCGAGTAACCCGCTGTTGCAGGAAGAGCACTTGTGACGGTTCAAGTGCCGCTGGCCGAACGGGCACTGATTCTGGCGCCCGTGGGTCGCGACAGCCAGATTGCGCTGATGATCCTCAACGAGGCCGGTTACGAAGGGTTGGTCACCCCCAGCCTGGGATCGCTGTGTACGGAACTTGAACTGGGTGCCGGTCTGGTGCTGGTCGCTGCTGAAGCGTTGCGCGGGCCGGAACTGGAGGCATTGTTCCTGCACCTGGAACAGCAACCTGCCTGGTCGGATCTGCCGATTGTGCTGTTGACCCATCACGGCGGTCAGGAACAAGGCCCCTCCTCGCGCCTGAGCGATCTGCTGGGCAACGTGACATTCCTTGAACGACCGTTTCATCCCGCGACACTGGTCAGTATGGTCTCGGCCGCGTTGCGCGGCCGACGACGACAATACGAAGCCCGCGACCGGCTGATCGACTTGAGTGAAAGCGAACGGCGCCTGCAATCGACGCTGGAAACCCTTGAGCAACAGGTCGAAGAGCGCACCGCGCAACTGCGCCACAACGAAGAAGCGCTGCGCCAGTCGCAAAAAATGGAAGCGGTCGGCCAGCTCACTGGCGGCATCGCCCACGACTTCAACAACATGCTCACCGGCATCATCGGTAGCCTCGAGTTGCTGCGTCGGCGTCTGGCCCGTGGGCGCACGGATGACCTCGATAGCCTGATCGATCTGGGCGTGACCTCGGCCAATCGCGCCGCCGGTCTGACCCATCGTCTGCTGGCGTTTTCACGCCGCCAGTCGCTCGACTCCAAAGCCGTGCAGATGAACACGCTGGTGCTGTCCATGGGTGAGCTGCTGCAGCGCAGCCTCAACGAAAGCATTCAACTGGACATGCGCCTCAACGACAAGTTGTGGGTCGCCGAGGCCGATCCGAATCAACTGGAAAGCGCCCTGCTCAACCTGGTGATCAATGCCCGCGATGCCATGCCGGACGGCGGCAAACTGGTGGTCGAGACCAGCAATCAGGTGCTCAAGCGCGAATTCACCGAGGCCTACAGCAACCTCGAACCCGGTGATTACGTGATGCTCAGCGTCACCGACAACGGCAGCGGCATGCCGCAAAGTGTTGTCAGCCGTGCATTCGATCCTTTCTTCACCACCAAACCGATCGGCCAGGGCACGGGGCTGGGCCTGTCGATGATCTACGGTTTCAGCAAGCAGTCCCGCGGGCATGTCTCGATCGACAGCGAAATCGATGAGGGCACCACGGTCAGACTTTATCTGCCGCGTTTTCGCGGTGAAGAACTGGAAAGTCCCGACGCCGACATTCAACAGGCACCGGATGCGCTGGACGGCGAAACCGTGCTGATCGTCGAAGATGACCCGGCCGTACGCGTGCTGGTTTGTGCAGTGCTCGGTGAATTGGGCTACGCCTTTGTCGAAGCCTGGGATGCCGACAGCGCCGTGCCGATTCTGAACTCGACGCAGCGCATTGATCTGCTGATCAGCGATGTCGGGCTGCCGGGCATGAACGGCCGGCAACTGGCGGAAGTCGGCCGTCAATATCGGCCAGGTCTGAAGGTGTTGTTTATCACCGGTTACGCCGAGCACGCGGCGGTGCGCGGCGGGTTCCTCGATTCGGGGATGCAGATGATCACCAAACCGTTCACGTTCGATCTGTTGACCGCCAAGGTCAGGGAGATGATCCGGCAGTGATGCGCCGTCAAGGATTCATCGGGTGCATTTCCATGCCGTTCCTGCGCAGGCTGCGCGTCGCTCGTTTTTCTTGCGCAGCTTGCAAATTATCTCCTGTGCTCGCTTTAGAGGTAGTTTCGTTGGGGATGGCGTCCACTTCATCCAGACGCGCACCTGACAGCACTATCTCCCCCACAACTGCATCGGCCTCATTGGCGACCTGAAGATTGTCCAGGCCTGCTCGCAGCGTTGAATCGCCGGTATTTTCACCCAATGAGAGCGTCACCAAGCTATTGATACCCGTGTTGCCGAGGCCGTAAACAGACGACATCGCCGTGTCATGCAAAAATGTCTTTGCGGCTTTTTGTGTCCCCGATAGGGTTGGAAAACTCACCGGATCGCCGTGCCTGCTTTCCTTGTAACTGGCCGGGACAAATTCCGAAGCACGGATATTGTCACCGACGAAGCTTTTCAAAGCGCCATTGACGGCGGACCTCAAGATCGGGTTCACGCTCTTCGATACCGGCCCCAGCCACATACCCTCAACGAAATTGACGCCCAGGCTGGCGACCATATTGATAGCTTGTGATCCCAAGGTGGCGCTGGCGTCATAAGCAATCGAAGGCCCGAAACGAGAGACAACCCTGCCAGCGGTCACCCCACCCAGATCCTTTGCAACGTCACTCAACACACCGATCGGATCAGCATTGACAAAACCGCCTGTAAAACCAGTGGCAAAACCCAACGCCCCCATCGCTCCCACGGCCAGATGTTTCCCCATGCCACCGGTTCCACGCTCGTCAAGAACATGCGCGGCGCTGGCTGCTGATGCATAAGCTAACGAAGCGCCAGTCATGACCGCCAAGGGATAACGAGCCAACTGACCCAAAGCGGCATTAAGGCCCATTTTTGCCAAGTGTTTGGCCCGGTTCCCGGCGATACCCTTGATCGCCCCGCGGATCACCCCGGCTGCTACAGCTTTGCCGCGCTCACCCTTGGTAACCCGGGTCTTGCTCAACCCTTGCAAGTCGACGAAACCGATCGGGTTTGCGCCCACCATACGATACAAATTCAGCCCGTCGTGAACACCACCGGGGTCGGCACTCAGCCATCGTTGACGCCACGGCAGGTAATAGCGAAACCCGTAGTAATACAAGCCTGTCGCATCCCGTTCCTGGCCCGAATAGCGCACTGTCCGGTAACTGGCTTCGACTTTGTCACGCCCGGCCCACCAGGCTGTGCCGCCATACGGGTAGTAACTTTCCTGACTGATGAGTTGCGCATCGGCATCAAGTTCCAGAGTGCTGGAGTTCAGGTGATCGTTAAAGATGTAGCGTTGTTGATCTTTATCGATCCGCGCCGACCTGCCTTGCTCCCAATGTAAAACCTGCACTGTGCAGCGACCGGCCTGAGCGTTGATGACATGCAGGGTTTGCTCGGGGGCTTTACGGATTTCCAGCCCGGGCAGATATCGGGTTTCATGCAGGCGGGTCAGATTGACGCTGTCGGTTGTGCGGATTTTGCATACCCGTTGGCCTTCACCGTTATAGATATAGCACTCGCCATCGTTGGCCGAGTCGGCACGGACGACCTGATCGACCTGAAGCAGTTGGTTGCGACTGCCCCAGCGTAAATTCTGACCTTTTTGCAGCACATTGAGGTTTCCATTGGCGTCATACCCGGCGGCTATCTCTTGTTCTCCCGGCCGGTCACCGTTGGCGGTATACGGCAAACTGCGATTGCTGAATGCGGCCACAGCAGTACGCTCGGTGCGCTGACCACTTCCTGCATGGTGGTGCATTGTCAGCAGATTCCCACTTTCGTCGTAATGGTACGTTTGCAGATAGTTTTCCAACTGATTGGGATCTGGCGGAGAGACGAATTCGGGCAAATGCGGGCCTGCTGGCGCATTGATCCGCTGCCAGCCACTGGCTTCAATCAGTTGATAAAGGGAGTCGTAACGGTAGGTATTGACCGCAACGATGCGCTCATTTCGAAAGTATCGAATCGGCTGTGCCCTGTCTGTGACACTGATCAGATTACCCACCGCATCATAGTCGTACGCCAGACTTTGTAGCAGGGGCCGGCCTGCAACCTGGGCGATCAACGTGCTCAGGAGCCCGCTTTCTGCCTGGAACGTGCTGCGCGTGATGACCCCGTTCCCCGCTGTTTGCTGCTCTACCTGGCCGGCGGCGTTGTAGTGAACGTCACCGACCAGTCTGCTGTATTGATCAGCACCCGCCAGCTTCAAAAGGCTTTCGGAAAGCGCACCGGCCAAGGACTGACGCGAACATTGTTCATTGCCCAAGGCATCCAGAACATAGACCGGCTCGCCGACGGCGTTATAGCCCGTGCGGGTGACTGCGGCCTCAGGCTCCAGCAAGATCTCGCGCAGGGCCTGACTCTGCGGCCAGTCCGGCGGATCCAGTGTGTCGAGAAACTGCCGAGCCTGCTTCAAGGGCAATCCGAGGAGGCTGAACTCGTCGAAATTTTCGCTGCCTGCGGTGTCGTCATGACGAATCAACTGTCCGCAGCGGTTGTGCGATGCCGACTCGGCGCTGCTATCCGCATAGGAAAAGCATTCGCTGCGGCGCACCGCCCCCTGCGCCTCATGCTCGAAAACCGATGCTGGCCGCAACAGTTGGTCATAGTCGATGCGATGGTGATTGAGCTTCTGATCCCAGGTATCAATTGGCAGACCGGAGGCCCCGGACAAACTCAACCGCCAGCCCGCGTCGCTATTGACGGACAACAGCGACGCACCGGACAGGCTCGTGACGCTGGTTTCGTTGGCCGGTGTCGATGGATCGTTTCGAAACAGCGCAAACAGTCGGGGATCGCGACTGTGGCTGGCCCGATGCTTGAAGTCGTCGACGGTTTGGCTGACGTACGCCTGCGAATCCTCGGCAGAACGTCTGCAATAGGCAACCGTGCGCGCCACTGCGCCGCGAGCGTCATACACAGTGATTTGGGGCGTGTTCCGGTGCATAAATCGACCTCAGTCGCGAATGAGGTCTTTTATGAGCTTGCACCGTGATGGCGTCAACTGTCAGAAATTACAGGTTTGGCGCCATTCGTCGTGTATTCAGGCGAGCAATTCCTGAATCTTTTCCTGCAATACATCGAGATCGAACGGCTTTTCCAGGATCGGCGCCTTGCGCGTGATCGGGCTGCCGGTTTCGCGGATTTCCTGCGGATAACCGCTGATGAAAATCACCTTCAGGTCCGGGCGCAATTTAACCGCCGGCTCGGCGATCTGCACGCCGGAGATCCCGCCCGGCAAACGGAAGTCGGTGATCAACATGTCCAGATGCGGCTTGCTCGCAAGAATCTCGAACGCCTGCTCGCCGTTTTCCGCCTGCAACACGCGATACCCCTGCCCTGACAAGTAATCCGTCAGGACCATCAAGATAACCGGTTCGTCCTCGACGACGAGTACTACATCTTGTGCATCTACGCTCATGGGAAGCCTTTGTTCGGTCAATAGCTGCTGATACGACCGTACGGTCAATCAGAGGTTGCGTCGGATGTGCCGTTTTCCTGAATTGGCAGACAAACGCGAAACTGGGCGCCTTCGTTGATTTCACTCTCGACGACGATGGAGCCGCCATGGGCGGCGACGATCTGCTCGGAAATGAACAGACCCAGCCCGAGCCCGGCCACTACCGTCTTGGCGGAAACCCGTTCGAACTGTTGGAAAATACGCTTCTGGTTCTCTTGGCTGATACCGATGCCACGGTCCTGCACTTCGACCCGCGCCTCATCGCCCTCGCGGTAAACACGCACCTGAATCGGGCTCCGACCGCCATAACGCAGGGCGTTGGTCAGCAAGTTGGTGACCACCTGCTCGATGCGGAACTCGTCCCAATTGCCTTCCACCGGTGCTGGCGCGGTAAACGACACTTCGGTTTCCGCGGCCTCGATCTGTGGCCCGAAGTTTTGCAGCAGATTGCTCACCAGTTGCACCAGATCGAAACGGCTCGGCCGGATCGACAACTTGCCGGTGCGAATACGCGACACGTCGAGCATGTCTTCGATCAGGCGGATCAGGCTTTTGATCTGCCGTTCATCGCGGTCGACCATGGCGTGCATCTTGTCGAGGGTGAACGCCGCGGCGTTGTCGCGTGCCAGGTGCATCTTGCGCAGCTGGGTTTCCAGAATCAGACCATTGAGCGGCGTGCGCACTTCGTGGGCGACGATCGACATGAAGTCATCGCGCATACGCACCGCCTGCTCCAGCTCCAGCTGGGTGCTTTGCAGTTGCTGCAACAGCGCTTCCTGCTCGCGGCGGGCCTGCTCCAGCGCTTCGAGCTGTTGCTTCATCGCCTTGCTCTGGCGGTACAGATCGACGAAGACGTTGACCTTGCTCTTCACCGCATGGATATCCAGCGGCTTGTGCAGAAAGTCCACCGCCCCGCTCTCGTAACCCTTGAACGCGTAATTCAGTTCACGGCCGGCAGCGCTGACGAAAATGATCGGGATGTTCTTGGTTTTCTCGGTGCCGCGCATCAACTCGGCGAGCTCGAAGCCGTTCATGCCCGGCATCTGCACGTCGAGGATGGCCATGGCGAACTCGTGTTGCAGCAGCAACGACAGCGCCTCGTCCGCCGACAACGCTTTGTAGACGGTGCGGTCTTCACGCTTGATCAGCGCTTCGAGTGCCAGCAGGTTCTCCGGCAGATCGTCGACGATCAGCAGTTTGGCTTGGATATTACTCAGCATGCGATTCGTTCCAGCTCGACAAGCAGACGGCCGATGCCGTGAATGGGTAGGACATGATCCGGCTGCTGAAGCTTCAGCGCAGCCAGCGGCATGGTAGCGACTTGGGCGTCGTCAGGATCCTGAACAATAGTCAGCCCACCGTAATTTTTGACCTCGGCGAGACCCTGCGCGCCATCGTGATTGGCGCCGGTCAGCAGCACAGCCGCCAAACCGGGCCCGTAAACGTGGGCGGCGGATTCAAACAGGAAATCGATCGAAGGTCGAGAGTGGTGCCGACGATCTTCAAGACTCAGCGACAGACTGCGATCCTGCTCCACAGACAAGTGATAACCGGGCGTGGCGAAATACACCGTGCCGGGCTCGACATCCTGTTTATCGATGGCCTCCAGCACCGGCATCGCCAAACGCCGGGCAAATACCTCGGCCAATTGGCTGCGACGCTCTTCGGGCAGATGCAACACGATAATGATCGGCAACACAAAACCCTTGCGCAGCGGCCCGAGCAGGCTCAGCAACGCCTCCACACCACCGGCGGAAGCGCCCATCACAACGGCCTCGATCCGAGGTGACTCCGCAGCGTCGTTCATAATTTGCGGTAAATCCGTTCCTGTTTCACCAGCGGCTCGAACTGGTTGGAATAGCTGGAAAAATCCAGCGTCTCTTTGCTGCCGAGTACCAGAAAACCGCGATGACTCAACGATTCGTGGAACAGGCCAAAGGCGCGATCCTGAAGCTTCTTGTTGAAATAGATCAAAACATTCCGGCAAGAGATCAACTGGGTTTCAGAGAACACGCTGTCGGTCGCCAGACTGTGATCGGCAAAAGTCACGTTCTCGCACAAGGTCTTGTCGAAAATCGCGTAACCGTACGCCGCCGTGTAGTAGTCGGCAAACGAGCGCTGACCACCGGCCTGCTGATAGTTGGCGGTGTACGCGCGAACATTCTCCATCGAGAAAATCCCCTGCTTGGCCTTGTCCAGCGAGCGCGGGTTGATATCGGTGGCATAGATGATCGTGCGATCAAGCAAGCCCTCTTCGCGCAGCAGTATCGCCATCGAATAGACCTCCTCGCCCGTACTGCACCCGGCGATCCAGATCTTGATCGACGGATAGGTGCGCAACAACGGCACCACTTCCCGGCGAATGGCGAGAAAGTGCGACGGATCACGAAACATCTCGCTGACCGGGATCGTCAACAATTGCAGCAACTGCATGAATGCCGTCGGATCATGCAGGACCTTTTCCTGCAATGCCGAAATGGTCGCGCACTCGAACTGGCTCAACGCATGCTGCACCCGGCGCTTGATCGAAGCGCCGGAGTAATCGCGAAAATCGTAGCTGTACTTGAGGTAGATCGCCTCGATCAACAAGCGCAGTTCGATTTCACTGTTTCGTTCGGCTGGCGTACTGCGTTCCACTAAATGCGTTCCATCTTCGGTAACCACACGCGAATCAACGAGAACAGGCGATCCAGATCGATGGGCTTGGCCAGGTAATCATTGGCGCCCGCCTGCAGGCAGCGCTCCTGATCGTCCTTCATGGCCTTGGCCGTCACCGCGATGATCGGCAGTTTGCGCCAGCGCGGATCCTTGCGGATTTCAATGGTGGCTTCGAAACCATCCATTTCCGGCATCATCACGTCCATCAACACCAGATCGATGTCCTCGACCTCATTGAGTCTTTCAATCGCCTCACGACCGTTCCGGCCAATGACCACGACTGCGCCTTTGGTCTCAAGAGCGCTGGTGAGGGCGAAAATGTTACGCACATCGTCGTCCACCAGCAGCACTTTGCGACCCTCGAAGACCTTGTCGCGGCTGCGCGCGGTCTTGAGCATCTTCTGCCGTTCATGGGACAACTGCGATTCGACTTTGTGCAGAAAGAGTGTGACTTCGTCGAGCAAACGTTCAGGCGAACGTGCGCCCTTGATGATGATCGAGCGCGAATACTTGCGCAGTTCGGCCTCTTCATCACGGGTCAGGTTGCGCCCGGTGTAGACAATGACCGGCGGGAACGAGCAGATGTCTTCGGTGGACATGCGCTTGAGCAAGTCATTGCCGAGCATGTCCGGCAGCTTCAAGTCGATGACCATGCAGTCGTAGATCGTCGTGCGCAGCAGCTCCAAAGCGTCCTGCGCAAGGCCGACGGCGGTGATTTCGATGTCTTCGTCGCCGATCAGTCGCGCAATGCTTTCGCGCTGCAAATCGTCATCCTCAACCAGCAGCACGCGTTTGACCTTCTGGGTCAGCTTGGCTTCGAGACGGGCAAACACGTCCTTGAGCTCTTCGCGGGTGGTCGGTTTGACGGCATAACCGATGGCGCCCATGTGCATGGCCGCTTCGACGCGGTCTTCGACGGAAATCACATGCACCGGAATGTGCCGGGTTTCGGCGTGCTCTTTCAGGCGTTGCAGCACGGTGAGGCCAGAGTGATCCGGCAGGCGCATGTCGAGCAGGATCGCGTCCGGCACGAACTCTTTCGCCAAGTCATAACCCTCGTCCGCGCCATGGGCCACCAGGCACTGATAGCCGAGCTCGTGCGCCAGATCGTAGAGGATGTGCGCAAAGTTCGGCTCGTCCTCCACCACCAGAATGCAACGCGTAGCGAATGGCGCCTTGTTGCGATCATCGGCAAAGCGCGGAATGTGCACCGGTGCCAATGGCGAAACCACCGGCGCCAGTGGCGCGCTGACCACCGTCGCTGGCGGAGTAAAGGTCAACGGCGCAAACGGTACATCGCTGGACTCGTTGAACTGCTGCGGCAACACCAGCGTGAACACGCTGCCCTGCCCCGGCGTGCTGCTGACGCTGATCGAACCGCCGAGCAAGGTCGCCAGATCCCGAGAGATCGACAGGCCCAGACCGGTGCCGCCGTATTTGCGGTTGGTGGTGCCGTCAGCCTGGCGGAAGGCTTCGAAAATGCTCTCCTGCTGATCGGCGGCAATGCCGATACCCGAATCGCGCACGATGAACGCGATTCGATCGTCAGGCTGGCCAGCAATGGTCAGACTGACAGTGCCTTTCTCGGTGAACTTCACGGCGTTGGACAGCAGGTTCTTGATCACCTGCTCCAGACGCTGACGGTCGGTGTACAGCATGCCCGGCGCGCCGGGCTGCAGATCGACAGTGAAGGTCAGTTGCTTGTCTGCCGCCAACGGTTCGAACACGCTGCGCAAACCATCGGCCAGACGCGCAACACTGGTGTTCTCCGGAATCACTTCGAGCTTGCCCGCCTCGACCTTGGAGATGTCCAGAATGTCGTTGATCAGGTTGAGCAGATCATTACCGGCCGAGTAGATCGACTCGGCAAACTTGACCTGTTCGGCACTGAGGTTGTCTTGCGGGTTCTCCGCCAGCAACTTGGCCAGAATCAACGAACTGTTCAGCGGCGTGCGCAGTTCGTGGGACATGTTGGCGAGGAATTCGGACTTGTACTTGCTCGAGCGCTGCAATTCTTCGGCGCGTTCTTCGAGTTGCACCTGCGCCTGATTGAGTTCGGTGTTCTTCAGGTCCATGGCGTCGCGCTGTTCGGCCAGGGTCTGCGCCTGCTCGGCAAGCTGCTCGTTGGTCTGTTCCAGCTCGACTTGCTGGGTTTCCAGATGCGCCTGGGACTCCTTGAGAATCCGCGATTGTTCTTCCAGCTCTTCGTTGGCGGTTTTCAGCTCTTCCTGCTGCACCTGCAACTCTTCGTTGAGCTGCTGGGTTTCGGCCAGAACTTCCTGCAAGCGCTGGCGATAGCGTGCGGCTTCGATGGACGTACCGATGTTGGCGGCAATCAGCTCCAGCAGTTCGATATCGCGATCATTGAGTGGACGCAGGAAACCCAATTCGATCACGCCGTTGACCCGATCGTCATCGCTGGTGGGCACCACCAGCACACTGTGCGGCAAGCCTTCGCCCAGCCCTGAGCTGACTTTGAAGTAATCCGACGGCACGGAGTCCAGACGAATCAGCCGCGCCTGTTGCGCCACCTGCCCGACGATGCCTTCGCCGCTGTAGATCGACTGCTCCTGCTCTTCCTGCTCGCGGGAGAAACCGTAAGTAGCCACGCGTTTCAGGCCGCCGTGTTCTTCACGCACATACAGCGCGGCCACGGCGGTGCCGAGGTATTGCGCACAGAATTGCAGAATGTTGCGTCCCAACAGATTCAACGTCAGTTGGCCCAGGACTTGTTCGGCCAGTTCGGTCTGACCATTGCGCAACCACGCCTGCTGTTCCAGACGCACGGCACTGGCTTGCTGTGCTGCCAGGTTGGCGCTGTAGTTGGTGGACAGATTGACCAGATCACGTCGGCCAATATAAGCCAGCAAACCACTGATACCGGCAATGAACACAAGGTAGAGGCTGATGCTCCAGATCGTGGTGCGGCGCACTTCTTCATTACGCGTGGTGCGCAAGACCTGTTCGGTCTCGATAACGTCTTCGAATTGCTTGCGGATTTCGTCGGTCAGGCGCTTGCCGCGTCCGGCCTTGACCGCGCCTCGATAATCGCCGCTGGAGCGCTGCAGATCGATCATCGATTGCGCGTAATTGGCCCACTCGGTCTGCAAGGCCTGCAGACGGCGCAGACGATCGGTTTGCACCGGGTTATCGGCCGTCAGTTCGAGCAACGTGTTGAGCGCCACGGTAACACGCGGCTTGGCCGTTTCGTACGGGTCGAGGAAGTGCTCGTCGCCGCTGAGCAGAAAACCACGCATGCCGGTTTCCAGGTCCACGGTGAGCTTCACCGCTTCATTGGCGTTATTGATCACCCGGTCGGTGTGCTCCACCCACTGGATGACCGACAACAGATAAGTGATCAGCGACACGAAGAACACGGCACTGAGCACACCGACGCCCAAGGGCAGACTGATGTTGCGACTCAGGAGTTTGCGAAACCGTTGCTCATCAACCGTAGACGGAGAGGACATGGGGCAGCCTTGTCGAACTGTTGAAAAACAGGGAGTTTGCCCCAAAACGGCGGTATGGATCCATTTTTCTCACACCTTTCGCCGCAAATTCCTACGCACACCGGCACGTTTGTAGCCTCGAACAGTTATCCTTGCCGCCCCGTGAGCAGCTATGCTTTTTTTGTTGCAGACGGGGAACTTGTGGCACTGCGCCACTTACTGATGAAAGAGCCCGGCACTTTTGATCGACCGGCGACCCTGAACTGACTTTCGAGAGCCTTATTATGTCTACCCCCGCCTCCACCATTCTTGTCGTAGAAGACGACCACATCGTGCGCATGCTGATTGTCGATGTGCTGGAGGAGCTGGAGTTCACGGTGCTCGAAGCGGACGGCAGCGAACAGGCACTCGAGATTCTCAAGAACGCAGACGAGCACATCGACCTGATGATGACCGACGTCGGTTTGCCCGGCATGGATGGCCGCGAACTGGCGACCGAAGCACGCAAACTGCGCCCCGCCCTGCCGATTATGTTTGCCAGCGGTTATGCCGAATCCATTGATGTACCCGCAGGCATGCATGTAATCGGCAAACCGTTTTCAATTGATCAGTTGCGTGACAAGGTAAAAGCCATATTGAACAATTAACAACAGGAAATAGCAGCCGAAGCAACTTGTTATATCCACGCATAATTCGCAACGCACTAAACCTGTAATTACTGATCACCGCAGTTCTATCCTGAGTCAACTCTTTGATCTGTGGCGCCTGACAAATCAGCGCCGCTAACAAAGACACTTGAAGCTTACCCGACTCAGGATAGAAGACATGCGCCCCGCAGTAATCAATAAAACTTCATACGTCGATCGTTCTCTTTTCGACAAACAGGAAAGAGCCAACATCACCCAGGCGCTGAATGCTGCCCTTCTACGTTCGAATCCCACTTTGACATTTGAGCACTACAGCGCAAGCGCGTCTTTACCCGAAACAACCAGGCTTAGCCTGCAGAACCTGTTTTTCCCCTACGTTGCCGGCAGCACTTTCGATGAAGCCTATGAGCCAGCACGTCATGCCTTGCAGAAAATGATTGAAACCGAGCAGTTCTCGCATCTTTGCGAAATTCATGGTTTTCCGGCGAACGCTAGAATCGGTGTCGACGGCGAAGGCAGTATCTTTGGAATATTTGAACACGCCAAACATGAGCTACCCATCGGCGGAAGCGCAGAGACGCTGATGCTGGCCGAGTTTGCGGAAATAACCGGTGGCTATGTTTATTCCGGTTACGACATTGGCATTGAGCAATGGCTTGCCTTTGAAGGTTTGAATCTGCCGCAGACCATTGGCGACATCAAACAATTGATCGCCTATTTGATTTTTGAACTTCCCGCCCCTCCCGACTCCGGCGATTACCACGAGTTACTGAACAGTGAAGCGGATTCACCGTTTCATTTATCGCGCGCCAAACGCGAAATCATCACACAAGTCATTCAGGAAGCGACTGAAGGCAAGAGCACTTTTCTGAAAAAACTGTCCCTCGCCGATTTCAAGCAGATTCCCATCGCCACTAAACGCAAGCACGTGGACGACATTATTACCGACTGTTTGAAGCAGAACTTTGCCAGTGACCTGGGCCGAAAGCTCCATGAGCGCCTCGACTGGCATCTGGAAACGGACGATCAGCACGTGCGCGCCAATCAGCTTCGCGAAATCCTGCAGGCCGCGCTGGTCATCGATCTGGAGGCGCGGACCAACTCGCCCATCCTCGCCGGTTACGACCTGTATCAACCGGCCAATGCAACCCGCCATGCTGCACAAGTGCGTGAAAGCCTCGAGCAGCATCTCGTTAGCGAGGGCTTGATTGAACCAGACTACGCCCTGCTGGCGGCACACCTGTTACTGGCCGGCTCCGCCGCTGAATTTCTGATCGCCGATATACCGCCTGATCTGACCCTGGAAAAACCTGGCTGGGTCGTCATCGCTCAAGCGGTGGCGTTGATCGAACACGCCTCGCCGGGGTCCTCCCGAATGATGACATATAGCCAAATCAAGGCGTTTGCAGAACTGGCTCCGCTGTCCCCCGAACAAATCGAACTGCACCAGGTAGCTGGATTCACCCCGACGATCAATTGGGCAGTACTCAATGGCGTGATCGACTACCGAGCCCAAAAAGATTACGACAAGCCCACGCTGGTCAAGGCTACCGCGCACTTCGAGCGCTACATGGAGGCCCTCAGCCAATCGGAGACGGGTCTGTCGCGAACGCCCCCCGAGCGCAGAACAATCGCCCTTGAGGCATTAAAGAAGGTGATGCCCGAAGGCAGTTACCTCGAACAGAAAGGCTTCTCCATCAAATACCTGAGCAGCTTCAAAGACCGCAGCTGGCTCGAGGGACTCAAGGCGGCGCACCCGGCCGGCATTCTCAGCGAGTTCTATGATGCGCTGCTTAGCACAACCGGCAACAGCGAATACGCGATAAACAAACTGCTGCGCCTGCGCTTCTCGATAGTGGATCTCTACCTGTCCGGCGACCTGATCGAAAATGGCAAGTTGACAGACCGATTTCAGCAACAAAGCGATTTCAAGCCACCCGCTGACGCGTTTGCCCGATTGTCCGAACTCGAATTGCCTGGCGTACTGTTCGATCAAGCCTTCGATTGCTATTACAAAGACGTGCGCGAGGGAATGTCCTCGGTCATGAAAATGGCGATTTCGAACATGCCCGAGCGCGATAGACAGGCGCTCACCAACGGCTACATGACGCTTTACACCGTCAGAAAGGAAGTCAATCCACTCAATCCACAGGAAGAAACCCAATTCGCTCGTGACGAAGCGAAAGGTCGCTACGGCCTTATTCTGTGCTGTAACAATGACAATGCATTGCGTACTTATGAGTTATTCAGCTTGCGCGGTCTGTGTCGCGAACGCCCCGAATTACTGGCGTTATTGCAAAGCACGCAGATCATCGATGCTCGCCCGACACTCTCCTTCACCGGCAGCCGGTACGACTTCCAGGCAAAGAACAAAGCCGTGGAATGGCCTCTCGATTTCGCGGCTTACAGCGAGGGCAGCGAGCCCCGAAGTGGCGTGACGTCTCGCGTAGTGGTGGAAAAGCTCTGGCACCTGAATCTGGCCGCCACGGACAATCGACCGGTTTCCCTGTTCTTTTCCCGCGAGGTCGATGACATCGCCGAATGCATCCTGACCCACCATCCTGTGGTCAGCCGTGCCGAGTTGTACGCCTCACTGAATGTGCAGACGGAGTTGGAGGAATGGCGCACAACCATAGAAACCGTTGAACGCTTGGCGATCAACGTGATCGTGCCGTTCAAACAATGTATTGAAGATATCCGTTCGGGGCGTACTGATCGGGTTTCCGAGGGCATCGGTGGCTGTGTGCTGGATGGCCTGTCGGTCATCGGTTTGTTGATTGGTCTGGGGGCAAGCGCGGCAAGTATCGCCGCCAAGACCGGGTCAACCACACTCAAGGTATTGAAAATTTCCAGGGCCGTGGCTCGTGTAGCGCTGTCGTTGATCAATCCGCTGGATGGCTTGCCGACACTGGCACGCAAAGGTCTGCGGCTCGCGGGCCGTGGCATCGTCTTCGTCGGCGAAAACGCACTGAGTACGGCGCGAACCGCCAATGCCCAGTTGCGCAAACTCGTGCGCGGTGCAAATGCCCCTGAGTTGATCAAGTTCGAACGGCTGACCGATATGCGCCAGGCGACCTGGCGCGGGGCGGACGGTGTGAGCCAGGCCGTCGATATTGCCGTGCTGCAACGCAACAAGCGCTGGCACGCACTCAACCTCAAAGTCGGCGGTGCCTGGGGGCCGCGCCTGAAGTTCCTCAATCTGGGGAATTTCTCGCCGTTGAAACGATTGTTCGCTCGCGCCAGGCCCTTCAGTTACACGCAGGGATATCTGACCAAAGCCATTCCCCACGCGAAAAGCAAACTCGACAACACGATCGGCATGCTCAGCAACATACACGAGGACGATCACCATGTTCGCTCGCTGCTCAAGCATGTCTTTGGCACTGACTCTAACGAAGCAATTGAATACATCACCCACAATTTGCGCGCCATGCGCAAGGATCTCGACTCCGTTGATCTCACCAATATGGTGTTCCGCCCGCATGAGCCGGACATCCTCGCGGCACTGCGTGTCGATACCTACAAACACTGGAAAGCCGGCGTGGACGCTGGCGTGAAAGTCGATAAGAACGCAGGTCAGTTTCTCGCGATCTACCCGGACAATCTGGATGAGTTCTATCAAGTGTCCAGGTATGACGATGGCAGTATTGGCGATGTCATCGTCCATGAAATGTCGCACGGCGCTCCGGGAACGCTCGACCTTTACTACGGCGAAGTGCTTGCCGGGGTTACTCCCGCCGAGTTCGATGCCGTCGGGCTGCTTGAATTTGCCAGGGACGCGCACAGGGCACATCCGGATAATCTGAGCAATCCTCATTTCCGCTTTGCCAAGCGTGAGGAATACATCGAGTTCAAGCGAATCAAGGACGGGCTGCCAAAAGTGGTCCAAGACCATCCCGCATTGTTGAATGCGGAATCCTATGCACTGTCTGTCTCGCTCCTGGACCAGCAAGTGACCGCGCCCGCGGCGTTTCAACTCAACCTCTCGGCCATGGAAAACGCTTTGAAGAACACGGCTCCCGGTGCTTTTATCCAGGGGCCGCTGTTGCTTAATCTCGCCAAACCGATGTGAAGAGAAACAGGGCGCATCCAAGCTTTATGGCTGTGGTTTAATTGCGCCCTTTTTTCTCACCTGCTTTAAAGGATCTGCCCCCATGACCCAACCCGATAACACCAAAGTCCTGGTCATCGGCTACGTCTGGCCCGAGCCGCGCTCTTCCGCGGCCAGTGGTCATGTGATGCAGATCCTCGAAACCTTCCTGCAACAAGGCTGGGACATTACCTTCAGCAGCCCGGCCGGTCCCGGCGAGCACAAGGCGGATCTTGCCGCACTCGGCATTCGTGAGGTGCCGATCGAACTCAACAACAGCAGCTTCGATCAATTCATCAGCGAACTGATGCCGGACATCGTCTTGTTCGACCAATTCATGATGGAAGAGCAGTTCGGCTGGCGGGTTGAAAAACACTGCCCTCAGGCGCTGCGCGTGCTGGAAACTTCCGACTTGCAAAGTCTGCGGCATGCGCGCCACCAGCGACTCAAGTCTCGCCTGAAGGTCAATGCTGACCAGAATGATTTCAGTGATGTCTTTGCCCCGGCCCTGCGCGACGAGTTCGAACTGATGGCCGAAACCGATCTGGCCAAGCGCGAAATCGCCGCGCTGTATCGTTGCGATCTCAATCTGATGATCTCCGAAGTGGAAATCGAATTATTGATCGAGCAGTTCGGCTTGCCCCGGCAACTGCTGCACTGGTGCCCGTTGATGATCGACCCGCCCGCAGCCACCGCCGGCACATTTGCGGATCGGGCGAACTTCTTGAGTATCGGCAACTTCCGCCACGCGCCCAACTGGGATGCCGTGCTGTGGATGAAAACCACGATCTGGCCGCTGATTCGCCAACAATTGCCCAAGGCACAACTGCACATCTACGGCGCCTACACGCCGCCGAAAGCCACTGCGCTGCATAACGCCAGCGAAGGTTTCCACATCATGAACTGGGCTGAAGATGCGTTGCAGGTCATGTCTGCCGCGCGGGTGTGCCTGGCACCTTTGCGCTTTGGTGCCGGGATCAAGGGGAAACTGGTCGATGCCATGCTGTGCGGCACCCCCAGCGTCACCACACCGATTGGCGCCGAGGGCATGCACGGCGATCAGACCTGGCCGGGTTTTGTGACGAGCAGCGCAGTCGAGTTCGCCAACAATGCCGTTGCGCTTTACCAGGAGGAGACGCGTTGGCAGGCGGCCCGTCTGGCGGGATATACGCTGCTGAGTCAACGCTACTCACAGTCAGTACATGGTTTGGCATTGATAGAAAAACTGCGTTATTGCCAACAAGACTTACAAAATCTCAGAGCCAAAAACTTCATTGGCAGCATGCTTCGTCATCATTCGCACAAAAGCACTCAATACATGGCTCAATGGATCGAAGTTAAAAATCGAAGCACACAGCAAGTATCGGACATATAATCAAACCCTTCTACACGACTTGTATTAAACGCCAACTTTGCGGAAAACCCGGCACCCGTTATAAACATCCTGCGCGCAATTCCAATAACTTTAATTTTCAAACGCAGGATGTACAACATGAACACTCTTGATAACTTCCAAACTTACCAATGGATGGCTGACTCGCCGCAAATCGACAACTTGTCGCTTTTCGAATTGAGTTTGCCGGGCGCCCATAACGCTGGCTGTGACTGGGAAGCGGGGTATGCACTGATACCTGGCAAAAACTGGCTCGCCTGCCAGGATGTATCGTTTTATTCGCAATTGAATCGTGGCGCTCGAGCACTCGACGTACGCCTGACTTACGATAGCAAAGCGCAAGGACTGGCAAAGTTCCGCTTCCACCATAACGGATACCTTTCTTCCCGTACGCTTGAAGATCTGGTGCGTGACGTAAAAGCTTTTTATGAAAGAAACATCAATGAATTCATCATTCTGGACTTTCATGAATTGGGTACCGGCAAGGACTCATTCGATCATTCGGAGTTTCAAGCGTCGATACTGGAACACTTGGGCGAACGAATGATCCCGACCCGGAATCTGCACCAGACACTTGGCCAGCTCAAAGCGATCAGCCCGTTGCAGCGAATCATGGTGGCAGCCCCCATGACCTGGGAAACAGAGGACCACCGTATTTATGGAAGAATCCAGCACAAGTGGATCGGAAAGCAACTTGTCAGTCCTCTCGACCTACAGGGTTACATCAATCAAGTATTGAGCACCCCCAACAGCACACTTAGCCCATGGTCGCTGTCGGCAACCAGTTTTTCGATTGGCGGCCCTCAGCGAATTCTGGATGATCTTGACTACTGGTTTGACCCGGCCAGATCGGACTGGGCAAAAAAGTGCAACATCATCAATTTCGACTTTATTAAAAATTCGAACATTGTGCTTTTCTGCCAAAAGGTCAATCTGGAAAAAGCCATCGAGAAGTCGCGAAGCACGGTCCGCGAACAGGCCGTTTGAGTGAAGCTGGCACAAGCCCCGAAAAACGAGGCATGATCGGCAGGCGATAATAAAAAAGTAGCTCGCCATGACCCGAACAGCTCGCGTGACCGACCCCTCGTACGAGTTGATGGATGACCATAACGGCTTGTCCATCATCTACCGCCAGCATGGTTTTCCGTGCCCGCTGGTGCGCTGGCATTTTCACAAGGAATACGAACTGCACCTGATCGTCGCCAGCTCGGGCAAGGTGTTCATTGGCGACTACATCGGCAACTTTTATCCCGAAACCCTGTTCCTCACTGGCCCCAACCTGCCGCACAACTGGATCAGCCAGGTGGCCGAAGACGAGGTCGTGGAAAAGCGCGACATGCTGGTCAACTTCACCGACGAGTTGTTCGAGAGTGGCCACCAGGTGTTTGCCGAACTGAAAACCCTGGCGCCCCTGCTGGAACGTGCGCAGTACGGCATCGAGTTTCGCTGCAAACGCACCATCCGCCAGGCCATGACGCTGATGCAGCGCATCGCCGACAGCAAGGGCATCACCCGCCTCGGGCATTTCTTTATCCTGATGGAATTGCTCGCGGCCAGCGATGATTTCCAGTTGCTGTCCGGCGCCACCACCCCGCAACTGGCCGACGAGCACAATATCGATCGCACCAACCGGGCCGTCGACTACATCTTCAGTCACTACGCCCGCGACATCTCGCTGGAGGAAGTCGCCGCGCATCTGGGCATGACGCCGACCTATTTCAGCCGAGTGTTCAAACAGGCCACCGGGCGCAATTTCATCGAGTTCGTCAACCGCCTGCGCATCAGCAAGTCCTGCGAACTGCTGGCCGATGGCGACAAACCGGTGACCGAGGTCTGTTTCGAATCCGGGTTCAACAACATTTCCAACTTCAATCGGCGCTTTCAGCAGCTCAAGGGTATGACGCCGTCGCACTACCGGCGGCTCGCCGTGCAGCGCCTGACCGAGCAGAACCACCACTGACAACGCAATTCTCCCCCTGTGGGAGCGAGCCTGCTCGCGAAGGCGGAGGATCAGTTGGCAAATCTGTAGCTGACACACCGCATTCGCGAGCAGGCTCGCTCCCACAAATTTCATCGCAATGTTCAGAAACCTGTACGCATTCGATAGTGCCTGATCGCTGCAAACCCCTTCCCTGCGCTCACCCCACAAAAGCCCAGTGCAAAAAAGTATCGATCAAAGTGCTAGGGATGATTTGTCAGCCCTGCGATTGAAGGCTGTAATCAGCGCACATTCTTCCTGTCGTCGGAAGACACAAAAACAATAACTGTCCTTCTGTAACCCTCCGGGTGCAGAAAAGGAGTGCACGATGCAACCCACTGCAAAAGCTCTGCTTGCCCTCACCTGCATGACCCTCAGCAGCGTCAGCCTTGGCGCCCAGACCCTGACCATCGCCACCGTCAACAACAGCGACATGATCCGCATGCAAAAGCTCTCGAAAACTTTCGAGACCGAGCATCCGGACATCAAGCTCAATTGGGTCGTGCTCGAAGAAAACGTCCTGCGCCAACGCCTGACCACCGACATCGCCACTCAGGGCGGTCAGTTCGACGTGTTGACCATCGGCATGTACGAAGCCGCACTGTGGGGCGCCAAAGGCTGGCTGGAGCCGATGAAAGATCTGCCGGCCAGTTACGCCCTCGACGATGTGTTCCCGTCGGTGCGTGAAGGCCTGTCGGTCAAGGGATCGCTGTACGCCCTGCCGTTCTACGCGGAAAGCTCGATCACCTATTACCGCACCGACCTGTTCAAAGATGCCGGCCTGACCATGCCGGAGCGTCCGACCTGGGAGCAGATCGCCGGTTTCGCCGAAAAACTCACCCACAAAGACAAAGAGCAGTACGGCATCTGCCTGCGCGGCAAGGCCGGTTGGGGCGAGAACATGGCGCTGATCACCACGGTTGCCAACGCCTACGGCGCGCGCTGGTTCGATGAGCAGTGGAAGCCGGAATTCACCGGGCCGGAGTGGAAAAACGCGCTGAATTTCTACGTCGACACCATGAAGAAATCCGGCCCGCCGGGCGCCTCCAGCAACGGTTTCAACGAAAACCTCGCGCTGTTCAACAGCGGCAAATGCGCGATGTGGGTCGATGCCAGCGTCGCCGGTTCGTTCGTCACCGACAAGACCCAGAGCAAGGTCGCCGATCACGTCGGCTTCACCTTCGCACCGCATCAAGTGACCGACAAAGGCTCGGCGTGGCTGTATTCGTGGGCACTGGCGATTCCGACCAGCTCCAAAGCCAAAGACGCTGCGAAAGAATTCAGCGCCTGGGCGACCTCCAAAGAGTACGGCGAACTGGTAGCCAAGACTGACGGCATCGCCAACGTTCCGCCCGGCACTCGCGCTTCGACCTACAGCGACGCCTACATGAGCGCCGCGCCGTTCGCCAAGGTCACGCTGGAATCGCTGAAAGCAGCTGACCCGAGCAAACCGACGCTGAAACCGGTGCCGTATATCGGCATTCAACTGGTGACCATTCCTGAGTTCCAGGCCGTGGGGACCCAGGTCGGCAAGCTGTTCTCGGCGGCGCTGATCGGCCAGACCACGGTGGATCAAGCCCTCACTGCCGCGCAGCAAACCACTGAACGCGAGATGAAGCGCGCCGGTTATCCCAAGTAACCGCCACTAAACCTGTGGGAGCTGGCTTGCCAGCGATGAGGTCGGCACATTCAACATTGCTGTCGGCTGAACTATCGCTATCGCTGGCAAGCCAGCTCCCACAGGGTCCGCGCCAATGTCAGGAATGTTGTCTTTCCTGAACATGTTTCTGCACCCAATGGGTTGTGATCACCATGAATACTTCAACTGCCAAAGCCCACCTCGACCTGTCGCAACCTGCGCGCAAGGTCCGCGTACGCAATCCCGGCTGGTTTCTGGTCAGCCCCTCAGTGGCGCTGTTGCTGCTGTGGATGATCGTGCCGCTGGGCATGACCATCTACTTTTCGATGATCCGCTACAACCTGCTCTACCCCGGTGAGAACGAGTTCGTCGGCCTTGAGAACTTCACTTACTTTCTGACCGACTCGGGCTTCATGCCCGGCGCCACCAACACGCTGTTGCTGGTCGGTAGCGTGTTGCTGATCAGTGTGGTGTTAGGCGTACTGATCAGTGCGTTGCTGGAGGCCAGTGAATTCCTCGGTCGCGGCATCGTGCGGGTCATGCTGATTTCGCCGTTCTTCATCATGCCCACGGTCGGTGCGTTGATCTGGAAGAACCTGATCTTCCATCCGGTCTCGGGGATCCTCGCCTACATCTGGAAGTTGTTCGGCGCGCAACCGGTGGACTGGCTCGCCCACTACCCGTTGCTGTCGATCATCATCATTGTCTCGTGGCAATGGCTGCCCTTCGCAATCCTGATTCTGATGACCGCCATGCAGTCCCTCGACCAGGAACAAAAGGAAGCCGCGCGCCTCGACGGCGCAGGACCGATCGCGATCTTCTGGCACCTGACCCTGCCGCATCTGGCGCGGCCGATTGCCGTGGTGGTGATGATCGAAACGATCTTCCTGCTGTCGGTGTTCGCCGAGATTTTCACCACCACCAACGGTGGCCCCGGCTACGCCTCGACCAACCTCGCCTACCTGATCTACAACCAGGCGCTGGTGCAGTTCGACGTCGGCATGGCTTCGGCGGGCGGCTTGATTGCCGTGGTCATCGCCAACATCGCCGCGATCATTCTGGTGCGGATGATCGGCAAAAACCTGACTGACAAAGCCTGAGGCCTGCCATGACTCTTCAACAATCCCGCCGGCTGCAGAGCCTGCTGCTCGGCACCCTGGCCTGGGCCATCGCGATCGTGATTTTCTTCCCGATCTTCTGGATGGTGATGACCAGTTTCAAAACCGAAATCGACGCGTTCGCCACGCCGCCGCAGTTCATCTTCACGCCGACGCTGGAGAACTACCTGCACATCAATGAGCGCAGCGATTACTTCAGTTTCGCCTGGAACTCGGTGGTGATCTCCTTCAGCGCCACCGCTCTGTGCCTGTTGATCGCGGTGCCGGCGGCGTACTCGATGGCGTTCTACGAAACCCAGCGCACCAAAGGCACGCTGCTGTGGATGCTCTCGACCAAGATGCTGCCGCCGGTGGGCGTGCTCATGCCGATCTACCTGCTGGCGAAGAGTTTCGGCCTGCTCGACACGCGCATCGCGCTGATCGTGATCTACACGCTGATCAACCTGCCGATCGTGGTCTGGATGGTTTACACCTACTTCAAGGACATCCCCAAAGACATCCTCGAAGCCGCCCGCCTCGACGGCGCCACGCTGTGGCAGGAAATGGTCCGCGTGCTGCTGCCGATCGCCAAGGGTGGCCTTGCCTCGACCGTCCTGCTGTCGCTGATCCTGTGCTGGAACGAGGCGTTCTGGTCGCTGAACCTGACCTCGTCGAAAGCCGCGCCACTGACGGCGTTGATCGCCTCGTATTCGAGTCCGGAAGGTTTGTTCTGGGCCAAGTTGTCGGCGGTGTCGACCCTCGCGTGTGCGCCGATTCTGATCTTCGGCTGGATCAGCCAGAAGCAACTGGTGCGCGGTCTCTCGTTCGGCGCCGTGAAATGAACATCCCGAATCCAACCCTATCCCCTGTGGGAGCGAGCCTGCTCGCGAAAGCGGAGTGTCATTCAAGCCTGATGTCGACTGACACGGCCCCTTCGCGAGCAGGCTCGCTCCCACAGAAAAGCCGATCTGGTTTAACCCAATAATAAATTGCGGAGGCCCATCATCATGGCCAACCTGAAAATCAAGAATCTGCAAAAAGGCTTCGAAGGCTTCTCCATCATCAAAGGCATCGACCTGGAAGTGAACGATAAGGAATTCGTGGTCTTCGTCGGCCCGTCGGGCTGCGGCAAATCCACCCTCCTACGGCTGATCGCCGGCCTCGAAGAAGTCAGCGACGGCACCATCGAACTCGATGGCCGCGACATCACCGAAGTCAGTCCGGCCAAGCGCGATCTGGCGATGGTGTTCCAGACCTACGCGCTGTACCCGCACATGACCGTGAAGAAAAACATGTCCTTCGCCCTCGATCTGGCCGGCGTGCCGAAAGCCGAAGTCGAGAAGAAAGTCGGCGAGGCAGCGCGCATTCTCGAACTCGGGCCGATGCTTGAGCGCAAACCGAAACAGCTCTCCGGTGGTCAGCGCCAGCGCGTGGCGATTGGCCGCGCCATCGTGCGCAATCCGAAAATCTTCCTCTTCGACGAACCCCTCTCCAACCTCGACGCCGCGCTGCGCGTGCAGATGCGTCTGGAGCTGCTGCGCCTGCACAAAGACCTGCAAGCGACGATGATCTACGTCACCCACGATCAGGTCGAAGCGATGACCATGGCCGACAAAGTCGTGGTGCTCAATGGCGGCAAGATCGAGCAGGTCGGCTCGCCGCTGGATCTGTATCACCAACCGGCCAATCTGTTCGTCGCCGGGTTCCTCGGCACGCCGAAAATGGGCTTCCTCAAAGGCAAGATTGCCCGCGTCGACGGCCAAAGCTGCGAAGTGTCGCTGGACGCCGGCACACGCATCACCCTGCCGTTCAACGCCGGCAATCTGAGTGTCGGCAGCGCCGTGACCCTGGGGATTCGCCCGGAACATCTGGAACTGGCGCAACCCGGTGATTGCAGCCTGCAAGTCACCGCCGACGTCAGCGAACGCCTGGGCAGCGACACCTTCTGCCACGTCACCACCAACGCCGGCGAAGCCCTGACCATGCGCGTGCGCGGTGATCTGGCCAGCCGCTACGGCGAGCAGTTGAGCTTGCACCTCGACCCGTCGCACTGCCATTTATTCGATGCCGAAGGTGTCGCGTTGACCCGTCCGCTGCGCGCTGCGGCCTGATTTCGAGAACTCCCGATGAAACTCAACCAACAGAATCTCCATCGTCTGGCCGCCGAAGTACAACTGCCGGCCTACAGCCTCAGCGACACCCGCCAAGGCATCGCTCACATCGGCGTCGGCGGCTTCCATCGCGCGCATCAGGCGTATTACACCGACGCCTTGATGAACACCGGCGAAGCCCTCGACTGGGCCATTTGTGGCGTCGGCCTGCGCGCCGAAGACCGCCGCGCCCGCGACGATCTCAAGGAACAGGATTACCTGTTCACCCTGTTCGAACTCGGTGACAGCGACGACACCGAAGTGCGCGTGATCGGCGCGATTCGCGACATGCTGCTGGCCGAGGACGGCGCTCAGGCGTTGATCGACAAACTCGCCGACCCACAGATTCGCATCGTCTCGCTGACCATCACCGAGGGCGGTTATTGCATTGACGACAGCAACGGCGAATTCATGGCGCACCTGCCGCAGATTCAGCATGATCTGGCTAACCCGGATGCGCCAAAAACCGTGTTCGGCTTCTTGTGCGCAGCCCTGGAAAAACGCCGGGCAGCGGGCATCCCGGCGTTTACCGTGATGTCTTGCGATAACCTGCCGCACAACGGCGCCGTGACGCGCAAGGCGCTGCTGGCGTTTGCCACGCTGCGTAACAGCAATCTGTGCAGCTGGATCGACGCCAACGTCAGTTTCCCCAACGCTATGGTCGATCGCATCACGCCGATGACCAGCACCGCGCATCGCTTGCAACTGGCCGATAAACACGGCGTCGACGATGCCTGGCCGGTGGTCTGTGAACCGTTTGTGCAGTGGGTGCTGGAAGACAAATTCGTCAACGGTCGCCCGGCCTGGGAAAAGGTCGGCGTGCAGTTCACCGACGATGTTTCGCCCTATGAAGAGATGAAAATCAAATTGCTCAATGGCAGCCACCTGGCGCTGACCTATCTGGGCTTTTTGAAGGGTTATCGGTTTGTGCACGAAACCATGAACGACCCGCTGTTCGTGCGTTACATGCGCGCTTATATGGACCTGGACGTGACCCCGCAACTGGCGCCGGTGCCGGGCATTGATCTGACGGATTACAAAAACACGCTGGTGGCGCGCTTCTCCAATCAGGCGATTGCCGATCAACTGGAGCGAGTGTGTTCGGACGGCTCGTCGAAGTTTCCCAAGTTCACCATTCCGACGATCAACCGGTTGATTGCTGATGGGCAGGAGACCAAGCGTGCGGCGTTGGTGGTGGCGGCGTGGGCGTTGTATTTGAAGGGTGTGGATGAGAATGGTGATACCTATTCGATCCCGGATCCGCGCGCAGTGTTTTGTCAGGCGTTGGTGGCGGATGATGCTTTAATTACGCAGCGGTTGTTGGTGGTCGAGGAGATTTTCGGCACGGCGATACCGCGTTCGGCGGAGTTTGTCGCGGCGTTTGAATGGTGCTGCAATAGCTTGCGCGAAGAGGGTGTGACGCGGACTTTGCAGCGGATTCTGGATTGAAAAGCCCCTCACCCTAGCCCTCTCCCCGAGGGAGAGGGGACTGACCGAGTGGTTTGTGCAAGTTACATCGACCTGAAAGTCCGGAGTCGAACTCAGGTATTGAACAGCACCTGATTGAGAGAACCGCAGTCGAACTCAGCTTTTGAACAACCCCGGTTGAGAGAACCGGAGTCGAACTCAGGTTTTGAACAGCCCCGGTTGAGAGAACCGGAGTCGAACTCAGCTTTTGAACAGCCCCCCGATCGGCTCCCTTTCCCCCTCGCCCCCTTGGGGGAGAGGGCTGGGGTGAGGGGGTAAGCTCTTGATCTTCACCACACCCGAGTGGTTCACACATGACAACACAACAACTCTTCCTGGGCATCGACTGCGGCACCCAAGGCACCAAAGCCATCATCCTCGACGCCGCCAGCGGTCAAGTCCTCGGCCAAGGCGCCGCCGCCCACACGATGGTCAGCGGCGCCAACGGTCGCCGCGAGCAAGACACCCAACAATGGCTGGAAGCCTTCACTCTCGCCACCCGCCAGGCATTGCTGGCAGCGAATGTCGACGGCCAGTCAATCCTCGGCATCGGCGTCTCCGGTCAGCAACACGGTCTGGTCCTGCTCGACGACCAAGGCGAAGTCCTGCGCCCGGCCAAGCTCTGGTGCGACACCGAAACCAGCACCGAAAACGACCGTCTGCTCACTCATCTGGGCGGTGAAAAAGGTTCACTGGAACGCCTCGGCGTGGTTATCGCGCCGGGCTACACGGTGTCGAAACTGCTCTGGACCAAAGAACAACACCCCGTGGTGTTCTCACGCATCGCACGCATTCTGCTGCCCCACGACTACCTGAACTTCTGGCTCACCGGCCGCGCCTGCAGCGAATACGGCGACGCCTCCGGCACCGGCTACTTCAACGTGCGCACCCGCCAGTGGGACTTGCAGCTGCTGCGCGACATCGACGCCAGCGGACGCCTGCAAGCCGCATTGCCTGAGCTGATCGATGCACATCAATCTGTCGGCACCATTTTGCCGGCGATTGCCGAACACCTCGGCATCAACCCCAATGCGCTGGTCTCCAGCGGCGGCGGCGACAACATGATGGGCGCCATCGGCACCGGCAATATTCAGCCCGGCGCGATCACCATGAGCCTCGGCTCTTCCGGCACGGTTTACGCCTATTCCGAGGTGCCGAAAGTCAGCCCGGACGCCTCGGTCGCGACGTTCTGCTCGTCCAGCGGCGGATGGTTGCCGCTGATCTGCACCATGAACCTGACCAACGCCACCGGTGCGATTCGCGAGCTGTTCGACCTCGATCTGCAGCAGTTCAACGACCTCGTCGCCCAGGCTCCCATCGGCGCCGACGGCGTGAGTATGCTGCCGTTCCTCAACGGCGAACGCGTTCCCGCCCTGCCCCATGCCACCGGCAGCCTGCACGGCTTGACGCTGGATAACCTGACCCAGGCCAACCTGTGCCGCGCCGCCGTCGAAGGCACCACTTTCGGTTTGCGTTACGGGCTGGATTTGCTCCGCCACAATGGTTTACAAAGCCGCAGCATTTGCCTGATCGGCGGCGGTTCGAAAAGCGCGGTGTGGCGGCAGATCGTCGCCGACATCATGAACACCCCGGTGATCTGCACCGAACAAAGCGAAGCCGCCGCACTTGGCGCAGCGATTCAAGCGGCGTGGTGCAAATCCTGGTCGAACGGCGACGAAGACATACTCGCCGACCTGTGCCAGCGCTGCGTGAAACTCGATTCCAGCAGTGAAACCCTGCCGATTGCCGCCAACGTCGCGGCGTTCCAGCAGGCCTATGAACGCTATCAACAGCATGTCGCAACCCTATAAAGAGCAAACAATTATGTATTTGGTGTGTGGCGAAGCCCTGTTTGATTTTTTCAGTGAAGACGACGCCAGCGGACTGGCCTCGAAAGTGAATTTCAAGGCGATTGCCGGCGGTTCGCCGTTCAACGTCGCCGTCGGTTTGCGCCGTTTGGGCGTGGACTCGGCCTTGTTTGGCGGGCTGTCCACCGACTACCTCGGCCGCCGCTTGCAGCGAGTGCTGCAGGACGAAGGTGTGCGCCCGGACTACCTGGTGGATTTCGCCGCACCGACCACGCTGGCCATGGTCGCCGTCGGTGCCAATGGCTCGCCGCATTACAGCTTTCGTGGTGAAGGCTGCGCCGATCGGCAACTGAGTCTGGCGCATCTGCCGGCACTGGGTCCTGAGGTGCGCGGCTTGCACATTGGCTCGTTCTCGCTGGTGGTGCAGCCGATCGGCGACACCTTGCTGACCCTGGTACAGCGCGAAAGCGGCAAACGCCTGATCACCCTCGACCCGAACGTACGCCTGAATCCCGAGCCGAACATTGACCTGTGGCGCGAGCGCATAGCGACGCTGGTGCCACTGGCCGATCTGATCAAGGTCAGCGACGAAGACCTGAGCCTGCTTTACCCCGAACAAGACCCGCAACGCGTAATCGAAGGCTGGCTCGAGCACCGCTGCCAGATCGTTTTCCTCACCCGTGGCGGCGACGGTGCCAGCGTGTTCAGCCGCCAACATGGCAACTGGTCAGTGCCGGCAGCTTCGGTGAAAATTGCCGACACCGTTGGCGCCGGCGACACCTTCCAGGCCGCGTTGATCAGCTGGCTGACCGAACAGGGTCTGGATTCGGTCGAACGCGTGCAGCAACTCGCTCGCGAGCAGATCGACGCCATGCTCAGGTTCGCCGTGCAAGCCGCCGCGCTGACCTGCAGCAAGACCGGTCCGGATCTGCCCTATCGTCATCAATTGAGCTGAGCGCGTAGACTGTCGGCCTTTTTGCGCACGACGGGATAACGGCTTTTGAATTACAGGCAGACGCTTGGACTACTGACACTGGCAACGCTATTGAGCGGGTGCGGCACCTCGCCGCCCCGTTCGCCGGAAGACATCTGCGAAATCTTCCGCGAAAAAAGCGACTGGTACGACGCTGCGCAAGTCACGCAAAAACGCTGGGGCGTGCCGATTCAGGTGCCCTTCGCGATCATGTATCAGGAATCCGGCTACCGCTACGACGCCAAGACCCCGCGTAAATACCTGTTGTGGGTGATCCCGTGGGGCCGCGTCTCGACCGCCTCGGGTTATGCGCAAGCCAAAGATGAAGTCTGGGCCGACTACCAGAAAAGCACCGGCCGCAGCGGAGCCGATCGCGAAGACTTCGACGACGCCATCGACTTTGTCGGCTGGTACATGGACAAGACCTATTCGATCAATGGCGTATACAAGTACGACGCCTATAACCAGTACCTCAACTACCACGAAGGCTGGGGCGGATTCCGCAACAAGACCTACGCGAGCAAAGCCTGGCTGATGCCGACGGCGCGCAAAGTGCAGAACCGTTCGGATGTGTATGCGCGGCAATATGCCGGGTGTAAGGAGGATTTGAATCGGGGGTTCTGGAGCCGGTTCTGGCATTGGTTGTAAGGACGCCTTCGCGAGCAGGCTCGCTCCCACAGTAGATCTTCAGTGAACACAGATGCTGTGTCCGGCATTGATCCCATGTGGGAGCGAGCCTGCTCGCGAAAGCAGTCGATCAGACGCTACAAATCAATGCCTTACAACACCGAAAAGCTATAACTCACAATCAACCGTGTCTCATCCACATCCCGGGCAAACTTCTCGTAGTTGGTGCGATACGTAGCATTCCTCAAACGCAAACTCACATCCTTGAACGTGCCCGTCTGAATCACATACTTCAACTCGCTGTCGCGTTCCCACTCTTTGCCTTCCTGATCACTGCCCAACACCTTGATGTGGTCACCGTTCACATAACGAGTCAGGAAACTCAAACCATTAATGCCAATCGCCTTGAAGTCATAGTCGTAACGCAACTGCCAGGAACGTTCCTGCGCAGCGGCGAAGTCGTTGACCTGCACGTAGTTGACCAGATACGGATTGCTGCCATCGAGGTACGGCATCGAGTTGTCGCCGTTCATGCGCTGCCAACCGGCGCTGAACGTGTGGCCGCTGTGCGCATACGACAACATGCCGCTCAACGCACGGTTATCGATGGAACCGGCCTTGGCATCACCGCTGTCGGCACTTTTCAGCACGCGCAGATCCGCTTTAAGCAAACCGCCAGCTAACGGTTGATTACCCAACAGCCCGACAAAGTGCTGACGATAAATGTCTTCCAGTTCTGCGTAGTGATACTGCGCAGTCAGGCGATCGTTGATCTTGTAATCGAAGCCGTACATGTCGAAATGGTCGGCGGTGGTATTGCAGGCGTAGCGCTTGTTTTTGCAGTGCACGCGGATGTCTTGCGAATCGGTGGAATCGCGCGCGGTGTACTTGTCCAGACGCGCGGCCATGAAGGTCAGATCCTTCACCTCTTTAGAAGTCAGCATGGCGCCGTTGAACATGGTCGGCAGCAAACGTCCGTCGTTGTATTTCAGCAACGGCAGATCCGGCAGCAGCGCGCCGTACTTCAGCACCGTGTCCGAGACCTTGACCTTGGCGGTCAGGCCCATTTTCGCGTACTGACCTTTCGAGCCGCGCGGGTCGTTGCCGCTGGAGGGCAGCAAGCCGCTGTTGCTGCGGTCCGGGCTGGAATCGAGTTGAAAGCCGAGCATGCCCAGCGCATCAATACCAAAACCCACGGTACCTTCGGTGTAGCCCGATTGCAGGTTGAGAATAAAGCCCTGCGCCGACTCTTCACGCTTGGACGCGCCCTGATCGTTCGTGGTGTGCCCATCACGGAAATCGCGGTTGAAGTACACCGTGCGCGATTCGATTTTCGCCTTGGTGTCTTCAAGGAATCCGCTGGCCTGAACCTGTGCGGTAAAACCTGCGCACAGCACAAAGGCTCCGAAGCCAAACGACTGGCGCGGGGTGATGAGGGGAAATGGGGGACGCATGAAAAACTCCAACAATGCAGCGTTTGCGCAAGCGCGCAACAAGCCAGAAAAATAGCTCCCGTCCCGGGTCAGATTGAACCAGGAGAAAGTGAACACGCAGGGGTGAGCGGCAATGATGGCAGATGGCTTTGACGTGCTACAGGCGACTTTAGTCTGAATCTGACTGAGGATTCTTCAACGCAGGGTTGTGGGAAAAGTTGCCGGCAATCAACGCCAATTCGCACGAAACGCCCGGTTTCACTGGATCAAACACCTCATCTAAGGGTTTTCCCTATACCGCAAACCTGCCAGACCTACGGCTTTTGTGCCTTGAACGGTGCCGCCGAATCCTCCATCATCCGTCACCTGCTTATTCAACGGACGGAATTCAAGGCATGCTGGACGCCAACGCAACCCACATTACCCTCACGCTTGAAGGCGCCAACGCCGACCTGCAAGTCCTCAGCTTCACCGGTCGCGAAGCCCTCAACCAACCGTTCCGTTTCGACCTCGAACTCGTCAGCGCGCGCTCCGACCTCAAACTCGAAGAGCTGCTGCACAAGCCCGGCGTCCTGACTTTCGGCCCGACCGGCGAAGGCAAGATCCACGGTCTGGTCTATCGCATCGAGCAAGGCGACTCCGGCAAGACCCTGACCCGATACAGCCTCAGCCTGGTGCCACAACTGGCCTACCTGCGGCACAACCACGATCAGCAGATTTTCCAGCAACTGACCGTGCCGAAGATCATCGCTCAGGTGCTGGAAGATCGCGGCATCCTCGCCGACGCCTACAGCTTCCAGCTCAACGCTGAATATCCGGAACGCGAGTACTGCGTGCAGTACGACGAATCCGACCTGCATTTCATCCAGCGCCTGTGCGAAGAAGAAGGCATTCACTTCCACTTCCAGCACAGCAGCAGCGGCCACAAACTGGTGTTCGGCGACGACCAGACCGTGTTCCGCAAACTCAAAGCCGTGAGCTACCAGCAAGACTCCGGCATGGCTGCCGACAAACCGGTGATCAAGCGTTTCAACCTGCGTCTGGAAACCCGTACCACTCGCGTCAGCCGCCGCGACTACGACTTCGAAAAACCGCAGATCCTCCCCGAAGGCACCGCGAAAAGCACCTTTGCCCCGGACCTTGAAGACTACGACTACCCCGGCCGCTTCACCACCCGCGAGCGCGGCAAGTTCCTTGCCACCCGCGCCCTCGAACGCCATCGCAGCGACTACAAACTCGCCGAAGGCAAAGGTGACGAACCAACGCTCACCAGCGGCCATTTC
>NZ_JSFK01000030.1 GCF_000783395.1 Pseudomonas chlororaphis | reverse complement strand
CACTCAATAGGCCGAGTGTCAGCTCGCCTGCTCTTGATCTTGATCCACCGGCGACGTCGGAAGGCTGAGTGGAGGGATTGATCCGGGCGTGGGAGCGCAGCGACCGTTTGGCGCAGCCAAACACAGCGGGAGTAGGTGCAGCGAAGCAAACCGGAGACGCTGCGCCCGGATCGATCCCGGAGCGAAGGAACCCCGAGCCCCAGCGAGCGGGCCGCACGCAGGAGCAAGCCTTTTTGGTTACTTTTGAGGCGTTTGTCAAAAGTGACCCGCCGTCAGGGCGGAACCCTAAGCAGCCGTTACCGCAGCAATGGATATGCCCACAAAAATCAGCGCCGCTCCTCAACCCGCCCCTGACTCTTACTCCAATCTGTCAACAAACTATAAGCCACCGCCAACAACGTAGGCCCGATAAACAACCCGATAAACCCAAACGCAATCAACCCGCCAAACACCCCAAGCAACACAATCACCAGCGGCAAATTCCCCCCGCGACTGATCAGGTACGGCTTGAGCACGTTGTCCACGCCACTGATGATGAACGTCCCCCAGATCCCGAGAAACACCGCCATCCCATACTCACCCTTCCACGCCAGCCAGGCCGTGGCCGGCACCCACACCAACGGCGGCCCCATCGGAATCAGACTCAACAGGAAGGTGACAATCCCGAGCACCAGCGCCCCCGGCACCCCGGCAATCAAAAACCCGATCAACGCCAGAACCGCCTGCGCCGCGGCCGTCCCGATCACCCCGTTGACCACGCGCTGCACAGTCCCGGCGACCAGCTCGATGTAATAGCCCGCGCGATCACCGATCAAGCGCTCCAGCAAACTGTGCACAAAAGCCGCCAACCGTGGCCCGTCACGATAAAAAAAGAACACAAAGACAATGCTCAACGTCAGCTCGAGAATCCCGCCGCCAATCTGCGCACTGCGCGCCAGCAGCCAGTTGCCGACCTGCCCCAGATACGGTTTGACCGAGACCATCAGCGCCGCACCTTGCTGATCGATGCTGTCCCACAGTCCCACCAGCCGTTCACCAACAAACGGCACAGCCCCCAGCCAGGCCGGCGCTTCCGGCAGACCGTCGACCTGCACATCCTTGATGAACGCCGTGGCATCGCGCACATGATCGGCCAGGTTGAACCCCAGCCACACCAGCGGCGCCGCCACCAGCAGCATCCAGCCCAGTGTCAGAATCGCCGCAGCCAGCGATTCCCGGCCATTGAGCCAGCGGGTCAACAGGCGCATCAGCGGCCAACTGGCAAACGCCAGCACCGCACCCCAGAACAGCGCCGACCAGAACGGCGCCATCACCCACAGGCTGGCCCCAAACAACACCAGCAGCAGGATCTGCACCAGCAGGCGATCGTTATTGAGCATGTAGAGTCTCGAAAAAGTCAGTCAGGCAAAGAGTAGGCGAACACGCCGCGCGTGCTCGCCTGAAACAGCTTAACGCAACAGATCGATGCGCAGGCCAGAGCCTTCGACACTGCCGGTTTCCATGCGTGCCGCGCGCACACCCTGATTGATCAGCGCCTGACGCCAGGCCTCGGCCTTGGGCCCGGACACCGTCACCCGCAACGTCGTGTCGAGGTTAAGACCTCGGGAAATCAGCCGCAGCCAAGTGTCATCCGGCTCATTCACGCGATCAGGAAAGTCCAGCTCACCGGTGCTTTTGAGCTGACGCAACAAGGTTGCCGAAGTCGGCAGCAACTCACCCAGCGGTGCCAGTGCCTCGAACTGTTCGACATGCAGATAGGCTTTGCGATTGCCGCGGGTGATGCTGTAAAGCGCCACCAGCGTGTTGTCACGCGGTGCCGCCAGTCTCAACAGCAGGTAAGCCTGTTGCTCGTCGGCACCATACAATTTGGCGTTTCCGAACACCTCGTTGGCCCACAGGCTGCTTTCGCCGCAATCACGGGCCTGACACCAGAACAGCAACTCGGCGTCCTGTTTTTGCAGGGCTTCGCGAGCAGCGGTAAAGGCTTCGGTGGCGGAATGTTCGGGGGGTAGCTCGTAAGTGACGGAGGTGGTCTGGCCACGGGCGGTGACCTGGCCGTCGAAGCGCAGTTGCCCGCTGATCTTGCGGATCGAGCCCAGCGGATAGATGCGTTCCAGCTCGACCGGAGGGCGATAGTCGACGATCTGTGCATCGGCCAGTCGCGGCACGATCTGCAGATCCTGACTGCCCGGCACATCGGCGGCGAACGAAACGGTACTGAAACAGCACAGCGCCAACAGACTGAGTGACCGCATAGTCAGGCTCATCGGATCGGCAATGCTGGATGATTCGAGGTCGCAGCGGTGTAGAAATCCATCGTGGTTGTCTCCCATTTCAACCCGACCAGCCTCGACAGTTGCCCGCAGCAAGTCAAGGAATGGCGAAGAACCGATTGAAACAGTCTGCGACAAGGTTCGCCCCGGCCTCATCGTTCAGGTGCAAATGGTGCCCGCCCGCCAACTGTTCCCGGCTAAAGGGTAGACGCTCCAGCAACTCGGGATGTTTGGCCAGCATGCCGTCAGCCGCGACCACCAGATGCGCCGGACAACTGACCCGCAGCGCAAAAGCCATCGCCTGTTCCTGGGTCAGGCGCAGCGGCGACGGCAGGGTCAGGCGATTGTCGGTGCGCCAGGTGTAACCGCCAGGCACCGGCATCAAGCCGCGCTGGGCCAACAATTCAGCCGCCTCACGACTGACAGCTACCAGACCTTTCATGCGCGCTTCGATCGCACGATCGAGGGTGTTGTAGACCGGTTTGCGCTTCTCGCGCAGATCCAGTTGCGCTTGCAGGGCCATGCCCATGCGCTCGGCCGCATTTTCGCCTTTGTCTGTAGGAGGAATGACGCCGTCGATCAGCGCCAGATGGCTGATGCGTTCCGGCAGCGAACCTGCCAGCACCATGGAAACGATGGCGCCCATCGAATGCCCGAGCAGGCCGAAACGCTTCCAGCCCAGTTGTTCGGCGACTTGCAGCACGTCATGGGCGTAATCCCACAGCGCATAGCCGGCGCCGTTCGGCCGATGCCCGGAATGCCCGTGCCCGGCCATGTCCAGCGCGATGATGCGCAAGCCTTTGAGCTTGGGTGCCAGACGGGCAAAGCTGTTGGCGTTGTCGAGCCAGCCATGCAGGGCGATCACCGGCAGACCGTCTTCGGGGCCGAACAAATGCGCAGCCAACTCGATATGCGGCAGGCTCAGGCGCACTTCTTCGAAGGTCGGGCTCATGCGCAATCCTTGTCCTGACGGTTTTCCCAGCGAGTGAACAGATTCTTCAACAACCGAGCGGTGTCCTGCGGTCGTTCGAGTGGAAACATGTGGCCACCGGGCATGCTCAGTGCCTCACCCTGGGCCAGACGCGAAACGAAGCGGGTGTGATGGCGCATGACCACGCGGCTCTTGTGCCCGCGCACCACTGCCAGCGGCACTTGCAATTGCCGGGTACGACCAGGACTGGTGTGCGGCACGCCGCGATAGATGCTGATCTCGGTGGCCGGGTCGAAACGCAAGCGCAGTTTGTCGCCAACCTGATGCAAACCGTGTTGCAGGTAGGCATCAAAGCATTCCGGGTCGAAACCACGGAACAGTGTCTTGCCAGCGAAATAGCTGCGCGCACTGTCGAGATCGGCGAATTCTTCACGGCGGCCAAGGGTGCGGCCCGCCGGGGTCAGTTTGTCGATGAAGCCAAAACGCTTGGCGGCACGGATCACCCACTGATCAGTGCGAGTCAACACGGGTGAATCAAGCATCACCACGCCGCGATACAACTCAGGGCAACGCAGCGCCGCGTGCAAATGCAGCACGCCACCGAACGAATGGCCAACGCCCCACACCGGCTGATCCTGCTGCTGCAGATGGTGGATCAGCTCATCAACCAGGTTGTACCAGTTGTCGTCCGCCGGAAAACGCGGGTCATGGGCATGCTGCTCCAGATGCGCAACCCGATACTCGGGCGCCAGTGCCGCGAACAACTTGCCATAGGTGCCCGAAGGGAAGCCGTTGGCGTGGGCGAAAAAGATCGGTTGCGACATGCCGGTAAATCCAATGAGCGGGAAATATGGTGTTGATTGTCCGTAAGACCGTGTCTTACAGCAATGACCGTAACTGCCAGGAATGGTGGCGATGTTGTTTTATCCATAGGGGAAGATGCGCCAGTCGTCGCAAACTTCGCGCACCTGTAACTTCTGACAGTTGACCGTTCACCTATATTGCCGAATAACTGAAGCCGGTTCAGAGGCTAAGGGATGGCTACGTTCATGCACACTCATACACCGACAGTTTCCGTGACGGATTCGCGAGGGCTGAACATTGCCACGGTGTCTTACTTTCGCCAAATTCAAGATGCAACACCCGAACCGCGCGTCTCCCGCCAGCGCTACGACGCTGGCGGCCACCTGATTGACGTATGCGATCCCCGTTTGCATACGCTGCAAGCGTGTGAACCGAATACCCCATCCAACCTGAAATTGCTCTACAGCCTGACAGGAGTACCCCTTGACAGTGACAGCGTTGATGGGACATCCCGACTGAGCTTACCGGGCGCAGCCGGGCAGCGCGTGTTGGCATGGGACGGTCTGCTGACCGAAACGCAGACCCGATACGACTTGATGCTGCGCCCGGTCAGTGTCGTCGAGCAGACCTTGGGGGGAGCCGCCCGAAACAGCGCATTCTTCAGTTACGGAGACAGTACACCGTCCACCGCAATGCGTAACCAGTGCGGGCGAATGGTCCGCCATGACGACGGCGCCGGTAGCGAAATTTTTCCGGACTACAGCTTGCGAGGAGATCAACTGGTTTGTCTGCGACATTTTCTTGATCAACTAGACGAACCTGACTGGCCTGAAACCGAGGCTCAAAGAAACCTGCTACATGAAGCCGGTAGCGGTGCGACAACGCTTATTGCTTACAACGCATTGGGCGAAACAGTTGGCCAGCACGACGCCATGGGCAACCACAAGCTGCTGCAACTCAATATTGCCGGACAACTGAAGCAGATCAGCCTGAAGCTCGCGGGAGATTTGCAATACGGCGTGTTACTGCTGGATATCCAGTACAACCCTGCCGATCAAGTTGTGCGCCAAGTGGCCGCCAATGGTGTGATCAGTCAAAACCTCTACGACCCGCAGAATGGTCGACTTGAAGAAGTCAGTGCCGAGAAGGTCGGCAGGTCCGCTCTGCAACATCTGATATATCACTATGACCCGGTGGGCAATATCCTCAGCATCCTGGACAGGACGCGCCCCACGCGCTTTTTTCGCAACCAGAAGATCGAACCGCTCTGTCAGTTTGCCTACGACAGCCTGTACCAATTGGTTTCGGCCAGTGGCTGGCAACGAAGCTACACCTCAAATGGGCCCCAGGATCCCGTTTTCACCTCCCCTCCAGACTCCGCACAATTGGAAAACTACCATCAGACATACACCTATGACGCTGCGGGCAACCTCACTACGCTCGTTCACAGTGCGGTCAGCCAGAGCTGGACGCAACGCACGGCGATCTCCAGATACAGCAATCGGGGACTGGAACAAACGATTGATGGCACCCTGCCCGGCGAGGAGGAAATAGCCGCTGGATTCGATGCCAATGGCAACCGAAAAACGCTGCAGTCCGGCCAGATTCTGCAGTGGAATGCCGGCAGGCAATTGAGTCAGGTTGATCAAGTCCTACGCACAAGTGCTGCAAATGACTGCGAACGCTACGTGTACGACGGCGTAGGCCAGCGCAAGCGCAAAGTCCGCCTCGTACATGCGCAGGGCATCGCGAAATCGCATGAGACTCGCTACTTGCAAGCGTTGGAAACACGCGAAAGTCCCGACGAAACCCTGCACGTCATTTCCGTTCAGGCAGGTCGATGTACAGTTGACGTTCTGCATTGGCCTCACAAAAGCGCGGCTGCCGATCAATATCACTTCGGCTTCAGTAATCATCTGGGTTCGAGCATGCTGGTGCTGGATCATCAGGGCAACGCCATCAGCGAGGAAAACTACTTTCCCTATGGGGGCACCTGCTGGTGGGCGGGACCCCATCAGACACGGGCCAGCTACAAGACCCGGCGCTACGCAGGTCAGGAGCGTGATGCCACGGGTCTTTATTACTATGGCCAACGCTTTTACGCACCTTGGTTGATGCGCTGGATCAGTCCCGATCCGGCGGGGATCGCCGATGGCCTCAACCTGTTTTTGATGGTGCGCGGCAATCCGGTCAGGTTTGTCGACAGACATGGGCTGGCGGGATTCGATACTGCCAGGGCTGCGGGCGCGACAGCCGGTCGGGAGTTTGTGAGCGCAGCCATTGGCGCCGCCGTGCAGGCGGCTTTCGTGGGCTTTCTACCCGCGGCGAACACCGCCGTGACGATTGGAGGTGTGGTCGCCGGGGCCATTTCGGGTGGCATCAGTGGCTATGCAGGTACCAATTGGGCGCAAAGTTCTATCTCCGTCAATGACCCGGGAAGCTGGGGGCCTCTGGCGGCAAAAATCGGTGGCGCCGCATTGGGTGCGGCGTTGGGCGCCGCGCCTTCCTTGCTCGGAATACTCGACCCAAGAGGTAATACAGCGGCTGCCAATCAGATCGGCAACGCCTTCGGTACGGTCTTTCGGGAGATGTCGGCCCAGTACCTCGCCAATGTCGGACCAAGCAATCCCTCCATCGGCCGTGTCGACCTGGCCACGGGAGCGGCCAGTGTCGGGGCAGCAGGGTTGGCAGCAGGCGCCACCGGTTTCGGAGGTTCAGTGCTGTTTGGTACAGATGTATCCGGAAACGCCCTGCAGTCCATTCTGGCCGTCTCGGCCGTGACAGCCACCAGCGCTGCCGGAGCCTCCGCCGTGAGAGGGATGCGCGGAACACCGCTCAAGCCTTCGACCAACAGCGAACCGACCTTTAATCCGGAAAACGCCGTGGTCGGCTACAGCAGCCGCCACTTCTTCTTGTCTCTAGGACAAATCGCCAATCTGGCCGTCGCACAGATCCCCGGTTACGACACTCTGGACGTACATACTCGAACAGCGGTGAGCCGGGCAGTCGTAAGTGCCGTCGGCGATGTACGCTCGACGTTTGTCACAATTGCGACGCCCGGTTTAAGCGCAGAACTTGACCGAACCTCCTGGGACCTTGAGAAGAATCAGGTCGGCGCCGGCATCAGTCGAGAAAGTCCGCCGATTTCGAGCAATGCAGATTTTGACCCCGCCGCCACTGAAGTCTTTCATTTCGTCAGTGAAACGGGGCCCGGACAACGAAAGTACTCCCGATCACAACTGAACTTCTGAGCGCGTTAGCGCGGTTGACAGCAGTCATCGCCATCAACGCACCGGCGGCTGCTCACCCAACGGCACCACCGCCATGGTCAGCCGCGACACACAACTGGCCTTGCCCTCATCGCTGGTCAAACGGATATCCCAGACATGGGTGGTGCGACCGATGTGAATCGGCTTGGCCACCGCCGTCACCCGCCCACTGCGCAAGCCGCGCAGATGGTTGGCGTTGATCTCCAGTCCCACGCAATAAAACTTGCTGGCATCGATACACAGATAACTGGCCATCGAACCGACGCTTTCCGCCAGCACCACCGAGGCGCCGCCATGCAGCAAACCGTAGGGCTGATGGGTGCGATGGTCGATGACCATGCTCGCGGTCAACGACTCTTCGTCGAACGCTTCGAAGCGGATGTCCAGCACTTCGCCGATGGTGTTCTTCTGGATTGCGTTCAACTGCTCGATGTCGGGAGTGGTACGCCACAAGCTCATCGCAGACTTCCTTTGTTGTTGTAGTGGTCGCTCAATCCTGCCACAGCACCGACTCGCTGCGCTCGCTCCATTCTTCGAAACGCGCGCCGTAGGTGTCTTCGATGACATTGCGCTTGATCTTCAGCGTCGGTGTGAGAAAGCCGTTTTCCACCGCCCAACTGTCCTTGACCACAACCAGTCGACGCAGGCGTTCATGCTTGTCGAGCACGGCGTTGACCTCCTCCAGGAGTTGTTCCAGGCTCGAATGCAGACTCGCCCGGCCCTCCTCCTGATTGACGCTCGACAGCACGCACAACCCCAGCGGTGCGCTCAAGCCGTCACCGACCACGCAAACCTGTTCGATGCGTGAATGCACGGCCAGACGATTTTCGATCGGCGCCGGGGCGACGTATTTGCCCTTGCTGGTCTTGAAGATTTCCTTGAGTCGACCGGTCAGGCGCAGGCGCCCTTCAGCATCCTGCTCGCCCTTGTCGCCGGTGCGCAGAAAGCCGTCCCTGGTCAGGGTCTCGGCAGTTTTCTGCGGTTCCTTGAAATAGCCGAGCATGTTCGCCTGACTGCGCACCTGCACTTCGCCCGACTCATCGATACGCACCTCGACATCCGGGCACGGCTTGCCGATCCAGCCCTGTTTGTATTGCCCTGCCAGGCAGATGTGCGAGTAGCCGCAGCCCTCGGTCATGCCGTAGACCTCCAATACATCGAGGCCGAGTTTCTGATACCAGGCGAGCAAGGTCTGCGGCACCGGCGCGGCGCCGGACAACGCCACGCGCAAAGCATCCAGCCCCAGCCCCGCCAGCACTTTGTGCCCGACCCGTTTGCCAATAAAAGGCAGGCCGAGGAGAAAATCCAGACGCTTCGCCGGGATCTTGCTGTACACGCCCATCTGGAATTTGGTCCAGATGCGCGGCACGCCGAACATCGCGGTTGGCCGTGCACGTTTCAGATCGTTGATGAACGTGTCGAGGCTCTCGGCAAAGAACACCGTTTGCCCGGTGTAGATCGACGCCAGTTCAACGAACATGCGCTCGGCAACGTGGCACAGCGGCAAGTACGACAGCAATCGATCGTTCTCGTTAAGGCCGAACAGCTGCGTGCCACGGGTCGTGGCAAAACCGAGATTGGCAAAACTGTGCATCACGCCTTTGGGCAGGCCGGTGGTGCCGGAGGTGTAGATGATCGTTGCCAGTTGTTCGGCCGCCGGGCGCGGATCGTCCTGAATCGGTGAACTGCGCTGCAGGTCGGCCCAAGTGAAATCGAAATCCCCGGGCGGGTGCAGTGGCAGGCTGATGGTCGGCAGCTCCGCCGGCACGCCTTTGGCCATGCCCGGCCAGTCGTCGAGCTTGCCGATAAAGGCCAGGACGCTTTCCGAGTGATTAAGCACTTGCGCGACGGAGTCGGCGGTCAGGTTGGGATACAGCGGAACAGAGACGTGCCCGGCCATCCAGATCGCCAGGTCGGCGATGATCCAGTGCGCGCAGTTTTTCGAGATCAGGGCGATGTGGCTGCCTTGCGGCAACTCGCGGGCACGCAGCCAATGCGCGGCGCAGCGAGCCTGATGGCCGACGTCTGCCCAGCTCAGCGTCTCGACCTGGCCGCCGCCGATGGGCTGCACGAGAAAGCGCTGGCGCGGGTGCCGCGCTTCACGTTCGTAAAACACGTCCAGCGGCAAACGAAATGCGGCAGACATGCGACTCGCTCCTGTTTTTTGGGTCTGGAGCAAGCGTAGTCAACCAAGCAAGTGCTTGGTTGATATTTTGTAAGAAAAAATAGATCAAAAGATCGCAGCCTTCGGCAGCTCCTACTGCACACTCCTATGTAGGAGTTGCCGAAGGCTGCGATCTTTGTTTTCAGGGATGCTTGATGCTATCGAGCGTCATAGACCCGACCAGCAGCTCATCACCCCTGAGTTCCGCAAGCCCGGCGGTGCTGACGCGCTCCGGTGGATGCCCGGCGCCATGCTGCAAGTAGCTCAGCAGGTTACCCACCAGTGGGTTGTGACTGACCAGCAGCACATCGCTCACCGCCACCATCTGCTCGGCGACCTTGTCCGGTTCGGTGTCTGGGGTGAGCCAGTCGACCGTGCGGATTTCCGGTTCGAAACCCAATGCTTCGCGCACCAGCTGCGCCGTTTGCTGTGCCCGCAGGTACGGGCTGGCGTAAATGGCAGTCAGCGGTTGCCCGATCAAATTTGTAGCGCTGCTCAGCACTTCTTGTCGACCGTGCTCCGTCAGTTCCCGCTCCGAATCGTTGGAGCGGGAGCCGTGTGGCACGGCCTCGCCGTGACGCAATACCCAGAGTTTCATAGCTTGGGTTCCTCATCTCGGACCGGATGCGGCGCCGGCGCGACGGCGTGTGGCGCCTCACCTTCCGGAGTACGCGGCGTTGGCCAGTCGGCGAACGGCCATGGTTTCTGGTCGCTGTGGAAGCTGCCGAAGCGGCCGATCTGCGCCAGAAACTGGCTCAGGCTGTCGCCGAAGTTCATCAGGCTGGCGCTCGGGGCGCCATAGATCAAACGATAGATCAGTTGCACCAGCACCACCGCGCCGAGGATGAACTGCGCCACTTGCCAGACCAGCACGTAGACGATCATCCACAACACGCGCAGGAGGATGGATTCGTACTTGGCTTCGGTTTTCGGATCGTTCATGGCTTGCTTCCTGTCCGTATAAAAGCTGAATCAGTTGAAACCGCTGGTGGAAATGAAATCGACGTCGGTTTTCGGCTCGGCCCGCATCAGTAGACCGATGACCTGCTCCAGCGTGCGGCCTTCGAACAGGATCGCGTGCAGCCCGGCGACCAGCGGCATATAGACGCCGACTTCTTGGGATTTGGCTTTGAGGACCTTGAGGGTGTTGACCCCTTCAGCGACTTCACCGAGGCGCGACACCGCTTCTTCGAGACTCAAACCCTGGCCGAGAGCGAAACCGACTTGATAGTTGCGGCTCTTCGGCGAAGAGCAGGTGACGATCAGATCGCCGACGCCAGCCAGACCAAGGAAGGTCATCGGGTTCGCGCCCTGATTCACCGCAAAGCGGGTCATCTCGGCGAGAGCGCGAGTGATCAGCATGCTCTTGGTGTTCTCGCCCATTTCCAGCGCCACCGCCATGCCGGCGATGATCGCGTAGACGTTTTTCAACGCCCCGCCCAACTCGACACCGAAACGGTCAGCGCTGGCGTAAACGCGGAACGTACGACCGTGCAGCGCGGCTTGCACGGCTTTGCACAGTTCTTCGTCTTCACTGGCGACCACGGTGGCGGTCAGCGCGTGCTCGGCGATTTCCCGCGCCAGGTTCGGCCCGGACAACACGCCGATCCGCGCCTGCGGGGCGATCTCTTCGAGAATCTGGCTCATCAGTTTGAAAGTCTGCGCTTCGATGCCTTTGGTCAGGCTGACCAGCATCTTGCCGCTCAACCGCTCGGCGTGGGCGGCGAGTACCGTGCGCAACGCGCTCGACGGCAGCGCGACAAAGCACAAATCGCAGGCGTCGAGGGTTTCCTGCAGGTCGGTGACGGCAGTCACGCCGGGCAGAATCTTGATGCCTTTGAGGTAACGCGGGTTTTCGCGATTGACCCGGATGGCCTCGGCCTGCTCGGGGTCACGCATCCACTGCCGGACTTGATGGCCGTTCTCGGCCAAAAGATTGGCCACGGCGGTACCAAAACTTCCGCCTCCCAGGACCGCAATCGGGCGCTGTTCAGTCATATGCAATCCGTTAATCCATACCAGTGGCGATGGCGGCATTATACGGGGCGCCCCGGTCGCGGCCAGCCCCCGCAACAATTACCGACACTTGTAGGAAGAAGACCAATAAAACCGAGGAAAATGCCTGCAACGTGACTGGAAAAGTCGCTGTCCTCGGTTAACATGCGCGCCAATTCTTCGCTATCAAGGTTGTGTCGTGTCTTTTGGCTCTTCGTCCCCGCGTTCGTCCATCTTACTGGCGCTGCTGTTCAGCCCGGTATTAATGGCGGACGACCTGTTCATGGACAACGAAGCACTGCCACAGGTGCTGACCGCCACGCGCCTGAAACAGACGCCAGCGGAAGTGCCGGGGAGCATGACCGTACTCGACAGCGAACTGATCAACGCCAGCGGCGCCCGCGACATCAGCGAACTGCTGCGGCTGGTGCCGGGGATGATGGTCGGCAACATCAGCGGCAATCAGGCGGCAGTCAATTACCACGGCACCAACGCCAGCGAAGCGCGGCGCATGCAAGTGCTGATCGACGGCCGTTCGGTGTACCGCGCCGGATTGTCCACGGTGGACTGGAGCGATATTCCGGTGGCCATGGAAGACATCGAGCGCATCGAAGTCTTTCGCGGCCCGAACACCGTCAGTTACGGCGCCAACGCGTTGATGGCAGTGGTCAATATCATCACCCGCCACCCGGCGGACAGCCACGGCACGCGGTTGAAGTACACCCGTGGCCAGCGCGGCATCAATGATTTCTATGGCAGCCAGGGCACTGGCTGGAATGGCGGTGATCTGCGCCTGTCGTTGTCTGGCCAGGAAGATGATGGCTTCGACAGCGATCGCAGCGGTGCCGATTATCGCGACAGCCGCCGCTTGAATCGCTTCAGTCTCGCGGTCAGCCACACGCTCAGCGACAACCAGAGCCTCGACTGGCAGGTCAACGCGAAGGACGGGACCAACCAGCGGCCGTACACCTACCGCCCGGTGTTCTCAGGGATTACCGACGCCGGGAACAATTCCGACGTGGTGGCCAAGGATTACGCCGGCTCGGTGCGCTGGAACCTCGACATCAACCCGCAACACAGCCTTTATATACAAGGCTCGGCACAGCACTGGGATCGTCAGCAAACCTGGCGCGCCTGCGATGCTGAAGTTTCGTTCAGCCCCGAGCTGACGCAACTGTGGCAACTCAATCCGAATTACACCGAACGCCTGGCGCGCAATATCACGCAGTTCACCGGCCCCGGCGCGGCGCCCGGTACACCGCAGGAAATGGCCTTGGCCAATCAAGTGCTCGGGCAATGGCGTAACGGCGCGAGTCGAACCCTGTGCGGTGACATCGACCAGAGTGCCCGCGAATCGCGCTACGACCTCGAATTGCAGGACACGCTCAGCCTGTCCGACAGCCTGCGTCTGGTCAGCGGCATGAACTATCGTTACGACCGCGCCGACTCCGAAACCTACTTCAATGGCACGCTGGACGACACCACGTGGCGCGCGTTCGGCCAACTGGAGTGGCGTGCCACTGAACACTGGCTGTTGCAGGGCGGTGCGATGTTCGAAGACACGCAACTGATCGGCAGTTCGCTGACCCCGCGATTTGCCGTCAATTACCTGATCAACCCGCGCCATGGTCTGCGCGCGGTGTACTCGGAAGCGATCCGCTCGCCGGACATGTTCGAGAACAATGTCAACTGGAGCTATCAGGTCAGCAACCTGCGCCCCTCGGCCTATGGCCAGTCTTCGGCGCGCTACTTCGTCAAGACGCGGGGGCCGGGCGATCTCGATCAAGAGCACATGCGCTCACGCGAACTGGGCTACAACGGCTATTTCGCCGAACTCGGTCTGGCCCTCGATGTGAAGCTGTTCTACGACGAAATCACCGGGATGATCAGCGAGCCGCTACGCAACAACCAATACATCGCCAGCAACGCCAACAGCTCACGCTTTCGTGGCACGGAAACCCAGCTCGACTGGCGCGTGAGCCTGGCCGACCGCTTGCGTTTCACTTACGCCTTCGTCGATGCCGAAGCAAGCAATCCGCTGGATCAGCAATTCACTTCGCGTAACAGCGGTTCCGCCGGTTGGCTGCGCGACTGGGGCCACGGCTGGAACAGTGCCCTCTTCTATTACGGCGACAACGCGCTCAACGGCTACCGCTTCGAACGGGTCGACACGCGCATCGCCAAACGCATTGCGCTGGGCAAAGCACAACTGCAACTGGCCGGCGTGCTGCAACAGCGCCTCGACCATGAGCCAACCACCTTCGTCGACAACAATTACGACGAACGCCGAGTGATGTACTTCAGTGCCGAGCTGGAGTTCTAGGATGCGCTACGGGCCGTCACGGAAGATGCCAACCCTTGGCCACTGGCTGGCCGGGCTCTGCCTGTTTCTGACCGCATGGCTGCACGGCGTGGCGGTACAGGCCGCGGATATTCTGTTGACCGGTGCCGAGGAAAGCCCCGGCGTCCAGGCGTTCGTGCAGGCACTCAGCGAACTGCGCCCGACCGACAACGTGCGTTTCCAGCCTCTGGCCAGTCTGCCGGCACCGGGAAAACTGCCCGCCAGTCTGCGCCTGATTCTGCTTGATCTGCCGAGTCTCGACTGGCGTCTGCAAGAAACCCAAGGCCCGGCAACGCTGGTGCTGCGCATCAGTCGCCTGCAAGCCCGCCAGCGCCTCGGCAGCGCGCAACCGGCACATCTGAGTTTGCTCTGGAGTGATCCGCCGCTGAGTCGCCAGTTGCAGTTGATCCGGCGCATTCTGCCTCAGGCCCGGCGGATCGGCGTGCTGTTCGATGAGCACAGCGAATTCCTGCTAAAGGAGCTGAATCTCGCCGCCGCGCCGCTGAACCTGCAAATCGTCAGCGAACGCTGGGACAACACCCACGACAGCCGCCCTCTGCAAGCCGTGCTGAAGAACAGCGACGTGCTGCTGGGGCTCGACGACCCCGATCTGTACAACCCGAAAACCGCAAAAAACCTGCTGCTCAGCAGCTACTCACGGCAAGTCGCACTGGTCGGCCCCAACGTTGCGTTTGTCCGCGCCGGCAGCCTGGCCAGCAGTTACAGCGACCAGAACGACTGGCTGGCAATTCTCGATCAATTGCTCGATCAACCGCCGGCCAATTGGCCGCGAACGCTCTACCCCGCACGTTTTAAAGTCTCAAGTAATGCGCAGGTCGCTCGTTCACTCGGTATCGAACCGCTGAATGACGCATCTGTTGCCAGCGCACTGGCTGAAGGAGAACGCCGCCCATGAGTTTCCGTCGCCGTTGGGACATCAACACCCGCACCCAGCTGATCAGCCTGGGCCCAGCGCTGTTGCTGACCTTGCTGTTGATCAGCTTCTTTACCTTCGTGCGCATTCAGGATTTGCGTCAGGAGCTGAACCACACCGGCCAACTGATCGCCAACCAACTGGCACCCGCCACCGAATACGGGGTGATTTCCGGCAACAACGAAGTGCTGGAAAGCCTGCTCAAAGCCACACTGGCTACGCCCAACGTGCGTTTTCTTGAAGTACAGGACAGCGCCAACCGGATTCTGGTCTACGTCGAACAACCGGCGGCAGCTCACAGTCGGCCGCATCAGGTCGAAGTGTTTCAGGCACCGGTACGCTTGCAACGCATCGCCCTGCACAACGATTTCTTCCAGGACGGCAAAGTCAGCAATGGCGCAACCAACGAGGACTACCTGGGGCGGGTGATCGTCGGTCTGTCCAACGATGCCTTCAGCCAGCGCCAGCAGGAAATCCTGCTCAAGGCCGGGATTCTCGCGCTGTTCGCCCTGCTCTTCACCTTTGTTCTGGCGCGGCGCCTGGCCGGTAGCCTGTCGCAGCCGATTCGCGACATCGGCGATGCGGTCAAGGCCATTCAGGACGGCGACTATAAAACCCCGTTGCCGATCGTCGATGACACCGAGCTGGGCGCGCTGTCGCAACACATCAACAACCTCGCCCAAGCGCTGGAACAGGCCAGCCGCGAGCAGCATCAAGCCATGGCGCAACTGATCCAGACCCGCGAGGAAGCGGAAAAGGCCAACAACGCCAAGTCCGACTTTCTGGCGATGATGAGCCATGAATTGCGCACGCCCATGAACGGTGTGCTGGGCATGCTGCAACTGCTGGAAACCACCGAGATGACCGAGGAGCAGGTCGAATACGCCGCGCTCGCATCGGAGTCCACCGAGCACTTGCTGAAAGTCATCAACGATATTCTCGACTTCTCGCGCATCGAACGTTCGGAGCTGGAACTGGAGCACATCCCGTTCAATCTTGCCGAACTGATTGGCGCCTGCGCGCAGTCGTTCCAGCACAGTGCGGTACAGCGTGGTCTGGCGCTGAATCTGCGCATCCCGGACGACATGCGCGGTTTGCAGGTGCAAGGCGATCCGACGCGGATCCGGCAGATTCTGGTCAACCTGGTCGGCAACGCGCTGAAATTCACCGAACAAGGCCGGGTCAGCATCGAGGCGCAGTGGCAGTCGCTGGATCACGAACTGTTGTGGTTCACCTGCTCGGTGCGCGACAGCGGCATCGGTATTTCTTCTGAAAGTCTGGAGTTGATGTTCAACGCCTTCCAGCAGGCCGACAGTTCGATTTCGCGACGTTATGGCGGCACCGGTCTCGGTCTGCCGATTGCTCGTACATTGGCCGAGCGCATGGGCGGCACCTTGCGCGCGCAGAGCGAGGAAGGACGTGGTTCGGTGTTCACTCTGGAAATCCCGCTGGCACTCTATAAGCAGGCGCTGCCGCCCCTGGCTGCGCCGCGTGCGCTGAATGGCAACGAGCATGGTGAAGGGCGCAATGTCTTGCTGGTCGAAGACAATCCAGTGAACCAGACGGTTATCGAAGCGATGCTGCGCAGTCTGGGCTTTACTGTCAGTGTCGCCACCGATGGCGCACAAGCGGTGCGCAGTGCCGAGGGCAGCGACTTTGAGGTGATTCTGATGGATTGCCGGTTGCCGATTATCGATGGCTACGAGGCTACCCGGCAGATCCGGCTACTGCCCGGACGCGGTGAGGTGCCGATCATCGCGCTGACCGCCAACGCCTTGCAGGGCGACCGCGAAACCTGTCTGTCGGCGGGTATGAACGATTATCTGGCGAAGCCGTTCAAACGTAATGATCTGCAGCAGATTCTGCAGCGCTGGGTGTCGTAGTGTGGGCCTTTCGACCATCTGCGACTGGCGTGAAAAGCGAAAGTGCGGCAGTCTTAGGCACCCGAACGAGCCTCAAAAGGGGCTTGAATAAAAATTTCAGTGCACAAGTGTACATTCATGTCCTTGGTGCTGTGACTTTCACCACAACGCAATAGTCTATGAGTAGGCTGCCGGTTCGAGGCATGAACGCTTCGAACGGTCGGGAAGATTTGCCCCACCTGCCGCATGGGATTATTGAGGAGCTCGCATGACCAAACAAAACGCCTTTACTCGGGAAGATCTGCTGCGCTGCAGTCGCGGTGAGCTGTTCGGCCCAGGTAACGCGCAACTGCCCGCCCCGAACATGCTGATGGTTGATCGCATCACCCTGATCAGCGAAGAAGGCGGCAAGTACGGCAAAGGTGAATTGGTCGCCGAGCTGGATATCAACCCTGACCTGTGGTTCTTCGCATGCCACTTCGAGGGCGATCCGGTGATGCCGGGCTGCCTGGGTCTGGATGCCATGTGGCAACTGGTCGGTTTCTTCCTGGGCTGGCAAGGCCTGCCGGGCCGCGGCCGTGCGCTGGGTTCGGGCGAAGTGAAATTCTTCGGTCAGGTACTGCCGACCGCCAAGAAAGTCACCTACAACATTCATATCAAACGCGTCCTCAAGGGCAAGCTGAACCTGGCCATTGCCGATGGTTCGGTGACTGTTGACGGTCGCGAAATCTACACCGCCGAAGGCCTTCGCGTCGGCGTGTTCACCTCCACTGACAACTTCTAAGGGTTATTCGCATGCGCCGCGTCGTTATCACTGGTCTGGGCATCGTTTCGTGCCTGGGCAATGACAAAGAGACCGTCTCCGCTAACCTGCGTGCAAGCCGCCCTGGCATCCGGTTCAACCCGGAATATGCCGAAATGGGTCTGCGTAGCCAGGTTTCCGGCTCCATCGACCTCAACCTTGAAGAGCTGATCGATCGCAAGATCTATCGCTTCGTCGGCCACGCAGCGGCTTACGCCTACCTGGCCATGAAAGACGCTATCGCTGACTCCGGCCTGACCGAAGAGCAAGTGTCCAACCCGCGTACCGGCCTGATCGCCGGCTCCGGCGGTGCTTCCACGCTGAACCAGATGGAAGCGCTGGACATCCTGCGCGAGAAAGGCGTGAAGCGCGTTGGCCCGTACCGTGTAACGCGGACCATGAGCAGCACCGTTTCCGCTTGCCTGGCCACGCCGTTCAAGATCAAGGGCCTGAACTACTCCATCGCTTCTGCCTGCGCCACCAGTGCTCACTGCATCGGTACCGCCATGGAACAGATCCAGATGGGCAAGCAGGACATCGTCTTCGCCGGTGGCGGTGAAGAAGAGCACTGGAGCCAATCGTTCCTGTTCGACGCCATGGGCGCGCTGTCCAGCAAGCGTAACGACACCCCGGAACAAGCTTCCCGTGCCTACGACGCTGACCGTGACGGTTTCGTCATCGCTGGCGGTGGCGGCATGGTTGTGGTCGAAGAGCTGGAACACGCTCTGGCCCGTGGCGCCAAGATCTACGCGGAAATCGTTGGCTACGGCGCAACGTCCGACGGCTACGACATGGTTGCCCCGAGTGGCGAAGGCGCGATCCGCTGCATGCAGATGGCGATGTCCACCGTTGATACCCCGATCGACTACCTGAACACCCACGGCACTTCGACTCCGGTCGGCGACGTCGCGGAAATGAAAGGTGTGCGTGAAGTGTTCGGCGACAAGGCACCGGCGATCAGCTCGACCAAGAGCCTGTCCGGTCACTCCCTGGGCGCCGCCGGCGTTCATGAAGCGATCTACTGCATGCTGATGATGGAAGGCAACTTCATTGCCGGTTCCGCCAACATCGACGAGCTGGACCCGGAAGTGGCCGATCTGCCGGTGCTGACCAAGACCCGCGAGAACGCCACCATCAACACCGTGATGAGCAACAGCTTCGGCTTCGGCGGCACCAACGCCACGCTGGTACTGAAGCGCTGGGAAGGCAAGTAATTCCCCCCGCTTTAGCCACACATGAAAACGCCCCGACTGGTTCGGGGCGTTTTTTTTCGTCTGCAGACATTAGCCGGGACACCGCTGATCCCTGTGGGAGCTGGCTTGCCAGCGATAGCGGAGTGTCAGGCAACGAAGATGTTTGCTGTGCCGACGTCATCGCTGGCAAGCCAGCTCCCACAGGGATCCAGTGCGTTCTGGAGATGAAACTTCTGTCATGAAACTTACCGCCCTGCGACCGAATGTCGCGGATTTAGCGGGCTGCAGCACTGTTGCAAAAAACGCAACAACACCTTGCACAAATCAGCCATTTACTTAGCAGGCTAACAAATTCTATAACAGAGTCCTGCACACGCCTTGCTGCAGATAACTTGAGATTTGGAGCTAGCAGATGACTGTAAAAGTAACTGAACGCGACGATTCACACATGTCCCACGAAGGCGTAGCCGCCGGTATCCGCATCTGGGATGTGCATCAACAAGACTTGCTGGTCGGCATGTTCCACAACGAGATCGACGCCCACAACTACAAGGCCGAACTGGAAGTGCAAGAACAGCAGCGGGATCTGAAATCCGCCTGATGCAACCACAGCATTGAAAACGACAAACCCCGCCATGAGCGGGGTTTGTCGTTGTTACAGCTTTATCGATTTACCACATCAGGTCATCAGGGATCTGATACGCCGCGTACGGATCGTCCTCGCTGCTGACCTCCTCGGTCTGCACGTTGAGCTGGACGATACGCTGTGGATCGCGCTCCTGGATCTTCAGGGCCGCTTCACGCGGGATCACTTCGTAGCCGCCGGCATGGTGGACGATCGCCAGCGAACCGCTGCTGAGCTTGTTGCGCATCAGTGTGTTGACCGAGATGCGCTTGACCTTCTTGTCGTCGACAAAGTTGTAGTAGTCCTCGGTGGTCAGCTTCGGCAGACGCGAGACTTCGATCAGTTGCTTGACCTGCGCCGCACGCGCCTTGGCCTCGGCTTTCTCCTTCTGCTGACGGTTCAGCTCCTGGTCGCGCTTGACCTTCTCGGCCATGGCTTCCTGAGCTGCACGTTGCTGCGAGTCGTCCAGCTCGATCTGGCCTTTGTGCGCCAGACGCTGCTGCTTCTGCTTGTCCTTGCTGACCTGCTTGGCCTGCTTTTGATTGACCAGGCCTGCTTTGAGCAACTGGTCGCGAAGGGAAATACTCATGGGACTTACTCACTTGGGCAGTGGCTCAGCCGCAGCCGGGCAAATTCTTTTCCTGACGTTTGGCTTCACCCCACAGGGCGTCCAACTCTTCGAGGGTGCAATCTTCTATGGGACGGTGGGTATCGCGCAATGCCTGTTCGATAAATCGGAAACGTCTTTCGAACTTGCCGTTGGCGCCACGCAATGCCGTTTCCGGGTCGACCTTCAGATGCCGGGCCAGATTGACCACGGAAAACAGCAGGTCGCCGATCTCGTCAGCCACAGCGACGGGATCGTTTTCCGACATGGCTTCGAGGACTTCATCGAGCTCTTCGCGCACCTTGTCGAGCACCGGCAAGGCGTCCGGCCAGTCGAAACCGACCTGCCCTGCACGCTTCTGCAACTTTGCCGAACGCGACAATGCCGGCAACGTCGCCGGCACGTCATCGAGCAGTGACAGTTGCTCGGGTGCGGCGGATTTCTCGGCGCGCTCTTCGGCCTTGATCTCTTCCCAACGCAGCTTGACCTGTTCTTCGCTCAAACGCGGCACATCCAGCGGCGCGTAAAGATCACCGGTTGGGAACACGTGGGGATGACGGCGGATCAGTTTGCGGGTGATGCTGTCGATCACCCCGGCAAATTCGAAGCGCCCTTCTTCCTTGGCCAACTGGCTGTAATACACCACCTGGAACAGCAGATCGCCCAGCTCGCCCTGCAAATGATCGAAGTCGCCGCGTTCGATGGCGTCGGCCACTTCGTAAGCTTCTTCGAGGGTGTGCGGAACGATGGTCGCGTAGGTTTGCTTGATGTCCCACGGGCAACCGTGCTGCGGATCGCGCAGACGGCTCATGAGGTGGAGCAGGTCTTCAAGGCTGTACATCATTTATCTCTCACCACAAAACCCTGTGGGAGCTGGCTTGCCAGCGATTGCATCACCTCGATGTTCCTGAAAGACCGAGTTGTCTGCATCGCTGGCAAGCCAGCTCCCACAGTTGATCGGATTGGTCATCAAGGGGTACGGTTACGCCGCGTTTCGATGATGTTCGGCAACTGCGAAATCCGCCCGAGCAAGCGACCCAGTGCATCCAGCCCCGGGATCTCGATGGTCAGCGACATCAGCGCGGTGTTGTCCTCCTTGTTCGAGCGGGTGTTGACCGCCAGCACGTTGATACGCTCGTTGAGCAGCACCTGCGAGACGTCTCGCAGCAGACCGGAACGGTCGTAGGCGCGGATGACGATGTCCACTGGGTAGGTGAGCACCGGCACCGGGCCCCAGCTGACCTGAATGATCCGCTCCGGCTCGCGCCCGCCCAGTTGCAGCACCGAGGCGCAGTCCTGACGGTGAATGCTCACGCCACGGCCCTGGGTGATGTAACCGACGATCGCATCGCCCGGCAGTGGCTGGCAGCAGCCGGCCATCTGCGTCATCAGATTGCCCACGCCCTGGATCTGAATATCGCCGCGCTTGCCCGGTTTGTAACCGGTGGCTTTGCGCGGAATCAGCTCCAGCTGTTCGTTGCCGCGTTCCGGCTCGACCAGTTGCTGCGCCAGGTTGACCAGTTGCGCCAGACGCAGGTCGCCGGCACCGAGGGCGGCGAACATGTCTTCGGCGGTTTTCATGTTGGCCTTGTCGGCCAGCTTGTCGAAGTCCACCGCTGGCAGACCGAGGCGCGTCAGTTCGCGCTCGATCAGGGTTTTACCGGCGGCAACGTTCTGGTCGCGCGCCTGCAATTTGAACCAGTGAACGATCTTCGCCCGCGCCCGCGAGGTGGTGACGTAACCGAGGTTGGAGTTCAGCCAGTCGCGGCTCGGCGTGCCGTGTTTGCTGGTGATGATCTCGACCTGCTCACCGGTCTGCAGGCTGTAGTTGAGCGGCACAATGCGCCCGTTGATCTTCGCGCCACGGCAGTTGTGACCGATTTCGGTGTGCACGCGGTAGGCGAAATCCAGCGGCGTCGCGCCTTTCGGCAAGTCGATGGCGTGACCGTCGGGAGTGAAGATGTACACCCGGTCCGGCTCGATATCGACGCGCAGCTGTTCGGCCAGACCACCGATGTCGCCCAGTTCTTCATGCCACTCGAGGACCTGACGCAGCCAGGAGATTTTCTCTTCGTAGTGGTTCGAGCCGGATTTGACGTCGGTGCCCTTGTAGCGCCAGTGCGCGCAGACGCCGAGTTCGGCCTCTTCATGCATCGAGTGCGTACGGATCTGCACCTCGAGCACTTTACCCTCAGGACCGATCACCGCGGTGTGCAGCGAGCGGTAGCCGTTCTCTTTCGGGTTGGCGATGTAGTCGTCGAATTCTTTCGGGATGTGCCGCCACAAGGTGTGGACAATACCCAGCGCGGTGTAGCAATCGCGCATTTCCGGGACCAGCACACGCACCGCGCGCACGTCGTAGATCTGGCTGAATTCCAGACCCTTGCGCTGCATTTTGCGCCAGATCGAGTAGATGTGTTTGGCCCGGCCGCTGATATCGGCATCGACCCCGGTGGCCTGCAATTCGTCCTTGAGCTGGGTCATCACGTCGGCGATGAAACGCTCGCGATCAAGCCGTCGCTCGTGGAGCAACTTGGCGATCTGCTTGTATTGATCCGGCTCGAGATAACGGAAGGACAAGTCCTCCAGTTCCCATTTGATATGACCGATGCCGAGGCGGTGCGCGAGCGGCGCGTAGATGTCGAAAACTTCGCGGGCGACACGGTTACGTTTTTCGTCGTCGGCGGTTTTCACCGCGCGAATGGCGCAGGTACGTTCGGCCAGTTTGATCAGCGCGACGCGAACGTCGTCGACCATCGCCACAAGCATCTTGCGCAGGTTTTCCACCTGCCCTTGCGTGCCCATGACCATCGACTGACGCGGACTGAGACTGGCGCTGATGGCCGCCATGCGCTGCACGCCGTCGATCAGTTTGGCCACCACCGGACCAAAGCGCTGGCCGACGGCCGCGAGTTCGATCTGGCCTTCGCGTACGCCGCGATACAGCACCGCAGCGACCAGCGAATCCTGATCGAGTTTGAGGTCGGCGAGGATCTCGGCGATCTCAAGTCCCGTGCTGAAACTGCCGGAGCCTTCGGCCCACAGATTCTTCTTGGCATTGGACTGTTGTTCGGCCTCGCGAGCGAACTCGCAGGCTTCTTTCAAGGCTTCGCGATCCAGTGCCAGATCGACACTGACCGCGTGATCGAGCCAAGCCTCGAGATTGATACTGCCGTCAGTGTTGATCGGCTGGTGTGCTCTCACCTGTACCATCTTGCTTTACCTTCCCTACGACGCAGATTCAATGCGTCAAATCGCTGATCCTTATTGTCCGTTTGCGCTCGCGGGGCTAAAGCGAGCGCTGCGCGGACAGATCAGACGGATTCAGACGAGCCATCCTGGCTCGCTTCAAATAACGCCATGGCCTCGACATGTGCCGTCTGAGGAAACATATCGAGAATCCCGGCACGTTTTAACCGGTAGCCCTGCTTGATCAATTCGACCGTGTCGCGCGCCAGAGTTGCAGGGTTGCACGACACATACACCAACCGTTTGGCACCCAGGGTCGCCAGCTTGCGAACCACCTCGAAAGCACCGTCACGCGGTGGGTCCAAGAGTACCGCAGAAAAGCCGTTTCCGATCCACTGGGCATCGGTCAAAGGCTGGGATAAATCGGCTTGAAAAAACTTTGTGTTATGCAAATTGTTACTGGCCGCGTTGGCTTCAGCACGCTCGACCATGGTCTGCACGCCTTCGACCGCCACCACTTCACGCACGGCTTTGGCCAGCGGCAAGGCGAAGTTACCGAGGCCGCAGAACAGGTCCAGCACGCGCTCGTCACTGCCGGGGTTCAGCCAGTCCAGTGCCTGGGCGACCATGGCTTCGTTGACGCCAGCGTTGACCTGGACGAAGTCGCCCGGCCGGTAAGCCAGATCCAGATTCCACTGTTCCAGGCGATAGCCCAGCGACTGGCTGGCATCGACCGGTTGTGGCTCGCCTTCGCCATGCAGCCACAGTTGCGCTTCATGGAACTGGCAGAAATCCTTGAGGATGGTCAGATCCGCTTCGGACAACGGCGCCATGTGCCGCAGCAACACCGCCAGTGACGAGCCACTGAACAACTCGACGTGGCCCAGCGCTTGCGGCTTGCTCAAACGACGAAGCATCTCCGGCAAACGGGTCATGATCGGTTGCAAGGGCTGTACCAGCACCGGGCATTCGCTGATGGCGACAATGTCCTGACTGCCAGCGGCGCGGAAACCGACTTCGAGTTTCTTCGCCTTCATGTCCCAGCGCACCGCGATCCGCGCGCGACGGCGATAGCCGAATTCGGGACCGGTCAACGGCGCTGCCCATTCTTCAGGTTCGACACCCGCTACGCGCGACAGTTGCTCGGCAAGCATGCGCTGTTTCAGGGCAAGCTGTTCGCTGTGGGGCAAATGCTGGACGCTGCAACCGCCGCAACGGCCAGCGTGTTGGCACGGTGCCGGGCGGCGCAGTTCGCTGGCCTTGAACACGCGCTCGGTGCGCGCCTCGACCACTTTGCCGTGGGCGCCGAGTACTCGCGCTTCGACCTCTTCACCGGCGAGGGCGCCGAGGACGAACCAGGTTTTACCTTCGAAAAACGCGATACCGCGACCGTCATTGGCCAGGCGCTCAATGCTCAAGCGCTGCTTTTTGCCGGTCGGAATTTGCGGCGCCTTGCTTCCGCCCGTGGGCTGGAAGCGCAGGCCTCTCTCGTGCTTGGCCATCAGTTGGGCGCGTCGAAAATGCCGGTCGACAGGTAACGGTCGCCACGGTCGCAGATGATCGCGACGATCACCGCGTTTTCAACTTCTTTGGACAGGCGCAGCATCGCTGCCACCGCACCGCCCGAGGACACGCCGCAGAAGATGCCTTCTTCGCGGGCCAGACGCCGGGTGACGTCTTCGGCTTCGCTTTGCGCCATGTCGACGATGCGGTCAACACGATCAGCCTGATAAATCTTCGGCAGGTATTCCTGCGGCCAGCGGCGAATACCGGGAATGGCCGAGCCTTCCATCGGTTGCAGGCCGACGATCTGCACGCTGTCGCTCTGCTCTTTCAAGTAGCGCGACACGCCCATGATGGTGCCGGTGGTGCCCATCGAACTGACGAAATGAGTGATGGCGCCCTGGGTCTGACGCCAGATTTCCGGACCTGTGGTGGTGTAGTGCGCTTCGGGATTGTCGCCGTTGGCGAACTGATCGAGCACCTTGCCACGGCCTTCGGCTTCCATACGCTGCGCAAGATCGCGCGCGCCTTCCATGCCCTCTTCCTGGCTGACCAGAATCAGCTCGGCGCCATAAGCGGTCATTGCCGCTTTGCGCTCGGCGCTGGAATTGTCCGGCATGATCAGGATCATTTTGTAACCCTTGATCGCCGCAGCCATGGCCAGCGCGATCCCGGTGTTGCCCGAGGTCGCTTCGATCAGCGTATCGCCGGCATGGATCTGCCCGCGCAACTCGGCGCGAGTGATCATCGACAGCGCCGGACGGTCCTTGACCGAACCCGCCGGGTTATTCCCTTCGAGCTTGAGCAATAGGGTGTTGCTGGTTTCACCGGGCAGGCGCTGCAAACGCACCAGCGGAGTGTTGCCGACGCAATCGGCGATGGTTGGGTACTGCAGGGTCATGGCGTATTCGCAATCCAGACGTGCGGGGGCGCCTATCATACCGGCAAACCCGCGCAGGCCATATCACGCAAAGTGCGGTGCTTATGGTTTATGGGAATAAGGGATTGAAAGTCGCACCAGTGGTGCGACTTTTGCGGTGGGTCATCTTAATTGGCGGTGATGCGTGTGGCCTCTTCGCGAGCAGGCTCGCTCCCACAGGGAGTAGTGTCACTCGCAGAATAGTGTCCGCAGTGATGACACTATTAACTGTTGATCACACAATCTGCGGCGAACCGAGTTCCAATGTGGGAGCGAGCCTGCTCGCGAATGCGTCAGGCGGCGCGAAATCACCCTCAGCGACCAAGCGCAAATTCAACCGCAACCCCGCCCCGCTGTTCTCCGCCCAAATACTTCCGCCCTGACGCTGCACGGCATTGCGCGCGATGCTAAGCCCCAAGCCAAATCCACCGTCGCCGGGCCGCGAGCCGTCAAGGCGGGTGAACGGCGAGAAAATCCGTTCCAGATCCCCTTCCGCCACCCCGCCGCCCTGATCTTCCAGCCACAGGTGCCAGTAATCGCCATCGCGCCGTCCATCGAGCCGGACGATCCCGCCCGCAGGCGAATGCCGAATCGCGTTACGCAAAATGTTCTCCAACGCCTGCGCCAGGGTATTCAGGTTGCCACGCACCCAGCACGAGGCCTCGACCGAACACTGCAATTGCAGACTCGGCCAGCCGCTTTCATAACAGGCATTGTCGGTGAGCATTTCCCACAGTGCCTGGATCTGAATCGCCTCGTCGGGCAATGGCGAGCGCTCGGTGTCGAGCCAGGCCAGTTGCAAGGTGTCTTCGACCAGTCTTTGCATACCGTCGACTTCGCGACCGATGCGCTCGCGCAATTGCGGCAGGCCTTGTTCGCTTTCACTGGCGACGCGCAGTCGGCTCAGTGGCGTGCGCAACTCGTGGGACAGATCGCGGAGCAACTGCTGTTGCAAAGCAACGGTCGATTGCAGGCGCTCGGACATCGAGTCGAATGCCCGCGCAAGCTCACCGAGTTCATCCGGCCGTTGGGTGATGCCGCTCGACAGCCGCACATTCAATTGATCGGCGCGCCAGGCATTGGCCTGTTCGCGCAGGTTGTTCAGGGGCACGACCAGCAAGCGGTACAGACCGACACACAGCAATAACGTGAACAGCCCGGGAATCACGCCGTTGGTGATGACGCGCCAGAACAGCCGATATTTGCCCGGTAGGAATCGTTCGGGCAATTCGATCACCAGGCTGCCGGCAGACGGTTCTTTCGGAAACGGCACACGCAACCACGGCCGCCCCTGTTTGTGAATCGGCCAGTCGAGGCCGCGCAGGAACGTCAGGTGCTGGATTTCCTGCTCATTCAGCGGCTCACTGCTCAGCGATTGCAAATTGCCGCCGATCACGCCGACCCAACTGGCTTCGCGCAACTCCATGCTCTGTAACCAGTCATCGACACCGCTGCGTCCGCCGTGCTGCCAAGCCTGTTCCGCTTGCGCGGCATAACGGCTGAGGGTGCCGCGTGCCTCGTCGGAGAGGAACTGATTGCGCTCCTCCATATAACGGCCCCACGACCAGCTCAGCCAGATCATCAGCAGACAGAACGCGACCAGCAGAAACGCCAGTTTCCAGAACAGCGAATGCCGCCCCGGCAGTTCAGAGCGTTTCATCGGCGGCGCTCAAGACGTAACCCTTGCCCCAGACAGTGCGCACTTCACGCTCGGTATAACCGATGGCTTTGAGTTTGCGGCGGATCTGACTGATGTGCATGTCGAGGCTGCGGTCATGGGCCGCGTAGCCACGCTGCAGAACGTGCTGATAAAGGAAGGCTTTGCTCAGCACTTCTTCATCATTACGGTTGAGGGTTTCCAGCAAACGGTATTCGCTGCGGGTCAGCCCGGCGGCTTGCTCGCGGAAAAACACATCGCACTGTTCATCGTCAAAACGCAGCGTACCGGCCGCCACTGGCGCCGCCAGCGATGCCGGGCGTCGATCCAGCGCCACCCGACGCAGGATCGCTTCGATGCGCACATGCAACTCGGCCATGCTGAACGGCTTGGGCAAATAGTCGTCGGCGCCCAGCCGGAAACCACTGATGCGATCCGCCTCGGCGCCGAGGGCCGACATCAGCAGAACCGGCGTCGAATGGCTCTGGCGCAATTGCGTCAACACATTCAAACCGTCCATGCCCGGCAACAGGATGTCCATCAGCACCACGTCGAACGGCTGGCGTTTGGCGATGCTCAGGCCTTCCTGGCCGTTCTGGCACCAGGTTACCTGAAAGCCGCTGCGGCCCAGATGTTCGTGCACATAGGCGCCGAGAACCGGATCGTCCTCGATGGAAAGAATGCGTGGCTGGCCGACGGAAACAGGAGTCATGAGTATCTGCAAGTAATTCTCAGTTGAGCGCGATTATTCAAGATTGTCGGACAGCGGGCAACACAAGGCTGCCCTTTCTGACAAACGAGCACCGGCGCCCTGACCCACCCTGACAGCATTTTTCCGGAGATTGCCTGCGAGCAAATCGCTACACTGCGCCCATGTCGCGTGCCGGATGCACGCATGAGTCAACAGATCAGCGGGATGCAGGAGATAGGCGTGCTCAAGAAACTGGGAATCAAAGGTCGCGTGTTATTGCTGACCTTGTTGCCGACCAGCCTGATGGCGCTGGTGCTGGGTGGTTATTTCACCTGGACGCAGCAGTCCGACTTGCAGAGCCAATTGATGCAACGCGGTGAAATGATCGCCGAGCAACTGGCGCCGCTGGTGGCCCCTGCCATGGGGCACGGCAACAGCGAGTTGCTTGAGCGCATTGCCACTCAGTCCCTTGAACAACCGGACGTGCGCGCGGTGACCTTCCTCGCCCCGGACCGCTCGCCGCTGGCCCACGCCGGCCCGACCATGCTCAATCAGGCGCCCAGCGGCGACAGCGCGCATTTGCAACGGCGCAGTGGCAATGACGCGACGCGTTACCTGATGCCGGTGTTTGGCAAGCATCGCAACCTCGCCGGCGAATTGATCCCGCAAGAGTCCGACCGCTTGCTCGGCTGGGTCGAACTGGAACTGTCCCATAACGGCATGCTGCTGCGCGGTTATCGCAGCCTGTTTGCCAGTCTGCTGCTGATTGCCGCCGGTCTGGCGGGCGCGGCGTTGCTGGCATTGCGCATGGGCCGCACCATCAACCGTCCGCTGAGCCAGATCAAACAAGCTGTCGCGCAGCTCAAGGATGGTCACCTGGAAACGCGTCTGCCGCCGCTCGGCAGTCAGGAACTGGATGAATTGGCCTCCGGCATCAACCGCATGGCCGGCACCCTGCAAAACGCCCGCGAAGAGTTGCAGCACAGTGTCGATCAGGCCACCGAAGACGTGCGCCAGAACCTGGAAACCATCGAGATCCAGAACATCGAACTGGACCTGGCGCGCAAAGAGGCGCTGGAAGCCAGCCGGATCAAATCCGAATTCCTTGCCAACATGAGCCACGAGATCCGCACGCCGCTCAACGGCATACTCGGCTTCACGCATCTGTTGCAGAAAAGCGAACTGACCCCGCGCCAGCTCGACTATCTGGGCACCATCGAAAAGTCCGCCGACAGCCTGTTGGGGATCATCAACGAGATCCTCGACTTCTCGAAAATCGAGGCCGGCAAACTGGTGCTCGACCATATCCCGTTCAACCTGCGCGACCTGTTGCAGGACACCCTGACCATCCTCGCCCCCGCCGCGCACGCCAAACAGCTGGAACTGGTCAGTCTGGTCTATCGCGACACGCCGCTGTCGCTGGTCGGTGATCCCCTGCGTCTGAAGCAGATCCTCACCAATCTGGTCAGCAACGCGATCAAGTTCACCCGCGAAGGCACCATCGTCGCCCGGGCGATGCTTGAAGATGAACAGGACGACAGCGTGCAACTGCGCATCAGCATTCAGGACACCGGCATCGGTCTGTCGAATCAGGACGTGCGCGCGTTGTTCCAGGCGTTCAGTCAGGCCGACAATTCGCTGTCGCGCCAGCCGGGCGGCACCGGTCTGGGGCTGGTGATTTCCAAACGCCTGATCGAACAGATGGGCGGCGAAATCGGCGTCGACAGCACGCCGGGCGAAGGCTCGGAATTCTGGATCAGCCTGAGCCTGCCCAAGACCCGCGACGACGCCGAAGACTTGCCGGCCGCGCCGTTGCTCGGGCGTCGCGTGGCGGTGCTGGAGAATCACGAACTGGCGCGCCAGGCCTTGCAGCATCAACTGGAAGATTGCGGCCTCGATGTCACGCCGTTCAACACCCTCGAAACCTTGACCAACGGCGTTACCGGCGCTCACCAGACCGATCAGGCGATTGATCTGGCGGTGATCGGCATCACCAGCAACGACATGCTGCCCGAGCGTTTGAATCAGCACATCTGGGACCTCGAACACCTCGGCTGCAAAGTGCTGGTGCTGTGCCCGACCACCGAACAGACGCTGTTCCATCTGTCGGTGCCGAACCCGCACAGCCAACTGCAAGCGAAACCGGCCTGCACGCGCAAATTGCGCCGCGCCCTGGCCGATCTGGTCAACCCGCGCCAGCCGCGCAATGAGCCGGGCGAACCGCTGTCGAGCCGCGCGCCGAAAGTGCTCTGTGTCGACGACAACCCGGCCAACCTGCTGCTGGTGCAAACCCTGCTCGAAGACATGGGCGCCAAGGTGCTCGCGGTGGAAAGCGGTTACGCGGCGGTCAAAGCGGTGCAGAGCGAATCCTTCGATCTGGTGTTGATGGACGTGCAGATGCCGGGCATGGACGGCCGCCAGAGCACCGAAACCATTCGCCAGTGGGAAAGCGAACGGCACTGCACGCCGCTGCCGATCGTAGCCCTCACCGCTCACGCCATGGCCAACGAAAAACGCGCACTGCTGCAAAGCGGCATGGACGACTACCTGACCAAACCGATCAGCGAGCGGCAATTGGCGCAGGTGGTGTTGAAATGGACCGGCTTGGCCTTGCGCAATCAAGGGCCGGAGCGGATCAGCGACAGTGCGGCGAGCAACCATGAGCTGCCGGTGCTCGATCATGAGGAAGGTTTGCGTCTCGCCGCTGGCAAAGCCGATCTGGCGGCGGACATGCTGGCCATGCTCCTCGCTTCTCTGGAAGCTGACCGCGAAGCGATCCGCGCAGCACGTGACAGCCACGACCAGAATGCCTTGCTCGAACGCGTGCATCGCCTGCACGGCGCCACACGTTACTGCGGTGTACCGCAATTGCGCGCAGCCTGCCAGCGCAGCGAAACCCTGCTCAAACAGGACGACCCGAAAGCCACGCTGGCGCTGGATGAACTGGAACGGGCAATCAACCGCTTGGCCGCGCAAGCGAAGATCAGCGCCTGATCCACGGCAATGCCGGCCAACGCCGGCAACGCTAAAGTGGTCTCGGGTGATTCAATCCGTGTCGATGCTCCAGGAGGATTTAATGCGCACGCTCGTTTTCAGTAGCCAGACCTACGACCGCGACAGCTTCCTCGCCGCCGATTGCCCGGCGGGTATCGAGTTGCAGTTTCAACCGGCCCGGCTCAGTCTCGATACGGCGGCGCTGGCCGATAAACATGAAGTGGTCTGTGCGTTTATCAACGACGACCTCAGTGCACCGGTGCTGGAGCGTCTGGCCGCTGGCGGTACGCGCCTGATTGCGCTGCGCTCGGCGGGTTACAACCATGTCGATCTGCTCGCGGCGAAACGTCTGGGACTGGCCGTGGTGCGCGTGCCGGCCTACTCGCCGCATGCGGTGGCCGAACATGCCGTGGCGCTGATCCTCGCCCTCAACCGTCGCCTGCACCGCGCCTATAACCGTACCCGTGAAGGCGATTTCAGCCTGCATGGCCTGACCGGTTTCGATCTGGTTGGCAAAACGGTGGGGATTGTCGGCACCGGACAGATCGGCGCGACTTTCGCCAAAATCATGCACGGCTTCGGTTGTGAGTTGCTGGCCTACGATCCATTCCCGAATCCGGATGTGCTGGCGTTGGGCGCACGCTATCTGAGCCTGCCGGAACTGCTCGCGCAGTCACGGATCATCAGCCTGCACTGCCCGCTCAACGAGCAGAGCAAACACCTGATCAACCGCGATTCACTGGCGCACATGCAGGCGGGCGCCATGCTCATCAATACCGGTCGCGGTGGACTGGTCGACACCCCGGCGCTGATTGACGCCTTGAAGGACGGCCAGCTCGGCTATCTGGGCCTGGATGTCTATGAAGAAGAGGCGCAACTGTTTTTCGAGGATCGTTCCGACCTGCCCTTGCAGGACGATGTGCTGGCGCGATTGCTGACCTTTCCCAACGTGATCATAACCGCGCATCAGGCCTTTCTGACGCGTGAAGCACTGGGTGCGATTGCCGCAACCACATTGCACAACATCGCGACCTGGGCGGCGGGAACGCCACAGAACCAGGTCGAGGGCTGAGATTTTTTCAGCTTATTTCGGTGAAAGCGAGGACGCCAGAATCAGCAACGCCAGCCAGCCGAAGCCAAAAAAGCGCTGTTTCATCGAGTGGCCGTAGCGCAGCAGGAACCAGACGAAAAACATCGGCAGCAGGAAGATCATGATCTTCAGCCAGCCTTCCACCGGGCGACTGCCGTCGGCGTTGGCCTGCTCGGTAACCGCTTGCTCGGTTGGCTGCTGACGTCGACGCCGCGCGGCGGCTGGCATGACTTTCGGTAAAGGTTGCGGTTCAGGCGCTGGAGCACTGACTTCGGGCACTGCCTTGTTACGCGGCAAACTGCCGAACGAGATTGTCGAAGCCTGAACAGGCGCGGCTGCGGTCTGCGCGTGTACTGCTTGCTCCGCCATTGGAGCCCCGCAATGAATGCACGCGCTGGCTTCGGAGCTGATGCTCTTCTTGCATTCATAACATTCAATCAGCGCCATGTTCCGTTCCTTCAGAGTCGAGGCCGGCAGTTTGCCATGAGCGCCGCCTCAATTGAACCTGATCGAAGGTCACACGCGCGCATCATTCTGCAATCAAGCCCGTGCTAGCATGTCGCGCATATTTGGAGGACCCATGGTCGAACACGATTTCCGCTACACCCTGATGAACCCGCAACACACCCTCACCGAATGCCGCGCCCTCGTTCCGGGCCGTTATCAGGTCACTGGCAACGGTGGCTCGATTCGCATCGGTGACGCCCTGTTGGTCACCCTCAAAGGCAGCAAGGACTTGTCCATGCGCCTGACCGTTGAAACCGTCCGCCACCTGATCAACCCGCCTGGCCAATGGACCGCGATGACCACGGGCCCAGTGTTCGGCGAACTGGCGATTCACACCTGGCAGGTCAACTGCGACAGCTGCGCCAAAGAGCTGAGCTTTGAATTCGCCGTGGATGCCAAGCTGGGCAAAACTGCCGAAAAACCAGCGGCCACCGCACGCATCGCCGAGCTGGGCTGGAAAGCCGTTGGCGACAAGCATCTGTGCCCGAAATGCCAGGAGCCTGCGTGATGAAACGCTTTGCCCTGACCGCTATGGTCGGTGTGGGTCTGGCGGGTTGCGCCGCCGAACCTGTGCAACTGCAACAGAACCGCAGCTACATTCTGGAGTGGATCGGCGAGCGGCCATTGATGGATTACAGCCATCTGACCGTGACCCTTGGCGATGATGGCCGCGCCTACGGCAACGGTGGCTGCAACCATTGGTTCGCGCCGTATACGCTGGACGGCGACAAGCTGACCTTCGGCAAGATCGGCAAGACCCGCAAACTCTGTGCACCGGCGTTGATGGAGCAGGAACAACGCTTCCTGCAGGCGCTGGAGCATGTCCAGCGCTGGGACATCTCGCCGATCGAGCAGATGCGCTTCTGGCCGGCTGAAGGCAAGCCGTTGCGTTGGTGGCTGGAAGAGGGTTAAGCCTCAGGATCGCCAAAGCCCTCATCGGAACGCCGCCCGCCTAGCCCTCTCCCAGAGGGAGAGGGGACTGATTGGGGGATATTGGAGAGGTACGCCGACCTGAAGGGTCTTCATCGAATCCGTAATCGGCTGGATCCTGCTTTAGTAAATCGACAATCGACTCGATCTTGCTTTATCGAGTCCGCCATCGACTCGATCTTGCTTTAGCGAGTCCGCCATCGACTCGATCTGCTTTAGCGAACCCTCATTCGACTCGATCTCTCAGGTCGATGTACCTCGCCAGACACCTCGGTCGGCCCCCTCTCCCCCTGGGAGAGGGCTGGGGTGAGGGTCTGCTCTTAGCGGCAACTCACTGGGTCGCCTGCAACGCCTCAAGCTTCGCCATCACCCCCGCCGCCGTCTGCTCGCCCATCAACTGCTCACGCACCTTGCCCTTGTTGTCGATGATGTACGTCACCGGCAGCGCTTCACTGCGCGGCAACTCGAACAACTCCGCCGGATCCTGCGCCAGCACGGTGAACTTGATGCCCAGCTTCTCGCTGGCGTCTTTCAGCTCCACCCCCTGCACGTTGTCGAAGTTGACCCCGAAGACGCCGACGTTCTTGCCCTTGAGTTCATCAGCCAAATGGTTGAGCTCCGGGATCTCGGTGCGGCACGGACCACACCATTCGGCCCAGTAGTTCAGCACCACCCATTGTTTGTCCAAACGCTCCGACGCCACTTTCTGACCGTTCTGGTCGATACCGTAATCGTTGCCGCAGCCCCCCAGCATCAACGCCCCGATTATCGTCAATGCCGCTGCCAATCGCCGTGTCATGTCGTGTTCCTTGTGAAAATTTGAAGGCGCCTGCGACCCATTGCCTCCGAAGGTTCTGGATTGCGCGCTGCACAGTTAGAATAGCCGCCACTTTACGCCAGAAGCGACCCGACATGACCGATCTGACGCTTTATCACAATCCACGCTGCTCGAAATCCCGCAGCGCACTGGAGCTTCTTGAAGCCCGCGGCCTGACCCCGAACGTCGTGCGTTACCTCGAAACCCCGCTGAACGCAGCGCAAATCAAGGCCCTGCTCGGCAAACTCGGGATCGGCGCACGTCAGTTGCTGCGCACCGGGGAAGATGAATACAAGATGCTTCAGCTGGCGGACGAAAGCCTCAGCGAAGCGCAATTGATCGACGCCATCGCCCAGCATCCAAAACTGATGGAACGGCCGATTCTTGAAGTCGGCGACAAAGCCGTCATCGGTCGTCCGCCGGAAAATATCCTGGAGTTGCTGCCGTGAGCGCGCCGTACATTCTGGTGCTGTATTACAGCCGCAACGGCTCGACCAACGAAATGGCCCGGCAGATTGCCCGTGGTGTCGAACAGGCGGGTCTCGAAGCACGCTTGCGTACGGTGCCAGCCATTTCCACCGAGTGCGAAGCGGTATCGCCGGACATCCCGGACCAAGGCGCGTTGTATGCCACGCTCGATGACCTGAAGAATTGCGCCGGCCTGGCCCTTGGCAGCCCGACGCGTTTCGGCAACATGGCCGCACCGCTCAAATACTTCCTCGACGGCACCAGCAACCTATGGCTGACCGGCGCCCTGGTCGGCAAACCGGCGGGTGTATTCACCTCCACCGCCAGCCTGCACGGCGGTCAGGAAACCACGCTGCTGTCGATGATGCTGCCGCTGTTGCACCACGGCATGCTCATCACCGGTCTGCCGTACAGCGAGTCGGCGTTGCTGGAAACCCAGGGTGGCGGTACGCCTTACGGTGCCAGTCATCACGCTGGGGCTGACGGCAAAAAAGGCCTCGATCAGCATGAAGTGGCGCTGTGCCGCGCGCTGGGTCTGCGCTTGGCCAAGACTGCGCAGAAACTGGAGGCCTGACAGTGGCGAAAAAGCCGAAAGTCCTGCCCTCGGTCGAGTGGCTTGAGCCGCGCGTGAAAGCGATGCGGGTTGTCAGCCTGCTGAGCTTTTTCGCCCTCGCCGGGCTGCTCGCTGCTTACTATCTGCTGTTCGCCGACCTGCACGGCGCACGGCCGTGGGTGATTCTGCTGGTCGAGTTGATCCCGTGGATCGTTCTCGCACCGGCGATGATCATGGGCAGCGCCCGTGGGCATTCGTGGATGTGTTTTGTGGTGAATCTGTATTTCATCAAAGGCGCACTGGCGGCGTATGACCCGAGCCGACAGTGGTTTGGCGTGCTGGAGATGATCGCGAGCCTGGCGGTGTTCTGCTCGGCGCTGCTGTATGTGCGGTGGCGGTATCAGTTGAATCGCAAGCTGGCTGGCGAGGGCGAGATCTCCGTCGCCTGACCGATCGCCATCGCTAGCAGGCTAGCTCCCACAGGGTCTGTGTTGAAACACAATATTGTGATCAATACAAAAACCTGTGGGAGCTGGCTTGCCAGCGATTGGGGCAACTCGGTATCAATGATTCACTGTATACGCGAGCATCATCGAAATCTGGCTCATTGCCCGGCCGCCGCTCTGTTCATGCCACTGGTTGAACGCATCCTGCACGATTGCCAGGTCACGCAAACTGGTCGGCACCTTGTCGACGATCTTCTGCGCATTCAGCGCCGCGACCACGTCGTAGCTCGGCACAAACGTGTCCTTGCCAACCATGCGCAAAAACCGTGGCGCCGACAGCCCGCCCAGTTGATGGCCGTGCTTTTTCAGGTACGTCCACAAACCGACGATATCGGTCACCGGCCAGTCGGCAATCAGCGCACCGAAACTGCCCTTGTCCTTCTCCACATCGAGAATGAACTGTGCATTGCGCGGCACGCTCTTGAGCTTGCCGAGGTGACGGATGATTCGCGCATCCTGCATCAGGCGCTCAAGGTGTTCGGCGCTCATCAGCACGACTTTTTCCGGGTCGAACTTGAAGAACACTTCTTCGAAGGCCGGCCACTTGGCGTCGACCAGACTGTGTTTGAGGCCTGCCCTGAATACACGCAGGGCCATGGTCGAGAGGTAGCGGTCGTCGCTGATCTTGCGCAGTTGTGCCGGGGTCTTGGGAACGGGCAGATGGGCTTCCAGTTCAGCCGCCGAACCGAAGCGGTTCAGACAGTATTCGTGCAGCCACTTGTAATCGCGCATGCCCTCTCCTATTGAATGAAGCGAAGAAACCAATGTGGGAGCGAGCCTGCTCGCGAAGAGGGAGTCTCAGTCAACCAATCAGTTGAATGACACACCGCTTTCGCGAGCAGGCTCGCTCCCACATTTGAAGGTGTTTACAGGTTGACGACGTTAACGAAGCGCGAAGCTGCGGTCTCGTCGATCTTCAGACTGGTGAAGTCGAACAGGTTGCGGTCGGCCAGTTGCGACGGGATCACGTTCTGCAGACTGCGGAAAATGCTTTCAGTTCGACCGGGGGTCTTGCGCTCCCAGTCCAGAAGCATTTCCTTGACCACCTGACGCTGCAGGTTTTCCTGCGAACCGCAGAGGTTGCACGGGATGATCGGGAATTCTTTCAAATCCGAGTAAGCCTGAATGTCTTTCTCGTTGCAGTACGCCAGCGGGCGGATCACCACGTTGCGACCGTCATCGGCGCGCAGCTTCGGCGGCATCGCCTTGAGGCTGCCGTTGAAGAACATGTTGAGGAAGAAAGTCTCGACGATGTCGTCACGGTGGTGACCGAGGGCCATTTTGGTTGCACCGATCTCATCGGCGAAGGTGTACAGCGTGCCGCGACGCAGGCGCGAGCACAGCGAGCAGGTGGTCTTGCCTTCCGGGATCAGTTCCTTGACCACCGAATAGGTGTCTTTCTCGACGATGTGGTACTCGACGCCCAGCTCTTTCAGGTAGGCCGGCAGCACATGCTCAGGGAAGCCCGGCTGCTTCTGGTCCATGTTCACTGCGACGATCTCGAACTTGATCGGGGCAACCTTCTGCAGGTGCAGGAGCACGTCGAGCATGGTGTAGCTGTCTTTGCCCCCGGACAGGCAGACCATCACCTTGTCGCCATCTTCAATCATGTTGAAATCGGCGACCGCTTCGCCGGCCAGGCGGCGCAGGCGCTTTTGCAGTTTGTTCTGGTTGACCGTAAGAGTGCCCATGACGCGAAATCCGTGAGGTGTGACGAAAGGCCGGCATTTTACGCAAAAACCCCGGGGTTGTGGGCACAGGTTGTCGCGGCCAGCCGAGGACGCGTTAACAGACCCCGAGGCGATTACCCGCCCTGTTTACAGCGCGATTTGCTCTAAGCCCCTAATACCTGTGCGGGTAAGACCTTTCTATACTGCGACATAAGGTCGCACACAATCTGAAGACCTGTATTTGCTCGGCCACCTTGGCCCGTAGGCGCTCCGCTGGGGGGCGATGGCAATAACAAGAGGAGTGACTGGCATGATCCATCACGTAGTGGGACTTTTTACCCACCCCGATCAGGAATGGAAGGAAATCCGTGGCGACCAAGAGGAAAGCATCAGCCACATGTACCTCACCCACACGCTGATTCTGGCGGCGATCCCCGCTGTCTCGGCGTTTATCGGCACTACTCAGGTTGGCTGGGTGATCGGCAACCGCGCACCGGTGATGCTTACCTTTGAAAGCGCACTGTGGATGACGATCATGTCGTACCTGGCCATGCTCGGCGGCGTCGCGGTCATGGGTGCCTTCGTGCACTGGATGGCGCGTACCTATGACGCCAACCCGAGTCTGGCCCGTTGTGTCGCATTTGCCACTTATACCGCGACACCGTTGTTCGTCGGCGGTCTCGCGGCGCTGTATCCGCATATGTGGCTGGGGATGATCGTCGGTACGGCGGCCATCTGCTACACGGTGTATCTGTTGTACGTGGGGCTGCCGACGTTCATGAATATTCCGTCGGATGAAGGCTTCCTGTTTTCCAGCTCGGTGCTGGCGGTGGGTCTGGTGGTGCTGGTGGCGATCATGGCGTTCACCGTGATTGTCTGGGGACTGGGCGTAGGGCCCGTTTATACCAACTGACTCGACAGGCTGAATACAGGCCGCCGCAAGGCGGCCTTGTCGTTTCAAGGATGACCATTCGGCAGCTAGGCGATTCGCAAGTCCAAAGGGTTGCGGCATACTCGACGCCTCTGGAGATCCATCAAGCATGCCCGAGCAACTCAATACCCGCGTCGAAGACTGTTACCAACTCGCTGAATCCTTTTTCAAACGTTCTTTCCCACGCCCTGTCGTCAGTCTCAAGCTGCGCGGGCAAAAAGCCGGTGTCGCGCATCTGCACGAGAATCTGCTGCGCTTCAATCCGCAGCTGTACCGGGAAAACACCGAACACTTCCTCAAGCAGACTGTAGCCCACGAAGTCGCGCACCTGATCGCCCATCAGTTGTTTGGCGAGCGCATCCAGCCCCACGGCGAGGAATGGCAACTGATCATGCGCGGGGTTTACGAACTGCCGCCTGATCGCTGCCATACCTATGCAATCAAGCGCCGCAGCGTGACCCGCTATATCTACAAATGTCCGTGTGCCGACAGTGATTTCCCGTTTTCGGCGCAGCGCCATAGCCTGGTGCGGCAGGGGCGGCGGTATTTGTGTCGCCGCTGCCGCAACACCTTGGTGTTCAGTGGTGAGATGCGGGTGGAATAGTCAGTTTGTGTCGCCCTGACTGGCCCCATCGCTGGCTTGCCAGCGATGAGGCCAGAACAGGCACTAAAGAATGACTTTGGCCCGGCGCAGCTCTTCAATTTTCGAAGGACTCAACCCCAACTCCCCCAACACCTGATCCGTATGCTGCCCCAAAGCCGCGCCCACATGCCGAGGCGCCGGCAACGCTTCGGAAAACTTCAACGGACAGGCCATCTGCGCCTGCGTCGTGCCATCCCCGCGCGGCACCTGCGTCACCAACTCCCGAGCCTGCAACTGCGGATGGCGCACCGCCTCGCCCAGACTCAACACCGGCTCGACACACGCATCGATCCCGGCAAACAACTCACACAATTCAGCAAAGTCATGTTTTTCAAACTCGACCGTCAGTGCGTATTTCAACGCCTGCTGCTGCTCAGGCTTTGGGGACAGCCCTTGCGCGGCCAACTCCGGCCGCCCCAACGCCGTACACAGTTGCTGCATAAAGCCCGGTTCCAGACTGCCCACCGACATCCAGCGGCCATCGCGAGAGCGGTAATAATCGTAGAAGCTGCCGCCGTTGAGCATCTGATCTTCCCACTCAGGCTCTTCGCCGCATGCGAGATACCCGGCCCCGGCCATGGCATTCAGGCTGAACGCACAGTCAGTCATGCTCACGTCCAGATGTGTACCCTGCCCCGTTTGCTGTCGGGCAATCACCGCCGCCAACAAGCCGATCACCCCGTGCAACGAACCACCGGCGACATCCGCCACTTGCATGCCCAGCGGCAACGGGCCGCTGTCGGCGCGGCCGGTGTAACTGGAAAGCCCGGCCAGCGCCAGATAGTTGATGTCGTGCCCGGCGCGATCCTTGTACGGCCCGGTCTGGCCGTAACCGGTAATCGACACGTAAATCAACTTTGGATTGATCGCCTTCAGCGCTTCATAGCCCAGGCCCAAACGCTCCATGACACCGGGGCGAAACTGCTCGAGGACGATGTCGTAATCGCCCAGCAGTTGCTTGACCACCTCCAGCGCCTCGGGCTGTTTGAGGTCCAGCGCCAGGCTGCGCTTGTTGCGATTGAGGTAGGCGTGACTGGCCGATGTGCCACCGTCATGGGGAGGCAACACCCGCAGCAGATCCAGGCGCGTCGGCGACTCGATGCGCAGAACTTCAGCGCCCATGTCCGCCAGCAACAGCGAGGCGAACGGCCCCGGCAACAAGGTCGAGAAATCGAGGATCTTCAGTGAGGCCAGCGGTGCAGACATGGGCGAACTCCTTGGGCGATGCACTCAGCCTAGGCAGCGATGCCGCGTACGGCAATCACCGGAAATGTCAGCGAGTGTGACCGTTACGCTCAAATCGCAGGCAAGAAAAAACCCGCCGAAGCGGGTTTTTCCAGGCAAGCAGTACTTACTTCACATTGCTTGGGGTTGGGCCTTCAGCCACACCCAGATCGTCTTCTTCACGCTCATCAGAGATACCGCGACCGCCCGAGGCCAGCTCGGTTTGCAGCTGATCGGTATCCAGCTCCTTGACCCACTTGGCAACCACGATGGTGGCTACTGCGTTACCGACCAGGTTGGTCAGTGCGCGGGCTTCGGACATGAAGCGGTCGATACCGAGGATCAGCGCCAGACCGGCCACCGGCAGGTGACCGACCGCCGACAGGGTCGCGGCCAGCACGATGAAGCCCGAACCGGTCACACCGGCTGCGCCTTTGGAGGACAGCAGCAATACCAGCAGCAGGGTGATCTGGTGGGTGATGTCCATGTGGGTGTCGGTCGCCTGAGCGATGAACACGGCCGCCATGGTCAGGTAGATCGAAGTACCGTCGAGGTTGAACGAGTAACCGGTCGGGATCACCAGACCTACTACGGATTTCTTCGCGCCCAGACGCTCCATCTTGATCAGCATGCGTGGCAGTGCCGATTCCGACGAAGACGTGCCCAGTACGATCAACAGCTCTTCACGGATGTAACGCACCAGTTTAAACACGCTGAAACCGTGAGCACGGCAGATCGCACCCAGCACCACCACCACGAACAGGATGCAGGTGATGTAGAAGCAGATCATCAACTGGCCCAGTTGCACCAGCGAGCCGACGCCGTAAGCACCGATGGTGAAGGCCATCGCGCCGAAAGCACCCAGCGGCGCCAGTTTCATGATCATGTTGATGATGTTGAACATCACGTGGGCGAAGCGATCGATCATGTCCAGCAGCGGACGACCGTACGAACCCAGGCGATGCAGGGCGTAGCCGAAGATCACCGAGAACATCAGCACTTGCAGGATGTCACCGGTGGCGAACGCGCCGACGATGGTGTTCGGGATTACATTGAGGAGGAAACCGACAATGCTCTGGTCTTTACTGGCCGTCACATAAGTGGCGATTTTCGAGGCGTCCAGGGTGGTGACGTCGATGTGCATGCCGGCGCCCGGTTGCACAACGTTGACCACGATCAGACCGATCAGCAGGGCAATGGTGGAAACGATTTCGAAGTACAGCAGCGCGTAGCCGCCGGTCTTGCCCACGGATTTCATGTTCTGCATGCCGGCGATGCCGCTGACAACGGTACAGAAGATGATCGGGGCGATGACCATTTTGATCAGTTTGATGAACCCGTCACCCAGCGGCTTGAGGGCCACACCGGTCTGAGGGTAGAAGTGACCAAGCAGGATGCCGATGGCGATGGCAACGATCACCTGGAAATACAGGGATTTGTACAGTGGCTGACGAGTCGTCATTGCAGGTTTCCTCAAGCGTCCCGCGTGGCAACATCCATCTGTTGGCCGCGAAACCTTAATTGCGAACCCTCCTGCACTGGAGGGATTTGTTGTTGGAGCAGCATTTTCCATCTGGGCCAAACGCACGCTTCTGTGGCTTGTATCGCAAACCTCGTGCCACTTTGGTGCGATTGCCTGCAAGCCTTTTGATATCAGGGATTACAGCGTCATGGATGTCACCACTCGGTGACTCAAGTGTGGCGGATTTCCGCCAACTCGCCGCTTCTCGTCCTACAATTTGGCGGAAATCCGCCTTGTAGGTGCGTCCAGCCGCCGGCTACCATCCGGCGCCTGAGGAAGGATCTGCCGCTTATGCGCGAACGCACCATCGCCAGTCATTTCGCCCGTGCCGCCCTCGGAGGCGCACGCCGCGTGGGTTTCGATTACTCGGGCCTGCTGCTGCAACTGGGCATCAGCGCGGAATTGCTCGATGAGCCGCGTGCACGCATTGCCCCGGAACAATTCACCCGCTTGATTCAGGGCCTGTGGCTAGCGCTGGATGACGAATACCTGGGTTTCGGCAACGCACCAAGCAAACCCGGCAGTTTCGCCATGATGTGCCACGCCTCGATTCACTGCCGCAATCTGGAGAAAGCGCTGCAACGGGGTTTATTGTTTTATAGCCTATTCCCCGAAGCCCCGCGCCTGAGCCTGACGCGCGAAGACGAATGGGTACGTTTGAGCCTCGACGACTCACAATTGTGGGACCCGGATCACTTTCTCACCGAGAGCTTGCTGGTGATCTGGCATCGCTTGGGGAGTTGGCTGATTGGCCAGCGGATTCGCCTCGAACAGGCGAGCTTCAGCTATCCACGCCCCGAGCATGGCGCCGAGTACGATCTGCTGTTCCCCTGCCCGCTGACCTTCGGCACCGAGCAAAGCAGCCTTTTATTCCACAGCCGCTATCTGTTCATGCCGCTGTTGCAGGACGAACGCACCCTCAAACATTTCCTCGAACGCTCCCCCGCCGACCTGCTCTCACGTCCCGATGATGGCGACAGCCTGAGCAGTCGCCTGCGTCGTTTGCTCAGCCGCGACAGTGCGAACTGGCCGGATCTGGAAGCGGTCGCGGCGCACATGCACATCAGCCCGCAGACCCTGCGTCGGCATTTGCGTGAGGAAGGCACGAGTTTTCAGGAATTGAAGGATCAGTTGCGGCGGGATATCGCCATTTATCATTTGGGTCGGGCTGATCTGTCGTTACAGCAGATTGCCGAGCAGTTGGGATTTTCCGAACCGTCGGCGTTTCATCGGGCGTTCAAGAAGTGGACGGGGCTGACGCCGGGGGCTTATCGGGCGCAGGAGCAGTGAGGCAATCAACAATCTTGTGGTGAAGTCACTGGCCCCATCGCTGGCAAGCCAGCTCCCACAGTGTCCGAGTTGTACACAAAATTCATGTGCACCCTCAAAACCTGTGGGAGCTGGCTTGCCAGCGATGGGGCCAGAAAGGCCGACATTCAAACTGCAGGAAAATGAATCCTGAACGCCGCCCCACCCATCGGCGAATCACCCAGCGCCAGTTTGGCGTTGTAGCTTTCGATGATGTCCTTGACCACCGCCAACCCGATGCCCTGCCCCGGATGCTGGGCATCCAGGCGTTCGCCACGCTCGAGAATCCGCGCACGCTGATCCGGCGGTACACCGGGGCCGTCATCTTCGACGCACAGTTCAATTCCGGCCAGGGTCTCGCGCACGCTGATGCGCACTTCGCCCAGACACAGGCGATAGGCGTTTTCCAGCAGGTTGCCCATCATCTCCAGCAAGGCACCCTGCTCGATCGGCACATAGCAATGCTCGGGCAGATCGAACGCCACCCGCACATGTTTATCGCGGTAAACCTTGTCCAGCGTGTCACACAGGCTTTTGAGCACCGGTTGCAGGCGCACCTGGTGTCGCACCAGCCCACTTTTACGCAAACTGGCCCGTTGCAGTTGATAACTGATCTGCTGGCTCATGCGTTCGATCTGGCTTTGCAGCACCCAGGCCTGATCGCGTTCTTCGGGACGTTGAGCCATGTCCTCGCTAACGCCCTGCAACACTGCCAACGGGGTTTTCAGGCTGTGCGCCAAGTCATCGAGAGAGTCGCGATAACGACTGCGCTGTTGGCGTTCACTGTGCAGCAAACGGTTGAGCGAGCCAGTCAGGCGCAGCAACTCACGCGGATGTTGCTCAGTGAGACTTTCCCGGGTGCCGCCCTCGATTTCGTCGAGTTCCTGACTGAGCCGGCGCAAGGCTTTGAGGCCCCAGGTCAGGCCGATCCACAACAATGCCAGCAGCACCAGCAACGCTGCACCGAAGCCCAGATAGAGATTCTCGCGCAGGCCTTCGAGGGTGGTTTCGTATTCGCGCACCGGTTGCAGGGCAACGATGCTGAACGCTGCGCTTTTGCCGCCGAGCAGCTTGACCTCAACGTCGTAGACGAAGAATTCCTGGCCGTTGCTTTCGCGGATCCGCGCGAACTCATTACCGAGTCCGTCATAGCGCGGTTTGTAGTTGATCTGTTCTTCCTGGGTGGCTTTCGAGCGCCACACCAGGTGCCCTTCGCGATCGTAGATGTAGCCGAGCAAACGGAAATCGGTGAGATTGAAGCGCTCATCCGGCAGTTGCGTCGGCATCACCAGCCGACCGTTTTCGATGCGCGCGGCAGAGATCAGCGTGGTCACGTCCGAAGCCAGGCGCTGCTCGATCGAGTCTTGCAGCGCCAGGCTGAACGCGCCCTGCATCGCCGGCAGCAAAGCGAGCATGAACAACACCGCCAACGTCGTGGCGGCGAGCATCAAGCGAACGCGAAGAGAACGAATCAAGTGCAGCGCTCATTGAACAGGTAGCCGAGGCCGCGCACGGTGTCGATCGGCTTGAATCCGGCCGGGCCTTCGAGCTTGCGGCGCAGACGGCCGACCAACACCTCGATGACATTCGGATCACGCTCGTCGTCATCCGGATAGAGCTGCTCCATCAAGCGATCCTTGGGCACCACTTGCTGGTGATGGCGCATCAGGTATTCGAGGATGCGGTACTCGTAGGCGGTCAGCGCCAGCGGTTGCTCGTCGAGGGTGGCCTGTTTGCGATTGAGGTCGAGCAGCAGCGGCCCGGCGACGATGGTCGACTGGGTAAAACCGCTGGAGCGACGCAGCAAGGCATTCAGGCGTGCGTCGAGTTCTTCGAACTGGAACGGCTTGACCACGTAATCGTCGGCGCCGGCGGCGAGGCCTTCGACCTTGTCCTGCCAGTTGCCGCGCGCGGTGAGGATCAGGATCGGGAAGGTCTTGCCGCCCGCACGCAGTTGGCGGATCAAGTCGAGACCGCCCATGCCCGGCAGGCCGAGATCGATCACCGCCAGGTCAAAGTTGAACTGTCCGGTCTGGTACAGCGCCTCTTCGGCATTGGCCACGGACTCGACCACGTGACCGCTCTCCGTGAGGCGGGTTTGCAGGTGATGGCGCAACAGCGCTTCATCTTCGACGACCAACAGTTTCATAACACTCTCCCGGGCAAATCAGAATCTCCAGTCACACACCTGTGGGAGCGAGCCTGCGCGCGAAGGCTGTGTGTCAGTCGATAAATTGATCGACTGATTCACCGCTTTCGCGAGCAGGCTCGCTCCCACATTGAACCTGCTGGCAACTCCTTAGAAATTGTAGTTGGCCGACAGGTAAGTCTGGGCGCTGCTGGTCAAATCCAGCGAGCCTTGCTTGCTGCCGCCGCTCTCTTTCATTTCAGTGCTGGCGTTGCTGCGCAGGTAACGGTAACCGAGTTCGACCGAGGTGTTCTGCGAGACTTGCTGCAACACACCGAACTGGCCGCCGACCGCATAACCGATGTCACTGTCGCGGCTGTAGCTCGGCGAATCCTGAGTCAGCTTGGTCAAACCCGCCGTCGCGCCACCAAACAGCTTGGTGCTACCACCCACCGGGTAGAACAGATCGTAGCTGCCCAACAGGTTTTCCTGACGCAGTTTAATGCCATTGTGCGAACCGGACACGTTGTCGTAGGTGGCGTAGTAACGACCCTGGCTGTTTTGCTGACCGAGGCGTACGCCGTAGGTGTTGTTGCCGTCGATCGCGCCAGTGGCGTTCGGGTGGTCGAGGTTGTTGTTCAGCGAATTGGATTTGTTGATCTTGTCACTGGTCTGGCCGAAGGTCAGGCCGGCGAAGTTGGAAGTGGTGTCGGCCTGGGCCGCGATACTGGCGCTCATTACGGTCAATGCCAGCAACAGTTTGTTAAAACGAGTCATGGGTATTTCCTCTTTCACAGTGCTGTTTGGGTATGGCGCAAGGTTACTGACCTCCCCCTGTACCGCCCCTGAACCGTCTCTGAACCTGACCTGAACCAAATGAACTAGGCTGATCTGACCTTTTATTGTCAGGAGACCCGACCATGCGCCTGTTCCTTGCCCTCACCTTGCTGGCCGTCAGCAGCCTTACTCAGGCTGCGATCAAGACTGAAGAAATTCCCTACCAAAGTGCCGATGGCACAAAGTTGATCGGCTACTACGCCTATGACGACGCCATCAAAGGCAAGCGTCCGGGTGTCGTCGTGGTACACGAATGGTGGGGCCTGAACGACTACGCCAAGCGCCGCGCCCGGGATTTGGCCGAGCTCGGCTATAGCGCCCTGGCAATTGATATGTACGGCGAAGGCAAGAACACCGAGCACCCGAAAGATGCAATGGCGTTCATGCAGGCTGCGACCAAGGACGCCGATGCCGCCAGCAAGCGTTTTGCGGCGGGGCTGGATCTATTGAAGAAACAACCGCAGACCGATGGGAACAAGCTAGCGGCCATTGGTTACTGCTTCGGCGGTGGCGTGGTGTTGAACGCGGCGCGTCAGGGTGTGCCGCTGGCGGGAGTGGTGAGTTTCCACGGTGCACTGGCGACGAAAACGCCAGCAACGCCTGGCAGCGTGAAGGCGAAGATTCTGGTCGAGCATGGCGCGCTGGACAGCATGGTCACTCAGGACAATGTCACCGCGTTCAAGGCAGAAATGGACAAGGCCGGGGCTGACTACAAGTTTGTCAGTCTGGAGGGCGCCAAACATGGCTTCACTAATCCCGATGCCGATCGCCTGAGCCATGGCGAGCACGGTGGCCCGGACATTGGGTACGACAAGGCAGCGGATGAAAAATCCTGGGCGGACATGAAGGCGTTCTTGCAGAAAATCTTTGGCTGATCCGTCCGCCTCTGATCGTTCCCACGCTCT
>NZ_JSFK01000003.1:599815-611257 GCF_000783395.1 Pseudomonas chlororaphis | reverse complement strand
TCAAGTGATTATTTTCAGAAGCTTTCGAAGAATTCTTCAACAACTTCAACCACTTGCGCTTTCGATCTCTCGTCAGCGGGAGGCGAATTCTACAGCGTTACACGCTGCTGTCAACACCTCTTTTTCAACTTCCTTTCGGCTTCGATGAACTGAAGCAACTTGCTGCCGAAACCTGCATAACTCTTTGAATCTCAAGGAGTTTTCCGTTTCGACTGCGCCGGAAGTGGGGCGAATTATAGACATCTGAAATCTGCCGTCAACACCTATTTTCATAATTCTGTCACATCGGTCAAAAATCCCCGAAAACGCGAAGGCCGACCTCAATGAGGTCGGCCTTCTCTGCAATCCCCTTCTACTTACAGACTAGGGAAGGCGAACTGCGAAGCCTCATGGCTGGCACGCTGCGGCCAGCGCTGAGTGATCGCCTTGCGACGGGTATAGAAACGCACACCGTCCGGACCATAAGCATGCAGGTCACCAAACAGCGAACGCTTCCAGCCGCCAAAGCTGTGGTAAGCCACCGGCACCGGCAGCGGCACGTTGACGCCAACCATGCCGACTTCGATCTCGTCGCAGAACAGACGCGCCGCTTCACCGTCACGGGTGAAGATGCAGGTGCCGTTGCCGTATTCGTGATCGTTGATCAGTTGCATCGCCTCTTCCAGGCTGTTCACACGAACGATGCACAGTACCGGGCCGAAGATCTCTTCTTTATAGATGCGCATCTCTGGGGTGACGTTGTCGAACAGGCAGCCACCGAGGAAGAAGCCTTCTTCGTGACCGGCCACGCTGAAACCGCGACCGTCGACCACCAGAGTCGCGCCCGCCGCCACGCCGTCATCCACATAACCGCTGACTTTGTCGCGCGCCTGACCGGTGACCAGTGGGCCCATGTCCAGACCGCACGAAGTGCCAGCACCGATTTTCAGCGCCTGAATCTGTGGAACCAGTTTCGCCACCAGAGCATCGGCCACTTGATCGCCAACACACACGGCAACCGAAATCGCCATGCAGCGCTCGCCGCACGAACCGTACGCGGCACCCATCAGTGCGCTGACTGCGTTGTCCAGATCGGCATCCGGCATCAACACCGCATGGTTCTTCGCGCCGCCCAGTGCCTGAACGCGTTTGCCGCGCTTGGTGCCTTCGGCATAGATGTATTCAGCGATCGGCGTCGAACCAACGAAGCTCAGCGCTTTGACTTCCGGCGCCTCAATCAGCGCGTCTACTGCAGTCTTGTCACCGTGAACCACGCTCATCACGCCTTTCGGCAAACCGGCTTCGAGCAGCAGCTGAGCGATCAGCAGTGTCGAGCTTGGATCACGCTCGGACGGCTTGAGGATGAAGCAGTTGCCGCAGACGATCGCCAGTGGGTACATCCACAGCGGCACCATGGCCGGGAAGTTGAACGGGGTGATCCCGGCAACGATGCCCAGCGGCTGAAAGTCCGACCATGCGTCGATGTTCGGACCGACGTTGCGACTGTACTCGCCCTTGAGGATTTCTGGCGCTGCGCAGGCGAACTCGACGTTCTCGATGCCACGCTTCAGTTCACCGGCGGCGTCTTCCAGGGTCTTGCCATGTTCTTCGCTGATCAGTTGCGAGATACGCGCTTCGTTCTGCTCCAGCAGTTGCTTGAAGCGGAACATCACCTGCGCACGTTTGGCCGGTGGCGTGTTGCGCCATGCCGGGAACGCAGCCTTGGCGGCATCGATGGCTTTCTGGATGGTTGCCTGGCTGGCCAGTGGCAACTTGTGGATAGCCTGACCGGTGGACGGGTTGAACACATCAACCGCGCGACCGTTCTCGGTCACCAGTTCGCCATTGATCAAATGCGGGATAACGCTCATCGAAAACTCCTTAATTCTTGTCCACGGGCCCCCGTCAAGGAGTGCCCGTTTTTGTAGGTATATATAGAAGGAAAAATCAGTCGAGCTTGTTCAGCACTTCGCCGACCGCGTCGAACAGGCGATCGAGGTCTTGCGGCTTGCTGTTGAAGGTTGGGCCGAACTGCAGGGTGTCGCCGCCGAAGCGCACGTAGAACCCGGCTTTCCACAGGGCCATGCCGGCTTCGAACGGACGCACGATGGCGTCACCGTCACGCGGGGCAATCTGGATCGCGCCGGCCAGACCGAAGTTACGGATGTCGATAACGTTCTTCGAACCTTTCAGGCCATGCAGCGCGTTTTCGAAATGCGGCGCGACTTCCGCGACGCTCTGCACCAGGTTTTCTTTTTGCAGCAGATCGAGTGCCGCCAGGCCAGCAGCGCAAGCCACCGGGTGCGCCGAGTAGGTGTAGCCGTGCGGGAATTCCACGGCGTACTCAGGCGTCGGCTGATTCATGAAGGTCTGGTAGATCTCGGAGCTGGCAATCACCGCGCCCATCGGGATCGCGCCGTTGGTGACTTGCTTGGCGATGCACATCAGATCCGGTGTCACGCCAAAGGTGTCGGCACCGAACATGTTGCCGGTACGGCCGAAACCGGTGATCACTTCGTCGAACACCAACAGAATGCTGTGCTGATCGCAGATTTCGCGCAGACGTTTCAGGTAACCCTGCGGCGGCACCAGTACGCCGGCGGAACCGGCCATAGGCTCAACGAATACTGCCGCGATGTTCGAAGCGTCGTGCAGTTCGATCAGCTTCAGCAACTCATCGGCCAAAGCGATACCGCCCTGCTCCGGCATGCCACGGGAGAAAGCGTTGCTGGCCAGCAGCGTGTGCGGCAGGTGATCAACGTCCATCATCGCCTGACCGAACAGCTTGCGGTTGCCGTTGACGCCGCCGAGGCTGGTGCCGGCAATGTTCACGCCGTGGTAACCACGGGCACGGCCGATCATTTTGGTTTTGGTCGACTGACCTTTGAGGCGCCAGTAGGCACGGACCATTTTCACCGCGGTGTCGGCGCACTCGGAGCCCGAGTCAGTGAAGAACACGTGGTTGAGGTTGCCCGGGGTCAGCTCGGTGATTTTCTCGGCCAACTGGAACGACAACGGGTGGCCGTACTGGAAGCCCGGCGAGTAATCGAGGGTGCCCAACTGCTTGGCGACCGCTTCCTGAATTTCCTTGCGGGTGTGGCCTGCGCCGCACGTCCACAGACCGGACAGCGAGTCATATACCCGGCGGCCCTTGTCGTCGATCAGCCAGCTGCCTTCGGCACCAACGATCAAACGCGGGTCGCGCTGAAAGTTACGGTTGGCGGTGTACGGCATCCAGTGCGCGTCCAGCTTCAATTGGCTGGCCAGTGGCGACGGCGCGTTTTCAGGCATGTTCATCGGGCAAAACCTCGCAGGGCATAAGCGTCAGGGAGATAGAAAGCGTTGTTGCAGCTAAATTGCCACGGCGATAAAGTCGGTGAAATCCAACTCTTCTAACCTTCAGTTAGAACTTTGCTAAACAATGAGAACGACAAGATGAGCAGCCGCCGTCCCGATCCGCTGGCCCAGGTCAGTGACTTTGATATTCGCCTGCTGCGGATTTTTCGCAGCGTGGTGGAGTGCGGTGGCTTCTCGGCGGCGGAGACTGTGCTCGGAATCGGTCGCTCGGCGATCAGTCAGCAGATGAGCGATCTGGAGCAGCGCCTCGGTTTGCGTCTGTGCCAGCGCGGGCGCGCCGGGTTTTCGCTGACCGAAGAAGGTCGCGAGGTTTATCAATCGGCGCTGCAACTGTTAAGTGCGCTGGAAAGTTTCCGCACCGAGGTCAACGGTCTGCACCAGCATTTGCGTGGTGAGCTGATCATCGGCCTGACCGACAACCTCGTCACCCTGCCCCACATGCGCATCACTCACGCCCTCGCCCAGTTGAAGGAGCGCGGGCCGGATGTGCAGATTCAAATCCGCATGATTGCGCCGAATGAAGTCGAACAAGGCGTGCTCGATGGACGACTGCATGTCGGTGTGGTGCCACAGGCCAGTGCGTTGTCGGGGCTGGAGTATCAACCGTTGTACAGCGAGCGTTCGCTGCTTTATTGCGCGGTGGGTCATCCGCTGTTTTATGTCGATGACAAGCAACTCGATGACGAACGCCTGAACAGTCAGGACGCGATCGCGCCGACGTTCCGTTTGCCGGCGGAGATTCAGGCGCATTACCAGGCGCTCAATTGCACGGCCAGTGCTTCTGACCGTGAGGGTATGGCGTTTCTGATTTTGACCGGACGTTACATCGGTTACCTGCCGGATCACTACGCCAGTCTCTGGGTGCAACAGGGGCGCTTGCGTGCGCTGAAATCGCAAACACGTTTCTACGACCTGAGCCTCGCATCGGTCACGCGCAAGGGGCGGCGCCCTCATTTGGTGCTGGAAAGCTTTTTGGAGAGTCTGGCGGCGACGCGTTGAAAATCCTCCGAGGCCCGCCAGCGTTGGGCCTTGGCGACAAATTCGACCAATAATCTGAGCAAGTGGACAGCTTTTTGCAAAGCAGGATCAACCCCGATCCTTCAACAAGAAGCCCTAAGCCATGCAGCCAGATTCCGCACCGTCCAGCGACCTGATCTACGGCCTCGACGACCGCCCCAAACCCGCAGCTGCAATTCTTGCCGCGCTGCAACACGTGCTCGCCAGTTTCGTCGGCATCATCACCCCGCCGTTGGTGATCGGCTCGGCGCTCGGGTTGACCGCATATTTGCCTTACTTGATCAGCATGGCGTTGATGGTCTCGGGCGTCGGCACCTTTATTCAGGCGCGGCGGCCGCTCGGCATCGGCGCCGGGATGATTTGTCTGCAAGGCACCAGTTTCGCCTTTCTCGGTGCGGTGCTGTCGGCCGGTTTTCTGGTCAAGCAACGTGGCGGCAGCCCGGAAGACATTCTGGCAATGATCTTCGGTGTGTGCTTTTTCGGCGCAATCGTGCAGATCGTCCTCAGCCGTTTCATCGGGCAATTGCGGCGCGTGATTACGCCGCTGGTGACCGGGATCGTTATCACCCTCATCGGTATCAGCCTGATCAAGGTCGGCATCACTGATCTCGGCGGTGGTTTCAATGCGCCGGACTTCGGTGCGCCAGGCAATCTGGCGCTGGGCGTGTTCGTTCTGCTGACGATCATTCTGCTCAACCGCTCCAATACGCCGTGGGTACGTTTGTCGGCGATCATCATCGGTTTGCTGCTCGGCAGCCTGGCCGCGTGGTTCAGTGGGAAACTGCTGCCGCAGCCTTTACCTGAGCTGCCGCTGGTGAGTTTTCCTACGCCGTTCAAGTTTGGCTTCAACTTCGACTGGACGGCTTTCCTGCCGGTCGCGCTGATTTATCTGATCAGCACCATCGAAACCGTCGGCGACCTCACCGCCAACTGCATGCTCGCTCGCCAACCAATCAGCGGCCCTTCTTATATAAGTCGCCTGCGCGGTGGCGTACTCGGTGACGGCGTGAGCTGCATGATCGCCGCGACGTTCAGCGCTTTCCCCAACACCACCTTCGCTCAGAACAACGGCGTGATCCAGTTGACCGGCGTTGCCAGTCGTTACGTTGGTCTGTACATCGGCGCGATCCTGTTTTGTCTCGGTATGTTCCCGATGATCGGCGCGGTGCTGCAACAGATCCCGAAACCGGTGCTCGGCGGCGCGACCCTGGTGATGTTCGGTGCGGTGGCCGCTGCCGGCGTGCGCATCCTCGCGCAGTCGCCGCTGGATCGACGCAGCATGTTGATCATCGCCACGTCGTTCGGCGTCGGCCTGGGCATCGCCGCGCAACCGAACCTGTTGCACCTGCTGCCGAAACTGGTGCAGAACCTGTTTGACTCGGCGATCACCAGCGGTGGCCTGACCGCGATCATCCTTTGCCTGTTGCTGCCGGAGTCGAAAACCGAGACCGTTGAAGTGCCTACGCCGCTGAACAAGATCGAACAGGCGTAACGGTTTTATCGCGCAAGGACTTGTCGGATGCCTGTGGGTGCGCTATCAACGCAACTGGTTGCACCCACAGACAAACCCGGAAGTGCCTATGACCTTTGAAGTCCCAGCCCATGGCGGCAAACCCGCCAGCCGCATTCGTCAGAAAAACGAAGAGACCATCCTCAAAGCCGCCGAAGACGAGTTCGCCCGTCACGGGTACAAAGGCACCAGCATGAACACCATCGCCCAGAATGCCGGGTTGCCCAAGGCCAACCTGCATTACTACTTCACCAACAAACTCGGTTTGTACGTGGCGGTGCTGAGCAACATCATCGAGTTGTGGGACAGCACCTTCAACACCCTCACCGCCGAGGACGATCCGGCCGAAGCGCTGACCCGTTATATCCGCGCCAAGATGGAATTCTCCCGTCGTCAGCCGCAAGCTTCGCGAATCTTTGCGATGGAAGTGATCAGCGGCGGCGAATGCCTCAGCGAATACTTCAATCAGGATTACCGCGCCTGGTTCACTGGCCGTGCGGCGGTGTTTCAGGCGTGGATCGATGCGGGCAAAATGGACCCGGTCGATCCGGTGCACCTGATCTTCCTGTTGTGGGGCAGCACTCAGCATTACGCTGACTTCGCCACGCAGATCTGCCGCGTCAGTGGTCGCAGCAAGCTGACCAAGCAGGACATGGAAGACGCCGGCAACAACCTGATCCGCATCATTCTCAAAGGCTGCGGCCTCACTCCTCCTCTATAAGACGTTTATGCCTTTCACCCTCAGCGGTTTTTGCGAGTACCGCGAAGAGATTCGCAAAAGCCGCTTTATCACATTCGCCACGCCGATCGGCAGCCCTGCCGAGGCGCAGGCGTTTTTCGAACAACACAGCGATTTCAACGCCTCGCACAATTGCTGGGCGTGGAAACTCGGCGATCAATACCGCAGCAATGACGACGGCGAACCGGGCGGCACGGCCGGGCGACCGATTCTGGCGGCGATCGAAGCGCAGGATTGCGATCAGGTCGCGGTGTTGGTGATCCGTTGGTACGGCGGTATTCAACTCGGCACTGGGGGATTGGCCCGTGCCTATGGCGGTGGTGCGAACAAGTGCCTGCAGACGGCGGCAAAGGTCGAGTTGATCAGCCGCGTGCCGCTGAGTTGCGCCTGCGGGTTTGCCGAGTTGGCGCTGGTGAAGTTGCGGGTTGCGGACTTGGGTGGATTGGTAGTGGAAGAAAACTTCACGGCGAACGGGGTCGAGTTGAAGTTAGCGGTGGGTGAGGCGCAAATCGATGTCTTGCAAACCCAGCTAGCGGATTTGAGCCGTGGGCGGATTTTGTTGCAGCGGTGAAGCAGGATCAAGAGATCGCAGCGTTCCGCAGCTCCTACAGGGATCCGGGTTTGTCATGAATTTCGTTGGTGATACCGGTATCAGCGTTTTCGTGTAGGAGCTGCCGAAGGCTGCGATCTTTTAGGGCATCCCCCGTTTTCCTTATTCCACAGACTTGCCCACATCTGCTGTGCACCCGACTGTGGATAACCTGAGTACATTCTGCTGTAACCCTTCTGTCACGTGGCTTTGCGCGGTTTGTTCACTTTTCGTTCAATTCACCCGACGAAACAAAAATTTCAAATATAAACAGTGGGTTAGCGCGGTTTATCACCATTAGAAGAAAGCACTGCAGTGCTTATGCCCGGGTTTACAGCTTGCGCACAATAACTGTGGAGCAACCTGTGGATAACCCGTTCATGGCTGGCGCAGTCGCAAGTCCTGCCTAGTCCACAGGGGTTTGCTCGTTTTTTGATCAGTTGCCGACGGGCAAAACTGGAGCCCGTTCAACGGCTTTGCTCTGAATTGGTGCCGTGAGCCCAGCCAGTTTTGCAGGCAATGCTCTGCTGCAGGCACTCGCACACGCAGCCCGCTCGCGTTCCTGACTCAATGGCCAGGAAATTGCTTTATCCACAGGCACAACTCCAAGCAAGTCGAGCCTGTCATGCCAATCGCCCCTCTTACTTCGCGCCTGCAATTGCGCCATATCAGCAAACGCTACCCCGGCTGTCTGGCCAATGACGCCATTGACCTGAGCATTGCGCCGGGAGAAATCCATGCACTGCTCGGTGAAAACGGCGCCGGTAAAAGTACCTTGATGAAAATCATCTACGGCGTCACCCAGGCCGATGCCGGCGAGATGCTCTGGCAAGGTCAGCCGGTGAATGTCCGCAACCCGGCACAAGCGCGGCAGTTAGGCATCGGCATGGTGTTCCAGCACTTCTCGCTGTTCGAAACCCTCAGCGTCGCGCAGAACATCGCGCTGGCGATGGGCGCGAAGGCTGGCACGCCGAAACAACTGGAGCCAAAGATTCGCGAAGTGTCGCGCCGTTATGGCATGGCGCTGGAGCCGGAACGACTTGTCCACAGCCTGTCGATCGGCGAGCGGCAACGGGTGGAGATCATTCGTTGCCTGATGCAGGACATTCGCCTGCTGATCCTTGATGAACCGACTTCGGTACTGACACCGCAGGAGGCCGACGAGTTGTTCATCACCCTGCGCCGCCTCGCTGCCGAAGGCTGCAGCATTCTGTTTATCAGCCACAAGCTTGGTGAAGTGCGCGCGTTGTGTCATAGCGCGACGGTTCTGCGCGGCGGGCGTGTCGCCGGACATTGCGTGCCTGCCAAATGTTCGGATCAGCAATTGGCGCAAATGATGGTCGGCGAAGCGGCCGCGTTAATTGGCGATTACCCGAAGGTCAGCGGCGGCGCGGCATTTTTGCGGGTGAGCGGATTGAGTTGGCATAACCCGGACCCGTTTGGTTGCTCTTTGGCGGACATTAATCTGCAAGTACGCAGCGGTGAAATCGTCGGTATCGCCGGGGTCGCGGGCAATGGTCAGGATGAGTTGCTCGCCCTGCTCAGTGGTGAACAAACCTTGCCTCGGTTCGAAGCGGCAACCATTCGCTTCGCTGAGCAACACGTCGCCAACTTACGTCCCGATGCGCGTCGCAAACTGGGTTTGGCGTTCGTGCCTGCCGAGCGTCTCGGCCATGGCGCGGTACCGGAATTGAGTCTGGCCGATAACGCTCTGCTTACCGCGTTCCAGCAAGGCTTGGTCAGCCACGGTTTGATTGAACGCGGCAAAGTCGAAGCCCTCGCCCGACAGATCATTCAGCGTTTCGGCGTGAAAACCCCAGACACGCAAACTGCCGCGCGCAGTTTGTCCGGCGGCAATCTGCAGAAATTCATCCTCGGCCGGGAAATTCTCCAGCAACCGAAACTGCTGATCGCTGCGCACCCAACCTGGGGCGTCGACGTCGGCGCCGCCGCGACCATCCACCGCGCATTGATCGCTTTGCGCGATGCCGGCGCGGCGATTCTGGTGATCTCCGAAGACCTCGACGAACTGTTCCAGATCAGCGACCGCCTCGGCGCGTTGTGCGGTGGACGTTTGTCGGCGCTGCACAACACCACCGATACCCAACTCAGCGACGTCGGCGGCTGGATGGCCGGCCAGTTCGATCATTCACCTTCAGCCGCCACGGTTTAACGGAGTTTTCCACATGCTGCTTTCCCTCGAACCCCGTGGCCAGCAATCGCGCTTGATGCTGTGGTGCTCGCCGTTACTGGCGGCGGCGCTGACGCTTGGCTGCGGCTCGCTGCTGTTTATCGCCCTTGGCCACGACCCACTGCAAACCTTGCACACGCTGCTGATCGCGCCGGTCAGCGATTTGTATGGCGTCTCCGAATTGCTGGTCAAAGCGCTGCCGATTCTGCTTTGCGCACTGGGGTTGGCCGTGGCGTACCAGGCGCGAATCTGGAACATCGGCGCCGAAGGCCAATTGCTCCTCGGCGCGCTCGCCGGCAGTGCCTTGGCGGTGAACATCATCGGCATGCAAAGTCGTTGGGCGCTGGTATTTATTCTGCTCACCGGCACCGTCGCTGGTGCGGCGTGGGCCGGGCTGACCGCGTGGTTGCGCACGCGCTTCAATGCCAACGAAATCCTCACCAGCATCATGCTCAATTACATCGCCCTGAACCTGCTGCTGTTCTGTGTACACGGGCCGCTGAAGGATCCGGCCGGATTCAACTTTCCCGAGTCGGCGATGTTCGGCGACGCCAGCCGTTTGCCGTTGTTGATGGAGGATGGCCGCGTGCATGCCGGGGTGTATTTCGCCCTGCTCGCGCTGGTTGCGGTGTGGGTGTTGCTGCAGAAAAGCTTTGTCGGTTTCCAGATCAAAGTGCTTGGGCTGGACAAGCGTGCCGCAGGGTTTGTCGGCTTTCGCGAGAAGCGCTTGATCTGGCTGGCACTGTTGATCAGCGGCGGCTTGGCCGGGCTTGCGGGTGTCTGCGAAGTGACCGGACCGATTGGCCAATTGGTGCCGCAGGTGTCACCGGGTTATGGCTATGCGGCAATCACCGTGGCGTTCCTCGGGCGCCTGAATCCGATCGGGATTCTGTTTTCGAGTCTGCTGATGGCGCTGTTGTACATCGGTGGTGAGAGCGCGCAAATGACCCTGAATCTGCCGCAAGCGATCACCCAGTTGTTCCAGGGAATGATGCTGTTTTTCCTGCTCGCCAGTGACGTGCTGATCCTCTATCGGCCACGCCTGAACCTGCGCTGGGTGAAGCGCACTTCGACCACCGCCGTAACTGCCGGAGCGCTGTGATGGATATCGATCTGTTGAGCAATATTTTCTACGCCATGGTGCGTTGCGGCACACCGCTGTTGCTGGTGGCGCTGGGGGAACTGATCTGCGAGAAGAGCGGCGTGCTCAATCTTGGGCAGGAAGGGATGATGCTGTTTGGCGCGGTGATCGGTTTTATCGTCGCGCTGAACAGCGGCAACCTGTGGCTGGGCGTGTTGCTGGCGATGCTCGCCGGAATGCTGTTGTCGTCGCTGTTTGCCTTGGTGGCGCTGGTGTTCAACGCCAATCAGGTGGCGACCGGTTTGGCCCTGACGATTTTTGGTGTCGGGCTGTCGACCTTTGTCGGCGCGGCTTGGGTGGGTAAACCACTGGCCGGTTTTGAGCCGCTGGCGATTCCTTATCTGAGTGACATTCCGTTGATCGGGCGCATGCTGTTTGCCCAGGATCTGCTGGTTTATCTGTCGTTCGCGCTGTTTGCGCTGGTGGCGTGGGTGATCATCAAAAGTCGTGTCGGGCTGATCATTCAAGCGGTCGGCGAAAATCCGGATGCGGCCAGTGCGATGGGGCTGCCGGTGTTGGCCGTGCGCACGTTGGCGGTGCTGTTTGGCGGGGCGATGGCCGGGTTGGCCGGGGCTTATTTGTCGCTGGCGTACACGCCGATGTGGGCGGAAAACATGACCGCCGGGCGCGGCTGGATTGCGCTGGCGCTGGTGGTGTTTGCCAGTTGGCGGGTGTGGCGGTTGTTGCTTGGCGCATATCTGTTTGGTCTCGCCAGCATCCTGCATTTGGTGGCGCAGGGGTTGGGGCTGGCGATTCCGTCGAGTTTGCTGGCAATGCTGCCGTATGTCGCGACGATTGTGGTGCTGGTGTTGTTGTCGCGGGATGCGTTGCGCACGCGGTTGTATGCGCCGGTGTCGCTTGGGCAGCCTTGGCAGGCGGGGCATTAATGTAGTGATGTCAATGGCCCCATCGCTGGCAA
>NZ_JSFK01000003.1:0-599797 GCF_000783395.1 Pseudomonas chlororaphis | reverse complement strand
GGCAACACCTGAGCAATGCCCCACGCCAGTTCGAAGACCAGGAAAACAATCAGAATCGAACTGGCGCCGTGCAACAAGGCATACCCCTGCCAAGCCGCAAACAGAAACCGCGCCACCGCGTCATACCGTCCATAAAGCGCCTGCGGATCACGAATGCGCAGCACCGCCCAGACACACACCACCGAACCCAACAGATTCGCCATCAACATATGCACAGGCTGAAACGCTGGCAGTTCGCCGGGTAAATTCAGCGCGGTCAAAAAACCATGCAAAACGGCAAAACTCCACGGCGTGGCAAACGCCGCCGTGACGATCAAGTCATACCAGGCACTGCCGCGCACCACGTTGCGATATTGCGTTGAAGTCCACATCATCCATGCTCCAGAAATTTGAGGAGCAAGCACGGTAAAGCCTGGAGTATGCTCCAGGGTCAATAGCCCTTTTGAGAGCCAGCATGCGCATCGGTGAATTAGCCCAGGCCAGCGCCGTCAGCCGTGACACCCTGCGCTTCTACGAGCAGCGCGGGTTGATCGCGGCGCAACGCAGTGCCAACGGTTATCGCGACTATCCGCCGGAGATGGTGCAACTGGTGCTCTATATCAAAACGGCGCAGCGTCTGGGATTTACCCTCGGCGAGATCGGCGACAGTGTCGCGGCGTTGTGGAACGCGCCCGATCCAGACAACGCCGTGGCGCAACTTCTGCGCGACAAACTGCAACTGATCGAAACCCGCATGGGCGAGCTCGACGTACTGCGGCAAGAGCTGCAACTTCGGCTCGGTCAGGCCTGTCCATTGAATCCATGATCCTCATTCATCAAGGAAGCCCCTCATGTCTGCAAAAAACGCACTGATCATCGGCGCCTCCCGGGGCCTAGGCCTCGGTCTGGTGAAAACCCTGCTGGCCGACGGCTGGCAAGTCACCGCCACCGTGCGCAATCCTGCCAATGCTCAAGCGCTGGAAGCACTGGGCAAGGTGCGGATCGAGAAGCTCGACATGGACGATCAGCAAGCGGTGATCGCTTTGAGTCAGCAACTCAAGGGCGAAACCTTCGACCTGCTGTTCGTCAACGCCGGGGTCAAAGGCCCGGCGGACCAGACCCCGGGCGGCGCGACACTGGCTGAAGTCGGTCAGTTGTTTTTCACCAATGCGGTGGCGCCGATCAATCTGGCTCAGCGTTTTGCCGGACAGATTCGTGACGGCAGCGGTGTGCTGGCGTTCATGAGTTCCGGGCTGGGCAGCGTGACCGTGCCGGACGCGCCGGAACTGGCGCTGTACAAGGCGAGCAAGGCTGCGCTGAATTCGATGACCAACAGTTTTGTCACGCAATTGGGCGAGCAGACGCTGACCGTGTTGTCGCTGCATCCGGGTTGGGTGAAGACCGATATGGGCGGTGAAGGGGCTGACCTTGATGTGGAAACCAGCACCCGTGGGTTGATCGATCAGGTGAATGCGTACACCGGCAAGGGCGGACATCACTTCATCAATTACAAGGGCGAAACGATTCCCTGGTAATTGATGATCCCCTGTAGGAGCTGCCGAAGGCTGCGATCTTTTGATCTTAAAAACAAAATCAAAAGATCGCAGCCTTCGGCAGCTCCTACAGTGGTTGTGTATTTTGGTGATGTTGTCCGGTCGGGTTGGGCTTGCCCGATGCGGCGTTTTGTTTGAAACTGCGTACCTCGTCCCCCGCGGCGACCCTGGATCAGCAGACAGGGCATCACTGAGCTGGCAACCCTGAACCCCATTTTCAGAGGAGCCGGCAACATGCCCGCGACCCGTACCTGGTTAAAAAATCCTCTCGCCATTTTCACCTCCAACGAGCTCGATGCCCGTGGCGGTCTTGTCGTGCAAGACGGTGTCATCGTCGAAGTCCTCGCCGCTGGCCAGCAGCCGTCGGCGCCGTGCAATGAAGTGTTCGATGCCCGCGAGCATGTGATCCTGCCGGGCCTGATCAACACCCACCATCACTTCTATCAAACCCTCACCCGTGCCTGGGCGCCGGTGGTCAATCAGCCGTTGTTCCCGTGGCTGAAAACCCTGTACCCGGTGTGGGCACGCCTGACGCCGGAAAAACTCGCACTCGCCACCAAAGTGGCGTTGGCTGAATTGCTGCTGTCGGGCTGCACCACTGCGGCCGACCACCACTACCTGTTCCCGGACGGACTGGAAAACGCCATCGACGTGCAAGTAGAAACTGTCCGCGAACTGGGCATGCGCGCCATGCTCACTCGCGGCTCGATGAGCCTCGGCGAGAAGGACGGCGGCCTGCCACCGCAGCAGACCGTGCAGGAAGGTCAGGTGATTCTCGACGACAGTCAGCGCCTGATTCACGAGTATCACGAACGTGGCGATGGTGCGCAGATCCAGATCGCACTGGCGCCGTGCTCGCCGTTCTCGGTGACCCCGGAAATCATGTCGGCCAGTGCTGAACTGGCGAACAAACTCGACGTGCGCCTGCACACGCACCTGGCGGAAACCCTCGATGAAGAAGATTTCTGCCTGCAGCGTTTCGGCCTGCGCACTGTCGATTATCTCGACAGCGTCGGCTGGCTCGGCCCGCGCACCTGGCTGGCCCACGGCATCCACTTCAACCCGGATGAAATCGCTCGCCTCGGTCAGGCGGGCACCGGTATCTGCCATTGCCCGAGCTCGAACATGCGTCTGGCTTCCGGCATCTGCCCGAGTATCGATCTGACTGACGCGGGTGCGCTGTTTGGTCTGGGTGTGGATGGTTCGGCGTCCAACGATGCCTCGAACATGATTCTCGAAGCGCGTCAGGCGTTGTACATCCAGCGTCTGCGTTACGGCGCCGAGAAGATCACCCCGGAACGCGTGCTGGGCTGGGCGACCAAGGGTTCGGCGAGTTTGTTGGGCCGTACCGATATTGGTGAGATTGCCGTGGGCAAGCAGGCGGATCTGGCGCTGTTCAAGCTTGATGAGCTGCGCTTCTCCGGCAGCCATGATCCGATTTCGGCGCTGCTGCTGTGTGGCGCTGATCGTGCGGACCGGGTGATGATTGGTGGCAAGTGGCGCGTGGTGGATGGCCAGGTTGAAGGGCTCGACTTGAAAGGCCTGATCGCCGATCACAGCCAAGCGGCGCGCCAGCTGATCGCAGGTACCTGATCCCCCTCCCCATCTGATCGTTCCCACGCTCTGCGTGGGAATGCATCTCGGGACGCTCCGCGTCCCAGCGGCGGACGCAGAGCGTCCATGGCGGCATTCCCACGCGGAGCGTGGGAACGATCAATCATCAGAGACCGAGCAGGGACAGCATGATGAAGGTCGCGAACAGCACGAAGTGCGTCATGCCTTCGATGGCATTGGTTTCGCCGTCATTCAAGTTGATGGCACTAACGATCAGCGTGATGAAGATCATCACCGTCTGCACCGGCGTCATCGCCATCTGAAACGGCTGGCCGGTGTACAGGGCCATCGCTTCCATCACCGGCACCGTCAGAATCACCGTCGACAGTGACGCGCCCATCGCAATGTTCACCACCGACTGCATACGGTTGGCCAGCGCTGCACGCAACGCGGTCAAAATTTCCGGCGCCGCAGAAATCGCCGCCACCAGAATCGCCGTGATCACCGGCGGTGCGCCCGTGCCTTCCAGGCCCAGATCGAGGGTCTTCGACATCACCTCGGCCAGCGCGCCGATCACCACAATGCCAAACACCAGAATGCCGATCGACAGGCCAATACTCGGTGCTTTCACCTGCGCGTCCTGCGGTTCTTTCTTGCGGCGTTTGTCCGGATAGCTGTAGCTGAAAAAGTAACTGTGCGGGCCGACTTGCATGCGCAGAAACAGCGCGTAAAGCACCACCATCGCACCGATGGTGAAAGCCGAATAAATCTTCCAGTTGGCCTCGGGAATAAACTCCGGCACCACCATCGACACGCCCATGGCGGTGAGGATCATCACGCTGTAGCTGCGCGCGGAATCGTCGTTGTAGGACTGTTCGCCGTGCTTGATCCCGCCCATCAGCGCGGCGAGGCCGAGGATGCCGTTGATGTCGAGCATCACGGCGGAATAGATCGTGTCGCGCACCAGTGTGGGCGAGGCTTCGTTGCTCATCATGATTGCCAGAATCACCACTTCGACCAGCACAGCCGCGAGCGTGAGGATCATCGTGCCGTAAGGGTCGCCGACCTTTTCGGCGAGCAATTCGGCGTGATGGGCGACGCGCATCGAGGCGGCGACGATGAAAGCGATCAGCGCCAGGCCGGCAGTCAGCGCGACGATCTGGCCGCTGTGCAGCATCCAGTGTTCCAACGGATAGGCGACGCACGCGGCGATGACGGCCAGGAGCAGAAAACTTTCTTGCTTGAGGAGGGTGAGCATGGACGGGCCTTTTACCGAAGAGTGCGAATGAGCTACTGACTGCGGGGCGGCGCTAACGTTTCGTTACACCTTAGCGCACCAAGCGATGGCGTGAACTCGCGGACTTGCACTGCGTTGGTTCTGGCGCTGAAAAGATCGCAGCCTTCGGCAGCTCCTACAGGTTGCGCATTCCCATGCAGGAGCTGCCGAAGTCTGCGATCTTTTTTGTTTGTTGTCCTGTTGGTCAGCAATTTGCATTGGCCCTGACCACACACAACAAAATGGAGCTCCAATTCATGCAAATACGTCCGCTGCACAAACTGCTGTGCGCCGCCCTCGGTCTGGGGATCAGCCTGAGCGCCAGCGCTGCCGATCCGCTGAAGGTCGGTTTCGTCTATATCGGCCCGATCGGTGACCACGGCTGGACGTATCAGCATGAACAGGGGCGCAAGGCACTCGCGGAGAAATTCGGCAATCAGATCACCACCAACTACGTCGAGAACGTCGCCGAAGGTGCCGACGCCGAGCGGGTGATCCGCAACATGGCCAAGGACAAGTACGACCTGATCTTCACCACCTCTTTCGGCTACATGAACCCGACGGTGAAAGTCGCCAAGCAATTTCCCAAAGTGACCTTCGAACACGCCACCGGCTACAAACAGGACAAGAACCTCGGCACCTATCTGGCGCGCACCTATGAAGGTCGCTACGTCGGCGGCTTCCTCGCGGCGAAGATGACCAAGAGCAAAAAAATCGGCTACGTCGCTTCGTTTCCGATCCCCGAGGTGATCCGCGACATCAACGCGATTCAACTGGCCTTGAACAAGTACAACCCCGGCACCGAGATCAAAGTGGTGTGGGTCAACTCCTGGTTCGATCCGGGCAAGGAAGCCGATGCGGCCAACGCGTTGATCGATCAGGGCGTCGACGTGGTGTTCCAGCACACCGACAGCCCGGCGCCGATTCAGGCCGCCGAACGTCGTGGCGTGTACGCGGTGGGTTACGCCTCGGACATGGCGCACTTCGGGCCGAAAGCCGTGCTGACCTCGATCGTCAACGACTGGGCGCCGCACTATATTCAGGCGACGCAGAGCGTGATCGATCACAGCTGGAAACCTCAGGATTACTGGGGCGGGCTGAAGGAAGGCACAGTTGAACTGCCGATCAGCGACCTGGTGCCGGCGCCGGTGAAAGCCGAGGCCGAGCAGATCATCGCCGACATCAAGAGCGGCGCGTTGCAGCCGTTTACCGGGCCGATCAAGGATCAGGCCGGCGTCGAGAAAATCCCCGCAGGCGTAAGCGCGACGAATGCGGAACTGGCGTCGATGAACTACTACGTTGAAGGCATGAAGGCTGAGATGCCGAAGTAATCCTCCGCAAAACACACCGACCCTGTGGGAGCTGGCTTGCCAGCGATAGCGGTCTGACAGGCAGCATTGATGTTGAATGTGATGGCCTCATCGCTGGCAAGCCAGCTCCCACAGAGTTCTTCAGTGTTCTCCAGTCTGCGTTTCTTCAGGACCCGTGCATGAACAGTCTTCCGATCATCGATATCAGCCCGCTGTACAGCGACGATCAAAACGCTTGGCCTGCCGTGGCCGAACAAATCGACCACGCCTGCCGCGAATGGGGCTTTTTCTATATCAAGGGTCACCCGATTTCAGCGCAGCGCATCGACGCGGTGCTTGATCAGACTCAACGTTTTTTTGCTCTGCCCGCAGCGGAAAAACTCAAGATCGACATCACCCAGACCCGCCATCATCGCGGCTACGGCGCCATCGCTACCGAGCAACTCGACCCAAGCAAACCCAGCGACCTCAAAGAAACCTTCGACATGGGCCTGCACCTGCCGGCCGAGCATCCTGACGTGCTCGCAGAAAAACCCCTGCGCGGGCCGAACCGGCATCCAGCGCAAACCGGATGGGCTGAGTTGATGGAACAGCACTACCTCGACATGCAAGCCCTCGCGCAAACCCTGCTGCGCGCGATGACCCTCGCCCTCGACATCGAACGTGACTTCTTCGACAGCCGCTTCGCTGATCCGGTCAGCGTGCTGCGCATGATCCATTATCCACCGCGCCACACCGCCAGTTCCGCCGAGCAGCAAGGCGCCGGCGCGCACACCGATTACGGCTGCATCACCCTGCTCTATCAGGACAGCGCCGGTGGCTTGCAAGTGAAGAATGTCAAAGGCGAATGGATCGACGCACCGCCGATTGACGGCACCTTCGTGGTCAACCTCGGCGACATGATGGCGCGCTGGAGCAACGACCGTTATCGCTCGACCCCGCACCGGGTGATCAGCCCGCTCGGGGTAGATCGCTATTCGATGCCGTTCTTTGCCGAGCCACACCCGGACACGCGCATCGAATGCCTGCCCGGTTGTCAGGACGCACAGCATCCGGCGAAATATCCGACCACCACCTGCGCCGAATTCCTGCTGTCGCGCTTCGCCGATACCTACGCCTATCGCCGTGAGCAGGAAGCCGTGTGATGGATCGCTTGGTCAGGTTTTGCCAATTGTTTCGGCGCGCATCTGTAGAATGCCGTCATTGCACCTGATGAGAAAAGAATATGTACGACTGGCTCAACGCCTTGCCCAAGGCTGAACTGCACCTGCACCTGGAAGGCTCGCTGGAGCCCGAGCTGCTGTTCGCCCTGGCTGAACGCAACAAGATCGCCCTGCCGTGGAACGATGTGGAAACCCTGCGCAAGGCTTACGCCTTCAACAACCTGCAGGAATTCCTCGACCTGTATTACCAGGGCGCCGACGTGTTGCGCACCTCGCAGGATTTCTACGACCTGACCTGGGCTTACCTGCTGCGCTGCAAAGCGCAGAACGTCATTCACACCGAACCGTTCTTCGACCCGCAGACCCACACCGACCGGGGCATCCCGTTCGAAGTGGTGCTCAACGGCATCGCCGCGGCATTGAAGGATGGCGAGCAGCAACTGGGCATCACCAGCGGTTTGATTCTCAGCTTCCTACGCCACCTCAGCGAAGAAGAAGCCGAGAAAACCCTTGATCAGGCGCTGCCATTCCGTGATGCGTTTGTCGCGGTCGGCCTGGACAGCTCCGAGATGGGCCACCCGCCGAGCAAGTTCCAGCGCGTGTTCGACCGTGCCCGCCACGAAGGCTTCCTGACCGTTGCCCACGCAGGCGAAGAAGGCCCGCCGGAGTACATCTGGGAAGCCATCGACCTGCTGAAGATCCAGCGAATCGACCATGGCGTGCGCGCCATCGAAGATGAGCGCCTGATGCAGCGGATCATCGACGAGCAGATCCCCCTGACCGTATGCCCGTTGTCGAACACCAAGCTTTGCGTGTTCGATCACATGTCCCAGCACAACATCCTCGACATGCTCGAGCGTGGCGTGAAGGTTACGGTGAACTCCGATGATCCGGCGTACTTTGGTGGTTATGTGACCGAGAACTTCTACGCGCTGCATGAGCATTTGGGCATGACCCAGGATCAGGCCAAACGCCTGGCGCAGAACAGCCTGGATGCGCGACTGGTAAAACCATAAGCAACACCGAAGTACCCATGTGGGAGCGAGCCTGCTCGCGAAGAGGGAGTGTCAGTTAACATTTGCGTTTAATGACACTCCGCTTTCGCGAGCAGGCTCGCTCCCACAGTGGGTTCTTTGTTCAGCCTGGGATTTGGGTTTCAGTCAGCTCCTCCAGGGTTTTCCCGCGCGTCTCCATCCCGAACAGCCACACCACCCCCGCCGCTATCGCAAAGCACGCCGCGCCCAGCGCAAACACCCCGCCCTGCCCGGTTATCGGGAACACCAGCCCGGTCACCAACGGCCCGAGCAACGAACCCACGCGGCCAATGGCCGAGGCAAAGCCCGATCCGGTTGCCCGCGCCGACGTCGGATACAACTCCGGCGTGTAGGTGTAGAGCACCGCCCACATGCCGAACAGGAAAAACTGCATCAACAGCCCGGTGCCGATCAGCAGCGCCACGTTGCCGCCAAACACCGCGCTCTGCCCATACAGAAACGCCATCACCCCGCCGCCGAGCAACGTGACGATGCACACCGGTTTGCGCCCCCAGCGCTCGACCAGCCACGCCGCCATGAGGAATCCGGGAATCCCGCCCAGGGATATCAGCACCGTGTAATACACCGACTGCGTCACGGCAAAACCCGACTGTTGCAGCAACGCGCTGAGCCACGACGTCAGCCCATAAAACCCGAGCAGCGCAAAGAACCACAGACTCCAGATCATGGTGGTGCGCTGGCGATACTGCGGCGACCAGATCTGCTTGAGCGCGGCAAAGAAATCGCCGGGCGGCGTCACGGTGCGCGGCAAGCGCAGCGGTTCCGGCAACGCCGCACCGCCGAGCGACGAACGCACCCGCGCCTCAATGCCGTTCAACACCTTGTCTGCCGCCTCATGTCTTCCAGCCTGCTCCAGCCAGCGCGGTGACTCGGGAATGAAAAAACGGATCGCCAGCACAAACACCGCCGGCACCGCCAACACCAGAAAGATGTCGCGCCAGCCAATCAGTGGCAGCAGAAAGTAGGACAGCACCCCGGCGGCAACGAAACCCAGCGGCCAGAAGCCGTCCATCAATGCGATGTAGCGCCCGCGGCGTTGCGCCGGTATCAGCTCCGACAGCATCGATTGAGCGATAGGGAATTCCATGCCCATGCCAATCCCCAACAGAATGCGAAACAGCGTCAGCATCTCGACCGTTTGTGCCGTCGAGCACAGATAACTGGCCACGCCCCACAAGACGATGCTCCACTGAAACACCGGTTTGCGCCCGAAGCGATCGGCAAGCATGCCGGACAGCGATGCCCCCAGCACCATGCCGAAAAAGCTCGAACTGGCGAGCAGTCCTGCTTGCGCACTGCTCAGGCCGAACTCCGCTTTGATCGAGCCAAGCAGGAACGTCATCATCGCCAGATCCATGGAGTCGAAGAAAAACGCCAGCGCGATGATGATGAAAATGATCCGGTGATAACCGCTGATCGGCAGTCGCTCCAAGCGTTCTGCCGCGCTGTAGCCGTGAGTGTCCATGCCGCCTCCCCCATCCGAAATGTCCCCGGATCGAGTGTGCGTGATAGCGCCTCGGCGTTCGTGCTGGATGCGACCTGTTCGCAGTCGTGGACGACGCCAGAAGCGTGAGGCAGTTCCGGGCGTCGATTGCGAGTGCTCTACAAGGCCATTTCCAGCTCGGTTTCCCTCGCGAATCGGTGCAATTCCCGTTGGCCGGTGGCCGTCAATTGCAAGGCCCGAGAGTCGTTGGGCAGCGTCAGCCAACCGGACTGCATGAACAGCTGCAACAGTGCGGCGCCGAGTGAGCCTCCCATGTGCGGACGACGTTCGCTCCAGTCCGGGCACGCACACGCCACTTGCACGTTGCGGTGAGCCAACGCCTGAATGAACACCCCGCGGCCCGCCAAGCGGTTCGCGCCTTTGTGGGTCACCACCACGCGTTGTTCAAGCTGCTCGATCCAGCCGGCATCGAGCAACCGCTGATACAGATCCGCCGCCAGCGTACCGCCCAGATGATCATCGCAAAAACGCGCACGCAACAGCGAAGACGGGGCGGTCTGCGGCTTGGCCATGGGGGTGGTGCGCTTGAACACCTCGGGAATTTCCCGCGGCGCACTGGCGATGGTGGCGCTGGCCAATGCTTCTATCGCCGCACCGACCTCCGGTGCCGAGAGACGGAAAAAGCGTTTACGACCACGGACTTCGACCTTCAACAGACCACCCGTGGATAGCCGCGCCAGGTGCGCACTGGCCGACGACGGCGACAGCCCTGCCAATAGCGCAAGCTCCTCGGTTTGCCGGGCCGAGCCATCCATCAACGCCCACATCATCGCGCTGCGCTTGGGGTCGGCCAGCAACGTGGCGATCTGGCTGATGCAAGGTGCATGTTCCATGTGTTCACTCCCTGTTGAATCGTATCGTCTACTGCTCGGAGACATCTTGGCCGGTAATGAGTCATCGGCCAAGACGCGAAAATCGCCATGAACCGGGGCGAGGCAAGCCACTGACGCAGCCTGCTCCGGCACAGAACCCGCAGCAGTTGCGCGACCGTCACTCGAAGACTGGCGACGCGCTGCGAGGGTCTCCGGGCCGGGGTGTCGGTGCTGGCATGAGGCGGGCGCTAGTATAAGCGGGTTAGCTCCCGCGTCCTGCGCCGGGGCCTGCGCAGGTGGTGATTGTTCCTGACAGAAATTTCTCTATTTACCTGCGACTAATGATCAACTTTCGAAAAAACGGGAAATTGACTACTCAAATCAGCGCATCGGCTGGCGAGCATTTCCCTCAGAAGGTTCACCGGCTTACTCAATTGTGCGCGATGGGCGCACAACAAATTCAGCGGTGCGCGCTCACAGAGCAGCTCCGGCAGCAGCACTTTGAGGCGCCCGGCGAGCACATCGGCGCCCACATCCAGCCACGACTTGTAGGCAATTCCGGCACCGGCCAGCGCCCACAGGCGCACAACGTCGGCGTCATCGCTGAAACGGTCGCCACTGACGGTCAGGCCGACTTCACGTTTACCGTCGTGAAAACTCCAATGGTCATGAACCCGGCTGCCGAGCATGTACAGCAGGCAGTTGTGCTGGGTCAGTTGTTCGAGCTGGTGCGGCTCGCCGTGTCGGGCCAGGTACGCCGGGGAGGCACACAGCACGCGGCGGTTTTGCGGGGCGATGGGCAAAGCGACCAGGCTTGAGTCTTCCGGCTCGCCATAGCGCAAGGCGATGTCCACCGGTTGGCGGAACAGATCGGCGATGCGGTCGCCGAGCAACAAGCGCACGGTCAGCTTGGGGTGCTCACGCTGGAACTCGTCGAGCCACGGCAGCAGCAGATTGCGTCCGAAGTCCGAAGGCGCCGACAACTGCAGAACGCCGCTGACCTGTTCCTGCCCGCTGGCGAGCAAACGCCGGCCTTCATCAAGATTGCTCAGCGCCGCCCGCGCGTATTCGAGAAAGCCTTCGCCTTCGGCTGTCAGGCGCAAGCTGCGGGTCGAACGGGCCAGCAAGCGCGCGCCCAGTTGCTGTTCGATCCGTTTCAACGCCGCACTGGCCACGGCCGCGGACATGTCCATCACCCGCGCCGCTGCTGAAAGACTGCCCAGGTCCGCCGCCCGGACAAACAATTGCAAGTCGTCGAAACGCAGCATGTTCAGCCTCGATTATCAAAAAAATATTGAAAGAGACTGCACTTTTAGCCGGTTTTATCTCGCAGAGAAATAGCCAATCATCTCTCCATCGCATTCATCCCGCTTCTCTGGAGCCGAGCATGTCCCAGCCATTCACCGCCATCGCCACCCTGATCGCCAAACCGGGCCAACAGGATCTTCTCGAACAGAGCCTGCGCGCACTGGTTGAGCCGAGCCGCGCCGAAGCCGGTTGCAGCCAGTACGACCTGCACCGTGACCTCGCCGACCCGCAGGTTTTTTATGTGATTGAACACTGGGCCAGCGAAGCGATTCTTGAGGCGCACAACGCCAGCGCACATTTCCAGCATTTCCAGGCCACGGCTGGCCACAGCATCGAACACTTCCAGCTCAAGCGCCTCGGCACGATTGCCTGAGCCCTTCTTCTATTACCTGTACGGAGCCACTCATGAAAGCCATCGCCTATTACGCGTCCCTGCCGATCAGCGACGCAAAATCCCTGCAAGACATCGAACTGCCAGAGCCGGTCGCCGGCCCGCGCGATGTGCTGGTGGAAGTCAAAGCCATCTCGGTCAATCCGGTCGACACCAAAGTGCGGCAGAACGTGGCACCGGAAAACGGTGCAGCGAAAGTGCTGGGCTGGGACGTCGCCGGTGTGGTCAAGGCTGTCGGCAGCGAAGTGACGTTGTTCAAGGCCGGCGACAAGGTTTTCTACGCCGGCTCCATCGCCCGTGCCGGCGGCAACAGTGAACTGCACGTGGTTGATGAGCGCATCGTCGGCCATATGCCGAAATCCCTTGGTTTTGCCGAAGCCGCCGCGCTGCCGCTGACCGCGATCACCGCGTGGGAGCTGTTGTTCGAACGCCTGCAAATCCGCGAAGGCAATACCGATGAAGGCCAGAGCCTGCTGATCGTCGGTGCCGCCGGCGGGGTTGGCTCGATCCTCACGCAATTGGCCAGGCAACTGACCGGTCTGAAGGTGATCGGTACTGCGTCCCGCGAGCAGACCCGCGACTGGGTCAAAGAACTGGGCGCCGATCTGGTCATCGATCACAGCCAGCCGCTGAGCGAAGAACTCAAGCGCGCCGGGATCGACAGCGTGACTCACGTCGCCAGCCTGACTCAGACGGATCAACATCTGGATCAATTGGTCGAGGCGCTGACGCCGCAAGGCAAACTGGCACTGATCGACGATCCGAAGTCGTTGGACGTGAGCAAACTCAAGCGCAAGAGCCTGTCGCTGCACTGGGAGTTCATGTACACCCGCTCGCTGTTCGAGACGCCGGACATGATCGAACAGCACAAACTGCTTAACCGCGTGGCGCAGCTGATTGATGCCGGGACGTTGAAGACCACGGTGGGCGAGCATTTCGGCACGATCAATGCGGCGAACCTGCGTCGCGCCCATGAGCTGCTGGAAAGTGGCAAAGCCAAGGGGAAAATTGTTTTAGAAGGTTTCTAAGATCAAAAGATCGCAGCCTTCGGCAGCTCCTACAGGGGCTGCCGGAGGTTTTTTGCCGTCAGTCAGATGCTTGACCGTTGTCACAATTGCGATCGTATTCAGGTCTACAATCGAAGCCTCTGCGATACATCTTTTACGCAAGGGAGGTCAGCAATGAAGATCCTGATAAAAGAAGTGGCAAAGTCTCAATGGCAGGTCCGTCTGGACCAACACGCCGTGACATTCCGCAGTGAAGCCGAAGCACTGGCCTTCACTCGCACCCTCGAAGCGCGACTATGCGCGCCCCATCAGATTCCCGACCGCAGCCAGCAGCGCGCTGCCGGCTGAAGCTGGTTTATGCCTCGGCCTGAGCTTGCGCCAGTGCCCGGGCATTCTGCAGACGGCGGGTGAGCAGCGCCACGCACACCACCAGCAAACCGCACAGGCTGATGACCATCGCCATCGGCACGGCGGTGCCGTCGTGCAACACCCCCACCAACGCCGAAGCACCAGCGGCGACACTGAATTGCATGCAGCCGAGCAGTGCCGACGCACTACCGGCGCGTGCGCCCTGGCCGTTCATCGCGCAGGCGGCGGCGTTCGGGCTGATGCAGCCCAGGCTCGACACGCAGATAAACAGTGGAATCAGCAGCGGCCACAAGGATTCGGTATGCATCGCGCTGACCGCGAGCAGCGTCAGCCCGGCGGCGAAATACACCCACACCGCCCGTGACAGCAGGAACGCCGGGCCGCGCTTGGCCAACATCCGCGCGTTGACCTGCGCCACCAGAATAAACCCCGCCGCGTTGGTGCCGAACAGCCAGCCGAAATGCTCGGCCGGCACACCGTAAAGTTTGATGAAAATGAACGGTGAGCCAGCGATGTAAGCGAACATCCCGGCGATGGCAATGCCGCCGGTCAGGGCATGACCGAGGTAAACCCGGTCCTTGAGCAAGCGCCCGTACTGACGCAGCGCGCCGGACAACGGCTGACGCGGCATGTGCGCCGGCATACTTTCCGGCAGCCCCAGCGCCACGGCCAATCCGGCCAAGGCACTGAACCCGGTCAACACCAGGAAGATCGACTGCCAGCCTGTGGTGTTGACCAGCAGACCGCCGAGCATCGGCGCCAGAATCGGCGCCAGGCCCATCACCAGCATCAATTGCGAAAAGACTTTCGCCGATCCCACCGCGTCGCATTTGTCACTGACCACGGCCCGGGCAATCACCATCCCCGCACAGCCGCCGAGTGCCTGGACGAAGCGCGCAGCGATCAACCATTCCAGGTTCGGCGCGTAAGCACAGGCCAGCGACGCCAGAGTGAACAGCGTCAGCCCCACGAGCAATGGAATGCGTCGGCCAAAGCGATCCGCCACCGGACCATAGGCCAGTTGGCCGATGGACAGACCGGCGAAATACGCCGCCAGCGTCATCTGCACGTGCTTCTCGTCGGTGCCGAACGCCAGCGCCATCGCGGGAAATGCAGGTAAATAGAAGTCGATCGCCAAGGGCCCGAAGGCGGTCAAGGCACCGAGAATCAGAATGGTACGGAAGTTCATCAGGCATCCAGGTAGGCAAGTCGGCAGCCCGACAGTCTAGCCGCGCCCGGACGCCTTGAACATTCCGATAGCTCGCTAACGATCAAATTCAGACGAGCTTCACCTCATATCCCTCCTCGCGAATCGCTTCGATGACCTGATCAGCACTCATGGCGCTTTCGACGCCGACCTCTTTAGCCGCCAGATCAACCCGCACACTGGCGGCCGGATCCCTGGCCTGCACGGCGTTGGTGATGGCTTTGACGCAGTGACCGCAGGACATGCCTTGAACATTGAACACTTGCATGGAATGACTCCTTTGAGTGAGGTTGCCGGCAGTTTCGAGCTTGCCACGATGGCAAGGTCAAGTTCTTCAATAAACTGCCGGGCTGGCAATCGGCGCCGCGCTCGGCCAAGCTGCGTACATCAATGACTTAAATTCAGGAGATTCAGCCATGCGCTGGTCAGCTTTCAGCCTGTTTGGCTTGCTCAGCCTCTTCGCCGCCGTTCCTCAAGTGCAAGCTGCCGGCGAGGACTATGCGGTGCTGATCATTTCCCGCGAGCGTCTGGAAGTGTCGACTTCCTGCGAGATCGGCGTGTACATCCAGGACCAACTTTCGGCGCGGCTGCTGCAGGAGCAGAGCATTTCTTTCAACTTGCCGCCGGGCACTGTTTCGCTGCGCTTGAAGTTGCTGCCGGGACAGGTTGCTGGCTGCAATCCGGGGATGCTCGCGCCGGGGTCGCAGGAGATCAAACTGCATGCCGGTGATGTGCTGAAGTATCGGTTGGCGATGAATTCAGAAGGCGTCTACTTGAAACGCGCCGATCTCGAATACTGAGTCGCTGCGATCTTTTGCTTTTGAGATTGGCGCTTGACCTTGCCCGCATGGCAAGGTTGATCCTTGTAGGCATCTACTACAGGGAGTACGACCGATGTCCGATTCCATCACTTTCGACCTGCCGATTGCCGGCATGACCTGCGCCAGCTGCGCCGGGCGTGTCGAGCGGGCGTTGAGCAAAGTCAGCGGTGCCAGTGCCGTCAGCGTCAACCTCGCCACCGAGCAGGCCCGTGTGCAGGCGCCGGGCGACAGCCTGCCGGCCTTGATGGCGGCGGTTGAGCGCGCCGGTTACAGCGTCCCGCAGCAAACCATCGAATTGAATATCGAAGGCATGACGTGCGCCTCGTGCGTCGGGCGCGTCGAGCGTGCCCTGAATAAAGTGGCCGGGGTGAAAAGCGTCAACGTCAATCTCGCCAACGAACGCGCCCACCTCGAACTGCTCGGCCAGGTCGATGCGCAAACCCTGCTCGACGCCGTGAGCAAGGCCGGCTATTCGGCCAGCGTCTGGCAAGCCGAACATCCGCAAACCGACAACCAGCAACAGAAGCTCAAGCATGAACGCTGGGCGCTGATCTGCGCGATCGTCCTCGCCCTGCCGCTGGTGGCGCCGATGTTACTGCAACCGTTCGGCATCCACTGGATGCTCCCGGCCTGGGCGCAATTCGCCCTCGCCACGCCGGTGCAGTTCATTTTCGGTGCACGCTTTTATGTTGCGGCGTGGAAAGCCGTGCGCGCTGGCGCCGGCAATATGGACTTGCTGGTCGCCCTCGGCACCAGCGCCGGTTACGGCCTGAGCATTTACGAATGGGCCACCGCTGCCGGGCGTATGCCGCATCTGTATTTCGAAGCGTCGGCGGTGGTCATTGCCTTGGTGCTGCTCGGCAAATATCTGGAGAGCCGCGCCAAACGCCAGACCGCCAGCGCCATCCGCGCCCTCGAAGCATTGCGTCCTGAACGGGCGATTCAAGTGATCGACGGCCGCGAGCAGGATGTCGCCATCAGCGCGTTGCGCCTGAACGATCTGGTGTTGGTCAAACCCGGCGAACGTTTCCCGGTCGACGGCGAAGTCATCGAAGGCCAGAGTTATGCCGACGAGGCACTGATCAGCGGCGAGAGTCTGCCGGTGCCGAAACAACCGGGCGACAAAGTCACCGGCGGCGCGATCAATGGTGAAGGGCGCTTGCTGGTGCGCACCCAGGCGCTCGGTGCGGAAACCGTACTGGCGCGGATCATTCGTCTTGTCGAGGACGCTCAGGCCGCCAAGGCGCCGATCCAGAAACTGGTGGATAAAGTCAGCCAGATCTTCGTGCCGACGGTGTTGCTGATTGCCTTGGCGACACTGATCGGCTGGTGGCTCTACGGCGCCCCGATCGAAACTGCGCTGATCAATGCGGTTGCTGTTCTGGTCATCGCTTGCCCCTGCGCGCTCGGTCTGGCCACGCCAACAGCAATCATGGCCGGCACTGGCGTGGCTGCGCGCCACGGCATTCTGATCAAGGACGCCGAAGCCCTGGAACGCGCCCATGAAGTCAGCAGCGTGGTGTTCGACAAGACCGGCACGCTGACCTCCGGCACGCCGCGCATCGCCCATTTCAGTGCAGTGGATGGCGATGAAGACGCGCTGCTGAAACTGGCCGGCGCACTGCAACGCGGCAGTGAACACCCGTTGGCCAAAGCGGTGCTGGATGCAGCCGCCGAACGAGGCCTGAACGTGCCGGATGTCAGCGACAGCCAATCGCTGACCGGTCGCGGCATTGCCGGCACTCTTGAAGACCGGCGTCTGGCGCTGGGCAATCGACGGATGCTCGAAGAAAGTGCTTTGAACGCGGGCAGTCTGAGCGAATCCGCCAAGGCATGGGAAGCCGAGGGGCGCACGCTGTCGTGGTTAATCGAACAAAGTCCTGGACCGAAAGTGCTTGGTTTGTTTGCCTTCGGTGACACCCTGAAACCCGGCGCACTGGCAGCCGTGCAGCAACTTGCCGCCCGCGATATCCACAGTCATCTGCTGACCGGCGACAACCGTGGCAGCGCTCGCGTCGTCGCCGAAGCCCTGGGCATCAGCAATGTCCACGCCGAAGTACTGCCGGCGGACAAAGCCGCCACCATCAGCGAGCTGAAAAAAACCGGCGTGGTCGCCATGGTCGGTGACGGCATCAACGATGCCCCGGCGCTGGCCGCTGCCGACATCGGCATCGCCATGGGCGGCGGCACTGACGTCGCCATGCACGCGGCGGGCATCACCTTGATGCGCGGCGACCCACGGCTAGTGCCGGCGGCGCTGGAGATCAGTCGCAAGACTTATGCGAAGATCCGCCAGAACCTGTTCTGGGCCTTCGTCTACAACCTGATCGGTATTCCGCTGGCCGCCTTCGGCTTCCTCAATCCGGTGCTGGCCGGTGCGGCGATGGCGCTGTCGAGCGTCAGCGTGGTGAGCAATGCGCTACTGTTGAAAACCTGGAAACCCAAGGACCTGGAGGAACACCGATGAACATCGGCCAAGCGGCCAGACACAGTGGCCTGAGCGCGAAAATGATCCGCTATTACGAGTCGATCGGCCTGCTCAAAGCGGCGCATCGCACCGACAGCGGTTACCGGGTCTACGGTGACGATGACCTGCACACGCTGGCATTCATCAAGCGCTCGCGGGACTTGGGTTTTTCCCTGGAGGAAGTCGGCAAGCTGCTGACCCTCTGGCAGGACCGCCAACGCGCCAGCGCCGATGTGAAGGCGTTGGCGCGCCAGCACATCGACGAGTTGAATCAGAAGATCCGCGAGCTCGGCGAGTTGCGCGACACCCTGCAAGACCTCGTCGAGCACTGCAATGGCGACCACCGCCCCGACTGCCCGATCCTCAAGGAACTGGCCTCGGGCTGCTGCGCGCAACCCGCCCGCGCTTGAGCGCCAACAGCCTCACCGTGAGCAACGTGCCGAGGGGAATGCCGTGGAACAGCATGACCACGGCCCCCGGCGTCCACCACGCGTAGAACGGCGCGGCGATCAGCATGCCGATTCCGAACCCGGTCATTTGCAGCAAGGTCAGCACGCTGAAAATCGGCAAGCGCAACTGCTCGGGTTCGCGTTGCAGTCGCGACATCAGCCCGACTTCGGAAAAACCGTCTCCCAACCCCGCCGGCAAGGAAAACAGCAGCAGACCGTAGAGGCTGTGTTGCTGGAACATCAGGATAAAGCCGCAGGACATCAGCGCCACGCCGAAGAAAAACCGTCGCTCCAGATGAATGTTGTCCGAGCCTTTGAGACGGCTGGCGATTCGTGCGCCCAGCAATTTACCGCTGGCCCACACCGCGAGCATCAGGCCCAGCGTGGTGCTCGCCGATTCTGGCGTGAGCAGTTTGGAGATGATCGGAAAGCCGACGTTGTGCGCAGCACTGCCCAAGGTGTCGGCCATGGTCACCGCAAGCATGGCGGCAATCACCGGTGCAGCGCGCAGGCCTTGCTTGAGGGCTGACCATTCGCCGCGTCCGGGCTCGTCGTTGACTGTCGCAGGGGCGAAACGCAGCGGCACGATCAACAACGCCGCAAGCACGTAGGTCAGCGCATTCAGGGCGAACACCGTTTCAAAGCCAAAAGCCGCGACCAGCAAACCTGATACCAGACTGCCCCCGACCATTGCGGCGGATGAAGCCGAGGTGATCCAGGCGTTGGCCTTGAGCAATTGATCGGCGGGAATCAAACGCGGCAATTGACTGTTGAGACCGATGGCGAACATCGAATTGCCCAGGCCCAGACCGAAGGCGATCACCGGCAACAGCATGGCTTGCTGGCTGACGGGCACAACCAGCAGTAAACCGAGCACGCTGGCGCGCAGCAGGTCGAACGCGATCAACGGCGCGCGTCCGCTGCAACGGCGATAAAACGCAGTGCCGATCAGACTGGCAAAAACCCCGCCGCCCACACGACTGGCGAGGAAAATCCCGACGCTCATGGCGCTGTTGCTCAGCAGGTAGACGTAGGTGGCCAGCGCGACCATGTTGAGGAAGGCGCCGAAGTCGGAGATCAGGCGTGCAGTGACGATCAGGTGGGTGTTGCGCGGGGTGGTCACATTCAGTCCTTGAGTGTGGTTGGAGCGGTGGACAGTAGACGTGAATTTGCAGAGATCCGAAAGAGCCCTCACCCTAGCCCTCTCCCAGGGGGAGAGGGGACTGATTGGGGGATGCTGTGGAGATACGCCGACCTGAAATTTCTTTACCGAATCCAAACAGGTCCAAATGCTGACCTCGTCCAACCCATAATCGACCCGGTGTTTCAGGTCGATGTATGACGCAAGACACCTCGGTCGGCCCCCTCTCCCGGAGAGAGAGGGGACTGATTGGGGGATGCTGTGGAGATACACCGACCTGAAATTTCTTTACCGAATCCAAACAGGTCCAAATGCTGACCTCGTCCAATCCATAATCGACCCGGTATTTCAGGTCGATGTATGACGCAAGACACCCCGGTCGGCTCCCTCTCCCTCTGGGAGAGGGCTGGGGTGAGGGGCTTCTGGGCTTCCAAGGCTTCTGATCCAAACAAAAAACCCGGCCGAAGCCGGGTTTCTCGTCAAGCGATCACTGCATCCACGGTGGTGGCGGTGGCTCGTCGGACTTGCCTTTCGGCTCGTCGTCCGCTGCACGGATGGCCTGCTTGCGCTCCTCGTCGAGGCGCGCCGCTTCGATCTCGCGCAACACCCCGCCCACGTCGGCCACGTCTTCCGGATCATCGAACTCACCGGTCAGCACACTGTTCGGGTGCAAGGTGCCGGCTTCGTACAACGCCCACATTTCCTTGGCGTACTTGGTCGTTTTCAACTCCGGGGCAAAGCGGCCGAAGTACGAAGCCATGTTGCCGACATCGCGCTCCAGCATGCTGAACGCGTGGTTGTTACCGGCAGCGTCGACGGCCTGTGGCAGGTCAATGATGACCGGGCCGGTCGGCGTCAGCAGCACGTTGAACTCCGAGAGGTCACCGTGCACCAGACCGGTACACAACATCAGCACGATCTGCGAGATCAGGAACGCGTGATACTCGCGCGCCTGATCCGGCTCCAGCACCACGTCGTTCAGACGCGGTGCTGCGTCACCGAACTCGTCGGCGACCAGTTCCATCAGCAGCACGCCATCGAGGAAGTCGTACGGCTTGGGCACCCGCACGCCGGCACCGGCCAGACGGAACAGCGCCGCCACTTCGGCGTTCTGCCAGGCATCTTCGGTCTCTTTGCGCCCGAACTTTGAGCCCTTCGCCATCGCTCGAGCCTGTCGGCTGTTGCGGACCTTGCGGCCTTCCTGATACTCGGCCGCCTGGCGGAAACTGCGTTTGTTCGCCTCCTTGTAGACCTTTGCGCAACGTAACTGATTGCCGCAGCGCACCACATAAACAGCTGCTTCTTTACCACTCATCAGTGGGCGCAGCACTTCGTCGACCAGACCGTCCTCGATCAGGGGTTCAATGCGTTTTGGAGTCTTCATCAGCTTTTATTGTGGGTCCTTTATTACCAAACACGCGAATGTCACTCGTTATACGGCAATCCTCGCATTACGGGGAGGGGTTGCTGACCTGTGAACCTGTGAATGCACACACTGTGCCGAAAAATCGACCGCTGCGAATCATAGCCGAGCCTTGCCTGTTTGTTGGTATCGGCCGTTGAGGGCATTTGCGACAGAATCTGACATCTGCGGTTTAGCCCTTTACCCTCACCCCAGCCCTCTCCCGGAGGGAGAGGGAGCCGACCGAGGTGTCTGGCGTTATACATCGACCTGAAATACCGCGTCGACTATGGATTCGGTGAAGCACGTTCAGGTCGGCGTATCCCTCAAACATCTCCCAATCAGTCCTCTCTCCCTCCGGGAGAGGGTTAGGCGGGCGGCGTTCCGATGAGGGGCTCTTCTAGCGTTCGATGATGGCGGTGACGCCCTGCCCGCCCGCAGCACAAATCGAGATCAGGCCGCGGCCCTTGCCTGCCGCATCCAGCAGCTTGGCCAAATTGGCGACGATACGCCCGCCAGTCGCGGCAAACGGATGCCCGGCCGCCAGCGAACTGCCCTTCACATTGAGACGGCTGCGATCGATCGAGCCTAGCGGCGCGTCGAGGCCGAGGCGGGTTTTGCAGTATTCGGGATCTTCCCAGGCTTTCAACGTGCATAGCACCTGCGCGGCGAATGCCTCATGAATTTCGTAGTAATCGAAATCCTGCAAGGTCAGCCCGTTGCGCGCCAGCAAACGCGGCACAGCGTAGACCGGCGCCATCAGCAGCCCTTCGGCGCCGTTGACGAAATCCACTGCCGCCGCCTCGCCATCGCGCAGGTAAGCGAGGATCGGCAAGCCACGTTCCTTTGCCCATTCTTCGCTGCCAAGCAGCACCACCGAGGCGCCGTCAGTCAGCGGCGTGGAGTTGCCCGCGGTCAGCGTGCCTTTGGCGCTTTTTTCGAAGGCCGGTTTCAACGTCGCGAGTTTTTCCAGGGTCAGGTCCGGGCGCAAATTGTTGTCGCGGGTCAGACCAAGGAACGGCGTCATCAGGTCGTTGTGCCAGCCTTCGCTATAGGACGCGGCGAGTTTGTGGTGGCTTTCGAAGGTCAGCTGATCCTGCTCTTCACGCGGGATCTGCCAGGTCTGCGCCATCAACTCACAGTGCTCGCCCATCGACAGCCCGGTGCGTGGTTCGCCGATGCGTGGAAAATCCGGAATCAGATGTTTGGGCCGCAGTTGCAGAAAGGTTTTCAGCTTGTCGCCAGTGGTCTTGGCGCGGTTGGCTTGCAGGAGGATTTTGCGCAGACCCTCGCTAACGCTGATCGGTGCGTCCGACGTGGTATCGACGCCACCGGCAATGCCGCAGTCGATCTGGCCGAGGGCAATCTTGTTCGCTACCAGGATCGCCGCTTCCAGGCCGGTGCCGCAGGCTTGCTGAATGTCGTAGGCGGGCGTGGCCGGAGACAGACGCGAACCGAGGACGCATTCACGGGTCAGGTTCATATCTCGTGACAATTTCAGCACCGCGCCCGCCACCACTTCGCCAATGCGCTGGCCGTGCAGGTTGTAGCGTTCGATCAGGCCTTCAAGGGCGGCGGTGAGCATCGCCTGATTGCTGGCCGTGGCGTAGGGGCCGTTGGAGCGGGCGAAAGGGATACGGTTACCGCCAATGATCGCGACGCGGCGCAGCTGACTCATGAATAACTCCTTTTCAAATTTACATAGAACCCTGTGGGTGGCTTGCCAGCGATGGGGTCGGCACATCCAATATCTTCAGTGGCTGAGACTCCGCCATCGCTGGCAAGCCAGCTCCCACAGGGCCGGTGGTCTACTCTGCTGTTCTAGCGTAGGCCTTATTGCGTGGATCGAACGATTGATTGCCATCGACAGTCCACACTTTGAACCCCAACTTCTGGAGAGCGTTCCATGTCTGACCGCTATATCGACTTCGCCAACTCGTCCATCGGCCATCGTCTGGTCGGGGCGTTGGGCCTGCCGTCGCCGGTGCGACTGGAACGCTGGCAGGCCGGGCGCCTGCGGCCGGTAGAGGGTGCGCTGCTGATCGGCGGCGGGCCATTGGCCGAACGCATCAGTGCCTTTGCCAACCGTTTGACCGACGGCATTTACCGTTACGGCGAACAACCGGCGGCGGCCACTGAATGGATTCCCGGCCACGGCCCGAAACTCAAAGCCGTGGTGTTCGACGCCAGCGAATTGCTGCACACCGACCAGCTCAAACAACTGCGTGAATTCTTCCAGCCGTTGATGAAGAACCTTGAACACAGCGCGCACCTGGTGATTCTTGGCCGCGCGCCGGAAACCCTCAATGATCCATTTGCCGCCAGTGCGCAGCGAGCGCTGGAAGGGTTTGCCCGTTCGCTGGCCAAGGAACTGCGCAGCGGCGGCACACTGCAACTGATCTACGTTGGCGAAGGCGCGGAAGATCAGCTTGAAGGTCCGCTGCGGTTTTTCCTCTCGCCCAAAAGTGCGTTTGTCTCCGGCCAAGTGATTCGCCTGACCGCTTGTGCGACGCCAGTGACTGACTGGACGCGCCCACTGGCCGGGCGCAAGGCGTTGGTCACCGGCGCGGCGCGCGGTATCGGCGCGTCGATTGCCGAAACGCTCGCCCGCGATGGCGCCGAGGTGATCCTGCTCGATGTGCCCCCGGCCAAGACCGATCTTGAGGCCCTCGCCGCTCGCCTCGGTGGCCGGGCTATTACTCTGGATATCTGCGCCGCCGACGCCGCCACGCAACTGATCGAACAACTGCCTGACGGCCTCGACATTCTGGTGCACAACGCCGGTATCACCCGCGACAAAACCCTGGCCAACATGACCCCGGAATTCTGGGACGCGGTGCTGGCGGTCAACCTCAATGCGCCGCAAGTGCTGACCCAGGCGCTGCTCGACAGCGGCACGCTGCACAATGATGCGCGGGTCATTCTGCTGGCTTCGATCAGCGGCATTGCCGGTAACCGTGGACAAACCAACTACGCCGCGAGCAAGGCCGGGCTGATCGGGCTGGCGCAGGCATGGGCGCCCGTGCTGCTGGAGCGCGGTATCAGCATCAACGCCGTCGCGCCCGGTTTTATCGAGACGCAGATGACCGCGCACATTCCGTTCGGCCTGCGTGAGGCCGGGCGGCGCATGAGTTCGCTCGGTCAGGGCGGTTTACCGCAAGACGTCGCCGAAGCCGTCGCGTGGCTGGCGCAACCGGGCACCGGCGCGTTCACCGGGCAGGCGCTGCGGGTCTGTGGACAAAGTGTTCTGGGGGCTTAGGCATGAGCATCGAATGGCACACGCTGGATCGCGAACCGAGTCTGCCCGGTTTGTACGCACGAGCGGCGATGCGCCGCAAAATCACTGGCACGCAATTGCCCGACAGCGGTTTGCGCTGTTGGGTCGACATCGATGGCAAGCGCTTGGCGGCTTATCGCAAGGTCTGCGGATTCGTCGACGACGGTCTGCTGCCGCCGACGTATCCGCACATCCTTGCCTTCGCCTTGCAGATGCAATTGCTCACCGCCGATAAGTTTCCGTTTCCCCTGCTGGGGCTGATTCATCTGAGCAATCGCATTCGCGTGGTGCGCCCGATGGGCGGGATCAGTCGGGCGCAAGTGAGCGTGCGGGTGCATAACCTGCAGCCGCATCCGAAAGGCGCGACGTTCGATTTGCTGACCTCTCTGGATGATCAACTCGGGCCGTTGTGGGAAGCCGAAAGCCAGATGCTCTGTCGCGGCGTGAAACTTGAGGGCGAGCCTGTCGAGCAGACTTGGGAGCCGTCGCAAGCGCTGGTGGAAGTGGCCCGCTGGAAAGCCCCCGCGGATATCGGTCGGCAGTACGCCAAAGTGTCCGGAGACTACAACCCGATTCACTTGAGTGCAGCGAGCGCCAAGCTGTTTGGGTTTCCAACGGCCATCGCCCATGGTTTGTGGAACAAGGCGCGAACGCTCGCAGCCCTGAGCGATCATTTGCCCAAGGCCAACCTCGAGATCGCCGTGCACTTTCGCAAACCGGTACGTCTGCCCAGTGAAGTGACGTTGCTGGCGAGTGCGGCGGGGTCCAGTGGTGAGTTGCGCCTGATCGGTGCGCAAGACCTGGAGCATATGGTCGGGCAGTGGCAACCGATTGCCTGAGCCCTCGGGACACCGTTAATTGTGTGTATATAACTTAAGTTTTCGCCGTCCTTCCCCCTTCCACTGAAAAAACCAGGGCCTTGATTATCAAGGCCTTTTTTTGTCCGGCTATATCCTGGGTATTAGTCCTTAGGCACTGAACTTCACCTTATATATAAAGGCGTTAATACCAACTTGAGAATGGTCGCAAACCTGCTCCTGGACTGAGATTGAGCACAACGGACGAAGGCATCACCGGCATCAGATCGGCGAGCCATCGAAGTCAACGAACGTTGTGACAGGTGCAAGGAATACGATCATGAAAACTCAAGGCGTGTGGTGCAAATCGGCAATCGCTCTGGCATTGATTCTGTCCCTCGGCCTCACCGGGTGCAGCAGCGGTGGTGGCGGTCATAAAAGCAGTTCCGGCAGTTCTTCGGCGGATGGTACGGCGGGTACTGACGGCACATCGGGTACTGGCAGCACAGGTGGCACGGGTGACAGCGGTGATACCGCAGGCACTGGTGGGACCGGTGGTACGGGCGGTACTGGCGGAACCGGTGGCACCGGTGGCACCGGTGGCACCGATCCGACTAATCCAACCAACCCGACGGATCCGACCGATCCCACCAACCCGACCAATCCAACCACCACACCGCTGGTGACCACCACGCTGGTGCAGGATGTCGGTACTACCGTCGCCGGCGTCGGCGATGGCGTCGGCCAGATCGGCGACTCCCTGAGCACTGTTCCGGTGGTCGGAGGAGTTGTACAAAGTGCGGCCAATACTGCCGGCAACGTCGTCACCACTCTGGGTGATGGCATCGGCAACGGCATCGGCAAACTGGCCACTGACCCTAATGGCCTGACCACCACCGTCGCTTCGGTTGGCGGCGTGGTCACGGACGTTGGCAACGGCGTCTCCGACCTCAGTGGCAAACTGGCAACCGCCACCAGCAGCGTGCCAGTGGTGGGCGGTGTGGTCACCAAAGTCGCGCCGCTGCTTGATGGCGTCGGTGAAAAAGTCACCATGCTCGGCAATACCCTCGACACCACCCTGACCAGCGGCCCGACCAGCCAACTGACCAACAAACTCGGCGGTAGTCTGGTGCCGGTGATTGCGATGGTTGAAAGCACCACGGACAAACTCGGCGCGACCACAGGTCTTGGCGATCCACTCAAAGGCGTGGTTGCGCAAGTCGGCGGCGCGGTGAACACCCTGGGCGGCAAGGTCACCGACGCGGGTAACGGCAATGCCTTGACCAACACACTCGGCGGCGCATTGAGCAATACCGGCACCGCGGTCGGCAAGGCCGGTGGTCTGGTGTCCAACGGCACCGGCTCGGGTACTGGTGGAGTGGGTGGTGGTCTGGGCGGTGGACTCGGCGGCACCGGTTTGCTGCAAACCGTTGGCGGAGCGGTGGTCAACGTCGGCGCAGGCCTGAATGCCGGCAATACCAATGGTGTCGTCAGCGCCGGCGGCGTTACCGCTGTCGGCCTCGGGAATACCGTCGCGTCACTCAACACCGTGCTTGGCGGATCGGGCACCCCGATCACCGCAACCACCTCGCCGCTGGCCACCGTTGGCGCCACCTTGGGCAGTGGTCTGAATCCGGTCACCAGTGGCGTCACCAACGTGACTCAGCAACTCGGCGCGGCTACCGGTATCGGCTCACCTGTTGCAGGTCTCACCGGCCAGGTTGGCGGCGCGGTCAGCAGTATCGGCAACACCATTGCCGCGACCAACAACCCCGTCACCACCGCGGTCGGTGGTCTGGTCAGCAACGTCGGCGGCACCGTCGCTGCCGTCGGCGGTCTGGTCAACGGCGGTACCAGCGGGGGTACCACCGGTGGCGGTCTGGGCGGTGTACTCGGCGGTCTGACCGGCGCCTTGGGAGGCAACAAACGCTAAATTGCACCTGGCCGATTCGACGGCCTCACCTACAGCGCCTACGCTTGGTTGAGGGCGGAAGATTCCCACGAGTCTTCCGCCTTTTTTCTTAGGAGAATTCAGCCCAGTGCTGTGATCTGACCATGGAGTGTCCTATGCGCGTAATGGCATCCCTGCTGTTCCTCAGTCTCAGTTCCGCCGCCCTCGCCGACACCCTGCCCAGCTTTCTCAACAGCAACGAAACCATCCGCAATCTGCCCGTGCCCAACCTGCCGGCCGACGCCTATCGCCCGAGCGCCACGCCGGTGCAAGTGCCAGACGCCGGTGCCGCCGCTGCGCAACCGCTGTTGATGGACACCAAAATCAATCTGCAAACCGTGCAGATCGAAGGCGGCACCCTCTACCCGCTCAACGAAATCGCCGAAATCTATAAACCGCTGATCGGCCGGCAGGCGACCCTCGCCGAACTGATCGAAGCCACGCGCAACATTACCCGTCGCTATCAGCAGGACGGCTATCTGCTGTCCTACGCGTTCCTGCCGCAGCAAAATTTCAATGACGGCGTCGCGCGCGTGGTGCTGGTGGAAGGCTACGTGCGCGATATCCAGGTCCAGGGCGATGTCGGTCGGGTCAAAGCCCTGCTCGACAAACTGGCGGCGAAGATCCAGGCCGAACGGCCGCTGACCCGCAAAACCTTCGAGCGCTACACCACGTTGATGACGCGCATTCCCGGCGTGACGATCCAGGCCCAGGTGCCACCGCCCGGCACCACCGATGGCGCCACGACACTGGTCGCCCAAGCCAGTCGCAAACCCTTCACCAGCACGCTGAGCACCACCGAAGACAACCGCAACGGCACCCAGGCCCTGCTCGGTGTCAGCAGCAATTCGCAGACCGCGATGGGTGAGCAACTGACTCTCAGCGGCCTGTTTCCACCGGGTGACGATCACGAACATTACTACCGCCTCGACTACAACCAGTTCATCAATGACGAGGGTGCACAACTGGCGCTGTCCGCTTCCCGCTACCGCGCTGACCCCGGTACCAATGTCGTGCTCGACAATGGCCTGCAACTCAAACCGCACCGCGAAAACGATCGCTACTCGATCGGTTTCACCTTGCCGCTGATTGCCGCCTCCAACGAACTGCTGACGGCCGGTTCAAGGCTTTATGCGGTCAACGACAAAACCCGCTACAACGTGATCGGCTTTCCACTGAGCGTCGAAGAACGCACCGACATCCGCGCCCTCGCCTTCGAAAGCGACTGGCGCAAGGCCGATGCCCGGCAACTGCGGATCCTCAGCGGCGGTGTGTACCAAGGCGTGGACAGCATGGGGGCGAAAACCAACAACAACGCCATCGACCTCGACTTCTTTCGCCTGCGCCTGTCCGGCGTGCAGAGCGACAAGTTCTTCGACAACTGGCAAGGCGTGCTGTCCGCCGCGCTGTACTGGAGCGATGACAGCCTGCCCGACAGTGAGCGCGCGGTGTTCGGCGGGCAGAATTTCGGGCGCGGTTATCCCGACGACCAAGCGTCTGGCGACAAGGGCTGGGGCGTGGCGTACGAGGTCAACTACAGCTTCAACCGCGACGGCAACTGGGTGCGCATCCTGCAACCGTATGTCGTGCTCGATCGCTCGCGCAGTTGGTTCAATGAACTACCGGTAAAGGCCAACAACCTGTCATCGGCGGCAATCGGCCTGCGCTTTGGCGATGCCAAGTACTACAACATTGCGCTGGAGGCGGCGAAGGCGATGTCGGATGAAGCGCTGGACACTTTCAATCGGCGGACGCGGTACAGCATCAGTTTCAGTTATCAGTTGTAGCGCCGGGATCGCACGCCAGCCCTGAGTCAAAACGACTGTGGGAGCGAGCCTGCTCGCGAAAGCGCTGGGTCAGCCAACGTTCTGTTGACTGACACATCGTCTTCGCGAGCAGGCTCGCTCCCACAGGTTTTGCGTGGTGCGGATCAGAACGCGTAACGCACCTTCGCGGTAAAGCCGTCGGCATTGAAGCCGCTGGCCGTTACGTAGTTGTACGAGCCACCGACACTCCACGCGCCCATGCGATAGTTGGCGCCGAGGCCCAGTTCATAGCTGTCGCGCACCGGCGTGGTGCCGCGGCTGGTGAATGAATCGCCGCCGAGTACGAACGATGATGAGGTCGCCACCTTGTCGCCAATCACGTCATGCCAGGCCATGACTTTCGCTTCAGGTTCAAGACTGCCGGTGCCGAGCGCAAAATCGGCGGCCAGGCGCGCACCGAACCCCATCTCACCGACTTCGTAACGCTGGCTGCCGACATTCAGCGCCGCCGCACTGCCCTTCTCGCGATACGCATCCATGCCCACGTTGGCGTAGCGCGCACCGACCTGCGGCTCCAGGACAACTTCGGGCCTCAACTGCACGGTGTAACCGGCCAGCGCCGAGACGCCAAATACATTGCTGTCGTAATCGCCCTTGGCGCGTGTGCCGGCGATGTAGCGCTTGGACTCGTTGTCATTCCAGCCATACATCAGCGAGGCGTCGACGAACCAGTTGTCATGCGTCCAGTTGCTGTAGACCGTCAACGCGTGGCCGGTGACTTTGGTTTTGCTGCCAAGGTCGGATTTCACGTCGCTGTCGAGGTAGCTGTAGGCCAGACCCAGCGTGGTGTCGGCGTTCAATTGACCGTCGGCGCCGACGGCAATCCCGTGGCTGTCGGCGTCATAACCGGCAACGCCGTGGCGCTCGTCTTGGTTGGCATCGCTGCTCAAGGCTTGCAGCCAAACGCCTTTGTCGGTCGTACCGCTGGCCTGGCGCGCGCGACTGGAACGCTCATTGATCACGCCCGACACCAGCGTCTGACTGTTGGTGGCCGCGCGCAGCACGCCGCGGCTGACGTCCGGGCTGAGGGATTCGGACAGGCGCGCCAGTTCGACATCGGTGCCGGCATTGGCGAAGGCCTGGAACACCGGATCCTGTTCGTCGATACGCGACATCACCGCCGACAGGCGCCCCACCGACGTCGCCGCATTGCGACTGCCGCCGACCGCCAGGGTGTTGTCGGCCAGCGCCTGATCGGACTTGGCCGTCACCACCGTGGTGATATCGTTGCCTTGCACGCCGAAGCTCTTCACATCCAGCAATGCAGAAGAGGAGGTTACGGTCAGGTTATTGCCACCGAGCAGAGTGCCCGAGCTGATCAAGGTGTAGCGCGTGCCGCCGGGCGTGACGCGGAAATCACTGGAGCGCGCCAGCAACCGCAGTTGCGCGCCCGGGGCAATATCGGTGGTGCCGGTGACCTTCAACACCGGCAACGCTGGATCGGTGTCGTTGCCCAGGTACATCTCCAATACCGAGTTGGCTTCCTCCATGTCGAAGTCGCCGATGATCGTGGTGTGCGGGCGTACCAGGGTCAACGTGCCCTCCTGGATCGTGACGTAACCGGACTTGATAACCGAACCATCAAAGATCGCGTCGCCGTCGATTTTCACACCGGACAGCCCCAGCAGATCGCCCTTCACGGTGCCGCCAAAGAAGTCAAAATAACTTTCGCCATCATCTACCTGAATGGCCGCTTTGCCACCTTCGATCAGACCGTTCAATTGGTAGATGCCGAACGGTTTGCCACCCACCACCTGGCCACTCACGTGCACACCGATGGACTCACCAGAAATCGTGCCCCTGTTGTTCAGCAGGGAAAGACTCTGGCTCGGCGAGCTATTGAAGGTGACCCCCTCCAGCACGAGCGCCTCGGCATCGCTACCGGTGGCGCGAATAGTGCCGTCGTTGCTGATCCCGCTCTGGACAGTGGCACCGTCGAGCAACACTCCCACGGCATCCGTACCGCTGGCGCTGACGGTGCCGCGGTTACTGAATCCGCTGGTATTGGTGTGGACCAGCATCACGCCGCTGGCATTGGCGCCACTGACTTCGATACTGCCATTGTTCATGACGAAGTTACCGAATGTGCTCCCAACATCGGAAATCCCCGTGGAACTACCAGTCCCCGTCAACCCGTGAACCGCAATCGAGCCGCTGTTGATCAGGCCGAACGTAATGTTGGTCGCCACTGCACCGGAGGCGCCGATGTTGATCCCCACGCCATGGGTGGCGCCGTCAATACGGATGCTGTCGTTGTTGCGCAACTGCCACGCCCTCAGCCCCATGAACTGTGCACCGAAGGTCAGCCCGGGCGCCGCTACCGGCGTGGCGTTCAAATTGCCATGCAATTCGACCAGATTGGTCGTGTTCAGCAGGGTGCTATCGAGCGGTGCACTGCTGATGTCGAAATTGGAATCGGCAGTGGCGGAACCGGCATGCAGGATGGCGGCAGCAATAGACAGCGCCAGTAACGAATGGCGCACGCGAGAGGTCATCAAAGGAAAATCCCTTCCAAAACAGGAAAAACAGTTTCAGCAGGGTTCACATATTCATTCAGGCATCCCTACCGGCCCGCCAGATTGCCTGGCCTGAGCGCGGGGGAATTTACACGAGCCATCATTTCGACACCATCAAAAAGTCAACGAGATGGCGTCAATTTTCAGATACCCCGATCAAAGGGCTCAGGCTCAGCCCCCCGAGCCACTGTCGACCTTGCCACCCTGCTCCTGATCGAAAAACTGCGGGATTTCATGCTGGTAGCTTTTCAGCCAGCGCTGCATGGCCTCCTCGCGTTCCGCGGGCGTGACGTTCTGGATCTTCGGCGAGGCCACTTTGTTGCGCGCCTGCAGTTGCAGCCAGCCTTCGGTTTCCTGTTGCTGGGCCGAGGCCGGGCCGGCGTCGATGGCGTGGCTGGCGAGCGGCATGACCAGCAGGCCTAGGCAAAGCAGCGTGGCTTTCATCGCAGTTCTCCTTATTTGAGCATCGCCGTGACGGCAGCGGTGGAGCGGCCCGGCACTTTGAGTTTTTCCGCGCGGCTCTGCGCCTCGCTGAATTGCGCCGGACTCAGACCGAGACGGCTGACCAGTTCGGCAGCGCGGTTCCAGTCGTCCTGATACAGCAACAGCGTCACCAGATTGAGCGCCGCCAGTCGATCACTCTGCTTGAGCTCCATGGCGGTGAGAAATTCGAACCGGGCGTCTTCGATGCGCAACTGGTTGAGGTACACCACGCCCAGATCGTTGCGGATTTTTTCGTCGGTCGGCGCCAGTCGTGCCGCGCGTTGCAGGTGCGCCTGAGCCTGACCGTAGTCGGATCTGGCGGCGGCGAGCTGGCCCAGACCATGCTCGGCCTCGGCGGCCAGGCAGGTGCCGAGCAAGCTGCGATACAACGGTTCGGCCTCGCTGCGCCCGAGCAGTCGATAGACCTTGGCCTTGCGCAAACGCACATCGGCGAGGTTATCCGGCAGGCTTTGCAGGTTGGCCAGGCTGGCGTGCAGTTTGCCGTCATTGGCCATGTCATCGGCCAGGTTCAGCGACAACTGCTGATCGGAACTCAGCTTGCCGCAACTGGCGCTGCTGGTCAGCGCCTCCCAGGGGTTCTGCCCGGTGTTGGCACAGCCACCGAGCAACAGCAGACATGCACCCGCAATCATTGCTTTCATTACCACTCCTTCAGGCACCCAACGCTTTCGCCAGGGCGGTGAAGCCCGGGCCGGCGAGGACAATCAATAACGCCGGGAAGAGAAACAGCATCATCACGACGGACATTTTTGCGGACATCTTCGAGATGTATTCCTGCAGGCGCGTCAGGCGCCGGTCATCGAGCAATTGCTTGAGCGACAGCAGCGACTTCATCGCGCCGCCACCCTGATACAGCAATTGCTGGAGGATCACGCAGGTGTCGGTGAACTCATCCACCGCCAGTAACTGCGTGGCCTTGTTCAGTTCTTCACCCAGCTCAAGGCCGGAGTCGACCCGCGCCAGCACCAGCCGCAGTTCCTGGGTCAGCACCGGCAGCAAGGCCTGGCCCTCGTGACTGAGCACACGCAGTGCCTGCTCCACGGCCATGCCGGATTCGAAGAGGATGCGCAGCAGCGGAATGAAGGTGCCGATCTCGCTCGCCAGTTGTTTCTGCCGCCGGCCGACCGCAATCACCAGCAGCCGCTTGGGCAACAAGTAACCGACGCCGAGAGCAAACAGCGGCGCGATCCACTGCTTTTCCACGGCGGGAAAAAACACCGATTGCACCAGCAACGTCAGCGCCAGCAGCAATAGCGGCGCGCCGATCTGGCAGGCGGCGAACAACGAACGCTGACGGGCGCTGCGCCATCCGAGGCGGTTGAGCAGGGCCTGGGTTTCGTTGTCGAGTTTGACGCTGCGCTGACCGACTTTGCTGTCACCCAACACTTGCAGGAGGTTGCCGAAACGGTTTTGCCGCAGCAGATCACCTTCCAGTCGACGGTTGATCTGGCGGGCACGGCGGCGCTGTTCCAACAGGCTGCTGAGCAGTAACAGTGCCGCGCCAAGCAACAGCAAGGCGCTGATCATCAGGGGCGTCGTCATAGGCTGCGCAACATCCGCCAGAGTAAAAGACTGCCGACCACCTGCATGCCGAACGCCGTGGCCAGCATGCGCTGCCCGGACGGGTCGTGCCACATGGCGACCAGGTAAACCGGATTGGCCATCAGGAAGTAGCCGGCCATGATGATCGGCAGCAGGCCCAGTACCCACGCAGTCAGGCGAGTTTCACCGGTCATGGCACGTAACTGACGCGAGGCTTGGTCGCGCTCGCGAATCATCTTGATCAGGTTTTCCAGCAGCTCGCTGGCGTTGCCGCCATAGCGATGATTGACCTTGAGGCCGAGGGCAAACAGGCGAAACTCATCGCGCTCATAAAGCTCAGCCAGATCCGATGCTGCATCCGGCAGGCTCACGCCCAACTGGACGTTGCGCTGGATCCGCCCCATGGCGTCTTGCAACGGATTGTCACTGGCCTCAATGGCGCCGAGCACCGCGTCGGCGAGGGTGCGCCCGGACTTGAGACTGCGCACGGTGTGGTCGAGCAACGGCGGCAATTGCTCGATCATGCGCCGCAAACGACGCTGGTAACGCCAACTGACATAGCCGCGCACGGCCAGCGGCGGCACGATGAGCAACACGAGCAAACCGATCCATCCGAGCAGGGCGAAACCCAGCAAGATGACCAGCGCCCACAGCAGCAGCCAGAGGCCGAGACGGTCTGTCGGCCGGCCCAGTCCGGCGCGTAAAAAGGCCCGCTCCAGCCCCACCCAGCGCGACGCCGGCGCGGTCATCTGCGGTTGCCCCTGATTGAGCCGGTCGAGCACCCGCTCGGCGCCGCTCTGACGCAAGCCGTTGTAGAACAGGCGCAGTGACAGCCCGAGCAAGGTCAGGCAAATCACGATCAGCAGCAGCGGTTTGAGCATGCCATGGCCCTCAGTGCGCGAGCGTCGGTTCGCGGCGCAACTTGTCGCCCGCCGGGTTGACCGCCTCACGCAGAAAACCGAAGCCTGTGCGCCGGTCGAGACGGAACAGGGTGTTGGTGACGTAGACGTCATCGCGCACACCGACCACTTCCACCACTTCGCTGACGCAGCGGCGCCCGTCCGGCATGCGTGTCAGTTGAATGACCACATCCAGCGCCGCGCAGATCATCTGCCGCAGGGTGCGTTCGGCGATGGTGCGGCCAGTCAGGCCGACCAGGGTTTCCAGGCGCAACAAGGCGTCCTGGGCATTGTTGGCGTGTACGGTGCTCATCGAACCATCGTGACCGGTGTTCATCGCCGTCAGCACATCGACCACTTCGACGCCGCGAATCTCACCCAGAATGATCCGGTCGGGACGCATGCGCAGGGCGTTGCGGATCAAGTCGCTGGCCTTGACTTCACCATGGCCCTCGGCGTTCGGCGGGCGGGTTTCCAGGCGCACAACATGCGGGTGGCCGAGTTGCAACTCGGCAACGTCTTCGATGGTGACGAGGCGCTCGTGAGGATCGATCAACTGACTGAGGATGTTCAGCAAGGTGGTTTTACCGGTGCCGGTGCCGCCACTGATGAGAATGTTGCAGCGTTTGCCCACCGCTTCCTGGATGAAGTCGTAAATTGCCTGATCGATGGTTTGCATCGCCATCAGGTCCGTGCTCTTGAGCATGTCCTTGCGGAATTTGCGGATCGACAGACACGGCCCGTCGAGGGCGATCGGCGGGATGATCGCGTTGACCCGGCTGCCATCCGGCAGGCGCGCATCGACCATCGGCGACGACTCGTCGAGACGCCGCCCGAGCGGTGCAAGAATGCGCTGCATGACCCGTTCGACGTGATGCGCATCGATAAAACGCAAGTCGCTCAGATGCAGCACGCCCTCGCGTTCGATGAATACCCGGTGCGGGCCGTTGACCAGAATCTCGGTGACCGCGTTGTCGCGCAGCAACACCTCCAGCGGACCGAAACCGGTCAGCTCATCGACGATTTCTTCCGCCAGACGCTCCATCTCATAACGGGAAATCGCCAGGTGCAGGCGCGCGATGTACTCGGCGACCTTGTCGATGACGAACTGCGACAGCACTTGCCGCGAACCCTCCAGCAGGTTTTTCCCGGACTCTTCGATGGCGTCGATGATGTAGCGGTGCAACACCAGTTTCAAACCGTCGTGGTCGCTATTGCCGGCGGCATGACGCTGCGGCCCGCCGAACAGTTGCTCGCTGTTCATGATGTGCCTCGCAAGCGATCGAACCAGCTGACCTTGGGCTTGGCCAGGCCTTCGGAGCGTTTCGCCAGGCGTTCGCCGAGGGTGCGCAGGCTTTGGCTGATGGCTTCACGCGGGGCCAGTTCGAACAGGGTGACGCCCTGGTTCTTGGCGTTGAGACGAATCTCCGGACTGTAGGCGAGCACGGCGATCACCTCGAGGCCGAAGGTCTTGCCGAGGGTGTCGGAGTCCGGTGTGACGTTGCGCAGATAGCGATCCACCAGCAGCCGGCCGTGATCGAGTTTCATGCCTTTTTCGCGCCACAGATTGAGCACGGCGAGGTTGCGCCGGCAGTCGAGCACGTTCTGGTCGGTGTACCACAACAGCTTGTCGCAATGACTGACGAAGGTGCGCAACGCTTCACTGTCAGGCTGGCCGGTAAGGTTGACGACAATGTGCTGGAAGTGTTGGCGTAACGCGCTGAGCAGCATGTACAACTCGGCGGCGCTGGTGCGCTCCAGCGGCTCGTCGCCAGCAGCGTAAGCGAGGATGCGCAGACCCGCTTCGGCGCTGGTGAAAGCGCTGTCGATCAGGGTCGCGTCGAGACGTCGCAAGTGGCGCAATGCATCGCCGAAGTGGAACGAGCTCTCAAGCCCGAGCAGGGCCAGGCTGTCGCCGCGCGGCAAGCCCAGGTCGAGCAGCAACGTTTGCTGACCGCTCTTCTGCACCACCAGCGCCATGTGGTTGGCGAGCAGCGCGCCATCGGCGTTGCTCTGCACTCCGTAGAGCACGGTCAAACCGCCGAGCTGGGCATTCGGTGTCACCGGCGGCAGGCGTTTGCTCAAACGCCGCACCAGCCCGGCGACCTCACTGGAGCGCGAGCCGTAGGCGACGAAATCCCGAGCGCCAGCGCGCATCGCGTTCAGCACAAGCTGGTTATCCATACCGTCGCCGAGGGCGACGATGGCGAGCATCGGCTTGGCTTCCAGTACACCCTCGATCAAGGCGCTTTGCGCGACCAGATGATCGCGATCGAGCCCTACGAACACCAGGCTGGCGAAGGTCACGTCGACCAGCGCCAGCAACTCGTCAAGGCTGCCGCCACCAGCGCTGACCACTTGACCGAGGGGCGCCAGCGCACCTTGCAGCCACTCAAGATCGGTGTCGTTGCGGGTGATGGCGAGGAAGGTCTGGCTGAGGCTCTGGCTCATTGCGATAACCCACTGCGTTTATCGAAGTTGCCGTTTTCGAGGAAGTACAGGCGATACCAGTTCGGGTCGTAGTTGCGCAGTTTTTCCCCCGGCAGTGACGGCAGCGGCGCATTGGCCGCCAGTGGCTGCACCAGGTGTGGGGTGACGATCATCAGCAGCTCGCGCTCTTCGCGATTGATTGAAGAATTGCGAAAAAAAGCGCCGAGTACCGGGATGTCACCCAGGCCGGGAAACTTGTTCACCTGAGAGGCGTTTTGCGTGCTGATCAGGCCACTGATCACGAAGCTCTCGCCATCGGCCAGAGAGATGCTGGTGTCGGTGCGCCGAATGGTGAACGCCGGCACCGTGGTGCCGCCGATGGTCACGCCATTGTTGTAGTCCAGCTCGCTGACTTCCGGGGCGACTTTGAGGGCGATGCGGTCGTTGCTGACCACTGTCGGGGTCAAGGTCAGGCGGATGCCGAACTCCTTGTACTCGATGGAGTAACTGTTGCTGTTGGCGCTGGGCACCGGGATCGGGATTTCACCGCCGGCCAGGAAGCTCGCGCTCTGCCCGCTCAGCGCCACCAGGCTTGGCCGCGCCAGGGTGTAGGCGAAACCGCTGCCTTCAAGTGCGTTGACGATACCGAGGAATTTACTGCTGCCGCCGCCCCAGACAATATTGAACATATCGTTGGCCAACGGGATGCTCGGTACCGCGATGCGCGGATCGATGTTGGCCAATGGCACGACGCCAGGCGTGACGCCGGTGTTGGGCACCGTACCCGGTGCGCCGAAAAGGAAATTGTTCGAGCCTTTGCCGTAGATCGAGGTACCCGCTTCCTTGAGTTTGGTCCGGCTGACTTCGACGAAGCGGATGTCGGTCTGCACTTGCGAAGGCAAAGTCGGATCGCCCGTCGTCGGCAACGCAACGGCCGTCATCGCGGCACTGGCCTTACCTTGCACAAACACCATGCTCTGACGCGGGGTGCTGGCGCAGGCGCTCCAGATCATCAGCGTAGTGGCGCCGGGCGCGACGCCGGTGAGCAGAATGCCCTGATCGCCCGTCACGCGCACGTCGGCAATTTTCGGATCGCCCACCGCCACCCGGGTGATCGCCACGGGGGATTGCAGCGCCTGTTGCAAACCTTCACCGACTTCCAGCGTCGCGGGCAGCGGGCCGAGCGCGGCGCAGTTGCCTGCAGCGGCGACGGCGCTGCCGATCGAGGCGACACTCAGCAACGAGGCCCGCAGCAAGCCGTTTAACAGAGGCGTAAAGCGTGTGCGCATGTAAAGGCGTCCTTGCTCGAATCAGGGAGTGGGTTGAGCGTTTTCAGCACCGCGGATGACTTCCACGGTCGGTTTGCGCGCGGCCGGTTGCCCGGCCATAGCCACCGGTCTGGGTGGCGCCGTCAGGGACAATTGGCTGAACTCCAGCAGCTCCCGCCGAGGCGTGTCGAGGCGGCTGGCGGCATCGTTTTCACCGGACCAGTATTTGCTCAGTTGCTGCTCATCGGCGCTGCGCACCGCGAGGCGCAACACACCGGCACCCGAGGCCAGCATCAAGCGGCTGAGCAATGTTTCTGGCACCGCCAGCACCACGCTGCGCGCGGCCATGCGTTGTTGTTCCTGCTTCAGACGTTCGTCGTCACTGCGCGCCGGGCCGGCGGGTTGACCATCGTTGGTCAGGCCCATCTGACTGCCGACACCCAGCACGCGCACGGCAGGTACCACCAGTTGCGCCGAGGCCTGCGGATTGCTTTCGTCCCTGCGCAAAAACAGCAGCACATCGACGTAATCACCGGGCGCCAACTGCCCGCCGGCAGTGATCACTTCATCCACGGCCACGGCCAGTGCGCGCTCACCGGGGCGGATCATCCGCGCCAGTTGGCTGCCCGGCTCGAAGCTTTCGTCATTCAGCCAACTGCCGGCGCTCAACGGCCGCCACGGCGTACGGCCGACCACCTGTTCGATTTTGCTCAGACTGCCGGCGGGCGCCGTGCGCAGTTTTTCCACGGCAACGTCAGCTGCGGTGATCTTCACGAAGGGGGCGATATCGCGCAGCAGCACAACGACAGGTTGCCGTGTGGGGTCTTCCACAGGTTCAGTCTGGACAGCGGGCGCAACGACAGGCGCCGCCACGGGTGCCGCGACCGTTTCGGTCACTGGCGGCCGGCTCAATGTGAGTCCCCAATATCCGGCGATGATGGCGCCCACCAGGAACAACCCGGCCAGACCCAAAGTGACGCGACTGTTCATGACGGCTCTCCCTTTCCCGCTGCGCTTGTCTCTTATGCAATGACCCGTGACTTCCAACGAGATAACTTCGCAATCAGGCAGCTATGAACAAATAACTATTTCGCTATTTGACGGTAGCGCAGCCCGAACAAAACGCCATTACGAAGGTGGAAATATCCAACGAAAGTAGAGGCCTAAAGCGCCAAACGTGGTTTTTTTGCGTTAAACGACTGACTACTACTTAGGTGTTAATCCGTTCTTACAGTTGTAGGGTCGAGAAATGCCGACAATGCTGATGCTGGCACAGGGAAATCATGTTGCGAACGCGCAACACCTGGCGTGCTCAAGGAGAATTCTCATGTCGTATTCCCTCATTGTTCAAAAGATCAAATCCGAAATCGCGTTCTTCAAAGGCCTGGCAAAAGATACCGAAGGCGCCTCCGCCATCGAGTACGCGCTGGTGGTCGGTCTGGTGGCGCTGGTGATTGCCGCATTTGGTAACGGCATCGGTACGCAGGTCACCGCGATTCTGACCGCTATCCAGACTGCGCTGACTCCGACACCCTGATCGGGCCGATAACTTGTCAATGCGGCCATTGGGTTCTACCGTCAGCACTCAGTCCATTGCAGGTGTTGCCCATGAACTCTTCACTCACTTCGCGCCAGCAGTTGCTCCTCGTCGACGATGAGGAGGACGCACTGCTGGAGCTCGCGGAGTTGTTGGAGGGCGAAGGCTTCACCTGCCACACCGCCACGTCGGTAAAGCTCGCGTTGCATCACCTGACCCGGCATCCCGATATCGCCCTGGTGATCACCGATCTGCGCATGCCGGAAGAAAGCGGCATGTCGCTGATCAAGCGTCTGCGTGAACACACTTCGCGTCAGCACTTGCCAGTGATCGTCACGTCCGGGCATGCCGATATGGAGGACGTCAGCGATATGCTGCGCCTGCAGGTGCTGGACCTGTTCCGCAAACCGATCTATCACGTGCGTTTGCTGGAAACCCTGGACAACCTGTTTCCCAAGTCCAAGACCCATAGCGCTGGAGGTGCATGACCCCGTTCAGTACCGGGGTCATGTAATAGCCGTCAGTGCGCGGTGACCCGTTGCCGTCCCGAGTTGCCGGGTGACAACGCCAGCGCCAATTGGGTGCGGTTATGCATGTGCGTCAGGCGCAGCACCTGCGAGACATAGAGCTTCACCGTGTTCTCGGTAATGCCTAACTCACACGCGATCTGATAGTTGGTCTGGCCCTTGCCCACCAACCGTGCGACATCGAGCTGACGTGGTGACAGCTGATTGAAAATCGCCGGTATCTCCACGCCTTCGCCATCCCCCGGTGCTTCATCACTCACGGGCGCGGGAGCTCGACGTACTTTGTCGAGGTCTTGGTAGAGGTCGTCGATCGACTCGGAGAGGTATTGCAGCTTCTGATTCAAATGGCCCAGATGCAGGGTCTTCTGCCGTTCCTGCAAGGCTGCTTCCTGGCGCTGCAGACCTTCGAGCAGTTCATCCAGATCGATCGGTTTCTGGTAGTAGTCGGCGATGCCGGCGCGCAAGGCCTTGATGACATCCTGCTTGTCGGCACGCCCGGTCAGCATGATGGCCTCGAACACCCGGTGTTTACCGGCCAGCCGCTGCAGTTCCTGCACCAGTTGAATGCCGTCCATGTCCGGCATATGCAGGTCACACAGCACCAGGCCGATGGCCGGATCTTCGACGAAGTGCTCGATCGCCTGCTTGCTCGATTCGCAAGGCACGCAGTGGTAGCCGCTGCTTTCGATGAATTCGCAGAGTTCCTCGACGATCAGCGGCTGATCGTCGACCACCAGAACCTTTATCGCAGACGTAAGCTTGTTCACTTGCCACTCCATGCCCAGGCCAAAGGCTGACCGTTCCTGTACTGACAGCGCGAGGCTGTATAACGTTGATTTGAAAGTAGACCCACTTTCCTACTATGTACATAGCAGTAGTGGCGCTGCGCGACTAATGGATCCAACACAAAGTCAGAAATGTTCCGATCAACACGAACGGCGCAAATGGCAGCTTTTTTGACAGCGGCTGGCCTAGATATCGAAGATGTTCTCTAAGCCCTTGACCCATATGCGGCCAGAGTTTTGGCACCAGCAGGATCCAGATGACGCTGGACAGCGCAGCGCCGATAAACGCGCCGAGCAGCACAGTGCCGTTCGTCGCAAGAGCCAAGGCTGTCATTAATTTCACATCGCCGGCGCCAAATCGTTTCAGAATATAACCGGGAAGAGTGAGGGCCAGCGCCAGCAACAGTGCCCACCCCGCCTGCGCCATGTCGGCACCGAGCCAGGTGTTGCCGGTACTCAGCAAATACACCAGCGCCAACCCGCCCACCCCGAGGGTCAGGCTGTTGCCGATATGCCGCTGCCGGGCATCCTGCGCCGCGCAGAGTGTCAGCCAGAGGAGTAAGACAACGCTGTGCATGCGGTAAAAAACGTCCGTTTTGGCTGAATGATTCTATGCTGATATTACGTAGTGAATGTCAGGGTAGACGCACTCATGAAATCCGGCCTCCCCCGCAAGCAAAAAGGCGCCGTCGCCATCGAATTCGCCTTGGTGTTCATCATTTTTTTTGCCGTGTTTTATGGTCTGGTCAGCTACAGCCTGCCGCTGTTGCTGATGCAGTCATTCAATGCATCGACGGCCGAGGCGGTACGCCGTAGCGTTGCACTTGATCCGGCCACCGCCAATTACCCCGCCGCTGTCACCGCCACTGCCAGAGCCGAGCTGAACCGGCAACTGGCCTGGCTGCCGGGTGCCTTGAATTTCAACGCGGCCGCAGACAGCACCATCACTTATACCGGCGGCGTGCTGACGGTGACCATCAACTACCCCACCAGTAAATTGAATCAGGCACTGCCGTTTCTGGTGTTGCCGGGCATCGGCTCGGTACCGCGTCTGCCGGCGACGTTGCGCGCCTCGTCGAGCCTGCAATTTTGAGTTCCGCTGACAAGCTGTTCGCTCGCCTGCTCAATCGCCACCCGGAAACCGTCCCGCCGCAGGACAGTCCTCTGGTGTCGAGTGTCGGCCTGCAGCTGTATCTGGATGGCACAGGCCAAGTCAATCATTTGAGCGGGCCGCTGCGCCATGTCCTCGCGCAGCGGTTGGCCGCCAGCCATCCCGCGCACCTGCTCGAATACGTCTTGCCGCACAGCAGTCTTGCGCTCGAAGGCAGCCCCGCCGACTGGCAGGGACAAGTGCTCGACCTGGATTTTTTCAGTCTGGCCGGTCCGCCGCTGCATTTGCGCGGTTGGCTGCAGGCACAGGGCGATGGCTGGCTCCTGCAACTGCTGGACATCGGCGATCTGCTCGGCGAACGACGGCAGACGCGCAGTCGCGAGCAATGTCAGTTGCTGGCCACGCAGATACGCGACCATTTGCGCCTGGGCAGCCTCGCCCGTCTGCCTGATGTATTGGGCGAGCAGTTGCAACGGCTGAGTCAGCATTTGCACGTGCCCTGTCTGGCGGTGGCATTGCTCGACGAACAAGGTCAGGGCTGGCAGATCCATCAGCACTACGCGGCGCTGAATGCGCCGCAGATTTGGCGTGACCAGCAAGCACTGGGCACAAGTCTGGACAGTCTCAACGGCGCGTTGCCGCAACGCCTGTCACCTGGCGAACAACCGCGCCTGAGCGCCTTGCTCGGTCCGAACGAAGGCTTCGCCGTGCCCTATCGCGACGCCCAAGGCGTGGCCGCATGGCTGTTGTGCGCCGCTTACAACCCGCAGCAGCAGGCGCCGGACCTGAACGATCACGACTGGCTGTTGCTGGCCGCAGCAGTTGCCGCGCCATTGCTGGAACGCCTGCGCGAGCATCGCCACCATCAGCAACTCGAGCGTCTGGATGTACTGCAAGCGCTGCTCGGCACTGGTTGGTGGGAAATCAGCAGCGACCGCGCCGACGTGCAACTGGCGCCGGCACTGGCTGAGAGTCTGGGGCTTGCGACGCAGCGGTTGCCGATTGAGGAATGGTTCAACCGCGTGCATCCCGCCGACCGCGATGAACTGCGCAGTCGCCTGCAAACCCTGCAGGATGAAGGCAGCCCATTGGAAATGTGCGTGCGCTTGCAAGGCAGCGATCAAGCGTTGCCGCTGTGGTATCGCCTGCAAGGCCGCTCGCTGGGCATCGGCGCCGAACGCCGGTTAGTCGGTTTCATGCTCGACATCAGCGACATCAAAAATCAGCAGCAACAGGCCGCGGCCGCCCATGCGCGGCTGGATAACCTGATCGCCAGCTCACCCGCCGTGATCTACGTGCAGCGCTATGTCGAAGGTGCGCTGCAACCGACATTTTTCAGCGCCAGCCTGCAACCGTTGCTCGGCTGGAGTCTGGCCGACTGCGACAATGGCCGACTGGTGGAACACGTGCACCCCGAAGACCGCCCGCGCTACTTCGAGCGCACTCGCCAGTTGCTGCGTGAAGGCGCGGTGAGCACGCGTTATCGAGTGCTCGACCGCCAGGGCCACGCACACTGGCTGCTCGACGAAGCCCGACTGCTGCGCGACGATCTCGGCTTGCCAGTGGAAGCGGTGGGCTTGTGGCTGGACGTCACCGAGGCCACGCTCGCCGCCGAACAGGTCAAGGCGAGCGAAGAGCGCTACCGGATTCTGGTCGAAGACTCACCGGCGATGATCTGCCGCTATCGCCCGGACCTGACGCTGACCTTCGGCAACCGGCCTTTGGCGACGTATCTTGAATGCCCGCCGGAGCAATTGCCCGGGGTCAATCTGGGCAGCTGGATGTCCGACGATCAGCGCGAAGCTTTCCTCCTGCGTATCAGCCAATTGACCCCGGAACTGCCGGTGAGCACCGCCGAAATCAATCTGCGTCTGCCCGGTCGCGAACATGCCTGGTGGGTCTGGTCGGATCGCGGGGTGTTCGATGCACAGGGGCAACTGGTCGAAGTGCAAGCGGTGGGCCGTGACAACACCGAGGTGCGGCGCTCCCAGCAACAACTGACGCAGAGCGCAAAAATGGCCACCCTCGGCGAAATGGCGACGGGCCTGGCCCATGAAATCAATCAACCGCTGAATGTGATGCGCATGGCCATCGTCAATGTGCTCAAGCGCCTGGGCAACGGTGATGTGCAGATCGATTATCTGACCGACAAGCTCAATCGCATCGACGCGCAAGTGCAACGGGCCGCGCGGGTGGTGGATCACATGCGCGTGTTCGGGCGCCGCTCGGAAATCGAACAACATCCGTTCAACCCGCTCGAGGCGATTGAAGGCACGTTGTCGCTGTTGTCCGAAGGGCTGCGCGGCAAAGGTGTCGAGGTGCGCATCAAAGAGGCGGGTTTCCAGGTCGAGGTGCGCGGTTACGTCGATCAACTCGAGCAGGTGCTGATCAACCTGATGGTCAACGCCCGCGACGCCTTGCTCGGCAAGCGCGAAGCCGATCGCGACTTCCAGCCGTGGATCGCCGTGCATGCCGAGTGCGATGAGCACGTCGTGCGCCTGTGGGTCGAAGACAACGGCGGCGGTATCGATCCGCGCCTGCTGGAACGCATTTTCGAGCCGTTCTTCACCACCAAACCGGTCGGCGTCGGCACCGGTCTGGGCTTGTCGGTAAGTTACGGCATCATCGATAACATGGGCGGCCGCCTGAGCGTGCGCAATGGCGATGAGGGTGCGCGGTTCTGCATCGAACTGCCGATTGCACTGAGCGATTAGATCACCAGTGTCGGTTGGCCGGGCGGTCGACAACTGAGGTTGGCGCCGACATCGACCCGGTTCAGGGTGATGCCGAGGTTGGCAAGCAAACCGTCCAGAATCGGGTCGAGCACCGGGCTCAACAGATTATCAATGACCACGCCCAGCGTGTTGTTGACGCCGGCCAGCACATCGGCGGTGGTGGTGAGCAAGCCGCCCAGCAGGCTTGAGCCGGTGGGTTTGTAGGCCTGAACCTGAACCCCGCTCAAGGTGCCTTTGAGGCTATTGACCACACCTTGTGTACCAAAACTGTAGGTCTGCGGCGTTTGCTTGATTTCCGGCGGCTGGTTGTAGGTATGGATGTTCTGAGTGCTGGCCACCGTGGTGTCGACCTTGACGCCGAGACCGCCGCCGTAGAACGGTTTGCGCGAGTTCGGGTCGCAGGTGGCCGAGCCCAGGCCCAACAAGGGAATGGTGCAGGTGATCACGCCGACATCAATCAATGCCAGCGGCTGCACGGTGACATCCGCCGCAGATGAAAACGCGTTGGTCGCGTCGATCTTGCCGACCTTGAGTTTGACCAGCGAGGAGTTGGTCTGGGTGGTCAGGCTTTTGCTCGCAGCGCTGACGCAGTTGAAATCGGTGACATGGCTGTCGGCTGCAGCGGCCTCCAGCAAAATGTCGATGGAAGACGTGGGCAGAATTTGCAGGTTGGTGCGCTCACAAGTGCCACCCAAGGTGCAGAACAACGAGTTCAGCGTGCCGGCAATGTTCAGGTGCAAAAGGTTGTTGAGGGTGTCCGTCAGCCCGCCCACCAAGGGCGTACTGGTAATCGCGCTGGCCAGCCCGGCCACGCCTGACAGCACGGGCAGATTCAGCGAGATCAACGTGCGCACCTGCGCGGTTTTCACGTAGATTCGATTGGCGCCCATGGGGTCGGCCTTGGCCAGCACCGGGTTGCCCACGGCGGACAATTGCGGCGGCTGGATGACTTTGACTTTGACCGAGCCGTTGACCAGCCCCGGAATACTGAGCGGCACCGTTGCGGTGAGCGCGTTCTCGCTGTTGGCCACTTGCACGACGGCTTCGAGCAGCTGGAACAATTGCAGATTGGCATTGAGCGCAGCCGACGTGGCACCGGTCTGCAGTTGCAGTAATTTGCCGAGTGCCACTTCGGTGCTGCCGGCCACCGCTTTCAGTCCCACCAGGCCGTCGACCGCTATGCTGGTCGTGGTACCGCCCTTGGTCAGCACGGTGATAGCGGTGTCGAGCAGTTGGCCGACCCTGATGTTCTTGGCCAGCAACTGGGTGTAGTTGCCGGCGTCGACGTTAACGTCGAGGGCCAATTGATTGAGATAGCTAAGCAGGTTGATCTGGCTTTGCACCAGCCCCTGCCATCCGGCGACGCTGAGGTTGAGGCTGCCACCGAGCATTCCCCCCCATATCGAGTTGAGCAGCGCAGACTTGCTGGCATCCACGGTGGCCAGCGTGGTGCCGATGGTCAACTGAGCCTGGGGCGGAAGAATCGCCGAGGCGCCGACAGCTGTGGCGCCGAGGCGGGTGGTCGGCGTGATGCCGCCCGGCGCAACCAACGCGTACAGCGCGGCGGCCACACTGGTGGGCACGACGCGGGTAGCGACCACGCTGATGGCTTCTTTCTTCGTGGCGTCGGCGGAGAAGCCGCGCAGGTTGTTCGCACCGGTTTGCACGGTGCCGCAGGTCACGACCAGGGTAGTGACACCCTGCACCACGGTGAATTGGTTGCGCGCCGCACTGGCTGCCGCGTATTGGGCTGCGCTGGCACCGGGCAAGCAATCGCCACCCCGGGAAACGGCCTCCAGCGCAGCGACATCGACCACCCGCTGCAAGCGCCGTTGTTCCATATACAAACGACCGCTGTCGACCACCAGCACCATGCACACCAGCGCCAGCCCGAGGGTCAGTACCGCCATCAGACCGATCGCTCCACGCTGACGGGCCGGGCCATTGAATCGCGAACGAGGCGACATGGCGCACTCCTTTGCCGCTAGCTCCATTGATGCAAGTGAGTGTAGACGCGCAATCCCCCGTAGGAGCTGCCGAAGGCTGCGATCTTTTGATCTTGGCCTCTAAAAAGCAAAATCAAAAGATCGCAGCCTTCGGCAGCTCCTACCGGGGGTCGTCGCAGGGCAAAAAAAATGGGAGCTCAAGGGCTCCCGTTTTCTCTGAACAGACTCAGCGTGGTGGATAGTTGGCCAGGATGCGGGCGACCGTCTCACGAATGGCATTGCTGCGATCCTGCGGATTCGGTTTGCTGGAAAGCATCTGCTCATCGCTGCCGCGCCACACCAGTTTGCCGTCCTTGCCGTCGAGCAGGTCGATCTGGATGGTTGCGACCTTATAGGTGATGTTGCGCGTTTCGTTGTACATCGGCGCGCCCCAATAGCCGTTCCACGGGCCACCCCAACCGCCGCCGTAATTGGTCGTCACTTGTTGCTGGCGATCTTCGACAATCAGATAGGTCTGCACATTCAGGTCACCCTTGGCGCCTGCGGTGGCCGGACGCAAACCGCGCTGGTCGAGCTGATCGGCCACGGCCTGGCGGATGCGTTGTTCGGTCAGGTCGCTTTTGATGCGTGGATCATCGGGACGATATTGCAGGGCGGGGTCTTTCCAGCTCCAGCTGCGATAGGCGGCAAAGTCGCGGCTGGCATCGAAGTCGTGATTGACCTGGTTGGCGGCGCAGGCGCTGAGCAGCGCGGCCATGGCCAATAAAGCGAGACGGCGGAACATGGGTTTTCTCCGGTGGAAGACATGAACCTGCGGGGGCTTCGAATGGGCACGAAGCTAACTGGGAGGATACGCCGACATGGCCTTTTCCACAGCCTCGCGGATCGAATCGGTGCGATCGATTTCGCTGCCCTTGTTCGCGGTTTCGGCACTGGCACTCCACACCGGTTGACCGCTGCCGGCGTCGAACAGGTTGACCTGCACCACCACGACCTGCTCGGAATACGTGCGCACGATCGGCACCGAGTTGTACATGCCGTAACCACGGCCGTATCGATCGTAGCCACCGTAACCGCCGCCGTAATAACCGTAGTCGTCCTGGACCTGACGCAAACGGGTTTCCAGACGCAGATCGGCACTGACCAACAGGTCGGCCGGGCGATTGTCGTGCAATGGGCGCAAACCGCGCTGATCCAGCGCGTTGCTCACCGCTTCGGCCACTTGCGCCGAATCCGCCCAGGCCGTGCCCGGCGGCAGTTGCCCGTTGAGCCAGGCCCAGCTGCGATAGCGCCCGTAATCACGCGGCGGCGCCGGGTACGCGCTGCGGTCAAACGTAGTGGCGGCTTGCGCTGGCGCCGGCGGCAAGGGCCGCGATTGCGCCACGTACGGGTTGCTGCTCTGGCAAGCAGCCAACCCCAGACAGATCAGCAGTAACCCGGATTGAGCTTTCATGTCGCGCTCCGATCAGATCGGCCGGCAGATCCAGTGCAAGTAACGCCCAAGCCCGGCGAAGCTTGGGTGACGACGGTGTGCGAGCTCCATCTCAAGCAAATCCACGAGTTCGGCGCGGGCCTGGAATTCCACTGGCATGTAGTCGTGGAAAACCCGGATCCCGCTTTGGGTTTCGACCTGCCACAGGCCGTCGAGTTGCGTTGCCAATTCGCGCGGATCGAGCGGTTGCTGCGGGGTCAGGCTCTGCTTTTCGCCGGCCATGTCGTTCTTGCGCATTTTCTTGAAATGGCCTTTGAGCAGGTTGCGGTAGATCAGCGCGTCGCGGTTGTAAAACGCCAGCGACAACCAGCCACCGGGTTTGGTCAATTGATGCAGCACCGGCAGGATCGCGTGGGGTTCGGCGAGCCATTCCAGCACGGCGTGGCAGATCACCAGATCGTACGGTTCGGTGAGCTGGCCGAGCAGTTCCTGCCACGGCGCCTGAATGAACGTCGCGGTTTGCCCGGCTTCAGCGAAGCGCTGGCGCGCACCTTCGAGCATCGGCGCGGCCGGCTCGGTGAAGGTCACGTCGTGACCGCGTTCGGCCAGCCACAGCGACATGTGGCCGAGGCCGCCGCCAATGTCGAGCACCCGCAGCGGGCGATCCGGCAGCGCTTCGGCAAGGTCCGCCTGCAACACCGCGAGACGGATCGCACCTTTGGCGCCACCGTAGATTTTTTCGGCGAAACGCGTCGCCAACTGATCGAAATGCCGGTCGCTCATCAGCTGAACCGCCGTTCGCTGTCGGCGAGCTTGGCACGCACCACTTCATTCATGTCCAACCCCAACTCGCTGCACAGCAGCAACAGATACAAGACGATATCGCCGACTTCCTGCCCGGCATGGGCGAGCTTGTCCGCCGACAGCTGGCGCGACTGGTCTTCCGTCAGCCACTGGAAGATTTCCACCAGTTCGGACATCTCGACGCTGGCCGCCATGGCGAGGTTTTTCGGGCTGTGAAATTGCCGCCAGTCATTGCGGTCGCGAATGGCGTGCAGGCGTTCGGTCAGTTCAACAAGGTTCATCGGGCTCTCCTGAAGGCGTATAGCTTCGGGGGGATACGACCTGAAGGCAAGCAGCCAGATGATCTATTGTGGGAGCGAGCCTGGTCGCGAAAGCGCTGTGTCATTCAACCCATCAGTTATCTGATCCACCGTATTCGCGAGCAGGCTCGCTCCCACACAGAATGGGTGCAAACCTTCTATCATGCAGGGAACTCGGCCACCTGCGGTGTGGCCCAAGGCTCAGCTCTTTCATCAGGATGCACACATGCAGGTAGAAAGCTTTTTCGAATGGCTCGGGCAGGCGCTCGGTTCGGTCATCCGTTTTATCGTCGATGGCCTCAGTGGCTTGTTCAACATTCTGAGCAATGCCGGTGGCAACTTTGTCGACGGGCTGGCCAAGACACTGGGGATGGACACCTCGATCATCAGCATCATCGCGCTGATCGTCGGACTGATGCTGTTGTGGTCGGCGATTCGGGCGTTCATGAATGCGTCGATCATTGCCGGGATCATCTGGTTGTTGCTGGGGTTGTGGTTGTTGAGCTGGATTATTCATTAAACGCTTGAAGAGCCCCTCATCGGAACGCCGCCCGCCTAACCCTCTCCCGGAGGGAGAGGAGACTGAATGGGAGCTACACCGACTTGGGCGAGCTTCAGCGAATCCATAATCGGCACATTCTCTCAGGTCGATGGATGACGCCAGACACCTCGGTCGGCCCCCTCTCCCTCTGGGCGGTCCGACGTTTCGGGAGGGCTGGGGTAAGGGGGTTGTTTCTGTCAGACACAGCAAATCCTCCATGAGTCGCTACAATGCCCGCTCCCCCAAGGAGCCCGCATGTCCACTCTGATCGCCGACTGGCGCGACCGCCCGACGCACCGCAAGGTCTGGGCACTTGCCGCGCCGATGATTCTTTCCAATATATCCGTGCCGCTGGTGGCGCTGGTCGACAGCACCGTCATCGGCCACCTGCCCCACGCCCATCAATTGGGCGCGGTGGCGGTCGGCGCCAGCCTGTACACCTTTCTCGCCTGGGCGATGGGTTTTCTGCGCATGGGCACCACCGGGTTCGCCGCGCAAGCTGCCGGGCGCAGCGACGGTGCGGCGTTACGGCAGATTCTGTTGCAAGGCTTGCTGTTGGCGATGGGACTGGCACTCGTGCTTGGCACGTTGGGTGTGCCGCTGAGCGGAATAGCGCTGCACTTCATGCAACCGTCGGCGGAACTGGATCAGCTCACCCGGGACTTCTTCCACACGCGGTTGTTCGGCCTGCCAGCAGCGCTGGCCAGTTATGCGCTGGTCGGCTGGTTTCTCGGCACGCAAAACGCCCGGGCGCCACTGGCGATTCTGCTGACCACCAACCTGATCAACATCGTCCTCAATCTGTGGTTCGTCATCGGCCTGGACTGGGGCGTGGTCGGTTCGGCGCGGGCCTCGGTGATTGCCGAATGGAGCGGCGCCCTGCTCGGTCTGCTGCTGACTCGCAAGGCGTTGCGGGCGTACCCCGGGCACATTGCTTGGGCAGCGTTGAAGATCTGGCAGAGCTGGCGCCCGTTGCTGGCGGTCAACCGCGACATCTTCATTCGCAGCCTGGCGTTGCAATCGGTGTTTTTCCTGATCACCGTGCAAGGCGCGCGGCTGGGCGATTCGACGGTGGCGGCCAACGCGCTGCTGCTCAATGGCTTGCTGCTGACCGCACATGCGCTGGACGGTCTGGCCCATGCCGTCGAAGCCTTGTGCGGACACGCCATCGGCGCCCGTAATCGTCTGGCCCTGCGTCGTTCGCTGGTGGTGGCCGGCGGCTGGTCACTGATCGCCAGCCTCGGCTTTGCCACACTGTTTCTGTTGGCCGGGCACCTGTTCATCGAGATGCAGACCGACATCCAGAGCGTGCGCGACACGGCGTTCGCCTACCTGCCCTACCTCGCCGTGCTGCCGCTGATTGCGGTCTGGAGCTACTTGCTCGACGGTTTGTTCATCGGCGCCACCCGCGCGCGGGAAATGCGCAACGGCATGCTCATCACCGTGGTTCTGCTACTGCCGTTCGCCTGGGCACTGCAAGGTTTCGGCAATCACGGACTGTGGATAACTTTTCTGCTGTTCATGGTGTTGCGCAGCCTGACGCTTGGCGCGCAAGCCTGGTGGCTCAAGCGCAACGATGGCTGGTTCAGTGGCGGCGTTCACTGAGCCGGCGTGTGGGTGATAAACCCGACCACCTGATCGAGCACCGGCGCCAGTTGCCGCAACGGTCGTGACAAGGTTGCCACCAACGTAATGTGACTGGGCCGCGAGTAATACAAGTCCTGCACCGGCACCCGGGCCTCGCGCAGCTTGCTCGCAAGACCGCCGGTGTTGCGCGTCGGGTTGACCAGATCATCCTCGGTCGCGGCGATCAGCAGCGCCGGCGGTGCGCCGCGACTGACATGGTTGACCGGCTGCGATTGCGCCGGCGAGTCCGGCCAGAAGAACACCGGACGCACTTCGGGATTCTCGATCGGCAGAAAGTCATACGGCCCGGCCAGGCCGATCCAGCCCTGCAAATCCCCGGGCGACATGCCCACCGCCGCAAGCCATTCATCATCCAGCGCGAGCATCGCCGCGTTGTACCCGCCAGAGCTGTGGCCCATCAAATACAAGCGCTGCGGGTTGCCGGAAAACTCGCGGATATGCGCTTTGGTCCACGCCACCGCCCGCGCGCCGTCCTGCAGAAACAGCGGATAGCGCACCTGCGGATACAAGCGGTAATCCGCCACCACCGTGACAATCCCCCGCGACGCCAGCGCTTCACCGACAAAGCGGTAGTCGACGCGCGAACCGCTGTTCCAGCTGCCGCCATAGAAAAACACCACCACCGGCGCGCCGGGCATCGGCCGATGCGGCACATACACGTCGAGCTTCTGCCGCGGGTCGTCGCCATAGGCGATGCCCACGGTTTTTTCGTAAGTGCTGTCCGGGGTCAGCGCATTGAGCACCTGCACCGGCGAACAACCACTCAGCACCAACAGCAATACACTGCCGATCACTGCGCCGAGCCCTTGCCGGAATAACCGTGTCATACGCGCCTAACCTCGCCTCAGGACTGATCGCCGTGCCACTGGCGTCGAACATGGTCAAGCCGCTGTTGCTGGGTCAAACCCGCCGGCGGTGGCACCAGCACGGCACGCGGATGCAGCAAGCGTAGCCATAACCAGCCATCGAGCACGGTGCGGTCGCTGAATCCCAGCGCCAGGCCTTGTTGAACATGGGAGGACATCGTCGCGTAATCGGTTCCCAGCGATTGGCACCAGCGCCAGATGTGCTGCTCCAGAAGACAGGTTTGCAGGCGTTCGCGCTGGCGACGGGTCAGGCTTTGTTCGATGCTCAGCGGCTCGACGGCGAGCCCCGGATTGCGCAACTGCTGCCAGCCCTGACTGCCAATTGCACGGTCGGCCCAGGTGCCGCCGAACCAGCGCATCTGACGGATCGGCCCGAGCCAGCGGCTCAACTCCGTGGCGTCGCAAGCGTCGAAAAAATAGCTCGCGGTCTGCCGGTTGTAATAACTGAGCAAGGCCCGATGACTCAATCCGAACGACACCGTGAGCATGCGCTGCAAGTGCCTCAGCAGCCGTTGCGCCGAGACCTCACTGCCCAGCAACAGCCCGCGCCAGGTATTCGGATCGCTGTGACACAACGAGGCCAATGCCGGGCAATCGCGCAAATCGATCAATACCGGGCCGTGCTCGCTGAGCGGTTCGAACTCAGTGCCAGCGAACAGACTGAAACTCTGCACGTCGGCAAACGCCCGGCGCAAGATCAGCAAGGCCTGCGGTGCATCCAGGCCATCGAGCAACAACCACTGCGCCATGGACTCCAGTGCCGCGCCACTCATGTTGCGCCGCTCTGTTCAAGCGCGGTGACCAGTCGACAGCTGCACACCGACTGTGAGCAATGGTTGAAACTGCCCCCGCCGGGGATCAGGCACAACAGCAGCAAAGGTTCACCAGACATCAACAGTTGCTGCAGACCGTCACTGACCAGATTGTCGGGCAGTGGCAACTGCGGCACCTCGTCGCAGTCGCTGTCGGCGGCGATGGGCGGCTGCAGCACACCGCTGATCATCGGCTGATCCGGATCGCCCTCAAAAAAACTGACCACCACCTCGACGCCATCGCTCAGCGCTGCCATCGGTGCCTGTGCCAGAGACGGCGCGAGCGGCAGCCAACAGTGGCTCGGCGCCGCCCCTTCGCCTTGATACAGCCAGTCGAATTGCACCGCCACCGGGCGTAAACGGTCGGGTTGGGGTTCATCGACCGCCACCACCCAGGCGCGTTGCAGGCTGTGCATGCGCAGACGCGATGGCGCCTTGGCCGAGGCGCACGGCAGCTGCACCGCGGCGAACAGTCGGTTGGTGTAGGGCGGTTCGTCGGATGGATCGGCACGATGCTCAATGCGTGTCAGCAGCCATGGGCGATTGCATTCGGCGAAGGGATGCCCGGCCAAACGCAGCCAATGACCACTGCGCAACGCCGCCAGATCACTCTGACCTTCAGCGCGGTGCACGCCTGATGCATTGGCCGCCATTGCACTTTGCAATTGCCATTGGTGCAAAGCCGGATAACCCTCACCGTCGTCTTCACACCGATAACGCGCGGTACCCGCCAATGGCAACTGCCCCGGATCATCAGCCAATACCAGGCAATGCCGGTCGCGATGGTGTTCAAAGTAATAGTGAATCTGCGCCTGTGCGCACAAGCGCTGGAGCAGTTGCAGATCGGACTCGCGGTATTGCGTGCAGAACGTCCGGGCCGGGTAGTTGCCATGCAATTCGAAACGGCGCTGAGCACCGACGATCCCGTGCTCCCTGAGCACTTGCTCAATGATCTGCGGCACGGAACGACCACTGAAGATGCGCTGACTGAAACGCAGCGCGAGGCAACCAAGCTTCGGCCCCAGACGAATCCGGCTCAACTGCAAGCCTTGTCCGTGTTCATGCTGGACAAGGCTCTGCAGTTGCCCGTGCACGCCCTCCCCCGACGGCCCGAAACAGAGGAACGCCGAACGGTAAAGCAGGCCGGCGAGATCCAGGTGCGGATCGTCGATCAACACATCGATCTCGAACGCAAAGGATTCGCTGAGGGCTTCACTACCGGTAAAGGCCAGGACTTCGAAGGGGTCGGACAGGCCCGCTACATCGAGACGAAACGACGACTCGTTGACTGGATCGAACATGGGCGGATCTCTACAGGAGGGGCGGCCGGGGATTCTCGCCGAGAGCCATGGCCGAGTAGAGAGCTGAAGTACAACTTAGGAAATGACCTACGCGAAAAGCAGACCGGATGACTTTTCTGGCCGGGAATGCCAAGCCTTTCGCGAAGATTTTGGGAGATATCCCACCGAATCATCCGAATTTTCCACCACCTTCAGGAAAAATTCAGACAACCCGGCGAGATCGCCACCTGACCTCAGGAAGACAGGTAGGAGGAGCGGGTCAGGCCCAGACGCAAGGCATCGAGAAATTGCGTACGCTCGCTGGCACTGATGCGGGCACTGGCGCACTTGTCGCGGTAGTGCGTCATCAGTTCTTCCGGCGACAAGTGCACGTAACGCAGCATGTCTTCGATGGTGTCGTGGGTCTCGATGCCGGCGTGGTACACGCTGCCATCGGCGTTCTGGTAGATGTTCACCGAATCGGTGTCACCGAACAGGTTGTGCATGTCGCCGAGGATTTCCTGATAGGCGCCAACGAGGAACACGCCCAACAGGTAGTCTTCGCCTTCATTCAAACCGTGCACAGGCAGGCTGGTTTCGATGCTCTGCTCGTCGACGTACTGGTTGATCTTGCCGTCGGAGTCGCAGGTCAGATCCTGCAGCACCGCGCGGCGCAGCGGCTCTTCGTCGAGACGGTGCAGCGGGATGATCGGCAGCACCTGGTCGATTGCCCAGGTGTCCGGCAGACTCTGGAATACCGAGAAGTTGCAGATGTACTTGTCGGCCAGCTTGTCGTTGAGCTCGTCGAGCACCTGACGGTGCGAACGCTGACGGGCCTTCAGCGAGTTGTGCAGGCGACGGCACACCGCGAAGTAGCACTGCTCGGCCAGGGCTTTTTCGGCCAGGGTCAGTTTGCCGTCGGCGTACTGGGCGGCCACGTCGCTCATGTAGTGCGTGGCGCGCCAGTAGGTTTCGGTGACCATTTCGATGTCGGTCGGGCCGAGCAGGTCAACCAGCCACTGCACGGTTTCCGGCAGCGACTCCTTGTTTTCGATCTGCGGGATTTCGTCGTTGTGCTTCTCGACGTCGGTCACCTGCACCACCAGCATCGCGTGGTGCGCGGTCAGCGAACGGCCGCTCTCGGAGAAGATGTGCGGATGCGGCAGGCTCTGCGCGTCGCAGAATTCCTTGAGCATGCCGACCACGACACCGGCGTAATCGTCCATGTCGTAGTTGATCGAACTGGCATTGCGCGAGTGCGTGCCGTCGTAGTCGACACCCAGACCGCCACCGACGTCGATGTGATCGACCGGCAGACCGAGGTTGCGCAGCTCGCCGTAGTAACGGATCGCTTCCTTGAAGCCGTGCTGATAGTCAGCCAGGTTGGCAATCTGCGAACCCATGTGGAAGTGCAGCAGACGGATGCCCTGATCGAGACCGGCAGCGCGGAAGCGCTCGACCACCGACAGCAGTTGCGCGGCCGACAGACCGAATTTGGATTTCTCGCCACCGGTGTCCGCCCATTTCGACGACGCCAGCGACGACAGGCGCACGCGCAGACCGACCTGTGGCTTGACCTTTAGCGAGGCGGCTTCTTCGATCACCAGACCGACTTCGGATTCTTTCTCGATGACGATGAAGACGTTGTGGCCAAGCTTCTGGCCCATCAGCGCCAGACGGATGAACTCGCGGTCCTTGTAACCGTTGCAAACGATGGTGCCGCCCTTCGGCGCCAGTGCCAGTACGGCCAGCAGTTCAGGCTTGGAGCCGGCTTCCAGGCCGATGGAAACGTCCTGGGTGGCGATGATGTTTTCGATCACCGCTTCCTGCTGGTTAACCTTGATCGGGTACAGCGCGGTGTACTTGCTCTGGTATTCCAGGCGCTCGATGTTCGAATCGAAGGCACCGGTCAGCTGGCGTACACGGTCTTGCAGGATGTCGGGGAAACGAACCAGCAACGGCAAGGACAAACCGCTTTTGCGCAGTTGGTCGACTTGCTCGAACAGGTCGATAGGCGAGCTGCTCGGGCCGTTCGGACGAACTTCGACGCGACCGGCGTCATTGATCGCGAAATACCCGGCCCCCCAATGGCGGATCCCGTAAACACTGCGGCTGTCCGCAACTGTCCATTGGCTGCCATCGTCTTTGCGTGTGCGTCGTACGGACATCGAAGTCCCCTATAAAGAAGTCATAGTGCGTCGCCTGATCTCAGGCCGGCGCAGTCTAAAGAATGAAAATGACGGTTCGTCAGCGCGGCGGTAGACCGCGCTGACCGCGTGGAGTTTAGAAACCGGTCATGAACAGGCTCTGTGAAAACCATGGAGACGACGCCGGATCTGAAGTGTTTCAGCGCCGGATCAAGCCGCAGATGGATTTCACAGAGGCTGCTAGCCGCCGGACTTCTTCGCTTTGAAACCGTGCTTGATCAGCTCAGCCAAGAGTAGCTCGACATGATCGCCCTGGATTTCGATGATGCCGTCTTTCAACGCCCCGCCAGTGCCGCAACGTTTCTTCAACGTTGTCGCCAACTCTTTGAGCGCGTCTTCAGCCAGGGGCACGCCGGTGATGGTGGTCACCGTCTTGCCGCCACGGCCCTTGCTCTCGCGTCGCACGCGGGCAATGCCGTCGCCGGCCGGGATCACCGTTTGTTTGCAGATACAGGCGTCTACCGGCTTGCTGCATTCCGGGCAATGACGACCTGCGTCGGTGGAAAATACCAGGCCACCAAGGGCGGCGAAGGATGCGGCTTTTTTGGCCACCGGCAATCCTCTCGGGAGGACAAAGACTGATCGCAACCTTGGGCAAGGTCAGCGACCGCGAAGCCCCACTCAGGCAGGGGCAGCGCTACTGCGCCGATGCTTCAATAAAAGCAGGACGGTGCAGCTTGAAAAGGTCGCGCAGTGTAACGGCAAAAATGCGACTTGCTAAGTGCCAATCGGCGCCAATTCATGTGTTCTTTGCGACGTCGCTTTGCTGCGCCTTCAGATAGCGCTTCAACGCGGCCAGAGAGTCCGGGCAATAAGGCTTTTCCTGGATTTCCTGCATGACCTGCCCGACCGGAATAAAGCGTGCTTCGAGGACTTCTTCAGGCTGCAGTTTGAGCGGACCGTCCCACACAGCGGAAAACGCTGAACACCACAGACGATTGCCGGTGTCTTCGAAGTAGAAATGGTCATGGGCAGTCAGCTCGACACCGCTGACGCCCAGCTCTTCCTCCAGCTCGCGGGCCGCCGACTCGGCGTAGGTCTCATTCGCCTGCACCATGCCGCCCGCCGCGACGTCCCAGTAACCGGGGTAAATCGCCTTGCTCAACGTACGCCGATGCACACACAGCTCACCGGCGGAATTGAACAACATGATGTAGGTGCCTCGACCGATCAGCCCGCGCTCGCGCAGATCGGCGCGCACCAGAGCGCCGAGCAGGTTGTCCTGCTCGTCGACCCAGGCGATCTGTTCGGCATCGGAGGCGGCGCGATGGGCCGCCTCTTTGGCGTTCTGGCTCATGAATCAGCCCTGATTGAGCAGTTGACGCAAATCGATCACAGCGGCGTTGGCCCGGGAAATATAGTTGGCCATGACCAGCGAGTGGTTGGCCAGCACGCCGAAGCCGCTACCGTTAAGAATCATAGGACTCCAAACCGGTTCCTGCGAGGCTTCCAGTTCACGGATGATCTGACGCACGCTGACGGTGGCGTTCTTCTTCGCCAGGACATCGGCGAAGTCGACTTCGATGGCGCGCAACAGGTGCGAGAGTGCCCAGGCCTGACCGCGTGCTTCGTAGAACACGTTGTCGATCTGCATCCACGGGGTCTCGACGACTTCTTCGTCAACCTGTGGCACTTCGCCGATCGCCGGCACTTCGGTTTTCAGCGCGGTATTGAGTTTGACCCGGCCGACGCTGGCCGACAGGCGTTGCGACAGCGAACCGAGACGAGTGCCGACATCGCCGAGCCAGTTGTTCAGGTTGTCGGCGCGGGCATAGAACAGCGCGTTTTTCTGGGTTGGATCGGACAGGCGCGCCTGATAACGGCTCAGCGAGTTGATGCCTTCCTGATACTCGGACTCGCTGGAAGGGAGAATCCAGCTCTTGTTGTCGAAGTTGAAACGCGGCTCGGCCTTGGCCAGATCGGCATCTTCCGCCGACTGCGACTGCGAACGGGCAAAGTCTTTACGCAGGGCACGGGTCAGGTCACGCACCTGAACCAGCACGCCGTACTCCCAGCTTGGCGTGTTGTCCATCCACAAGCCTGGCGGGAAGCGGTCGTTGGAAATGTAGCCGCCCGGCTTGTTTAGCAAGGTGCCGGCGACGGTCTTCAGGGTTTCGACGGTGGTGTAGCCGATCACCATCTGCTTGCCTTCTTTCTCCGCCGCCACTTGAGCGTTTTGTGCGACCGGAAACAGCGCCGGTTCCTGGCTCCAGTACCAGCCCAGGCCAATGGTCACCAGCAGATAGAGGCCGATCAGCGTAGCCAAAGCTCGGCTGAACAGCACCCCACCGACATAGCTGCGGGCGGCCGACTTGGGCTCGGCGGCACGTTCGGGCGCGCTGCCCGCGCGGTTTTTCCAGTCCAGCATGGCGATATCCTTTCAATCACTTGGGTTCAACGGTTCGACCACAACCATACAACAACGTGCCAAGGCCGGGCACCCGCGTGTAACGATAAGCCGCAAATCATGTGCAGGAATGACGCTTCGACGCTCACTAAGGGAATCCCCGATGCCCGCCACTCAGCCAATCGGCTTGCAGGGCATTGAAAACCATCGCAAAGCTTATTCACGGTGCGGATAAGGTCGCGACAGGTAACGCCTCCCGAACACCCTGCTTACTCAGGGAGCGCCCGGCTCGCGGGGGTTTGAGCGACGTCAAGGTCAAAAACAAAACCGCCTGGTCAGAAACTGAATGGTGACGCACTGCAGATTATTGACGTACGACACTCGTGTAAGGGAAAAGAGGTGCTAGCATAGAGCCACCAGTCGATCTCAGCATGCAGCCTAACTAGTAGTCAGGATATGACCGAGCCAGAAGACCCCAGCCGTGAGCGTCTCAAGCACCACTTTGCCCAGCGGGTAATTCATCAGGCACGTCAGATTCTTGAGATATGGCAGCGCCTGCAACGCAGTGAGTGGTCCACTGTCGACCTCGCCGAACTGAGCGAGGCCAACCTGCGCCTGCTGCGTTTTGCCGAGCGTTTCGAACAGCCGGAACATACCCAGCTTGCACGCCACATCAGCCAGTCGCTGGAAGCGGTGGACGCCAATCGCGGCCGCCTCAGCAGCGGCCTGATCACCGACCTCAATCGCTTGATGCAGCGTTTGTCGCGCACCGGCCTGCGCCATGGAGATCAACTCGACCAGACCTTCCTGCCGCCACTGCGCAAACCGATCTACGTGATGTTGCAGGATCACGACCGCGCGGAACGATTGGCCAAACAACTGGAATTTTTTGGTCTCAGCGCGCAGGCCCTGGACAGTGTTTCGGCGTTTCGCTCATCGATGGTCGAGCGCTTGCCAGCGGCGATCGTCATGGACGTGGACTTCAGCGGCGCCGGCATCGGCCTGAAGCTCGCCGCCGAAGCCCAGGTCGGGCTGGAAGAGCCGCTGCCGCTGCTGTTCTTCAGTCTGCACGAAACCGACACGCCGACACGGCTCGCCGCCGTACGCGCCGGTGGCCAGGAATTCCTCACCGGCACCCTCGAAGCGTCGAGCTTGCTGGAGAAGATCGAAGTCCTCACCTGCGTCGCCCAGTACGAACCTTATAAAGTGTTGATCATCGACGACTCGCGCGCGCAGGCCTTGCACACCGAGCGCCTGCTCAACAGCGCCGGGATCGTCACGCGCACGCTGATCGAACCGATTCAGGCGATGGCCGAACTGGCGGATTTCCAACCGGATCTGATCATTCTCGACATGTACATGCCGGCCTGCACCGGCACTGAGCTGGCCAAGGTGATTCGCCACAACGACCGTTATGTCAGCGTACCGATCATTTACCTGTCGGCCGAAGACGATCTGGACAAGCAGCTCGACGCCATGAGCGAGGGCGGCGATGACTTCCTGACCAAACCGATCAAGCCGCGTCACCTGATCACCACCGTGCGCAACCGCGCCGCCCGCGCGCGCAATCTGAAAGCGCGGATGGTCCGCGACAGCCTCACCGGTCTGTACAACCACACGCATATTCTGCAATTGCTCGAAGACTGCTCGTTCCGCGCCCGTCGCGAGAACAAGCCGCTGAGTTTTGCCATGCTCGACATCGACCACTTCAAACGGGTCAACGACAGCCACGGCCACCCGATGGGCGACCGCGTGATCAAGAGCCTGGCGCTGTTTCTCAAGCAGCGTTTGCGCAAAACCGATTTCATTGGCCGTTACGGTGGCGAAGAGTTCGCCATCGTCATGCCCGACACGGATATAGAAGCGGCGCACAAAGTGCTTGACGAGATACGCCAGCGCTTCGCCGAAATCCATTACCCGGCACAGCCGCAGGATTTGTGGTGCACCTTCAGCGCCGGCGTGGTGGAAATGCACGACGACTGCGACAGCCTGATGATGGCCAGTCAGGCCGACGAAGCGCTGTACCGCGCCAAGGGTGCAGGGCGCAATCGCGTGCAGACTGCGCGCGACTCAAAGCAAAGTGCCACTTTTTCATCGGATTCCACTGATTCGGTCATAACCCTGTAACAGAACCGCAATAAATTCAGGCGCTTACCATTTCTGCCGTTGGTAGCCGTCATGCGCCTGAAGTTGCTCACCAATCTCAATACGCTGCTGCTGGTCGCCGTGTGCCTCGCACTCGGCGCCACGCTGTGGTGGTCGCAAAAAGCCCTCGAACGCCCGTATCTGTTGATGGAGCGTTATCTGGGGCTGTCGCAGCAATTTCAGAACGAGGTGGCGCGCAACGTTGAGGACTACCTCGCCAGCGGTGATGCCCTGCGTCTGAGCAGCGCCAGCCAGGCCATCGACGGCTTGCAGAAGGAACTCGGTGAACTGCCGCCAGCGCTGGCCGAAAGCCTGCGGCCGAGCCTGTCGGGCCTGGATGAGTTCAGCAAGACCGACCTGCTCGCCGCTGGCAAACTCGCCGGTGATCCGCAGGCCTTGCTGTTGCAGGCCGAGCGCGAATTGAGCGCCAGCCTCGATCAGCTCAGCACCTACGCCAACGGTAATGCGGCTTATCTGGCGCCACTGCTCGCCGCTTCGCAGCACTTGGGCAAACTGTCACTGGCGCGGGACAAACTGGTCAGCAGCGGGCGCAGCGAACTGGCGGCCGATGTTGAGCGCGAAGTCACCAATATCCGCTCGCAGGCTCAAGCGATTGATGCCCTGCCCTTGCTCGGCGTTGTGGCCAAGAGTGAATCGGGCAGCGACGATTTCGCGGCGATGATGGGCATCGAGAACACCGAAAAAGCCGTCGCTGAAGACGCCGGTGTCGGCCTCAAACGCGAACTCAACAGCCTGCTCGGACGCTATCCGGCAGAGCTTGAGCGCACCCGCGACCAGATTCAGAAACGCACCGAGCTCAGCAACGCGACGCACCAGAAAATTGCCGCCGTGCAACAGGCCATCGCCGGCCTGGAACCCGTCGTACGCGCCCAACACGGGCAAATTCAGGGCGAAGTGCGCCTGATGCAAGGCGTGATGATCGGCCTGATTCTGCTGATCGCGTTGCTGATCGATACCTTGCAGCGCCGGCTCTCGCGCACCCTGACCAATCTCGCGCCGGCGCTTTCAACCTGGGCTGAGGGCGACTTCAGTCGTGACATTCATCTGGGCAAAACCAACCGTGAACTGCATGACATCGAAGCCTCGCTCAATCGCTTGCGTGCGTATCTGGTGGATCTGGTCGGGACCATTCGCGGCAATGCCGAACAAGTCGCGGGCAGCAGCCGCACCCTCGCCGAGCTGAGCAACGACTTGCACAGCGGCGCCGAACATCAGGCTGGCGATACCGCGCTGATCCGCGATTCCCTCGGCGAACTTGAAGCGACCATCCAGCAAGTGGCCGGCGATGCGCAGCAGGCGGCGGATGCCAGTCGTCATGCCGGACTGGCGGTCGAGCATGGCCAGACGGTAATTGGCCAGAGCCTGACCGGGCTGCATGCCTTGGTCGGTGAAGTGCAAGGCAACGCGCAGATGATCGAGCATCTGGCTGAAGAGTCGGCGACCATTGGCGGCGTGCTGACGGTGATTCGCTCGATTGCCGACCAGACCAACCTGCTGGCACTCAACGCGGCGATTGAAGCGGCGCGCGCCGGGGAAATGGGCCGTGGTTTTGCCGTGGTGGCCGAGGAAGTGCGCTCGCTGGCACAACGCACTGCTGGCGCAACGGCCGAGATTCAAACTTTGATTGCCGGCCTGCAAGCCGCCGCCCGACAATCCGTGGAAGGCATGCGCGCACAGGTCGAACACGCCGAAGCCACGGCCAATCAGGCGCAAGCGGCGGATGGTGCGCTGGATAAAATCGTCGGCGCGATCCAGACCATTTCCGAGACGGCGATCCGCATTGCCGATGTCACCGCGCAGCAAAGCGGTGCAGTCAGCGAGATTCGCGATCACAGCGAGCGGATTCATCAGTTGGGTGGGGATAATCTGGTGCGTATCGGCCGGGGGCGCGAACAGGGTGAGAACTTGCTGGTTCTTGGCGGCCAATTGCATACAGCCGTTCAGGCCTTTCGCGTCTGATAGACCGCTTTCGCGAGCAGGCTCGCTGCCACATTGGAATGCATACCCCTGTGGGAGCGAGCTTGCTCGCGAAGGCGTCAGTCCAGACACCACAAGTGACCGGATCAAATCACTTGGTCACATATTTCGCGCAAACATCGGCCATCGTGCTGGCTATTGCATAGAACTGGACAGTCACAAAGTCTTTGCGGCATAGTCGCCGGGTTCTGACGATTGCTCACTCATAACAAGGACTACGCAGATGGCAACCCTCCTGGTGCTGCACGGCCCCAACCTGAACCTGCTCGGCACCCGCGAACCCGGCACTTACGGTTCAACGACCCTGACGCAGATCAATCAGGATCTGGAGCGCCGCGCCCGTGAAGCCGGTCATCATCTGCTATATCTGCAAAGCAATGCCGAGTACGAATTGATCGACCGCATCCACGCTGCGCGCGGGGAAGGCGTCGATTTCATTCTGATCAATCCAGCAGCTTTTACGCACACAAGTGTCGCATTACGTGACGCGTTGCTGGGAGTGAGCATCCCATTCATCGAAGTGCATTTGTCCAACGTGCACAAACGCGAACCTTTCCGCCATCACTCTTACTTCTCCGACGTAGCGGTGGGAGTGATCTGCGGCCTTGGCGCCAGCGGTTACCGACTGGCCCTGGAGGCTGCACTAGAACAGCTTGAAACACAGGCAACGACTTGAACTACAAGCGTTAAGCGCCCCTGACCGACCCTTGGGAGTTGATGATTCATGGATATCCGTAAAGTTAAGAAACTGATCGAATTGCTGGAAGAGTCCGGCATCGACGAGCTCGAGATCAAGGAAGGCGAAGAGTCCGTACGCATCAGCCGTCACAGCAAGACCCCGGCTCAGCAGTACTATGCTCCAGCGCCGATGCAAGCTCCGGCCGCCGCACCTGTTGCAGCTGCTCCGGTTGCTGCCGCAGCCCCGGCTGCCGCTGCTGCCCCTGCGCTGAACGGCACCGTTGCCCGTTCGCCGATGGTCGGCACCTTCTACCGTAAATCTTCGCCAACCTCGCCGTCCTTCGTTGAAGTCGGCCAGACCGTGAAGAAAGGCGACACTCTGTGCATCGTCGAAGCCATGAAGATGATGAACCACATCGAAGCTGAAACCAGCGGTGTGATCGAGTCCATCCTCGTCGAAGACGGCCAGCCGGTTGAGTACGACCAACCGCTGTTCACCATCGTTTGAACTGCGGAGAGCCTTTGATGACTGCGAAGTTGGAAAAAGTTCTGATCGCGAACCGCGGTGAGATCGCCCTGCGGATTCTGCGTGCCTGCAAAGAGATGGGCATCAAGACCGTCGCCGTTTACTCCAAGGCCGACAAAGAGCTGATGCACCTGGGTCTGGCAGACGAGTCCGTCTGCATCGGCCCGGCTTCTGCCGCTCAGTCCTACCTGCACATCCCGGCCATCATCGCTGCCGCTGAAGTGACTGGCGCTACCGCCATTCACCCAGGCTACGGTTTCCTCGCGGAAAACGCCGATTTTGCCGAGCAGGTCGAGAACTCCGGCTTCGCTTTCATCGGCCCGAAAGCCGAAACCATCCGCCTGATGGGCGACAAGGTTTCGGCCAAGCACGCGATGATCGAAGCAGGCGTGCCAACCGTTCCAGGTTCCGACGGCCCACTGCCGGAAGACGAAGAAACGGCGCTGCGCATTGGTCGTGAAGTCGGCTACCCGGTGATCATCAAAGCCGCTGGCGGCGGCGGTGGTCGCGGCATGCGCGTGGTGCACAAGGAAGAAGACCTGATCGCCTTCGCCAAACTGACCCGCACCGAAGCTGGCGCGGCGTTCGGCAACCCGATGGTCTATCTGGAAAAATTCCTGACCAACCCGCGTCACGTGGAAGTGCAGGTTCTTTCCGACGGCCAGGGCCACGCCATCCATTTGGGCGACCGCGACTGCTCGCTGCAACGTCGTCACCAGAAGGTTCTCGAAGAAGCGCCGGCACCGGGCATCGACGAGAAGGCGCGCGAAGAAGTATTGGCTCGCTGCGTCAAGGCGTGCATCGACATCGGTTATCGCGGCGCGGGTACTTTCGAGTTCCTTTACGAGAACGGTCGTTTCTACTTCATCGAAATGAACACCCGTGTTCAGGTGGAGCACCCGGTTTCGGAAATGGTCACCGGTATCGACATCGTCAAGGAGATGCTCAGCATCGCCGCCGGCAACAAGCTGTCGTTCACTCAGGATGATGTGGTTATCCGCGGTCACTCGCTGGAATGCCGGATCAACGCTGAAGACCCGAAAACCTTCATGCCGAGCCCGGGTACGGTCAAGCATTTCCACGCTCCAGGGGGCAACGGCGTTCGCGTCGACTCGCACCTGTACAGCGGTTATGCGGTACCACCGAACTACGACTCGCTGATCGGCAAGCTGATCACTTACGGCGCCACCCGCGACGAAGCCATGGCCCGCATGCGCAATGCCCTGGACGAAATCGTGGTTGACGGGATCAAGACCAACATCCCGCTGCACCGTGATCTGGTTCGTGACGAAGGCTTCTGCAAGGGTGGTGTGAACATTCACTACCTCGAGCACAAGCTGGCTGGCGAGAAGCACTAAGCTTCAGCCCGCACCTGACAAAGCCGCCTTCGGGCGGCTTTGTTGTTTCTGCTGCAAGGTCAAAAAATCGCAGCCTGCGGCAGCTCCTGCCTTGGAATGCGAACTCCTGTAGGAGCTGCCGCAGGCTGCGATCTTTTGATCTTCAACCATGTTCGTGTTCTGCCGCGCGCTCGCGTAAACTTGCGCGCTTCTCGCCGGCCGCTAGGCTGCAATCAATATTTTTCAAAGGTGCCCGCCATGCCTTGGCTGCAAGTACGTCTCGCCATCAGCCCGGAACAAGCCGAAACCTACGAAGACGCTTTCCTTGAAGTGGGCGCCGTATCGGTGACCTTCATGGACGCCGAAGATCAGCCGATCTTCGAGCCGGAACTCAATACCACGCCGCTGTGGGCGCACACGCACCTGCTGGCGCTGTTCGAAGGCGGCACCGAACCGGCACCGGTTCTGGCCCACCTGGAACTGCTGACCGGCAGCCCGCTGCCCGAGCATCACAGCGAAGTCATCGAAGACCAGGACTGGGAACGCAGCTGGATGGACGGTTTTGAGCCGATGCGTTTCGGCCAGCGCCTGTGGATCGTGCCGAGCTGGCACGCCGCGCCGGAACCTGATGCGGTCAACCTGCTGCTCGATCCGGGCCTGGCGTTCGGCACCGGTACGCACCCGACCACAGCACTGTGCCTGGAATGGCTCGACGGTCAGGACCTGAAAGACTGCAACGTGCTCGATTTCGGATGTGGCTCGGGGATTCTGGCGATCGCCGCCCTGCTGCTCGGCGCCAAGGAAGCCGTCGGCACCGACATCGACGTACAGGCGCTGGAAGCCTCGCGCGATAACGCCGGGCGCAACAACATCGCTGACGAACTCTTTCCGTTGTACCTGCCGGAAGACCTGCCGCAGGTCCAGGCCGACGTGCTGGTCGCCAACATTCTCGCCGGTCCGCTGGTTTCACTGGCGCCGCAGCTGTCCGGGCTGGTCAGGTCCGGTGGACGCCTGGCGCTGTCGGGCATCCTCGCTGAGCAGGGTGACGAAGTGGCTGCCGCTTACGCGCAGGACTTTGATCTCGACCCGATCGCCAATCGCGATGGCTGGGTGCGCATCACTGGCCGTCGGCGCTAATATGACCGCCTGCATAATCCGGATCGCCGCATGACCGACAGTTTCGTCACCCAGTGCCCGCATTGCCAAACCAGTTTCCGCGTCAGCCATGCTCAATTGAGCGTGGCCCGCGGGGTGGTTCGCTGCGGCTCCTGCCTGCAAGTGTTCAACGCCGCCAAACAGCTGCTGGAACAACACGCCGGCAAGGACGTGGTGACGCCGGTTGCGCCGCTCATTGCCGCATTGCCTGACGAAGCGCCGCCGGCCATTGAGCCGCCGCCCATTGTCGAGCAACCCGAGCCACGCGCCATCAGCCAAAAACAGTGGAACGCCTCGGCGCTTGATCTCGACAGCCTTGATCTGGACGAAGAACTCGCCCGCCTCGAACAACGGGAAATCCAGCCCGCCACCGAACTCGGCCGCCCGCGCGAAGACTCTCTGAGTGCCCGGCGCGACAGCCCGGAGCCAGACGATGCCGCCTGGCCTGACAGCCTGTTCAGCGCACCCGCCGATGAGCGGCTGGCTGAGCCGGAAGACCAACCGCAGATCGACGACATTGAACCGGTCAAACCCGAGCGCACCGAACCTTCGCTGTCACTGGAACCGGTAGATCTGGATGACGAACCGGCGATCCCGCATCTGCGCCTGCACGACCCGATCGACCCGAATGCCCGCCGCGAACGCTTGTCGGCCAGCGACGAAAGCGCTGACGACGACTTGCCATCGATCGAGCCGCTGCGCAAAAAACGCGAGCGCGCAGAACCCGGCGTACGCGCCGAAGTCCTGCAAGACCTGACCGACGACCCGTTGCAACTGGACTGGCAGAAACGCCGCTCGCCGTGGGGACGCCGCTTGCTTTGGCTGGTGTTGGTCCTGCTGGCGGCAGGCGGACTGGCTGCCCAATACATCTCTTATCATTTCGATGAACTGGCCCGGCAGGATCAATACCGCCCATGGTTCCAGCAAATCTGCCCGCAGATCGGCTGTACGGTGCCGTCCAAGGTCGACATCGCGCGGATCAAGAGCAGCAATCTGGTGGTACGCAGCCACCCGGAGTTCAACGGTGCACTGGTGGTCGACGCGATCATTTACAACCGCGCGACGTTCTCTCAGCCCTTTCCATTACTGGAACTGCGCTTCGCCGACCTCAACGGTCACCTGATCGCCAGTCGTCGCTTCAAACCCGGCGAGTACCTTAAAGGCGATCTCGAAGGCCTGGCGGAAATGCCGCCGCAGACGCCGATCCACATTGCGCTGGATATTCTCGATCCAGGCCCCAAAGCGGTGAATTACAGCCTGAGTTTCCACTCGCCCGAGTAAACACCTGCGTCGATTTCGAATTGACGGCGGTTTTCTGACTTTGTCACGTACAACCAAACCTGTGGCGATAACAGAATAACTGTTCAGATTTTGTTCAATTCAGCCTTTATCCAGTCATCGAGAGCGGGTATCATGCCAACCCTTTTTCGAACTCTCATGATCCGGCCCCACCTCAGGGAAGTCCTATGTCGGCGGTACGCATCGGCCCATACACATTGCAGAACGGCTTGATTCTCGCCCCGATGGCGGGGGTCACCGACCAGCCCTTTCGTCAGCTGTGCAAGCGTCTGGGCGCAGGGCTTGTAGTCTCGGAAATGGTCACCAGCGACATGAGCCTGTGGAACACCCGCAAGTCGCGCATGCGCATGATCCACGAAGGCGATCCCGAGCCACGCTCGGTACAGATTGCCGGTGGCGACGCGCAGATGCTGGCGAACGCGGCCCGGGCCAACGTCGAGCTGGGCGCGCAAATTATTGATATCAACATGGGTTGCCCGGCAAAAAAGGTCTGCAACAAGGCCGCGGGTTCAGCGTTGTTGAAGGACGAAGCACTGGTGACCGAGATCCTGCAGGCTGTAGTGGCTGCGGTTGATGTGCCGGTCACCTTGAAGATCCGCACCGGCTGGGATCGCGACAACAAAAACGGCCTGACCGTGGCGAAGATCGCCGAGCAGGCCGGGATCACCGCGCTGGCAGTGCATGGCCGCACTCGCGCCGATCTGTACAAGGGCGAAGCCGAGTACGACACGATTGCCGCGATCAAGCAGGCCGTGTCGATCCCGGTGTTTGCCAATGGCGATATCGATTCGCCGGAAAAGGCCCGTTACGTGCTCGACGCGACCGGTGCCGATGGCCTGTTGGTAGGCCGCGCCGCCCAAGGGCGGCCATGGATTTTTCGCGAGATCGATCATTACCTGCGCACGGGCGAGAAATTGCCGGCGCCGGAGCTGATCGAGGTGGAACACATACTGCTAGAGCATCTGGCCGCACTTCACGCTTTCTATGGGGATGTGATGGGCGTGCGCATTGCGCGCAAGCATGTGGGCTGGTATCTCGCAACCTTGCCGGGCGCCAGGGAGTTTCGCGCCCACTTCAATCGTTTGGATGGTACGGAAACACAATGCGCCAATGTTCGGGAGTTCTTCGCCGAGCATTACAAGAGCCTGACAGGGGACGAAGAAGGGGTGGCCGCATGACGATGATGACCGAGACTTTAGTGAGTGGAACAGCACCCGTGAGCGACAACGTGAATTTGAAACAGCACCTCAATACCCCGAGCGAAGAAGGTCAGACCCTTCGCGGGAGTGTCGAGAAGGCGCTGCACAATTATTTCGCCCACCTTGAGGGCGCGTCCGTCACGGATGTGTACAACCTGGTGCTCTCCGAAGTCGAGGCTCCCCTGCTCGAAAGCGTGATGAACTACGTCAAGGGCAACCAGACCAAGGCCAGTGAGCTGCTGGGACTTAACCGCGGCACGCTGCGCAAGAAACTCAAGCAGTACGATCTGCTGTAAGCATTCAATCAAACCAGAAAGGCGCCCGCGTAAAAAACGGTCGCCTTTTTTGCTGACTTCCTTTGCTTTTGATGGAAATTGAGATGACCGACCAGACTACCCGCCTGCCGATCCGCCGCGCCTTGATCAGCGTTTCCGACAAGACCGGGATCCTCGAATTCGCCAAGGAGCTTGAAGCCCTGGGCGTCGAGATTCTTTCCACCGGCGGGACGTTCAAGCTGCTGCGCGACAACGGTGTTGCCGCAGTGGAAGTCGCGGATTACACCGGTTTCGCCGAGATGATGGACGGTCGGGTGAAAACCCTGCACCCGAAAATCCACGGCGGCATCCTCGGTCGTCGCGGTATCGACGACGCGATCATGAGCGAGCACGGCATCAAGCCGATCGATCTGGTGGCGGTCAACCTCTATCCGTTCGAAGCCACCATCAACAAGCCAGGCTGCGACCTGCCGACCGCCATCGAGAACATCGACATCGGCGGCCCGACCATGGTCCGTTCGGCAGCGAAAAACCATAAAGACGTAGCGATCGTGGTGAATGCCAGCGATTACGCCAGCGTTCTCGAAGGCCTCAAGGCCGGTGGCCTGACCTACGCTCAGCGTTTCGACCTGATGCTCAAGGCCTTCGAACACACCGCAGCCTACGACGGCATGATCGCCAACTACATGGGTACCGTGAACCAGGCCGCTGAAACCCTGAGCACTGAAGGCCGCAGCGAATTCCCGCGCACCTTCAACAGCCAGTTCATCAAGGCCCAGGAAATGCGCTACGGCGAGAACCCGCACCAGAGCGCGGCGTTCTACGTTGAGGCCAAGCCTGCCGAAGTCGGTATCGCCACCGCGACCCAACTGCAAGGCAAGGAACTGTCGTACAACAACGTGGCCGACACCGACGCCGCGCTGGAATGCGTGAAGAGCTTCGTCAAGCCAGCCTGCGTCATCGTCAAGCACGCCAACCCGTGCGGCGTGGCGGTTAGCCCGGACGCTGAAGGCGGTATCCGTCAGGCTTACGAACTGGCTTACGCGACTGACACCGAGTCGGCGTTCGGCGGCATCATCGCCTTTAACCGTGAACTGGATGCCGAGACCGCCAAAGCGATCGTCGAGCGTCAGTTCGTGGAAGTGATCATCGCTCCAAGCGTCAGCGAAGAAGCTCGCGCCATTGTTGCAGCCAAAGCCAACGTGCGCCTGCTGGCCTGCGGCGAGTGGTCGGCTGACCGCGCTGCTGCGTGGGACTACAAGCGTGTCAACGGCGGCCTGCTGGTGCAGAGCCGTGACATCGGCATGATCAGCGCCGATGACCTGAAAGTCGTGACCAAGCGCGCGCCGACCGAACAGGAAATCCACGACCTGATCTTCGCCTGGAAAGTAGCCAAGTACGTTAAGTCCAACGCCATTGTCTACGCCAAGAACCGTCAGACCATCGGTGTCGGCGCTGGCCAGATGAGCCGCGTAAACTCGGCACGGATCGCCGCGATCAAGGCTGAGCACGCCGGTCTGCAAGTCGCCGGTTCGGTGATGGCTTCGGACGCATTCTTCCCGTTCCGCGACGGTCTGGACAACGCAGCCAAGGTGGGTATCACTGCGGTGATCCAGCCAGGCGGCTCGATGCGTGATGCTGAAGTGATTGCTGCTGCCGACGAAGCCGGTATCGCGATGGTGTTCACCGGCATGCGCCACTTCCGTCACTAACCAGTCGACGGCCGCACTGAAGCCGGCATCTGCTGCGTTGGAGCCGACCTCGATGATGCTCATTGCCAAAAGGCAACTCCGCTCATCGAGGTCGACTCCGCCTTGCATCTACCGACTTCATTGCGACCTCCTACAGCGTGAAGCGCTTTAGGTTCTAAAAACAGAATTAGCGTCATCCGAGGTTTTTGAAATGAATGTTTTGATCATTGGCAGCGGTGGCCGTGAACACGCCCTGGCTTGGAAAGTGGCTCAGGATCCGCGTGTGCAGAAGGTTTTTGTTGCACCGGGCAACGCTGGCACCGCCATTGAAGCCAAGTGCGAGAACGTCGCCATCGACGTGCTGGCCCTTGAGCAACTGGCTGACTTCGCCGAGAAAAACGTTTCCCTGACCATCGTCGGCCCGGAAGTACCACTGGTGGCTGGCGTCGTTGACCTGTTCCGCTCCCGTGGCCTGGACTGCTTCGGTCCGACCGCCGGCGCTGCGCAACTGGAAGGCTCGAAAGCCTTTACCAAAGACTTCCTGGCCCGCCACAAGATCCCGACCGCCGATTACCAGAACTTCACCGAGATCGAGCCGGCCCTGGCTTATCTGCGTGAAAAAGGCGCACCGATCGTGATCAAGGCCGATGGCCTGGCCGCCGGTAAAGGCGTAATCGTTGCCATGACCCTGGCTGAAGCCGAAGACGCCGTACGCGACATGCTCGCCGGCAATGCTTTCGGTGACGCTGGCTCGCGCGTAGTGATCGAGGAATTCCTCGACGGCGAAGAAGCCTCCTTCATCGTCATGGTCGACGGCAAGAATGTGCTGCCGATGGCCACCAGCCAGGACCACAAACGTGTTGGCGACGGCGACAGCGGCCCGAACACTGGCGGCATGGGTGCTTACTCCCCTGCCCCGGTGGTCACCGCCGACGTGCACAAGCGCGTGATGGATCTGGTGATCTGGCCGACCGTGCGCGGCATGGCTGAGGAAGGCAACGTCTACACCGGTTTCCTGTATGCCGGTCTGATGATCGACAAGGCCGGTAACCCGAAGGTTATCGAGTTCAACTGCCGCTTCGGCGATCCGGAAACCCAACCGGTGATGCTGCGTCTGCAATCGAGCCTGGTGCTGCTGGTTGAAGCCGCTCTGGCGCAAGCGCTGGACAAGGTTGAAGCGCAGTGGGATCCACGCCCGAGCGTCGGCATCGTGCTGGCCGCCGGCGGTTACCCGGGCGACTACGCCAAGGGCGCGGCGATCAACGGTCTGGATGCCGCTGCAAGCCTGGAAGGTAAAGTCTTCCACGCCGGTACTGCGCTGAAGGACGGTCAGGTCGTTACTGCCGGTGGTCGCGTACTCTGCGCCACTGCAATGGGCGCAAGTGTCGGTGAAGCTCAGCAGCAAGCCTACAAGCTGGCGGCCGCCATCGACTGGGAAGGCTGCTTCTACCGCAAGGACATTGGCTACCGCGCCATTGCCCGTGAACGTGGCGAAACCCAGGAATAAGCTGTCGATCAAGTCCGGCGAGGGACACCGTTCCTCGCCGGGCTGTTCCGCCGCCGCGCATCGTTATATTCTGGCATCAACCTACGAAGGGATTTCGCCGTGCGCTGGCTCAGGATTGCCATAAGCTTCACCGTCACGATGCTGACCTTGCTCTGCATGCTCCCGGCCCAGGCCGCGCAAGGCAGTGGCTGGTCGGTATTGCTCGACGATCAGGGCAATCTGCAACTGAGCGATATCCGCTCCGCTCGCTACACCAATCAATTCAGCCCCATCGACCTTGACCGTCTCACCGCGTCCGAGCCCGATGGCGCCTTGTGGCTGCGCTTCAAACTGGCGCCCGGCAAGCACGAACAAGTGCTGCGCATCTTTGCCCCCGATCTGTCACAGCTCAATCTCTACGTGCTCGACGGCGACAAGCTGATCGAGCAACGCAATACCGGCACCGATCAGCCACAGGCCGAACGACCGTTGCCGAGCAGCGACTTCATGCTGCCACTGCCGCAGAGCGACAAACCCCTCGATGTCTATCTGCGCCTGGTCTCCGACCATCAGTTGCGCCCGCACGTCACCCTGCAATCGGCGGTGATGAGCGCGGCCAACCACAATCAGACGCTGGTCTTCGGTTTACTGTTCGGCTGCCTCGGCATGCTGTTGCTGCACAACCTGGTGCGCTACGCCTATTCCCGTTCGCGCAGCAGTTTGTGGCTGGCGGTCTGCGAAGGCCTGTTGGGCCTCAGTCTGTTGCTGCTGCTCAACCTCGCCGGCCCGTGGCTGCCGAACTGGCATGCGGTGCAGACGCCGGGCGCCTATCTGGCGCTGCTGCTGACTGCTCCGGCCGGGCTGATGTTCGCCTATCGCTTCTTCGCCCCGCTCGGCCCGCACCCGCTGAACAAACTGTTGATCGGCGACATCCTGTTTATCGTGACCTGCAGCCTGTTGCTGTTGTTCGTCAACACTCTGCCGCTGAACATCATCACTTATGCACTGGTGGCCCTGGCCGGCCTGAGCATGTTGTTTGTCGCGTTCTATCACTGGCAGAAGGGTTACCGTCCGGCGCGCTTGTTCGTCGCCGCGATGGTGGTATTCAACATTGGCACGCTGATCATTCTTCCGGCCTTGCTGGGACTGACACTGGTGTCGCCGCAAGGCTTGATCATGACCCTGATGGCATTCATCTGCATCAGCGGCCTGTTGATGAGCATCGCCCTCGGCGAACGTCAGCGCAGCATCACCGAAAGCCGTTTCAGCGTCAGCCGCGACCTCGCCGCGAGCAATGCCGAGATCAACGCCAAAGCTGAGTTTCTCGCCAAGATCAGCCATGAAATCCGCACGCCGATGAATGGTGTACTGGGCATGACCGAATTGCTGCTGGGCACGCCGTTGTCGGTCAAGCAACGCGACTATGTGCAAACCATCCACAGCGCCGGCAACGAACTGCTGACGCTGATCAACGAGATCCTCGACATCTCCAAGCTCGAATCCGGTCAGATCGAACTGGACGACGTGCAGTTCGACCTCAATGCCTTGATCGATGACTGCCTGAGCATCTACCGCGCCAAGGCCGAACAACAGAACGTCGAGCTGATCAGCTTTATCCAGCCGCAAGTGCCGCGAGTAATCAGTGGCGACCCGACACGCCTGCGCCAGACCCTGCTGAGCCTGCTGGAAAATGCCCTGAAGAAAACCGCTGAAGGTGAAGTGCTGATCGTCGTCGCGCTTGACGAACGCAGCAGCAAACCGCGCCTGCGCATCGCCGTGCAGGACAGTGGTGCGCCAATGGAGCAGGAAGAACGCGACGCGCTGATGCATGCCGAACTGCACAGCAAACACTTTCTCTCGGCGAATCGCCTGGGCGGCAATCTCGGGCTGGTCATCGCGCGACAACTGATTCGTTTGATGCAGGGCGAATTCGGCATAAAGAGCGGCGCCAATCAGGGCAGCACGCTGTGGCTGACCCTGCCGCTGGATCCGGATCGCCTCGAACACCCGACCTCCGATCTCGACAGTCCGCTACAAGGCGCACGAGTGCTGGTGGTCGACGACAATGACACCTGCCGCAAAGTGCTGGTCCAGCAATGCAGTGCGTGGGGCTTGAATGTCAGCGCCGTGCCTTCAGGCAAGGAGGCGTTGGCCCTGCTGCGGACCAAGGCGCATCTGCGCGATTACTTTGATGTGGTGCTGCTCGATCAGAACATGCCGGGCATGACCGGCATGCAGCTTGCGGCCAAGATCAAGGAAGACCCAAGCCTGAACCACGACATCCTGCTGATCATGCTCACCGGCATCAGCAATGCGCCGAGCAAGATCATCGCGCGCAATTCGGGGATCAAACGCATCCTCGCCAAACCGGTGGCCGGCTACACCCTCAAGACCACCCTCGCCGACGAACTCAACCAGCGCAACAAAGGTCAGGTGGTGTTCCAGCCGCAAGTGGTCACCCCGGCCACGGCTGCCAAAGTGCCGAGCGACTTCCGCATCCTCGTTGCCGAAGACAACACGATTTCGACCAAAGTGATTCGCGGCATGCTCGGCAAGCTAAACCTGCAACCGGACACCGCTGCCAACGGCGAAGAAGCGCTGCAGGCGATGAAAGCCCAGCGTTACGACCTGGTGTTGATGGACTGCGAAATGCCGATCCTTGATGGCTTCTCAGCGACCCAGCAATTGCGCGCCTGGGAAGTCAGCAACCAACGCATCCGCACACCGATCGTGGCATTGACGGCGCATATTCTCGCCGAACACAAGGAACGCGCGCGTCAGGCCGGGATGGATGGGCACATGTCCAAACCCGTCGAGTTGTCGCAATTGCGCGAGCTGATCGAGCACTGGGTTGCCCAACGTGATCAGCAGAATCGCACGGCGTCGACCTTCTAGCGGGTTCGCCGCAGACTGCTCAGATGTCCAGGTCTTCCAGGTATTTCAAGGACTGCGACAGCACGGAGTGTTTCACCTTTTCTCGAAAATCAGCGTAATGCAGTGTGTTGAATGTGAGAGACGTCATCTGTTCGATGCCCTCATGCGCAAGGGTTTCATTTTTGATGAACAGGAACCGGGAGGCACTTCGCTGGATTTCGAAACTACGGTGATAAATTCCCATATCCACTTTGTGTGCCCCATTCATCACGCAAGGAATCAGCTGAAATAAGCCGATTTTAGCGCTGAGGCTAGTGGACTCGAACAAATCGAGCGCCAATAGATTACGCTCCAATTCCACCATGGCACGGCTCAGGGGTGTGGAAAACCTCTCCCCGAGATTGGCCGAGATACGCGTGATGGCTTCCTTGCTCATCGACTCTCCCGGTATAGGCGAAAAGGTTTGGGGTTTGGGCACATCCCATCCAAGAAACTTCAATTGATTGCAGTAGTACTCGAACCAATCGCCCGATAAACCATCCGCCAATGCCAAGCGAGTCCCTCGCTGTGCAAACGCCGTACTCATGTAGACATCTTCGCGATGCGAAGCAGGCAGGCCGCTGGCGAACGTCACGACGCTGCCACCGACCACCGCTGCCGGTGGTGCGTATAAATCCGTCATGCCCCAGTCTCCCGTGGTGGCGCAACCGAAAGCTGTTTGTCATCCAGCATCAACAACGCAACGTTAGTGGCAATTTTGTCCTTCACTTTCCCGGACACGGTTTCGCGAGCAAGGCCATAAAGGACCTCTGAAAGGTTTGCTTGTGCATAACGCAGCGTAAGGACACCTTGGCCATTCTCAGCCTGGTGCAGTAACGTCAATGGATTGGGGCTCAGGACCTGTTCGGTTTCAAGGCTGAGATAAACACTGCTGAACGACGCTGGAGTGTCAGCCACCATCACTAGCAGATGCAGTTTGCTCCCCTGTGAACTTTGCGCTGTCGATGGTTTTTGCATATGCGTGCGTAGCAAGTCGATAGCGGGATGAACAGGTGAAACGCCCGCTAATCGAGAGAGTACCGCTGCAGTTCTTTGCCCTTGCTCAACGTCCATTCTGGACATCACCGCAGCGAGCGCCTGAATTACCGAACTGTCGCTGCCTGGAGCAAGATATCGATCTTCCTGCGCTTTTATATAGCGCAACCAGAAATCATCCAGGACTTGTGTATAAACGTCATACCAATTGATATCCGGCGTTTTTTCCGCCTGTTTGTTTGCCACCAACTGCGCAAGCAATATTGAATTTACTACATCATCATAACCGCCAAAATCTTCTGACTCAGGCACCAAGAGAATGGCTGCCCCGACAATAAAAACTGAATAACCACGTTCCATTGCCTGTTCCCTCCATTAAAAAGGGCAGCCGAGATACGGCCACCCTTTGAACACTTATATTAAATATCGTATTCGAGTTTCTTGGTCAGATGATTGACCAGTTTTTGTGCAATGACGTCACGAGCGGCTGCAGCGAGCAAGTCATTCTTTTCAAAAGTTGCTTCACCACGATAGAGATCGACGTTGCGGACATCCACATCTACAAACATCACTTTGGTGGAAGTATTCTTACGCTGAAAACGTACTGCACCAATAGCGAAAACCGTCACGCCGTTGACTTCGGTACATGCACCCGCCGTTACGCCACAAACACCATGTTGCAGGAGGTTACGCTCATAAAGCGTCAGTGCTGTATCGCGTTTCTGCAGAGCCGCAATTGCATCGCCGGCCACTTTCAACATCAGAGCAGTCGCCGGCCCCGGCACGGCCACGCCCGCAATCACCGAGCCAAGAATTTCCAGTACCAGCTTGTCCATGCGCACACTGGTTCCGGAAACTTGCATATCACTGAAGTATTTGCTGGTCGGTGCCCAGCCAGCATTAGTCATGACCTCACGAAACAGCGTGTACCACTCCACACCCTGACTATCGAGTGGATAGCGTTTGTTCGCTGCAAGCGTGGCATACAGAAAAGCATTCTGTGCATCAGAGCGATTGACACCGGACAGATTGCCGCTGAAGGAAATAATACCTTCACCTGCAATCGAGCCCTTCGTCGGGGCTTCAACTTCATCACCGGGCATGGCATAGGCACGAGAGTTAATAACCAGTGGCTCACCCAGATCATATTCTTGAAGACTTTTAACGCACGCAGCTACGTAGTTACTACTGACAATTTGATTATTCATAAAAATTCCTTATTAACATTAAAGGCAAGTTCCTCTTGAACTTGCAAAACAGACAATAACCAAACATATAAACACCGACAAACACAAACTTGTAACACGATATCCAGAACAAATAATCACAAGCACAACAACGCCTATATCGCTACATAAAATCAACTTTGCTCAGAATATTCCAATCTCGACATCCACAGACAATAGAGCAACTGATAGACTCCGCCCCACCTACTCTGGATGCGAGCCGAAACCATGCTCCACGTGTTGTTCAGCGTTTACCTGAAGATGCTGGTGCTCTACAGCCCGTTCTTCGTGCTGTCCTGTTTTATCAGTCTGACCCGCGGTTACTCGCGCAAAGAGCAACGGCGCCTGGCCTGGAAAGTGGCGTTGGCCACGCTGGTCTCCAGCGTCTTGCTGTATCTGTTCGGGCGGGTGATTTTCGATGTGTTCGGCATCACCGTGGATGCATTCCGCATCGGCGCCGGCAGCGTGCTGTTCATTTCGGCGCTGGGCATGGCGCAGGGCAAACCGGCGGTGCAGGCCGACAACGTGCAGCAGGACGTGACCATCGTGCCGCTGACCATTCCGCTGACGGTTGGCCCGGGCACCATCGGTGCCTTGTTGGTGATGGGTGTCAGCCAGCCGTATTGGGACGACAAGCTCACCGCGATCATCAGTATTGCGCTGGCCAGTTTTACAGTGGGCGTGGTGCTGTACCTGTCGAATCGCATCGAGCGGATTCTGGGCGATCAGGGATTGCAGATCGTCAGTCGTTTAATGGGATTGTTTGTCTGTGCCCTGGCAGCGCAGATCATTTTCACCGGGATTAAAGGCTATTTGGTGCCCTGATGCAGGTCCCTGGCGCGCCGGCCAAAATTAAACGCCGCGAACGACAACGTTCGCGGCGTTTTGCTTTTCAAACGAATTTACCGGTCAGGGCAAACGTTCAGCCACCACCGCCAGGCTGGCAATAACGTCATTACCCTGTACGCTCGCAAAGGCTTTCAACCATTGCTCGAGTGCGCACAGGTACTGACGGCCAGCGATTCTGACCGCCAGCTCGCATGCCCCCTGCTCTTCGATCCCGCGAACGATCAGACTGTGACCATTGTCCAGATCAGCGAGCACCAAGTGCTTATCGACTCGCGACATCAGCCAATGCCCGCACTCAGGCATATCCAGCACCAACGAGCCAGGTTCCAACTTCTGCTCCCCGGATGGGCGCCGTACATCAACAACGATGCAATCAAGACGCTGCCAGGTTTCGGCCGATATCCGATAGCCTTCCGTGCGCGAACCGAAGGTCAGAATCAACCTTTCGACACTGTCCGCAAGCAATGGCTGCACCGCGGTGAAGTCGTCACTCACTTCCAGCACCATGACCTCCTCGTCACGGTGCGCGTAACTGTCCGGCAACCCAACGCCATCGGCCGTCCCGGCGCTGAAGATCAATTGGTCAATCGGGTCGAACAGCAGCGGATTGGCCCCGTCACGCGTACCGAGAAACGTCGCCCATTTTCCATCGTCCCGTGCGGACACATCGAATAGTCGATCAAGCCCTGGAACATAGTATTGGTATCGATTGCCGGTGTTTTCGACAGGGATAAACGCGGCATGGGCCTGCCCTTCCAGCCGTTGCTTCAAACGCTCCTGCAATTGCGCAGGTGTCTGGCCACTGATGTATGACCAGCGGTTTTCCATGCTGACAATTCGCGCCGGTTGCTGATCCTGCAATTGCAGCGTCAAACCTTCGCGGGTACGCCCGAGCAGCCCGTCGCCATGCGGCAGCACTTCGCAAAACGCCCACGATGACCACACACGCTCGGCCTGTGGCAACGCCTGGCGATGCCGTAATAAGCTGCCGCTGCCGAACGCCATGCGCACCTGTTCGAGGCGGACCAGCGTCTGGCGCCACAGCTGCCCGGAAGTAACATCAAGCAGCCAAACCGCCTGCCGGTCGGGCGTCAGCCCCAGCAACATGAGCTCGTGGCTGCCCATTGCGTCCATCAGCACAAGCTTTTCGTCAATACACCAAACTGGCAGATACGTCTGACCCACTTGTGCACGCAGGCCGATGATCGCAAACGCGGCGCTGCGGTATTCCTTGGCCAGGGCCGGTAACGCCGCCAGCCAATCGGGATTTTGTTGCAGCCAACGCTGACCGAGGCCGACAAACTTCAGAACATTTCTATCAAGTTCGGACAACCAGTTGTCATCCTTGACGCCGAGATCGATTTCGAACAGTCGCCCGTCACTCTGAGTGGCCAGGTAGCTTTCGCCAACACGCGTCACGTCAATCACATTTTTCGCGAGTGCCTTGTGCCATGGCACGTTGTCACGCAGCTCGATGCCATGACTGAGCATTTGATTTTGCTTGCTGTAAAACAGCAGCGCAGCGGCGGGATCAGCGGATCGAGGTATCAACATCACCCGGTCCGCGTCACTGTCGACATCAGCCCGGAAGTACCTGTCGTGATGCGCGGCAATCCATGCCCGCTCGAGCAGCCGATCGAAGGACCAGGCACGGGCGTGAATGTACGGCGCGTAGCTCCAGGTGCTGATGGGCGAAGCCATGCCGGGGGTCTCGTCCGCGTAGGGACGACGCTGTTTCTGGCGATGGCGGAAGAACGCGATCCTCGTCCCCTCCTCGGGCTTGAGGAAAGAGTTTTCCAGGCCGGGTGACCACAGGTTGATGTCTGTCAGTGTCACTTCGCGATCGGCCAGTTGGAATTGCAGTGTCGTGCGCACGCTCACGGATGTTTGCTCAACCAACTGCTGTGAAACTCGCAGAGTGCCATCCGCCAGTTGCGCGAAAGCGCTGATTTTCGTACCGGGTTCCACACTCAGTAACCGATAACGATGCACGACCAGGCCGGTGATCACATCGACGCGCCAGACCGTGGCATGGTCAGGATGATAAAACCATGCATGGGCAGCGTTGGCGGCGCCCAGCATCAGGCCGTCGTTGACCTCGCGCGGCAGATCACGCGCGTATAACAGGCGTTTTTGAGCGACGTCGTAAAAGGCCGTTGTGCGCACAGCGTCGCTGGCCGGATTGAACGGAACCTTGAACCGGTGAAGCGTGACGTAACCCGTGCCCAGGCGCCCCTCATGGTCTCGCTGGCGCAAGTGGGCAAGGACATCCCGCGGACTGTTTTTATCATCGTCGAGGGTGATCGAAACCAGGCGCAGCGCATTGCGTTGCCAGTCCAGTTGATACAACTCTCCCCCGGCCAGCTCGACCAGCCCCTCGAACGCCGACAGCACGATACCGTCGACCGTTAGTTGACGCCCCGCCAGATACATCCGCTTGACGCCGTCATCCATCGTTGGTCCGTCGTTGAAACTGACCTGCTCGATGTCGACCCAAGGTGCATGCACCAGCCATTGGCCTGCGCCATTGAACGTTACTGCTCGTAATCCCGGCGTCAGACGCAGCTGGCAGCGGCCTGATGTGGCGGAAATTTCGTAGGACAGCTTTTGCTGACACTCCTGCGGCAAGGTAGGAACCACTAATTGGCGTACATACTCATCCAGTTGCACGCTGATCGTTGTGGGTTTGTAGACCGGATGCAGCTTGTAGAGGATGTGTTTTAACGACGGCGTGCTGTGCAGGTAAAAACGCCGGTTGCCCTGCTCGTCGTATTCCAGCTTGTCCGCCATAGTGTTGCGCAATTGCGGATAGCGTGTGTGGATGCGCGTATCCAGATGGGTCGTCAGCGTATCGCCCAGCGCCGTGAACGGATTGAAAACCGAGTACCAGTGTGGCTCAGGCATTTCACTGGCGTGGCGCGGCCCTACTTGCTCTCCCGGCAGCGGCTCGTACACATAGCCCGCACCTCCCAGTTGATATTCGTAGCCGTAATAACAAAGCGGTGTGCAGGGCAACACCACGGTATGCAGTGCGGCAGTCCCTTGGATATTCAGCGCGGTGCTCTCGGGAAAACCAAAAGCCTGCCGGATATTGAGGGCATGGTGTATCTGCTTCGGGTCATCATTGTATTGCGGCAACTCGAGTGCGCCACCGCCCCATGGATAAAAGCGCTGGCTGTCAAAACGAACCCGCCTGTCCTGCAGATCCAGGTGAGTGATCACCGCTTCTGGCGGGAACTGCAACACACCCTCTGCGACAGTGAAAGCGCCCGGTTTGTAAGCGTTGTGGATGGCACGCAAATGATTGCCCACCGCGGTTGCCTTGTCGGCAATCTGCCCGAGATTGCTGGCGATGGCAGTGGCACCGATGCCGATACCGAGCAACGGCACAGACAGAAATGCCGCCGCTGCCCCTACCGTTCCTCCTGCCGCCAATGCCACAACATCCAGTCCCAATGCCACTGCGTTGAACGCCAGAGATGTTGAGAAGCGTGAGCGCTGCTCGTGATTTTTCGCCAGTGAAAGGTTGTGAATGTCGAAGCCGATGTTGACCAGCGAAAACGCGAAACCAACGCCAGTTGCCGCCCGACCGAGCACACGCCCGGACAACGACGACTGGCGCAAGACCAACGCCTGTTCACTGGCCACCACTTGCCGCACCAGGTTGATCATCTGCGCGGTATCGCTGAGCACACCAAAACCCAACTGCGCATAGCTGACGTAAACCTGAACCTGCAACGCAATCGACAAGGCTGGCAACGGGTTACCGGCCTGTTCCTCACGATGGCGCATTTCGCTGATCAGCGTCTGGATCGCAAAGGCAAAACTCAAGCGGCTGCCTCCATCCGCCTCGGCCGGGCCACTGGGTTTGCCTGCCTTCACGCTCTGATGCAGATGTTGCTTGAGCTGGGTGAAGCGCGGGTCCGCCGTCCTCACTGTTCGCACCTGATGCGGATTCTGCGCGTCGACCAACGTCAGCGAAAAGTCGCCGTTCGCCTGAGGTTTGAGCGTTTCCAGCAACGGCAGATATTCACGCCCCAGCGAGTGTTCGCTACGCAACTGCTGCATGGCCTGATCAAACGCTTGCGCCCAGTAGCGCGCATCCACTTGCGCCAGGCTGGCACCCATCCGCGCGTTTTCGCTGAGCGAACGCTGACGCGCCACGGCCTGCTTTGTCCAGACCGAGACACTGTGTGAATCACGCGAAGGAATGCGCAAAAAACTGTCCAGGGGCAACCCCGTCGATAGCGTGCGGGCCGCCAATGCCTCGGTGTTCAACTCGATCACGTTGAATCGCGCCCCGGCCATGTCGCCCAGACCGTAGAGCCTGGCCAGTGCACTGTCGCCGGCGCTCAGATAACGCTCGACGCCAAGTTTCACCTGCGCACCTTCGGCGAACGCATAAATGGCAAAGTTCGGGTCATAGAATCGGTAGACGAATTGGCCTCCTGCCTGCACTTTGGCCACCAGCAAGGCGTGATCGCCGGTGTCGAGCAACAGAACGGTGGATGCACTTTTCGCCGCCAGTATCTTTATGACCGAGTCCAGACTCTGCAAGCCACGGGACTCTCCGATGGCACTGGTGGGCAAGGCTCGCAGTTCGTTCAACGCACTGAGCAATGCCTGTGAACCCGGCTCGTGATGGTTGACGTTGGCCGTGGCGACATGCCCCACCAGTGTCCGTTCGGCCGACTCGCCGGCAGCCACCGCTGCGCCCATCAGCAACGCCAGCGGATAACACCGACGCCCCGGATCACTGGGCGTGTGCATCAGCAAATCCTGCGACAGTTGCCGGGCCGAGGTCGCGCCGGCCTCGACGAACATCTCGCGCACCTGCGCACTGCGCTGGAGAATCCGCGAACGGTATTCAGCTTGCGCGGTGCGAGTGATCTGCCCGATACGTTCGCCCCATTGGCGCAAGGTCAGTGGGGCAAACAATGCCTGAACCTTGAGTTCGCGGGCCGTCAGGACGTCATGCGCTTGTCCACGCGCCAGCCCGGCCTCGAAGTCGGGCGACTGCCGCTGGCGCAGGGCTTCTTCAACCGCATCATAACGCGCGAAAATACCGTCGCCATCAGTCTGGACAGCAAGGTCGCGCACGGTTTGCCAGGCGCTGGCAAAGCTGGCGTCGTCCAGACTAGTCGCGCCGAAAATACCCCCGAGCATAACGCGCAGCAACGGGCTGAGTTGTTCAAGCGGCAGGGAATCATGGGCAATGCGGCTGAGCAGTTCATTGAGATTGCTGGAGGATTCGGCGCCATGGGAAACGGGCAGTTCGCGCACAGGTTGCGCAAGGATCAACTGCCGATTTTCGAAACCGATGGAGAAGGGTTTGGTGAAGGTGATATCACCACTCAGCTTGTCCCTCATGGCTCGCACAAAGGGCTCGCCCAGATCATCCATCAATTGTTGCAGGACCGACGTCAGCAGCACCGGTTTACCGCCCACCACAGGCCAGCCTTGTTTGAACGTCAGCGTCTGCTGCGGCTGAAGCAGATCCGCCAATTGGCCGGTGTAGCGTGATTTGAGCTTGCCGGTTTTCCACTTCTCCTGTTCTTTGGCCAGCCATTGCTCTGCGTCGTCATTGACGGTCCAACCGGAGATCGCCTCTTCTTCGGTCTGAACGTTGTAACCCTCGGCCAGGCGCAAGCGCTCCTGAACCGTAACCTCGTTGTGCGGCAGAAGATGAGTCTCGACATAATTTTTCATCCCGGTAACCGCCGCACCCGGTCCGGTAAGCGCAATGGTGCCGCGCGCTCCGACGCGAATACCATCACGGTAGTAACTTAAAATCGCCTCGCTCAACTTGCCCAGAAAATCCTGTAGCGTGCGCGTCAGTTGCCCCTGCTCGATTTTCTCGTTCATGACGTTTTCTATTACGTCGAGCAATCGTTCAGTCTGTGACCAGTCTACCGACGACGCGATGACCGCCTGCTCAACCGCCTGGAGGCAGTCATAGTTGAACCGGATCAATTGCATGACCGCGAGCGTCATCTCGCTTTGCGGCTGTGCCAACAGATAAGCGTTCATCTCTCTGCTGAATTGCGCGCCCATACGAAGACCATGTCGCGGGCTGTGGACTTCACGCGGTGCGACAAATATATGTTTGACGCCGGGCTTGCTGCGGGCAAAGACCAGCAGTGCCTCCCGATGTGCGGCAGGCAAAGTGTCCGTGTGATCGGTGTAGCGCAGGCGGTCGCGACCGGGCATCAACGTTTCATCATGATTGAGCAGAAGCTGTAACACCCCCAGCCGTTGCTCGTCAGTGAACCCGCTGATGTCGACACCGCCCAGTCTGTCAGCCAGCGGCGGCAAGTAATCCATGTCACTGTAACGCCCGCCTTCGGCATATTCGGCCTGTAATCGAACAACATCGCTTGCCGCCGCAAAGTTACCGCGCATTGACACTTCGCGTTGATAGACATCCTGTAAAAAGTGCCCGGTGAACTCCCGGCGAACATCACGCAACTGCAAGTCACTACCGGCCATTTGCTGATGGCTTTGCAAACAGCGTTGACGAAAGGCTTCCAGTGTCGTGCGGTCCTTGCCGTAAGCGCGCACCATCAGCTCGATGCGGCCCTGATCAGCTTTATCTTGCCATTGCGGTTGTTGCAGATACTCGAACATCTCGCGCTTCAATACACGCGCACGATCTTCGATCATCTTTGAAAGTTCACCGGGGTTGGTCACTGTGTCCCCGCCTGATTCCATCGCATCAACTCTGGCGCTGTCGGATATCACCCGATTCATCTCGAAAGCCAGCAGCGCATCGCTGTCGTACCAGAGATTGAACTGGTAATTCTCGGCAGCCAGCACCTGACGCCAGATATTCATGTAATCGCGCTGGATACTGCCGACTTCACTGCCTCCCACCCAGACAAAGTGCATGATTGCGGGGACCGGGCTGGACATGTCGCTGAGCATGTTCAGAGTGCCCGTCAAGCGGGCGGCGTGATCGCGCAATTTGTCTGCGACGTTATCGATCAACGCCATCGCAGGCGCAGAGTTACGCTTAGACAAGCGTTCAAAGTTTTCAAGAAAGAGTGTTACAACTTGCAGCCGTTCAGAGAGGTTGGTGGCCTGGCCAGCCTTCTCGTAGAGTGTCAGCAACATTGCATATTCTGCAGAACCGGAAAACGCCTTGAACGCGCGCTTTAACGCGGAATATTCATCGGCCGAAATAAAATCAAACTCATCAACATATTGCTCCATTACACCCATCAGACTTCATCCTTTATTCGCTGAGAGAATCCTCGACGAAGTTAGTCTGTCCGTTGGGCAACTTCAAAAAGCACAAAACTCAAATAATTTCCCAAGAAATATCAAACAACAGACAAGTTGATTCCGCGCATGATCCGGTAACAAACAGCTGCATGACGAATGATTCGATAAACAAACAAAGCGGTGTTCCTGACGGATACACCGCTCTGTTTTAAACCTTATCGGCAGATAGGGAATTTCGACTTGATATCTCACCGAGGCAACTTATTTACAACTTGCCTCGGCGTGATGCTCAGGAAAGCGGTTTTTCGCCATACCAGCGCGGTGTATAGACCCAATCCCCCCCGCCGGCGCGGGGAAAGGTGCAGGTAGTGGAAGAACCAATCAATACCATGGTGCGCATGTCCACCTGCTCCGGCGTCAACGCGCCCAACGTCGTGGTGCGCAAGGTCTGACCCGGACGGCCGATGTCGCGGCCCAACACCACGGGCGTTTCAGGTGCACGATGCTGCGCGACGATTTCCAATGCCCGGCCCAGTTGCCATGGACGCGCGCGTGAAATCGGGTTGTAGAACGCCAACGCCAGATCCGCGTCGCCAGCCAGGTCCAGACGTTTCTCGATGATCGACCAAGGCTTGAGGTTGTCCGACAGCGACATCACGCAGAAGTCATGGCCCAGCGGTGCACCAGCCTGCGCGGCGGTAGCCAGCGAGGCCGACACGCCCGGGAGGATTTCCAGGTCGACGCTGTGCCACGCCGGATCAGCCGACTCGTGCAACGCTTCGAGCACTGCTGCGGCCATGGCGAACACTCCCGGATCGCCCGAGGACACGACGATCACCGAGCGCCCCTCGGCTGCCAGCCTGAAGGCGTGACGGGCGCGCTGCATTTCTTCGCGGTTGTCGGTGCAGTGCTGCACTTGATCGTCGCGGAAGGGACCGGCCATGCGCACGTAGGTTTCGTAGCCAAGTACGTCGGTGGCGCGAGCCAGTTCGGCTTTCACCGCCGGCACCATCAGTTCGGCAGCGCCGGGGCCGAGGCCGATCACGGCGAGACGACCGCGTGGCCGGCCAATGCTGGCAACGTCCAATGGCTGCTCGGCGACTGCGATTGCCATGCCATGGCCAGCCACGACCGCTGCCGCAGGTACGGCGACACGCGCCAGGGTTTCTATGTCGTTTTGCGCCACAACAAAGCGCAGCGGCACACCCAGCTCAAGCGCCGCTTCACGCAAAAGCGGCGAAGCCATTTGCGTCTCGCAAGCCAACAGACAGCTCAACGATTGCACGGCGATATTCGCCTGTTGCAACACGCTGCGAACGGCACTCGGCAAATCTGCGATTTCAGCACTTACCGCCACCGCCACGCAGCGTGGATAGATCAGTAACTCACTGGCACTCGCTTCACGCGCGGCACTGCCGACATGAATCGAGCGCTGTGCCTGCGGATCTTCCGGCAGTTGCGCCTGATCCAGCCACGGCGCCGCGCCTTCGATGCGCACGCTGTGGCCGGCCAACAGATCGGAGACAAATCGCTTGCCCAGTTCCAGATCGCCCAGTGCGTAACCACTCGGCGGATTGAGCAGGCACGTACCAAAGCGCAACTCGCCGCTGGTGGTGATCGCCGCTGCGACTTGCAGCCCGGCAGCGATGTCCCGCGCCATGACATTCACCCCGCCGAGGCCACCCAACAGCGGCACCACGGCGCTGCCGTCTTCGGCCACGGCAAGCACTGCCGGTTCGGCGCCCTTTTCCAGCAACAGCGGCGCCAGCGTGCGGATGACGATACCGGCCGCGCACAGGGCGATGATCGGCGTGTCCTGCTGATACAGCGCGCGCAGAGTCGCGCCGAACTCCACATAAGTGCAATCGGCGCCTTCGACGCGCCCGGCGAGGCCATGGATCTGCGCCGCCGGATACACCTGCTGAATGCGCTGCGCGGTGGCCAGGCTGCCCTGACCGAGAATGACGATGGCTGGCGTGGATTGAGTCATCAGCCTTGCCACCGTTCGCCCGGCACGATGATCAGCGAGAAGTATGGCGACGACATCGGCTCGACCTGATCCATCGGCACGATCTTCTGATTGGCCATGGTCGCGCGCTCGACGTACAGCGCACGTTCGGCCAGACCGAGTTCTTCCAGCACCTGCCGCACTTTCGGGAAATTGCGCCCCAGCTTCATGATCACCGCCGCGTCGGCATCGGCCAGTCGGCGTTTCAGCTCTTCGTGGGGCAACACGCCGGAGAGCACCGACAGGCTCTGATTGCGATACACCAGCGGCGCACCCAGCACCGAAGCGCCGCCCAGCATCGAACAAACGCCGGGCACCACTTGGGCTTCATAACGGGTGGCGAGGCGATCGTGCAGGTACATGTAGGAACCGTAGAAGAACGGATCACCCTCACAGATCACCGCCACATCGCGACCGGCATCCAGATGCGCGGCGACCGTCTCGGCGGCTTCGTCGTAGAAATCGCTGATGACTTGCTCATAGGAAAGCGGCGCCGGCAGTGCCTCCGTGGTTACCGGGTAGACCAGCGGCAGCAAGTTCTGCGCTTCTTGCAGGTGCGCCTCGATGATGCCGAAGGCATTGCCTTTTTTGCCCTTGGCGACAAAGTACGCCACCACGGGCGACTCGCGTAGCAAACGCAGGGCTTTGACGGTAATCAGTTCCGGATCACCCGGGCCGACGCCCAGGCCAATCAAACGTCCTTTGGCCTGCATCATTCGATCTCCGTGGCGAGGGCGTTAACGGCAGCGGCGGCCATGGCGCTGCCACCGAGGCGGCCTTGCATGATCACGAACGGTACGCCACGGCTGTCGGCGGCCAGCGCGGCTTTCGATTCGGCGGCGCCGACGAAGCCGACCGGGAAGCCGAGGATCAACGCCGGTTTCGGTGCGCCGGCGTCGAGCATTTCCAGCAGGTAGAACAGCGCTGTCGGCGCGTTGCCGATCACCACGACGCTGCCTTCCAGATGCGGACGCCACAGCTCCAGCGCGGCAGCGGAACGGGTGTTGCCCAGTTCACGGGCAAGCGCAGGCACGCTCTCGTCGCGCAAGGTGCAGATCACTTCGTTGTTGGCCGGCAGGCGCGCACGGGTCACGCCTTCGGAAACCATTCGCGCATCACAGAGGATCGGCGCGCCGGCGGCCAGCGCATCGCGCCCGGCCTTGCCCGCACCTTCGGAGAATTGCAGACCGTCGATGGCCTCGACCATGCCGCAGGCGTGAATCACCCGCACCGCGAGTTTTTCCAGATCGGCCGGGATGCGCGCCAGATTGGCTTCGCTGCGAATGATCGCGAAGGAGTTGCGATAAATCTCCTGACCATCGCGGATGTAATCAAGCATCAAAGGGGCTCCGAGAGCGGACGGCGAGCAGGGTCGCGGCCGCTTCAATAGTAAGATTGCGTGCGTGCAGCGCGCCGAAACCCGGCAGCGTTGCATCGCGAAAATAGAGGTCGTAATGACCGGGACTGACGGCCAGCAGCGTCACCGGGGCACAGTGGGCGGCGGCGCAAGAACGCGTGCAGCCGCTGAGGTGGACGTTGAGAGCCGAGGGCAGCAACGTCGCCAGATGACGAGCGTCCTGCTTGGTGTCGGCCAGGCCTTTGCCGCAGCCATTGGAGCCAGTGCAGGCGATCAGCCGTGCAAGGGGTTCGGCAGCGCGAGTCAACAGCTTCAGTTGTTCAAGCCCCTCGAGCACTTGCGCCGCATCGCTTGCTTTGACATCCGGCACCAGCAGGCTTTGCCAGGGTGTGAAACGCAGGCTGCCATTGCCGAACTGACGGGCCAGTTGCGCAGCCCCGCGCAGCATTGCAGGGTCGAGACGCCCCAGCGCCGGCACCGCACCGATATACATCCGGCCCGGTGTATTTTGCGGATGAACGCCGATGTGCAGATCGTCCGCAGCGGCTGTGCGCTGCCATTGGCCGATCGTATTGATCGGCAGTCGCGCGCTCAGTTGTTCGAGAAACGCTGGCATCGGCAATTCGTCGAGCAAATGCCGCATGCGCGTCTGCTCGGGACGCGCCAACGCCAGGAACAGCTCCAGCACCGCGACCACCAGCGCATGGCCATGTTCCAGCGCCACCGCGCCGACCGCGCGATCCGTCGGGCATCCGGCCAGACCGAACGCCAGCAAAGTTTCACCGTCACGCTCGAACGCCGACAACCACAGGTCATGGGGATGTTCGAGCATTGCCAGCGCTTCACCGCCATCCAGTTGCACGGCGAACTTGGCGCTCAGCTCGTGGAACCGTTGATGGCTTTGCAGAGTGTCGAGGATCTGCCCGGCGAGGTCGCGAGTGTCGAAATGCATCTGCCGATCGATCCCGGCTGCGGGGCTGAGCATCAGGTTGCGCACATCGTCACCGGCCGCCGTGCGCGGGCCGAGACCGGCGGCGAGCAGACGCTCGATCAGCGCAGCGGATTGCTCACCGATCCCGCGAATCTGCAGATTGGCGCGGTTGGTCGCCTCGATCGCCCCACCGAACTGTTCGGCAGCCTCGGCCACCGCGTCAGCCTGATCGGCGCTGATCGAGCCGCCATTGAGCTTGATCCGGCAGATGCCGCCATCCAGTGCCTGGACGATACGCAGCAACCCCGGGCAGGCCGAGGGGCGTAAAGCGGTGGACATCGGGCGTTCGTTCAAGGGGCGGACCGGCTGCGTGGGAAAGGCGCTTCGCGGGCGAAGGCGCGGTATTATGCCTGCTTTGTCCGCTGGCATGAAAAGACTGCCCGTCGGAACGGCGTGTTTAGAGGAATATAGATGTCACCCTGGCTGACGGTAGTGGGAATCGGTGAAGACGGCTTCAAGGGCCTGGGCAAAAACGCCCGGCGTGCCCTGCTGGGCGCCTCACGGATCGTCGGTGGCCAGCGCCAACTGGATCTGCTGCCGGTGTGCATTCGCGGTGAACGGCAGTTGTGGCCGAGCCCGTTTTCCCTCGCGCCGGTGCTGGCCCAGCGTGGCGAAGCGGTCTGCGTGCTGGCCAGTGGTGACCCGATGTTCTACGGCGTCGGTGCCAGCCTTGCCCGCCAGGTGCCAAGCGACGAAATGCTGATTCTGCCCGCACCTTCGTCGTGCTCGCTGGCTGCGGCCCGCCTCGGCTGGCCGCTGCAGGAGGTGGTGACGCTGTCGTTGGTGGCCCGACCACTGGCGGCGCTCAATGCGCAATTATTCAGTGGCGTGCGTCTGTTGTTGCTGAGCAACGACGGTCAGAGCCCGGCTGCTGTTGCACAGTTGCTCCGTGAACACGGCTTCGGTTCGAGCCGGATGTGCGTTCTTGAGCATCTCGGCGGTGACACCGAACGACGCATCGACAGCAGCGCCAGCGCCTGGGGCGACGCGCCGATAGCCGACCTCAATGTCATCGCCATCGAGTGCCAGGCCGATATCGACGCCCCGCGCCTGTCACGCCTCGCTGGATTGCCCGACTCGGCCTTCCAGCACGACGGCCAGTTGACCAAGCGCGACGTACGCGCCATCACCCTCGCCCGCCTCGCACCGACCCCCGGCGAACTGCTCTGGGATGTCGGCGCCGGCAGCGGTTCGATCGGCATCGAGTGGATGCGCGCGCACCCGAGCTGCCGCACCTTGGCCATCGAAGCCGACGAAGGTCGCCAGCAACTGATCGAACACAACCGCGATGCGCTGGGTGTGCCCGGTCTGCAATTGATTCGCGGCAAGGCACCGCAGGCTCTCGCCGGACTGGAGCGCCCGGATGCGATTTTCATCGGCGGCGGCGTCACCCGTGAAGGCGTCTTCGAAACCTGCTGGGAACACCTCAAACCGGGTGGTCGTCTGGTAGCCAACGCAGTGACCCTGCAAAGCGAAGTGGCCCTGATGAACTGGCGCGAACGTTACGGCGGCGAGCTGACGCGTATCCATGTCGCCCAGGTGCAACCGCTCGGCGAGTTCGATACCTGGCGCCAAGCGTTGCCAATCACTCTGCTCGATCTGGTCAAACCCCTCGATGCGTGACGAAACCGCCGAACAACCTGCGCCCCTGCGCAGCGGCCTGACCACCGGCAGCTGCGCCACCGCCACCAGCCTTGCCGCCGCGCGCCTGTTGCTCGGCGGGGTTTCAGCCGACGCGGTGCAGATCGTGTTACCCAAAGGCAAGCAGGTGCAGATGCGCCTGGAGTTTTGTCGTTTGACCGATGACGGCGCCGAGGCCGGGACGATCAAGGATGCCGGCGACGATCCGGACGTGACCCACGGCGCATTGCTCTATTCGCGAGTGCGACTGCTGAGTGAGCCGGGGATTCGTTTCAATGCCGGTGCCGGGGTTGGCACCGTGACTCGGCCGGGGTTGGTCCTGGGTGTCGGGGAACCGGCGATCAATCCGGTGCCGCGCAAGATGATCAGCGATCACCTGACGCTGCTCGCCGCCGAGACCGGTTACGGCGGCGGCTTCGATGTCACGGTCAACGTCGAGGGCGGCGAAGCACTGGCGCTGAAAACCATGAACCCACGGCTGGGCATTCTCGGTGGATTATCGATCCTCGGCACCAGCGGCATCGTCCGGCCGTTTTCCTGTGCGGCTTACATAGCTTCGATTCATCAAGGCATCGACGTGGCGAAAACCAACGGTTATCTGCACATCGCCGCGTGCACCGGCAACGCCAGCGAAGACACCATGCGCCGGGTCTACAACCTGCCGGAAATCGCTCTGATCGAAATGGGCGATTTTGTCGGTGCAGTGCTCAAGCATGTGCGCAAAGTGCCTGTGGATAAACTCAGCCTGTGCGGCGGCTTCGGCAAGATCAGCAAATTGGCGGCCGGGCACATGGATCTGCACTCGCGGCATTCGAGTATTGATTTGCCGCAACTGGCGGAGTGGGCGGCGGCGATTGGCGCCGATGAGGTGTTGCAGCAAAGCATTCGCGAGGCCAATACCAGCCAGCAGGCATTGGCGATGGCCAGTGCGGCGGGGGTCGCCCTCGGTGATGAAGTCTGCCGCCATGCGCTGAATTTTGCCCGCAGCGTGGTGCCGGCGCAGGTGCAGGTCGAGGTGTTTGCGATTGATCGTCAGGGCGGGATCGTCGGGCACGCCGGAGGTTTTGCATGAAGCGGATTCTGTTGTTGGGCGGCGTGACGGAAGCGCTGGCGATTGCCCGCACGCTCGGGCCAGAACATATCTACAGCCTCGCCGGTGTTGGCCGGGTGCCGACGGATCTGACCTGTCAGGTGCGCGTCGGTGGTTACGGTGGCGCTGAGGGTCTGGCGCAATTCATTCGCGACGAAGGCATCGACCTGCTGCTGGATGCCACGCATCCGTATGCCGCGCAAATCAGCCAGAACGCCGCGACCGCTGCGCGACTGACCGGCATCCCCTGCTGGGCCCTGCGCCGTCCGGCCTGGCAGCCGCAGCCCGGTGATGACTGGCGCGAAGTCAGCGACTGGGCTGAGCTGATCACTGCGCTCAAGCCGTTTCGCCGACCGCTGTTCACCCTCGGCCGCGAACCGCTGCAGCACCTCGATGAAATCCCTCAGGACCAGTTCTGGACTCTGCGCGCCCTCGACGTCTACCCCGGCAACGAACGCTGCGAAGTGATCGGCGCGCGGGGGCCGTTTCTGCTGGAGGATGAGCGCGCACTGTTCGAACGGCGGCAGATCGATGTGTTGATCAGCAAGAACAGCGGCAGCACCGCGACCGAGCCGAAGCTGGAAGTGGCGCGCGAGCGTGGGGTGCCGGTGATTGTGTTGAAGCGGCCGGGGTTGCCGGGTGTTGATCGGGAGTTTCTGTTGCTTCAAGAAACACTTGCTGCGTTGGCGGAGTTCATCTCATAGGGCAAGATCCACAGCTTGCATGACAAGTAACCTATTTGTTACCTTCAGAGCTAGCCGTGATCACACTCGAAGAATATCTACAAGAAGACGAATCAAGCCCATTTGGTCGGTGGATCTCCACTTTAAGTGTGCAAGGTAATTGATGGTTCTCACTCGAAGCTACAAACATTCAATCGCAGAACGCGCCCAGCGTGATCCGGAGTTTGCTCAAGCATTACTGGATGAGGCCGCGACTCTGTTCCTGAATGGCGAGCCAGAAATGGCCAGAATAATTCTGCGCGATCTCGTCAATGCGACGGTCGGCTTCGAAGAGCTCGCAAGGGAGACCGAAAAGCCGAGTAAAAGCTTGCATCGAATGCTTTCAGCCAAAGGCAATCCGAGCATGGATAACCTAGCCAAAATATTTTCGGTAATCCGCGCTACGCTTGGTGTAGATATGCAAGTTCATGCCGTACCCGTGAATTGAGTGAGTAATTGACGTGTTCGCTGCGACACCAAACCGCACGACGCTTTTTTACTTATCGGCCCTGATCAGGCTAAATAGCCGCGCCTGATCGCCCACCCAATGGATCTGTCCCATGAACCGACACCGGCTAGCAATTGCCTGGATCGCCTGCTTTGCAGTGCTGTTCAACATGCTCGCCATGCCGATGACGGGAGCGATGGCGCAGGCGGCCAATTCACCGGCCGAACAGTTGCTCTGGAGCAGTTTCTGCACCGGCAGCGGGACCAAGATGGTGGCGATCAACATCGGCACCACCGATCAAAAGGCCCCGAGCAACGACACTCATTCGAACATGCAGCATTGCTGGTGCTGCTCGGGCTCGGCGCCGTTGGTGGCGTTGCCGGGGCATTCGCCGCAGCTGTATTTCGCCCGCTACGAAAGCAACCGCAGCGTGGCGCCAGCCTCTCTGCAAACACCCACTCCGCGCCAGCAATGGCCGAGTCTCAATCCCCGCGCTTCCCCTCTGGTTTGATTTGTTCGCGCAATTGACCTGCGTTTCAAATCGTTCTGGAGAACTGCCATGTTGAACAAACTCATCGTCGTCGCTGCGCTGCTGTTGCCGGCGTGCTTTGCCCATGCCCACGAATACAAGGCCGGCGAACTTGAGATCGCCCACCCGTGGTCGCAGGAACTGCCGCCGAATGCGCCAACCGTTGCTGCCTATTTCATCATTCACAACGCTGGCAAGACTGATGATCGCCTGCTCAGCGTGAAAACGCCGATTGCTGAGGAAGCGCAACTGCACGAGCACGTCATGCAGGGCGATCTGATGAAGATGCAGCAAGTGCCGAGCGTGGCCATTCCGGCCGGCGGCAACGTGACCTTCGCACCGATGGCCTATCACGTGATGCTGCTCAACCCGAAAGACCGCAGCCTGCTCAGCGACGGCAAGCGCTTCCCGCTGACGATGCATTTCGAGAAGGCCGGTGACGTCACCGTCGAAGTCTCGGTGCAGAAGAAACCGCCGGAAACCACGCAGGCCCACGCGCACGCCCAGTAAGCCTTTCGGCAGACTCCGCCCATGCGCCCGCTGAGCGCCAGGCCCTCCCGGCAACGTCGTCAGACTGAACACCTGACCCGCGGCAGCTGGATCGCCCTGTTCGCCATGTTGATGATCTTCATCGGCCCACTGATTTCTCAGTCGATGCCGATGGATCAACACACCTCGACATCGATGCCAATGCGCATGGACATGTCGATGGACATGCCGGGCATGGATCACAGCGGCCACGACGCCAAGCCCTCAGCCGAACACTGCCCGCCACAATCCTCGCACCACGTGCTGTGGGAAAAGTGCGGTTACTGCAGCCTGCTGTTCAATTGCCCGGCACTGACCGGCGGTGGCGATTTCGTCGCCTTCAATATTGCGCCGCTGAACACCTTCACCCCACCCGCCCCACGCCTGGGCCACGCCCGGCAGACCTTCTTCCCCGGCGCCCGCAGTCGCGCCCCGCCCATCGCCACGTAAACACGCACCTTTGATTGCACACGGTTGAGAAGACAGCTTCAGGCTGCCGGCCGTGTCGTTTACGACTGTTTGATGGAAATTGTCATGTCCAGGTTTGCTGCTGTTCCACGCTCGGGTTCTGCCCCGGCGTCCTTCGCTTTGAACGAATCGCGGATTCGTTTCAGGCACGCTAGCGCCGTCTTTTGCGGCGTCCTGCTGTCCCCGCTGGTACTGGCCAATGATCACGCCAGTCACCAGGAAGAACTGAGCCCTACGGTGATTACCGCGATCGCCCCGAGCTCGCCGCTGACCATCGTCACCAATCCCAAAGATCCACGCCAACCAGTGCCGGCCAGTGACGGCGGCGATTATCTGAAAACCATTCCGGGTTTCGCGCTGGTGCGCAATGGCGGCACCAATGGTGATCCGGTGCTGCGCGGCATGTTCGGTTCACGCCTGAACATCCTCACCAACGGCAGCATGATGCTCGGCGCCTGCCCGGGCCGGATGGACGCGCCGACCTCGTACATCTCGCCGGAAACCTACGACAAACTCACCGTGATCAAAGGCCCGCAAACCGTGCTTTGGGGTCCGGGCGCGTCGGCGGGTACGGTGCTGTTTGATCGTGAGCCGGAGACCTTTGGTGAACTCGGCACACGGGTGAATGCGAGCATTCTGGCCGGCTCCCACGGACGCTTCGACAAAGTGGTCGACGCCGCTGCCGGTGGCCCGCTGGGCTACGTGCGCGTGATCGGCAACACCGCGCATTCCGACGATTACCGCGACGGCAACAACGACATCGTCGCCTCGCGCTACGACAAGTGGAACGGCGATATCGCGGTCGGCTGGACCCCGGACGCCGACACCCTGATCGAACTCACCGCCGGCAAGGGCGACGGTGAAGCACGCTATGCCGGGCGCGGCATGGATGGCTCGCAGTTCCTGCGTGAAAGCCTCGGTCTGCGTTTCGAAAAATCCAATATCACCGACGTGCTGGAGAAACTCGAAGCGCAGGTCTACTACAACTACGCCGACCACGTGATGGACAACTACACCCTGCGCACGCCGTCCGGCACCGGCATGATGGCCGGGCCGATGGCGTCCAATGTCGACCGCCGCACCCTCGGCGCGCGGATCAAAGCGACCTGGCGCTGGGCTGATATTCAGCTGATCACCGGCCTCGACGCGCAGACCAACGAACACCGCCAGCGCAGCGGCATGGGCATCGATACCTACAAGGATCAGCCGTACAGCAAGGACGCCGATTTCCATAACTACGGCGTGTTCAGCGAAATGACCTGGTACGCCGCCGACCGTGATCGGCTGATCACTGGCGCCCGCGTCGACCGCGCCTCGGCCAAGGATTATCGGCAAACCACCGGTTCGGGAATGATGAGCCGCCCCAACCCGACCGCCGATGACACCCGTGCCGACACCCTGCCGAGCGGTTTCCTCCGTTACGAGCATGACCTCGCCGACAGCCCGACCACGCTCTATGCAGGCCTCGGCCACGCACAACGTTTCCCGGATTACTGGGAGCTGTTTTCGCCCAAGTCCGGCCCGGTTGGCTCGGTCAATGCGTTCGACTCGATCAAACCGGAAAAGACCACTCAGTTCGACTTCGGCGTGAACTACAAATCTGCCGAACTTGAAGCCTGGGCTTCCGGTTATATCGGCGTGGTCCGCGACTACATCCTCTTCGACTACACGCCCGGAATGACGGGCATGAGCACCTCGCGCGCCGAGAACATCGACGCGCGAATCATGGGCGGTGAACTCGGTGCCGCGTACAGACTCACCGATTACTGGAAAGCCGATGCGACCCTGGCCTACGCCTGGGGCAAGAACAGCAGTGATGGCAAAGCCCTGCCGCAGATGCCGCCGCTGGATGCCCGTTTCGGTCTGACCTATACCGAAGACAACTGGAGCGCCGGGGCACTGTGGAGAGTAGTCGCCGCGCAAAACCGTATCGACCAGAACAAGGGCAACGTGGTCGGCAAGGATTACGACAAGAGTTCGGGCTTCGGCGTGTTCTCACTCAACGGTGCCTATCGGATCAACAAGAACTGGAAGGTCAGCAGCGGCGTCGACAACCTGTTCGGCAAGGCTTACGCCGAACACCTGAACCTGGCGGGCAACGCCGGGTTCGGCTACCCGGCCAATGACCCGCAAGCGATCAATGAACCGGGGCGCACGCTCTGGACCAAGGTCGACATGAGTTTCTAACAAGAAAAGTCAAAAGATCGCAGGCTGCGCCAGTTCCTACATGGGAGCGCATACACCCTGTAGGAGCTGCCGAAGGCTGCGATCTTTTGATCTAGAAAAATTCGCCCAGCGGAGCACACGTGATGAAACAGCCCAAACCGAATTTCTACAACCTGGCCTGGCGTTGGCATTTTTACGCCGGTCTCTTCGTCGCCCCTTTCATGGTGATGCTGGCCCTGACCGGCATCATTTATCTGTTCAAACCGCAGCTCGATTCGCTGATGTACAGCAGCTTGCTCAACGTCCCTGCCGGGCATCACACGGTTCCGGCCGATGACCTGCTGCAGCGGGTGAAGAGTGCTTATCCACAAGGCCAGGTCACCCAGTATCTGCCGCCGGTCAACGCCGAACGCAGCGCACAGTTTGTGGTGACCAACGCCGGCCACGAACTCAACGTATTCGTCGATCCGTACCACGGCGACATCCTCGGCGAGCAGGATGCCAAGCAAAACCTGCAAGCCATCGCCCGCGCCATTCACGGCGAATTGATGATCGGCACCATTGGTGACCGCCTCATCGAAATGGCCGCCGGTTGGGGCGTAGTGCTGGTGGTATCCGGCCTGTTCCTGTGGTGGCCGCGCGGTCAGGCCGCCGGCATTTTGTGGCCACGGCTGAACAGTCGCGGTCGCGTGTTGTGGCGTGATCTGCACGCCGTCACCGGGTTCTGGGGTGCAACACTGTTGCTGGTGATGTTGCTCAGCGGCATGACCTGGACCGGTTTCTGGGGCAAGCAATACGCGCAAGTGTGGAACGTGTTCCCGGCTGCGATGTGGGACAACGTGCCAACCTCCGACGTCGAGGCGCGCAGCCTGAACACCGCCACGCGCCAGACCGTGCCATGGGCGATGGAAAACACGCCGATGCCAATGTCCGGCGACCACGCCGAACACATGGCTCACGGTGCCGCCAATGCCGGCCCCGCGGCACCCACCATCCGCCTGCAAGACGTGCAGAACATTGCCACCGAACGCAAGGTCGAACCGGGTTACAGCATCACCCTGCCGACCACCGCTACCGGTGTGTTCACCATCGCCGTGTTCGCCGATGACCCGCGTAACGATGCCACCCTGCATGTCGATCAGTACACCGGCAACGTCCTCGCCGATGTGCGTTTCGAACAATACGGCAACGTTGCCCGCGCCACCGAGATCGGCGTAATGCTCCACGAAGGCAAGATGTTCGGCACCTTCAACCAGATCGTCGTGCTGCTGATCTGTCTGATGATTCTGCTCAGCGCTGTCAGCGGTGTGCTGATCTGGTGGAAGCGTCGGCCACAGGGCAAATTCGGCGTACCACCGCTGCGCCATGACCTGCCGAAATGGAAAACTGGCGTGGTAATCATGCTGGCCCTGGCAGTGGTGTTCCCGTTGGTGGGGGCTTCGCTGGTGGTCGTCTGGTTGCTGGATCGATTGCTGTTATCGCGGTTTGATCGGCAAGCTGAATCTGCCTCGACGTAAATCAGACTCAATGTGGAGTGGCCGCCGACGGCGGCACACTCCCGGCCATGTAGCCGCTGGATCGAGCGTTACAACTCGTCTCTGACTCGCGCACCACCCTCAGTTACAGGCTGCTGGCGACGCTCTCTCCAGCCGGCGCCCATTCGTCCGGTCTGACGCCAGTAATGCCCTGCGAGCAGCACCCTGAATTCACCCAGCTCCATGAGTTGTGAAACAAACTCGCCCGGACTTAGCCGGCTGACCCAACGCCCGGCTTCGAAAGCAACAGGTCGGGTCAGCAGCAAATCCCTCTCGGCCTGCGAGTAAACGGGTGTGTACTTGATCAACACATGGTTCGGCGTTGAGTAGTAATAATCCTGAATGTCGAAACCCTGGGCCTTGAGTTCATGTGTGTGCGCATGCACTCGCGCAGGCGAAGCGAAATTTGCTCTGACATCATCCGTGTCCGGTGCGAGCGTGGTATTGCCCGACAGATGGAACTGGTGGCTGGCCACGAGTGTGTAGCCACGGGGATAACGTGCCGCCGGATTTCGCCAGCTGATCGTCGGATCCCTGGACGAGCGGAATATCTGCAGGACAGGGTCCTCTGCATAGGCGGACCAGGCTATTGGCTCGAGCGGGACAAATCGACTGCTCGTCGACCGCGCCAGAATCGCGCCTTCGTAACCGGTTTCGGTGTGAGCCGTATCGTCCGTGCGTTGTTGCGCATAGCGGGCGGCATCGTCGGGGTGATGAAAAACCGGCCCCAGCGCCGGCACCGGATTATCTCGCCATTGTTGCTCGTTCGAAGTATCGGCCATACGCGGCTGCCAGCGCTCATCCACTTGACCATGCCGCGACCAGTAATCACTGGTTTCAATAACGTCGAGCCGGCCGGCCTTGGCCATCCGGTGCACGTAGTCTGTAAATCTGAATCTGCCCCTGGCAATGTCACGTTCATCAATCGCTGCTTGCTCGCGCGATACAAACGCATTGGGGCGCAACTCAACCTGCCCGTAAGCGTCGTAGAACACGCCGGGTTCAAACGCATGCAATTGCAGTTTCAGCAACGCGTCATCGGCACAGGAGATGTAGATCGGTTTGTACCCCTGCGGCGTACTGGAGCGTCGACAGGCTTGCTGAACATCGTTGGGGGTAACAAAGACATTTCGCAAATCATCGGGCCGTGCGCCCAACGGAGGCAGCGCTGCGCGCAGATAAATCGAATCCTGTACAAACCCTGAAAGCAGGCGTGCCTGTTCGAATACTCGATCCACAGCCAATTCAGAGCGTTGCACTTCAACGGGCAGGCTGGCGAGGAACAAGCCATCCCGAGAGCGCAGTATGAATCCGAAAGTCTGAGTGTCCCTGCTCACCGAGACTTCATGAACATACCGGGCAACCGCATCTGCCTGAATGAATACCGGACTGCAAAGCGCAGCGCTCGCGGCTCTGGTGTAATCCATTACGGGCTGCAGATCTGCAGAGAAAGGAACCCAGCGACTCACCTGACGGGGCAAACCCCAGACTTCACTGCCGATGACAACCTGCAAATAGCCTGCCTTTGCCAAGGCATCGACCCATTCACTCGGTTTCAGGTTCGCGCTACGTATGCGCTGTTTTATCGCGTCGCCATTCAGGTTGGCAGGGACCGTTTTGTAATCCGTCAGAACGGCGACCAGGTCTGCGCGCAGGCGATCCCATATTCCCGGTTGATAGCGGATCAACGAACCGTCGGGGCCGAACAGGTATTCATCCCACGCCATTCTTGGCAGCCGCGTGAAGGCGGAGTACACGGTATCGACCGACAGCATGTTCAGATAGATCTGCTTCTCGACACGAGAAAAAATGACCGACAGCTCCCTTGCGACTCTGGATCGATAACGCGCCGTGATCCTGCAGCCAGCAGGAAATACGCCCGCGTCCTCGCTTTCATCCGGAAAAATCTCGGTGATGTCGAAATCCTCCCGCGACACCTCGAGGGGCGCAGAGGCCAAATACAAGCCGTCGGGCCGTTTCAGAATGACGCCGCCATAAGGTTTGTCCGTACCCCGGGGCAAGCTCGATTTGGCAAACGCCGCAGCATCGTCAGCACTTTGAAAAGCCGGGCCGAGCCAGCGCCGCTGCAGATTCGCGTAGGGCTGCCACGTTGGCCTTACCCTTCCTGAACGATCCCAGCACGCGCTTGTTCGTACCACCGAGAGTTCACCGCTTTCGGCGACCGCATGGACGAAATCCGTCGACAGCCACTCGCCGGACGCGAGGCCTCGCTTGATCGAGTCAAGTGTTGTCTGAGACGTGTCGTCATAAAACAACTTGCTTGCCGTATTCCTCGCGTACCTCAGCAGAGCACCGTCCCGAGTGGCAAGATAAAACGCGGCTGGCCCTGAAGCGCTTACCGGCCGCCGGCGACCGTAGTACATCGCCGTTGTCAGGTTGTCGGGCGAGACAAAATACTGCGCCAGCCACTCCTCGGGGCTGCCAGACGGTGCTTTTACTCTCTGATGTACATAAAAGCTTCCATACATGTCGAAGCCTTCCGGGTACTGATGCCAGGGCGCTAACCGTCGAGGAGCAAATACCGATTCCAGTCGAAACAGGTTACTGTCCTGGCCACTGACAGGAATCAGCTCAGTACCAATGTATTCCTCCCGGCCCTCGTGCTTGAGGATGAATGCGAACCAGGCTCGGCTCTCATCGTGCAAACGCCTGTCGCCAGCAAACAGATACTGCGCCGCTTCGTCCGCCGAAGCACAGACTGGACCGTACATGACGAACTCAGGCCGCTTCCATGGCAATGGCCAAGGAGAAGACGACCGAGGCGAAGACGAGGAAGGATACGGTGGCAGTGACGGCTGGGGCAGGGACGGCGTAGGCAATGTCGGTATGGGCGATGTCGGTTCTGTGGATCTTGACCCGGCGGATTCTGGCATGCTCCAGCCCGGCAGTATTTGGCCGCGATGGCCCCACAACTCGTTGTCCGTCAGGTTGAACAGCCAGCCGGCGGCGGCCTGCTCCCTGATGAAGTCCTGCGGTCGTTTGCTGCCGTTGTCCAGGTCCAGAGCCAAGGGACCGGGATGCAAGCGTGTCCCCAGGCGTCGCGCCAGATCCTTCGAAGCCAGGGTGGCGTAAGGTGCGAATCTGACCAGACTGTCCATGGCTGCAGAGCAATACAGAACAGTTTCATCAAGCAATACCTGCCGGACCTCCTCGACACTCAACATCTGCAGGCTGAGCAACGCCTCATGAAACGTCCACTGCCGGAATTCGATATTGACCGGTTCCAGCTGCGAGAGCGCTACATGGGAGACATAACGGGCGTGCAACACATGGTTGTCGGGAAAAACCGGACGCCCTCGATTATCTCGAGGATAAAGCTGCCCCTGGTCAAGCACATCGATATCCCCTTCCAGTGGCTCGGTCACCACAAAGCGTTTGTCGCTGCGCTGAAATACATAACCCACATACTGTCGGTCACGTCGAATGCCGACTTGTTCGTGGGCATACCGGACAGCGTCATCGGCGGATAAAAACGCCTGACTCAATGGCGGCCAAGGGAAGTTCGCGAAGGGTACCCACTCCAGGTCCATCACCCCCAAACGCGCCCACAACGCGCTGCCTCGTACAACTTCAAGCCGGCCAGCCAATATCAACATCGAGACAAATTCCCGTGGCCACAATGCTCCAGTCATCAGCCTGGACTGCACCCCGGCGTCGGTGATTGACCCGTCGGAATGCTCGACGCTCAGTGCCGTTTCTATCTCGCTGCCGCTGAAGCTGTACTTCAACATGGAAGCATCGCTGGCCTGCATGTACAGCGACAAAGGCCGACCGGCCACAGCCAATCTCTGGCTCCTCTTGTGACACGAAATGGCCAGAGCGATTTCCTGTGGCGTGAAGAAATTCTCGCAGAGCCACGGCTGAGCAGGAGTGAGCCGCGAAGGGTCAGGACGGGAAGCGTAGTAAAAACCTTCCAGCCCGTAGCCTTCAGGCAACTGTAATTGCCCGTCATCACCCGCCGGAAAGATCTTCACTGGATCCCATGACGCCAGTCCCGCCGGGCGTGCATGGGTCGCGACATACTCTTCGCTGGCGATTTTCTTCAGAAGCAACCCTGAAGTTTGTGCGCCCCGGGACTTTAGCGCGGCGATAACGGCGCGTTCGGCATTGACACAGACGCGAGTCATCAGCGGTAACTCGGTAAGCCTGCCTTTGGAAAATGGCTGGCCTGCTTTCCAGTCCGGCGGCACTTGGCCAACGGAATGCCCCCAGTCTTCGTGCGAAACTATGACTTTCAGCTCACCCACGGACGCGACCTTGTTGATGATGCTCATCACGTCATAGGTGCCCACCGGATTACCGGTCGGCGAGCCAGCCTTGCGCCATAGGTAGTAGCTGAACTCCTCTTTCGAGCCACTCGGCGAATATTTGAGCAAGGTTCCATCGGGTCCGGACAGATACGCACTGCGAAAAAAGTCCTTCGCAGCCACATCCGCGACGAAATCCAGATCGGAGAAAAAATTGATGAAAAGCCTGATCAGCCTTTCGTCCTGACGTGGGTTGGCTTTGCGAACTTCCTCGTACAGAGGCGCATGGCAATGCAGGTTCGCCACGCATCTATAGCCACGAGGGTGCACGTAGCGGCCTGCGGCATCGACTTCGATGATGCTACCGAAATCGAAGCGTGTGACTTCTCCCGGGACGGGTGAGGTGGCGACGAATCGCCCATCCGGGCGAAGCAGGATCACGCTGCCATATTCCCTGTCCGTGTTCTGGGGAATACGGGTATGGACCCAATAGGCAGCATCCTCCTCAGTCAGAAACGCCGGACTCAGGGGCGGCAGCCCGAGTTTGCGGGAAGGTTTGGCGGCGCGGTCGGTCCGGCCTGAAACGTCACTCATGATAAGCATCCTGCGAAATAGAATCGGGATAACGATCGAATGAGTCTGTTCCTGCCGGCCTGGCGAGCCGTGGTACATGTTTATCGTTTATGTGTCCGCATCTGCCAGCACACGCCGCGCCCCAAACTGGCGCACCTCTGCGCACCAACACCCGCAACCTGTCCATTCCTGGTGCGCTCCCCCTGTTACGCAACCGCTCTGAAACGACATTTTCCTGCCCGATACCGACCGGGCACAGCCCTTGCAAAACACACCTTCAGTCGTCCGCATCTGCCAACCATAAAAATTGAATGTTCATGGAGATCGCACAATGAAGCGTCGCAGTTTGATCAAGGCTTTCACACTCACGGCATCCATTGCCGCGATGGGCATGACCTGGACTGTCCAGGCCGCCGAGACCATCAAGGTCGGGATTCTGCATTCGTTGTCCGGCACCATGGCGATCTCCGAAACATCGCTCAAAGACATGGCGCTGATGACCATCGACGAGATCAACGCCAAGGGCGGCGTCAACGGCAAGATGCTTGAGCCGGTGGTGGTTGACCCGGCGTCGAACTGGCCGCTGTTTGCCGAAAAAGGCCGGCAGTTGCTGACTCAGGACAAGGTTGCCGTGGTGTTCGGCTGCTGGACTTCGGTGTCGCGTAAATCGGTGTTGCCGGTGTTCGAAGAGCTTAACGGCCTGCTGTTCTACCCGGTGCAGTACGAAGGCGAAGAGATGTCGCCGAACGTGTTTTACACCGGCGCCGCGCCGAACCAGCAAGCGATCCCGGCGGTTGAATACCTGATGAGCGAAGAAGGCGGCAGCGCCAAACGCTACTTCCTGCTCGGCACCGACTACGTCTACCCGCGCACCACCAACAAGATCCTGCGCTCGTTCCTGCATTCCAAAGGTGTGGCCGACAAGGACATCGAAGAGGTCTACACACCGTTCGGTCACAGCGACTATCAAACCATCGTCGCCAACATCAAAAAATTCTCGGCCGGCGGCAAGACTGCTGTCATCTCGACGGTCAACGGTGACTCCAACGTGCCGTTCTACAAAGAGCTGGCCAACCAGGGCCTGAAGGCGACCGACGTACCGGTTGTGGCGTTCTCGGTCGGCGAAGAAGAACTGCGCGGCATCGACACCAAACCGCTGGTGGGCAACCTCGCGGCGTGGAACTACTTCGAGTCGGTAGAGAACCCGCAGAACAAGAAATTCGTCGCTGACTGGAAAGCCTACGCGAAGAAACACAACCTGCCGGGCGCCGACAAAGCCGTGACCAACGATCCAATGGAAGCCACTTACGTCGGCATCCACATGTGGGCGCAGGCGGTTGAGAAAGCCAAGTCCACCGACGTCGACAAAGTCCGTGAAGCGCTGGCCGGCCAGACGTTCGCTGCACCGTCGGGCTACACGCTGACCATGGACAAGACCAATCACCACCTGCACAAACCGGTGATGATCGGCGAGATTCAGGCCGACGGTCAGTTCAACGTGGTGTGGCAGACCGAAGGGCCGATCCGCGCGCAACCGTGGAGCCCGTTCATTCAGGGCAACGACAAGAAGCCGGATTATGCGGTGAAGAGCAACTGAGTCTGACTTGGGTTTTGGGGTGGGGCGAAGATCTTTTCCCCCTCACCCCAACCCTCTCCCCCAAGGGGTAGAGGGGAAAGGGAGCAGATCTCTATAGCTTTCAGAACCCGAGTTCGACGCAGGAATGTCAGGTCGGTGCTGGACGACCTGACAACTCGGTCAGTCCCCTCTCCCTCTGGGAGAGGGGGAAAGGGAGCAGATATCTATAGCTTTCTGAACCCGAGTTCGACGCAGGAATGTCAGGTCGGTGCTGGATGACCTGACAACTCGGTCAGTTCCCTCTCCCTCTGGGAGAGGGGGGAAGGGAGCAGATCTCTATGGCTTTCAGAACCTGAGTTCGACGCAGGAATGTCAGGTCGGTGCTGGATGACCTGACAACTCGGTCAGTCCCCTCTCCCTCTGGGAGAGGGTTAGGGTGAGGGGCGGATTCACAGCCGGACACCGCTCCATCGGCCACCGCAAGAAAGGAAACTCCACTAATGCCCACTGCCATACACCGCTTTCTCATAGCCATCGCACTGTTGCTGCCAATGCTGGCCCACGCCGGCGACGCCGAAGACTTCGTCGCGGCCAATCCTGTGCAGCAAGCCAAACTGCTGGAAACCTGGGCCGCGCAGCCCGATCCGGCCCGTATCGAACTGATCAACGCCCTGCAACAAGGCGAACTGACCATCGATGGCCAACCCAAAACCCTGCGCCTGAACAACCGCCTGCGGGGTCTGATCGACACCGCCATGGCCAGCCACCAATTGCTCGCTGCCGACGCCAAAATCCGTCTGACTGCCGCGCAGCAATTGCAGAAAAGCGCGAAACCCGCGCAGCTGAAATTCCTCGACCAGCAACTCGCTGGCGAAAAAGATGAAGGCGTTCATGCCGCCCTGAGCCTGGCGTTGGCCAATCTGCAACTGGTCGATGCCGATCCGGCGGTGCGCCTCGCCGCAGTGCGCCTGCTTGGCGAAACCGGCGATCCCTTGGCGCGCACGCGCCTCGAAGGCTTGCTTGAACCCGGCGTCGAAAGCGATGCCGGCGTACGCACCGCCGCTGAAACCAGCCTCGCTCAGGTCAAACGCAAACTGCTGATCGGCGAAGTGCTCGGTCAGGCGTTCAGCGGCATGTCGCTCGGTTCGATTCTGCTGCTCGCCGCACTCGGTCTGGCGATCACGTTCGGCCTGCTCGGCGTGATCAACATGGCCCACGGCGAGATGCTGATGCTCGGTGCCTACTCGACGTACGTGGTGCAGTTGATGTTCCAGCGCTACGCCCCCCAAGCGATCGAGTTTTATCCCTTGATCGCACTGCCGGTGGCGTTCTTTGTCACCGCGGCCATCGGCATGGCTTTGGAACGCACGGTGATTCGCCATCTCTACGGCCGCCCACTGGAAACCTTGCTAGCCACTTGGGGCATCAGCCTGATGCTGATTCAACTGGTGCGCCTGTTGTTCGGCGCGCAGAACGTTGAAGTGGCCAACCCGGCATGGCTGTCTGGTGGCATTCAAGTGCTGCCAAATCTGGTGCTGCCATACAACCGCATTGTGATCATCGCTTTCGCCCTGTTTGTGGTGGTACTGACCTGGCTGCTGCTGAACAAAACGCGTCTGGGCCTCAACGTCCGCGCCGTCACCCAGAACCGCAACATGGCCGCCTGCTGCGGCGTGCCGACCGGACGCGTCGACATGCTCGCCTTCGGCCTCGGCTCGGGCATTGCCGGCCTCGGCGGTGTGGCGCTGAGCCAGATCGGTAACGTCGGCCCGGACCTCGGCCAGAGCTACATCATCGACTCGTTCCTGGTGGTGGTGCTCGGCGGTGTCGGTCAGTTGGCCGGTAGCGTGCTCGCGGCCTTTGGCCTGGGCATCGCCAACAAGATTCTCGAGCCGCAGATCGGTGCGGTGCTCGGCAAGATCCTGATCCTCGCGCTGATCATTCTGTTTATCCAGAAACGTCCGCAAGGCCTCTTCGCACTGAAAGGACGGGTGATCGACTGATGAACCAGCCTCTGCTTGTTACCGCTACACAAAAGGCCGGGCCGAAAGTCACGATCGCCGTCGGTACGGTGATCCTCGCCCTGCTGATCGCCCTGCCGCTGCTGTCACTGCTGCCAGCGGACAATGCGCTGTCGGTCTCGGCGTACACGCTGACGCTGGTCGGCAAAATTCTCTGCTACGCCATCGTCGCCCTGGCGCTGGATCTGGTCTGGGGTTACGCCGGTTTGCTCTCGCTGGGCCACGGTCTGTTCTTCGCCCTCGGCGGTTATGCGATGGGCATGTACCTGATGCGTCAGGCCGCTGGCGATGGTCTGCCGGCGTTCATGACCTTCCTGTCGTGGAGCGAATTGCCGTGGTACTGGACCGGTACCAGCAGCTTCCTCTGGGCGATGTGTCTGGTGGTGTTGGCGCCGGGGTTGCTGGCGCTGGTGTTCGGATTTTTCGCCTTCCGCTCGCGGATCAAGGGCGTGTATTTCTCGATCATGACCCAGGCCCTGACCTTCGCCGGCATGCTTCTGTTTTTCCGCAACGAGACCGGCTTCGGCGGCAACAACGGCTTTACCAATTTCCGCACCATCCTCGGTTTCGGCATCACTGAGCCGGGCACGCGCGCGGTGTTGTTTCTGGCCACGGTGTTGTTGCTGGTAGCCAGTCTGTTCATCGGCTGGCGCCTGGCGCAGAGCAAGTTCGGCCGCGTTCTGACAGCGCTGCGCGATGCGGAAAACCGCTTGATGTTCTGCGGCTATGACCCGCGCGGTTTCAAGCTGTTCGTGTGGGTGTTGAGTGCGGTGTTGTGTGGCCTGGCCGGGGCGTTGTATGTGCCGCAAGTGGGCATCATCAACCCGAGCGAAATGTCGCCGACCAACTCGATTGAAGCGGCGGTGTGGGTGGCCCTCGGCGGTCGCGGCACGCTGATCGGCCCGCTGCTCGGCGCCGGTGTAGTCAACGGCATGAAGAGCTGGTTCACCGTGGCCTTCCCGGAATACTGGCTGTTCTTCCTCGGCGCGCTGTTCATCGTCGTGACGCTGTACCTGCCCAAAGGCGTGATCGGCCTGCTGAAGAAACGAGGTGAACAATGAGAGTCACGGCGAGCGCTGAATTCATGTTGGAACCAGCCTTTTTTCCTGTCGAACCGAACAAGGACGCCGGCACCAGCCGCGACTCGCTCGGCCTCGGCCAGCGGGTCGGCCCGGGTCTCGACACCCGTCACGGCACGATCCTCACACTGGAAGACATCAGCGTCAGCTTCGATGGCTTCCGTGCGCTGAACAATCTCAACCTGTACATCGGCGTCGGCGAATTGCGCTGCATCATCGGCCCCAACGGCGCGGGCAAAACCACGCTGATGGACGTGATCACCGGCAAGACTCGCCCGAGTCACGGCAAAGCCTGGTTCGGCGAAACGCTGGACCTGACGCAGATGAGCGAAGTGCAAATCGCCCAGGCCGGCATCGGCCGCAAGTTCCAGAAGCCGACGGTGTTCGAAGCGCTGAGCGTGTTTGAAAACCTGGAGCTGGCGCAGAAAACCGACAAGTCGGTGTGGGCCAGTTTGCGTGCGCGCTTGAGTGGAGAGCAGAAGGATCGCATCAGCGAAGTGCTGGAGACGATTCGCCTCACCACCTCGGTCAATCGTCAGGCGGGGTTGCTCTCCCACGGTCAGAAGCAGTTTCTCGAGATCGGCATGTTGCTGATGCAGGACCCGCAATTGCTCCTGCTCGATGAGCCGGTGGCGGGCATGACTGATGCAGAAACCGAATTCACCGCTGAATTGTTCAAGAGCCTGGCGGGCAAGCATTCGTTGATGGTGGTGGAGCATGACATGGGCTTTGTCGGCTCGATTGCCGACCATGTCACCGTGCTGCACCAGGGCAGCGTGCTGGCCGAAGGCTCACTTGAGCAAGTGCAGGAAAACGAGCGCGTGATCGAGGTTTACCTCGGCCGCTGAAACTGCAAACACCCATCAAAACTGTGGGAGCTGGCTTGCCAGCGATGAGGCCGGCACATCCAGCATTAATGCCGACTGATCCACCGCTATCGCTGGCAAGCCAGCTCCCACAGGGTTCTGTGTGCAACGGAAGGAATTTGAACATGCTGCAAGTCGACAAGCTGCACCAGTACTACGGTGGTAGTCATATCCTCCGTGGCCTCTCGTTCGATGTGAAGGTCGGTGAGGTCACCTGCCTGCTCGGCCGTAACGGCGTCGGCAAAACCACCCTGCTCAAATGCCTGATGGGCCTGTTGCCGGCCAAGGAAGGCGCAGTCAATTGGGAAGGCAAACCGATCACCACGTTCAAGCCACACCAACGGGTTCACGCCGGTATCGCTTACGTGCCGCAAGGCCGGGAGATCTTCGGCCGGCTGACCGTGGAAGAGAATCTGCTGATGGGTTTGTCGCGTTTTCCCGGCAGTGAAGCCAAGGAAGTCCCAAGTTTCATCTACGAATTGTTCCCGGTGCTGCTACAAATGAAGCAGCGTCGCGGCGGTGACCTCTCCGGCGGTCAGCAACAGCAGTTGGCGATCGGCCGCGCATTGGCCAGCCGCCCTCGTTTATTGATCCTCGACGAGCCGACCGAGGGCATTCAACCCTCGGTCATCAAAGAGATCGGCGCGGTGATCAAGAAACTCGCGGAACGCGGTGACATGGCGATTTTGCTGGTCGAGCAGTTCTACGATTTTGCCGCGGAACTGGCCGATCAGTATCTGGTGATGTCCCGGGGCGAGATCGTCCAGCAGGGTCGCGGTGAAAATATGGAGGCCGAGGGTGTACGCGGGCTGGTAACGATCTAGTACAACGAACTAATCTGTAGCTTCCTAACGATAATTACAAACCATGAATTCGACTGTTGCACCTGCCCTGTTTACCCCCAGCTGGCACGCCGAGCTGGAACTCGCCTACGCCCGTTTCGGCGACTGCACGCGTCCGGTGATGCGCCGGCACTTCGGCCCGCTGCGCGTGCAAAAGCACCTGTACGCCGAAGGCCCTGAAGTCTGTCAGCACATCATCGTCCACCCGCCGGGCGGGATTGCCGGCGGTGATCGGCTGGACATCAGCGCGCGCGTCGAACACGGCGCCTGGGCGCAGATCACCAGCCCCGGTGCGGCCAAGTGGTATCGCGCCGGTGGGCCGGCGTATCAAAAACTGGATTTGAAAGTGGCAGCCGGCGGGACGCTGGAATGGCTGCCGCAGGAGACCATCGTCTATAGCGCCGCGCAGGCTGAACTGAGCACTTCGATTGATCTTGAAGGTGATGCGCGGCTGTTCTACTGGGATGTGGTGGCGCTCGGTCGCCCGGCCAGTGGCGAGCGTTTCGACCGCGGGCACTTTCAGGCGCAGCTGGATATTCGCCGCGATGGTCGATTGCTCTGGCATGAGCGCCAGCGCATTGTCGGGAACGATGGTTTGCTTGATTCACCGATCGGGCTGGATGGCCATCCGGTGTTTGCGACGTTGTTGGTCACTGGTGAGATTGATGCCGAGTTGCTTGAGCGTTGTCGCTCGTTGGGTCACGAAGTGCGCGGGGATTTGACGCAATTGCCGGGACTTTTGGTTGCCCGTTGTCTGGCCAGTGAAGCGTTGCTCGCACGGGCCTGGCTCATCGATTTATGGCGCTTGCTGCGCCCGTTGCTTCTGGATCGCGAGGCGGTGTCACCGAGAATATGGAACACCTGAAATGCGGCCCTCACCCCCCGCCCTCTCCCGGAGGGAGAGGGCGCCTGACCGAGTCGCTTGAAATGAATTTAACTGCCTGAACAAATACCGCTGACTGAACCGGCCATTGCAAACAACCGAGATCAGTCCCCTCTCCCTCGAAAGAGAGAGTCTGACCGAGTCGCTTGAAATGAATTTAACTGCCTGAACGAATGCTGCTGACTGAACCGACCATTGAAAACAACCGAGATCAGTCCCCTCTCCCTCGGGAGAGGGCTAGGGTGAGGGGCCGCTCCAACTGGCACCCCACGCCCGCAAGAACCTCACAAATCTGCCCTGACGGAACCCCACAATGGACTTGACCCCACGCGAAAAAGACAAGCTGCTGATCTTCACCGCCGGCCTCGTCGCCGAGCGGCGTCTGGCCCGCGGCGTGAAACTCAATTACCCGGAGGCCATGGCCTACATCTCCGCCGCGTTGCTCGAAGGCGCGCGTGACGGCCAGACCGTGGCCGAGCTGATGCACTACGGCACCACCCTGCTCAGCCGTGAACAAGTGATGGAAGGCATCCCGGAAATGATCCCGGAGATCCAGGTCGAAGCGACGTTCCCCGACGGCACCAAACTGGTCACCGTCCACCAACCGATCGTCTGAGGCCGCGCCATGACCTACTCCATTCGCGATGCGATTCACGCCGACCTGCCGGCGATCCGCGACATCTACAACGACGCCGTGCTCAACACCACGGCAATCTGGAATGAACAAGCCGTCGATCTCGGCAACCGTCAGGCGTGGTTCAGCGCGCGTCAGGCCCAGGCCTATCCGATTCTGGTGATCGTCGACGGCGACAACAGCGTGCTCGGCTACGCTTCGTTCGGTGACTGGCGACCGTTCGACGGCTTTCGCCACACCGTCGAGCACTCGGTTTATGTGCGCAGCGACCAGCGCGGCAATGGCCTCGGCCCGCAATTGATGGCAGCGCTGATCGAGCGCGCCAGAACCTGCGGCAAACACGTCATGGTCGCCGCCATAGAAAGCGGCAACGCTGCCTCGATTCGTCTGCATGAGCGCGCCGGTTTCATCATTACCGGGCAGATGCCGCAAGTCGGCACCAAGTTCGGTCGCTGGCTCGACTTGACGTTTATGCAACTGACCCTCAACCCCGGCGCGGAGCCGCCAGACGCCAACAAGGAGTGACACCGATGAACGCCGCCCAACTGCGCCGCGTCAACGCTGAAAGTTTTGCCCACTACCGTCAGGGCCTGATCGATCTGCTGCTCGATGCGGTGGGGTACGGCGCCAGCGTCGGCTTCATGGCCGACCTCGATGCGACGCAGGCGCGCGCGTATTTCGATGAGGTGCAGGACAACGTCAACAAGGGCAGCGTGCTGCTCTGGGTGGTGGTCAAGGACGAGCAAGTGCTGGCCAGTGTGCAACTGGGCCTGTGCCAGAAGGCCAACGGCCTCAACCGCGCCGAAGTGCAGAAACTGCTGGTGCGCGAACACGCGCGGCGTCGCGGTCTCGGTCAGCAATTGATGAGTGCGCTGGAACTCGAAGCGCCCAAACACAAGCGCGGCATGCTCTACCTCGACACCGAGGCCGGCTCGCCCGCCGAAGATTTCTACAAGGCGCTGGGTTACACCCGCGCAGGTCAGATTCCCGATTACGCCTGCGACCCGCACGGCACCTATCGGCCGACCGCCCTCTATTACAAGATCCTGCAAGGAGCCCAGTGATGATTCCTGGCGAGTACCAGATCCAGCCCGGTGACATCGAACTCAACGTCGGCCGCCGCACACTCAGCCTGAAAGTCGCCAACAGCGGCGACCGGCCGATTCAGGTCGGTTCGCACTATCACTTTTTTGAAACCAACGACGCGCTGACTTTTGATCGCGCAGCGAGCCGTGGCATGCGCCTGAATATTCCTGCCGGCACGGCAGTGCGTTTTGAGCCGGGGCAGAGCCGCGAAGTGGAGCTGGTGGATTACGCCGGGAAGCGGCGGGTGTTCGGTTTTGCCGGACGAATCATGGGCGACCTCTGACATCTGCGTGCACCGCTGCCCCTCACCCCAGCCCTCTCCCGAGGGAGAGGGAGCCGATCACCGATAGCCGCACCACCGCGATCAGTCCCCTCTCCGGAGCTGATCACCGATAGCCGCACCACCGTGAACAGTCCCTCGCCGGAGCTGATCACCGATAGCAGCCTCACCGCGTACCGTCCCCTCTCCCTCTGGGAGAGGGCTAGGGTGAGGGTCAATGGCTCACCACTATTTTCTTGAAGGACGCAGCATGAAGATTTCCCGTCAAGCCTACGCCGACATGTTCGGCCCCACCGTCGGCGACAAGGTGCGCCTGGCCGACACCGAACTGTGGATCGAAGTCGAACAAGACTTCACTACCTACGGCGAAGAAGTGAAATTCGGTGGCGGCAAAGTCATCCGCGACGGCCAAGGCCAAAGCCAACTATTGGCCGCCGAAGTCGTCGACACGCTGATCACCAACGCACTGATCATTGACCACTGGGGCATCGTCAAAGCCGACGTCGGCCTCAAGGACGGCCGTATCGCGGCGATCGGCAAGGCCGGTAACCCGGACGTGCAGCCCAACGTCACCATCGCCATCGGCGCCGGCACCGAAGTCATCGCCGGCGAAGGCATGATTCTCACCGCTGGCGGCATCGACACCCACATCCATTTCATCTGCCCGCAGCAGATCGAAGAAGCGCTGATGAGCGGCGTCACCACCATGATCGGTGGCGGCACCGGCCCCGCCACCGGCACCAACGCCACCACCTGCACCTCGGGGCCGTGGCACCTGGCGCGCATGCTTCAGGCCGCCGACGCCTTCCCGATGAACATCGGTCTCACCGGTAAGGGCAACGCCAGCCTGCCGGAGCCGTTGATCGAGCAGGTCAAGGCCGGCGCCATCGGCCTGAAACTGCACGAAGACTGGGGCACCACGCCGGCGAGCATCGACAACTGCCTGAGCGTCGCCGATCAGTTCGACGTGCAGGTGGCGATCCACACCGACACCCTCAACGAATCCGGTTTCGTCGAAACCACGCTCGGCGCGTTCAAGGGCCGCACCATTCACACCTATCACACCGAAGGTGCCGGTGGCGGTCACGCGCCGGACATCATCAAGGCTTGCGGCTTCCCTAACGTGCTGCCGAGTTCGACCAACCCGACCCGGCCGTTCACCCGCAACACCATCGACGAACACCTCGACATGCTGATGGTCTGCCACCACCTCGACCCGAGCATTGCCGAAGACGTCGCCTTCGCCGAAAGCCGCATTCGTCGCGAGACGATTGCCGCCGAAGACATTCTTCACGACCTCGGCGCGTTCTCAATGATCAGCTCCGACAGCCAGGCCATGGGCCGTGTCGGCGAAGTCATCACGCGCACCTGGCAGACCGCCGACAAGATGAAAAAGCAGCGCGGCCCACTGCCGCAGGACGGCGAAGGCAACGACAACTTCCGCGCCAAACGTTACATCGCCAAGTACACGATCAACCCGGCGATCACCCACGGCATCAGCCATGAAGTCGGTTCGGTGGAAGTGGGAAAATGGGCGGATCTGGTGCTGTGGCGCCCGGCTTTCTTTGGCGTGAAACCGACGCTGATCCTCAAGGGCGGCGCGATTGCCGCGAGCTTGATGGGCGATGCCAACGCCTCGATTCCGACGCCGCAACCAGTGCATTACCGCCCGATGTTTGCCAGTTATGGCGGCTCGCTGCATGCGACCAGCCTGACCTTTATCAGCCAGGCCGCGCAAGAAGCCGGGTTGCCTGAAGCGTTGGGGCTGAAGAAGAAAATCGCCGTGGTGAAGGGCTGTCGTGAAGTGCAGAAAACCGACCTGATCCACAACGACTATCTGCCGAACATCGATGTTGATCCGCAGACGTATCAGGTCAAGGCCGATGGCGTTCTGCTGTGGTGTGAACCAGCGGAAACATTGCCGATGGCGCAGCGGTACTTCCTGTTCTGACGACCTCGTGCGCTGAATACGGACACCCCGGTACGTATTCAGCAGCGGTCGCCAACCCGATCACGGAAATAACCGCGACATGTCCTCATCGCTGTAGTTGTAATCGATGCGCAACTCGGTTCCTGCCGGAATGTCTTCGGTAGCGAATATGGCGCTGAGAATGAATTGTCTGGTCACCAGTTCGTCGCCTAGCCACTGTTGCGCATCGACATCGAATGGCACGAATTCGACGTTGTAGCCATCCGTGGCCTGACGAACCGGCCTGCCCGTTGCGTCATACCAGAAGTGCGTATTGATCCGGGAAGTAATGGTGTCCCCCACTATCGCAAGTTCGTCGGGGATAAAATATCCAGGCCCTGGCTGAAGTCTTACGCCTGCTTTTGCGGTATAGGACTGCTGACTGAGCGGGACGAGACGTCCTGGCGTAATGGCGCCGCCGTAAACGCCGACCACCTCACCCCGGGCGATTCTGCGGTTGGCTACCACCATGGACTGGCCGATCAAGGCCCTCTCTCCGGGCCCTCTCATGTCGGCCTTGGTGAACAAGCGCCATTGCAGCTTTTCTTCATATAACCGCGCGACATTTTCATACGCACCGAACTTGATATAGGGTTTGACCTGCTCCGAGGTATACCGGCCACCGTCTTCGAAACGCACGATGGTCTGCAGCTTTTTTATGCGGACAGGTCTGCCGACCATGTCTCTAAATGGGTATTTGCCATTATTGGCTCGGTCGTAGACCCCTGGTCGATTGCCGAGGTATGAAAAGCGCGTTTCGTTGCGCATCGTAATCAGTTCGTCAGCGGTGAACGGTTTGATGGGCATCGATTCAGAGGCCATATAGAAGTGCTCCTGCGCCGAGCCGACATCGTCGGGCAGCTCTTCCAGAGCAGACTCATAGGCTTCGTCACTTTGCCGGGCAACCCTGCGGCTTTTACGCGCCACAACGGCGGCGCCGTCTGGTGCCGTGCTGAGATCCTGCGGCGAGTACCAATGTTTGTTCTGTGGATCGTAAACGAGCACGGGGCCAGATGGCCGCAGCTCACTGGACAACCTGGCGCGGTGCAGACCGGATTCGGCATCAATGCCGATCTGCACAGTACCGCCGCCCTGTACGTCAGCGTAGAGGCGTCTCTTGAATACGCGAAACCCCTGAGTATTCGGATCCGGCAAATCGATAGTTGTAGCAATCAGGTAATGCTGCAGAGAAGGGGCTTCAGGCGTCGAAGAAGAAGCAGACGTGGACGGCGTCGGGTGAACCTGCACGCGGTGCGGCGCGGCCGCCGTTTCAATTTGCGCCGTGCTACTGCCGGGCTCGCTCGTATCGGGCGGGGTCTTGCGAATGAATGGATCGGGCGTCAAGTGCAACAACTCGGGGCCGTGGGGCGTTGAATCCACGGACGTGCGCGTTGGAGGGGTTACATCGACTGTGCCCGGTTTGGGCGGCTTGGGTTTGACTGGCATGAACAGGCTTCCTTGCAAAGTGTCACAGCGACCTGAATGGAGCTACGAAAGTCGGCATCCATTGCCGACCTTCGCCCGGAAAACTATCAGACCGTGCAGCCGGTTAATACCGGGAGAAATACCTGCAAACACTTACCCTGTGGCGCCAAGCCTGCTTGCGAATCGGGCCCATCGGACGAACGGAAAATTCCGCCAGCCTACTCGACCACCAACCGCCCCAGCCGCTGGCGCAACATGCAGTTCTCGGCGCGTAGCTCGCGCACCTCTTCCAGCAGATCCAGCGCCAGGGCGACGCCTTCCCACTCCAGCTCCAGATCCCGGCGCAACTTTGCCGCACGCTTGGCCAAGGCCAATTCGTAATCGGTGAAGCGCCATTCCCGGGGCTGCGCGCCCTGAGGTTCGAGGATGCCGTGCTCGACGATTTCGATCACGTAGACGTCCGACAAATCGGCCGCCTCACAGAATTCTGCCAGGTCCAGTTGAACGATCAGGGGGCTGCTCATGATGGCTACTCCGTCGTCGAATTCAGAAGTTCTCGCGCGGGTTGAACGCGGCTTTCTTCGCCAGCTCCTGCCACAGTGCCTTGACCTCATCGTCGGACGCTTTCGGCATCACCGCTTTGAGTTGCACGAACAGGTAACCGCGCTCGCCCGCCTTGTTTTTCAGGCCATGACCTTTGGCGCGCATGCGTTGGCCGTTCTGGCTGCCGGCCGGCACCTTCAAGTTGATCTTGCCGGTCAGGGTCGGCACCGCCACTTCGGCACCCAACGCCAGTTCCCACGGTGCCAGCGGCAAGGTGATGATCAGGTTTTCGCCTTCCACATCGAATTTCGGGTGCGGCGCAAAACGAATGGTCAGGTACAGATCGCCATTCGCCCCGCCACCGACGCCCGGTGCGCCCTGGCCCTTGAGGCGGATGCGCTCGCCGTCGGTGACGCCGGCCGGGATCTTCACGTTCAGGCTCTTGCTGGTGTTGCTGACGTGCTGGCCGTTGGCGTTGTATTGCGGCACCTGAAAGGTGACCTTCTTCGACTCGTTCGAAAGAGTTTCTTCGAGGAAGATCGGCAGTTCCATTTCCACGTCTTGCCCTCGGCGCCCTGCACTGCGTTGTTGCCGACCTTCGCCGCCACCGAAACCGGGGCCGCGATTGCCGAAGATCGAACTGAAGAAGTCCGAGAAGTCGCCGGTGTCGCCACCGCCACCGCCAAAGCCGCCACGGCTCTGCCAGCCCGGTGGCCCCTGGAACGGTTGACCGTGCTGGCCATAACGGCGCAGCTCGTCATATTCGGCGCGTTTGTCGGCGCTTTTCAGCGCTTCATAGGCTTCCGAGGCGTCTTTGAATTTGGCCTCGGCGTCTTTTTCCTTGCTGACATCGGGGTGGTATTTGCGCGCCAGCTTGCGATAGGCAGCCTTGATTGCCTTGTCGTCTGCTGTCGGCTCCACGCCGAGTATCTTGTAATAGTCTTTGAAGTCCATTGAAGGAATCACCATCCGTTATCGATTTCGCGCCGATGCCAGCATGCGCCGATTCGCGCGTGCCGGGTTGACCGATCTCAAGGTTGTGACCGGGTGGCGCAGCAGAAGTTTATCGGCAGTGGACGGCGGTTCTTGCGACCGCCGGTGGTTCTGCCGGCCCATGCCAGCAAGTTTGGGGCGAAGCTGCGAGTTTCAAGCAGTTTAGTCGCGAAATAGCAGATGACCGGCCTTCGAATCTGACGCGCACTGACATACACTGCGCGGCCGTTTTTTTGACCGGAACCGAAAGACATGAAAGACGCCTCTCCAGCCCGTGCCTGCGGCATCGACTTCGGCACGTCCAACTCCACCGTCGGCTGGCTGCGCCCCGGCATGGAAACGATGATCGCGCTGGAAGACGACAAGATCACCCTGCCGTCGGTGGTCTTCTTCAACATCGAGGAACGCCGCCCGGTGTACGGTCGTCTGGCCCTGCACGAGTATCTGGAAGGCTACGAAGGCCGCCTGATGCGCTCGCTGAAAAGCCTGCTCGGTTCCAAGCTGATCAAGCACGACACCAGCGTGCTCGGCACCGCTATGCCGTTCAAGGACTTGCTCGGCCTGTTCATCGGCCAGTTGAAGAGCCGTGCGGAGACCGCCGCTGGTCGGGAATTCGAGCAAGTGGTGCTCGGCCGTCCGGTGTTCTTCGTCGATGACGATCCGCTGGCTGACCAGGAAGCCGAAGACACCTTGGTCGACGTAGCCAAGAAGATCGGTTTCAAGGAAGTCTCCTTCCAGTACGAACCGATTGCGGCAGCCTTCGACTACGAGTCGACCATCGAGAAAGAAGAGCTTGTGCTGATTGTCGACATCGGCGGTGGTACCTCCGACTTCTCGCTGGTGCGCCTGTCACCGGAGCGTCGCGGTTTCGATAACCGTCACGACGACATCCTCGCCACCGGCGGCGTGCACATCGGCGGTACCGACTTCGACAAACAGCTGAGCCTGCAAGGCTTGATGCCGCTGTTTGGCTACGGCAGCCGCATGAAGAGCGGCGCCTACATGCCGACCAGCCACCACATGAACCTGGCGACCTGGCACACCATCAACTCGGTGTACTCGCAGAAATCCAGCCTGGCGCTGGGCAGCATGCGCTACGACATCGAAGACACTGGCGGCATCGATCGCCTGTTCAAGCTGATCGAGCAGCGCGCCGGGCACTGGCTGGCGATGGAAGTCGAAGAGACCAAAATCCAGCTGACCCATACCGACAGCCGCCATGTGCCGCTGGACCGGATCGAAGCAGGATTGAGTGTTGAACTGACCCGTGCGCTGTTTGAATCGGCGATTGATGCTTTGCTGGAGCGGGTGCGCGGCAGTGTTACGCAGCTGTTGAACGATGCCGGTGTGGCGGTTGAACAGGTGGATACCGTGTTCTTCACCGGCGGTTCGAGCGGGATTCCGGCGCTGCGCAACAGCGTGTCGGCGATGCTACCGAATGCGCGGCATGTTGAAGGGAATATCTTTGGCAGCATTGGTAGCGGCTTGGCGATTGAAGCGATGAAACGCTATGGCGCCATGAACTGATCCAAGACCGCGTTGCGCCCATCGCTGGCAAGCCAGCTCCCACAGGTTCTGCGCCGCTTTCGAAAGCGGTATCAATCCTGTGGGAACTGGCTTGCCAGCGATGGCGTCAGCTAAGGCAACACAGTTATCGGATCAAACCATCCCGCCCAGCTTCAACTCACTCTTCAGGTACGCATAATAAATCGGTCCCGCCACCACTCCCGGCAAACCGAACGCGGCCTCGAACACCAGCATCGCCAGCAGCAACTCCCACGACTTGGCACTGATCTGCCCGCCAACAATGCGCGCGTTGAGGAAGTACTCGAGCTTGTGGATAAAGATCAGATAGCCCAGCGCCGCCAATGCCACCCAAATCGACAGCGACAGGCCGACGATAGTAATCAGCGTGTTCGACATCAGATTGCCGATCACCGGCAGCAGGCCGAGCAGGAAGGTCAGCACGATCAGGGTTTTGGTCAGCGGCAGTTTGATGCCGAACATCGGCAGGATCACCGCTAGGAAAATCCCGGTGAAGAAGGTGTTGAGCAGGGAGATCTTGATCTGCGCGAAGACGATGTTGCGAAACGCCTGCACCAGCAGGTGCAAACGGTCGAACAGCGCGGCGGCCAAGGGTTTGCGTTTGGTAACGTCGGGGATGCGCTGCAAGGCGATGATCGCGCCGAGCACCATGCCGATCAGCAGCGTCACGAACATATGTGCCGCGTCTTTGCCGACCAGTTGCAGGTCGGACAGGTGCTTGCTCATCCACTCGCCAATCGCCACGCGAAACTCGGCAGCACTGGCCGGCAGATAGGCGTCGATGAACGGCGGCAATTGCCCGCGCGCGCGATCAACCACGCCCATGAATTTGTCGAGGGAAGCGCCGGGATTTTCCGCTTCGTGCAGTAAGAAGCTGATGGCGCCAGCAAAAAGCAACGCCAGCACACTCACCACCAACGTGCCCAGCAACGCCACCGCCAGCCAGCGCGCGCGGCGGCCTTCGATCAGCCGTTGCAGTTGCGGGGTGAGCATGTTGACCAGCTCATAGACCAACAAACCGGCCAACAGACTGGGCAACAAGCGCAGCGGCAGCACCAGCAGCAAACCGCCGAAAATGATGATGCAACTGACCCAGAACACTACATGACGCTCAGAAAACGTTGGCATACAGCCTCAAAACGAACGGCGTAAAAGGATTGGCAGTCTGCCAGCGTTCCGGGGTGAGCACTAGAAATATGCGGTGCTTCAGCTTTTGGTGCCCGGCTTGAGATCCAGCCCTCTCCCTAGCCCTCTCCCAGTGGGAGAGGGAACCGATTGGGGGATGCTCTGGATATCCAGTGACCTGAAACAGCGCCATGGAATCCATAATCGCCCGGTTTTTTCAGGTCGACGAGTTTCTCGAGACACCGCGGCCAGTCCCCTCTCCCTCTGGGAGAGGGTTAGGGTGAGGGTGCACTCCACAGAACCGGGTTATTTTTTCTTCAGGCAATCACTCATGAACGTCTTGCGCGCATCGCCGGTCAGGGCTTTGGTGGCGGCATCGGCGTTGCAGGTTTTCATTTTCTGCTGCTGCGGGGTCAGGGCCTTGGCATCGTTGGCCGCTGGCGTTGCCTTGAGGCAGGTGCTCATGAAGGTTTTGCGCTCATCGCCTTTCAGACTCTTGGCGGTCGCATCGGCATTGCAGGTGGTCATTTTGTTCTGTTGCGCCGTGGCGGCGAAACCTTGGGAACACAGGAGCAAACCAATCATCAACAAAGGCACACGCAACATCTTCATGGAGTTTTCTCCTTGTCGCCGCACCGATGGGTGCGACCTCTGCTGAAGTGTAGCCAAATCCTGTTACACCTTCCTGCCTTCCAGATGGCTACGGCGATACTGTTCCGGCGTGCACCCGGCCTGCCGCGCGAACATGGCGATAAATGCCGAGCCACTGCTGTAACCGAGGTCGAAGGCGATCTCCTGCACACTGCGTGAAGTTTCCAGCGCCTCGATCGCGGCGAGATAACGCAGACGCTGGCGCCACTCGCCGAAACTCATCCCCAGCTCCCGAACGAATTGCCGGGCCAGCGTGCGTTCGCTGACGTGCACCTGCAGCGCCCAATGCGCCAGCGGCTGATTGTTGCCCGGTTCGGCCTGCAAGGTTTCGAGAATCGCCAGCAACCCCGGACTGCTCGCGTACGGCAGATAGCATTCGTGCACTGGCGCCTGTTGCAGTTGATCGACGAGAACCTGAGCCAGACGCTGATCGGCATCGAGTTCAGGGATCTTCACGTCACGGGCGGCGAAGTCTTTGAGAATCGCCTTGAGAATGTCGCTGATCGCCAGGGTACAGGCGCGCTTCGGCAGTTCGGCGCAGACCTTGGGGTCAAGGCACACCGCGCGATAGTTGACCGGTTGATGGCTGTAGAAACTGTGCTCGACCTGCGGCGGCACCCACACCGCGTACTGCGGCGGCGACATGAAGCGGCTGCCGTCGACGTCCATGTGCAGCACGCCATGAGCGGCGTACTCCAACGTGCCCCACGGATGGCGATGCGGCGCAGCGTATTCATGGGCGTTGAAATCGGCATAGCGGAAGTACACCGCCGACGGCAGTTCGCTGAAATCCAGCAGATCGATGTGTTTACTGTTCATGCTGTCCGGTTTCAGAGGCAGGTTGTCCGGTTCGAAGTATAGGCCTGCATCCAGACAAGGGATAATTGCCCTTCATCAACGTACTGGTTTCAACTCATGCAATACGCGTTTCCACTGCTGGCGATTTTTATCTGGGCCGGCAATACCGTGATCAACAAACTCGCAGTCGGGGCGATTTTCCCCGCCGAGATCGGTTTCTACCGCTGGCTGCTCGCCGGTTTGCTGTTCACCCCATTCATGCTCAAAGCCGTCATCGCGCACTGGCCGCAGATCCGTCCAAACCTGGGCAGGATTTTCATCCTCGGCGTACTCGGCATGGCGGTGTATCAGAGCCTCGCCTACTTCGCCGCAACCCTGACCACCGCGACCAACATGGGCATCATCCTCTCGCTGATGCCGTTGATGTCGCTGGCCATGGCGATCATCAGTCTCGGTCAGCGTCTGACGGCGGGGGCACTGGTCGGTGCGGTGCTGTCGTTTGCCGGCGTTCTGGTGGTGGTGTCCTCCGGCAGCCTCGGCGCTTTGCTGCAACACGGGGTGAACATGGGCGATGCGATGATGCTGATCGCGACCTTGGCCTATGCGATCTACAGCACGCTGCTGAAGAAATGGCAGCTGCGCCTGCCGCCGCTGGTGTTGCTGTATTTACAGGTGCTGGTGGCGATTGTCGTGTTGTTTCCTCTGTACGCCGCTTCGCCGAAGACCGGTCTGACCCTGCAGAACATTCCGCTGGTGCTGTATGCGTGTCTGCTGGCGTCGATGCTCGCGCCGCTGGCGTGGATGCAGGCTGTGCAGCGCCTGGGGCCGAGCCGCACGACGTTGTTCTTTAACCTGCTGCCGTTGATTACCGCGCTGATTGCGGCGGCGGTGTTGAAGGAACAACTGGCGATGTATCACCTGGTGGGTGGCTTGTTGACCTTGGGCGGGGTGATTCTGTCCGAGCGTTGGACCACCGTGTTGGGCCGCAAATTAAGCGTCGCCTGATCCGGCCTCTTCGCGAGCAGGCTCGCTCCCACAGGTGACCGCATTCCTTCAGTTGAAATGCATTCCAATGTGGGAGCGAGCCTGTCTCCGGGCGGCGTTCCGACGAAGAACGATGACGCGGTCTCGTGGCTAAACCCCGGCAGCCTTCAGCCGCGCCGCATGCTCGACAAACAACCGCACCGGATCCGCACCCTTGCCGACCAGCCCCAGCGACTGATTGACGATGTCGAAGTGGTCCAGCGGATAGTCATCGCCAATCACCGTGCCCAGATGCGAGCTGTACCGCCCGACCATCCCGTCGCACTGCCCCGGCTCACGCACAAAGGTTTTCGCAAACAAGCGACAGCTGCGATTGGTGCCGTCGAACAGATTGCCACCGCGATCGGTCTTGCCCGGCTGCAACGTTCCCGACCATGAGTAATAACGCACACCATTGACCTCTTCCGGCCCGTGCCCGCCCCAGGTGTCAGGCAAGCCCTGTGGATAACGCTGATTGAATAGCGCCACGCCTTCGGTGGTCAGCGATTGGTGCGAGGCGTGGATATCCACCGGGAGTTTCGGCCCGTGGTAACCGGTTTCCAGCAGCGCCATCAGCCAGCCGACAAAACGCAGCAATGCCTCAAGCAGGCGGCCCTTGGCGCTGTCCGCCGGGTAGTGTTTTTGTAGATAGTCGGCCAGCTCCGAACCATGATTAGGCCCGGCGACCGACGTCACCGAGGCCACCAGATCCGGCCGTTTCGCCGCCGCATAGCGCGCCGTCAATGAGCCCTGACTGTGACCGAACAGGTTGACCTTTTGCGCCCCGGTCTCGCGCAAGATCTCATCGATCTGCGCCAGCAATTGCTCGCCGCGCACTTCTGTGGAGTTGAGCGGCGACACCTGCACCGCAATCACCGTCGCACCACCCCGGCGCAGTGCCTTGATGATGCCGTACCAGTACGGATAGAGCACCAGCCGGATGAACCCGAGCATTCCGGGCACCAGCACCAATGGATAACGCGTCGACATGGGCAAACATCCTTGTGGTCGGTGAGTGGATGCCAGGCGTGCAAAACGCCCGCCAAGCATCCTCCCTGATGATGACAACTCATCGACCAGCCTACTTCAGGCCCACCACCCCCGCCACAATCAGCCCGACCGAAACCAGTTTGACCAGAGTCAGGCTCTCGCCGAGCAGGGCAAAGCCGAGGAACACCGTGCCCAGTGAGCCAATCGCCGTCCAGATCGGGTAGGCAATGCTCACTGGCAACTCGCGCATCGCCAGGGTCAGAAAATAAATCCCGCCGATCGCTGCGACCACGGTGATCAACGAGGGCCAGAGCCGGGTGAAACCTTCGGCGTACTTCATGCCCATGGCGAAGGTCACTTCAAACCCGGCGGCGATCAGCAAAAACAGCCAAGCCATTTAGAACACCCGGGCGAGGTCGAGCAAACGCTGCTCGGCTTCGGCCACCGACACCGCGAAGGTGCGTTCGGCGGACTCTTCGCCCTCGGCCGCGACCACGCTGACGTCATTGATGCCGATGAAACCCAGCGCCGTGCGCAACCATGGATCGGCGTGGTTCAAGGCTTCCAGTTCACCGCCCGGACCGAAGCCGAAGCCGCCGCGGCTGGTGACGATCAAGGCTTTCTTGCCCTGCAACAAAGGCGTGTACTGGGCGACGCCATTGTCCAGCGTGTGATCGAAGGTCAGCCCCAGGCGCACGATCTGATCAACCCAGGCCTTGAGGCCGCTGGGCACACTGAAGTTGTACATCGGCGTGGAAATCAGCAGCAGATCGTGGTCGAACAACTCGCCAACCAGTTGATCGCTCAATGCCAGATCGGCCTGCATCGACAGCGGACGTGCTTCAGGCTCCGGATAAAACGCTGCAGCGACAAAGGCCTCGTTAACCGCCGGAATCAACGCCCGCCCGACCTCGCGGCGAGTCACTTGCGCCTGCGGATGACGGACCTGCCAGGCACTGAGAAAACTTTCCGCCAGACGCCGCGAGTGGGAGCGGTCACCACGGGGGCTGGCATGGATCGCAAGAATTTTGCTCATCTGAAACTCCTTGAGGCTAGACTTTGATTGCTGTGTCACTGCAGATTGCAGGCAGCACACCGTTGCCTCAAATGAGCAAAAATCATTCAGGATGAATTGATTTCATCCATGGAGATTTCAATGTTTGCCTCGCTGCCCCTGACCGCCCTGCGCGCCTTCGAATCCGCTTCACGCCTGCTCAGTTTCAAGGCTGCCGCCGAAGAACTGTCAGTCACGCCCACGGCGATTTCCCACCAGATCCGTTCGCTGGAAGACTGGCTCGGCGTCGCGTTGTTCGAACGCCTGCCGCGCCAGGTGCGCCTGACCGAGGGTGGCGAGCGCCTGTTTCGCAGCCTGCACGGCGCGTTGCTGGAGGTGGCGCAAAGCGTCGACACTCTGCGCCCGCAACGCAGCGGCAGTACGCTGACGTTATCGACCACCGCGGCATTCGCTGCGCTGTGGCTGGTGCCGCGCCTCGGGCGTTTTTATGCCCAGCATCCAAACATCAACGTGCGCCTCGACACCCACTGCGAAGTCATCGATCTGCATCAGGACGCCAGCGTCGATCTGGTGCTGCGTTACAGCCTCGACGATTATCCGAACCTGTACGGTCTGTGCCTGTTCGATGAATCATTCGGCGTTTACGGCTCGCCCGAGCAAGTGGCGCTGGCCGCGAGACGCACACCGACGTTGATCAGCGTGCGTTGGCACAACTCGAAACTGTATGCCCATGGCTGGGAAGCGTGGTGCGCCGAGGCCGAGGAGAGCTGGCTGAACCAGCAACCGGCAGTCCGCGAATACGATGAAGAGCACTACGCCCTGCAAGCGGCGATCGCCGGGCAAGGGCTGGTGCTGGCGAGCAACATTCTGGTGTCGGAGAGTGTCGCCAGCGGTTTGTTGGTGCCGTTCATGGGCCAGATTCAAGTCGATGGCGCCGGCTATAGCGCGTTGTGTGTCCCGGGGCGTGAGCGGCATCCGCCGGTGCGGGCGTTTTTTGCCTGGTTGCGCGAAGAAGCACAGCGCTCGGGACTGGCGCCAAGGTCGCCGCAAATCAGGTAAAACTTTTTCCGAGGCTCATGACTCACAGCTTAGGTAGCGACCGCGTCCGCAGAACGTGGCGCCCATCGGATTAGCCTCCAGGAGATCGAAATGAGCGACGACCTGCATCTGTCAGATGTTCAAACCTTGCGCGACCGTGCGCGCCAACACGTCGAAAACGGCGCCGTCACCGAGGGCTACAGCGCCGACCGTGAAGAGGTGCTGCGCTTGCTCAATGAATCGCTGGCCACTGAACTGGTCTGCGTCTTGCGCTACAAACGCCACTACTTCATGGCCAATGGCGTGAAAGCCCATGTGGCCGCCGAAGAGTTTCTCGAGCACGCCACCCAGGAAGCCCAGCACGCCGACCGGCTGGCCGAGCGCATCGTGCAATTGGGCGGCGAGCCGGAATTCAACCCCGACCTGCTGTCGAAGATGTCCCACGCGCAATACGTGGCCGGCAACACCCTCAAAGAGATGGTCTACGAAGACCTGGTTGCCGAGCGCATCGCTATCGACAGCTACCGCGAGATCATCCAGTACATCGGCGAGAAAGACCCGACTACGCGGCGTATCTTCGAAGATATTCTGGCGCAGGAAGAAGAACATGCCGATGACATGGCTGACATCCTGAACGACCTGTAATCCCTGACGACTGATCGTTCCCACACTCGACCGCATTCACCTTAAAGAATGCGGCCCCCTGTGGGAGCGAGCTTGCTCGCGAAGGGGTCGTTACGGGCACCGACTATTTGGTCGGCTTAACGGTGACCGGCGCCTTGCCCGCCTTCATCTGCTCCAGCAACGGCGCACACTGATTCGGCTCACCGCCACTCGGCGCCACCAGCGCCAACAGCCCCGCCGCCGGCGCGGCAATCACGCCCAGCGCAACCATCCCCGCCCCGCGCAACATCAGCGGCACAGCCTTCACGCCGGCATCCGGCTTGATGAACTTGCCGCGCACGTAAAGCGGTGAACGCAAGGAGATCAAACGCCAGCCCTTGGATTCCGGTGTCACGGTCAGATCCAGCTGCTCAGTGGCCATGTTCGCCGTGCCGTCGATATAGATGATCGCGTTCTCGGTATCGAAGACAAACAACTGCGTGGTCGCCAGACCGGTCTTGATGTCAAAGTCGGCCGCTGCGCAGTTGATCTTCACTTCTTTGTCGCCAAAGATCTTGCCGACCACATAATTGCCGACGTTGAGCCCTGCCAGCTCCATCAGCTCACGGCTGATTGCGCCGTCGTTGATCAACATCTTCAATTTGCCGTTGGCGCCGCCCAGCAGCTTGGCCACCGAGTTGCCGCGACCGCTGATATCGGCGTCGCCGTTGAGCTCACCGAAACTGGTCTTCATTGGCTCAAACGTCGGGAACAGCTCCTTGAGCTTGAAGCGGCGTGCGGTCAGTTTCGCCCGGCCCTCCAGCGGCTCGGTGCGCCCGTTGAGGCGAATCTGTGCATCGAGATTGCCGCCAGCGACGCCGAATCGCAGCGGCTCCAGGCTGAGTTCGCCGTCGTTGAGTTTCAAGTGGGTATAGAGGTCATTGAACGGCAGTTTCTCGCTGTGGACGATGCGTTTGCCGGTGAACTCGACGTCGGCATCCATCGCGCGCCAGCGATCCGTCTTGAACTCTTCCACCGGCAGCACTTTATCGGCCGGCTGCTTGCTCTCGCCACCGCGGGCCTTTTGCTTGTCATTGGAATCGGCGCCGATCAGCGGTGCGAGATCAGCGAACAACAGTTGATTGGAGAGCAATGCGCCGCTGAGTTTTGGTCGCGGCTGGCTGGCCACGTAGGTCAGGTCGCCATGGATATCACTGCTGCCGATCTTGCCGTTGAACTGCTCGTAGGTGAATTTCGCGCCCGCCTCGTCATGCAGTTTGGCGATCAAATGGCCATCGGTGGCGTACGGCGGGGTATCCGGCAGGGTCACGCCAGTTAGTGGATAAAGATTGCCGAGGCTGGCACCGGCGAGTTTCAGGCGCAGATCGAGGGCGCCGAGGTTGAGCGGATCGGTCAGCGTGCCGGCCAGTTCGATGCTGGTGTCGCCGATCTTCGCCTGGGCCTGCAGCGGGAATGGCTTGCGCGCATCCTGCAAGGCGAGCAACCCGCCGATCTTCCCTTGGCCGGTCAGGTTCTGCCCGTGGTATTGGCCTTTGACCTTCAAGGCAAACGCATAATCCTGCGGTGCACCGCCCTTGTCCTGGGCAGTTTTCGCTGCTTTGGCACCGACGATATCGCTGTACGGAATAGGTTTGCCCAGCGGATCGATCAGAACATCAAGATTGGTCTTCAGGGTCTGATCGTCGAGGGTGACGTGGCCCTTGTCGAAACCGATCGCGCCGATGTCGACGACCCAATTTGACGGCTCAGCGTTCGGATCTTTCGGGTCGAACTTGAACGTCCAGTTGGCGCGGCCATCGGCCAGACGCTGCAACTCGGCATTGGGTTCGGTCAGGTCGATGCGCGGAATCACCACCCGTTGCGCCAACAACGCCAGCGGCGAGATACGCAGTTCGACACGCTTGAGCGTGACCATCTGCGGTTTTTTCGACCAGTCCGGGTTGCCCAGGCTCAAATCCTCAGCGACCACATGCGGCCACGGCACCCACGCACGCCAGCCACCCTCGTCCGGCTCGCGCTGCCAGATCACCGCGAGGTTGCCGTTAATAGCAAACGGTCGGTGCAGTTCTTCCGAGACTTTGGCGTTGAGCGGCGGTTTGATCCGGTTCCAGTCGAAGAACACGATGATCAAGACCAGCGCGGCCAGTAGCAGCACGAGGATGGCGAAGGTCCAGCTGAAGATTTTTCCAGTGCGCGTCATGCACAAAGCTCCTGATCACGACCGCACGCAAAGGCTGCAGCGCACGGCTGAAACGGCGGGCCAAAGCGGCCCTCATGAAATCTACGACTGGCAAACCAGCCGCAGGTTTAATCGAAAGGTCGATTAAGGCGCAAAAAGTCGCGCGAATTCTGACCGATCAGTCGAACAGTGTTACCGCGACCCGCACTTTTGCGAGGCGCGAGTGAGTCGGAAATACCCACCCCGGTGCAAAACCGTCAGCCGGAAAGCCGCGATCTAGAGCCTCCCGGCAGAACAATCAATTCTGTTGATTATTACCATTGCGTTTATGAACTTTTATATCGACTTATCGAGAGTAGCATTGCCCTCGTACCCACTTTATCGCCCTCCCAAGGAGCAACCCATCATGAAACGCCAATTACTGCTCAGCCTTACCCTGTCGATGCTAGCCAGCACTGCTTTCGCCCTGCCCGCTGCCGACCAGGCTACTCCGCAAGTGAAATCCAGCCACTCGGTGTTCAGCCAGACCGTAGCCGCTGATGGTTCGGACCGTACCCCACAAGGCCAGACCCTGGCTGAAGGCGGCCGTGATCGCCTGGAAGAGAAAGGTCTGGTTCAGGACGGTTACGACAAGACTCCACAAGGTCAGACTCTGGCATCCGACGGCGGCGACCGCACTCCACAAGGCCAGACCCTGGCTTCCGACGGCGGCGACCGCACCCCACAAGGTCAGACCTTGGCATCCGATGGTGGCGACCGCACTCCACAAGGCCAAACCCTGGCTGATGACGGCTTCGACAAGACTCCACTGGGTCAAGCACTCGCCGAAGGTGGTGGTGACCGTGTGATCGAACGCAACAGCAAATTGAGCTAAGCCCATGGCGGCCTCGAAAAAAAGCCCAATCCACGGATTGGGCTTTTGACTTTTCCAGCCCGATAAAATCTTCCGCTGCATGCCCTCCCGTTCGACGCCGACAAAGCCGATTTGCTAGAGTGCGGCGCTTGTCCTGCCAAAGAACACACCCTGCGATGCTGCCCCGCGCCGAACAGAAACAACAGACCCGCAATGCCTTGATGGACGCTGCCCGCCACCTCATGGAAAGCGGCCGAGGATTCGGCAGCCTGAGCCTGCGCGAAGTGACCAAAACCGCCGGCATCGTGCCCACCGGTTTCTACCGGCATTTCGCCGATATGGATGAGCTGGGCCTGGTGCTGGTCAGCGAAGTCGGCCAGACCTTCCGCGAAACCATCCGTTTGGTGCGCCACAACGAATTCGTCATGGGCGGCATTATCGATGCCTCGGTGCGGATTTTCCTCGACGTGGTCAGCGCCAATCGCTCGCAATTCCTGTTTCTTGCGCGTGAGCAGTACGGCGGTTCACTGCCGGTGCGTCAGGCAATTGGTCGGTTGCGCGAGAACATCAGTTCCGACCTCGCGGCCGACCTGACGATGATGCCCAAGCTGCAACATCTGGATGCTGCTGGTTTGAGCGTGATGGCAGATCTGATCGTCAAATCGGTTTTTGCCACCCTCCCCGACATCATCGACCCGCCCGCCGAAGCCCTGCCGGAGCATCTGACGCCACAGGCGAAGATCACCCAGCAACTGCGCTTTATCTTTATCGGACTCAAGCACTGGCAAGGGCTGGGCAGTACCGAGTAATTCCCCTAATTACTGACACAACAAATTCCCCCTGTGGGAGCGAGCCTGCTCGCGAAGGCTTTGTGTCAGCCAACATCTACATCACTGACCCAGCGCATTCGCGAGCAGGTCGAATCGTCGCACCGTCGCTCCCACATTTGGTTCGGCGCATCGGCCTTTATTTGGTGCATAAAAAAATCTTCACGCACCAAAACCTTTCATATTCCCGCAACATCTTGAAACATCCGCTACGCTCCGACAGGGATTTCCTACATCTCGTCCGATTGGCAAGGCCCTTGCTCTAGCCAGAGTATTGTCCATAGCTGGAAGCTTTCCGATGCTGGTGATTCACCGCAGAATCGACCCTCAACCCGTCTGGGCCGCCGAGTTGCACCTGACCTTCGAAGCACGGAGTAAAAGCCGTTTGCGCTGTTTCAGTGCCGAGGGCGAAGACGTCGGGTTGTTTTTGGAGCGCGGTCAGTCGCCGCTGTATGACGGCGAATGCCTACAGGCTGAAGACGGCCGCATCGTCCGCGTCTGCGCCCGTCCCGAACACCTGTTGCATGTCACCTGCGCCAACGCCTTCGAACTGACCCGCGCGGCTTATCACCTGGGTAATCGCCACGTCGCCCTGCAAGTCGGCGATGGCTGGCTGCGTCTGCTCGACGATTACGTCCTCAAAGCCATGCTCGAACAACTCGGCGCACAGGTTGAAGCCATTGAGGCGCCGTTCCAGCCGGAACACGGTGCCTATGGCGGCGGCCATCACCATTCCCGACACGGCGACGAAGACTTCAATTACGCGCCGAAACTCCATCAGTTCGGCGTACGCCTGTGAATCCGGCCTGGGCGCTGCTGCGCCTGGCCAGTCCGCAGTTGCCGATTGGCGGCTACAGCTATTCGCAAGGTCTGGAAATGGCTGTGGATAACGGTCGCGTCAACAACCCTGACAGCGCGCGGCGCTGGATCAGCGATCAGTTGCTGCTCAACCTCGCTCGCTTCGAAGCGCCGCTATTGCTCGCGCATTGCCAGGCGGCGGCGGATGAACAGTGGGCTGATTTGCAGATCCTTTGCGAAAGCCATCGCGCCAGTCGCGAGACCCGCGAGTTGCACCTGGAGAGCCGGCAGATGGGCTATTCGTTGCAGCAGCTGCTCAACGGTTTGCCAGAACTCGACGCATCCGCTCGCGACTTTCTCGATCAATGCCCTGAACCGCATCTGGCCCTGTGCTGGGCGCTGGCCGCGCGTGCCTGGAGCATCAACCCGCAGGACGCGCTCGCCGCGTGGTTGTGGAGCTGGCTGGAAAACCAACTCGCCGTATTGATGAAAACCCTGCCGCTGGGCCAGCAAGCCGCACAACGCCTGACCAGCGAACTGCTTCCGCTGCTGCAACAGGCGCAGCAGGACGCCAGCCGAATCAATCCCGAACACATGGGCAGCGCCGCGTTTGGTCTGTCCCTGGCGTGCATGGCCCACGAACGCCAGTACAGCCGACTCTTCCGTTCTTAGGAGAAACACTCGATGAACACACAACCTCTGCGCGTCGGCATCGGCGGCCCGGTCGGTTCCGGCAAAACCGCGTTGACCCTGGCCCTGTGCCTGGCCCTGCGCGATCGCTACAACCTCGCCGTGGTCACCAACGACATCTACACCCGCGAAGACGCCGACTTCCTGGTGCGCAACGAAGCCTTGGCACCGGAGCGGATCATCGGCGTGGAAACCGGTGGCTGCCCGCACACGGCGATCCGCGAAGACGCCTCGATCAACCTGGAAGCGGTCGATCAACTGAACCGCCGTTTTCCGGGGCTGGATCTGATTCTGGTGGAATCCGGTGGTGACAACCTCTCGGCGACTTTCAGCCCGGAGCTGTCCGACCTGACCATCTACGTGATCGACGTTTCGGCCGGCGACAAGCTGCCGCGCAAGGGCGGGCCGGGGATCTGCAAATCCGATTTGCTGGTGATCAACAAGATCGACCTCGCGCCGCTGGTGGGCGCCTCGCTGGAGATGATGGACAGCGACACCCAACGCATGCGCAACGGCAAGCCGTTCGTTTTCAGCAACCAGAAAACCGGTCAAGGCCTTGAAGCCATCATCGCCTTCATCGAACGCCAGGGCCTGCTGACCGCAGCCTGATTCACTGCTCAACAAGGAAGCTTATTCATGACACTTAAACGTATTCTTGGCGCCGTGGCGCTGCTGCTGACCCCGGCGCTGGCCTTCGCGCATCCGGGGCATGGCGACAGCGGTTTGATCGCCGGTATCAGCCACCCGATCGGCGGCCTCGACCATTTGCTGGCGATGGTGGCAGTCGGTTTGTGGGCGGCGCAGCAGCAAGGCGCGGCGCGCTGGGCGCTGCCGTGCACGTTTGTCGGCACCATGTTGATCGGCGGCATGCTCGGGTTTGAAGGGCTGGAATTGCCGGCGCTGGAAAGCGGGATTGCCGCGTCGGTGTTGGCGTTGGGTCTGGCGGTGGCATTGGCGGTGCGTCCGCCGTTGGTCATGGCGGTGGCGGCGACGGCGCTGTTTGCGTTGTTCCATGGTGTGGCGCATGGCTTGGAGCTGCCAGACATGAGCAGTCCTTGGGCGTATGCAGCTGGTTTCGTCGCCGCGACGGCTGCACTGCATGCCGCTGGCTATGCGGTGGTGCGTTTCCTGCCTCGGGCGGCTGCACCGTTGGTGCGCCTTGCAGGTGCTGCCTCAGCAATCACAGGCGCCTGGCTGCTGGCAGGCTAATCTCTATCGCCTGAGCCGGCCTTATCGCTGGCAAGCCAGCTCCCACAGGGATCTTTGCTGTTCACACAATTGTGGGCTTACCCAATAACCTGTGGGAGCTGGCTTGCCAGCGATGACGGCCGATCAGACACCGGGCCTCTAAAGGCCGTCGCTCTGCTACCATGTCGCGCAATCGCCCCAGCCGTGACGACGTCCGCCCATGCCCCACGCTTCCCGCTCCACCTCCCTGCCTGAATTGACCGCCCTGTTTCGCGATGTGCAACATCACTTCGTCGACGTGATCGTGCCCCTCTGGCAGGGCCCGGGCTGGAACGCCGACATGGCGCTGCCTTTTGAGGCGCTGGACGCCGCGCATCAGCCGCTGCCACCGCAGCGCTATCGGGCGATGGCCTGTGCGCGGCAGCTGTATCTGTTTTCCAGTCTGATCGGAGTTGTGGATAACGCTGAAGTCCGTGCGGCGGCGCTGTTCCGCTCCTTGCAACGGTACTTTCATGATGCCGAGCATGGCGGCTGGTTCTACAGCATCGATGCGCAGGGCAAGCCGCTGGATCAGCGCAAGGACCTCTACACCCACGCGTTTATCCTGTTTGCCTGCGCGCATTACTGGGCAAAGTCCGGCGATCCGCTGGTCGAGTCGACGCTCAACGCGGCGCTGGAAATCATTGGCCGACGCTTTGCCACCGGCGATGGTTTGTACGAAGCCTGCCTGGAACGCGACTGGATCACCCTGCAAACCGGTCCGCTGCAAAACCCGTTGATGCATCTGGCCGAAGCATTCCTCGCGACCCTTGCCGTGCGCGAAGATGCCCAGACGCAGCAGGCATTGCTGGAGTTATGCACAGCCATGCACAAGCAGTTCGTCGATCCGCAATATGGCGTGCTGATGGAGAAGCCGCTCGGGGCTGTGGATAACTGGTATGAGCCGGGGCACCAGTTCGAATGGTATTTCCTGCTCGAATCGTCGCCGTTGCTGCGGGGTTCGAAACTGCATGCGGCGTTGGATCGGGCGTTTGCCTTCACCGAGCAATACGGTGTGGTGCAGCCATCCGGTGCGGTGCGGGCGATGCTCGATCTGGAAATGGACGGGCGCCCGCGAGACTCGACTCAGCGGATCTGGGCTCAGGCGGAATATCTGCGCGCACTGACGTTGCGTCAGCACAGTGAAGCGGTGGTGCTGCGCCAATTGCAGGCGCTGCAGCAGCGGTTTCTGCATGCCGGTGGCTGGCATGAGTGCCGTGATGAGTTGGGGGAAGTCAGTCGCAAGGACATGCCTTCGACTACGCCTTATCACTTGGCGACTTGCTATAGCGGCCTGGCTGAATATCTTCGCTGATTTATAGATCGCTTTCGCGAGCAGGCTCGCTCCCACAGTTGATTTGTGCTGCTCACAAGTAGTGTGTTCAACGCAATTCCAATGTGTGTGCGAGCCTGCTCGCGAATGGCCGTTACGCGGTCTCTAGGCGATCCACTTCTTGTCGCCGGTAAAGCTGATCGTCAACCAGCGCGCCGCATCCGGCTTGCCCAGCTTCGCCGAAATCTTTTCGCGTAACGCATCCAGCTGCCCGACATTGCTCAACGCATAATCCGCCGGCAACACCACATGAATCTCGATAAACCGTGCCCGCCCGTGCTTCTGCACGTACGACACGTAATCATCGAAACCATGCTCGGTTTTTGCCGCGTCCATTACCTGTCGCACCTGATCATCCAGTGTGTCCGGCGCGATCCCCAGCACATCGCGTAAGGCCGGCCCAAGGATCTTGAACGCCGGCGGCAACATGGTCAGGGCCAGCACGATCAGGATCAACGGGTCGACGTACACCGCCCACTGACCATAACCCTGGGACTTAAGCAGCAACGCCGCAAGGAAACTGATCAACAGGCCCACGGACAGCATCGCGTCCACCAGCCAACTGATGTTGTCGAACTGGATCAGGCTGGATTTGAGCTTGCGATTACGTTGGCGCACGTAGAAGAAGTAGGCGAACTCGACAACGGTAAACACCGCCGCATAAATGATCACCAGGCCCAACTCGATGTCGCGGCCACCGTTGATGATGCCGAACACGCCGTTGAGAAACGCGTAGATCGCGATCAACATCAGGAAGCTGCCTTCGATCAGCAGCACCATCGGCTCCAGGTGCCAGAAACCGAACTGGAAACGGTGGTTGCTTTCCTTGGCGATCAGCTTGGCGGTGATCAGCATCAGAACTTTGATGAACGTTGCGATCAGCGAGAAAAAACCATCGAACAGGATGGATTGCGAACCTGATACAAAACCGGTGACGATCCCGGCAATCGCCACAGCCAACATCAGAATGGTCGATTGTTTGAGCAGTGCCTGCTCACCTCGGTTACTCACTTTGACTCCTCGAAAAACCTTGAAAACCGCGGGGGTGCGGTTGGGGTGTTGCGAGGGGAGTTTACCTTATCGCCATTTTTTGCCTGTTCTGGCCTCATCGCTGGCAAGCCAGCTCCCACAAGTATCGAGCCGTTCACAAGATTTGTGTACGCTAATAAACCTGTGGGAGCTGGCTTGCCAGCGATTGGCCTTAACGCGGTGTCAGGCCTTATTGCGCTCAATGGCAAACCCGGCCCAGGTCTGGCTCACCGGCATCAATTCCAGGCTGTTGATGTTGATGTGCGCGGGCGCATTCATCACCCAGAAAATCGTTTCGGCGATGTCCTGCGGCTGGATCGGTTCGGCACCGGCGTAAGTCGCGTTGTAACGCTCCTGATCGCCAGCAAAACGCACCAGCGAGAACTCGCTTTCGCACAGCCCCGGCTCGATGTTGCTGACCCGTACGCCGGTGCCTTGCAAGTCGCAGCGCAGGTTCAGCGAGAACTGTTTAACGAACGCCTTGGTCGCGCCGTACACATGACTGCCCGGATACGGATAGTTGCCAGCGATGGAACCAAGGTTGACGATGCCGGCGCCACGGCCATGAGCGATCAAGCGCGGCAGCAGCAAGCGCGTGGCGTACATCAGGCCTTTGACGTTGGTGTCGACCATGGTGTCCCAATCGTCCAGATCGCACTTCGGCGCCGGGTCCACGCCCAGCGCTAAACCTGCGTTGTTGATCAGGCCACGCAGCTTGGCGAACGATGGCGGCAAGTTGGCAATCGCCTCCTCCATCGCCTTGCGATCACGCACATCGAGGACCAGACCGTGCACTTCAGTCTGCTTCGACAATTCAGCACACAGCGCATTCAGGCGTTCTTCACGACGGCCGGTCAGCACCAGTTTCCAGCCAGCCTCGGCAAAACGGCGGGCACAGGCTTCACCAAATCCGGACGTCGCGCCGGTGATAAACAGGGTGTTGGACATCGTGTTCTCCTTGCTTCGGCCGCCGGGGCAGCCCTTGGAATAGAAAATCAGCAGGCAGCATGCCCGCCCGCGCATTCACGGGCAACACCCACAAGCTGTACAAAAAACAACCAACCACACCAACGCTATAGCCACCGTGGCCTGTAGCCATGTGCACGCATGTTATCCACAGTCCCTTCCACAGTTTTCGGGGGCAAGTGCAAACGCGCAAAGCCGCGCCACACAAGGCTTTGCGGGCGAAATAGAAAGTTTTTTGCTTGACCCTGAAGTGGCGGATGTGCCGGACATGGCATTTTGCACGACCGGCCGGTCAGCACAGTGATTGCGCGAGGCCAGTAATTACGGCCCTCAGCGCAGTCTTTCCAGAGTTTAATCACAGACTTATCCACAGGCTTGATTATCTGGAACTGGCTGAGTGGCGATACCCAGAAAAAGGTTGACAACGACGTCTTCAGCTCCCGCAAAACCGCCTGATCAAAAAACAACCAAACACTTGCAGGCCACGGCTTACAAGGCGCCCAGCCAGATACACCCACGTTATTCACAGCCAGCTCCACAGTAACCGGGGACAAGTCAAAACTGTGGAAAAACAGCCATTTGCAGCGTCTATATGTCGCGCTTTGGCAGCTTCGGGAATTTGTTTTCCACAATTCCACGCAACACTTGAAATCACTGATCAATTCCCTGTAGGAGCTGCCGAAGGCTGCGATCTTTTGATCTTTAAAGACAACATCAAAAGATCGCAGCCTTCGGCAGCTCCTACACAGGCGTGCGGTATGTTTGCGGAATGAAAAAACCCCGGGACTTTCGTCGCCGGGGCTGTGCATAACGTCGAGGAATCAGTGCCCGCCCAGATAAGCGTTACGCACCTCCTCATTCACCAGCAGCTCTTTACCCGTGCCGGTCAGGCGGATCTCGCCGTTGACCATCACATACGCGCGGTCCGACAGTTTCAGCGCATGGTTGGCGTTCTGCTCGACCAGAAAAATGGTCATGCCGGTTTTCGCCAATTCGCGCAGGGTCGCAAAGATCTGCTTCACCACAATCGGCGCCAGGCCCAGGCTCGGCTCATCGAGCAGCAGCAACTTCGGCCGGCTCATCAACGCACGGGCGATGGCGAGCATTTGCTGTTCGCCACCAGACATGGTCATCGCCCGCTGGTTACGTCGCTCTTCCAGCCGTGGGAACAGCGTGAACATGCGCTGCATGTCCTCTTTGGCGTACTTGTCGCCAATCGGGATGGTGCCCATCAGCAGGTTTTCCTCGACGGTCATGTCGGGGAACACCCGCCGCCCTTCCGGCGATTGCGCAATACCGTTGGAGGCAATGTAGTGCGAGGACTTGTGAGTGATGTCGACGCCCTGATAGAGAATCTGCCCACTGGCCGCCCGTGGCTGACCGAAGATCGACATCAGCAACGTCGACTTGCCGGCGCCGTTGGAGCCGATCAGGCTGACGGTTTCCCCTTCGTTGATCTGCAGCGAAACACCTTTAAGGGCCTGGATCGGGCCATAAAAGACATCGAGGTCTTTGAGTTCGAGGATCGGTTGGGTCATACCAGCTCCTCTTCGTCGGCGCCCAGGTAGGCGGCAATCACTTTCGGGTCGTTGCGAATGGCTTCAGGCCCGCCTTCGGCGATTACGATGCCGTGGTCCAGCACCACGATGTGGTCGGAAATACTCATAACCATGCCCATGTCATGTTCGATCAGCACCACGGTCAGATCGTGCTCGTCGCGCAGCAGCCGGATCATCGCGCTCAGCGCTTCGGTTTCCTGAGGGTTGAGGCCGGCGGCCGGTTCATCGAGGCAGATGATCTGCGGCCGCGTGCACATGGCCCGGGCGATCTCCAGACGGCGTTGCTGGCCGTACGAGAGTTCACCGGCAAGACGGTTGGCGCAGTCCACCAGATCGACCACTTCCAGCCAGTAGAACGCGCAGTCCAGCGCGTCGCTTTCGGCCTTGCGATAACCCTTGGTGTTGAGGATGCCAGCGAGCATGTTGCGGTTGACCCACATGTGCTGGGCCACCAGCAGGTTTTCCAGCACCGACATTTCCTTGAACAGGCGAATGTTCTGGAAGGTTCGCGCCAGGCCTGCACGGTTTACCAGGTGCGTACCGCCGAACATCTTGTAGTACATGCGGCTGAGGAAGGATTTCGGCGAGACAAAATCCGTCGGTTTGAACGACTCACCCAGCAACTGGATGACGTTGGTCTGCTGGCCGCGCACATTGAGTTCGATCTTGCCGCCGGAGGCTTTGTAGAAACCGGTCAGGCAGTTGAACACCGTGGTCTTGCCGGCGCCGTTGGGGCCGATCAGGGCGAAGATCGAGTTGCGTTTGACCTTCAGGCTGACATCGCTCAACGCCTTGATGCCACCGAAATGCATCATCAGTTTTTCAACAGAGAGTACGACTTCACTCATGGCGCAGTCCTCTCATAGTGAATGGCACCTTTGCGTGGAGTGACCCCGGTACGGCTGATGCGAATCAGCCCGCGTGGTCGCCAGATCATCATCAACACCATCAGGATGCCGAACAGCAGCACGCGATATTCAGCGAAGCCGCGCAGCAATTCCGGAGCGACGGTGAGTACGAATGCCGCAATCACCACGCCGATGGTCGAGCCCATACCGCCGAGCACGACGATGGCGAGGATCAGTGCCGATTCGAAGAAGGTGAACGAGGTCGGGTTGACGAAGCCCTGGTAGGTGGCGAAAAACACCCCGGCCAGACCTGCGGTCGATGCACCGATGGTGAACGCCGAGAGTTTGACCAGCACGTGGTTGAGACCCATCGAGCGGCAGGCGATTTCATCTTCCCGCAAGGCTTCCCAGGCGCGACCGACCGGCATTTTCACCAGCCGATGCTTGATGTACAGCACAGCCAACACCACGAGGAACAACACCGCATAGATGAAGTAATACTTCACGTCCGGATTGTAGGCGATGCCGAAGAACTCGTGAAACGGCACCCCGCCATCCTTCGCCCGTTTGCCGAATTCCAGACCGAAGAACGTCGGCAGTGGCGCCGGCATACCGTTCGGGCCGCCGGTCAGCGACAACCAGTTGTTGAGGACCAGGCGAATGATTTCACCAAAGCCCAGCGTCACGATTGCCAGATAGTCGCCGTGCAGACGCAACACCGGGAAGCCGAGGATGCACCCGGCCAGCCCGGCAGTAATCGCCGCCAGCGGCAGCACCGTCCAGAAGCCCAGACCGAGATACTGATAACCGAGCGCCAGACCGTAGGCACCGATGGCGTAGAACGCCACGTAACCAAGGTCGAGCAGACCGGCCAGACCGACCACGATGTTCAGCCCCAGCCCCAGCAACACGTAGATCAACCCGAGGATGACCACGCCCAGCAGATAGGAGTTGGAGACAAACGGCACGATGACGGCCAGCACAATCAGCAGCGGGATGATCCAGCGCAGCGAGGATTTGTGATCGGCAGGCAACACATGCACACCGGAACCGGTGCTCTCGAATCCGTCGAGAATTTTCAGGCCCTTGGGCGTTTGCAGGAACAGGCTGAGGGCAAAGCGACCGACCATGACAATGCCGATGATCCACGCCACGCGGGTCGGCTCGAGGTTGAAGCTGTAACCCTCGAGCACAACGCCGACAATCGGGCCGAAAACGATCAGGGCAATCAGGCCGGCAAGAATCGCCTCAACCAGGCTTTTTTTGATATCGATGGATTTTTGAGTGGTTGAAGACATCGCTTACACCTTCGACACAAGAGGACGGCCCAACAGGCCCTGCGGCCGGAAGACCAGAACAAGTACGAGCAGCGAGAAGCTGAACACGTCTTTGTAGTCGGAGTTGACCAGACCGGAGAACAGCGACTCGGAAATGCCGAGAATGATCCCGCCGAGCATTGCCCCGGGCAGTGAACCGATCCCGCCAAGCACCGCCGCGGTGAACGCCTTGATGCCGATAATGAAGCCGGCATAGAAGTCGAAAGTGCCGTAGTTCATGGTGATCAGTACGCCGGCCAGCGCCGCCATGGCTGCACCGATGATGAACACATAGGAAATGACCCGATCGGTATTGATGCCAAGGATCGAAGCCATCTTGCGGTCTTGCTGGGTCGCACGGCACATGCGTCCGAGCTTGGTGTACTTGATGACGTAGGTCAGCAGGCCCATGCCGACGAATGCGGCCACCAGAATGAAAACTTTGGTGTAGGTCAGTTGCACGAAGCCGGTACCGACTTCAACACGCCACGCACCGCTCAGCAGGGTTGGTACGCCCTGTTGTTTGGCGCCCTGGGCGATCTGTGCGTAGTTTTGCAGGATCAGGGAAATGCCGATGGCGCTGATCAACGGAGCCAGTCGGGTGGAGTTGCGCAGGGGTTTGTAAGCGACTCGCTCGATGACCCAGCCATACACCGCCGTGATCACGATGGTGAAAATCAGGGTGCCGAGCATCAGCAGCGGGAAGGATTCAATACCGAAGTACGCCAGCAGAGCCAGACTGATTGCCGCCAGGTAAGCAGAAATCATGTAAACCTCGCCGTGGGCGAAGTTGATCATGCCGATGATGCCGTAGACCATTGTGTAGCCGATGGCGATCAGGCCATAGACCGACCCGAGGGTCAGGCCGTTGACCAGTTGCTGCAGGAAAATACCATCCATAACGCAATCTCACGCAGTGAGAACCTGCACACCCGGGGTGTGCGGTTCTTCTAGGAAAAATACAGATTTACGTCGGAGCAATGTCAGAGCGCGAACAGTTCGATAACCACAGGACCTTGTGGGAGCTGGCTTGCCAGCGATAGCGGTAGAACATTCAACACAGTTGTCGACTGTCAGGCCGTCATCGCGGGCAAGCCCGCTCCCACAGGGCTTTGCGGAGTTCAAAGGGTCGCGTCAGCCCTTACTTCTGTTTTTCCAGCTGGTGATACTTGCCGTCCTTGTCCCACTGGTAAACCACGTAGTCGGAGACTTTCAGGTCGCCCTTGGAGTCCCAGGTTTTTTCGCCCATCACGGTTTTCACCGGATTTTTCTTCAACCAGGCTGCAGCCTCTTCGCCCTTGTTGGACTTGGCGCCGTTGAACGCGGCAGCCAGGGTCTGCACCGAAGCGTAGGCGTACAGGGTGTAGCCCTCAGGCTCGGTACCGGCCTTGCGGAATGCGTCCACCACGGTCTTGCTCTCAGGCAACAGACGCGGGTCGGCGCCGAAGGTCATCAGCACGCCATCGGTGAATTGCGGGCCACCGGCGGTTGTCACCAGTTCGTCAGTCACGATGCCGTCATCGGACATGAACTTGACGTCTTTCAGACCTTGCTCACGCAGTTGGCGAACCAGCGGGCCGGCTTCCGGGTGCAGACCGCCGAAGTAGACGACGTCGGCGCCAGCGCCACGGATCTTGGTGACAATGGTGCTGAAGTCTTTTTCGCCACGGGTCAGGCCTTCGTACAACACGGGCGTTACGCCGCGCTTGACCAGTTGTGCCTTGGTGGCATCCGCCAGGCCTTGGCCGTAGGTGTCCTTGTCGTGCAGTACGACGACTTTCTTGCCCTTGAGCACGTCGACGATGTAGTCGCCGGCCACGATGCCTTGCTGGTCGTCACGCCCGCACATACGGAACATGGCGCTGAGGCCACGTTCAGTGACTTGCGGGTTGGTCGAACCCGGAGTGATCGCGATGATCCCGGCTTCGTCATAGATTTCCGACGCTGGAATGGTCGAAGAGGAGCAGAAGTGACCGACCACGCCGGCGACTTTCTGGTTGGTGAGGTCCTTGGCGACCGTCACGGCCTGCTTCGGCTCGCAGGCGTCATCGCCTTTGACCAGAACGATTTTCTCCCCGTTGACGCCACCCGCCGCGTTGACTGCGTCAGCCGCTGCCTGTGCACCCTTCATGTACTGCTCGCCAAATGCCGCGTTGGCGCCCGTCATTGGACCCGCTACACCGATTTTCACATCAGCTTGAGCAAACGCAGAAACACCCAACGCAGTAGCCACTGCGAGGGCCAGAAAGCCTTTCTTGTAAAACGTCTGGGACATGAGGTGGTGCTCCAAGGTTTTTTTTAGTTGGCACTGCGACTTCACTTCACTGAATGCTCAGAGCAAGGGCCGTGCCATCGGTTTTTTATTCTTCAAAAAGTCGCTGCTTTCTTGTTATTTCGACTGTTTCGTTCCCATTTTCATTGGGCGTGCAACCGTCTAAACCGCGGAAGGTGAAACCATTTATTTTTTCAGGCGCAACCCGCACGCGCCATCATTGCAACCGCGGCGCCAAACGACGTGCAACCAGCCTGTAACAGCCCGCGTCACCGAACTGCACACTGCTGGTGCGGGACTGCTACAACCCGCACCATTACAGGCTAGTCGCTGCATCGAAAAGCGCCGCTTCCGGCAACATATTTCAACACTCAAATGACGATGCGCAGGCACTGGCCCGCGTGATACAGCGAGAACCCGGCCTCGTACAGGCAACTGCGCAAGCCCACGCCGGCCAAGGGCTGCATCGGTGCGAAAGGAATCGGCAGCGCTTGCGGATTGCCGTGACACAGGTAATCAGCGAAAGCCTTGCCGACCACGGTGCCGGTAGTGACGCCACGGCCGTTGTAACCGGTGACGGCCACCAGTCCCGGCGCCGGCTCGAACAAACGCATGAGGTGATCGGGCGTGAACGCAATGCGCCCGGTCCAGGTGCATTCCCACTCGACAGGTTTCAGATTGGGGAAGTAATGCTGCTGCACGCGGTCGGCCCAGGCCTTGAGAAACCAGGTCGGCTTCTGATTGCCGTTGCCGAGGCTGCCGAGCAACAAGCGCCCCTCTTTATCGCGGCGGATGCTGCTCAGCACTTGGCGTGTATCCCACGAGCCCTGCCCGCCCGGGAGAATTTCCTCCGCGGCGTCCTCGGTAAGCGGCACCGAAGCAACCTGATAGTAGTAACCGGGAAAGAAGTTGCGCTTGAGTTCGGTCCAGTCGCCTTCGGTGTAGGCGTTGGAGGCGATGACCACTTGCTCGGCCAGCACCGAACCGTGCTCGGTCTGCACCGACCAGTTCGCGCCCTGACGTTCGAGGCGGGTAACCGGTGAATGGTCGAACATCTGCCCGCCAAGACCTTTCACCGCGTTGGCCAATCCAGTGACATAAGCCATCGGGTTGAGCGTGCCGGCGCGACGATCGAGCAACGCAGCGGCAATTTTTTGCGTGCCGGTGGCTTGCTCGCAGGCCTTGCCGGTCAGCAGTTCGACTGGCGCACCACGGCGCTTCCATTGCTGCTCGCGACTGCGCAGGTCCGCCTCGCCCTTGGCGTTGTGCGCCATGTGCAACGTGCCTTCGCGGCGTATCTGGCAATCGATGTTGTACTTGTCCACAAGGCTGAAGACCAGCGCCGGCGCCGCCCCTAGCATACGGTTGAGCTGGCTGCCGACCGCTTCGCCGAAACCGGCTTCGATCTCGTCCGGGGGAATCCACATGCCGGCATTGACCAGCCCGACGTTGCGCCCGGAACCACCGTGACCGGCGCGATGGGCTTCCAGCACGCAGACGCTTTTGCCGTTTTCCAACAGATGCAACGCTGCCGACAGCCCGGTGAACCCGGCGCCGATCACGCAGACATCGACTTTGACTTCGCCTTTGAGCTCGGTGTTATCCGGCCTTTGCGGCGTGAGCTTTTCCCACAGACATTCTTCGCGTAACGGCATTGCCAGACTCCAACAGAAACCTAACAAACACTGCAAAATGATCGTTCCCACGCTCTGCGTGGGAATGCAGTCAGGGACGCTCTGCGTCCCAAAAGCGAACGCGGAGCGTCCGGTGAGGCATTCCCACGCAGAGCGTGCGAACGATCGATCTCAACCTGTCAGTCGAAGGTGATGCCCTGCGCCAGCGGCAGCTCCAGCGAGTAGTTCACGGTGTTGGTCTGCCGGCGCATGTACGCGCGCCACGCATCGGACCCCGACTCACGACCGCCACCGGTTTCCTTCTCGCCACCAAACGCGCCACCGATCTCGGCACCGCTCGGGCCGATGTTGACGTTGGCGATGCCGCAGTCGCTGCCGACCGCCGACATGAACTGCTCGGCTTCGCGCACATCGGTGGTGAAGATGCACGACGACAGACCTTGTGGCACAGCGTTATTCAGGCGCAGCGCTTCCTGGAAATCGCTGTAGCCGACCACGTACAGAATCGGTGCGAAGGTTTCGCTGCACACCACATCGCTCTGCTCCGGCATTTCAACAATCGCTGGCGAAACGTAATAAGCATTGGGGAACTGGTCTTCCAGTTGACGCTGGCCGCCGAATACCCGCCCACCCTCGCTCAACGCCTGCTCCAGCGCGTCCTGCATGTTTTCGAAGCTGTGCTTGTCGATCAGCGGACCGACCAGATTGCCTTCCAGCGGGTTGCCGATGCGCACTTTCGAGTACGCAGCTTTGAGACGCGTGACGATTTCTTCCTTCACCGACTCATGCGCGATCAATCGGCGCAAAGTGGTGCAGCGCTGCCCGGCAGTGCCGACGGCGCTGAACAGAATCGCGCGTACCGCCATGTCGAGATCCGCGCTTGGGCCGAGGATCATCGCGTTGTTACCGCCCAGTTCGAGGATGCTACGGGCAAAACGTGCGGCGACTTTCGGCGCCACTTCGCGGCCCATGCGAGTGCTGCCGGTGGCGCTGATCAGCGCGACACGCGGGTCATCGACCAGCGCTTCACCCGCGTCGCGGCCACCAATAATCACCTGGCAAAGATTCGCCGGGGCATCGGTAAAATTCTTCACCACACGATCAAACAGCGCCTGACAGGCCAGTGCGGTCAGCGGGGTTTTCTCTGACGGTTTCCACACCACCGGGTTGCCGCAGACCAGCGCCAGCGTGGTGTTCCACGCCCACACTGCGACCGGGAAATTGAACGCGCTAATGACGCCGACCACGCCCAGCGGATGCCAGGTTTCACGCATGTGGTGGCCCGGACGCTCGGAAGCGATGGTCAAACCGTACAGCTGACGGGACAGACCCACGGCGAAGTCGCAGATGTCGATCATCTCCTGCACTTCACCGAGACCTTCCTGAGTAATCTTGCCGGCCTCCCAGGAAACCAGTTCGCCGAGGTCGGCTTTGTATTCACGCAACACTTCACCAAACTGACGCACCAGTTCGCCACGACGCGGGGCTGGCACCTTGCGCCATTGCTCGAACGCATGATCTGCGCGACTGATGTGCTGCTCGACTTCAGCCGGGCCTTCCCAGTTCACGGCGGCAATGCGGCTGCCATCGATCGGCGAGTGCACCGGCACTTTGCCGTTCTGATAAAGGGCCGGGTTCACACCAAGACGATCAAGCAATGCGGCAACCATGGGTCACTCCTCAAGCAAAAAACTGAATGTGTGCGGACGCTTTTTCGCGACCGGGCAGGCCTTTAGTTGTAGCGTCACAATGGCAAGGCAACAAACGACCTTTACGCGAGATATCATTCCGTTTATTCATGCTGGGCATAGAAAGACAAGAAAAGGATCAGCCATGCTGAACAAACGCCACTTGCCGTCGATCACCGCATTGCAGTGTTTCGAGGCCGTGACCCGCCACCTGAGTTTCACCCGCGCCGCCGAGGAACTGAACCTGACTCAGAGCGCGGTGAGCAAGCAGGTCGCGCAGCTTGAAGAACTGTTGCAGCACTTGTTGTTCCGTCGCGTGCGTCGGCGCTTGCAGATGACCCCGGCCGGGGATTTGTACTTGGTCGAAGTACGAAAAATCCTCACGCAAGTGGAAATGTCCACCCATTACCTGCGTTCCTACGGCGGCGAAACTGAAGTCCTGCGCGTGTCTACACCGTCGACCTTTGGCGCACGCTGGCTGGTACCGCGCCTGAAAGGCTGGCGTCTGCGCCATCCATCGATTCACCTGGATTTGTGCAACGAGCAGGAAGCGGATGACCTGCTGCAAGGGCGCAGTGATCTGGCGTTCTATTTTGGTCAGGGCTCACGGCCCGGTACGGAATGCCTGAAGTTGTTCGGTGAAGAGCTGGTGCCGGTCTGCGCGCCGGGCAGCCTGCCGGACAAGCCGTTCACTGATCCGACGCAACTCACCGATCTGGTACTCCTGCAAAATGCCTCGCGCCCGCAGGCGTGGCATGACTGGTTCGACAGTCAGGGTTACCAGACCGAACACAGCTATCACGGGCCGCGTTTCGAAACCTTTTATATGTGCATTCGTGCCGCGCAAGTCGGCTGCGGTGTGGCGCTGTTGCCGCGATTTCTGGTGGAAGAGGAATTGGCCGACGGCAAACTGGTCATTCCCTGGCAGCATGCAATGCCCAGTTCCGACGCGTATTACCTAGCGTATCCAGAGCATGCGGCGGAAGTGCCGAAGGTGCGGGATTTTGTCAAGTGGATGCTCGAACAGATCGACAATCCCTGACCGATCGCCCTGTAGGAGATGTCGAGTGCAACAAGGCTGCGATCCTTTGATCTTAAAAGGCCGACATCAAAAGATCGCAGCCTGCTATGAGTTCTGTCAGGCGATAACAAACAGGCCCTCGACAACCTGAGCCTGAGCCAGACGCGCGCGCAGATCATCATCGATAGCGCAATCATCAGGCTTGTACAACCGAACGCGTCGATAGGCATCGACGCGATTGATTTCCTGTCCCAGATATTCCCAGACAACCCTCGAGCACGCAGGAGCACGATGATCCGCCGCTGAAACCCCTATTTTCAAACCATTGAGCCGTGTAATACAGCTTTTGAAACTTGGGATGAGAATGGTCTGGCTGATTTCGTTGGAGGTAAGCGACTCATAATCGATGAAAAACAAGCGATCACGCAGGTAATAAGCAACACCCAGATATTGATACCGTTCAAAATCTTCCCTCGCCCCGGCTATCTGTAAGCGCTCGTTTCTCTCGTAGACGACGTCATCCCCCTCCCCCCGTACATGCACGAGCGAACACAGAATGGAGCCGGGGTCAGTCATTGCGTGGTAATACTCGTAGTAATAACCGATGTGGGCTTTCAGTTCCGCTGAAGACTTCTGACGCAGATGCTCATGCATTATCTGTGGCGCAGTTACCTCGCCCAAGGCTGGGTTCTTACGAGCTTTCACGCCAATCAGGTTGATGAATTGCTCCGTTGGAAGTCCAATCTCAAACTCCTCCACACCAAAGAAGTCGCAGATTCGTTTGAGATTAAAAGGTGTCGGAACGCTTTTCCCACAAAGGTACTTATTGAATTGCCCACGATTAATGCGAACTTTCCTACAAACCTCCGCGACAGATCGGTAGTGACTGCACAGCAGTCTCAAGTTTGCCGGAAGAAACTCACACATACAGTAATCCAACAAAAATCAAGAAGAGGCAACCATAGCAGCAACTCGCATCACTTTTAAGCAACTTGCGAAATTGCGCCGGATGAAATATGGCTGGATATTACGACACCTGAAAGCCTTCAGGACTGACGACACCATTAATTCGCCAGCACTCTATATAGCAAGGAGCTTTGAATGCTAGACGTCATCAACGATTTTTTGTCGGGCAAGGTATTAATACCTTTAGTTCTTGGATTGGGAAGCTATTTCACTATCCGATCGGGATTTGTCCAGATTAGATATTTCCGCCACATGTTCGGTGTTTTACACGGAAGTTGGCGCGCAGGCAGTCATCAATTGAGTTCATTTCAGGCACTCACACTCAGTCTTGCCGGACGCGTGGGCACCGGCAATATCGTTGGGGTCGGGATTGCCGTCAGCATGGGTGGGCCCGGCGCCGTATTCTGGATGTGGATGACCGCACTTTTGGGTATGTCAAGCAGCCTCTTCGAATGCACGCTGGGCCAGCTCTATAAACGCAACGACGAAAACGGTCTCTATCGAGGGGGTCCGTGTTGGTACATCCAGCACGGTCTGGGTAAACGCTGGCTCGGGATAATAGCGGCTGTATTAATGCTGGTGACCTTCGGCTTTGCAATCAATGGACTCGAGTCCCATGCAGTATCTCACTCGCTAAAGGATGCGTTTGGTCTGCCCCCCATGTGGTCAGGACTCGCACTTTCCTTGATGCTGGGAGTCGTCCTCATCGGCGGCATAAAGCGCATAGCAGCAGTAGCCGACTTTTTGGTTCCTATCAAGGTCCTCGCCTATATCGGCGTGACGGGCTACGTGTTGATTCTGCAGTTCGATCAAGTTCCGACAATGCTAGTGACCATTATCAAAAGCGCACTCGGTCTGGATCAGGCGCTTGGCGGTTTGATTGGAAGTGCAATTATCATGGGTGTCAGACGCGGGGTATTTTCCAACGAAGCAGGACTGGGTAGCGCTCCCAACGTTGCGTCAGTAGCGAAGGTCAGTCATCCGGTTGCACAGGGCGTCGTACAAGCACTGAGTGTTTTCATCGATACATTCGTAATCTGCACATGCACTGCACTAATGATTTTGCTGTCCGGTTTCTACACTCAGGGCCTTGAAGGTGACGGGATCGCTCTGGCACAAAACTCGTTGGCAGCCGTTGTAGGAGAATGGGGGCGGATGTTTATCAGCGTGGTACTTGCGTTGTTTGTATTCACGGCGATGCTTTACAACTACTACTTGGGAGAAAACAGTTTGCGCTTCATGTTTGACGAACCGCGTAAAGTGCTGATTCTCTATCGTGCGCTAGTGTTGACTCTAGTATTCTGGGGATCGATAGAAGATCTTTCCACTGTTTTGGCTTTTGCAGATATCACCATGACGTTACTGGCACTCGTCAACCTGATAACGATGGCCCTGCTTTTCAAGATATGCCTGCGCATCTTGCGTGATTACGATGACCAACGCCGCGCCGGAGTCGAGACACCCATTTTCGATTCAAAATTATTTCTTGATCTGGATCTTGATCCTGTGGCGTGGCCACCGTTAGCTTGCCGCTCAAGCACAATGAAACTTGGCGAGCCCTCTGCCCCCCCGGGAATCAGCAAACAGATTGCTCAGGCTTAGATAGAACAGATGCAGAGCCATTAAACCAAGTAATGGCTCTGCAGAAGGCAAACCAACAAATCCAACCATCGAACTAAAATAATATTAGGTTCCTCGACCTGTCACGTCTAAAACAATCTGGAAGAGCTTATCCCATGAATCGATTTCATCCGCTCAAAGCAAACGCAACTAACATTCCCACCTTCTTTATAGACTCGCATGCCGCACCTGATCAGTTATTTGAAGACGCCTGCTTCAGAATCCGCGCGGCCGCCAGTCTCCTGGAGACGTTCACCTCAGTCACTATTAAAGGAACCAACGACTCTGACTTCTATCGACTAATACTGCCTGCCTATGTATTACTTCAGGATGGTGTTGATACGCTGGAACAGATCTCCTTCAAGGGAAGCTTCATCCATGTATAAAATTGCAACCAACGAAATGATAAGAGCGGCCATGATTAAAGCAGTTGAAACCAAGCTGATACCAAGACACTCTCTGCTCGCCGAGTATATAAAGAGCTGGGACTGTCTTGAACAAGTGCTTCACGCCGCACTTGAGGTACAACCGAAAATGAACAATTTTTGCGGGCTAAGGTGTATGGCCTCAGCGGATCTTTCACCTGAAATCAAAAAAGCACTGGCAATCCCCACCGCTGATATGCGCCACTAGCGCCATTGATTGAGACCGCGCACAGGCGCGGCGCACCTGGAGACCCCGTTATGAGCGAGAGCGTGTTTGCCGATCGCATCGTGCAGAACCTGCTCGACACCGACTTCTACAAACTGACGATGATGCAGGCGGTGCTGCACAACTACCCCAACGTCGAAGTCGAATGGGAGTTTCGTTGCCGTAACAGCGAGGATCTGCGCCCGTATCTGGCCGAGATCCGTTTTCAGATCGAGCGTCTGGCCGAGCTGAGCCTGAGCGCCGATCAACTGAGTTTTCTGGAGCGCATCAGCTTCCTCAAACCGGACTTCCTGCGTTTTCTCGGGCTGTTCCGCTTCAACCTGCGCTATGTGCACACCGGTATCGAGAACGGCGAACTGTTCATCCGCCTGCGCGGGCCGTGGCTGCATGTGATCCTCTATGAAGTGCCGTTGCTGGCGATCGTCAGCGAAGTGCGCAATCGCTATCGCTACCGCGAAACCGCACTGGAACAGGCGCGCGAGCAGCTCTACCGCAAGTTCGACTGGCTGACCGCCAATGCCTCGGCCGATGAGTTGTCGCAGCTGCAGGTCGCCGATTTCGGCACCCGCCGACGCTTTTCGTACGGCGTGCAGGCCGAAGTGGTGAATGTGCTCAAACACGACTTCCCCGGGCGTTTCGTCGGCACCAGCAACGTGCACCTGTCCCGCGAACTCGATATGAAACCGCTGGGCACCATGGCCCACGAATGGATCATGGCGCACCAGCAACTCGGCCCACGGCTGATCGACAGCCAGATCGCCGCGCTCGATTGCTGGGTCCGCGAATACCGTGGCCTGCTCGGGATCGCGCTCACCGATTGCATCACCACCGATGCCTTCCTCGGCGATTTTGATCTGTTCTTCGCCAAGCTGTTTGACGGTCTGCGCCACGACTCCGGCGATCCTGTGGTGTGGGGCGAAAAATGCATTGCGCACTATCACAAGCTCGGCATCGACCCGATGAGCAAGACCCTGGTGTTCTCCGACAGCCTGACCCTGCCCAAGTCGCTGGAGATCTTCCGCGCGCTGCACGGCCGGATCAACGTCAGCTTCGGCATCGGCACCAACCTCACCTGTGACATTGCGGGTGTCGAACCGATGAGCATCGTGCTTAAAATGACCGCCTGCAACGGCCAACCGGTGGCGAAGATCTCCGACGAGCCAGGCAAGTCCCACTGCAAAGACCCGAATTTCGTCGCCTATTTGCGACACGTGTTCCAGGTTCCTGCCGATTCCAGTCTATCTAGCAAGGAGTGAATTCATGCAAGCCGTACAGCGTGAGATTGCTGAACAGCTCAAGGTGCAACCGCCGTTCGCCGACTACCAGGCCCTGCAGGCCGAAGTCGCCCGGCGCATCGCCTTTATTCAGGATTGCCTGGCCAATTCCGGGCTCAAGACACTGGTGCTGGGCATCAGCGGTGGCGTCGACTCGCTGACCGCAGGCCTCTTGGCCCAGCGCGCGATGCGCGAACTGCGCGACCAGACCGGCGACAACAGTTACAAATTCATCGCCGTGCGCCTGCCCTACGAAACCCAGTTCGACGAGCACGACGCCCAGGCCTCGGTGGATTTCATCGCTCCAGACGAACGCCACACGGTCAACATCGGACCAGCGGTGAAATCGCTGGCCAGTGAAGTCGCGGCGTTTGAAGGCAAGCACGCGGTGTCGGTGGACTTTGTGCTCGGTAATACCAAAGCGCGGATGCGCATGGTTGCGCAGTACACCATCGCCGGCGCAGCGCACGGTCTGGTGATCGGCACTGATCATGCGGCGGAAGCGGTGATGGGTTTCTTCACCAAGTTTGGTGACGGCGCCTGCGATCTGGCACCGCTCAGCGGTCTGGTGAAGAATCAGGTTCGCGCGATTGCCCGCAGCTTTGGAGCGCCGGAGTCGCTGGTCGAGAAAGTGCCAACGGCGGACCTTGAGGATTTGTCGCCGGGCAAACCGGACGAAGCATCGCACGGCGTGACCTATGCCGAGATCGATGCCTTCCTGCACGGCGAGCCGGTGCGTCAGGAAGCGTTCGATATCATCGTCGCGACCTACAACAAGACTCATCACAAACGCGTGATGCCGTTTGCGCCGTAAGCGCGGATGGAATGAAAAAGCCCGCTGAGGAGTGATCCTCAGCGGGCTTTTCTTTGGCCATTACATTCATTGATGCGGATGACCCCTTCGCGAGCAGGCTCGCTCCCACATTGACGGCGCAAACCTGTGGGAGCGAGCCTGCTCGCGAAGAACGATGACGCGGTTGACCGGCTTACTTGACAGTAATGGTGCCTTTCATCATCGAGATGTGGCCTGGGAACGAGCAGAAGAAGCCGTATTTATCAGTGCCGGCCAGCTTCGACACGTCGAAGGTTACCGAGTCAGTTTCCTTGGCACCGATGATTTTGGTGTGCGCGATCACGCGAGCATCGCCATCTTTCAGGTAGTTTTTGTCGATGCCAGCTGCCAGGCCATCAGTGGCGATTGGCTGCATGTCCGCTTCTTTGCTGATTACCAGGTTATGGCCCATGACGTTCTTCGGCAGGCTGCCGGAGTGGGTCAGTTCGACGGTGAAAGTCTTGCAGCTCTTGTCGATCACGATTTCCTTGGTGTTGAAGGACATCTGATCGGTGGAGTCAACGGTGGTTTTGCACTCGGCAGCCATCAATTGGCTGCTGGCCAGCGCCAGCAGGGATACCGCAACAACTTTGGAAAACATGGTGAATCTCCAAGGCAGGGTTAACAAAAACACGAATGGTGGAAAGACTGCCTGAAATCTTCGCAAGTTCCTATGACTTGAGTCAAAAATTGTATACAACTTTCAGGCTATGACACTCATCGACACAATCTAACGGCCAGATTCCCCGGCCCGCCCTATGATCGGCGCATCTACTGAGACGGAGTGCCTGTCATGTTCTTTAACGGTCTGTTGTGCAGTTTGCTCGCCGCCTACGCCTGTGGCGCGAGCGGCACCTTTGAATCGCCGGAACGCGAAGTTTAGCCCTTGGATCAAGGCGTGCCAGCCATTACCCTGTGACGGATTGACCCAGGAGGAAGGCATGTCTCTGAAATCCGTTTGTGTATTTTGCGGTGCCAATGCGGGCACTGATCCGGCTTACACCGAAGCCGCCATCGCCCTTGGCCGGGCCTTGGCTGAACGCAAGTTGACCCTGGTCTACGGCGGTGGTGCTGTGGGTCTGATGGGCATTGTCGCCGACGCGGCGCTGGCCGCTGGCGGCGAAGTGATCGGCATCATTCCGCAGAGCCTGATGGACAAGGAAATCGGCCACAAAAGCCTGACGCGTCTGGAAGTGGTCGACGGCATGCATGCGCGCAAGGCGCGTATGGCTGAACTGAGCGACGCGTTCATCGCTCTGCCCGGCGGCCTCGGCACGCTGGAAGAGCTGTTCGAAGTCTGGACCTGGGGCCAGCTCGGCTATCACGGCAAACCGCTGGGGCTGCTGGAAGTGAACGGTTTTTACAGCAAACTTACGGCATTTCTCGATCATATCGTCGGCGAAGGCTTCGTTCGCGCGCCACACCGTGACATGCTGCAAGTGAGCGAATCGCCGCAAACACTGCTCGATGCCCTGGATAACTGGCAGCCGACCGTCACGCCAAAGTGGGTCGACCAAAAACCCGGTTAACCACGAGGCACCGATACAGGGCAGAATATGCGCCGCTCAACCTCACCTTCGACCCAAGAGGATCGCCCATGGCCAAACCCAATTACTCCTTCGCCAAACGTCAACGAGACCTGGCAAAGGAACAGAAGAAAGAGGAAAAGCTTCAGCGCAAGAAACAAACCGCTGAAGAAGCGGCACTGAACCCTGACGGTGAAGTGGCGACGCAAGATGATGTTGATGCACCCGATGCGACTGAAACACCGAAAGATCAGGCGCCCGACGCCTGAGCCCCACCGGGTTTGATGATCGAATCAGACCCTGCGGATTTGTGACGGGGCTGGCAGTCTCACTGCCGGCCCTCACAGCCCCCTTTTTGAGTTCCCCCAATTCCCCTGTGAGAGCGAGCCTGCTCGCGAAAGCGTCGTGTCAGTCGATAAATCACTTACTGAAAGAAAGCATTCGCGAGCAGGCTCGCTCCCACAGTTTTGATCAGGTTAATCCAGCGGCATTACCGTGACGCGCACTTCCGGGTCGTGATTGCCACCGCCAAGAATCACCCCACGCAACGGCGACACATCGGAAAAATCCCGCCCCCACGCCAACGTGATGTGCTCCAGCGCCGGTTGCACATTGTTGGTCGGATCAAAATCCACCCAGCCCAGCACCGGACAAAATACCGACACCCACGCATGCGACGCGTCGGCGCCGATCAAGCGTGGCTGCCCCGGTGGCGGTTGCGTTAGCAGATAACCACTGATGTAGCGCGCCGCCAGCCCTCGCGAGCGCACGCACGCCAGCATCAAGTGCGCGAAGTCCTGACACACCCCGCGTCGCCGCTCCAGCACTTCCACCAGCGGGGTCGCCACTTGAGTTGCCTCGGCATCGAAGGTGAATTCGCTGAAGATTTTCTGCATCAAGTCCTGCACGCCCAGCAGCAATGGACGCCCCGGCGGGAAACAACTCTGAGAGAACTCGACGAAGCTGCGTTTCAAATGCACGTACGGTGACTGGAACCGGTAGCGACAGGCTTCGAGCAACTCAGCGGACAACGGCTGACTGCTGTACGTCAGCGCATCGCGGGTCAGTTCCCACGCGGGCGACTGATTGAAATCCAGCGCAGGCCGCGCCAGCACTTCAACGGTGAGTTGTGCATTGACCTGCAACTCGTCATGCGGGCGTTCGAAGGCCAGTCGGGTCAACGGATTACCAAACACATCCAGCTCATCGCGCCGTGCGGTCGGGTCCGGACTGATCAGCAATTGCTGTGCGGTACAACGCTGCCAGGCGCATTTTCGCGGCCACAAGTGCGCCAGTTGCTGCGCCAGGGAAACCGGACTGTCGTAGTGATAACAGGTGTCGTGGAAGATCTGGTATCGAGCATTCATCAGACGGACACCGTGCGTTGGCTAACGTCATCGACATGAGCGAAATGACGCAGGGCCAAGCGATCCGAGACCTGCCCACTGGCCTCGGCAATCTCTTGCAGCAGATCCGCCAGACCACTCAAAGCCGCTCGTACGCTGGACTCACCGAACAATGGATTCTCCAGACAACCCAGATCGAACCGCGCCAGACGCTCGACCAGTCGCGGCAACCCCGCTTCCCGTGGTGCGCCAAAATCATCGTTCAAACGTTTCAACGTGCGCGTGACCAGTTTCAACTGGAACAACACCGCGTGCGGGTTCTGCTCGTCCAGCAGCAACAGATCGAGCACCGGAATCAATTGCGCCACGGCCAGATAACGTGAGCGATAGGTGATGCTGCTGTTGCCCAACTCCAGCAACCACTCCAGGCCCGCCTGATCGAAAGCACCGGCGCCACGCAGAAACGCCGCGAGGCTGCTGCTGAGAAACTGCAGTCGCTCGATACGCCGGCCAATCATCAGAAAGCGCCAGCCTTCGTCGCGGGTCATGTCGTCCAGGGCAAACCCGGACAACGCCGCCAGCGACATCACCAGCCGGTTGAGGAAATCCAGCAGTTCGCCGAAGTCAGGCTCGTCGGTGTCCAGTTCCAGCGCTTCGCGCTGCAACTCCACCAGCGCCTGCCAGTTCTCCCGCGAAAGCTTGCCGCGCACCTGTGAGGCCGCCCACTGCAAGCGTTGCAGGTTGGAACGCAGGCTGAACGACCAGTCTTCACCGAGCAATGCAGCGAGCAAGCGCTCGGGCAGCTCTCCTTCATCCGGCAACAACGTCAACCGCTCACCGAGATCGACCGCCGCCTGCAACGCTTGCGGGTCATCACCATCGACATACCGCGCAAGCATGATGCGCAGCAGCCGCGCACTGTCGTCACAGCGTTCGCAGTAACGGCCGAACCAGAACAGGTTTTCCACCACTCGCGAGGGTAGATACGGATCGCGCCGCACCAGATCATGCACGCCGACATTACGCTGGCTCTTCCATTGCTCGCCGCTGGGTGGACGATCGCCAAGTACCCAAGTGTCCTTGCTCGCCCCGCCGCGCTGCATCGATACCACTTCGGCATCAGCCTCGGCGGCCACCCGGGTCAGACCACCGGGGAGCACACGATAACCATCACCCCCCGCCACGGCGTATATGCGCATGCCGATCGCCCGCGGTTGCAGTTGACCATTTTCGGCCTGCCAGATTGGCGCTTGCGATAGCTGAGCCAATTCTTGCGCAACATAGGCATAAGGGCGCGCCTGCATGCGCTCGGCAAGCGTGTGACGCTGTTTTTCACTCAGATCACGGCCAAATACAGGCGTGAAGCTTTGCGAGGGAAACGCCGGTTTGATCAACAGCTCAGGTAGTTTTTCCAAGGCCTGCGCCAGCACCGGTGGCTCGCCGCACCACCACGTCGCGATTGACGGCAAGATCAGCTCTTCGCCAAACAGGTATTGGTTGATCTTCGGCAGAAACCCCAGCAAACCCGGCGACTCCAGAACGCCGCTGCCCAATGCGTTGGCAACCAGTACTCGCCCCTGACGCACGGCTTCGAGCAGACCGGGCACGCCGAGCGCCGAGTCCGTGCGCAGCTCCAGCGGATCGCAGAAATCATCATCGAGCCGGCGCATGATCGCGTGCACCCGACGCAAGCCACTGAGGGTTTTCAGGTAGACCGTGGCATCGCGCACCGTCAGGTCACCACCCTCGACCAGCGGGTAACCCAGCTGGCGAGCCAGATACAAATGTTCAAAATAACTTTCGTTGAAACGCCCCGGAGTGAGCAGCACCACCAGCGGCGCGTCATCATCACTTGGCGCCTGCCGCGCGAGGGTTTCCTGCAAGGTGCGGAAGAAGCCCGCCAGATGCTGCACCTTCAGATCCCGGTACAACTCGGGAAAGGCACGGGACACGATGGTGCGGTTTTCCAGGGCATAGCCGGCACCCGACGGCGCTTGTGTGCGATCCGCCGTGACCCACCAGCGTCCGTCCGGCGTGCGTGCCAGATCCACGGCGTACAGGTGCAGAAATATCTCTTCCGGCGGCGCGATGTGCTGACACGGCCAGAGAAAGTTGTTGTGACCAAAGACCAGCTCCGCTGGCAACAAGCCTTCGCTGATCAGCCGTTGCGGGCCGTACAAATCCGCCAACACAGCGTTGAGCAGTCGGGCACGTTGAGCGATGCCCGCCGACAAATGCTGCCATTCATCTGCGGCAATCACGTGGGGCAGCAGATCCAGCTCCCACGGCCGATCCGCGCCTTTGGGATCGGCATAGACGTTATAGGTGACACCGTTTTCCTGAATCTGCCGCGCCAGCAAAGCCTGCCGCTGCACCAGTTGGGCCGGAGTACTGCGCTGCAACTGATCGAACAGCCGCCGCCAGTGCGGGCGCACCGCGCCACTGCCATCGAGCAGTTCGTGATAAGTGCCCGCCGTGAGCGGGTAGCGGTCTAGCAGGTCAGGCATGGAAAGCTCGGCAGACAGCAAGGAACGGTCAGACTAACGCAGGCACATGACACGCGGATATACGAAAAATTCGCGTGTCGCGCAGGACTTAGAAACGTCGCAAATCGATTGTCATCGGTAGCTCGTCACTGATTTCCACGTTGGGTATAGGAAGTTTCCCCGGCGTATGTCCGACGCGGAAGAATCGCGCCATGCGCCGGCTCTCCGCTTCGTTGGCATTGACCGGCAACGTCTCGTAATTACGCCCGCCCGGATGGGCGACGTGGTACTGACATCCACCCAGCGAACGGCCCATCCAGGTGTCGAGCAAATCGAACACCAGCGGTGCGTGCACGGGAATCGTCGGTTGCAGACAGTTGGCCGGTTGCCACGCACGGTAACGCACACCCGCGACGAACTCGCCCACGCGCCCGGTCGGATGCAACGGCACCGCGATGCCATTACAGGTCAGCAAATAACGCTGCGGCGGCAGCCCTTTGAGCTTGACCTGCAGACGCTCCAGAGATGAGTCGACGTAACGCACCGTGCCGCCTGCCGCGCCCTCTTCGCCCAAGACATGCCAAGGTTCCAGCGCCTGACGCAGCTCCAGTTCGATGCCGTTGACGGCGTAATCGCCGACCTTGGGAAAACGAAACTCCAGATGCGCGGCAAACCATTCCGCGCGCAGCGGATAACCGGCGCTGTTCAGCTCAACGATGACGTCGGCGAAGTCCTGTTCGATAAAGTGCGGCAGCAAGAAGCGATCGTGCAGTTCAGTCCCCCAGCGCGCCAGTTTCGGCGGCGCATAAGGTTCGCGCCAGAAACGCGCGACCAGCGCCCGTAGCAACAACTGTTGAGCGAGGCTCATGCGCGCATGCGGCGGCATTTCAAAGGCGCGCAGTTCCAGCAAGCCGAGACGCCCGGTGGCGCCGTCCGGTGAATACAGTTTGTCGATACAGAACTCGGCACGGTGCGTATTGCCGGTGACGTCGATCAGCAGGTTGCGCAGCAGTCGGTCAACCAGCCATGGCGCGCATTCCTCGCCCGGTTCGGGCATTTGCGCGAAAGCGATTTCCAGTTCGTACAGTGCATCATTGCGCGCCTCATCGACACGCGGCGCCTGCGACGTCGGCCCGATGAACAATCCGGAAAACAGATACGACAACGACGGATGGTTGTGCCAGTAACTGATCAGGCTGCGCAGCAGATCCGGGCGACGCAGAAACGGTGAATCCGCCGGCGTCGCACCACCGAGCACAAAATGGTTACCGCCGCCGGTGCCAGTGTGGCGACCATCGATCATGAATTTCTCGGTGGTCAGTCGGGTTTGCCGTGCCTCTTCATAGAGAAACTCAGTGCGTTCGACCAATTCGTCCCAGGTCGCCGACGGCTGCACATTCACCTCGATCACACCGGGATCCGGGGTGATGCGGAAGTTGCTCAGACGCGGATCGCTCGGCGGCTCGTAGCCTTCCAGCAACACCGGGCAATGCAGTTCTTCAGCAGTCGCCTCGATGGCGGCCACCAGTTCCAGATAATCCTCGACGCGCTCCAGCGGCGGCATGAACAGGTACAAACGCCCATCACGCGCTTCGGCGCAGAATGCAGTGCGGGTCAGCCAGTCAGCGGACTCGTCGATTTTCGGCGCGCGTTCGTCAGGCGTCGCCGGTTCGCCGTGACGGTTGAGCTGCGCGGCATCCGGCAGCTCAGGGAAGTCCTGATTCGGGTCCTGGGGATGGATAAACGGATACTCGGCGGCTTTTACCCAAGGCTGCGAACCCAGCGGCAAGCGATACCCCAGCGGCGAATCCCCCGGCACCAGCCGGCAGTGCTCGTCACGCAGGTACCAGCGCCCGCTCTGCCATTGATCGCCCTTGGCCGTGCGCGCCAGTGGCAGCACCTGACCAATGACTTTATTCAGGCCCTGACTGAACACCTTGCGCAAGCGTGCGCGCTCCAGCGGCTCCTCCAGACGTGAATCTTCGGCGCTGACGTTGCTCGGCAAGGTGCCCTCGCGCCAGAGGTAATAGAAGTTGTCCTCGTAGGCTGGGAAGACAAAACGCGTAGACAACTTCAGTCGCTCGGCGACACTGGCGAGGAAGCGCCCGGCCAATTCGCCATTGGCGCCGTAATCCTGTTGCTCGTCGGCGATCAAAGCATCGTTATGCCAGATCGGCACGCCGTCGCGGCGCCAGTAGCAGTTGAGCGACCAGCGCGGCAGTTGCTCGCCGGGATACCACTTGCCCTGACCAAAATGCACCAGACCTTTCGGCGCGTAATGTTTGCGCATGCGCTGGAACAGTTCGGCGGAAAGCTTACGTTTATCCGCACCCAGCGCGGCGGTGTTCCACTCGGCACCATCCGGATCATCGATTGAGACGAAGGTCGGCTCGCCGCCCATGGTCAGGCGTACGTCATCCGCCAGCAGGTCGGCATCGATCTGTCGGCCCAGCGCCTGAATCGCCAGCCATTGCTCATCGCTGTAAGGCTTGGTGACGCGCGGCGCCTCCCAGATCCGCTCGACCGACATTTCATGGCTGAACTCACATTCGCACGGCTCGACCAAGCCACTGATCGGTGCCGCCGAGGACGGATCGGGACTACACGCCAACGGGATATGCCCTTCACCGGCAAACAGCCCGGAAGTCGCATCCAGGCCGATCCAGCCCGCGCCCGGCAAATACACCTCGCACCAGGCGTGCAGGTCAGTGAAATCGACGTCAGTGCCAGACGGGCCGTCGAGGCTTTTCACATCGGCGGTCAGTTGAATCAGATACCCGGAGACAAATCGCGCGGCCAATCCAAGGTTGCGCAGTAGTTGCACCAGCAGCCACGCCGAATCCCGGCAGGAGCCGGAGGCATGTTCGAGGGTGTGCTCCGGGGTTTGCACGCCCGGCTCCATGCGGATCAGGTAACCGATGTCCTCGCTCAGGCGCTGGTTGAGCGCCACCAGAAAATCCACCGCCGGCAGCGGTGTGCGGTCGATGGCGTCCAGATAGGCTTTGAATTTGGGTGTCAGTGGCAGGGTTTCGAGGTACGGCGCCAGCTCCTTGCGCTCATCGGCGGCGTAGGTGAAGGGGATTTTTTCGGCATAAGGTTCGAGGAAAAAGTCGAACGGATTGAACACCGCCATCTCGGCGAGCAAATCGACCTCGATGCGCAGCTCATTGGTTTTCTCGGGGAACACCAATCGGGCGAGGTAGTTGCCCTGCGGGTCCTGCTGCCAGTTGATGAAGTGCTGCTCGGGCGAGACTTTCAGCGCATACGACAGAATCCGCGTGCGGCTGTGGGCGGCCGGGCGCAGGCGAACGATCTGCGGGCCGAGTTCGACAGCGCGGTCGTAGCGGTAATGCGTGACGTGATGCAATGCGACATGAATCGACACGGCGTGCCTCCTGCGAGCCTAAGCGTATTCGAAAGCGCGCAAGACTTATGCCATGCACAGGCTTTGGCGCTTTCCCGGAATGCTTAGGGCAGTACAGCACCAAAATCGGGCGGTGCGGGGAAATGGTTTGGGCTGATTGCACGTAAATGTTGCGAAGAGCCCCTCACCCTGGCCCTCCCGAAACGTCGGACCGCCCATAGGGAGAGGGAACTGACCGACGTGGTTGTTGGAGATACGCCGACTTGAAAGTATTGAGTCGAACTCAGGTTTGAAAGGCACAGAGATCTGCTCCCTTCCCCCTCGCCCCCTTGGGGGAGAGGGCTGGGGTGAGGGGGATGGATCTCCCGGACAACGCAATATCCAGCCCCAGAAATGCACAACGCCAACCCGAAGGTTGGCGTTCTGCTCAGCTCAAGCGATGTTTAGCGCGGTACCACCGGCTTGCGGGTCGGCTTCGGCCCTTTGCCTTTCGCAGCGTCTTTACGCTCTTTGGCCGCCTGCTGGTTGCGGGCAAACGCCGCAGCCTTGGCCTGCTCACGCTTGTCCCAAGGATTACCGCCATCACTGGCACGCGGCGGCAAACCGGTGTGCTGGGTGAGGATCTTGGTGGTCTTCTCTTTGCCTTCCTTCGCCACTTTATGGCTGCCAGCCGGCGTCGAATTCTTGCGACGGGCGCTCTGGTAGCTGTCGGTAGCCGGCTGGTGCGTCGGGATCAACTGATCCTTACCCGAACCAATCAGATCACCACGGCCCATGCGAATCAGCGCTTCACGCAGCAGCGGCCAGCCTTTCGGGTCGTGATAACGCAAGAACGCCTTGTGCAGACGACGCTGCTCTTCGCTCTTGACGATGGTCACGCCGTCGCTCTTGTAGGTGACCTTGCGCAGCGGGTTCTTGCCCGAGTGGTACATCGCGGTCGCGGTGGCCATTGGCGACGGGTAGAACGCCTGCACCTGGTCAGCGCGGAAGCCATTGCCCTTGAGCCACAAGGCCAGGTTCATCATGTCTTCGTCGGTGGTGCCCGGGTGGGCAGCGATGAAGTACGGAATCAGGTACTGCTCTTTGCCGGCTTCCTTGGTGTACTTCTCGAACATGCGCTTGAACTTGTCATAGCTGCCAATGCCCGGTTTCATCATCTGGTTGAGCGGACCTTCCTCGGTGTGTTCCGGGGCGATCTTCAGGTAACCACCAACGTGGTGCGTCACCAGCTCTTTGACGTATTCCGGCGACTCGACCGCGAGGTCGTAGCGCAGACCGGAGGCGATCAGAATCTTCTTCACACCCGGCAACGCACGGGCGCTGCGGTACAGCTGAATCAGCGACGAGTGGTCGGTGTTCAGGTTCGGGCAGATGCCCGGGAACACGCAGGACGGCTTACGGCACGCCGATTCGATTTCCGGCGTTTTGCAGGCGATGCGGTACATGTTCGCGGTCGGGCCACCGAGGTCGGAAATGACGCCGGTGAAACCCGGCACCTTGTCGCGGATCTCTTCGATTTCGCGAATGATCGACTCTTCGGAACGGTTCTGGATGATCCGGCCTTCGTGCTCGGTGATCGAGCAGAAGGTGCAGCCGCCGAAGCAGCCGCGCATGATGTTCACCGAGAAACGGATCATGTCGTAGGCCGGGATCTTCTCCTTGCCGTACGCCGGGTGCGGAACACGGGCGTAAGGCATGCCGAACACGTAGTCCATTTCTTCGGTGGTCATCGGAATCGGCGGCGGGTTGAACCAGACGTCGACTTCGCCGTGCTTCTGCACCAGCGCGCGAGCATTGCCCGGGTTGGTTTCCAGGTGCAACACGCGGTTGGCGTGGGCATACAGAACGGCGTCGCCACGGACCTTTTCAACCGACGGCAGGCGAATCACGGTCTTGTCACGGGTCATGCGCGGGCTGGCCAGGATCTGCACGACCTTGGCTTCCTGCGGATCCTCGACCGGACCTTTTTCCTGCTCGATGGCGCAGGCCTGGGTGTCCTGAGTGTTCACGTACGGGTTGATGATCTTGTCGACCTTGCCCGGACGGTCGATGCGCGTCGAATCGACTTCGTACCAGTCTTTCGGCGTATCGCGACGAATGAACGCGGTGCCGCGCACGTCGGTGATCTCTTCGATCTTGTGGCCGTAGGACAGACGCTGGGCAACTTCGACGATCGCTCGCTCGGCGTTGCCGTACAGCAGAATGTCGGCGCTGGCGTCGATCAGGATCGAGTTACGCACGCGATCCTGCCAGTAGTCGTAGTGGGCGATGCGACGCAGCGAGGCTTCGATGCCGCCAAGCACGATCGGCACATGCTTGTACGCTTCTTTGCAGCGCTGGCTGTAAACCAGGCTCGCGCGGTCCGGCCGCTTGCCGGCCATACCGCCTGGCGTGTAAGCGTCGTCGGAACGGATTTTCTTGTCCGCGGTGTAGCGGTTGATCATCGAGTCCATGTTGCCCGCCGCAACCCCGAAAAACAGGTTCGGCTCGCCGAGCTTCATAAAGTCGTCTTTGGACTGCCAGTTCGGCTGGGCAATGATCCCGACGCGGAAGCCTTGCGACTCCAGCAGCCGGCCAATGATCGCCATGCCGAACGACGGGTGATCGACGTAGGCATCACCGGTAACAATGATGATGTCGCACGAATCCCAGCCAAGCTGATCCATCTCCTCCCTGCTCATCGGCAGGAATGGCGCTGGCCCGAAACATTCGGCCCAATATTTTGGATAGTCAAATAACGGCTTAGCTGCTTGCATGTCGACGACCGGTGTTGAAGTGAAAAATCGCGGGCGCGGAATATAGCACAAATTTTGACCAATTCCGACGACGGCGGTCGGTTTCTCTGACGGCCTGCGTCACCCGCTGCCAATGAACCGTCATTGCCAGGAAATTACTGTTCGAACGCTACCTTCGTCAGTCCGTAAATACCCAGACTGATGTGACAAACCTTCAAGGATGAAAAAGTATGTCACCAAAATTGCCCGCTAAAGGCACCCACAAAAGCAATGTCTCCAACCCTCTGCCCGACGCCCCCGGCACGAGCAGACGCCCGGGCAACCCGGCACTTTCTGCCACGGATCTGGCGAACCTGAGCCTGAGAGAACCCACAACAACTAACGTGCACGCGGGCGGCGATGCGCAACATGCCGTCGTCATCAGTCAGACACCCGCCCCCGCCACGGCTCTACTGGCTGAGGCGCCGTCGCTGCAGGATTACTGGGTAACCAGCAACGCTGCGCTTCCCGGTCCCGACAAGCAAGGTTTTCGAATCGTCAAAAAACGCCATTACGTCGACATCGCGGATGGACACGTCGTACAGGTAGTGCTTGATTCACGCTCTGGTTTTTATCGCGCCCGAATGGCGAGCGAGCGGGATGCTTCAGGACCCTGGCTGGTGCGCGACCTCGACACCCGCCTCTGGAAACCGCTGGAGGACTCGCCGGAAAAACTGCGACTGCGCTCATCAGCGGATCTGGAGGTGGAAATCAAAAGACTTTCTACGGTGTTGGGCGAGTCTGATGAACACGTGAAAAAGCTTGAGTACGAATGGCGCGCGCTCAGAGGAACAGAGGGCGAGCGGAGCGCAATCGTGCGATACGAAGTCCAGAACCTCAAACATCTGGCGAATATGGAGAAGATGGTTGAGTTCTATGCAACCGAGCAGCGATCACTTTCTATCCACAAAGGCGTTGGCAAATACGAGACGGACTGGCTCGATGTGCACAAGGAACTGCTCAAGACCCATTCCAAAATCTCGACGATCAGTGAGTCTCGATGGAGATTGAGTGTATCGGCCAACACAATGCTCACCGATGAGTACTACCGTTCTATGGCAACCTTTCTGAAGAGCCGGCTGGTCCTTCTGCGAAAGCGCCAGATCGTCGTCGATGAAGTGCAGAAACGGGCCAGTAACCCGAGAGCTGTCCTTGAGAACATGGATTACCACCCGATGGATATCCACGAAACCACCGCCGATTGGGTATTTGCAAAAAGCCAGACATTATCCGCAGCTCACTTCGCCCTCATACCTCATATGCTGTCGATGTCATTTGTGAAACTGGTGGGCGCGTTTTCCAATATCGAAAGCATTCCATCCGGAGCCCGACTTACCGTTTTAAGCCATTTGATCGATAAGTGTCATTCGATCAAAGCCTCTTATGAAACGCTCGACATGGCGCGCAATGCCACCCACAGCGCTGCCCGGGAGGAAATAGTCGACGTGATCAAAACCTTCGAGATCGCCCTCGATGAACGGTTCGCGTTGTATTACCGGAAACTGCAAAGCGCCTCCTCCATACCGCCGTTGACGATGACGATTGATTTCGACTTTCTTGCGAATCAACGCGAGCGCCGAAGCCCGCCGAGGTCCGTGAAAATGTTTCAAAGCCCCGACGATTCGGGAGACATACACATTGGCCAAAAGCGACGCACTGCCGCAGGTGAAAGCTTGATCGATGTCATGCACCCACGAAACCCCGAATTGGTGCTGCAAACCTATCAACGTCGAAACGGGGAATGGCGATACTTCGAGGCCAGCGAAGAAAAAACCTTGGCGAATCTGACCCTCGAAGCGCGCCTGCTTCTGGAAAATACCAATGAACATTTGCGCACCGCCCATCACACGGGAACGGTCGAGGATCTTCACTACGACGCCCGCGAAGTCGATGACCTTCGCCTGCAGATCGAGCGCGCAGCAAATCCGGCCACTGCCGATAGCGCATTGCTCATCCAACGGCTCAGCCAGGTCAGTGAGCGTCTGCGCAAAGCCGCCGATGAAGTGCGCATCCACCACTACAAGAACCAGTCCTTCCTCAGCGCCGATCAGGTTGCCTACCTGTTCGACCATGGTCAGCTGCGTGCCAAGCGGGTGCATACCCGACTGGAGCAAGGCGAAGGTCAACACAAGGAGTTCATCGACGTCTATTCGCTGAATGACAAGCTGACGGGCAAGCCGTTTTGCATCGCGCGTTTCCACTATGAAAAGAGCGACAGTTCCTGGCTGGATTACAAGCCGCACGGGGGGCATCTGGAAACCCCTGAACAAGCCGGATCGAACGGCTTTTTCCAGCGCCAGGACGAGCAGCCCGGACGTTCGCTCAAGGAAATCTGGCGCCTTACCCTCGACCAGAAAACAGCGCAAAGCATTTTCGAGTTTGCCGACTGAAGCTTTCACGCAAAGCTCTGTCCATTGCTTCTTCAAGGATGAAGAAATGTCACCGAAATTCCCCATCAGAGGCATTGTCACCGTCGATGTCCATCCACGCCCGAGCGAACCACCGGGCGTGCCCTTGCCGCATCGATTCGGGCCACCCGACGCGACGCCCACCCGCGTCGGGTACTCGCCACAAAAAACCATGGCGGGAGCTGACCTGAACGCAATCAACCCGGCCCCCTCGGTCATGATCAGCGATACCCCCTTGGCCGTCAGCCAGGCGCCTGCGCGGAACCTTTCGCTTGAGCATTACCGGATCGATGAACAGATCCAGCTGCCGGCTCCCGACGCAGAAGGGTTGCGGATATTCAAGGGCCGTCGCTACGTTGATGTGCCAGACGGCGGCGTAGTGCATGTCGTGACAGATCCGCAGACCGGTTTGTACAGGGCGAGACTGCCCAGTGAACGGATGCCTTCCGGGCCAACGCTTCTGCGTGATCCCAAGGATCTGCTCTGGCATCCCCTGAAGGCGTTCGAACCGTTTACCTTTGCCTTGTCCGCAACGCGCCTGCAAGCCTTCGCCACCGAGCTGGATTTCAGCACTGCGCGAGCCGGCCAGGACCACGTGCATCGATACGCCAACAAGCTCTATGTGGTCATCGAAAACCGCGCCTATCAGGTCTTGCATGATCTCGATGCGTCTTCGCCGGCATTGACCGTGATGCGGATCGTCCGCCCTGCCGATCCTGTGGCTGCCGACCCCGACAATGTTTACGTCGCTACCCGCCCGGGAAGATCGGAGCCGATCGCCTTTGATGTCCTGGACGGATGGATGGGAACGCTGGTGGGCGGTGCGGGGGGCATGCGTCGAAATGCAAAACCGACGGAAGCGGCCCGCGCGGCCGACCTGATATTCGAGTTGCAGGCACTGGATCTGGAGTTCGACCAGGCGATGACCAAGGGCGAACAGTTACAGAACCGCTGGCGGGCACTGAAAGGCACCGATGGCGAGCCAAACGTACTGGAGCAACTCGAGCGACACCATCAACGGGAGCTGTCGATACTCGAAAAAACCCTCAGCGTGCACACCGAACAAAGGGAGCGAATCGTCGCGGCCAGGGGCGGCACGGCCTACCGCGACAAAGTCATCATGCTGCAAAAAGGCCGACTGCTGACGCTCAACCAACTGATGATCGCCAATGATTCGCGCCAACTCCTCGACGGGCCGATCTTCGGCGGTCCGGTTTCAGAGCACCCCAAGGTCGCAGCCCACCTGTCGAGCAAACTGGTGATACTCAAACAGCGTCAGGCCATTGCCGATGAACTGCAGAACAAGTGGCGCTTGTCGCAAAGCGAGTTGTCTGGTGCCGCGTTCGAGCCGATGGATCTGCACGATACCGTGGCCTTCTGGGTCTACGCCAAAAGCCGGATGTTCGTCGATACGGAGGCTGAAGTCGACGTCAACAACGCCCACGCCCGCTACCTTGGATTCTGTTTTGGCGAGGTCACATTCGCCTTCCGTGCGTTCGACAGTATCCCTGCGCAAGCGCGCATCGCGTTGCTCAGCGATCTGCTGGATCAGACATCGGCCATCAGAGTCTCGTACGAAAACCTGCAACTGCCGAGCGGCGCGCACCATAGCCGCTCGCGAGAAGAAATCGTCGAGGCTATCCGCACCTTCGAAGGTACGCTGGAAGAGCACTTGAACCGCTTCCACCATGAGCAGGAAAAGACATCGACACTGCCGCCCCATGAGCAACCGATTGATTTCGACTTTATCCCTGCGCAAGACAGGAATCAGCCGAGCGCCACACCGCGCAAGATGTTTCGCAGCAAACACCACGGTGTCTACAAGATTCGGGTCGGTCGGCCACGCCGAACCGACGCTGGCGAAGAGCTGATTGATGTGATCAACCCCCATGATCCGGCAGAGGTCTTGCAAACCTACGAGCGCCGGGAGGGTGAATGGCGCCGCCAGATTGCCCGGCAAGAAAAAAACCTGGCGACATTGACCACCCAGGCCGAGCAACTTCTGCAAAAAACCGATGTTCACTTGAACACGGCCTGGCGCGATGAGAACGCGAAACGCAACGCCACCAGCATCGTCGAATTCCTCAGTGACCGGGCCGACGACCTCACTGAAGTTAGCCGGCAAATAGAACAAGCCCCGAATCCCGGTGCCGTTGATACGGCGACGCTGCTCCAGCGTCTGGGAAACGATAGCCAGCGCCTGCTCAATGAAAGCGAAGAGATTCGCGTGCGCCTCTATAAGGATCCGGCCTACCTGAGCATTGATCGAGTGGCATACCTGATCAGCCACGGACATCTCAGCGCCACCAGAACCCATAGCCGGGTGCAGCTGGGCAAAGGCAACAAAAAAGATTTTCTCGACGTTTACACCCTGAACGACAGGCAAACCGGCACGACGCTGTGGCACGCCCATTTTCACTACGCAGACAAAGACAGCCCGGCGCTGAACTTCACTGCCAAGGGCGGCCACCTCAAGACCCTGCAGCAGAGCAGGCTCGGTACGGCTTCCCAACGCCGGGATGAACAGGCCGGTCGGGCGCACGTACGGATCTGGCGTGAAGACATCGACCTGTCGACAGCGCAGCAAATATTCCAGTTGGCTTCATAAAACGGCCTCCCCCTGAACCAGGGCTGAGCGACTTTTTCAAGGATGAAAAACATGGCTCCAAAAAAACCCGTCAAGAGCACCGCTAATGTCGACAGCTCTTCTCGCCCGAATACACCACTGCACGGTGATACGGTGCAAACGCCACATGCGACCCTGGAATCATCGTTTTCTCTCGGTGCCCAGACGCGACCGCTCTCCCCCCACGGCATTGGCGACCTCGACGCGATCAGACCGTCACCCGTCGTCATTGCCCACTCGACATCAGTCGAAACCGCCACACCTGGGCCTCAACCGCTGGAGCATTATTGGCGCGCGGCACCTGACCGTATGCCGCTGGCCAATCCTGAAGGCTTGAGGACGTACAAGGAGCGCGAATATGTCGATGTGATGTACGACGGCATCGTTATGGTCGTTGTGGATCCGCAAACCGGCCTCTATCGAGCCACACTCGCCGCAGAGCGGGTCGCGTCAGGGCCGCTATTGCTGCGCGACGCCAACAGCGGTCTCTGGCATTCGCTCAATGACGGTGACGCCGTTTCCTTGTTCGATACTCATCTGCAGACGCTTCGTACGAATCTGGACTTCACAAGCGTCAGCGCCGACGGCGAAGGCATATTTCGCCACGAAGGCCGGCTGTACCTGACCATCCACAATCTGGTTTATCAGGTCATGCACGACGTGAGTGCCTCTTCCGCGATACAAACAGTGTGGCGCATCGTCAACCCGAAAGACCCCGTGGCAATCGATATTGCAAATATCTACCGGGCCAGCCGCAGCGGAAAAACACGATCTGTCAGGCGGGATGAGGACAATAGCTGGGTCTATCATTTGCCCGACCTCAAGCAAGGCATCTCGCAAGCAGAAGTAGACCGGTTAAGCACGGACACTCTGATGCTGATGTATCAGCCTTTTCAGAAGGCCCACACGGAGTTGAAAAAATCGTCTGACCATCATAACGACCTGTGGGCTGAGGCCAAAAAATTGCCCGAGGGCAGTGCGCAGAAAAACGCAAAACTGCTCAACGTTGAAGTGAATCTGCTCAAGCATGTGCATAAGCAAGCGGACTTCGTTGAATCGCTTCTTCTCAACAGGAACTGGCTGATCCGCGCGAAAGCAAGCGGGTTGTTCAAACAGGAACTGCACACCTTCCGGATAGAACGTGCGGAGTTTCTGAACCGGCTCATGGCGGCCATGGACTTGAGGGTCAAGCCTACGGTGTCGAGACTCGACGCCGACAGTTGCAAGAAGATCATCCCCCACCTGAACAAGAAACTGCGGTTTATCGAGGAGCGGGAAGTGATCATGGCTGAAATCAAAAAAGCCGATCCCGGAGCAGCCCCGACGCTCGAAGAAATCAGACAGCAAGTGCCATCGGCCGAGCGCATCAACTTCAACAAGCTGACGCTCTTCGTCCACCTGTTTGCCGGCACGCCCGACCATGCCCCCAACACAACCATGCCTTCTCTTGCGTCCATAGACCTGATCACCGGCGACTTGAAAAGCGTTCCGCAACGCGATCACCCGATGGCGTTGTTGTTAACCCTGGATCAGATAAAGACGGACAAATCCCGATTCGAGATGCAACTGGCTTCCGCCGACGCTTCCAGAGCTGAGTACATAAGGGAAATCCTCAGCCTGATAGGTCCATTCGAGACACGCATCGAAAACCGGCTAAGTGAAATTCTTGATTCGTTTGATCGCAATACCGCGCTGCCAAGTGTCAACCACGATATCGATTTCGATTTTCTTCCACCGCAGCCCGACCCTTCCGAAAATGCTCGCCCCATACCGCCCAGGAAAGTTTTCCGTGTACGCCAGCATGGCACTTACCGGGTACTGGTCGGGGACGTGGAAACGACTCGGGACGGCAACGTCATCGTCAAGGTGCCCGATCCACTGCGGCCTGACTCTCCCTCCGCGCGCTACGAAAAAAGACAAGGAGAATGGTTGCCCGTACGCTCGCCCATTACCCGAACAACCAGGCCAAAACTTATCGCAGAGGCAAGAAAGTTGCTGGCTGAAGTCGAACAACATGTGGCCAGGGCCAAAGTGGAAGAGACAAAAAAAACCAGTCCGAGCGAGATCCTCGACGATCTGGATAACGCGACGGACAGCCTGAACGAGCAGGCAAGACGCCTGAAAAGTCTCGAGGACGCCCACGACGATGCCGAAATCCTCGAGCTGTCTGCACGCTTGCGAACGGCGGCTGACTCACTGGCCGCGCAAGGCCAGAGTGTGCTGGTGCGCATGTACAAGAACAAGGACGTGCTCGACATCATGCGCCTGAATTATCTGATGGATGCCGACGAGCTCAACGTGAGCAAAACCGTTGATCGCAAGCAGCTGGGCAAAGGCAATGGCAAGTCTTTTCTGGACGTTTATTCGATCAGTGATCGTGCCGACGACGCGCCCTTGTGGGAGGCACATTTCCACTACGACAGGCACGATGCCCTGGCGCTGAATTTCACCACGAGAGGCGGTCACCTCAAAACGCTCGAACATAGCAAACGCGGCATCGAATCTCAGCGCCGCGATGAACAGGCCGGCTTACCGCACGTGGCCATCTGGCGGCAGACCTTCGATGGCAAGACAGCGACAAAAATATTTGCACTGGCCAGCCCGGCCGCCGTGTCCGAATAAAGGCACTGCAATTACACGATCAATCAGGCAATGACGCCGCCCCTGCCATCAGCTCCTGTTGCTGCGAGCTGATGCGCAAACTCTACAAGGATAGAAACACATGCCCGTTAAATCGCCTCCCAGAGGCAACAGTTCCGGTACCCCTCCCGTTCGACAAAACTCTCTGCCAGACGGGGACACCCCGCGCCTCGACCTGCCACCGCGCGCAGATGTCGAGATCCTGACGCCGGGCGGCCATTCACCGCGCCCCGGCAGACAAGGGACGAAAGCCGACATCGAGGCGATCGAGCCGGCACCGACCATCACGGTTCATCAACCCACGGTGGCCATTGAAATCCCGCGCTCCGTGAGTCATTCGCTGGAGCATTACTGGGTTCCATCTGCCACCGGCTTGTCGGATCGCAACGCTGACGGTTTGAGGACGCACAAGGGCCGCCAATACGCCGAAGTCCCCGGTGGCATCGTGCTGGTTGGCAAGGATCCGGAAACAGGACTGTATCGGGCAAAACTGCCCAGTGAGTCCAGTTCCACGGGACCTTCGCTGCTGCGTGACTCCAGCTCAGGGGTCTGGCATGAGCTGGAACAATTCGAACCGATCGGTGTGCCGCTGTCGGCCACCCGCCTGGAGGCTTTCCGTACGCCGCTGGACTTCAGTGGTGTGCAAAGTGGCAACGATGGACTGCACCGTTTCAACGGCAAACTCTATGCGGTAATCGACAACCACAGCTATCAGGTACTGCACGACATCGATGCCTCGACCCCGTCGATCGCGGTGATGCGAATCGTCCGCGCGCAGGATCCGGTTGCCGGCGACAGCACCAATACTTATATCGCTACGCGTCCGGGTCGGTCGGAGCCGATTATTTTCGATGCTCGCGAAGGCTGGCTGGGAACCGAGGTCGGCGGTGCCGGCGGGATGTTCCGTAGCGAGTCAGGCAGCCCCGCGCACCCAAGCCTGCTGCAACGGCTTGCCACGACGATCAATCAATTGCGCACGCCAGAGTCCCGCGCCCGAAAGCTCTTTCCGGCCCTCAACAACGAGGAAATCACCCGACTTCTGCGTTCAAAAGGGGAAGACGTCCGTGGTTTTCTGAGTCAACGCGAGGGCGAATACAAGTCGCTCAAGGCGGATCTTGCTTCCTGGATCAAGAAAACGTCTTCAGAGTCGCCCAACGAACCTGCACACCCCTCGGTGGAGCATGCCGCTGAAGAAATCAAACGTTGCTGGAAGCGGCAGACCGGGGAGACGCTGAAACTCGATCTGGGGGAGGCGTTCCTTGCCCCGCTGACAGCTGATTTCAGCCATGTACGCACGCTGGAGTTGAGCGCGGTCGCCTGGTCGGACACCGCCGACACCTTCCTTGGCAGTTTTCCCAACCTGGAAAAACTCTCGGTGACCCGATCCACCCTGGACAAGCTGCTGCCGGGTGTCGAGAAGATGCCCGTACTCAAGGCTCTGAATCTGAACTCGAATCGCATCGAGCTAAGTGAGCAAACGGCGGTAAAACTGGGCGCGCTCAACCAGCTCGAACACCTCGATCTGGCGGATAACCCGCTTGGAAAAACGCCGGACTTCAGCGGCATGTTGCAACTTCGGTCATTGAACCTGAGCAATGCCCGACTGGATCACTGGCCCAGCGGTTTACACGAACAGCTGGCACTGGAAGTGGTCGACTTGCGCAATAACCAACTGCGCGAAATTCCGCAGGAAGTCCTCAATCCGCCACGCGATCAGCTCTTGGCTAACGCCCGTATCAACTCGGTCACACTGATTGAAGGCAACCCCTTCCCTGCCGGCTATTGGCGATCACTCGAAGTGTATTGGCGGCGTGTGGCGACCGATTATCCAGCGATGCGCACGGGCTCTCGGGCAGACGCCTTCAGACTGGATGGGGACATCCCTGAAGTCGCGATGGTGCGACGCATGTACCCGGACAAGGATCTGCAAGCTGCCAGGGAGTACCTGATTGGCCTGGGTGATGATGCCGAGAATCAGATAGCCCAACGCATTGCCGGTTTCGATTTACTGGAAACGCAACTGCAGGCCTACATAGCCGACAGTCAACCCGGCTCAACCAGCGTCACGGGACCGGACAGAATCAATGCGACCCGCCTGGCGAGAATCATCAGAGGCTGCTGGCTGGGCGAATCGGATGGCGTGTTGAAACTGCCACCGATATACGGCCCACTGCCCTTGCTGACCGTGGACTTCAGCCACGTCAAAACACTCAGTCTCGACTCGGTTATCTGGTCCGACACCGCCAATACGCTGCTGTCCAACTGCCCAAATCTGGAAAGCCTGACTATCGTCCACTCGGGCCTCGACAAACTGCCCGACAAAGTCGCCGGGCTGGACAAACTCAGCCATCTGAACCTGAGCTCGAACCTGATAAAACTGGATAAGCAAAGCGCTTTGGCGCTGAGCGGGTTACACCAGTTGAAACAGATCGATCTGTCCAACAACCAACTGCGCACAGTGCCCGACTTCAGCGCCATGTCCGGGTTACAGGTCTTGAACCTGAAAAACACGGGTATCGGTCAGTGGCCTGCCGGGCTGCTGGACAAAGCCGGCCTGACCAGCCTGGATCTGCGCGACAATCGCTTGAACGAGGTCCCCCAGGCGAACCTCAACCCGACCCTCGAAACCCTGTCCGTGATCGCGCGGATCAACAATGTCACACGGCTCGAGGGCAACGACTTCCCCTCTTCTTACTGGAGGAAATTCGACGTCTACTGGCGAGCCCTGAAGGTGTCACATCCCGAGCTGATGGAGCCGACCCATCCGGCGGCATTCGACAGCGAGAACTCGAGGGCGCAGCGCTATCGAAACCTGTACCCGGCCAAGAGCATCAAAGAGTGCAGGGAGTTCATCTGGAATCATGACAGCGGCACCGTTGCACCACGCTTGCTCGCGCTGGAACAAGAGTTCGAACTACTGAAAGGTCAGCTCGATGATTGGGTGTTTTCCGGCGGCGGCAATCGACTGCGTTACGTGCGCGCCAATCAGTTGCAAATCAACGCCACCACCCGCAATGACCGCACTACCGCGCGGGATCGAATCATCAGTTGCTGGCGGCGTGAAACGGCGCAGATGCACGCCTTCGATGGCACGCCTATCGGTCTGGAGCTGGATTTGAGCGGCCTGACGCTGCCGACCCTGCCGGATCTGAGCATGGACTTCAGTCACGTCGGCTCACTCCGGTTGAGCGGCATGAACCTGACGGCTTCCCCGGAAGGTTTCCTCACCCGCTTTCGTCATGTGCGCTGGCTGGACATGTCGAACAACCGGCTCAGGGACTTGCCGCCGGCCGTGGGCGAAATGCACGGGATGACCCGCCTGTTCTTACAGCACAACCAACTTGAACTCAATGCGCAAACGGCGCAGATACTGGCCGGACGCACAACGCTCAGAGCGCTCTGGATCGACAACAACCCGCAACTCGGCGTGATACCGGATTTCAGCCAGATCACCGACATGCGCGAGGTCAATCTGGCGAGAACGGGTATCAGCCAATGGCCGACCGGTCTGTTTGATCAACCATTACTGACCGGAATCGATCTGAGCAACAATCAGATCACCACGATTCCTGACTTCGTCATTCCACTGACCCTGGAGCGCCTTGCGCATTCGGTTCAGGTCAACAGCGGCACTCTGGTGAGCAACAATCCATTGTCGGACGCCAGCCGCCAGCAACTGCGAGCCTATGGCGAGCGACTGAGGTTAGTCAGAACGCCATTGAACCGAACATCCAATCTGATCTCGACGTCTCTCACCGTTACACAACGCCCCATTGCAAGAAACACTCTGGAGCCGGAACCGCAATGGACCGCTGGATTGACCGTCGATGAAGTCTCCCTCAGAAAAGCTCAATGGCGCACATTGCGTGAACAGGAAGGCTCGGACGGCTTCTTCAACATCCTGGCGAGCCGCGTTCACCATGCTGATTTCCGGCGCCAGGTCTGGGACGTGATCGATGTCATCACCGAAGACAATCCGCAGTCGCGAACCTTGCGCAGGGAGCTGTTCGATCGCGCGTGCGAAGCCGGCTGTACTGACCTCGCCGCAGCGACCTTCACCGACCTGCAAGTGCTGGCCATGACTCACAAGGCTCGCGTGCAGGCCAGACAAGATATGAAGGGGGGACCATTGATGGAGTTGTCCAAAGGCTTGTTTCGTCTGAAGCACGTCGACGAGTTTGCGGCGGCAGAGATCGCATCGAGCAGAGCAATCATCAACGATCCGACAACCTCTCACGAGCTGCGAAACAGCCATCGCCTGCGCATACGCGATCCACATGAAATGACCATGGCTTACCGCTTTGGCCTCAAGGATCGGCTGCAATTGCCGTTTCAGCCGCAGTCACTCTCCTTTATCGGCATGGCTGGCGTTACTCCGGCCATGCTGGATGTGGCTTATCAAAAGGTCATCGCGTTGAATGGTTCGCCCGAAGAGTTTCAGGCGTTGGTGTCAATGGATTTCTGGCAGGACTTCATCATTCACAAATACCAGACGCAATTCGATGCGGGCCGCCAGCCGTTTCAGGATCGACAGGAGATTCTCGACAGTCAGTCAGCGCAGCACCTGCTGAGCGAGGCTCAATACAAGTCCCAAACCGATGATGTGACCGCGCAACTGGCAATTGTCGAGGCGACGTTGATTCAGACGCTGACGCGGCAGGAACTGCAGGCGTCCTCCGCCAGCGTCACGCCTGCGGAGGAAACACCGGGACCGAGCGGAGCAACGGTGTAAGCGATACACCGTGGGCAGCGGGCCGCTGATTTCGGCCTGCTGTCACTCGTCGTCGTCGAAGTTGTAACTGCCTGGGGCGAGGTTTTCGAAACGGGTGTATTTGCCAATAAACGCCAGGCGGATAAAACCGATCGGGCCGTTACGCTGCTTGCCGATGATGATTTCGGCGATGCCCTTGTGTTCGGTTTCCGGGTGATACACCTCGTCGCGGTACACGAACATGATCACGTCGGCGTCCTGCTCGATCGCTCCGGATTCCCGCAAGTCGGAGTTCACCGGGCGCTTGTTCGGACGTTGTTCGAGAGAACGGTTGAGCTGCGACAGGGCGACTACCGGGCAGTTGAATTCCTTGGCCAGTGCTTTCAGGGATCGCGAGATCTCGGAAATCTCGTTGGTGCGGTTATCGCCGCTGGAACCGGGGATCTGCATCAGCTGCAGGTAGTCGATCATGATCAGGCCGACGTCGCCGTGCTCACGCACCAGACGCCGGGTTCGCGCGCGCATTTCCGACGGGCTGATGCCGGCGGTGTCATCGATGAACAGCTTGCGGTCGTTGAGCAGGTTGACCGCCGAAGTCAGGCGCGGCCAATCGTCGTCTTCCAGTTGGCCGGAACGCACCTTGGTCTGGTCGATGCGCCCCAACGAGGAGAGCATACGCATGATCAGCGATTCACCTGGCATCTCGAGGGAGTACACCAGAACCGCCTTCTCGCTACGCAACACGGCGTTTTCCACCAGGTTCATCGCGAAGGTGGTTTTACCCATCGACGGACGGCCGGCGACGATGATCAAGTCGGACGGTTGCAGGCCGCTGGTCTTCTCGTCAAGGTCGGTGTAGCCGGTGGACAGGCCGGTGATGGCGTTGTCGGTGTTGAACAAGGTGTCGATGCGGTCGATGGCCTTGGTCAGCAAATCGTTCACACCCACCGGGCCGCCGGTTTTAGGCCGGGCCTCGGCGATCTGGAAGATCTGGCGTTCGGCTTCGTCGAGAATTTCGGCGGCGGTGCGGCCTTCCGGGTTGAACGCACTGTCGGCGATTTCGGTGCTGATGCCGATCAACTGACGCAAGGTCGCTCGTTCACGAACGATCTGCGCATAGGCCTTGATGTTGGCGACGGACGGCGTGTTTTTCGCCAGCTCGCCGAGGTAACCGAGGCCGCCGACTTGCGAGGTCTGACCTTCCTTGTCCAGTTGTTCGGACAGGGTCACGACGTCGATCGGCATGTTCTGATCGGCCAGCTTGGCGATCGCACGGAAGATCAGACGGTGGTCATGTCGATAGAAATCGCCGTCGGAGACTTGATCGAGCACGCGTTCCCAGGCGTTGTTGTCCAGCATCAGACCACCGAGTACAGCCTGTTCGGCTTCGATGGAATGCGGCGGCACCTTCAGGGCAGCGGTTTGCAGATCGTATTGCTCGGGAGCGGAGATATCGTTCATGGCCACTTGTGTTGTTTGGAAAAACAGGGAATTCAGAAAGACAAAGGGCACGACCTGTAAACAGGATCGTGCCCGATGTTAACCGTCTGACGGACAAGCCGCCAGCCGATCAGTGTTGCTTAAGCTGCTACCACGACAACGCGTACGGTGGCTTCAACTTCGGCGTGCAGGTGCACAGCCACGTCGAATTCACCCACGTTGCGGATGGTGCCGTTCGGCAGACGAACTTCGCTCTTCTGCACTTCAACGCCGGAGGCGGTCAGTGCGTCAGCGATGTCGTGAGTACCGATCGAACCGAACAGCTTGCCTTCGTCGCCAGCGGTGGCAGTGATGGTCACTTCCAGCTCGGCCAGTTGGGCAGCACGGCTTTCAGCCGATGCTTTACGGTCTGCGGCAGCTTTTTCCAGCTCAGCACGACGCTCTTCGAACGCAGCCAGGTTGGCAGCGGTCGCAGCGGTAGCTTTGCCGAAAGGCAGCAGGTAGTTACGGCCGTAACCGGCCTTAACGTTTACTTTGTCGCCCAGGTTGCCCAGGTTGGCGATTTTTTCCAGAAGGATCAGTTGCATGTGGAAATCCTCTTAACTTTTAACCTTCACCGTTCGCGTTATCGGCGTCTTTCGACACGTGACGACCGCGAAAATCAATCAGGCTGTCGACAATGGCCAGGACCACGAGCAACGGATAGATCAGCTGCATGAACAACAGCAGCGTGACGTACAACCCCACCAGCCAGAAACCGGCCAGTCGCTTCTGCCCGACCAGCCCGTGAATCAGGGCAAGTCCGGCGAACACCAGCGGTACACTGCACAACGGCGTCAACATGGCCATCTGTGCACCGAGATTCGGGCCCAGAAGCATCAACGCCAGCAGCAACATCGCCGGCCCCAGCGGGATCCGGATGGCGCGAAACTCGCGACCAAAACCACCCGGGTTGTACAACAACGCCTGCCAATGCCGCCCGACAATCAGGCTCAGCACGCTGACGATCTGCAACAAAGCCGCAATCAGTCCGGTCAGGACTGGTGCAATCAGGGACGCGAAACGCGCTTGCTCATCGACCGACAATTGCTTGTAAGTCTCACCGAGAAGCGCCGGCATGACCTTTATCAAGGCCTGCGCGAGCATCTCGATCTGGGCCGCAAACGCTGCCCCGAGCACCACTGAAAACACCACTCCGATCACTACGCTGACCAGCAGCGTGCGAACCCAGGACTCACTTGCGCGCAAAACCAACGCAAGCCCCGAAGACCCCAGCAGCACCAGAAGTGCGCGTGGATCATCGGCATACAGCCACCAGATCAATGCCGGCAGCAGCCCCAGAGACAGAACACCCAGGGCGTCCGTCAGTCCGCGCCGCAGCAGCACAAGGCTCCCGGCGGCAGCGCCCAACCAATACAACAACGGCAATGTTGCAAATCCGGCCACCACGAGAGTGGCCTGCATACGGCCTCGCATGATGAACTCAGCTAAGGCACGCATGCATTCAATCCTTTGCTACTTGTCGACTGCCCGGTCTCAGCGGCCGTGGCTGTCGGTGTAGGCCAGCAGGGCCAGGAAGCGGGCGCGCTTGATAGCGGTGGCCAGCTGACGCTGATAACGAGCTTTGGTACCGGTGATGCGGCTTGGAACGATTTTGCCGGTCTCGGATACGTAGGCTTTCAGAGTGTTGAGATCTTTGTAATCGATCTCTTTCACGTCTTCAGCGGTGAAGCGGCAGAATTTACGACGACGGAAGAAACGTGCCATTTGATAGGCTCCTTAAAAGGTCCGTGGATTACTCGTCAGCGTTATCGCTGTTGTCGCTGTCATCACTATCAGCGCTATCAGCGCCTTCGTGCTCAGGACGGTCGCGACGCTCACGGCGCTCACTGCGGTTTTCTTCAGCCTTGAGCATCTCGGACTGGCCAGTAACGGCTTCGTCGCGACGGATGACCAGGTTACGGATCACTGCATCGTTGTAGCGGAAGTTGTCTTCCAGCTCGGCCAGGGCCTTGCCAGTGCACTCAACGTTCAGCATCACGTAGTGAGCCTTGTGAACATTGTTGATTGCGTAGGCCAGTTGACGACGGCCCCAATCTTCCAGACGGTGGATTTTGCCGCCGTCTTCTTCGATCAGCTTGGTGTAACGCTCAACCATGCCGCCGACTTGCTCGCTTTGATCCGGGTGGACCAAAAAGATGATTTCGTAATGACGCATGAATGCTCCTTACGGGTTGTAGCCTGCCGCTCAAAAACGGTCAGACAAGGAGTGAATGACACTTATGGACTTGCTGGCGCGGGGCACATGCGTGCCTGCCGTCACAGCAAGGGGCGCAATTGTAGAGAAGGGACTGAAGAGGTGCAAGGCAATTGGTGATTATTTGAACAACCAACGATCTTCGCCTTGACCCAAAACTACTGTGGGAGCGAGCCTGCTTGCGAATGCGATACATCAGGCAACATTAATGTCGTCTGACACACCCCTTTCGCGAGCAGGCTCGCTCCCACATTTGAACCGCTTTCAGCTCAAGACTACTTCTTCGCGCCAGCCTTGGCTTTTGCACCGCGCTGGCGCTGGGCTTCGAACAGGCAGACGCCGGTCGCTACCGAGACGTTGAGACTGCTGACGCTACCGGCCATCGGCAGCTTCACCAGATAATCACAGTGCTCGCGAGTCAGGCGACGCATGCCTTTGCCTTCTGCGCCCATGATCAGGATGGTCGGGCCAGTCAGATCCTGGTCATAAATGCTGACCTCGGCCTCACCCGCCGTACCGACAATCCACAGACCGCGCTGCTGAAGCTTTTCCAGCGTACGCGCAAGGTTGGTTACGGCCACCAGCGGAATCACTTCCGCCGCGCCGCAAGCGACTTTACGCACGACCGGCGTCAAAGTTGCCGATTTGTCTTTCGGCACGATCACCGCCAGCGCACCGGCCGCATCGGCCGAGCGCAAGCAGGCGCCGAGGTTGTGCGGATCGGTCACGCCGTCGAGCACCAGCAACAGTGGCGCGCCTTCGGTGCGGTCGAGCAGTTCATCGAGCATTGCTTCGCCCCAGACCTGGCTCGGGCTGACTTCCGCGACCACGCCCTGATGCACGCCTTCAACCCAGGCGTCCATTTCGCGACGCTCGGCCTGGCCGACCTGGACGCGATTTTCGTTGGCCAGTTCAACCAGGGTCTGCACGCGCGGATCGTTGCGGCTTTCCGCCAGCCAGATCTGCTTGACGCGTTTCGGGTGGTGACGCAGCAACGCTTCTACCGCGTGAACGCCGTAGATTTTTTCCAACTGACTCATGACTTCGCCTTCGGTTTACGTGCCCCGCCACTTTGGGCTGGAGCAGAACCCGCTTTTGGCGGGCCTTTACGGTGTTTGCTCGGTTTTGCTGGCTTGCCGCCGGAGGCCTTTTCAGGCGCCGACCGTCCGGTCTTTCCCCCGGACGCCGCTTTACCACCGTTTTTGGCATCGGAAAGCAGCGCTTTCTTCATTTCACGGCTTTTGCGCAGCTCGGCGTTCTTCGCCACGGCGTCGCTTGGGCGATAGGCTTCGGCAGCCTTTTCTTTGGCCGGACGACGACCAGCGGTTTTCGCTGGCGCTGCTTCGGCTTTTTCCTTCGCGGCGGGTGCGGCAGTTTCAGCACCACGCTTTTTCCGACCGATCGGCGCGCTGATGGTTTTTTCCGCCATCTCGAAGTCGATCTTGCGCTCGTCGAGGTCGACGCGCATGACCCGCACTTCAACGGTATCGCCCAGACGGAAGCTGCGACCCGTGCGCTCGCCCGCCAGGCGGTGATGCACAGGATCGAAGTGGTAGTAATCACCCGGCAGCGCGGTGACGTGCACCAGGCCTTCGACGTAGATATCGGTCAGTTCGACAAACAGGCCGAAACCGGTCACTGCGGTGATCACGCCCGGGAACGATTCGCCCACGCGATCTTTCATGAACTCGCACTTGAGCCAGTTCACGACGTCGCGGGTCGCTTCATCGGCACGGCGCTCGCTCATCGAGCATTGCTCGCCAAGTTGCTCCAGTGCCGCTTCGTCGTACGGATAAATGCGCGCCTTCGGAATGGTCATCGCACCGGCACGGCGAACGTGCGGGGTGTCCTGTTTCGAATGGATCACGCTGCGGATCGCGCGGTGCGTCAGCAGGTCCGGATAACGACGGATCGGCGAAGTGAAGTGGGTATACGCTTCGTAATTCAGGCCGAAGTGGCCCTGATTGTCAGCGCTGTACACCGCTTGGCTCAGCGAACGCAGCATCACGGTCTGGATCAGGTGGAAATCCGGACGATCCTTGATGCTCGCCAGCAGTGCCTGATAGTCCTTCGGCGACGGGCCGTCCTTGCCTTTGTGCAGGGACAGGCCGAGCTCGCCAAGGAAGGCACGCAGTTTTTCCAGACGCTCCGGTGGAGGGCCGTCGTGGACGCGGTACAACGCAGGGATTTCGTGCTTCTTCAAGAACTCAGCAGTGGCGACGTTGGCCGCCAGCATGCATTCCTCGATCAGCTTGTGCGCGTCGTTACGGGTGGTCGGACGAATCTCGGCAATCTTGCGCTCGGTACCGAAGATGATTCGGGTTTCCTGAGTTTCGAAATCGATCGCGCCACGTACGTGACGGGCGGCCAGCAACACTTTGTACAGCGAATAAAGCTGTTTGAGGTGCGGCACGACGTCGGTGTATTCGCCACGCAATTTGCGCGCTTCGGCCACCTTCGGCGTTTCCAGCATCGCGCTGACTTTGTTGTACGTCAGACGAGCATGGGAATGGATCACCGCTTCATAGAAGCAGTAGTCGGTCATTTCGCCGGACTTGGAGATGGTCATCTCGCAAACCATGGCCAGACGATCGACGTGCGGGTTCAGCGAGCACAGGCCGTTGGACAGTTGCTCAGGCAGCATCGGCACGACGCGCTCGGGGAAGTACACCGAGTTACCGCGCACTTGCGCTTCGTTGTCCAGCGCCGAGCCGATCTTCACGTAGCTGGAAACGTCGGCAATCGCCACGTACAACTTCCAGCCGCCGGAGAACAGGCGCAGCTTGCCCGGTTTGGCTTCGCAATAAACAGCATCGTCGAAGTCGCGGGCATCTTCGCCGTCGATGGTGACGAACGGCAGATGGCGCAGGTCGACACGCTTCTCTTTGTCTTTCTCTTCGACTTCCGGCTTGAGCCTGGCCGCTTCTTTCAGAACGGCTTCAGGCCAGACGTGCGGAATGTCGTAGGTGCGCAGGGCCACATCGATTTCCATGCCCGGCGCCATGTAGTTGCCGACCACTTCGACCACATCGCCTTGCGGCTGGAAGCGCGGCGTCGGCCAGTGGGTGATTTTCACCTCGACGAACTGACCGATCTGCGCATTGGCGTTGCGGCCCGGGGTGACCAGCACTTCTTGTTGAATCTTCGGGTTGTCCGCGACGACGAAACCGATGCCGCCTTCTTCGAAGTAGCGGCCGACGATGGTTTCGTGAGCACGCGACACCACTTCAACGATCACGCCTTCGCGGCGACCGCGACGGTCTAGACCGGAAACACGCGCCAGCGCACGGTCGCCATCGAACACCAGACGCATTTGCGCCGGGCTCATGAACAGGTCGTCGCTGCCATCGTCAGGGACGAGGAAGCCGAAACCGTCACGGTGACCACTGATGCGGCCAAGGATCAGGTCGAGCTTGTCGACCGGCGCGTACGTACCGCGACGGGTGTAGATCAGTTGTGCGTCGCGCTCCATGGCGCGAAGGCGGCGGCGCAGGGCTTCGATCTGGTCTTCTGTGGTCAGACCAAACTCTTCGACCAGTTGCTCGCGGGCAGCGGGCGAACCCCGATCGGCGAGGTGCGCCAGGATCAGTTCGCGGCTAGGAATAGGGTTTTCATATTTTTCCGCTTCACGAGCGGCCTCGGGATCGAGGGACTGCCAATCGGCCATTAGAGAGTTTTCACCTTGTCTATATGCGGGTTAGTTTGGCATAGGCGCCATGAAACGGGAAATTTCCGACTCTATAAGGCCCAACTGAGGCCTTTGATCGACGCTGGAAAGCCGTTTTGACCACCACTGGTAAAAAAAATCATATTTTTTGCTGGCAGGGGTTTACAGTTAAAAAGACGCTCCGTATAGTGCGCGCCATCGACGACGCACAAGCGCTGCCGATACTGCCCAGATGGTGAAATTGGTAGACACGCCAGCTTCAGGTGCTGGTGACCTTACGGTCGTGGAAGTTCGAGTCTTCTTCTGGGCACCAATTTCGAGCTTGAGACTAGATCAGTTTCAAGGCTCACACAAAACCCGCGAAAGCGGGTTTTTTGCATTCTAAGCCCGGGTTTTCTTAAAATCGATTTATTAAAATTAAATCAGGGGTTTACAGATCAAAAGACGCTCCGTATAGTGCGCCACATCAACAGCGGCAACGCTCGCGATGATTGCCCAGATGGTGAAATTGGTAGACACGCCAGCTTCAGGTGCTGGTGACCTTACGGTCGTGGAAGTTCGAGTCTTCTTCTGGGCACCAATTCAAATTCAAGGTTACGATCTTGGATTTCACAGAAACCCGCGAAAGCGGGTTTTTGCGTTTCTGGCTTCCAGAAAACCGCAATCCCTCTACATGAACACGCGCCCTCCCGCAAGGCGCACTTGAGAAACAATATCGTTTATCATTGTTGCAAGTTTTTGCAATGCGACAGTGAGGAACCCTGCGAATGACGTTTCGAAATACCCTGCGCCGAGGCCTGACCTTCACCCTCCTCGGCCTGGCGCTCGCCACTCCCCTCACCCAGGCTGCCGATGCGGTGTCCCTGACTCTCTATAACGGCCAGCACAAGGAAGTCGGCGACGCGATCGCCAAAGCCTTCGAAGCCAAGACCGGTATTCACGTCAACGTGCGCAAAGGCAGCAGTAATCAGCTCGCCAGCCAGATCATCGAAGAAGGTGACCGCTCCCCTGCCGACGTGATCTACACCGAAGAATCGCCACCACTGAACAATCTCGGCGAACTGGGCCTGCTGGCCAAGACCGATGACGCCACGCTGGCCGTGCTTCCGGAAAAATACGTGGCCGGCAACGGCACCTGGATCGGCGTGACGGCGCGCGTTCGTGTGGTCGCCTACAACCCGAAACTGGTCGACGAAAAAGACCTGCCGAAATCAGTGATGGAATTCTCCGACCCACAGTGGCAAGGCAAAGTCGGTTTCGTACCGACCAGCGGCGCCTTCCAGGAACAAGCCGTCGCCATCATCAAAATGCACGGTCGCGATGCCGCCGAGGAATGGCTGACCGGCCTGCGCGCGTTCGGCAAGACCTACAGCAACAACATGGTCGCCCTCAAAGCTGTGGAAAACGGCGAAGTCGCCACCGTGCTGGTGAACAACTACTACTGGTTCGCCCTGCAACGCGAGAAGGGTAAGCTTGATTCGAAACTGCATTACTTCACCGGTGGCGATGTCGGCGGCTTGATCACTGTATCCAGCGCTGCCGTGCTGAAATCCAGCAAACACCCAAAAGAAGCCCAGCAATTCCTTGCCTACATGGCCAGCGAAGAAGGCCAGCGCGTGATCACCCAAACCACCGCCGAATACCCGCTGCACAAAGGCATGGAATCGGATCGCGGGCTCAAGCCGTTCAGCGAACTGGAAGCGCCGAACGTAACCCCGGCCGATCTGGGCAATGCCGAAGAAGCGCTGGAACTGGAACGTGAAGTTGGCTTGAACTGATGGCCGCATCGTTATCCGCCCCCGCCGCGCGCGGGGGTTACGTGCCAAAACGCAAGCGGCCTTCAATCTGGCTGGTATTGCCAGTTTTGTTGCTGGTGATACTGAGTCTGTTGCCGCTCGCCTATGTCGGGCTCAAAGCCTGGCAAGCCGGTTGGGCCGAAGCGCTGCACTTGTTGTGGCGCCCATATGTGTTCGGCCTGCTGCGCAATACCTTGGCGTTAATGGTTGGCGTAACCCTTACGTGCGGCGTGATCGGTCTGTCGCTGGCCTGGCTGCTGGAGCGCAGCAATCTGCCGGGACGACGCCTGTGGGGTGTGATTCTGTGCCTGCCGTTCGCGGTGCCGGCGTTTGTCAGCAGCTTCACCTGGGTGTCGTTGAGTGCGCAGTTCGAAGGCCTTGGCGGGGCGATTCTGGTCATGAGCCTGTCGAAGTATCCGCTGATCTTCCTGCCCGTGGCGGCAACCCTGCGCAATCTGGATCCATCCCTTGAAGAATCCGCCCGTACCCTTGGACAGAATCGCAGGGGCGTGTTTTTTCGCGTCACTTTGCCGCTGCTCTGGCCGTCGCTGCTGGCAGGTTCGCTGCTGATTGCCTTGCACATGCTGGTGGAATTCGGCGCGCTGTCCATCATCGGTCTGCAGACTTTCACCACGGCGATCTATCAGCAATTCGAACTGGAATTCAGCAACGCCAACGCGGCGATGCTTTCGGCCGTATTGCTGGCGCTGTGTCTGGTGTTGTTGTGGCTAGAGTTGCGGGTGCGCGGTAAAGGTCGGCATGTGCGCACCGGCCAAGGTGCAGCGCGGCAGGCTGAACAGGTTCGGCTTGGGCCATGGGCCGTCGCAGGTCAGTTGTATTGCCTGATGCTGGCGGTTGTCGGCAGCGGCATTCCTTTGGGGATGTTGGCCTATTGGCTGGCGGTCGGTTCGTCGGCGGCATTCCCGGTCGCGGCAATTACTGAAGCACTGCTTTCTTCTCTGGCGCTTTCTCTAGGCGGTGCGGCGCTGTGCCTGGTGCTGGCCGTGCCGGTCGGCTTGCTGGTGGTGCGCTACAAAGGCCGACTGGCAATCTGGGCCGAGCGCTTGCCATATCTGCTGCATGCGCTACCGGGCCTGGTGATTGCGTTGACGCTGGTGTATTTCGCCCTGCATTACGTGCCGGCGCTGTACCAGACGTCGGGGTTGCTGCTGATCGCTTATGCGCTGCTGTTTTTGCCATTGGCGCAGGCGCCGATTCGCACGGCACTGAACAAGGCTGCGCCGCAACTGGAAGAGGCTGCGCGCACGCTGGGCGCTTCGTCGTTTACGGCGTTTTGTCGGGTGACGCTGCCGATTATCTTCCCGGCATTGGGCGCGGCGTTTGCGCTGGTGTTTCTGGATGCGATGAAGGAATTGACGGCTACGCTGCTGCTGAGTCCGACCGGGCTTAATACGCTGGCGACCGAGGTGTGGGCGCATACCGCGAATGTCGAGTTTGCGGCGGCGGCGCCTTATGCGGCCTTGTTGATTTTGGTGTCGGGATTGCCGGTTTATTTACTGACGACTCGAATGTATCTGAGTCGCTGATACCGCTTTCGCGAGCAGGCTCGCTCCCACATGTTGACCGAGTCCATCAGAGGAACGCGATCTAATGTGGGAGCGAGCCTGCTCGCGAAGAGGCCCGCCCAGACAACCTCAAGCCCTGAACTGCCCCAGACTCGCCTTGAGTTGCGCCGCTAAACCATCCAACACCTTGCCGCTCGCCGTGGTCTCCACCACCGCCTGCGCCGCTTTCTCGGCCTGCGCATGAATCGTCTCGACACGCCCACGCACAGCCTGCGCACCCTGCGCCTGATGCGCCGCAGCCTGCGTCGCCAGACCAATCGCCGCATGCACTTGCTCGACCGACGCCTGCACTGACTGCTGCAAGCGCGCACTGTCGCGCAACACCAGCAAACCTTCGCTGGCCTGACGCCCGGCCTGGCCGATCGCCTCGACCGCCTCACGCGCGCCCTGTTGCAACGCGACGATATGCGCCTGAATGTCGCCGGTAGAACTTTGTGTCTTGCTGGCCAGCGCCCGAACCTCGTCCGCTACCACCGCAAAACCACGCCCGGTTTCGCCAGCGCGCGCCGCTTCAATGGCAGCGTTGAGCGCCAGCAAGTTGGTCTGCTCGGCAATCCCGTGAATTACCGTCAGCACCACTTCAATCTGCTCGCTCTGCTGCGCCAGCCGCTCGATGACTTTCGCCCCGGTATCGACCTGCCCCGCCAGCGCTTCGATCAGACTGCCGACCTTGGCGGAGGTGCGGGTGTTTTCATCAGTGGCCTGGCGAATATCCACCACCTGCTTCAACGCCGCTTGCATCGCATGGCTTTCCGATTGCGCTTCATCCGCCATTTGCGACAGTGCGCGCAGACTTTCCGCCACTTCATCACGCTGCATACCGGCCGCCGCATCGGCGCCAGCATTGCGCAGAGTCATCGCGCCGATTTCAACGCCGGTACGCTGCGCGACATCCCCCGCCTCGCGCACGATCGGCTGCAACTTGTCCACAAAGCGATTGACCGCCGAGGCCATATCGCCGATTTCGTCTTTGCTGTTGATCTGCACACGCTTGGTCAGATCACCCTCACCTGCCGCCAGATCATCCATCGCCGCATTGAGCATCTTCAAGCGATTGACCACGCGATGGCCCAGCACAACTGCCAGCAACAGCAGCACACCACAGCCGACCAGCGCCAGGCCCATGCCGATCCGCCAGCGCAAAGTCGCCGCCGCTTCCTGGACGGTATTAGCGGTATTGGCTTTCATCTCGGTCGCAGTGGACTGCGCCGACTGCAGGCGTGCTTGCATGGCCTTGGCGCTATCCGCTGCGGCGCCTTTGAGGCTATCGCCGACCAATTGATCACTGCTGGCGATCAGCGCCGAAAAGCGCTTGTCCAGCGCGGCCAGATCGGTCTCGACCGAGGCCGTGGAAACCCCCATCAACACTTTGCCGATTTCCACGCCATTGGGATTGATCGAGGCTTCCAGGTAGTAAACCGAAGGATCGTTCTTCGCCGCATCCAGCACTTTATCCAGCGCACGCTCACCCTGACCTTTTTCCAGCAAAGCCTTGTTGATCGGGTTTTCGCGATTGAGATAACGGGTCAGGTGCTGGCCGGTGGCGTCGTCGTAGACCACAAATAGAACGTTGGGATTACGCTGGGCACGGCGGGCGAACTCGGACAGGGTCGGTACGTCGCTGTCCCACATGGCACGCGGGGCGACAGAGGCGAGTAACTGCGCCATGTCATTGGCCGAATCTTTAAGATCTTTTTCCAGCGTCGCACGCAATTGCGCCTGCTCGTCTTTCAGTCGCGAAGACAGGCCGGCAGTCAGCCGCTGACGGGTACTGGCGGACAAGGCATCGAGGCTCGAGGTGACTTCACGCCCGGCCTGCTCCAGCTCGCCGGAGAGTTTCTGGCTGTCTGCACCGAGGCGCACCGCCAGATCAGCTTCCAGCGCCGTGACGGTGCTCCGCGTCAGGGCAACGGCCACCAACACTTGCACCAAAAGGGCGATACCAAGGGTAACGAACACGGGGCGCAACAAACGGCTTTGTAACAGTGAAAGAACGGCCGACACTGTGAATACCTCTACTTCTGACGCCATTAATTTGATGGCACTCTTGTAGACAGATTCACAGCAAAGGTCATGCCGTCCAACAGGCATAAACGACAAAGGCCCCGATGAAGGGGCCTTTGTGTTTTTACATCAACGACTTATCAAGCAAACGGATGACGCAGAACGATGGTTTCGTTGCGGTCCGGGCCCGTCGAAATAATGTCGATCGGCGCGCCGATCAGCTCTTCAACGCGTTTGATGTAGGCACGAGCGTTAGCTGGCAGCTCTTCCAGGGTCTTGGCGCCCACGGTCGATTCGGTCCAGCCCGGCACTTCTTCGTACACAGGCTGCAGGCCTACGTAGCTGTCAGCGTCGGTCGGCGCAACGGCGTTGCCTTGTGCGTCTTTGTAGCCGACGCAGATGTTGATGGTTTCCAGACCGTCGAGTACGTCCAGCTTGGTCAGGCAGATGCCCGAGATGCTGTTCACATCGATAGCGCGACGCAGGATAACGGCGTCGAACCAGCCGCAGCGACGAGCACGGCCGGTGGTCGCACCGAACTCGTGACCCTGCTTGGCCAGATGCGCGCCGACGTCGTCGAACAGCTCAGTCGGGAACGGGCCCGAACCGACGCGAGTGGTGTAAGCCTTGGTGATGCCCAGGATGTAATCCAGGAACATCGGACCAACGCCGGAACCGGTCGCCACGCCACCAGCGGTAGTGTTGGAGCTGGTCACGTACGGGTAGGTACCGTGGTCGATGTCGAGCAACGAACCCTGGGCGCCTTCGAACATGATGTCTTTGCCGGCGCGACGCAGGTCGTGCAGCTCAGCGGTGACGTCGAGCATCAGCGGCTTCAGCAGCTCAGCGTATTCCTTGCACTCGGCCAGGGTCTTTTCGAACTCGATGGCCGGCTCTTTGTAGTAACCAACCAGCATGAAGTTGTGGTAATCCACCAGTTCACGCAGCTTGTCTTCGAAACGCGGCATGTTGAGCAGGTCGCCAACACGCAGGCCACGACGCGCAACCTTGTCTTCGTAAGCCGGGCCGATGCCGCGACCGGTGGTACCGATCTTCAGCTCGCCACGGGCCTTTTCACGGGCCTGGTCCAGCGCCACGTGGAAGGACAGGATCAGCGGGCAGGACGGGCTGATACGCAGACGCTCGCGCACCGGTACGCCTTTCTCTTCCAGCTTGGTGATCTCGCGCAGCAGGGCGTCAGGTGCAACCACCACGCCGTTGCCGATCAGGCACTGCACGCCTTCGCGCAGCACGCCCGACGGGATCAGGTGCAGGACGGTTTTTTCGCCGTCGATCACCAGCGTGTGGCCAGCGTTGTGGCCACCTTGGTAGCGCACTACGGCGGCAGCATGTTCGGTCAGCAGATCAACGATCTTGCCTTTGCCCTCATCACCCCATTGGGTGCCCAGGACTACGACATTCTTACCCATAACACTTGTCCTCATTCGCGCAAACTTGGTGCCGGCGATGGCCGGCAGGAAAACTCAAGAAGCCAGTGGCGATACTTGCCAAAGCCCGTTCTGCTGAATCAATTGCCGGTCGCAGTCCGCATCACGGGCGGCGGCCAAAGGTTGCCCAGGCAAAGCCTGAACGACACGCTGACCCTCACTGCGCAACTGGCAAACCTGCTGCCAGAGTGCCGCATCCGTACTGTCAGGCATCCAGATACCGCCAGACGGTAGCTCGATCTCAGCACGCCCCAGGGTCACCAGGGTTTTCAAATCGGTGGAGAAGCCTGTCGCTGGACGAGCGCGGCCAAAATCAGCGCCGATGTCGTCGTAACGACCGCCCTGAGCAATGGACTGACCAACGCCCGGCACGAACACGGCGAACACCACACCGGTGTGGTAGTGGTAGCCACGCAGCTCACCGAGGTCGAAGTACAACGGCAGATCCGGGAAACGTGCCGACAAACGCTCGGCGATCGCCAGCAAATCTTCCAGTGCCGCCAGCACCGGCGCCGGCGCATTGGCCAGACGCTCGCGGGCAGCGCTCAACACTTCACGGCCGCCGCACAGATCGACCAGCGCGCGCAGCATGCCGGACAAGTCGGCCGGCAAGCCTTCGGTCAAGGTAATGACCTCGTCGATGGCTTTGCGTTGCAACGCATCGAACAACTGCTGCTCGACTTCACCGGACAGACCGGCGGCACGCGCCAGACCACGGTAGATGCCGACATGACCAAGATCCATGTGCACATCCGGCACGTCGGCCAGTTGCAGCATGGCCAGCATCAGACTGATCACTTCAACGTCGCTGCTCGGGCTAGCGTCGCCGTACAACTCGGCGCCCAACTGAATCGGGCTGCGCGAGGACGACAGTGCACGCGGCTGGGCATGCAGCACGCTGCCGGCATAGCACAGACGGCTCGGGCCTTCGCGACGCAGGGTGTGCGCATCGATGCGCGCCACTTGCGGCGTGATGTCGGCACGGAACCCCATCTGCCGACCTGACTGCGGGTCGATGACCTTGAAGGTACGCAGATCCAGGTCCTGGCCCGCGCCGGTCAGCAGGGATTCCAGGTACTCGATATGGGGAGTCACGACAAACTCGTAACCCCAGCTCTGGAACAGATCCAACACCTGACGACGCGCGACTTCAATGCGCGCCGCTTCCGGTGGCAGTACTTCTTCGATGCCATCTGGCAGCAGCCAGCGGTCTACCGTTGCCATTACGCCATTCCCCTTTGATCCGGGCGGCCAGCCTGCGGGCGAGCCTTGAGTGAAGCAGAAAATGACCGATCCGTTCAAAACGCACGCGCATGAACGACGCGGCGAAAGGCCTGTTACCGGCTTCGCCCATCACTTTCCTCGAAATACTCTCGGGCCATTCAACCCGAAGCCTGCAACAAAAAACAGCAATCAAACGTGCAGACGCAAAAAAGCCGGGAATTTCCCGGCTGCCGCATCATACACACGTTTTCCCAAAGGATCACCCCGCCCGAGGTTTTAGCCGCCGGGCGGAATGATTGAGGTCAACGGCGTATCAAGGCTTGGCCTTTTCCAGGTAGTGGAAAAAGTCGCTGCTTGGGTCGAGGACCAATACGTCGGATTTGTTCGCGAAGCTTTCACGGTAGGCGCGCAGGCTACGGTAGAAACTGTAGAACTCCTGATCCTGACCGTAGGCCTTGGAGTAGATCGCAGCGGCCTGGGCATCACCGTCACCGCGAACCTCTTCGGATTCACGATAGGCTTCAGCCAGCAGCACGCGGCGCTGACGATCGGCGTCAGCACGGATGCCTTCCGCCAGCTCGTTACCCTTGGCGCGGTGCTCGCGAGCTTCACGCTCACGCTCGGTGCTCATACGTTCGAACACGCTGCGGTTCACTTCTTTCGGCAGATCGATGGTCTTGACCCGGACATCGACGACTTCGATACCCAGCTCTTTTTCCGCCATTTTGTTCAGCGATGCGGTGATGTCAGCCATCAGTGCATCACGCTCACCCGACACCACTTCGTGCAGGGTGCGCTTACCGAACTGGTCACGCAGACCGGATTCCAGACGACGGGACAGACGCTCGTCAGCGATTTGCTTCAGACCGGAAGTCGCGGTGTAGAAGCGCTCGGCATCTTTCACGCGCCACTTGGCATAAGCGTCGACCATCACGGCTTTCTTTTCCAGGGTCAGGAAACGCTGTGTCGGTGCATCCAGCGTCATCAGACGTGCGTCGAATTTACGCACCTGGTTAACGTAAGGCACTTTCACATGCAGGCCTGGCTGAACATCGGCCTGAACCACACGACCGAATTGCAACAGCACCGCACGCTCGGTCTGAGCGACGATGTAGAAGCAGTTCCAGCCCACCAGGACCACAACGACGCCAACGATCAGGGCGATCAGCGATTTATTGCTCATCAGCGGGTCTCCCTTGTGCGCGACTGCGGCAGGTCAGTGACATGCGGCGTGACGTCCGTGTTGTTGCTGGCGGCAGCCGAACCGGTGACCGGTGCATTGCTGCCCGAACTGTTCTGAATCATTTTGTCCAACGGCAGGTAAAGCAGGTTGCTCTGGCCGTTCTTGTTACCGGTCACGAGTACCTTGCTGGTGTTGCTGAAGACTTCCTGCATGGTGTCCAGGTACAGACGCTGGCGGGTAACTTCCGGTGCCTTGCGATACTCGGCGACCAGTTTGGTAAAGCGATCAGCTTCACCCTTGGCGCGCGAGACCGTTTCGTCACGGTAACCGTTGGCATCCTCGAGGATACGCTGGGCCTGACCACGGGCTTCCGGCACGACGCCGTTGGCGTAGGTTTCAGCCTGGTTGCGCGAGCGCTGCTCGTCTTCACGGGCGCGGATCACGTCATCGAAGGCTTCCTGTACTTCACGCGGTGCCGCTGCGCTCTGTACGTTGACCTGAGTAACGGTAATACCGGTGCGATAGGTATCGAGGAAGCGTTGCAGACGCTCCTTGATTTCGCTGGCCATCAACTCACGACCTTCAGTCAGCACCTGGTCCATGGCGGTGGAACCCACCACGTGGCGCAAGGCACTGTCGGTCGCATGTTGCAGGCTGATTTCCGGCTGATCGACGTTCAGTACGAAATCCTGCAGGTTGCTGATCTTGTACTGCACGGTCAGTGGGACTTCGACGATGTTCTCGTCTTCGGTCAGCATCTGGCCCTGCTTGGTGTAGGCACGCTCACGCGTGACGTTTTCCATGTACTTCTTGTCGATCGGCGGGAAGTAGATGTTCAGGCCCGGGCCGACAGTCTCGTAGTACTTGCCGAAGCGCAGCACCACGGCCTGCTCCTGCTCGTCCACCACGTAGACCGCGCTGTACAGCCACACAGCCGCCAGCACGACGAGGCCGATGCCGAGCAGACCGCCGAAGCCGCCACTGCTCTTGCCCGAACCACCACCGTCATCACCACGTTTCTTACCACCACCGAACAACCCGTTCAGGCTTTCCTGCAGCTTTCGGAAGGCCTCGTCGAGATCCGGTGGCCCCTTGCGGTCGCCGTTATTGCGGCGTTTGCCACCCCAAGGATCCTGATTATTCGAGTTGCCACCCGGCTCATTCCAAGCCATAGCGCTCTCCATCTGATAAAGCAAAGACGCACCCACGGCGCGCCGACCAATGCTACAGAATGCCTGCCGTTACGGCACAACCGCTTCTTCAGGCTTTTATTGCAAAGTGTGTTGCTCGATGAATTCCATCGGCTGCAATCCTTCGCGGCTTACCAGTCGATTCAGCTCGACCCGGGGCAAACGAACGGCCAGCAGACTGATGCCTTCTTCGTCGTGCTCTTCTTTCTGCACCGCACCGAGCTCGAAAAACTGCGCACGCAGTCGGGCGAATCGTTGCGGCAAGCGCAGGGTACCGACAAACAAATCACTGCCGAGTAATTCGGCGATGGCTTGTTCAAGCAATTCCAGACCACTGCCATCACGCGCCGAAAGCCAGACCCGCTGGGGCTTGCCGTTTTCGTCGCGCTGGATTTGTGGCTCAACGCCTTCAAGCAAATCGAGTTTGTTATAGACCTCGAGGATCGGCAAGTCCTGGGCACCAATCTCGCCCAGTACCACCATCACCTGCTCTATCTGCAACATGCGATCCGGTTCGGCCGCATCGATCACGTGCAACAACAGATCGGAGTTACTCGACTCTTCGAGGGTAGACCGAAATGCTTCAACCAGCTTGTGCGGCAAGTGACGAATAAAGCCCACCGTGTCCGCCAGAACGATCGGCCCCAGGTCGTCAATGTCGAGACGGCGCAGGGTCGGGTCCAGCGTGGCGAACAATTGGTCAGCCGCGTAGACGTCGGATTTCGTAACGTTGTTGAAGAGTGTGGACTTACCGGCGTTGGTGTATCCCACCAGAGACACGGTAGGGATATCGGCACGGGAACGGCCACGTCGCGATTGCTCGCGCTGGCTGCGCACCTTCTCGAGCCGGCCCTTGATCTGGCGCAGGCGAACCCGCAGCAAACGGCGGTCGGTTTCGAGTTGGGTTTCACCCGGGCCACGCATGCCGATACCGCCACCTTGACGCTCAAGGTGAGTCCAGCCGCGAACCAGCCGCGTGCTCATGTGGTCAAGCTGGGCCAGTTCAACCTGGAGCTTGCCTTCATGGGTACGGGCGCGTTGGGCGAAGATATCGAGAATCAGGCCGGTACGGTCGATCACGCGACACTCGAAAACACGTTCGAGGTTACGTTCCTGACTGGGCGTGAGGATGTGATTGAAAATCACCAGATCGGCTTCTTCAGCCTTGACCAGGTCGCGCAGTTCCTCGACCTTGCCGCTGCCGATCAGAAATTTGGCGGTAGGCCGATGACGCGGCACGTTAAAAAACGCAACGGTCTCGGCGCCGGCCGAATTAGCCAATTCCTGAAACTCCTGCGGATCTTCGCGCGCCTCAGGGTCCTGTCCATCCAAGTGAACGAGGATGACTCGCTCACCACCACCGTGGCGCTCAAAGAACAAAGGAGACTCCTATCAGGCGTTACCTGGCTCAGCGTCACCTGCTTCGGATTCGGTTGCGCTAGGCAGACGAATTGGACGAACCGGCACTACTGTCGAGATAGCGTGTTTGTAAACCATCTGGCTTACGGTGTTTTTCAGCAGGATCACGAACTGGTCGAACGACTCGATCGTGCCTTGCAGTTTGATACCGTTGACCAGATAGATGGAAACCCCAACTTTCTCTTTACGTAAAGTATTCAAGTAAGGGTCTTGTAGCGAATGCCCTTTTGACATGTGCCGCACTCCTTTAAGGATTCAATAATAAAAAATAGGTAATTCAGATGGCTTTGGCCGTCACACCCCCAAGGATAGACGGCAATTGCAAGGACTCAGCTCAATATGGAGATGGTCCCAAGGTATTTCAAGGCGCGTGGCAGATTGTCGCAATCCAGACTGTCCAGCCAGTGTATATCTTCCCAGCTGCGCAGCCAGGTGAACTGGCGTTTGGCCAATTGGCGCGTGGCGATGATGCCGCGCTCCTGCATTTCAGCCAACGTCAGCTTGCCATCCAGGTAGTCCCAGACTTGGCGGTAGCCTACCGCACGTATAGACGGCAACCCCGAATGCAGGTCACTTCTTTTACGCAGGGCTACGACCTCGTCGAGGAACCCCTGTTCCAACATATTTGTGAATCTTTGTTTAATGCGCTCGTGCAGTACCTGACGATTCGCCGGGGCAATGGCCAAGTTCGCGACAGTATAGGGCAATTGTTGCAGTCCCGAAGCGGCTGCTTCAGTACTTTGCGCAGATTGTTGCTGGCGCAGCTCGGTCATGCTCTGACCGCTGACTCGATAAACTTCCAGCGCGCGACTCAGGCGCTGCGGATCGTTCGGGTGAATCCGCGCGGCGGACACCGGATCGATAACCGCCAACTGGTCGTGCAGGGCTTGCCAGCCAAGGCGTGCAGCCTCTTCTTCGATCTGCGCGCGGACGTCAGCATCGGCCGCTGGCATATCCGCCAGACCTTCGACCAAAGCCTTGTAATAGAGCATCGTACCGCCGACCAGCAGCGGAATTTTTCCGCGCGCGGTGATCTCGGCCATGGCTTGCAGGGCATCACGACGGAAATCCGCGGCCGAATAAGCCTCAGCCGGATCGAGAATGTCGATCAAGCGGTGCGGATATTGAGCCAGCAGTTCTTTCGAGGGTTTGGCCGTGCCGATGTCCATGCCGCGATAAACCAGCGCTGAATCGACACTGATCAACTCGCACGGCAGCACCTTGGTCAGCTCGATGGCCAGATCGGTCTTGCCCGCAGCGGTCGGGCCCATCAGGAAAATCGCTGGAGGAAGCTGGCTCATCAACGACCGCGCAAGAACAGTTTGTCCAGATCGTCCAGGCCCAGTTGGGTCCAGGTCGGTCGGCCATGGTTGCATTGACCGCTGCGCTCGGTGTTTTCCATGTCACGCAGCAGGCCGTTCATTTCCGGCAAGGCCAAACGCCGATTGGCGCGGATCGCGCCGTGGCAGGCCATGGTGCCGAGCAATTCGTTGAGGTGTGCCTGAATCCGGTCGCTGGTGCCGTACTCCATCAGATCCGACAGCACGTCACCGACCAGGCGATTCGCTTCGGCCTGCTTCAACAACGCGGGAATCTGGCGAATCGCCAGGGTTTCCGGGCCCAGACGCTGCAATTCGAAGCCCAGACGCTGGAACCATGCAGCGTGCTCTTCAGCGCAATCGGCCTCGCGCTGGCTAACGGCGAGGGATTCCGGCACCAATAACGGCTGACCGCTGAGCCCTTCGCTGGCCATGGCGATTTTCAGGCGTTCATACATGATCCGCTCGTGGGCGGCGTGCATGTCCACCAGCACCAGACCTTGAGCGTTCTCGGACAGAATGTAGATGCCTTTGAGCTGCGCCAGCGCGTAACCGAGCGGCGGAATGTCTTCCTGACCGGCCGGCAATGCGTTGGCGTTTGCCTCAGGCAGCGGCGCGAAAAACTCGCGATACGCAGCCTGAGCCTCGGCAGCCGGCGGCACCGCCGATTGCGGGCGTGGCGTGTATTGATACTGATAAGCGCCGCCAGCACTGGCACCGGAGGCGGTATTGAACGCCGGCTGCGCCTGCGGTTGCTCCAGCAGCGCGTTGGCCGCCAGACGCATTTCGCCTTGCGGGCCGAACTCACCGGCATCGAGACCCGTTGGCCGCACGACGGCTGTGGTCACGGAACCGGCAAGCTGATCTTCCGGCCGCACATCGCCCAATGCGCGGTGCAAGGTGCCGTAAAGGAAGTCATGCACCATGCGCCCGTCACGGAAGCGAACTTCGTGCTTGGTCGGGTGCACGTTGACGTCGACCGCCGCCGGATCGACTTCGAAAAACAGCGCAAAGGTCGGGTGACGGCCATTGAACAGCACATCGCGATAGGCCTGACGCACCGCGTGTGCCACAAGCTTGTCGCGAACCGCACGGCCGTTCACAAAGAAATACTGCAAATCCGCCTGACTGCGGTTGAAGGTTGGCAAACCGACCCAGCCCCACAGGTGCAAACCGTTGCGCTCGATCTCGATCGGCAACGCCTGCTCAAGGAACCCCGAACCGCAGATCGCCGCCACACGCCGCGCGCGGGCCGCATCATCATGGGCTTCGTGCAGACTGAGGATGGTTTTGCCGTTGTGACGCAGATGAAACGCCACGTCGAAACGCGCCAGCGCCAGACGCTTGATCACTTCTTGCAGATGATCGAATTCGGTCTTTTCGGTCTTGAGGAATTTACGACGCGCCGGGGTGTTGAAGAACAGGTCGCGAACTTCCACCGAGGTACCAACCGGATGCGCTGCCGGTTGAACACGAGGCGCCATGTCGCGGCCTTCGGTTTCGACTTGCCAGGCTTGATCGGCATCGCGAGTACGCGATGTCAGGGTCAGACGCGCCACGGAGCTGATCGACGCCAGTGCTTCACCACGGAAACCGAGGCTCATCACCTGCTCAAGGTCTTCGAGGTTGCGGATCTTGCTGGTGGCGTGACGGGCCAGCGCCAGCGGCAGGTCATCGGCAGAGATACCGCTGCCATCGTCGCGCACACGCAGCAGCTTGACCCCGCCCTGCTCGACATCGACATCGATGCGCTTGGCCCCAGAGTCGAGGCTGTTCTCCAACAGCTCCTTGATCACCGAAGCCGGGCGCTCAACCACCTCACCGGCGGCAATCTGGTTCGCCAGCCGTGGACTGAGCAGTTCGATGCGGGCAGCAGCGCTCAACACTTCGTTCATTCTTTAGACGCCAGTTCGGTGCCAGGAATGGTCAAGTGCTGACCAACTTTCAACTCATCGCTTTTCAGGTTGTTGGCAGCGCGCAGTGTGGCCGGCGATACCTGATAGCGCACACCGATCATCGCCAGCGTTTCGCCCGGGCCAACGCGGTGATCGCGCGGGCCTTGAGCGATCTTGCCGGAATCACGCAGCCAGGCGATGTAGGTGCCCGGTGGCGGGTTCTGCTGGAAGAACTGCCGTACGCCGCTGCTGATCGAGCGGGCCAGCGCTTGCTGGTGGCTCGATGCCGAAAGCTTGTTGGCTTCGTTGGCGTTGGAGATGAAGCCGGTTTCGACCAGGATCGACGGGATATCCGGCGACTTCAATACCATGAACCCGGCCTGCTCCACGCGCTGTTTGTGCAGCGGTGTGACGCGGCCGATGTTGGTCAGGACTTTCTGGCCGACGTTTAGGCTGGAGGTCAGCGAGGCCGTCATCGACAGGTCGAGCAATACGCCCGCGAGCATGCGGTCCTTGTCATCGAGGCTGACGTTGCCGGCACCACCGATCAAGTCGGAACGGTTTTCACTGTCGGCCAGCCAACGAGCAGTTTCGGAAGTAGCGCCGCGATCAGACAGAGCAAACACCGAGGCACCAAAGGCTGCGGCAGATGGGGCGGCGTCGGCGTGGATCGAGACGAACAGGTCGGCGCCCTTCTTGCGGGCGATTTCGGTACGGCCGCGCAGCGGGATGAAATAGTCGCCAGTGCGAGTCAGTTCGGCGCGGAAGCCTTTCATGCCGTTGACCTGACGCTGCAATTCGCGGGCGATCTGCAATACCACGTCTTTCTCACGCTGACCGCGCGAACCGGACGCACCCGGGTCTTCGCCACCGTGGCCGGCGTCGATCACGACAATAATGTCGCGTTTGCCGGCGGGGGCTGGCGGCAACTTGATTGCAGGTTCAGTCGGGGTTACAGGCACCGCTGGCACGGTCGCCACCTGCGGCGTTGGCGCCGGTGGCGGTGCGGCGTCGGCCGGGTTGTCGAACAGGTCGACCACCAGACGATTGCCGTACTGCGCGTTCGGCGCCAGCGAGAAACTTTTTGGGGTGACGGCTTTCTTCAGGTCGATGACCACGCGCAGATCAGTCGGCGTACGTTGGGCCGAACGCATCGCAGTGATCGGCGTGTTCGCGGTCTGCACATTCAGCGGCGCACCGAGGGTGGCGCCGTTGATGTCGATCACCAGCCGGTCCGGTGAGGTCAGGGTGAAGACGCTGTGCTGCACCGGGCCACTCAGGTCGAAGACCAGTCGCGTGTTGTCCGGCGCCCGCCACAGGCGCACGCTGTTGACCTTTGAATCGGCCACAGCGTTGACGGTTACTGCCATCAACAACAGTCCAGCGGCAGCCACCAACGCGCGAAAGCGCATACCTAACCCCATCATTTAATTGGATTCCAATGCCAAAGCGGCACACCAGGCCTCGCCACGCGAACCCTGGGATAAAATTTTCAGCGAACGCCCGCTGTCTTGCGGGCTAATGGTAATGGTCAGGTCAGGCTTTGGCAAAAAGCCTGCACCTTTATCGGGCCATTCAATCAGGCACATCGCGTCGTCTTCGAAGTAGTCGCGGATGCCGAGGAACTCCAGCTCTTCCGGATCGACCAGGCGATACAGGTCAAAGTGAAAGGCGCGGATGTCACCGATCTCATAGGGTTCGACCAAGGTGAAGGTCGGACTTTTTACCGCGCCAACATGGCCCAGCCCGCGAATGATGCCCCGCGACAGGGTGGTTTTGCCCATACCCAGGTTGCCTTCGAGAAAAATCAGGCCATGGCCCTGGGTCACGCGGGCGATCCGTGCGCCAAAGTCGCTCATGGCCTGTTCATCGGCCAGGTACAGGGTTACTTCAGACACGGTGCTTGCTCCTCCAACAACTGACGAATGGCTGGAATCAGATCACTGGCCGCCAGCCCACGGCCGAATTTTCCTTGTTGCAGACCGGCATTGGCGTGCAGCCAGACCGCCAGACATGCCGCATCAAAACCGGTCATGCCTTGCGCCAGCAGCGCACCGATCAAACCGGCCAGCACGTCGCCAAGTCCGGCGGTGGCCATGGCCGGATGGCCCTGATGAGACAACGCCAGACGGCCATCGGGGTGAGCGATCAGGCTGCCGGCGCCCTTCAGCACCACCACGGCTGTATATTTTTTGCTCAACGCCAGCGCCGCTGCCGGACGATCCGCCTGCACGTCGGCAGTGTTGATCCCCAGCAAACGCGCCGCTTCGCCGGGATGCGGGGTGATCACGCAATCCTTGGGCAACGCAACGAAACCCTTCGCCAGCAGATTCAGCGCATCGGCGTCCCATACCTGCGGCAATGCCGTGTTGGCCGCCGCCGACAACAGTGCGCACCCCCAGCTGGCCTGCCCCAATCCCGGACCGACCACCAGCACAGAAACTTTCTCCAGCAAGCCCATCAACTGATTGGCCGACGACGTGCCGAGCACCATGGCTTCCGGCACACGGGTCAGCGCCGCCGGCACATGTTCGGGACGAGTCGCCAGCGAAACCATACCCGCGCCACTGCGCAGGGCAGTTTCGGTACTGAGCAGGATCGCCCCGCCAAAACCGTGATCGCCGCCGATCAGCAGCACGTGGCCGAAACGGCCCTTGTGCGACGTCGCTGCACGCGCCGCCAATCTCGGAAGATTAGTCGGGTTGAGCCGTTGGGCGATGACCGGAATGTCACGATAGATGTCGGCGCTTGCCTGCAGATCATTAAACAATAAGGCGCCGATGTGATCCGCCGCGCCTCCAGTGAACAAGCCGAGTTTCAGCCCGATGAAAGTCACCGTCAGATCGGCTTGCACGGCGACACCCAGCACATGTCCGGAGTCAGCACATAGCCCGGAAGGGATATCGACTGCTGTCACCGGCAAACCGCTGGCGTTGATGGCGTTGATCGCCGACACGTAAGGCTCGCGCACATCCCCGCTCAGCCCCGTGCCAAGCAATGCATCGAGAATGACGCCGCGCAATTCGCTTTCAGCCTGCCAGCCCTGCACCGCAACACCTTCAGCCAACGCCTCGGCATGGGCCAGCGCGGCATCGCCCTGCAAACGCTGCGGATCGCCGACCGCCAACACCCGCACCTGCCAGCCGGCTCGCTGCGCCATGGTCGCGACCAGATAACCATCACCGGCATTGTTGCCATGCCCGGCCAGCACCGACAGTTCAGTCGCCGACGGCCATTGCCGCACCAACGCTCGCCACGTCGCATGCGCCGCGCGCTGCATCAATTCGAAGCCCGGCGTACCCGCAGCAATCAGCCGTGAATCGAGTTCGCGCACCTGCGCGGCGCCATACAGCGCGTCGGGTAATTCATCTTTCGTGTGCGGCATGCGTCTTCGGGCTCCGATGTCTGGCAGAATTATACGCACCTCAGCTCCGGTTTCTCTCGCCTCATGTCCGCCATCACCACAGACCTGCCCGCCCTCGCCCAATCGATCAAGGATTGGGGCCGCGAGCTGGGCTTTCAGCAAGTCGGCATCAGCGGTCTGGATCTGGCCGAGCATGAGCAGCACCTCGCGCGCTGGCTCGAGGCCGGCTACCACGGCGAAATGGACTACATGGGCGCCCATGGCAGCAAACGCTCGCACCCGGAAGAGCTGGTGCCGGGCACTTTGCGCGTGGTCTCGCTGCGCATGGACTACCTGCCCGGCGACACGCAAATGGCGCATATGCTCGCACAACCGGAAAAAGCCTACGTGTCGCGTTATGCCTTGGGCCGCGATTACCACAAATTGATCCGTAAACGTGTTCAACAATTAGCGGACAAGATTCAGGCGCAGATCGGCCCGTTCGGTTTCCGCGCTTTTGTCGACAGCGCCCCGGTGCTGGAAAAAGCCATCGCCGAAAAGGCTGGCCTGGGCTGGATCGGCAAAAACACCTTGGTGTTGAATCGCAAGGCGGGCAGCTATTTCTTCTTGAGCGAACTGTTCGTCGATCTGCCGCTGCCGGTGGATGAACCGCACAGCAGCGAACATTGCGGGCGCTGCACTGCGTGCCTCGATATATGCCCGACCAACGCCTTCGTCGGCCCGTATGTGCTGGACGCGCGGCGCTGCATTTCCTATCTGACCATCGAACTGAAAAGCGCCATCCCTGAAGACCTGCGTCCGTTGATCGGCAATCGCGTGTTCGGCTGTGATGACTGCCAGATCGTTTGCCCGTGGAACCGCTTCGCCAAGCCTTCCGGGGAAAGCGATTTCAAGCCACGGCACAACCTGGACAATGCTGAACTGGCCGAGCTGTTTTTGTGGGATGAAGAGAAGTTCTTGAGCAGTACTGAAGGCTCGCCGTTGCGGCGGGCGGGGTATGAGCGTTGGTTGAGGAATCTGGCGGTGGGATTGGGCAATGCGCCCTCAACGATTCCGGTGCTGGAAGCGCTGAAGGCGCGACGGGATTATCCGTCAGAGTTGGTTAAAGAGCATGTGGAGTGGGCGTTGCGTCAGCACTCGCAATAAATAGTATCCATCAGCATGCGCAAGCCATTTTTGCCGACTTGACGCGCTTTGGGGATCGGAAGTTCATACAGGCAGATACGCCGCCGACCAGCTGGGATCGTGAAGGCTAAGTTCCACAACGTGGCAGTGTTTGGTCTTGTTGTTCACAAGGTAAAACAGTCGAGCGCCTCCCCCTATTCGCGAATGCATGTGGTCATATCCTTGGTGCGCGCCGGTAGGGTGATACTTTTTGTAATGAGGATAAGGGTCCAATTTCGCCCCCGGAAAATCCAGGACAGCCACACTGGGCCTGACATCGTTTTCGACATTGGCTTTGAATTGCTCATATCTATTATTGCCAACACTCCCAGGCTTACCCGTTGGCAAGCCGTTGAAGCCGGATTGTTCGGTCAGCCTCCAAGCAGCTGGCGGCTCAGCCTCAGCAGCGGTGCCACCGGCTTTGCCCGACTTGGCATATTCCTTTTTGAACGGCATGCCGAACGTCGCGTATTCCTTTTCAACGATCCTGACCGGCGGCTCCTCAGCCAGTTTCACAAGATACGGGCGCGGCTTCAGTGTTTGCGCGACGGCCTGCCGAACCGCCAGTGCACCCGCAGCAGCCGACGCAATACCCAAGCCCATGCTTACCCAGCCGAGTACTTCGCCTACCCGCGATTGCGGGTCATACGCATTGGCGATCTCGCTGCCAATGGCAGTCACGCCGGAAGCGACGCCCAGCCCCATGGCCAACAGGGCTAATGGCGTAGCAGCGCCCAGGGTCACAATACTGGCGACAATCCCGATAAACCCCAGCGCAATCCCCGCAATCGACTGCCAGGAAATATGCCCCGTAGGGTCAATGCGATTGACCGGATCGCCAAGGCAGTAGGCGTAGGCATTCAAACCGCCCGCACCGAAGGGACTCATACTGTCGGGGCTGGTGAACCGCATCAGGGTCGGACTGTAGGCTCGGTAGCCGTTGCCAAGCAGGTACAGGCCTGTGACTGCATCCAGTTGCTCGCCGTTGAAACCCGCCAGACTGAACAACCCACCTTCGGCAGGACGATGCCCATAAGGGCTGTAGGCATTGTCTTCCCATTGCTCCTCGCGCAACCGGGTGAGCACAGTTTGCTGTTGATCCGCCCCGAAGATCTGGCTGCCGGCGTTAGCCCCGAATTGTTGTTGCCCCAGTATCAATCCGCCGTTGCGCACGACACTGCGCGAATCGTGGCCACGGATTTCGCTGCTGACGGCCGAGTGCTGATAGTAGCGCTGCACATCCGCCATGCGCGGTTGCGACAGCTCGACGATTCGGTCAAAGCCGTCGTAATGGAAACCCCGAAGCACTTCGCCTCGTGCGTTGCTCACCTGGGACAACCGACCGAAGGCGTCATAAGCCAAAGTACGCGCCTGATCGTCCTTGATCATTCGACCGTCGGCGTCGTACTCCAGAGCGACCGACGCGGGGTAGTCTGCATGGGAGTGCATTACTCCAATGAGCTGCGCCGGATCTGTTTCGCTGTAACTGAAGGTCGTGACGTTGACGCCTTGAGGAAAAGTGGTTTGCAGCGTCAGGATGTTGTCCAGCGCGTCAAAGCTGAATAGTTGCTGGACGATCTCCTTGCCGTAGGGATCCCTTGGCCGCTGGCTGCCATCGCAGTCGTACTGTTTGAGGCGACCGCGCACGTCGTAAGTGAAGCGCTCATCGCGCAGCACGAAAGCGCCGCGCTTCAAAACCTTCTGCGCCAGTTTGCCGGCCACGGTGTAGCTGGAGCTCAACGTCTGGGTAGGCAAACCGTTGACTTCAAAACTTCGGGTTGTTTCACGCCCTATATCGTCGTAGGTCAGACGCGTCGTCAACAGTCGCTTGGTCGAAGTGTCGCGCGTTTCGATCTTCTCCAGCTGACCGCGCTTGTCATAGAAATAGCCAGCCTGTAGCGCGCCTTGCTTGAATGAGGTTCTACGGCCCCAGTTGTCGTACTCGGTCTGATGCTTTGTACCCAGCACATCCGTGTATGTCAGAGGCAGACCGGCGAAAGAATAGGTATGGGAAACCGTCTTGCGTTGCTCGCCATAACGGGTGGTTTCCGACTTCAGGCGACCGGAAGGAAAATACTCGAAGTGACGCTCACGCCCTTGCTCGATGCAACTCTTGGTTTTTGCGTTCAGGACATCGTAGGTGAGTCGGGTGGTCAATCCATCCTCTTCCCCCTCAAGCACGGCTTTGCGCTCAGTCAACAATCCGCCCAGCTCTGGTGCATGGACGAACTCGATCTTCTGACCCGAGGCATCTGTGGAAGACTTGGGCAAGCTGCGCCCGGCCTCGTAACTGGCGACCGACTTACGCCCCCCCACAGTAATCTCGGTCACACGGTTCAAACCATCGAACCTCTGTTGTCCCAGTGGCAAACCCGCCACTTTGATTTCAATCGGCAGCTCACCAGTGCTATGTGCGGCAAATGTGGTTTCCACGGCATGGCCGTCCGGCAGAACACTGCGAACCATCCGATCGAACACATCATATTCGTAGCGGGTCGTGTTACCGGCCGGATCGGTCTGACTGAGGGTTCGGCCCAAGCCGTCATATTCATAAACGGTTTTGCCCAGGCTCTGATCCTTGAGATCAAATACCTCGACACTGTCCGGCTTACCGAAAGTATTGACGGCGGTAACCGTCTTGCCCATGCCCTCCTGCCAGTTTTGCTGCTGGCGGTTGATCGGGTCGAACACGCTGTACTCGATTCGCCCGTCGCCGTGACGTGTCTCAGTGACCTGCCCCCAATTGTCGTAAGAAAAATCCGTCTTGACCTCTCGCGCAAGGCCTTCCCACCAGTCGCTATGAATGACCTGCGCAGGCCGTCCGGACTGGTCATGAAAGGTGCTGTATACCGTGCGCATCGGGCAGTCGCCCTGCGGATCCGGGTTATCGCAATCCTTTTCCTGAATCGCCATGATGCGGCCCAGCCCATCGTATTTGGCTATTTGCATACCGCCTGACGAGTCTGTCGTGATCATCAGCGCAGGCTTGTTATCTTTGGCAGCCTGATAACTCCAATGAGTAGAGGAGGCGTACCCCGTACCGGGTGCGAGCGTCTTGCGCAGACGACGGCCAAGCTTGTCGTATTCGTGCTCGATCACGCGATCGTCAGCATCTTGCTCGGACACTACCAGTCCGCTCAAAGTCGAGAGTATTTGCCGGCTTGAACTGGTTGTGCCGTCAAAACCGTGTACGGTCTTCTTCAGCTCCAGTTTGGTATCGTCGAGCACATAGGAGTACTCGATGCGAGTCTGCTTGGCATTACGGGTCACGCACTGCTGTAGCAGCAAGCCGTGCCTGGCAGGATCCTTGGGTGTATTGAGATAAGTCAGGTCAACTTGCGAGCGAAGGGTCTCACTTGCGCCAGCCAGTTCGCAAAAGCTCTCCTGGATGGGCACGACATTGGCGTGCGTCGCGCCTTCGAGGGCGGGATGGAGAGCATATCGATAGCGAGTAACGGTAGATGCACCGCCCCCAGCCGCTGGTATCACGGTCTTCTGCTTCAGAAAACGGACGAAGCCCAAAGGATCTTTGGGACAATCGTTTGATTCGGCGTCTGGGTAGTATTCAAACTGCGTGATGACTCCATTGGCTCCCACTTGCCTGACAAGGTTACCGGCAGAGTCGAACTCAGTGGTTGATATCTCGGTGCGCTTCTTTTTGGTTGTGCTGTTTTCGTAGCTGAGGATATGCGACTTGGGCATCCTGAACTGCGCGACCTGCTCGGTAAATGGCTTGGCGACATCACAGTGATATTCAGTAGAAGCCGAAGTTATCGCAGCGCCGCACTGGGTCACTTCAGAAACCAATAAATGAAATTTGTTGTAGGTGCGTTCGATGCGAGTATGAACCTTCCCCCCCACAATCAACTGTTCGGTGGAGCTGTACTGATATTTCCCCTGTGCACGGTAGAGCAAGTCAACGTCATCCTTGCTGTCCGCCACCACGCCATGACCCAGGTAGTTCCGGTCCGAATAGGTGTAAGTCTTGACTATCTTTTGCTGTCCTTGCTTGGCGAAAATATCATGAGCTATCACGTACGGCAGGCTTCGCTCTCCCCCAGGGAGCAAGTGACCTGCGTGTTTATAGCGAATGATTTCCACGGTCCCGAGTGGCGATTCCACACGTTTCACATAGCTGATGCCGTCAATGATTTCGTATTGCAGATCCCAACCACCACCTATCGGCAAGGCGATTGCGCTGACACCATCGTTATTGAACTTCATTGAGAATTCTGTACTGTCCAGCGTGTCAGGATTCTGGGTCAATGTAAGCTTGCCAGCCGTACGGCTGACATTGAGCAAAACTCTTTTGGCATCCCTTATTTCAACGAGCCTGGGTTGCTCATTGAACAAGGCATACTTCAAAGCGATGCTTGCACCGTTCGCAGCGATAATTCTCGCGGGCACAGCGATCTGGGTGGCGCCAAAAACCTCAAGTTCTTCTCGTCGGCCATCTTTGTAATGAACCACATACTTCCCGACACCCGTTTTCAGAACCTTGGCGCCCTCCAGTTTCATTTCCTTGAAGAATAGTGCCTTGGATGTTTCAGAGGCTTTATACGTCTCACCGCTGGCCAGTGTCATGACCTTGCTGCGCAAGTCATAACGACTGATCGCCAGCGACCACCCCGCACCATAGCCGGCATTGCGCGTATTAAGAGGATTGTAGCCCAGAGCAAGATTGAATGACGGACCGTTTAGATCGCTAGAGCGAATGGCGCCGAGAGTCAAAGCCAAGGTGTATATACCCGTACGGGGGTCAACTCCACCAGCCACAAAACCACCGAAATTGAATGCATTGGACCGCACAGACTCAATAGATTGACTATCCATGGATAACTTCCTGTCATTTTCAGAAAAAAAGAACAAAAGCAAGCGTCCTGCTTACTTCACAGAGCAATAACCAAGGCAGAGCAAAACCCGGAAATATCTGTCAACTTAATATGTACGATCGATTAGCGACATCGGGATTGATACGAATTCTATGCTCGGTACCGTATTCATCAAAAACCTGCAAATCCAGTTGTTCTTTGCGCTCAGGCTTGTTCGGGAACTCTTGCGTCAAATGACTTAGTATCGAAATCGTCCCCGGATCCTGCGTCACGGAGCGGAAACCTTGTGAAGTACGCGCGGTGACTTGCGCACCATAAATCGGTCCAATGAACGCAACATAACTTCTCAGTCCCGGCGACACATCGAGAGCATTACCCGATGAGAAGAACTCGGATGCAAACTCGTCGTCATATTTGGTGCCGAAACTCGTCCAATCCAGCAGATTGATCTGCCGACCTTCCGCATGCAAAGCGATACTGTGCAATTCCATCTGCTCAAAAAGACTGGGCAACTCTAGAACCCGAGTCTTTTTCACCACAAAATTTGCGATCGGATAATGCTTGGGGGCGACTGCTTCCAGCGTGATACTGCTGTCATAGCCATTGCGACCATTGCTTCGATACCTTACGCCTTGCAAGGTAATTTCAGCTGCAACCTGAATCGAGCCTGGACGACTGCTGGTGACCCAGAACTCGAAAATCTGCACACTTTCCGAAGGATCGGATATCCGGTTATCCGGCGCTGGTACCAACGGCACAATGCGGGCCGCACCACCCGACATATCGTGAGCGTAGCGGTTCTCCTGGGTTTCGACACTCCAACTCCCAGTCAACGGTGCAGAGGTGTCATAGCTGATCAACTTCAGTGTCTGAAGGGCCGGATGCCCATAGAGCGATACTTCCTCAGCCTGCGAATTCTCTCCCGAAACCAGCACCAAAACCCTGACTTGCATACGGCCGTTGGCATAAAGAGCCTTATGACGAATCGTAGAAGCATCAAACTTTACTTCAAATCGCTGAATACTCAAAACTTGCTCAGACATATAACCCCCTAATAAACCATCTTATCCAGAAGCGCTACAACGCGCTTGACTCGGCATATTGATACACGCGCCAAGCACAAATAAAAGAAGCGCTTTATTTCCACATGTGATGCTTTAAAAAGACAACTCAAACAACACAACAAACGAAAAAATTCGACGACCGATCAATAAATCACGCCCCCACGTGACGCGCCAACTATAAAACCTTCGCACACAAAAAAGCCCACCACATAAAATCGTAAAAACGAAGTCTGAAGTGGGCTACATCATTAATATTGTTACCAAGCGAAAATTAACACATAAAAAAAAGCTCAGCCTCCATCGCTATCAGATCCCACGCCACTATCAGAAAACTCGGAAAGTTCGTAGACCTCATCAAACACCTGTTCCTGAACCCTGATAACGATTTCGCTATCCATGCTAGCGCTATGGAGATATTCACTGATACGCAATATTGCCGCATGGCTTAACGGATTACCCCTCAGATCGACATACATATCTTGCGTATCGGGCACTTCAAAAAAATCATCCCCGATATCAACAATATGGTTATCGCGTAAATCTGCGATTTTGAGGCTGCTCAGTCGCTCTAAGCCGGAGGGAATACTGGTCAGTCCCGCGTTACCCAGATACAACTCTTTCATCTGACGCATGAATCCCACATGAGGAACGACACCCAACGGATTCCCGTCAAGCCTTAACAGTCTCAGTGTTTCAACTCTCGAAAGCCCCTCCGCATCGATTTCAGACAGTTGAAGTGAACAGTCTTTCAAGATCAGATGTTGCAAGTCACGCATCTGGAAAATGCCCGGATCGAATCCATCCATGCGCACCTTTTCAAGAACCAAATAACTCAGGTTGGGGAAACTGTCGAGAAACCTGCCCAATTTCACGCTTGGATTGCGCGCCTCCAGCACCAGCTCCGTCACGTGTTGGAATCTGGCGCTTAATTGAGGCAACTCGTCGGTGAAATCGATAAACGAACTGAAACTTTCATCTGCTGCCTCTTCTACTGAAAGCATCTTTTGCTGCCAAGCCAATAGCAGTTTTTTGCTGAACGTCTGACGCGACTGTAATTGCTCAGCAGATGCCTCGGCACTCCATTCGACTCCCTCTGTTGGATGTGGAGGCACTTCAACGCGCCAAATTTCCAATTCGTGGCGCAGCGTGGCGAATTCATTTTCCAGACGGCTCAGAACTCCAGAGGGATCGTGCTGTAAGCGCTTGTCAATAAACGCAGCCACGTCTTCGTCCGAAATCTCTGGGTAAAGATCACGTACGCGACTTTCGAAAGACTTTGTCGATTCCGGTTTGACGTCGGCTCCGCCGAGTAAAAGTCCCGCTTGGCGGCCTTGCGTTGTAGCAGCCTTGACTGTGAGTGGCAGTGGTGCGAAATGCAGCACTTCGCTCACCACTTGGCGCGATGGTGAAGGCTGAGTACGGATTACTTTTTGCAGCGACCGGCCGCCGTCGTCAGAAATACCGAGCGCTTGACGCTGTTCTGGCGACAACAGGGACCAGACTGTCGTATACAGATTGTGCGCCCCTCGTAGTGACTGCGGGCCGCTGCTTGCAACGGTATAGACATCATCCTGACGAATCAGCAGGTGACGATCCGGGGACCGGGCATCGCCGATAGCCGCAAAGACGTCTGCGTCAATCGCGCCAAGGCGAATCTCGATACGAATCTGCTGCGGCCAATTAGCCAGATTTGCGAGCATATGCAGCACTAACCGATCACTGTCCGGGTTGGATATCGCCTCTAAATAAATGCCTTCTGCGGCCCTTGCCAGGCGAATGTCTCGCAGCGCCATCAGGGCCTCTTTCGCCACTCGCTGAGGCATGCCCGGCTGGTTGTGCATATGCAAACGCTCGGCAGCGCTGGTATTGCGCCATATCGCCAGTGCAGCCGTTTTCGGTAGATCTGGAAATACCCGACGCATCCGCAAAGTGTTTTCATCGCAATCGGATTCAAAGGCATCTTCCAGATCCTTGAACCGCTTGATCCGCTCACGTGCGGCTACGAGTCCCTGCGCCTGAATCTTCTGATCAAGTTCGAATCGCCTGATGGTGTCCTCCAGTAAAAAAGGCGCAGGGCGATCATTAATGAGCACATCGCGCAGCACTGATTCATTGACCCCGCTCAAAGCCAGCATGCGGTCAACCATGGCGTCGGAAAAATGCGCCTCGGAACGGCCCATCCGACGAAAAAGTTGTGCGGCCTGTGCTGATGTTGAATCTGTGAAGGTGGCGACATCGCTATCCAGCGGGGCCCAGAATCGGCCCTCGCTGTCTCGTTTCATCAGTGGGCCGGAGGGATTGAGCTCGCTGGCCAGCGTGGCGCGAAACAGGCCACTCTGGGCGTCCAGCGCCACCTGCACGATATGGTCATCGGCAACGGCGACATACTGACGCTGCTTCAAAACCCGGAGACCTTGCGCATCAGCCTCTCCCAGGTTTTTCGGAGTGGGTATCCAGTAATCTGCCAGTGTGGACTTCGCGGCATGCATCGAGAACTCTTCGATCGCGGAAGACCTCAGATTCACGCTCACACTGATCGCAGGTGGCACTGCGACCGTGTCTGGCCCGTAGGAAGGCAAGGGTTCCAGGCGATGCGGTTTGGGCAGTGGCGGCGTTACGGAAGCGGAGGACGGCGGCCGATGAGTACCCTCTACGCTGAAATCGGGGGCTTTGGTTGGGGCTGGTACAGGTTTGACCTTAGGCGGTTTGCCAGGCATGACTACTCATCCTTGAGCTGTGGCTGTAGTTGGCCCCGCATAACTGAAGAGCCAACTCTCGATATAAGTAAAAGCACTTTAGAGGCGATTACCTGATGATTGAACACCGCAGCTTATCAATAATCGCCATGCCAAAAAGCATAAATATCTACTACCTCCACCGACATTGCATCAGTGAAGGTGAGACTTAGCCTCGTTCCAGATATAAGTTACGCTCATAGAAATTAACGCGAATCGCCAGTCTATGCTCTGTGCCGTGTTCATCAATGGCGATAAAGTGAAGTTTATCTCCATATTTGGTTTTCTTTCCTATTTTCGAGTATTCGGACAGGGCTTGCACGACGGTCAGCTCTCCGTCGCTCTGGATCCTTACAGAATAGTTCTCATCATTCCACGTATGGGCGTCAGGAAAAAACGCGAATACAAAAGGATCTCCATTAGCCGGCAAGGACACCGTCATTTTATAAGCTTCGGGGCGAACAAGAATGACCTTCATATAGTTGGTTTTTATTTCATTAAGTCTGTTACCCCCGGCAAAATCATGGTCGACTCCTTCTTCTACACCGTCCACAACCCAATCGACCAGTTTGATCTGCCGCCCCTGCGGATACAGCCCCAGACGATAGCTAAAAATGCGATTGCCAGGCAATTCATCACCGCGCCGGGTTTGATACCAGCGAAACTCTTCCATGGAATAAGCCGAAGATGGTTGCGCTTCGAGAGTTACGCTACTGTCGTGGACACTGGAAAGTGTGGTTCCGTTACTGAGAATCCTCACACCGTTCAGAGACAAGCGCGCGCCGATCTGGGTCGTCCCGGCGCTCGATGAGGATACCCAAAACGTGCGTACTTGAGGTTGGACGCTGTCATTTTCCAGATCATCGTCGTGAACCTCTCCGGCATTGGGTGAAGGTCGTCCCTCAATGGTAAACCGCCCTTGCACGGTGCTCGCGGTCCAGCCGTCACGCAACGTATTGCCAGTGCTGTAATGAATCAGTTCAATGCTATCCATTACATCTGCAGGTACGTACATGGCGTTACCGTCGGCGCCTACTCCGGAAACCAGAACCTGTACTTTCACCTGCATCCGGCCATTGCCAAATAGCGACTTGGTGCGAGTATTGTCGCTGGCGTCAAACTTGACCTTCATAACAGCAAGGCCCGCAAGAATGGGCAGATTGGTTTGCTGATCGGGTGTAGCATCCATGCTTTCGCTCATGATCTATTCCTTTGAAGAGCTATATTTAAATATTGACATCAAAAATGCGCCAACAAAAAAATTACAGACCTTTCAAACAAACAGCAAAGCGAAAAATGTAAGAAACATACACTTGCAAACCTCTAGCGGCTTACAGACCTTTATCTAGCAAACACTATTTTCCCGCAATAATTATCAATGCTCATCGTTATAAACAAACTTTGGCATTTCCCAATGAAAACGGATGGCCAGCAGACGTAACAAGAACCCGCCGAACAGCGTGATCAAAATGGCTTGCTCACTCGGCACATTCAAATAAAGACACAACATGTAGCACCACGCCGCAGCGAACGAGACACTCGCATAAAGTTCGCGGCGAAAGATCAGCGGAATGTCGTTGCAGAAAATATCGCGAAGGATGCCGCCAAATACCCCAGTGATTACACCGCTGACCGACGCCACCAGCATGCCGTGGCCCATTTCCAGAGCAGTCATGCAGCCAATCAGGGTAAACGCCACCAGACCGACGGCGTCGAGCACCAGAAACAGCGAGCGCAGGTGACGCATCCAGCGCGCAGTGAACACGGTGAACATTGCTGCGACCGAAGTCAGCACCAGGTATTCCGGATGTTTTACCCAGGTCAGCGGGTAATGCCCCAGCAGCACATCGCGCACCGAACCGCCGCCCAAGGCCGTGACGCAGGCGATCAGCACCACACCAAACCAGTCCATGCCGCGCCGTCCGGCAGACAGCGCGCCGGTCATGGCTTCAGCGGTAATGGCGATCAGATAGAGCATCAGCAACATGTTGGCAATCCTGGCAGTGAGGCGCGCAGTTTAGCCACTACGCGCCGGTACCAACAGAGATGACGCTAACCTGTTCCAATTTAAAATCGCCGTCATTGATGAAGGAACGGATAGCTGGGGATGGCATTTCAGAAAAAATGAAGTATCAACCTCGCTCCATCCTGAAGCTTCGTTCTTTAAAGTCAGTGCGGATAGCCAGTTTATGTTCAGTGCCAAACTGGTCCAGAACGGTGAAGCGGAAAACGTCCGATCTATTAACGGGCGATTGATCTCGTGCTGTTGGGGACAGCGCCTGGACAACAGTCAGTTCCCCGATGCGATCGTTGACCTCAACCTTATAGTACTTCTCATGATAAATATGCCTGATGGAATCCGGCGTCGATCCGGCACTCTCGACAAACGGTAACGACACATTAAACGTGTCACTGTCCGGACGAAGCAGAATTCCTGCCTGAAACGCTGCATTCCATCCATCGACTTTATTACCGAAGGCAAATACAACGTCCTCGGCAGGATTTTCAGCAATCCAGTCCACCAACTTTACTTGTTGCGCATGGGGATACAAGCCGAGGTAGTATTTATAAATACGGTGATTTCCAAATCCGCCGTCATACCAGACACTTTCCCAACGAAACTGCTCAATCGCATAGGTTACCGGAATGAGAGCCTCGATGCTGATACTGCTGTCATGCCTGCTAGACAGAGTCGTTCCATTACTGTGGATGACTGTGTTATCAAACTTTATTGACGCACCGATCTGGATGGTTTCAACATTTTCACTGGAAACCCAGAACGTGCGTACCCGGCGCTGGCCCGAAAAATCCTCGTCTCCATCATCTTGCGCTACCGCCAATGTGAAACGGCCCTGCTCCGTACTGGCTCGCCAACCATTTTGCAGGGTTTTGCCGCTGTCATAGTGAATAAGACGAATACTTTCCATGACCTCGTCGGAAACAGCAATGACATTACCATCGCGATCTACACCGGCGACGACAACCTGAACCTTAACCTGCATGCGCCCATTAGCGTATAGCACTTTGCTGCGACTGGATGCACCGGCGTCAAATTTCACAGCAAAACTGCTGATACCTTCTGCGACACCGGACTCATCGGATTCGCGATGCAATGCATTCAATTGTTCACTCATGAATTACTTCCTTGTCAGACATAAACTCGAGCATTACGTGGATCGCAATACTGAGCACCATGAATAACACGCCCCAAGAAAAACCCATCACCTAAAAGTGTTAATAAAAACAAATGAATGCAGGCATCACTCATTCAAGAGAAATATCCAATTGAAAAAACTCAAAGGCCCTACCGCACTCAAACGCGCAGTCACAATCACTCTCCACATACAAGTTTACACTTACAATGCGACAAAAAATTCCCGCCAGACGTAACGCCCACTTTAGAGCATTAGACAAACATACAATATGCAACGCCAAACAATTGCAACAGTAACGCCGGCATAAAGTGAGTTTTGAAAGATCAGCGTTATGGCATTGCAACCGATGCCGCCGATCAGGGTAAACGCCATCAGGTCATTTCAAGCAGGCGCGATACGTTCCAATGCAGGAGCAACCTGTGGCAGCTCCTGCACAAATAACCTCAAAACTTGATGAAATGTTTGCGGTAGTGCTGCAACTCGGCGATCGATTCGCGGATATCATCCAGCGCCAGGTGCGTACTGCCCTTCTTGAAGCTGTCGCGCACGTCCGGCGCCCAGCGCGCGGCCAGTTCCTTGAGCGTAGAGACGTCGAGGTTGCGGTAGTGGAAGTAGCTTTCCAGCGCCTTCATGTGCGTATAGAGGAAGCGACGGTCCTGGCAGATGCTGTTGCCACAGATCGGCGATTTGCCCTTCGGCACCCACTTTTCCAGGAAGGTGATGGTCTCGGCTTCGGCTTCGGCCATGCTGATACGGCTGTCACGCACACGCTGGGTCAGGCCGGAGTTGCCGTGAGTGCGAGTATTCCACTCGTCCATGCGGGCGAGCACTTCGTCGCTGTGGTGGATAGCAATCACCGGGCCTTCTGCCAAGGTGTTGAGGTCACTGTCGGTGACGATGGTGGCCATCTCGATGATGACGTCATTTTCCGGATCCAGACCGGTCATTTCCAGGTCGATCCAGATCAGGTTCTGCGGGTTTGGCATATTTCGGCTCCTAGGCAATGCTGCGCAGTTTAGCCTAGGCCGGTGGCCGGGCGTGCTAAACTCGCGGCCGTTTTACCTAATCGCTGCATTCTTCAGACGGAACACCCATGGCCAAACGCCAACTCAATCGTCGTCAAAACTGGCGCATCGAAAAGATTCAGGGCGAACGCGCTGCACGCGCCGCCAAACGCGAGTCCTCGGCTGTAGAAGCCCTTGAGGGCGGCGACCTGGGCCCGGAACAAACCGGCCTGGTGATCGCCCACTTCGGTGTGCAGGTCGAGGTCGAAGCTGTTGATGGCGATCAGGCCGGTCAGGTGTTCCGCTGCCACTTGCGCGCCAACCTGCCTGCGCTGGTAACCGGCGACACCGTTGTCTGGCGCGCCGGCAACCAAGGCATCGGGGTGATCGTCGCGCAACTGCCGCGCACCACCGAACTGTGCCGCCCGGACAGCCGTGGCCAGCTCAAACCGGTAGCGGCCAACGTCGACATGATCGTCATCGTTTTTGCACCCCTGCCCGAGCCGCATGCCAACCTGATCGACCGTTATCTGGTCGCGGCGGAACACGCCGGCATCCGTCCGTTGTTGCTGTTGAACAAGTTCGACCTGATCGACGAGCAGAACGCCCCGGCGCTCAATGCGCTGCTGGCGGTATACCGCACGCTGGGTTATCCGGTACTGGAAGTGTCGGCGCACCATGGCAACGGTATGGAACAACTGCAACAGCAGCTCGACGGCCGTATCAGTGTATTCGTCGGCCAGTCCGGCGTCGGCAAGTCGTCGCTGGTCAACAGCCTGCTGCCTGAGGTTGAGACCCGTGTCGGGCCGTTGTCCGAGCTGTCGGGGCAAGGCACGCACACCACGACCACCGCGCGACTGTTCCACTTCCCCGGCGGCGGTGAGCTGATCGACTCCCCGGGTATCCGTGAATTCGGTTTGGGCCACGTCAGCCGCGCCGATGTCGAAGCCGGCTTCATCGAGTTCGATGACTTGCTCGGCACTTGCCGTTTCCGCGACTGCAAGCATGATCGCGAACCGGGCTGCGCATTGCTCAAGGCGCTGGAAGACGGACGTATCCAGCAACAGCGCATGAACAGCTACCGCTCGATCATCGCCAGCCTGCCGGAAAACGGCTATTAAGTAGCCGGACACAAAAAAGCCGCGATCATCTCGCGGCTTTTTTTTGCCTCAAACGCTGGCTGGCGGCTTTGGCACAGCCGTCTTCGGCTCAGGCTTTTGAAACGCATACAAATGCTGACGCACAATCCCGCCTGGCAACTCCTTGCCAAACACGCCATAACGCACCGGCCACTCTTTCGGCGGTAGCTTGAACGTACCGAACAGCATGTCCACCAGCGGCGTGTGGATCGCGTAGTTTTTGTAGATGTAGTCCTTGTGCCGGGCGTGGTGCCAATGGTGGTAGCGCGGCAGCACGATCAGGTAATTCAGCCAGCCGCCGTTGATACGCACGTTGGCGTGGGCGAGCACCGCCTGGACGCCGACCAGAATCACATAGGCATTCAACGCTTGCGGCGCGAAGCCCAGCAGCATCAATGGCACCAGCACACCGGTGCGGGTCAGCAGGATTTCGATGAAGTGCACGCGCGAACCGGCCAGCCAGTCCATGTGCGTGCTGGAGTGATGCACCGCGTGAATGCGCCACAGCCACGGCACCACATGATAGAGCCGGTGCAGCCAATACTGACCAAGATCGGCAACCAGAATCGCCAGCAGAAACTGCACAACGAGCGGCAGGCTCTGCACACTGGCCTGCAAGCCGGGCGACACCGCCCAACCGGCGATATAGCTTGAGGACGCGGTGATGAAGATCAGGATGAACTGCACCAGCATGTGGCTGACGAAAAAGTAGGTCAGGTCGGTGCGCCAGTGCGGACGCAGAATGTTTTGTTCAGGATCCTTGGAATAGAGTTTTTCCAGCGGAATGAACACGATCGCCGACACCAGCAGCGCCAGGACAAACCAGTCCAGGCCGAGCGAGTAAGGCGTCTGCCCGATCGAGCTGACCTGGACATTGGTGCCACCGAGAAATACCGCCAGGCCCGATGCAACCAGACCGGTAATCCCCAGGCGCTTGCGCTTGTTGAGCAGGATATTCAGGGTGCCGAGGCTGAACGACAGCACCAGACCGAGCAACAACGTGGTGCGCGCGAACTGCTCGTCATAGACCTTGCGCAGTTCGGCCGTGGTCAGCCATTCCGGGAAGAGGAAGCAGAACACCGCCAGCAGGCTCAACAGCCCGAGGGTGGCGGAAATATAGCCACTGACCCGCCCCTCGCCAAATTTGAAGGGTGCGTTGCCATGCCGTTGAAAATAGGCTTTGAGTCTTTCCATTTACTGATCTTCCGTGATTGCGAAAACTGCGACTGGTCATTGCGACGCAGGCAGATACAAAAAAGCCACGGTGACCGTGGCTTTTTTGTGGATCACTGCTTCGGCGCGGGAGCCGGGGCAGTGGCTGGCGGAGCAGCGGAGGCTGGCGCCGCGCTCCCCGGTTCAGCCGGTTTTGGCGCGGCGTCGTCGAACAGGTTCAAGCGTTCGCGCAGTTCGTGCGCCGGCACCGGTTGCTGATCCGCCGGCAGTGCATTCGGGTCAACCGGTGTCGCCGGAGCGGCGCCGTTCTGACCTTGATCTGCAGGTTTCGCCGGATCGGCACCTTGCGCACCTTCGATGGCCGCCTGGGCTTTCTTGGTCAGCACGACAATGTCGATACGACGGTTGACCGGGTTGAACGGGTTTTCCTTGTCGAACAGCGCCGACGAGGCATAACCGACGACCCGCGCCACTTGCGCATCCGGATAGCTGCCGGCGATCAAGGCACGGCGGGCAGCGTTGGCGCGGTTGGCCGACAATTCCCAGTTACCGAAATCACCGGTGCCGGTGTACGGCTTGGCGTCGGTGTGGCCGCTGATGCTGATCTTGTTCGGCACCGCTTTGATGGTGTCGGCCATGGCCAGCAGGATGTCTTCGAAATACGGCTTCAGGCGTGCAGAACCCGAGTCGAACATCGGCCGGTTCTCGGCGTCCATGATCTGGATGCGCAAACCGTTCGGGGTGATCTCGAAGAGGATCTGATCCTTGAACTTCTGCAGTTGCGGGTTCTCGTCGACCTTGTTCTGCAGCTCTTGCAGGAGCAGTTCCAGACGTTCCTTCTCGACCTGCTCGGCCATGCCTTCAACCTGCTCGGTGTCGACCGTGACCTTGTCAGGCTGCGGTTGCGATTTCACTTCCGGGTTGAGGGTGTTTTCCGGCGCCAGGGTCGGCGTGCCGCCCAGGTCAATGATGTATGGCGTACCGCTTTCGGAGAAGCCGACCGGGTCTTTGAAGTAACCGGCGATGGCGATCTTCTGTTCCGGCGTGGCGGTGGACAGCAGCCACAACACCAGGAAGAACGCCATCATCGCCGTGGCGAAGTCGGCGAAGGCGATTTTCCACGCCCCGCCGTGATGCCCGCCGGCTATGCGCTTGACGCGCTTGATGATAATCGGCTGATTATTTTCCATGACTTAGCGACCGCGAACGGCTTGTTCCAGCTCGGCAAAGCTTGGACGGTGGGCCGGGTACAGCACCTTGCGACCGAACTCGACCGCCAGCGATGGCGGCATGCCGGAAGCCGAAGCCACCAGCGAAGCCTTGATGGCTTCGTAGACGTTCAGTTCTTCCTTGGCATCGTGCGCCAGCGAGTGCGCCAGCGGACCGAAGAAACCGTACGCGGCGAGAATACCGAAGAAGGTACCCACAAGTGCCGCACCCACGTGCAGGCCGATGGACTTCTGGTCGCCTTCACCCAGCGAGGCCATGGTCACCACGATACCGAGTACCGCCGCGACGATACCGAAACCGGGCATGGCGTCGGCGATGCCGTTCACCGCGTGGGATGGATGCTCGAGGTCTTCCTTGAGGCTGTACAGTTCCATGTCGAACAAGCCTTCCAGCTCGTGCGGAGCCATGTTGCCGGACGACATGATGCGCAGGTAATCGCAGATAAACGCGGTCATGCGTTCGTCTTTGAGCACTGCCGGGTACTTGGCGAAGATCGGGCTCGCGGCGGCATCTTCGATGTCGCCTTCAATGGCCATCATGCCTTCGCGGCGGCTCTTGTTGAGGATCTCGTAGATCAGGCCGAGCACTTCCAGATAGAACGTGTGGCTAAAGCGCGAACTGAACATGCTCAGGGATTTCTTGAGCACGTGCATCGTCATGTAACCGGGGTTGGCCTGCAGGAATGCACCGAGTGCAGCACCACCGATGATCAACACCTCGAAAGGCTGGATCAGGGCGGCAATCTTGCCGTGGGAGAGCACGTATCCGCCGAGCACGCTCGCGAATACGACGATGATGCCGATAATTTTAGCCATAGGTAGAAAGTACTTACTTAAGTCGGGTTCAAGGTCATATTCGGAAGTTAAAAAATCTCTTCTTCTACTTATCGGCAAAACTGCGCCAGACTATAGCCAGTTCAGGCGAAAAGCCAATTTAGCCCATGCCGGGCGCGTCTACAGTCAGTGAAGATCCCGTCCAGACATGGCTAATGAAACGAACGTCCCACACGCAAAACCGACCACCCTCGACGGCTGGGTAAAGTTGCTCGATGGCGTGCGACTGCCCGTGCCGCAAGAGTCTCACGACAAGGTGTGTCGGGCGATTCGTGATAACCGCAGCTCGTTGCGTGACATCGCCGACCTGATGCAGGACAGCCCGGCACTGGCCTTGAGCATCATCCGTGAGGCGAATCGTCACACCCATGGCACCATGGCCGCGCCGGCGGAAAATCTTGAGGTGGCGATCAATCGCCTCGGCCTTGCCCGTACAGAAGAACTGCTGGCGCGGTTGCCCGCCGAGCCGCAGATGCAAATTCCCAAAGCCCTGCGCCAGTTGCAGATGATCAGCCAGCATGCAACGCAACAGGCCAACGGTTTTTTCGCCAGTCGCCTGGCGCGGCTGTGGCAGGACATTCATTGGGGCAGCCTGCTGTTTTTGTCGCCGCTTTGGCCATTGGCGCTGACCTATCCGCAATTGCTTGAAGAATGGGAACTGCGGGTTATCCACAAGGGCGAATCAGCGCGCGTGGTCGAAAAACAATTGTTTGGTGTACGTCTGCTGAAAATCGCAGAAGCGCTGGTGCAGGCCTGGCATCTGCCGATCTGGGTGCAGCAAGGCTATAAATTGCTGCTCAGCGAACAGCGCGAGCTGGTGAAAGTGCTGCGCATCGCCCGCGACAGCGAGCATCCGTTGCGCCAGCAGAATCGCCTCGACGATGACCCCACCCTGCGCCGCTGGCTCAACCAGCCGGCCAACACCGTACTGCTGGCCAACGGTCTGGCGTTGTCGGCACAGCAGGCCTGGGACAGTCCGCACAGCGAACGCTGGCAATACCTGACCAGCCTTTATCTGCAGATTTCCATGGACGAGGTGCAACAACAGTTGCACCAGCAAGCCGCCAACAGCGCGCGCCATCATGCGATGCCGGACTTGTGGCACCCAGCGGTTTCGTTGCTGTGGCCGTGGGGCACCCGTCGCTTGCCGGCCGGCATGTTGCCTGCCGCCGCGCCCTCCGCTGAAGACCTGGGCCAATGGCGCAAGCAATGCGCCGAATTGCTGGCAGAACCGAGTCGTTTCACCAATGCCATGAGCCTGACCGTCGCCGCTCGTGACGCATTGGTCGCCAGCGGCATGCGCCGTGTCATGATCCTGATGGCCGACCGCACGCAGTCCAATCTGCGCGTGAATCAGACCGCCGGCCTGCCGAAAGAAGCGGCGGCGCTGAATTTTGTCGTCGGCCAGAGCAAGGTCCTGCAACGGCTGCTTGCGCAACAGGCGCAGGTACGCATCACTCCAGAGAACGATGCGCAATTCTCCGCCCTGCTGCCAGCGAGCCTGCGCACGCTGTTTCGCGGCGAACATCTATTCCTGCGCTCACTGGTCAATAACGGCCGGGTCATCATGATTGTGGTGGCCGATCAGGGCGGCGGGCCATTCGCCGACATCACCGTGCAAGCCTTCGGCAAAACCGCGCAGTGCATCGAAAAAGCCCTGCACAGCTTTAGCAGCCGCGGCCGATGAGGCTGCGCTACAATCCTCCCCTTTGTGCTCTGGAGACCTCACATGTCTGACTTCTCTGGCTTGCCGCTCGTCATCGAGCCGAGCGACCTGCTCCCGCGTCTCGATTCCCCTGAACTGATTCTGGTGGATCTGACCAGCGCTGCCCGCTACACCGAAGGTCATCTGCCCGGCGCACGCTTTGTCGACCCGAAACGCACCCAGCTCGGCCAGCCGCCGGCGCCAGGCCTGCTGCCGGCCAAAGCCGATCTGGAAGCCCTGTTCGGTGAACTGGGCCACCGCAAAGACGCGGTCTACGTGGTGTATGACGACGAAGGCGGCGGCTGGGCCGGGCGCTTCATCTGGCTGCTCGACGTCATTGGTCACGATAAATACCACTATATAGACGGTGGTCTGCCGGCATGGCTGGCAGATGGCATGCCAATGTCAATCCAAGTGCCAGCAGCCGTCGGTGGCCCACTGCCGTTGACTTTGCACGACGAGCCGACTGCCACGCGCGAATATCTGCAAAGCCGTCTCGGTGCTGCCGATCTGGCGATCTGGGACGCGCGCGGGCCGCTGGAGTATTCCGGTGAGAAAGTCCTGGCTGCCAAGGCCGGGCACATCCCCGGCGCGGTCAATTTCGAATGGACCGCCGGCATGGACAAGGCCCGTCAGCTGCGTATTCGCACAGACATGCCGCAGATCCTCGACGACCTCGGGATCACCAAGGACAAAGAAATCATTACCCACTGCCAGACCCATCACCGGTCGGGCTTCACTTATCTGGTGGCCAAGTCCCTCGGTTATCCGCGGGTCAAGGGCTACGCCGGTTCCTGGGGCGAATGGGGCAACCACCCTGACACGCCAGTCGAGATTTAAGGTTTTTAAGGACAACTAATGAAAGAGCGTCTGTTTATCCTCAGCCAGTACCTGCTGCCACATCACCTGCTGTCGCGCCTGGCTGGCTGCGTTGCCGAGTGCCGCGTGCGCTGGTTCAAGAATGCCTTCACCCAATGGTTCGCCAAGCGCTACCAGGTAGATATGTCGCAAGCGCTGGTCGAAGACCTGACCGCTTACGAGCACTTCAACGCCTTCTTCACCCGTGCCCTGAAAGACGGCGCGCGTCCGCTGGACGAAACCCCGGGCGCGATCCTCAGCCCGGCCGACGGCGCAGTCAGCCAACTCGGCCCGATCGAACACGGTCGTGTATTCCAGGCCAAGGGCCACAGCTTCAGCGTGCTGGAGCTGCTCGGCGGTGATGCGGCCAACGCGGCGCCGTTCATGGGCGGCGACTTCGCCACCATCTACCTGTCGCCGAAGGACTACCACCGCGTGCACATGCCGCTGGCCGGCACCCTGCGCGAGATGGTCTACATCCCGGGCCGGATTTTCTCGGTGAATCAGACCACCGCTGAAAACGTCCCGGAGCTGTTCGCCCGCAACGAACGTGTGGCGTGCATTTTCGACACCGAGCGCGGCCCTATGGCTGTGGTGCTGGTGGGCGCGATGATCGTCGCTTCGATCGAAACCGTCTGGGCCGGTCTGGTCACCCCGCCGAAGCGCGAACTGAAAACCTTCCGCTACGACGAAGCCGCCCGCGCGCCGATCCATCTGGAAAAAGGCGCCGAACTGGGTCGCTTCAAACTGGGTTCGACCGCCATCGTACTGTTCGGGCCGGATCAAGTGAAATGGGCTGAAGAGCTGGCCGCCGGTTCGCCAGTGCAAATGGGCCAAGGCCTGGCGCTGCCAAAAGCCTGAAATGCTGTGAGCCACTGATCCGCCCGTTCGCACGTCTGCGAAAGGGCGGATACTACTCGGTGGTGCCGTTACTCTATCTGCCCACGGAAGCCGATCGGGCCTTCGTTGACATAGGTATTGGTGCCACTGAGGTTTTTACCTCCATCACTGGAAGTGACGCTCAACGCGATCACGTTCTGATTGTCCCGGCCGCCAATCACCCACTTGCCGCCCGGATGCCATGGAGCATCGTTGCCACCCCACTGATTTTCGACGTTGTACTGGTTCTGACCGGTGCGTTGCGCTTTGAAGCCAATGGGACCTTCCCCGGCGTAGGTCATGGTGCCGGTGAACGTTTTACCGTCATCGCGCGAATTGATCTCGATTGCGACGACATTCTGGTTGTCCCGCCCACCCAACACCCAGGTTCCACCCGGATGCCACGGCGCCGAACTGCCACCCCATTGATTTGCCACTGCATATTTAGACATGAACCTCATCTCCTTGAAGTTTCGGGAGACCTGCCCGAGGTTGACGGCAGGCCGTGCAACCGTGCGTTTCCGATCGCACGCCTGAGAGACTAGTAGGGCTTGTGAAATGGCATCCGGCCAGCAGACCAGCGGTCAAAAAACCTGACGTCACCCGACGAAACAGGCCACAGCTGCTAGAGTTTCGGGCATTGCCCATTTCGCCGCCGGAGCCAGTCACGGCATGAGTGAGTCTCGCCCCCAACCTTCTCTGAGCGCCCCGACCCCGACGCAAACGCGCCTGTCATTTTGCGAAGCCACCCCGCGCGACCTCAAGCGCTGGATCGCCGGCCTGCCCAAGGCAAACATCGGCGAAACCGCCCGCCAGTTGTATCAAGGACTGGGCGAACTCAACCAATTGCTCACTCCCAGCGACAATCGTCTGCAGTTGCTCGAATTGCTGCGACCGGAGGTGTATTTCGTCTGCCAGCATCTGGAGCGAAACTTCCTGCATCAGGCGATCATGCTCGACGAGCGCTCGCGCAAGATCAGCAATCTGTGTCAGGCCCTGCAAAGTCACCTGGCGATCGGTTACAAACAGATCGTTCTACGGATCGCGCCGAAGTACAGCAAGGATCGCGCAGCGCTGGTCAGCACCGCCCTGCAACGGGCGGCGCATGCGTTGAAGGGGCAACTGGTGCGCGCCACCCAGCTGTACAGTTCGCCGCCGGAGCATCTGTGGTTTGAATTGCATCAGCTCTATCGCACAGCGTGTGAGTTGCAGTTGCAACAGCGGCGCGTGCACGACGATCTGGCCAGCCTGACCACGGAGTTGAGCATTGAACAGACCTACATCGCCGCCCTGCTCCTCGGCAGCGCGCGCTGCAATCAACTGCGCCAGAACCAGATCGCCCGGCTCGCCGAAGTGCTTGAACCGTGGAGCGCCCTGCTCAAATTGCACCCCGGCAGTCTCGACAACGGCTTGTTTGCGATCAGCGCCGAACTTGATGTCGGGCCGCGCTACCGCAGCATGTTTCGCAGCGAGCAGCGCGCCGGTTTGCTGGGCTTCGACCCGCAACCGCTGGTGAACACTCTCGAAGCGCATTTGCTGCATCAGGACACCTCCAAGCCTCTGCCCGTCCCGACCGGCCTGAGTTTCGACACGCTGCAACATTTACACGCGACGTGGGGCGAAGCGGCCGAGCGCAGTTTTCAGCGCACCGTCGGCCAGGGCAGTCTCACCGTCTGCGTGGGCATGAGCGCCCTGCACTTCTACCTCGGCGGCGAACGCAGTTTCAGCGACATGCTCAAACATCCCGGCGCCCGCGCAGCGAATTTCAGCCACGCCGTGGCCGAGGGTGAAAAGGACAGCTGGAGCCAGGCCTTCGACGCGGCACCGCAAAACAATGAGCAGTTTTTGCCCTACGAAGAAATCCAGTACGACCACCTCGTCGAAGACGAAAGCAGCGCCGACGCTGCGCCGCACTATCCGACTTATGCATTACCCGTGATCAATCACAGCCCCGGTGGTTACTGCCTGGGCTGGCCGAAAGAAGTGCCCGCCGAATTGCAGGCCGGGGAAATGCTCGGCATTCAGGACAGTGTGAGTCTGGGCTGGAGCATCGCGGTGATTCGCTGGATTCGTCAGGTGCGCGGCGGCGGCACGCAAATGGGCATTGAACTGGTGGCGCCACACGCCCAGCCCTGCGGGTTGCAACTGGTGCGTGCGCAGGACGATCACAGCCAGTATTTGCGCGGATTGTTACTACCGGAGATCAGCGCAATCGATGTACCGGCGACGCTGCTTGCACCGCGCCTGCCGTTTCAGGAGGGCAACAAAGTGCTGATCAACACCCACGGCGAAGAACACCGCGCCGGGCTGGATCGACGGCTGGCGAGTACGCACAGTTTCAATCAGTTTGCCTATCGCTCGCTGGAGGCCGCGCAGAATGGCGGGAGCGAGGAGGATTTTGATTCGTTGTGGAAATCGTTATAGACCGCGGCGCGCCCTTCGCGAGCAGGCTTGCTCCCACAGTTAAATGCATTTCAAATGTGGGAGCGAGCCTGCTCGCGAAGAGGCCAAGTCAGGCAATAGAGAACTCAGAGCTGCCCGTCGCGATCACGGAAGCCCAGCAGATACAGCACGCCATCCAGCCCCAACGTCGAAATCGCCTGCTTCGCCGACTGTTTCACCAGCGGTTTGGCACGGAACGCCACGCCCAGCCCGGCAATCGCCAGCATCGGCAAATCGTTCGCGCCATCGCCGACCGCGATGGTCTGCTCCAGACGCAAACCTTCCTTGTGCGCCAACTCTTTCAGCAAATCAGCTTTACGCTGCGCATCAACAATCGGCTCGATCGCCACGCCGGTGCACTTGCCATCGACCACTTCCAGTTCGTTGGCAAACACATAGTCGATGCCAAGCTTGGCCTGCAATTGCTTGGCGAAATAGGTGAAACCGCCGGACAGGATCGCGGTCTTGTAGCCCAGACGCTTGAGTTCGGCGAACAACGTTTCCGCGCCTTCGGTCAGACGCAGCGAAGCGCCGATCGAATCGAGCACGCTGACATCCAGGCCTTTGAGCAAGGCAAGACGCTCTTTGAAGCTGGCGCGGAAATCCAGCTCGCCGGCCATCGCCCGCTCGGTGATTTCCGACACCTGTTCGCCGACACCGGCAGCCTTGGCCAGCTCATCGATCACTTCGGCTTCGATCAGCGTCGAGTCCATGTCGAACACGGCCAGACGACGGTTGCGACGGAACAGCGAGTCTTCCTGGAAGGCGATGTCGACGTTCAGCTCTTGGGCGACGCTGAGGAATTCGGCGCGCAAGGCCTGCGGATCGGCCGCTTCGCCACGCACGGAAAACTCGATGCAGCCCTTGCCTTTGTCTGCCGGCGTGTCCAGCGGCATGCGACCCGACAGACGGTCGATGTGGTCGATGTTCAAACCGTACTTGGCCGTGATCGCACTGACGGCCTGCAATTGGCCGGCGGTCACTTTGCGGGTCAGCAAGGTGACGATGTGGCGTTTTTTGCCCTGGTTGCCCACCCACTGTTGGTAATCCTCTTCGGACACCGGGGTGAAACGTACCTGCTGGTCGAGCTCGTAGCCCTTGAACAGGATGTCCTTGAGCACGGACTTGCCTTGCTCGGAATCGGGGATTTCAACCAGGATGCCGAACGACAGGGTGTCGTGGATCACCGCCTGACCGATGTCGAGAATGTTCACACCACCTTGTGCCAGAACGCCGGTAATGGCCGCAGTCAGACCCGGACGGTCGACTCCCGTGATGTTAATCAGGACGATTTCGCGCAACGCGCACCCCCGCAACTGGAAAAAAACCGCATTCTACCCACTTTCAGTGACCATCGGGCACCGCGAGCGCTTTGCCGGTCTAGGGCCTGTCGCTATACTGCGCGTCAACTTCACGGACAAAAGAGCCGAGCTCAGTGAACCGGCCCACGCCAGTTAAAACCGATAACTTCTTCCTGCTGATCTTCCGTGCACTGCGCCACCGCCGTGTACCGATTGCATTGCGCATTGCCAGCCATAACGTGATCCTGGTCGCTCTGGCCCTGGTGATCTATGCCGGCGTGATGGGTTTGCAATTCAAGCAGGCCATGCACCAGCAAGCCGATGCGCTGGGCGAAAGCCTGACCACGCAGACCGCGACCTCTGCCACGGAGCTGTTGGTGTCCAACGACATCCTCAGCCTCAACGTGCTGCTCAACAACCTGACCAAGAACAAACTGGTGGCCCACGCGGCGATCTACAGCGTGGATAACCGCATCCTCGCCGAGTCCGGTCAGCGCCCCAAGCACAGCCTGCTGGGCGAAGCCGAGGGCATGTACGAGAGCAAGATCACCTTCCAGGACGTCACTGCCGGGCAACTGCGCATCAGCCTGGACATGGATCAGTTCCAGCAACCAATGACCATCAGCCTGCAAAGCATGGGCATTCTCAGCGGGATTCTGTTGGCGCTGTCGCTGGCTTTGAGCCTGCGCATGGGCCGCTATCTTTCGACGCCGTTGCTGCAATTGCGCGTATGGCTACGCCGCATCGACGAACACACGCCGGGCATCGACCGTCAGGATGAAATCGGCGATCTGGCGCGTCAGCTGCACGCCAACTACGCGCCGGAGCCTGCACCTGAACCGGAGCCGGAATTCGAGGACGAAGAAGACGAGCCGGAATTCGAGGTGCGCAACTTGCGTGATCCGAGTTTCGACGAAACCCGTCCGATGGCCGCGCAGAAGCCTGCACCGCGACATCTGGTCAGCACCGTCGAAGACGATGATGACGATGACGCATTTGCCGACCTGCGCGACGAGTCGCTCGATGGCGCGCCCCAACCCGTTATCCGCCAACCGTCGCCAAGCGTGCCGCAGCACACCGCCGTACTGGCCGTGCAACTGGGTTCACAGGAGCAACTGCGCCGCTTGCCACGGGCACGTCTGGAAGAGTTGCAGGAGCGTTATCGCGACTGCCTCGATCAGGCTGCCTCGCTGTATCAGGGCGAAATCGAAACCCTGAACGACGGCAGCACGCTGATGCTGTTCCACACCGAAGACAGCGGTGACGATTACCTGACCAACGCGATCTGCTGCGGCGAGTTGCTGCGGGCGCTGGGTCATCAGTTGCAGATTGAGGTCGCGGACAGTGGCATCACCCTGCAATTGCAGCTGGGTTTGACCCTAGGCGATGAGCTGTTTGGCTTGAGCCAGATTGATCTGCTGCTGACCGATTCGGCTCAGGATGCGCTGGCCTTGTCGCAACACAGCCGCAACCTGCTGCTGGTTGAGCGCAAGATCAGTGATGACGCGCTGATTCGCCAGCGTGCGCGGATCCGGCCGATTGCCAGCCCTGAAGGTGCTTGCTGCGTGGAGCGGTTGATGGAGCCTTATCCGTCGATGCTCGAGCGGCAACTGGCGCGGATGCATGAGCGTCGGGCTTAAGTTGTAGGAGCTGCCGAAGGCTGCGATCTTTTCGCTGCTAAACATAAGGCCCGCAGACGAGTGATTGTCTGCGGGCTTTTTTGTGGGTAATAGAAAAGCCCCTCACCCTAGCCCTCTCCCGGAGGGAGAGGGAACCGATCCGGGAATACTGAAGACCTACAGCGACTTGAACGCCCAGCTGTGAATCCATAATCGCCAAGATCTTTCAGGTCGATATATAGCGCCAGACACCACGGTCGCCCCTGCTCTACCGAATCCATAATCGCCAAGCTCTTTCAGGTCGATGCATAGCGCCAGACACCTCGGTCGCCCCTGCTCTACCGAATCCATAATCGCCAAGCTCTTTCAGGTCGATGCATAGCGCCAGACACCTCGGTCGGCTCCCTCTCCCTCGGGGAGAGGGCTGGGGTGAGGGGCTTTTGATCTTTCACGCAGAACCCCCAGACACAACAAAGCCCGCACAAGGCGGGCTCTGTTGTGACTCGATCCAGCTTAGAAGCGGAACACTTCCATATCGGTTCGAATCGGCGAAGCCATCGGTATCTTCGGCTGCTTCTCGGCTTCCGCCGCTGGCGCGGCCGGTTTCGGTGCCGATTTACGCGGCGCCTCGGCCACCGGTGGCTGATTGGCCAACGGCTTCAGCGCCACCGACAATTGCTCGGCCAGACGCTGCAGCAAAATACCCTGTGCCTGCACCTGCGAAGCCGTACTGCCGGCATGCAGTTCTTGCAGATGCACGATGCGGTTATCGCGCACCTGACCACGACGGTCGATCAAACGCCATTGCGCATCAAGTATCGCCGGTTGTTTCTGGCCAGAGTCCAGACGCGTGATGGTCAACAACACCTGCACATCCGGAGTGAATCCCGTTGTGGCCGGTGCCAGCACCACACGCTGGCTGTCCAGATGGCCAGCGACCTGACGCATCAACAACTGATCGATATCCGACGAAAGGCTGCCAGCCCAACGACCGTCGGTCGCCGCTTGCAGACTGCCGTCAGGTTGACGTTGCAGTAATGTCTCACGTTGCAGGTAATCAGCTACGACTACCGGGCCCAACAAAACCGCCATGCCTGCGCTTTGCGCAGGCTGAACCGGACTTCCGCTGTCCAGTTGATACAGCGACACCGGCTGGTGAACGCTGCAACCCGCCAGGCCCAAAACGCCGGCGAGCAGGAAAATAAGGGGGCGCAGAGCTGTCATCATCCCGTCCAGGTGGCCGCCACAAGGCTGACCACAGTGAAAATACTCAATAAATATGAAGAACGCTCAGCCACGCCGGCGCTTGGAAAGGCCATATCATCCGTGAATATGCGTTCCGACTCCAGCGCCAAAGCGTCGATCTACGCGTTAAATCGTGGATCGGACGCTCTAGGACGCTTAATTGAGGTTTTCGACGAGCAGCGCATCCACTCTCTGGAAGCCCCTTGGAAGCTTGTTGCCACGGCGTCCACGTTCACCTTTGTAGTGTTCGAGGTCGTCGGCCTTCAGCGACAGGGTGCGTTTTCCGGCTTGCAGCACCAACGTGGCGCCTTCCGGAATGACAGCGATGTCCGTGACATATTCTTCGCGACTGGCCACCCGCTCACCGGAAATACCGATGATCTTGTTGCCTTTGCCCTTACCTAATTGTGGCAGATCGCTGATTTTGAAGATCAGCAGGCGACCTTCGGTAGTGACCGAGGCCAGCCAGTTGTGCTCACGATCGGCTACCGGACGCGGCGAGATGACTTTGGCGTTGTTCGGCAGGCTCAACAGGGCTTTACCGGCCTTGTTCTTGGCTTGCAGGTCTTCGCCTTTGACCACGAAGCCGTAACCGGCGTCGGAGGCGATCACGTACAACGCATCGTCTTCCGGCATCAGCACGCATTCGAAGGTCGCGCCGGGTGGCGGCGTCAGACGACCGGTCAACGGTTCGCCCTGACCACGCGCCGACGGCAGCGTATGCGCGGCAACCGAATAGCTGCGGCCGGTGGAGTCGATCACCACGGCAGACTGGTTGGAGCGCCCCGCCGCCGAGGTCTTGAAGCCGTCGCCAGCCTTGTACGACAGACCCGTCGCGTCGATGTCGTGACCTTTGGCGGAACGGATCCAGCCTTTTTCCGACAGTACGACGGTGACTTTTTCGTTCGGCAGCAGATCGTGTTCGGTCAACGCTTTGGCTTCGGTGCGCTCAACGATTGGCGAACGACGGTCGTCGCCATAGGTTTCGGCGTCCTTGATCAGTTCGGTGCGCACCAGTTTTTTCAACTTGGCTTCGCTGCCCAGCAGCGCTTGCAGTTTGGCTTGTTCCTTGAGCAGTTCGTCCTGCTCGTCGCGCAGCTTCATCTCCTCCAGTCGCGCCAACTGACGCAGACGGGTGTCGAGGATGTAGTCGGCCTGAATCTCGCTGAGGGCGAAACGCTCGATCAGCTTGGCTTTCGGGTGTTCCTCGGTACGGATGATGTGGATCACTTCATCGAGGTTGAGGTAGGCAATCAACAAACCGTCCAACAGGTGCAGACGACGCTCGACCTTGTCGAGGCGGAATTGCAGGCGGCGACGCACGGTCTGCACGCGGAATTCCAGCCACTCGACCAGCAAGGCGCGGAGGTTTTTCAGCTGTGGCTTGCCGTCCAGACCGATGATGTTGACGTTGACCCGATAGGTCGACTCCAACTCGGTGCTGGCGAACAGGTGCTGCATCAGCGCGTCGTGATCGACACGGCTGTTGACCGGAATGATGACGATGCGGCACGGGTTTTCGTGATCGGATTCGTCACGCAGGTCAGCGATCTGCGGGGCTTTCGACGGTTTCGCCTGCATCAACGCTGCGATCTGCTCCAGCACTTTCGCACCGGAGACCTGATGCGGCAGCGCAGTGACGATAATGTCGCCGTCCTCGACGTGGTACACGGCGCGCATGCGCACCGAGCCCTTGCCGGTTTCGTACATTTTCAGCAGGTCGGCGCGCGGCGTGATGATTTCCGCTTCGGTCGGATAGTCCGGGCCTTGAATGTGTTCGCAGAGCTGTTCAACCGTGGCTTTCGGCTCATCGAGCAAGCGCACGCACGCGGTGGCGACTTCGCGCAGGTTGTGCGGCGGTACGTCGGTGGCCATGCCCACGGCGATACCGGTGGTGCCGTTGAGCAGGATGTTCGGCAAGCGCGCCGGCAACACCAGCGGCTCCTGCAGGGTGCCGTCGAAGTTCGGCCCCCAGTCGGCAGTGCCCTGGCCCAGCTCGCTGAGCAGCACTTCGGAATAACGCGACAAGCGGGCTTCGGTGTAACGCATGGCGGCGAAGGACTTCGGATCGTCCGGCGCACCCCAGTTGCCTTGGCCGTCGACCAGCGTGTAGCGATAGCTGAACGGCTGGGCCATCAGCACCATCGCTTCGTAGCACGCCGAGTCGCCGTGCGGATGGAACTTGCCGAGCACGTCACCGACGGTACGCGCCGATTTCTTGTGCTTGGAATCGGCGTCCAGCCCCAGCTCGCTCATCGCATAAATGATGCGCCGCTGTACCGGTTTCAGGCCGTCGCCGATATGCGGCAGAGCACGGTCCATGATCACGTACATGGAGTAGTTGAGGTAGGCACTTTCGGTGAAGTCAGCCAGCGATCGGCGCTCTACGCCGTCTAAGCTGTCTGCAAGGATGTCGCTCATGCGGGCCTCATCGGTTCGTTGTCTGGCGCAGCAGCATGGTGCCACCGCGCTGAGTAAATTCAAGTTTGTTCAGGGCGCTCATGCCGAGCAACACCTGATCGCCATGCAGCCCCGGCGCCACCAGTGCGCGGACGTCGCGCAGCACGATGTCGCCCAGTTGCAGGCGGTCGATTTTGGTTCGGTAGCCCTGGCTCAGGCCGTTGGCCGTGCTCAGCGTCACTCCGAAACCTTCTTCCAGCTTCAAACGTTTGGCCAGATCAGCCGGGATCGCCACATCGGTCGCACCGGTGTCGAGCATGAACTCGACCGGCTCACCGTTGATCTGACCGCTGGCGACAAAATGCCCTTGGGCGTTGCCGGCCAGTTTCACCTCGATAAACCCTTCGCCCTGTTCCGAGCTGACTACGACGTTCGGATTTTGCTGGCGTTGCTCCCACTGAGCAAAAAAACGTGTCGCAAGAAACAGCGCCGCACACCAGGCCAAAATCATAAAAACCCGACCGACACGCTTGCCCGGCGGTTGTTCACTCATGCTCATTGACTCCAGCCACCCTCAGGCGCTGCAAAGCGCCAGACAATCGGGCGAGATTCGCCATCGGCACGGGTTGCGAAATTGTTGTCGACGCCAATCCACGCGCCTTGCGCATCGACCAGCAACGCTTCAGTCATTCCGTGTTCAGAGGCGTATCGACGGCTCGGAACCAGTGCATCTGCTGCGAATGACCAGCAGCGTTCCTGTTTACCCGTCAACATTTCATGCCGACAGACTTTGAAAGCATTGCGATCCAGTAGAAACAATTTGTTATTGAATAGAGCAATATCCGAAAAATCCCGCTCTACCGGTTTTGAACCTGGAAATTGTGGCGGCTGCGGCGCCAGCCCTCCCTCGGTCATGAGCACACACATGGAAAAACAGTACCATTTGTTATCAAGGGGAGGAGTCCGTAGCCGCCTGATTTTGACCAACCCTCTTTTTTGCCGCTCTGCAGCCAGCCAGATTTCACTGCCAAGAATGCCGGAAACCGCCAAGCCTTCAAACAACGCATTGGCGTGCGTAGCCAGCCCAGCCTCTCGCACCATAGTCAGCACCTGCGACGAGATGCGCAACCAGGCCAGTTCTCCACTGGGTGAGATCTTGAGAATGGCTGAATACGTTTCACTGAGAATGTAGCGATTCTGGCTAGCGTCGCAGGTGATCCCTTCAAAGTCCAACGCACCGTTACCCGCAAGCGATCTGAAAAAGCTCTGGGTTTTCATGGCCAACGTCCGGCCGGGATCTTCAGGCACCGGTGGAACATTAATCAAAACAGCCTCGGCCTTCCACACCTTGTCTTGCGTATCAAGCCTGTAAATCCGATCGTCATCTCGATCCGACACCGTCCACAACTGCTCGCCACACTTGGCCAGCCCGGACAGATTACCTCCGCGCATCCCCTCCACCGGATGCTCAGAAAGCAACCGCAGTTCCGGGTCGGCGGCCAGTCCCAGCGAACTCCAGACAAGCAAAAAACCCGCAATATAGACGTTGAGTTTCATCATTAAATCTCCCGCAGTCGGCGTTTCAAGTTTCCCCGAGCCTTGCACGACATGTCGGAATTCAACGATCACACTACTTTCTCGACAGCATTGCTTCAGAGCTTCATGGCCTGTACTTGAGCCGTCTCAGGCGTGCTCAGCAATACGGGCCGGTCTTTCCCGAGTTGAAGTATTACAGCAGTTCCCTGATCTGCTCACTTATCGACGAACATACTTCGGTAATACCGGATACAACACACCTAAAGCTTGGCGTTCCAGCCACCGTCAGGCGCGGCGAAGCGCCAGACGATCGGGCGAACCTCACCGTCGGCCCGCGGGCCGAAATTGTTGTCGACGCCGACCCATGCACCATCAGCGTCAACGATCAGCGCCTCTTCCAGCCCGAAGTTCTGCGAGTAACGGCGGTTGGCCTGCAACAGTTCAGCGGCGTACGACCAGCAACGCTCGACCTTGACGGTCTGCGCATCACGCCGACAAATCTGGAAGGCGTTGCGCTCAAGGGTAAACAATTTGCCGTTAAACAACGAAAGGTCGGAAAAGTCTCGGTCGACCGCTCTGGCCTTCGGGAACTGCGGTGGCTGCATTTCCTTGCCGCCCTCGCTGAGCAGCACGCAACGACCGTCGCAATCCCACACCGTCTGCTGGCGTCTGATCAGCAGCAAGCCACGGCTTTGCCGCTCGGCGGCAAGCCACATCTGATCGCCCGCCGGGCTGATCGCCAGGCCTTCGAAGATCGCATTGAAATGCAGGAGCATGCCGCTGGCCCGCGCTTCGCGAACCATCATCGGCGAGATCTTCAGCCAGTTGACCGGGCCGCTGACGGGCACCTGCAAGACCGCCGCATGGCCCTCGCTGACAATGTAGCGATTGCCGGCGCTGTCGCAGCTGATGCCCTCGAAATCCAGATCGCCACCGCGCACGAACGACGCGGCCCAATTGCGCGAGCGCAACCCCCACGGCAAACCGGTCTCAGGCACCAGCGGTACGTCGATGTGCAACGCTTCGGCCTGCCAGACCTGATCGGCGGTATTGAGCCGATAGATCTGATCGTCATCGCGGTCCGACACCGTCCACAACTCGCCGCCACACATGGCCAGCCCCGACAGGTTACCGCCGCGCATGCCTTCGACCGGGTGCCCGGAGAGCACGCGCAACTCCTGCAACGGCTCGGCCGACACATTCATTGCACTCAGCAGCAACGCACCCGCCAAGGCCCAGCCAAACCGCATCAGGCCAGCACCTCGGCGAGGTTGCCTTTGGATTCCAGCCAGGTTTTGCGGTCACCGGCGCGTTTCTTCGCCAGCAGCATGTCCATCATTTCCGAGGTTTCGGCAAAGTCTTCGCCCAGCGTCAGTTGCACCAGACGCCGCGTGTTCGGGTCCATGGTGGTTTCGCGCAGTTGCGGCGGGTTCATTTCGCCCAGACCTTTGAATCGGGTGACCTGCGGTTTGCCGCGCTTCTTCTCGGCAACCAGACGGTCGAGAATGCCGTCGCGCTCGGCTTCGTCGAGGGCGTAGTAGATTTCTTTGCCCAAGTCGATTCGGTACAGCGGCGGCATTGCCACGTAGACATGACCGGCATCGACCAGCGGGCGGAAATGCTGGACGAACAAGGCGCAAAGCAAGGTCGCGATATGCAGACCGTCGGAGTCGGCGTCGGCGAGGATGCAGATTTTGCCGTAGCGCAGCTGGCTCATGTCCGCTGCACCCGGATCGACACCGATGGCCACGGCAATGTTGTGCACTTCCTGGCTGGCGAGTACTTCGCTGCCGTCGACTTCCCAGGTGTTGAGGATCTTGCCGCGCAACGGCAGGATCGCCTGGAATTCCTTGTCCCGCGCTTGTTTGGCGGAACCACCAGCGGAATCACCTTCGACCAGGAACAGTTCGGAACGCATCGGGTCCTGCCCGGCGCAGTCCGCCAGTTTGCCCGGCAGCGCTGGGCCCTGAGTCACACGTTTACGCTCGACCTTTTTGCTGGCCTTCAGACGACGACCAGCGTTATTGATTGCCAGTTCGGCCAGCGCCAGACCGGTTTCCGGGTTGGCGTTGAGCCACAGGCTGAACGCATCCTTGACCACACCGGAAACAAACGCCGCCGCTTCACGGGACGACAGTCGCTCTTTGGTCTGGCCGGAGAATTGCGGCTCCTGCATTTTCATCGACAGGACGAACGCGATGCGCTCCCAGACGTCTTCTGGCGCCAGCTTCACGCCGCGCGGCAGCAGACTGCGGAATTCGCAAAACTCGCGCATGGCGTCGAGCAAACCCTGACGCAAACCGTTGACGTGGGTACCGCCCTGCGCCGTCGGGATCAGGTTGACGTAGCTTTCCTGCACCGCGTCGCCACCTTCCGGCAACCACAGCAGCGCCCAGTCGACCGCTTCTTTGTTACCGGCGAACGCGCCGCAGAATGGCTCGTCCGGCAAGCGTTCGAATTCACTGACGGCGTCAACCAGGTACGAGCGCAGGCCGTCTTCGTAATGCCACTCGACTTTCTCGCCGGTGCCTTTGTCTTCAAAGCTGACCAGAAGCCCCGGGCACAAAACGGCCTTGGCCTTGAGCACGTGCTTGAGGCGGCTGATGGAGAATTTCGGTGAATCGAAGTATTTCGGGTCCGGCGCGAAGTACACGCTGGTGCCGGTGTTGCGCTTGCCGACGGTGCCGACGATTTCCAGCTCGGTGGCCTTGTAGCCATCAGCGAAGGTCATCTGGTATTCGTTGCCGTCACGCTTTACGCGCACGCGCACTTCGGTCGACAAGGCGTTGACCACGGAAATACCTACGCCGTGCAGACCGCCGGAGAACTGGTAATTCTTGTTGGAAAACTTGCCGCCCGCATGGAGTTTGGTGAGGATCAGCTCGACACCCGACACGCCCTCTTCCGGGTGGATGTCGACAGGCATGCCACGGCCGTCGTCGCTGACTTCCAGCGAGTGGTCGGCGTGCAGGATGACCTGCACCGATTTGGCGTGGCCAGCCAGGGCTTCGTCGACGCTGTTGTCGATGACTTCCTGGGCGAGGTGGTTCGGCCGACTGGTGTCGGTGTACATGCCGGGGCGTTTGCGCACCGGGTCGAGGCCCGAGAGGACTTCGATGGCGTCGGCGTTATAAGAGCTAGCGCTGGGAGTGGCCATAGGGTCTCGTCGTCAGTCATTCATGAAATAGGGGCAAGACTTCACAATGCGGTGAAATCGATTGCCTGATACACATCGGCGCCAATGCCGGCAAAACTCAGCAACGCCGGCAATTGCCCGGCAAAACCCTGAAAACCGTGATCGCCGCCGGCCTGAATGCGCAAGGCGCAAGCCCGGTAATACTGCTGGGCGAGGCGATAATCCAGTGTTTCATCGCCGGTCTGCAACCACACCTGATAACGCTGCGCATCCTGAGGCGCCGGCACTTCCAGTTCGGCCAGCGCCGTGACGTGGTCGTGGGTCAATTCCCAGGTTTCATCGGTATACAGGTTTTTCTGCGTGCCCAGATAGCCGTCGAACATCCGGTGCGGGCTGACCGCCGGGTTGACCAGCAGGGCTTTCAGGCCCTGGCGCTCGGCCAGGTGAGTCGCATAGTAGCCGCCGAGTGAGCTTCCCACCAGCAGCGGCCGGTCCAGTTCGGCAATCGCTTGCTCCAACTGACCGATGGCTTCGCGCGGATGGTGATGCAGGGCCGGGACACGCAGTTTGTCGCTCAAACCCAGCCGCTCCATCACCGCGACCAGCTGACAGGCCTTTTTCGAGGCCGGGGCGCTGTTGAAACCGTGGATATAGAGGATCGAACCGGACATTTGAGCTCCCTGGGTGTCGGTTTGGGTTTGCGGAGTTTACAGGGAGAGAAGAGCGGATTGGGGGTGGGCTCGATAATTTGGTGTGACAGCACGAGCTGCCCTCACCCTAGCCCTCTCCCGGAGGGAGAGGGGACCGAATGGGGGATATTTGCGAACTACATCGACCTGAACGCTGTGCTGTGAATCCATAATCGACAACGCTGCTTCAGGTCGATGGATAGCGAAAGACACCTCGGTCGGCCCCCTCTCCCTCTGGGAGAGGGCTGGGCGGGCGGCGTTCCGATGAGGGGATTTTGATCGAAAATCAGTAACCTTCGGAGCCGTAATCGACAGTGAAGGCAAAACCGCGGACGCGCTCAACCCCGGTTTCCAGCCGCCCATCCGGCAACAACCGCAACCAGCGATACCCCGGCGCCTGCTCCCCCACCTTGAAGTCATCACTACCCGGCTCGAACTGAATGCAGGTCGAAGGCGAAGCCATCAAGCGCACGCCATTGCGCTCACGATCAATCTCCTGATGCACATGCCCCCACAACACCGCGCGAGCCTGTGGAAAACGATCCAGTACCTCGAAAAACGCCTCTGGATTGCGCAAACCAATCGGCTCCATCCACGCGCAACCGATCGACACCGGATGATGGTGAAAGCAAACCAGATGATGGCGCTCCGGCGCTTCGCTCAGCGAGCGGGCCAGCAGTTGCAGTTGATCGTCCTGCAGATACCCCGGCACCGAACCCGGCACCGCCGAATCGAGCAGCGTCACCCGCCAGTTGCCGATATCCACTACCGGCTCCAGCAGCGTGCTTTGCACGGCGGCTTGGGCCATGATCATCGGTTCGTCGTGATTACCGGGAATCCACCGCGCCGGGGCAGCGATCTGCGCGCTCATCTGGCGAAACTGCTGATACGACTCCAGTGTGCCATCCTGCGAGATATCGCCAGTGGCCAGAATCAGATCGATCTGCGGCTGCTGCCCCAGCACCAGCTCGATGACCTTTTGCAGGCTCTCGCGGGTGTTCATGCCCAACAGCGTGCCATCCGCTTCAGCGAACAAATGGCTGTCGGACAACTGCACCAGCAACGCCGGATCGGCGGGGGTCAACGTGGATACGCTCGGCAAGGCGTTCTCCCAAGGCAAAAGCACGGAATCGATCGAGTGCCGCAATTATGCTGGGGGATCAGTAAAAGAGGAAACCGACGAACCGGACGCAGTTCACAACTAGCGTACGACTTCGTACTCGTGCCCCAGCGCCAGGCAATGACTCAGCCATTCCCCCAGGAACAGATTGAGCTGGGCCTTTTCATCTGGCTGATGCATGGCCGCATTCGGGTAAGGATAGATGCCGCGAAAGCGTCGTGCATGTTCGGCGCTGACCACTTCGGCCATGCGCGCATCGTGATAGACCTGCACTTCCAGTTGCGGCACCGGCAGCCAAGGCAGGCTGTGTTCCTGGCGCACCTGCAAAGTGGTGGTGTACGGACAGGTTTGCAGCACTTCGAGGGCCAGCACGCCAAGCATCTGCTCGCCCTGGGTCACGGCGATGCGCCGCGCCTCGGGTTCGTTGCGCATGTCCGGCAGCAGTCGCATCAGGCGCGCGTAGTTGGCCTCGCAGGCGGCTTGCAGCCCCACGAGGTCGACTCGATAGCGATCGCGCAATTTGTTTACGACCATAACCCCCTCACTTCGGCGCGGTTCAGCGCCAGCCACTGCAAAGCGATGATGCTCGCCGCGTTGGCAATGCGTCCGTCACGGACGGCCTGCAAGGCATCTTCAAAAGCCCAGACCGTGACGCGGATATCTTCTGCCTCTTCTTCCAGGCCATGCAGGCCGCCAACGCCGTCAGTGCTGCAACGCCCCAGATACAAATGCACGAACTCGTTGCTGCCGCCCGGCGACGGGAAATATTTGGTCATCGGCCACAAGGCCTTGATGTCCAGCCCAGCTTCCTCCTGCGCCTCGCGGTGAGCAACTTCTTCCGGTTGTTCATCTTTGTCGATCAGACCAGCGACCAGTTCGACCAGCCACGGATTGTCGGTCTTGCCCATGGCACCGACGCGAAACTGCTCGATCAACACCACTTCGTCGCGCTGCGGATCATAGGGCAGCATGCACACGGCATCGTGACGCACAAACACTTCACGGTTGATCTCACGGCTCATGCCACCGGCGAACAATTCATGGCGCAGGTGCAAACGGTCGAGTTTGTAAAAACCCTCGTAGCAGCGCTCGCGTCGTACGACGTCGACGGTGGTCGGAATGGCGTTGGCAAAATCAGTCATGAGCATCCTCGTCTACTGCAAATCCATCACGAGGTTCCTGTTACTGGCAACCTCGACTTCGCGCCATCCTAACGCGCCCGAACGGTTTGATGCAGCCCCTTTACCGTCAGCGGGATGGACGGTGGAGGCGAAACCCACTCTAATTAGCTTAGTGGCGAACTGACTGCTTCTGCGAGAGTCGAAGCGGATATCTTTTTGCCTTCCCCTGCTTTCGAAAGGACGCCCATGTCGCTTTTCAAAATTGCCTCCGTGGCCGCCATTGCCCTGACTCTGGGCGCGTGCGCCAGCCTGTTCCAGCCCAACTACCGCACACCGCTGGAAACCACCCGCGATGCATCGGAACAACTGAAACCGGGCTGTTCCAACCCGGATTGCCCGCTGGTAAACATCGACACCCTGCGCTTCCCGGCCGAACCTGCGCTGGACGGCATCATCGAAAAACGCCTGCTGCAAATGACCCGCACCGAGAAAAACGCCCCGGTAGCGCCAACCCTGGCGGCTTATCGCGATCAGTTTCTGGCCAGCGCCGGCCCGCGCAACAGCAGCTACCTGCAAGCGAAAGTACGCGAGCAGCATGACGGCTTGGTGATCATCGAGGTGTCGAGCTACCTCGACACCGGCGGTGCGCATGGCACCCCGGGTCGCGGTTTCATCAACTATTCGCGCCAGCAGCACAAGGTGCTGAACCTGTCCGACATGTTGATGCCGGGTCAGGAAGAGGCGTTCTGGAAAGCGGCGCAAGTCGCGCACAACAGTTGGTTGATCAGTACCAAGCTCGATCAGGAGCCTGAGTTCGTGGCGAACTGGCCGTTCGTGAAAACCCCGAACGTGGCGCTGACTTATGGTGGTGTGATCCTCAAGTACGACGTGACCACCATCGCGCCTTACGCGCTGGGCCACGTCGAACTGAAGATTCCTTATCCGCGTCTGAACGGCATTCTCAAGCCTGAGCTGTTTCCCGGCCGTAACTGAAGGCCCGGCCCAGCACGAGCTGCAACAGCCCTGCCAGGACCAGCGCCGGCAGGGTTGCGCCGACATCCGGATACAGATTTGCCAGCAAGTGGTAGGTGCTCACGCCTCCCAGCCACGCCAACAGCGCCGGCCAGCGCAATGCGGCTGACGCGACCTGAGCACTGCGCTTGCGCAGGATGAAGTGATCCACCAGCACCACGCCGAACAGCGGCGCAAACACCGAACCGATCAGCAGCAGGAAATTCTGGTACTGCGCCAACGGCGCCAGCAATGCGATCAGCGTGCAGATCACGCCGATGGCCAAGGCCAGATGCTCGACTTTCAGGCGCAACAGAATCCCGCTGGAAACCGCTGCCGAGTGAATATCGGCGAAGGCGTTTTCCGACTCATCGAGCAGAATCAGCAGCAGCGGAATGCCCAGACCGGCGCCAGCAAGAGCCAGCAACAGCGCGTTGACTTCACCGCTTGGCGCAAAGGCCAGGGTGTAGGCGACGCCAAGGCTCATCAGCCAGAAATTGCCGATGAAGAAACCGACCGCAGTACCGCCGAAAACGTTCTTCGCACGCTTGCCGAATCGTGAGTAATCGGCGATCAGCGGCAGCCACGACAGCGGCATCGCAATCGCAATGTCGAAGCCCACGGCGAACGGCATCGAACCGTCACCGGCGCGCGACCAGAGATCGGCCAGATCAGCTTTGGCGAACAGGTTCCAGGTCAGCCAGAGGCACGCCGCCAGTAACAGCCAGATGCCCCACTTGCGCAGAATCTGCCGCACGAAAGTCAGCGGCCCGCTGACCGCGAGCAAGGTCGCCAGCGCGCCGAAAAACAGCGTCCACAACAGCGGGTTCGACCACAGCGAACCTTCACTGAACGCGCGGGTACCGAGCAGGCTGGCGGCGTCGCGCATGACAATGATTTCGAACGAACCCCAACCGATCAGTTGCAGCAGGTTGAGCAACGCCGGCAGGCTCGCGCCTTTGCTGCCGAGGCTGAGTTTCAGCGCGGCCATCGACGACAGGCCGGTGTCGCTGCCGATCACGCCGACGGCGGCCAGCAACAGTACGCCGACCAGCGTGCCGAGAAAAATCGCCAGCAGCGAACCGGACAGGCCGAGGCCAGGCGCGAGTAATGCGCCGGTCTGCAAAACCATCAGGCCGATGCCGAGGGAGAACCACAGGGAAAACAGATCGCGACCGCCGAACACACGCTTGTCGGCGGGCACGGCGAGGTCTGGGGAATAGGTGCTGGGTTGAATGCTCAAGGGTGTTATCTCAGAGGGACATCTGTTGTTGTGTTGACCCGCCGTCCGCTGATCGTTCCTGCGCTCCGCGTGGGAATGCCTCTGGTGACGCTCCGCGTCACGCTTTGGGACGCAGAGCGTCCCGGGCTGCATTCCCACGCAGAGCGTGGGAACGATCAAAACTTCAGGTCAGATCAAACTTTTTTGTACAGCTGACTGCCTTCCTTCTTGAACCGCTCGGCCTGTTCCGCCAGGCCTTGGGCGACGTCCACGTCGACCGCGTCGATCCGCTGGTTGGCCGCGTACTCGCGGACTTCCTGCGTGATCTTCATCGAGCAGAATTTCGGCCCGCACATCGAACAGAAATGCGCGACCTTGGCCGAATCCTTCGGCAGGGTTTCATCGTGATACGAACGGGCGGTGTCCGGATCCAGACCGAGGTTGAACTGGTCTTCCCAACGGAACTCGAAACGCGCCTTGCTCAAAGCGTTGTCGCGAATCTGTGCGCCCGGATGCCCTTTGGCCAAGTCCGCAGCGTGGGCGGCGATCTTGTAAGTGATGATCCCGGTCTTCACGTCATCCTTGTTCGGCAGACCCAAGTGCTCCTTCGGCGTCACGTAGCAAAGCATCGCGCAACCGAACCAGCCGATCATCGCCGCACCGATACCCGAGGTGATGTGGTCGTAGCCCGGCGCAATGTCAGTGGTCAGCGGGCCGAGGGTGTAGAACGGCGCCTCGTCGCAGCACTCGAGCTGCTTGTCCATGTTCTCTTTGATCAACTGCATCGGCACGTGGCCCGGGCCTTCGATCATGGTTTGCACGTCGTGTTTCCAGGCGATCTTGGTCAGTTCGCCGAGGGTTTCCAGTTCGCCGAACTGAGCAGCATCGTTGGCGTCGGCAATCGATCCCGGACGCAAGCCATCACCCAGCGAGAAGCTGACGTCATAGGCTTTCATGATTTCGCAGATTTCTTCGAAATGCGTGTAGGCGAAGTTTTCCTTGTGATGCGCCAGGCACCACTTGGCCATGATCGAACCGCCACGGGAAACGATACCGGTCACGCGTTTGGCGGTCAGCGGCACGTAGCGCAGCAACACGCCGGCGTGAATGGTGAAATAGTCGACGCCCTGCTCGGCCTGCTCGATCAGCGTGTCGCGGAACAGCTCCCAGGTCAGGTCTTCGGCCGCGCCGCCGACTTTTTCCAGCGCCTGATAGATCGGCACTGTGCCGATCGGCACCGGCGAGTTGCGGATGATCCACTCGCGGGTTTCGTGAATGTGCTTGCCGGTGGACAAGTCCATGATGTTGTCCGCGCCCCAGCGAATACCCCAGGTCAGTTTCGCCACTTCTTCTTCGATGGACGAACCCAGAGCACTGTTGCCGATGTTGCCGTTGATCTTCACCAGAAAGTTACGGCCGATGATCATCGGTTCCAGTTCGGTGTGGTTGATGTTGGCCGGGATGATTGCGCGGCCACGGGCGATCTCTTCACGGACGAATTCCGGGGTGATGATTTTCGGCACGCTGGCGCCGAAGCTGTGGCCCGGGTGTTGCTGATCGAGCAGGCCGGCGGCGCGGGCCACTTCAAGCTTCATGTTTTCGCGGATGGCGACGAATTCCATCTCGGGCGTGATGATGCCCTGACGCGCGTAGTGCATTTGCGTGACGTTGGCGCCAGCCTTGGCGCGGCGCGGGTTGTTGACGTGGGCAAAGCGCAGTTTGGTCAATTCCGGGTCGGCAAGGCGTTCGCGACCGAAGTTGGAACTCAGGCCCGCCAGGCGCTCGGTGTCGCCACGGTCGTCGATCCACGCCGAACGCACATCGGCCAGGCCTTTGCGTACGTCGATCACCACGTTCGGATCGGTGTACGGGCCAGAGGTGTCGTAGACGGTCACCGGCGCGTTGATTTCGCCGCCGAAGTCGGTCGGGGTCACATCGAGGGTGATTTCGCGCATCGGCACGAGGATGTCCGGGCGCGAGCCCTGAACGTAGACTTTTTGCGAACGGGTGAACGGCTTGACCGATTGTTCATCGACCTTGGCCGAGTCACTCAGGTTGATCGCGTTTTTTGATTTTGTAGTCATCACGGGCTCTCCAGACAGCATCCAGGCAGTGGATTGTCGGAGCAGAACCTGAAAGGCACGGACGCACCAGGACCGGTGCTGTGCATCGTCGTCGAGCGTTCGATTGTCGAACAATTTCCCGGACGAAGCACAAGAGGACTCGCCGGGTGACGAGAAATCTTGTTCCCTACGCAGGCGCTAACCTGATCAGGTTCAACGGGATCCGAAATTATTCGATCTCAGCCTCATAGCAAGGCACCCCGACAAGAACCCGGCCAGTCTAGACACAACCGGCAAAGAACGCCAACACCGCAGCAAACACCATGATGAATGGCGCAAATACACAGGTTGGGCCGATTGTTGTGAGGCAAATGCGCAACTACACTCGCTTTGCCCCGCCACGCCTTGACGCTGCGGGGCCTGCGCCTTACCTTTGGCGCCCGGATTACTTCCATAATATTAATGCTAGGGATCGCCTCATGCTGCGCAAACTCTCACTGGCTGTTGCCGTGTCTTGTGCGTCCAACGCAATGGCCTGGGCAGCAGAAGCGCCCTTGTCGACCAAAACCGATCTGGTCAGCGTCTATCAGGAGGCGGTCGACAACAACGCCGATCTGGCCGCCGCCCGCGCTCAGTACGGAGCGCAGAAAGAAGTCGTGCCACAGGCCCGCGCCGGGTTGCTGCCGAACCTGTCGGGCGGCGCCGAAGTGGCCAATGTACGTACGTCGATCGATCAACCCTCGGCCACTGCCAATCGCAGCGCACACTCGTATCAGGCGACCCTGGCCCAGCCATTGTTCCGCGCCGATCGCTGGTTCCAGTACCAGGCCGCGAAGGACGTCAACGAGCAAGCCGCGCTGCAACTGTCGGCGACTGAGCAGAACCTGATCCTGCAATCAGCCGAAAGCTATTTCAACGTGCTGCGCAGCCAGGACAACCTGGCCTCGACCAAGGCTGAAGAAGCCGCGTTCAAGCGCCAGCTCGACCAGTCCAACGAGCGCTTCGATGTCGGCCTCTCGGACAAGACCGACGTGCTGCAATCGCAAGCCAGTTACGACACCGCGCGGGCCAACCGTATTGTTGCGCAGCGTCAGGTCGATGACGCGTTCGAAGCGCTGATCACCCTGACCAACCGCCAGTACAACTCGATTCAGGGCATCGTCCATACGCTGCCGATCCTGCCGCCGGCACCAAACGATGCGAAGTCCTGGGTCGACACGGCGGCGCGGCAGAACCTCAATCTGCTCGCCAGCAACTACGCGGTCAGCTCTGCCGAGCAAACGCTCAAGCAGCGCAAGGCCGGCCATTTGCCGACCCTCGATGCCGTGGCCAAATACGAAAAGGGTGACAACGACGCCCTCGGCTTTTCCAACCCGAACGCCTTTGGCGTGCCGTATCGCGACAACGTCGAGCAGAGCACGGTCGGCCTGCAACTGAACATCCCGATCTACAGCGGCGGACTGACCAGCTCGCAAGTGCGCCAGTCGTATGAGCAACTGAATCAGAGCGAACAACAGCGCGAATCCCTGCGCCGGCAAATCGTCGAAAACACCCGCAACCTGCACCGCGCTGTGAACACCGATGTCGAGCAAGTGCAGGCGCGTCGCCAGTCGATCATCTCCAACCAGAGCGCAGTGGAAGCCACGGAAATCGGGTATCAGGTCGGTACGCGCAACATCGTTGACGTGCTCGATGCGCAGCGCCAGCTATACACCTCGGTGCGCAACTACAACAACACGCGCTATGACTACATCCTCGACAACCTGCGCCTGAAGCAGGCGGCGGGAACGTTGAATCCGGGGGACCTGGAAGATCTGCGGCGTTATCTGAAAGCCGACTACAACCCGGACAAGGATTTCCTCCCGCCGGATCTGGCCAAGGCTGCCGAGGCGCAGCTCAAGGCCCGGCCTTAAGCCTTAAAAACAAAAGATCGCAGCCTTCGGCAGCTCCTACAGAGGAACATTTTCCAATGTAGGAGCTGCCGAAGGCTGCGATCTTTTTGCTTACTTGATCAGTTTGCCCAAACCATCCAGCAAACGCTGCAACGCGCCCTGATTGCGGCGCATTACCGCCAGCCCGGCCTCAGCCATACGCTGCGCATCACGCGGCAATTCGAACAAGCGCTGAACTTCCACGGCCAGCCCTTCGGCATCATCGACCTCGGCCAACGCCCCGGCTTCACGCAATTGCGCGGCGATATCGAGGAAGTTGAACAGGTGCGGGCCACTGATCACCGGTTTCGCCAGTGCTGCCGGCTCCAGCAGATTGTGCCCGCCGTTAGGCACCAGACTGCCGCCGACAAACGCGCTGTCCGCCAGTGCGTAGAGAAACAGCAATTCACCCATGGTGTCGCCGAGCAGCACGGATGTCTGTGCATCGACATTGGCCCCGGTCGAACGCCGCACGGTGGCGAAGCCTTCGCGCTGACACAGTTCGAACACCGAGTTGAAGCGCTCCGGGTGACGTGGCACCAGGATCAGCAGCGCATCCGGGTGATTGGCCAGCAAGCGACGGTGGGCATCGAGCACCACTTCATCCTCACCTTCGTGGGTGCTGGCGGCGATCCACACTGGACGTTCCAGCGCCTGCCATTGGCCACGCAAGTCAGCGGCGCGTTGCAGCAGCTGCGGGTCGATGGTCAGGTCGAATTTGATCGAGCCGGTGACCTCGACAGTTTCCGGGCGCGCGCCCAGATCGCGGAAGCGCTGGGCTTCGGTTTCGGTCTGCACAGCGAACAGACTCATCTCGGCGAGCATCGGCGCGGTCAGCTTGTTGAAGCGCCCATAACCGCGTGCCGAACGCTCGGACAAACGCCCATTGGCCAGCGCCACCGGGATTCCACGCTTGGCGCACTGATGAATGTGGTTGGGCCACAGTTCGGTCTCCATGATCACCGCGAGCTTGGGCTGAACGCGATCAAGAAACCGCGCAGCCGCACACGGCAAGTCATACGGCAGATAGCAATGCTGAATGCGCGGTTCATTGGCGAACAGCGCCTGAATCCGCTCCGAACCGGTCGGCGTCATGCAGGTCACGGTGATCGGCAACTGTGGATAACGTTGCAGCAAGGCGCGGATCATCGGCGCCGCAGCAATGCTTTCGCCCACCGACACCGCGTGCACCCAGATGCCGCCGGGGTGCAATTTCGGCATGCCGTAAGAGAAACGTTCGCCAATCCGTTTGGCGTAAGCCGGCGCCTTGCGTGCGCGCAGCCACAGCCGAATCGCCACCAATGGCAGCCCCAGGTAAAACAGCGCGGTGTAGAGAGTTCTATTCATGGCGGCGGAGTTTATCGACTTTTGCCGCCGATCGCCCGCAAGTGCACGGCAAAACGTTCAGCCAGCCAACGTGCCGCCGGGCCGAGCGGTTCGTCGCGGCGCCAGACCAGCTCGACCACCAGCGCTGGCGGCGTCCATTCACTGTCGAGTTCGACCATCAATCCCTGATAGGCCGAGTACTGCACCACATGCCGGGGCAACCAGGCCCAGCCGAGGTCGCGCACCAGCCATTCGGACATCACGTAGAAACTGTCGGCGCGCCACACCTGTGGGCTGGCCGGTTCGTTGCCGGGATAAACGCTGGTTTGCGTCGACATCAGCAATTGCCGATGTTGCGCCAGTTGTTGGCAGGTCACGTAAGACTGCGTCGCCAGCGGATGATTGATGCCGCAAACCGTGACCATTTCCACGCTGCCCAGCACGCGACGCTCCAGCGCTTCGGGGATTTCGTCGTGATAGAACAGCAGGCCGAGGTCGGCCCGGCGCTCGACCAGTTTGTGCGCGACCTCGCCTTGCGCGGCGCTGGTCAGTTGCACTTCCAAGCTGGGAAATTGCTCGGCCAGTTCACCGAAACTTTCCACCAGCGCCTGATACGGCATGGCTTCATCCTGGGCCACCCGCAGTTGCGCCTCCTGGCCACGCATCATTGCCATGGCGCGACCGTTGAGGCGCTCGCATTGACGCAGGACTTCACGCGCCTCTTCCAACAGCGCTTCGCCCGCCTCGGTGAGCGTTGGCTGACGGCCGCTGCTACGCTCGAACAAGCTGACGCCCAAATCATCTTCGAGCATGGCAATCGCGCTACTGATCGCCGACTGCGCTTTGCGCTGTTGGCGTGCCACGGCGGAAAACGAGCGATGTTCGGCGACGTCGACAAACACCCGAAGTTGATCCAGATTCCATTGCATGCCCATTCACCAACCCATCTCTGTAACAGATAGGTAATGACTTTACCCCATCTGGCGAATCACTAGAATGCCGCCTCAGCAAGCAACGTTTCATATGAGGATTTTAACCATGAACGCCTACGCCTACCTGGCCATTGCCATCTGCGCCGAAGTGATCGCCACTGTGTCGATGAAAGCAGTCAAAGGCATCAGCACGCCGCTGCCACTGGTGCTGGTCATCGTCGGCTACGCGATTGCGTTCTGGATGCTGACGCTGGTGGTGCGTACCGTGCCGGTCGGCGTGGCCTACGCGGTTTGGGCGGGCATGGGGATTGTGATGGTCAGCGTCGCGGCGCTGTTTATCTACGGGCAGAAACTGGATATTCCGGCAATGCTGGGGATGGCGTTGATCGTGCTGGGCGTGGTGGTGATTCAACTGTTCTCGAAAACTGCCGGCCATTAAAAGCAGCGACAAGCATCAAGCCCCGAGCTGCAAGCAGAGCTGATTTTCCAGCGCCGGGTTGCAGCTTGCGGCTTGAAGCTTGAAACTTGCGGCTTCTCTAAGCCCCGAGGTCGCTGCATGCCATCCGTTATTTCCACCGACGTTCTGATTGTCGGCGCTGGTGTCGCCGGCCTCTGGCTGAACGCGCGCCTGCGCCGCCAGGGTTTTTCGACCGTGCTGGTGGAAAGCGCCAGCCTCGGCGGCGGGCAGAGTGTGAAGTCCCAGGGCATCATCCACGGCGGCGCCAAGTACGCGTTGCACGGCGCGCTGACCGGCGCCTCGGAAGCCATCGCCGACATGCCGCGCCGCTGGCGTGAAGCGCTGGCCGGTACCGGCGAGCTGGACCTGTCCGGCGTACGCCTGCTGTCCGAGGCCCATTACCTGTGGTCGCCGGGTACCCTCGCGGGCAACCTCACCAGTTTCTTCGCCAGTAAAGCCGTGCGTGGCCGGGTCGATCAGGTCAAGGGCGAGCAACTGCCACCAGCCCTGCAAGACAAACGCTTCAAGGGCAAGGTTTATCGCCTCGCCGAACTGGTGGTCGATGTGCCGAGCCTGATCCAGCGTCTGGCCGATCTGGCCGGCGATGGCCTGCTCGCCGGGCAAACCATCGAGCCGCTGCTGGAAGCGGGCGTGCTGGTTGGTTTGAAAGTAGATGGCCGCGAGATTCGCGCCCAGCGCATCGTCCTCAGCGCCGGTGCCGGCACTGCTCAACTGCTGGAAGAACTCGGTTTGAGTCAACCGGCCATGCAACGCCGTCCTTTGCACATGATCATCGCCAAAGGCCCGGGCCTGAAACCGCTGTACGCCCACTGCCTGGGTGGCGGCACCAAACCGCGCATCACCGTAACCACACACCCAGCGGCTGACGGCCAATGGGTCTGGTACATGGGCGGCGACATCGCCGAAAGCGAAGGCGTTAACCGCGAGCCGGCCGAACAGATCGCCACCGCACAAAAGGAAATTGCCCAGTTGCTGCCGTGGATCGATCTCAGCACCACGCAATGGGCGACCCTGCGGGTTGACCGTGCCGAGCCGCTGCAAACCGGGCTGACGCGCCCGGACAACGCGTTCCTCGCCGAACAGGGCCGTTTGCTGGTCGGCTGGCCGACCAAACTGGCGCTGGCGCCGGACTTTGCTGACCGGGTCATCGCCTCTCTGGAGCGCGACGGCATTCAGCCGCAAGCCAGCGAACCGTTGCCCGCACTGCCCAAACCACCGATGGGCGTCCCTGCCTGGGAGCAACTGCTGCCATGACAATTGCAACGTTGCACGACCTGCACCGCACTTTGGGCAGCACCGGCCTGATGGTTTCACCACTGGGCCTGGGCACGGTCAAACTTGGCCGCGACCAAGGGGTGAAATACCCCAACGGTTTTCAGATTCCCGACGACGATGAAGCGCGGATGCTGCTGCGTCAGGCACGTGATCTGGGCATCAACCTGATCGACACCGCCCCGGCCTATGGCCGTAGCGAAGAACGCCTTGGCCCGTTTCTACGCGGCCAGCGTCAGGATTGGGTGATCGTCAGCAAGGTCGGCGAAGAGTTCGCCGATGGCCTCTCGCATCACGATTTCAGCGCAGCACACACACGGATGTCGGTGGAACGCAGCCTGCAACGTCTTGAAACCGATTTTATCGACCTGGTGCTGGTGCATTCCGACGGCAACGACATGGCGATCCTCGAGCACGAAGAGGTGTACGCCACCCTCGCGGCGCTCAAGGCCGAAGGCAAGATTCGCGGCTTCGGCTTCTCCGGCAAAACCGTCGAAGGCGGCCTCAAAGCACTGGAGCAAGGCGACTGCGCGATGGTCACCTACAATCTGAACGAACAAAACGAAAAGACTGTCATTGACTATGCTGCTGCCCACGGCAAAGCCATTCTGGTGAAAAAAGCCTTGGCCAGTGGTCACGTCTGTTTGAGTCCGGGCGTGGACCCGGTGCGCGCCAGCTTCCAATTGCTGTTCGCGCAACCTGGCGTAGCCAGTGCTATTGTCGGCACGATCAATCCGCTGCACCTCGCCCACAACGTTGCGACCGCTGCCCAGGTCCTACGTGGTCACTGACGCCGCCTCGCGGCCTTAAGCAGGAGCCGATATGCCGCGCACGCTCATCAGAAAGAACCCGAGCAACTTCAAGACCCTGCCGCTGTTCGTCGAAGCTACCCCCGAAGGCCTGACCTACCAGAGCGTCGGCATGCCGCTGAATTTCGCGCAGACCTTGCAGCGGCGCAAACCGGTGAGCGTGGCCGATGCCGAGCGTTTCTCGCTGGAGTTGGCCAATCTCGGTGTTTCGGTGCGCCTCACCCTGCATTGGCAGAATCGCGATTATTGGGTGCTGGTGCGCCAGCGCCGACAGGATCGCGGCGACGTGGTGCTTAAACTGATTTCCGGTTACGTGCCGGCCCACGAATTGAACATTCCCCTGCACACGGCCATTCAGGAAATTGCCGAAGAGTGCTTGCTGGAGACGCCGGAAGGCTGGCTCGGCGGACGCTTCAACGACACCTGGCTGCCGGCGCCCTACTCCGCTGCACTGCATTATCGCGAAGCGCTGCCGTTTCGCCTGACGCCGTTGTCCGGCTCAGCGCGACCGATCCGTAGCGCCAATCTGCAATTGCTCGAACGGCCTCGGGCCTACGTGCACCTTCCGACCGCGTCACTGCAATTGATCTACGATTTGCGCCTGGATGTGCCCAAGGAAGCCAAGTCCCTGAGCCTGTTCCACGTTGACGAGCGTCTTGAGGGTGATCAACTGGTGGCCCGACTCGACCGCAAGCGCCCGGACTTGTACTTGATGCCACTCAAGGACGGCGCGCCACTGGCCGAGTTGTACACGCTCAAGCGCGACAAACTTTTGCCGGCCAGTACTCGCGGACTTTATCTGGCCGAGAGTTTCGCGACCCAGGAGGGCTGGGTCGTGCGCGACGAGCGGATTCGCTGGAAGGACTGGGTCGTACAACAAGGCCTGCAACCGGCAAAGCCTCCTCGCGCAGGCCTCAAGCAATTGAGTCTGAAGGCATTGCGCCTGGTGGGTATCGGCAAGAAACGCGCGAGCAAATAGCCTACTGACAGCTTTTATTTCGGGCGAAACAGCTTTTGCCACCAACGACGAGGTTGCAGGGGCACCACGATAACGTCTGAAGCCTGAAGCCAGTTGCGCTCATAATCCCAGGCATGACCACCCCACAGTTTTCCTGCTTCGTTGGAAAACCCCAGGGTCATGAGCTGATAGGTAAAACCGGCATAGCCGCGCAACCAGTCGAACAGCACCAGTGTGCTGAACCCCGTAGAAGGTCCAGCGTAGAGCTTGCCTGAGGGTCGAGTGACCGGATAGTTCAACAGCGGCGGCAAGGGAATACGATCCATGTACATGGCCACCCCCGGCAACGCAGACATCGGCGTTATAGACCCCAACAAGAGGGTGAAACAACGCTCGCTCGCGTGATCCAACAGCCGCTGAACATCAGGTCCGCAGGGCAACCCGAAAAAGTACGCATCCGGCGCATTGCATCCGTGCACGAAAATATTCACGCTTTGCGAATTGAGCAGTGGTGCCTTGATGCAGGTATTGAAACTGACGACGACGTCATTGGCGCCAATGTTCAGCGCCTGAAAATCCGCCGCCGTGATCGCTGGATTGTTCGCGATCAGGACGACCCGGCCCGCACGACTCAGACACTCACGCAATGCCTCAGGCAACGCGTCCACAATAGACTGGTCACCGCCAGGTAATGCACCCGGCGCCCTGTGCTCGTTTTTCATTCAGTCCAGTACCTTCATGCCGTAACGCAACTTGACCCAGAACCGCGTGAACGCCGAGGGCGGTTGCCATGGGCGCATTTCGCGCTGGATTTCAGTCGCGAGGGCCTTGCCGACACGGGCGAAAGAATAGCGACTTTCCGCAAATGCCTGACCATTGCTGGCGATACGCTGCGCCAGTTGCGGGTCATCCTGCAGCAGTTTGATCTTTTCCACCGCCTCTTCTTCGCTACGATAAAACACGGTGTTGTGCATGTCTTCGAAACCGAGCAACCGGTCTTCTTCGCCCTGACTCCAGGCCAGCAGTACACAACCGCAGGCCATGGCTTCGAAGTTCTTGATCATGAACTCGTTCATGCCGATGTCGGCACTGACGAAGATCTTGATGCGATTGAGCGTTTGCAGGTACTCCGCGCCTGACTTGGTGCGGGTCACCAGCATCCCGGTACGCTGCGAAAGCGACTCGAGCATGGCTTTGCGCTCGGCATATTCGGTACTTTTCAGGCTGCCAAGAAAGCCGATCGGTATGTCCCGCTCGACACCGGTGTTGTGCAGCATCTGTTCGTCATAGCCTTTGGAGACGAACACTGTGTCGATGCCTTCGGCCAGCATCTTGCGCGCGACCACAGCCCCGGACACCAGCGCCCGGCAACTCGGCAGACGACGGTAAAGCCGTGAATACACGCCACGGTACTTACTCGCCGGCATGTAGTTCTGGTAGGCATCGTGCTCGAGGAAGATCAGCCCGGGAATGCATTTAAGCACCTGCAGTTGCGTGGCCAGACGCTTGACCCGGGAGAAAATCACCACGCGATCGAAGGTCTGGTAATCGACCGAGGCCAGAAACGACCCCAGGTTCAACTGTTGCTGTTTGCTCAAACGGAAGATGAAACATTCATCACAGTTCTGCTGCACGATGTCATAGAGCCGGTCGAGAATGACCCGCTGCTCGTCCATCACCAGGAGCATGACTTTCATAAGTTAATTGACCACGCGACGTAGGCAGGCAAGCGCATCGGATTCAAAGCTGCCTACATCAACGGAAACGGTAAAATCCCCAAGGCAAAATCCGTTCACACGCAGTACACAACGGTAAAAATTCATCTGATCAACGACTGCGAATCTTCTCGACAATCGCAGTTGTCGAGCTGTTTTCGACAAGCCCCAAGACCTTCACGGTGCCGCCATAAGCGCTGACGATATCGGCGCCGACCACCTGATCGATGCCGTAATCGCCGCCCTTGACCAGCACGTCCGGTTTGACCTCGCGCAGCAGGTTTTCCGGGGTGCCTTCAGGGAAACTGATCACCCAGTCCACCGCGCCGAGGCCGGCAAGAACCGCCATGCGTCGATCAACGCTGTTGATCGGACGGCCCGGGCCTTTGAGGCGGCTGACCGAAGCATCATCGTTGACCGCAACAATCAGGCGGTCGCCCTGTGCCCGCGCCTGTTCCAGGTAGGTGACATGCCCGGCATGCAGGATGTCGAAGCAGCCGTTGGTGAAGACGATCCTTTCGTTGTGCGCGCGGGCATCGGCCACGGCGAGCAGCAACTGCTCAAGACCCAGCACTCCACGCTCGGAACCTTCTTCACGCTGAATGGCGCGACGCAGTTCCGGAGCACTGATGGCCGCCGTACCGAGTTTTCCAACCACAATGCCTGCGGCCAGATTGGCCAGCGCAACGGCGTGGGGCAGGTCTTCACCGGCAGCAATCGCTGCGGCCAGGGTAGAAATCACCGTGTCACCGGCACCGGTGACGTCGAACACTTCACGGGCACGCGCCGGCAGGTGCAGCGCCGGCTGATCCGGGCGCAGCAGGGTCATGCCATGCTCGCCGCGTGTTACCAGCAGCGCGCCGAGTTCGAGGTCGTGCATCAACGCAGCGCCCTTGCTCACCAGCTCATGCTCATCGACGCAACCGCCGACGATGGCTTCGAATTCGCTGAGGTTCGGGGTGATCAGGCTGGCACCACGGTAGATCGAGAAATCCTTGCCTTTCGGGTCGGCCAACACCGGGATGTTTTTCGCCCGCGCCGCCTGAATCAGCGCCTGGTGGTTTTTCAGCGCGCCTTTGCCGTAGTCGGACAACACCAGCACCTTGATGCCTTCGAGCAAGTCGTCGACCTGCGAGCCAAGGGCCAGCGCATCGGTGGCGAACGGTTCTTCAAAGTCGATACGCAGCAGTTGCTGGTGCCGGCTCATGACCCGCAGCTTGACGATGGTTGGCTGGTGCGCGATGCGCTGGAACAGGGCACGTACGCCCGCGCCTTTGAGACTGTTGCTCAGGCTGTCGGCGGCTTCGTCATCGCCGGTCACACCGACCAGAGACGCCGGCGCACCCAGCGCGGCAATGTTCAAGGCAACGTTCGCGGCGCCACCCGGACGGTCTTCGATCTGCTCGACCTTAACGACCGGCACCGGCGCCTCAGGGGAAATCCGTGAGGTTCCGCCATGCCAGTAACGGTCGAGCATGACATCGCCGACTACCAAGACCGGGGCTTGATCGAAACGCGGCATGGACAACTTCATGGAGCAACCCACATACAAAATGAACAGGGGCGCGATATTAACACAGGGTAAAGCGCCGTCCGCCTCAATCTGAAAGGTCGCGCACCCAGAACAATTCGTGTCGCCGGACAGCCTTGCGGAAAAATTCATTACTGCCGGTGACAGGCCAGCGGCGACCCGCCAGCCCCTGCTGGATCCAGCGGCGCAATTGCCGTTTGAATGCCTGCCCGCCCTGAAGATCGTGCTCCATGGCCAGCGCCATGGCTTTGTCCAGCTGCACGTCCGCTGACAAGAGCGGACTCCACAACCGATCCGCCGGCAATGCTTCGATGGCTGGCGGCAGCGCAACCCCCGCACCGGCAGGGCCCATCGGCCAGCGGTCGTTGTCATGCAGGTGATTGGCGTACAGCAGCAGGGTCGTCGGCTTCCAACTGCTCAGGCCAACGGCCTCAAGCAGCGCTTGAGTGGACGCGACGTGATCGCTGTGTGGATCCAGCTCGGGATGCGGTGTCACCACGACCTCTGGACGGTAGTGCTGCAGAAGCGCCGTCAGGTCACCGACCAGATTCTGCCAGGTCGGCTGCCCGTCGAGGTCGGCGGGCAAGGTCAGCGGATTGTGTCGCCGCACACTGCGCACATCGCTTTCCTGCGACTCGCGGGAGCCAAATGGAGTGGCTGGCTCTGCGGCCATCGAAGGCAATTGCAGGCAGTAATAGCCCAGTTGCGCGCAACGCTCGGCGGGCACGCCGCCCCACAGCGGAATCGTCAGGCTGTCCCAACTGCGCAAACGCCCCTTCAACCGCGCGGCGGCGGCCTGATCCAGGCCCAGGCGCTGGAAATCTTCAGCTTCGATCTCGCCTTGGGTCAGGGTGACGATGCTGACGTCTTCGCTACGGCTGTAAAGGCCGAATGCCGCAAGCTCGGCATCATCGGCATGGGGGGCGATGACCATGACGCGCTGGCGACTGTAGTCAGGGTTCGCCATGATCCACAACGTGCCCATGGCACCCACCGCGCAATATCGGCCGCGCAGGCTCAGCGTGCCCTGCTCAAGTGCCTCGGCCTGCCCGGACAGATTGATGAAACGCCGCCCCTTCACCCCGCGCTCGAAGTCCTGGCGATCATCCCCCACCGCAATGTAGGGATCGAGCCAGCGCCCCAGCCAGCCGGCCTTCAATTCAAGCTCGAGAATGAGCGTTTCGCCCGCTGCCAACGGCCCGTTCAGGCGCACCACGCCGCCGTCCAGACTGACCGCTTGACGTGCCGTGCCCACAGGAAAATCGTATTGGTAGTCGTCGGATGGCCGATAAAACAAGTGATCGGCAAACCACGCTTCGTGGGCAACCCAGGCCAGCACCAATAACAGTGGCACCAGCCACCAGCCGACCAGAAACCCGATCAGCAATAGCACCACCAGAAAGCCGATGAGGAACAGACGCTTGCTGCGCCGGTGGGCCTTGAGAAGCTGTTGCTTGCGAGCACTCATCAGTTCAGACCTTGTAGACCGGGACCGTGTGGCACCAGCGATCCTTGTACTCACGGTCGGCACGACCGAATGAATAGCGCAACGGCTTGCCCAGCGCCTGCGCGTCGGCCCAGGCCTGCTGGGTATTGACGAAACTCAATACGCTACCGGGGCTGAACTCGCGGCTCTGCGGGTCGACGCCGCCATTGATATATTCCAGCGAAACCCACTGCGGCGCCTCGACGCGGTACAAAACCTGAATGGCCACGGGTGCCGATTCGAGCATGGCCACGGAACCGGTCATGAATTCACGCAACAGCGTGAAGACCTCGGCGAGACCAGCCTTGCCTGGCACTTCGAAGCCCCAGCGGCGCTCAAACAGATCACCGTAAGCCTGCGCCTGCTCGGCCGGAGAAAACTCGGACATGGGCACCAGCGAACCACCCGCCTCTTCGAGCAGGCGCTGTTCGCGGCGCTGGTTGTAGCGAAACTTCTTCGAATACTCTTCCGGCAACCGCGCCAGAGCCAAGCCCTCGGGCTGCACTTTCAAGGTGCTGATCTGCTCGGCATTGAGCTGGGAGACATAAGCCATACGCTGGCGCACCGGTACGACGACATCGGGGGCAATCGGCAGGATGATCTCCGCGTTGCCCATGTCCAGCAAGCCGCGCTTGCCCTCACGCTTGAGCACTTCCTTGGACAAGGCAACATGACGGCCCCAGCAAGGAATGGCGGCCACTACTTCACCGCCAACGACCCAGCCCAGATAACGCAGTTCGATACCCACGAACGCCGACAGTCGCTCAACCACCTCGGGATGCGTAGCGAAGCTGCCGCCGAAACACTGCCAGGCCCGGGCGTAGGCATCGCGGTCGATTTCAGTCCAGCCACGCTCACGAAAGCTGCGAAACATCGTCAGCATACGTTGGTCGCGTGGGCCGGCAGAGGTTCATCGCCCTCTTCAAACTCTTTGGCGTGCAGGCGGGAGTAGTAGCCGTTCTGCTGCAGCAATTGCGCGTGGGTACCGCGCTCGACGATCCGGCCTTCGTCCATGACCAGAATCAGGTCAGCCTTCTCAATGGTGCTCAAGCGGTGAGCGATCACCAGGGTCGTGCGGTTTTGCACCACATGATCCAGCGCCGCCTGGATATGTCGCTCCGACTCGGTATCGAGGGCGGAAGTAGCCTCGTCGAGAATCAGCAGCGGCGCATCCTTGAGCAGCGCCCGAGCGATGGCGATTCGCTGGCGTTGGCCGCCAGACAGCAACACGCCGTTTTCACCGACCAGGGTTTCGTAACCTTCCGGCATCTTGACGATGAACTCATCGGCATAGGCCTCGGAAGCGGCCCGCTTGACCTCCTCGAACGGCGCACCCGCCAGATCGCCATAAGCGATGTTGTTGGTCACCGTATCGTTGAACAGCGTGACCTGCTGGGTCACCAGCGCAATCTGGCGTCGCAGACTGTGCAAGGTGAAGTCCTGCACGCGAACGCCGTCGAGCAGAATCTCGCCCTGTTCATGCTGATAGAAACGCGGAATAAGCCCGGCAAGGGTCGACTTGCCGCTGCCCGAACGCCCCACCAGCGCGACCATTTGCCCCGGTTCAACGACAAAACTGATGTCATTGAGCACCTGCTTGTCAGTGTCCGGGTACTGGAAACTGAGGTTGCGCACTTCCAGACGGCCCTCAAGGCGATCGCGTTCGACCGCGCCCTGATCCACTTCAGCCGGCTCATCCAGTTGCTCGAAAATACTTTCGGCACCGGCCACGCCTTTCTGAATGGTCGAGCTGACTTCCGAGAGCTGGCGAATCGGTTTTGGCAACAAACCGGCCATGGTGATGTAAGCCACCAGATCGCCCGGCGATGCGTCGCCACGAAGGTACAGCACGAGGAACATGACCACCGCCATGGCGCTGTAAGTCACCAGTTGCAACATCGGCGTGTAAACGGCGCCGGTCTTGGTCATCGTCAACTGCTTGTCGGTGTTGCTCTGGCTGGCATCGCGAAAGCGATCCTTTTCGTACTGCTCGCCGCCGAAACTGCGCACAACGCGGTAGCCATGAATGGTCTCGGACGCGACGTGCGTGACGTTACCCATCGAGACCTGGATCTTCTTGCTCTGCTTGCGGAATTTTTTGCTGGTGCTGTTCACCATCAAACCGATCAACGGCAGGATAGCGACCATTACCAGAGTGAGCTTCCAGTTCATCCACAACAGCGTGCAGAACAGGAAAATCACGGTCATGCCTTCACGGATGACGACTTTGATCGCGTCTGTTGCCGCCCCGGTGACCATCGTCACGTTGAAGGTGATGCGGGAAATCAGGTGGCCGGAATTGTTCTTGTCGAAGAAGCGATTGGGCAACTCCAGCAATTTGTTGAACAGCACCACCCGCAGGTCATGCACCAACCCCAGGGAGACCCGGGCCAGGAAGAAGTTGCCAAGGTACGAACCCACGCCCTGCAACAGCGCGATGAGCACGATCATCAGCGGCACGGTTTCGAGCAACTGCAATTTGCCCAGATAAGGGTTACCCGGGAACAGGCTGGCTTCAGGATTGGCCAGGCCATCGACGAAATACTTGAGGATGTAAGCGAGCATCGGTTGAGTCGATGCGAAGATCAGAAACCCGACGATACTGAGAAGGAAGAGACCGGCATAAGGCCGCACGTAAGCCAAAAGGCGGAAATAGATCGCCAGCGTTGACTGGGCTTTCGGTTCAGGACTGCTCATGGTGATCCGCGCAATTCAGTGAGGCGCCGATGATATCACACGCGTTTTTGCCCCGATAAACATGACTTCAAGCCAGCCTTCGACCAAGTCGGTTAAGATACCCCGCTAATGATGGGGAGCCCGATATGCAATCGATTGATCAAAGCACTTACGAGGCACTGCGCAAGGGTGCACACGTACTGGAGGCCGACGGCTCCGGCGACAAAGTGCTCAGATTGGCCGATGGACGCATGCTCAAGCTGTTCCGCCGCAAGCGGCTGCTCAGTTCGGCACTGTTCTACCCCTATGCCCAACGCTTTGCCGACAATACACGCGCACTCGAACAGCGCGGCATCCTCTGCCCGAAAGTCATCGCGGTCTATCGCATCCCGAGCATCGAGCGTGACTGCGTTTATTACAGCCCACTGGCAGGCAACACCGTGCGCCAGTTGCAGGGCACCAGCGAAGGGACTGACTCACTGAGATTTCAACTGGGCGCGTATTTCGCTCAATTGCACGAGAAAGGTGTGTACTTCCGGTCGCTACACTTCGGCAATGTCGTTCTGACACCCGACAACCATCTGGGCCTGATCGATATCGCCGACCTGCGCTGTCAGAAACGCGCGCTCAGTGACAGCAAGCGCCTGCGCAACTTCGCCCACTTGCTGCGCTACAAGGAAGACCGGCAGTGGTTGCTGGGCGAGGACGCTGGGGATACGTTTATCGAAGGCTACCGACAAGCGTTGCCGAGCAACCGGCAGGCGCCACTGATCTCGCGCCTGCGTCCACTGCTCGGCTAAATCTTAGCGGCCAATGACCACCACCGTGGCGCCTTTGCGATTGGCGAAGTGTTCGATGATGCGCAGCTTGTGCGCGACCAGCCACTCGTTCAGCCACGGCTCGCTACCCTTCGCCTCGATGACGAAATAGCGGTAGTCGCCGGCATGGGCTGCCGACATCGCCTCTTCCTGAGTCAAACCTGGCACGACGTAGCCGCGACCGGCGTAATAGCTGATCCGCCCGTCCTCGAAGTAAGTCGGCGCGCCCCGCTCGACATGACTGGAGACCCAGCGTCCCGCCTCGACATAGTGGGTTTTGCCGGCCCCGGTGGAAATGACGTTCGACAGCATCACCAGCAAACCCAGCACCAGCAGCCATTTGCCGCAACGCGGGAATTCGCGGACAAACGCCGCCAGCCCCATCGCCAGCACAGGCACAAACAACAGATTCAGGAAACTCAGATAGCGCGTATTCATGAACTGCAGCTTGATGAAAAACAGCACCAGCACCACCAGGTACAGCAACGCCGCCCAGGCGAAAGGACGATAGTCACGCCAGTAGATGCCTAATAAGCCCCAGTTGCGGCGCAGGATGAACGGTACGGCGAAAGGCCCCATCAGCTTCACGAAACTGATGGCCATGCTCGCCAGAATGCCGAAGAAAATGATCCGCCCGGCTTCGTCCTGGGAGTACTTGTTGATCAGTGAGTTGGCAAACTGGTCGCACAACATCTGGAAGGAGGCGAACACACTGTGCGGCGCAATCATGTCCAGAAACAGCATCACGCGCGCCGACATGAACACACCGGACACCGAAACGGCCAGCACCCCCAAAACCGGTAGCAGCGAGAACTGCGCGAATTGCATCCGTCGGCCCGACGACCACAGATTGGGCAACTGCCACAGCCCCAACGCAACGACCAGCAGCAAGGCTTCCAGCCGAAACAGGACTGCCGCGACGATAGCCAGATGAATGAAAGCCGCTCGCAGCCAGCCGCCACGGGCTTGCCAGCGCATCGCGAGCCATAGCGTCAGCGTGCAGAAAAACCAGAAACCGCATTCACGGATGATGTCATTGCGAAAAGCGTTGACCGCCGGCATTGCCAGCACCACAAGGCAAGCCCAGCGGGTGACCTCGGGAGAACGCTGACGGATGCAATCGACCATCAACGCGCTGGTGCCGGCAAAGAACAGACCGCACCAGAGATAGGCACTCAGTTCCAAGGGCAAACGCAGGACGGTATGCGTACCGGCCAGCAGGAAGGAAAACCACGGCCAATCGAACGATGCCCAGGCCACGTTGGGGCCTTGCTCGGTGACTTGCTGCGCGATATCGATGTACAGGGCCGCATCTCGCCCGACGGTTGCAGTGCCCATGACCGCAATCAGCGAGAGCAGAACACTGCCCAAAAATGCCAGCCATACCGGGTGTTCGTCGATGATTCTGGAGACTCGAGTTACCACTTCACTGCCCGTACCTTTCACCCAACCACCTCATCGACACTCGTTACAAGGTACGCGCCCGTTCACCGCGAACCATTTACCGAAATAGCAACCGCAAAGCCTTGCGAGTGTATGACCAGCGCGAGAACGTGCGCCAGTCTGCACGTAATGCCTGAAAGTAGAAGCCCTTGGCCAAGGCATATTCACCGTGGGAGTAACAGTCGCGAAACAGCGACAGGCAGCGCTGCGCCAGAAAGGCCTGACGCAGGTCATGCATCTCTTCAGGCATGCGTTGACTGGAAAACACTTCGTTTACGACCTGATCCGTGCCGGCAGCAAGGCTCTGGCGCAAATCATGGCGCATGCTGTCGGCGTGCTTGTATATAAGGGCCAGAGGCTTGTCCAGGACAGTGCAGGGGTAACGCGCCAATACTTGCGCAAACACCGGCAGATCTTCGACATTGCGCAACTGTTCAGGATAAGCACCGGGAACGAACGCCTCTCGATGCATCGCGCAGGCACCGTTGGAGATCGATACGGTTTTATCCAGCAGATAGCCTTGCAAGCGGTGGCGAGCTGTCAACGGCAAGGGTTTGACTGACTGCAAGCTGCGTTTGCCGTCGGCAAAGACCGACCAGTGGGCGCCGATGACCATTCGGCTTTGAGGGTTGCTGGCAATGTGCTGCGCGAGCGCAGCCAGTGCACCGGGCGCCATTTCGTCATCGGAGTCGAGAAAAACCAGATATTGCCCTGTCGTTTCTTCAAGCCCCCGGTTGCGCACGGTAGACAATCCGCCATTGCTTTTGCGCAGCGCGCGAAAACGCCCGCCATGCTTGAGCAGGAGTTTTTCCACCACCTCTGGCGTCTCGTCCGTCGACCCATCGTCGATGACCAGCAGATCCGCCGTCGCCTCATCCAGCTGCGCCAACACCGACTCCACTGCTCGCGGCAGGGTTCGTGCGTAGTTGTAAACCGGAATGACGACGCTGATCAGTGTTTCAGTCAAGTTCGTATCCTTTTACACCCTCTTTTACGACCAGAATATCTTCCATGATCAGGTATTCCAGGTCAGAACCGAAAAACATGTTCAACGCGTCAGTCGGTGAGCAGATCATCGGTTCGCCACGACGGTTGAGCGAAGTGTTCAGCGATACACCATTACCGGTCAGATTTTCCAGCGCCTTCATCATGTCGTAGTAGCGCGGGTTGTATTCGCGCTTTAGCACCTGGGCGCGAGAAGTGCCATCTTCGTGGACAACTTCCGGCACGCGGGTCTTCCACTCTTCAGCCACTTCGAAGGTGAACGTCATGAACGGTGCCGGGTGATCGATCTTGATCATCTGTGGCGCGACGGTGTCGAGCATCGACGGGCAGAAAGGCCTCCAGCGCTCGCGGAACTTGATCTGGTGGTTGATCCGGTCAGCCACACCGGCAACGCTCGGGCAACCGATGATCGAACGACCACCCAGCGCACGCGGACCGAATTCCATGCGCCCCTGGAACCAGGCCACCGGATTGCCGTCGACCATGATCTTGGCGATTTCTTCAGGCATGTTGTCGAGCTTGCGCCAGGTTGGCTTGCTCTCGTGACGGGCGCAGGCGGCGATGACGTCTTCGTTGCTGTACGACGGGCCGAGGTAGACGTGTTCCATCTTCTCGACCGGTACGCCACGGGCATGCGAAACGTAGGCGGCGGCGCCCACGGCAGTGCCGGCATCGCCGGACGCCGGCTGGACGAACAGCTCTTTGATGTCGTCGCGGGCGATGATTTTCTGGTTCAGCTTGACGTTCAATGCACAGCCGCCGGCGAAGGCCAGCTTGCCGGTTTCCTTGAGCACATCGCCCAGGTAATGGTCGATCATCTGCAACGCGAGTTTCTCGAACAGCGCTTGCATGCTCGCGGCGTAGTGGATGTACGGTTCGTCAGCGATATCGCCTTCGCGTTTCGGGCCAAGCCATTCGATCAGCTTCGGCGAGAAGTAGAAGCCTTTGCCCTTCTCTTTGTAACGACGCAGGCCGATCACGTTGGCGTAGTCGGTGTTGATCACCAACTCACCGTTCTCGAACGAGGCCAGACGCGAGAAGTCGTACTTGCTGGCGTCGCCGTACGGCGCCATGCCCATGACCTTGAACTCACCGTCGAGCATCTCGAAACCGAGGAACTCGGTGATCGCACCGTACAGGCCGCCGAGGGAGTCCGGGTCGAAGAATTCCTTGATCTTGTGGATCTTGCCGTTTTCGCCATAGCCGAAAAAGGTCGTGGCGTACTCGCCCTTGCCGTCGATGCCGAGGATCGCGGTTTTTTCTTTGAAACCGGAGCAGTGGTAAGCGCTGGAGGCGTGAGCCAGGTGATGCTCGACCGGCTCGATCTTGATCTTTTTCGGATCGAAACCCAGTTGTTCCAGGCACCAGACAATCTTGTTGCGATAGCGCTTGTAGCGGCGGTTGCCCATCAGGATTGCATCAAGGGCGCGATCCGGCGCGTACCAGTAACGCTTGGCGTAGTGCCAGCGCGCCTTGCCGAACAGGCTGATCGGGGCAAACGGAATCGCTACCACGTCAACATCGGACGGCTTGATGCCGGCCTGTTCAAGACAGAACTTCGCCGATTCGTAGGGCATGCGGTTCTTTGCATGCTTATCGCGTACGAAGCGCTCTTCTTCAGCCGCCGCCACCAGCTTGCCGTCGATGTACAAGGCTGCTGAAGGGTCATGGCTAAGGGCGCCGGACAGGCCAAGAATCGTCAATGCCACAGGGGTCTAGCCTCTTTAGTCTGCGTGCAGGCGCGATGCGCCTTGAAAATTGATGTGCCCTCGCGCAGGGCGAGTGACAGCTAAAGGGCGGGATTATAGCGTAAACGAGTGGGGAATTACCCTGTGCGATTGCCCCAGGTTGAATGGTCTGGAGAAACCTTGCCCAAAGACTCAATAACCACCCTTGCGCCAGTAAATACCAAGATTGCCGTCAGTGACCTGACGATAAACCGTATAGGGCAACGCTACTGTATCGAATACACCGGACAATGGCAGATCCAGCAGCACGAACGGCACCAGAAATCCGCTGGGATCGGGAGGCGCGTTCAACACGCAGAAATCGAAGGCCAGCCCGCTGTAAATCCGTGGAATGGATTGGCAGTAGGTGTTTTGTTTGCGCATGTCCCGAGCGACGTCGGCATCGTCTTGCAATACGCTCAGGGCGCTGCCGCAGCCGGCCAGAACCCATGAAAATGCACCCAGCATCACAGCCTGTTTGATGGTCAATATTCGCCCTCCAAAGTCGTTGGGCAAATTAGCATCGGAGCTGAACCGGACACAGTTCACGACTTCTGGATAAGCTGTAGGACAAGTCGCTGAATCCTGTCCCCTACTGCTGTAGTCGTTTGACTCAGGCCGCGCTGGAGATTTCTTTCGGCAAACGCTGATCAATGACCTGATACAGCGCGCTGCTCTCGGGCCAGTTACGCATGAATCGCGCCCGGTCACGGGCATAGGCCGGCGCGAAACTGCCGACAGATCCATGCTGGCACATCGAGTCCAGATCGATCAGCGCCCAGCGATCCTGCTGCCAGAACAGGTTGTGCCCCTTGAAGTCGCCATGGCTGATGCGCTCGTCAATCAATCGCGCGAACAACTGATCCAGCGCCTGCAGCTCCGCTTCCGGTGCCTGGCCATTTTCAACATAGGGGGCAAAGCGCTCGATGATATCCGGCCCCGACAGGAATTCGGTGACCAGATACGCACGACTGCGCAGCCACAAAAAGCGCTTTTCCAGCACCGCCAACGGCTTGGGCGTGGCGATCCCGAGGAACGCCAGGCGATTGCCTTCGCGCCACGAATGCCAGGCGCGACTCGGACGCCAGAAACGCTTGAGCCAATGGGCAAAGCCCTTGATGTTGTAGCGCTTGATCACCAGTGTGCGCGCACCGGCCTGAACCTTGCCGACGCTCGCCGCACCACCGGTCTTGTACAAATGGCCCTGATCGAGCAACGCATCGGCCTGCTCCAGAACCGGCAACATGGCTGATTCTTCTTCACGACGAATCGCGCGCAGAGCGAACGCGCCACGCTGCACACTGAACAGCGTGCACTCGCGACCGACCTTGATCAGGAAGTCTTTCAAACGCCAGCGACGCACTTTGTCGATCTGCTTCTGCAAGGCTTCCAGTGGCAACGCGTGCTCACTGTTGCTCAGCAGGTAATACACCAGCAGTTCTTCAGTGAACGGTTCCAGCGTCTTGGGTAACTGGGCGAAGAACACCCCGAGATTTTCCAGGACTTTTTGCCGCGATAACGGCTGCCCGGCGGTTTCTGCGCAAATGCCGGCACCGTCAATCAAGTACAACCGGCCGCCGTGACGCAGCAGATTGTCCAGATGCAGGTCTTCCTGCCAGAGCCCTTTGCCGTGCAATTGGCCAATGGCACCCAGCGCCTCGGCCAACACCGCCGACTGTTCATCGGCCAGCACCGGCAGCGACTCGACTTTCGCCCAGGCATCGCCAAGGCTTTCGGCCCCCTCAAGGAAGTCGAACAGCAGCCAGCCACCTTCGCCATTCTGCAAGCCATCGGCCAGCAGCAGCGGTGTTGTCATGCCTTGCGCGGCCAGCAAGCGCACGCCTTCCAGCTCACGTTGAAAATGCCGGGCGGCCTTGCCACCGACCAGCAATTTGGCCAACACCGGACGCCCGCGCCAAACGCCCGCACCGACGTAACGCTGCCCCGGCAATACCCGCAACAGACTCAGCAATTGCAGATCCGCACTACCGGCGGCATCGGCCAGGGTCACCGTCAGCGGCAGTTGCGGGGTTCGCCCGACACTAGCCAGCTCGGACAATTGCATCAGCGCGTCTCCTTGTGACTGCGGCGTGCGGTCAGCCGGGCGAGCCAGCTGTCGAGCAGCGAGCTATCGGCGGACTGATCGAGATAAGCCGCGAGCAATTCACGCAGTTGCGCCTCGCTCCATTCCGGCGCGCGGCGTTGCAGCGGTTCCAGATCCTTGATGCGGTCACGCATGCCGAACAACAACGGCCGGGTCTTTTCCAGGTCGATCAATTGCGCCTGATAGCCGTCACCGGTTGCCCGAAGAAAAATGTGTTTGGGATAGAAGCAACCGTGCACCTGCCGCACACCGTGCAGATGCCGCGCGAGCAATCCACAGGCTTTGAGAATGGCCGACTGTTGCGCGGTACTGAGCTGCGTCCAGCGCTGCAGCAGCGACTCCAGATCACTCCAGCCATCGAGTGCTCGGGTCAGCAGGATCGCGCGGACTTCGCCGTCGACCTTGCGCTCACCGAAGAACGCCGCTTGCAGCGCCGGAATACCGAGCTTGCGATAGCGGCTGATATTGCGAAACTCGCGGGCAAAACTGGGTTCGCCGAAAGGCGCGTGCAAGGTACGCGTCAGATAGTTGCTCTGGCGCTTGAGGTAATAACCCTGCCCTTCCAGGTCCAGACGGAAGACGCTGCTCCAACCGCCACGGGCAGTATTGGGTTCGTCCACAGCTTCAAGTTGTTTCGACCATAGCGCATCAAAAGTGCCCAGCCCGTGGCGCTCAAGCAGCGCGCGGTCTTCAGCAGCGAGAAAATCAGTCATTCGCGTCCCTCGAAAAATCTCACCACGTGCCGAATCCGTTTCTTGTCGGCGCTATCAAGCCGATCGCACTGGCGGTATTGCTTATAGAAGCGCAGGCGTTGGGTATTGGACAGGTGGTATTTGGCGAGCTTATCGAGACAGGCCAGATCCTTGGTGATCCGATACTTGAGCCAGAAGCCGCGCCAGAACTCGCCGTTAGGGCAATCGATCAGAAATATCCGCGCCTGATCATCGATCAACAGGTTGCGCCATTTCAGATCGTTATGGGTAAATCGGTGATCATGCATCGTCCGGGTATAGCCGGCCAGTTGCCGACTGACAGCGTCGACCCAGGCGCGATCCTTGAGTTTCGGATCCTTGCGCTCGGCGAGCGCCGAAAGGTCTTCGGTGTTCGGTAATTCGCGAGTGATCATGGCGCCACGATCATACGCCGCGCCACGTCGTTCCAGACCCCAGGCGACCACCTCAGCGGTGGGAATACCCCACTTGGCGAAGCGCTTGAGGTTCTGCCATTCCATCTTTACTCGCGGCTTGCCGAGGTAGCGGCGCAGGCCTTTACCGGCGCCGACATAGCGTTTGACGTAATAGTTGACGCCATTGCGCTGCACGCGAATCACTTCAGACAGCGGGTCGCGGGTCAGGCGTTCACCTTGCAACGCAAACACCGCTTCGAGGCTGCCAAAATCCGCCGCGAGTTCGCTGTATTGCGGCTCAAGAGTCCAACCCGCCATCAGAGTGCATCCCCGTAACGCTGTTTGCGCGCATACAGTTTGTTGGCCTTGCCTTCCAGCCAGCTCAGCAGCGGCGCTTCTTCAGCCAGGATCTGGCGCAGCGGTTGCTGGAAATAGCCCTTGAGGAAACGCAGTTTGTCGCGGCGGGTCAGGCCGATGTCCAGCGCGGAGAAATACAGCGCCGCCAGATCCTTGTTGCGCCAGCGCTGTGTGATCTTTGCGCGGGTCTGGGCACGGTGCAGGTCGATCACCGAGAGTTTGAAATCTTCCGGCGTCACCGGTTTGTCGGTGTGCAGCAGGAAGTGGCAGATGTAGCAGTCGCGATGGTTGACGCCAGCGCGGTGCATCATGCCGGTCATGCGTGCGACTTCAGCGATCAGCGCGCGCTTGAGCTTGGGCTCGGGCGACTGCTTGACCCAGTCGATGCTGAAGTCTTCAAGGCTGATGGTCGGCGCCAGTTCTTCGGTGACGATGAACGAGTGTTGATCTGCGGGGTTGCTGCCCTTCTCGCCGTATGCAACGGCGGTCATGGTCGGCACGCCGACTTCCTGCAGACGCTGGATAGCCTTCCACTCCTGACCTGCGCCGAGTACCGGCAGCTTGGCGGTCAGCAGGTTTTTGAAGATTTCGCCCCAGCCGATGCCACGGTGGATCTTGACGAAAAATCCGTTGCCGTCGACTTCCGTGCGCAGTGTCCGGCGTGCTTCCAGCTCGCGGTATACCTCGCCCTGCAAGCCTTCGACTTCGGCGAACGGGTCGCGTCCGGCCCAAAGGCTTTTGAACGGTTCAGCCAGCATCAACTTCATTAAGCGTGCTCCGCCAGAATCACATCAGCCGCGTGCTGCGGCATGCTGTAGAGGTCGGCCGTCTCGGCGAAGGCCAGGCCATTGCGGCTCCAGGCCGCGCGTGCAGCGTCGTCATTCAACATTTCGGTCAGGTATTGCGTCAGCTGCGCCTGATCGAACGGCTCGTCCAGCACTCGCCCGGCGTCCGCCTCGGCGATGTAATGGGCGTAACCGCAGACCGCGCTGACCAACACCGGCAAGCCGGCGACCAGCGCTTCGAGCAAAACGGTACCGGTGTTTTCGTTGTACGCCGGGTGGATCAACAGATCGGCGCCGAGCAGGAAACGCGGGATATCGCTGCGCCCCTTGAGGAACGTCACGTTATCGCCCAAGCCCAGCGTGGCGCTCTGCATCTGGAATAATTTGGGGTCATCCTGGCCGATTACAAACAGACGGGTGCGTTTCTTCAACTCGGCAGGCAATGCGGCCAGCGCTTTGAGGCTGCGATCAACGCCCTTGGTCTTGAAGCCCGAACCGATCTGCACCAGCAGCAGCTCGTCCTCCTTGAGATTGAATTCAGCGCGGAAACCGGCGCGGATTTCATCAGCATCCACCGGGCGGCGACGATCCTGGGCAATGCCCGGCGGCAGCAAGTGAAAACGCTCGAGCGGCGTGTCGTAATGCTTGATGAACAGCGGTTGCTGCACTTCGGAAATCATCAGCACTTCGGTCTTTGCGTCTTTGGCGAACACCGCGCGCTCGTACTCGGCGAAGTGGCGATAACGGCCCCAGCGGCGGTACAGCGAATTGCGCAGGTTCTGCGCCTTGTCTTCGAAGCAACCGTCGGCAGCGTAGTAAACGTCCAGACCCGGCATCTTGTTGAAGCCGATCAGGCGATCAACCGGGCGCTTGGCCAGATCCGCTTCCATCCAGGCGCTGAGCTTTTCGTTGCGGCGATGATTGAAGAACGCCTTGACCGGCGCCACCAGCACCTCGAAACCGGGCGGCACGTCGCCTTCCCAGATCAGCGTGTAGACGCGAATCTGATGCCCGCGCTTCTGGCATTCGAGGGCGATGCGCATGAAGTCGCGCTGCAAGCCGCCGAACGGGAAATATTTGTACAGGACGAATGCCAATTGCATCAGCGCAGCTCCTCAGCCATTAACAACGTGCTCAGTCGGCTGGCGACACGCTCTGGGTTCAGTCGCGTGAAGCACAGCGGCTGTTCACGCTTCAGGTCAAACTGACGGGCATCCTGCGCGGTCGGTTGATAGGTACATTTCTTTTGCAGGCACGGTGCGCACGGGAAGTCGCTGGCCAGGTGAATCTGCAATTTGCCGTAAGCGCCGGTCAGGCCCGGATTGGTCGGGCCGAACAGCGAAATGGTCGGCACGTCCAGTGCGGCGGCCAAATGGCCAAGACCAGTGTCCACCGCCACGCAAGCCTGCGCTCCGGCGAGAACTTTGCCGACGCCGGCCAGATTGAGTTTCGGCAGCACTTCAGCGTGTTTGAAGCCTGCGGCAATCCGCTCGGCGCGGGCCTTTTCCTGCGGGTTGCCCCACGGCAGTTTGACGCCGACACCGAGGTAACCGACGCGTTCGGTCAGTTCACGCCAGTAGGCTTCCGGCCAGTGTTTGGTGTCCCAGGTGGTGCCGTGCAGGAACACCACGAAGGCGTTTTTGCGCGGCAGCTCGACCAGACGTTCGACGTTGAGGCCGTAATCGCCGAGGCCTTTGGGCAAGTCGTAACCAAGGGCGATGGCGAACAACTGACGCACGCGCTCGACGGCGTGCTGACCACGGGCGACGGCCAATTTGCGATCGTAGAAACGCAAAGCCATCGGCTCACGGGCCGAACCTTTGTCGAGACCGGCCACCGGGGCTTTGACGTAACGGGTCAGCCAGGCGCTTTTCAGCAGGCCTTGGGCATCAATCACCAAGTCGTATTTGTTGGCGCGCACGCTTTGCTTGAAGCGTTTCCACTCGCCGCTGGTAATGGTCTTCCAGATATTTTTGCGCCAGCGGCGGATCGCCACCGGAATCACTTTGTCGACGGCCGGGTGCCAGGTGGGGATCTCGGCAAAGCCTTCTTCCACGACCCAGTCGAACTTGATCCCGGGGATGGCCCGGGCGGCGTCGGTCAGCGCCGGCAACGCATGAATCACGTCGCCCAGCGATGAAGTCTTGATCAGCAGTACCCGCAACTTAATGAACCTCGACCACAGAGCCCTGCAATTTCTGCAACGCATCGTTGACCGCGTCCGGCATCAGCTGGCGCAGGCAGTTGTAATGGCCGAAGCGGCAGGTACGGTCGAAGCACGGGCTGCAATCGAGACCCAGACGGACGACTTCAACGTGCTCAGCCAGCGGCGGAGTGAAACCCGGCGAAGTCGAGCCGTAGACGGCGACCAGTGGGCGGTTCAGCGCAGCGGCAACGTGCATCAGGCCGGAGTCGTTGGAGACCACCGCATCGGCGCAGGACAGCAGATCGATGGCTTCAGCCAGCGAGGTGTCACCGCTGAGGTTGACCGATTCTTCACGCAGGCCCGGAATCAAACGTGCGCGGATGTCTTCGCCGACCGAGTGATCGTTTTTCGAACCGAACAGCCACACCTGCCAGCCTTCGCGGATACGTGCTTCGGCGACTTTGGCGTAGTGCTCGGACGGCCAGCGCTTGGACTCGCCGAACTCGGCGCCGGGACACAGGGCCAACACCGGACGGTCGAGGCTCAGACCGAACTTGGCCAGCGCCGCTTCGCGGGTGACCGGGTCGATTTGCAGGCTTGGGCGTGGATAGGGTTTCGGCAGCTCGGCGTTCGGCTCATAGGCCAACGCCATGAAGCGCTCGATCATCAGCGGATAGCGTTCTTTATCGAGGGTGCGCACGTCGTTGAGCAAGCCGTAGCGGAATTCACCACGCCAGCCGGTGCGTTTCGGGATGCCGGCGAAGAACGGCACCAGCGCCGATTTCAGCGAGTTGGGCAGCAGGATCGCTTGATCGTACTGACCGCGCAGGGATTTGCCGATGCGCCGACGCGTTGCCAATTCCAGCGCGCCGTGACCGAGCGGAAAACTCAAGGCCTTGCGCACTTCGGGCATGCGCTCAAGGATCGGCCGGCTCCACTCGGGGGCCAGCACGTCGATTTCGCATTGCGGGTGGCGCTGCTTGAGACACTGAAACAGTGTCTGCGCCATCACCATGTCACCGACCCAACTGGGCCCAACGATCAGAATATTCATGTGGTTTCCATAAACGAACCGGGGAGGCATTTACGCCTCCCCGCCTCGAGAATCACTGAGGGAGCGGCACTGCTCGCGATGGGTCATCACCTTCAACATTACTGTCGACTGTTACTCCGCTATCGCGAGCAGGCTCGCTCCCACATGGTTTTGCATCTGTTCACATAACTGCGACTCACCGCAGATCCATTGTAGAAGTGAGCCTGCTCGCGATGGGTTCGTTACCTTCAACATGACTGTCGACTGTTACTCCGCTATCGCTGGCAAGCCAGCTCCCACAGGGTTTTGCATCTGTTCACACATCTGCGACTCACCGCAGATCACTGTGGGAGCGAGCCTGCTCGCGAAGAGGCCGGCACATTCAACATTGATGTTGACTGACACTCCGCTTTCGCGAGCAGGCTCGCTCCCACCTTTGAATCTCATTGCCTGCATTGGCGCGCTATCAGCTTAGCCCCAACTCACGCCAGATCCGCAAAACCTGTCGCCGTTCTTCGGCAAACTGGTCGCCCGGTATCACCCCGGCGTCCTTCTGCAAGGCCTGCCGGTGGGCGGCGGAGCGGTAGGCTTTGTAGGCCTCGCGCAACAGACTGGCATCTTCGGCAGGCATCAGCCCTTCGTGTTCCAGCTCTTCCAGAATGCGGATGTTATCGGTCCAGCGCAGCAGTGGCGGATGGCTTTGCGACCACGCCAGAGCCGCGTATTGCACCATAAATTCAATATCGACGATACCTCCGGCGTCCTGCTTGAGGTCGAACGGCGCGGTGGCGTCGAAGGCATTTGCCGCCGTACCGGCTGCGGTGCTCTTGGTGCCAAGGTTATCGCGCATCTTCGCGCGCATCTCGCTGACTTCCTGTTGCAGCCTGGCCAGATCACGTGCCTTGCCCAAAACCTGCGCGCGAACCTTCTCGAACGCCTGACCGACATCCTGACTGCCGACCAGCACCCGCGCGCGCACCAAGGCCTGATGCTCCCACGTCCATGCTTCATTTTCTTGATAGCGGGCGAACGCGCCGAGGGAACTGACCAGCAACCCCGAGGCACCGGACGGCCGCAGACGCATATCGACCTCGTAGAGCTGACCGGAGTTGGTCTGCGCCGTCAGTAAGTGAATGATGCGCTGCCCCAGTCGCGTGAAGAACTGCGCGCCATCGATCGACTTCGGTCCGTCGGTTTCCGCCTGCGGATCGCCGTCGTGGATAAACACCAGGTCCAGATCCGAACCATGCCCCAGTTCCAGACCGCCGACTTTGCCATAACCGACAATGATGAAGCCGGGATCGCACAAGGTGCCGTCGGTGCGCAGCGGCGTGCCGTACTTGGCCACGGTCTGGCGCCAGGCCAGGGCCAGCACTTGTTCGAGAATCGCCTCGGCCAGCCAGGTCAGGTAATCGCTGACTTTCATCAGCGGCAGGCTGCCGGCAATTTCCGAAGCGGCGACGCGCAAGCGGTGCGCCAGCTTGAAATGGCGCAGGGCTTCCATCTGCTGCTCGAGATCATCTTCGGGGATTCGAGTCAGGCGCTCGCGCAACTCGGCGGCCAATTCCGGCGCCAGTGGCGGCTTGAACAGGCGACCCTCGTTAAGCAATTCATCGAGCAGCAGCGGGAAGCGGGTGATCTGTTCGGCAATCCACGGGCTCGCTGCGCACAACGTCAACAAACGTCGCAGGGCGCTGGGGTTTTCCGTCAGCAAGACCAGATAAGCCGAACGCCGTGCCACCGCTTCCACCAGCGGCAGTACGCGTTCAAGCACCAGATCCGGGTTGGCGTGTTCCACAGCCTGAGCGAGCAGACGCGGGATAAAAGCATCAAGGCGCTCCCGCCCCAACCGCTGCATCGCGCGCAATTGCGGACTGCTGCGCAATCCGGCCAACGCTTTCAGGGCTTTGCTGGCATCGGCAAAACCGCCCTCCTCCAGCTGACGGCACGCCGCCTCTTCGTCCTGCGCCTCTTCCCACAGCGGCAGCCATTCACCACCGACCACCACTTCGCTTTCGGCGCCTTCATCCTCGTCGGGATCGGCAATTACCTGGGCGAAGTGCCAGGCGACACGACCGCGCCAGAACATCAGTTTTTCGTGGAAAGCATCCCAATCGGCAAAACCGAGCATGAAGGCAATGCGTGCCTGATCCTGCGCGCCATCCGGCAGCATTTGGGTCTGGCGGTCGGCGATCGCTTGAATGGCGTGTTCGGTGTAACGGAGAAATTCGTAACCCTCGCGCAACTCACTGATCACCGCTGGCGGTAGGTAACCCTGCCCTTCCAGCGTACTCAGCACCTTTAATAGAGGACGCTGTTGCAGGCTCAAGTCGCGGCCACCGTGGATCAGCTGAAAGGCCTGAGCAATAAACTCGACCTCACGAATCCCACCGGAGCCGAGTTTGATGTTGTCGGCCATGCCCTTGCGCCGCACTTCCTGCTGGATCAACTGCTTCATGGTGCGCAGCGCTTCGATCGCCGAAAAATCGAGGTAACGTCGATAAACGAACGGTCGCAACATGTCGAGCAACTGCGCGCCCGCGACCTGATCGCCGGCCACCACCCGCGCCTTGATCATCGCGTAGCGTTCCCAGTCGCGGCCCTGATCCTGGTAATACTGCTCCAGCGCATTGAAGCTCAGCACCAGCGCGCCGGACGAGCCGTAAGGGCGCAGGCGCATGTCGACACGGAATACAAAGCCGTCGACGGTCATCGGATCGAGCGCCTTGATCAGGCGCTGGCCGAGACGAATGAAGAATTCCTGATTATCCAGCGAGCGCTTCACGCCCACCGTTTCGCCGCCCTCGGGGTAGGCGAAGATCAGGTCGATGTCCGAAGACAGGTTCAACTCGACCGCGCCGAGCTTGCCCATGCCGAGGATGACCATTTGCTGCGGTTCACCGCTGCGGCGGCCGGTCGGCGTGCCGAACTGTTCGCAATGGCGGCTGTACAACCATTGATAAGCCTGATCGATGGTGGCGTCAGCCATGTCCGAGAGGTCACGGCAGGTCTGCACCAGATCGGCCTGACGGGTGAGATCGCGCCAGATGATCCGCACTTGATGGCGGGCGCGCTGGCGACGCAGAGCGCGACCGAGTTCCTCTTCGGTTTGCGCGGCATTCACCGCGGCGGCAATCTGCGCACACAATTCACCCGGCGCGAAGGCCCGGTCGAGTTCGCCGGACTGCACCAGCGTGAGCAACATCAAAGGGTCACGAACGCTCTGTTCAATGACGAATTCGCTGGCAGCGGTGACGCGGGCGAACTGCGCCCAGCGCTCTGGCGTCCAGTCCGCGAAGCCGTGATCGTCTTCCAGCGCGGCGACGGCCGTACGGAACGACTGCTCGGATCGAGTGACCAACGGCAGGAGAATGGCGGGCAGTTCGGCAAGCACGGGCAGGGTCATGGTCTATCCTTGATCGGCGTGTAAATGGCCGCTTGTAGTGATTGGTGAAAACCCGCTACCCGGAGGACTGTCGAACAAAAGTTAGAAATAGCTGAAATTTCTTTCTCTTTGGCAGCGAACATCAAAGTTTCACCTTTTTCGGATGGCAAAAGACCAACCTTAACGATTATTCTCACAATGCAGCCGGAGGCCACAAGCCATTCTTCTGTAGTTTTACTACTCGTCTATACATTCGAAAGGCTGAAATGCCGGAAGATTTGTAGTAAAACTACACGCCGCCGGAACAACCTATCGGCAATCCAAGAATTTTAAATCGTCTGCCCACAAGGCCAGTCGCAAACTCAGGCAACCGATTCTGGAAGCCTTTCCGCCCTGGAGCAAGCCATGCAAGACCTCGATCCCGTCGAAACCCAGGAATGGCTGGACGCCCTGGAATCGGTTCTCGACAAAGAAGGCGAAGACCGTGCTCACTATCTGATGACCCGTATGGGCGAACTCGCGACCCGCAGCGGCTCGCAGCTCCCTTACGCCATCACCACGCCTTACCGCAACACCATCCCGGTAACCCACGAAGCACGCATGCCTGGCGACCTGTTCATGGAACGCCGCATTCGCTCGCTGGTGCGCTGGAACGCGATGGCCATGGTAATGCGTACGAACCTGAAAGATTCTGACCTGGGTGGTCACATCTCCAGCTTCGCTTCCAGTGCGACCCTGTATGACATCGGCTTCAACTACTTCTTCCAGGCCCCGACCGAGGAACACGGCGGCGACCTGATCTACTTCCAGGGCCACACCTCGCCAGGCGTTTACGCCCGCGCATTCATGGAAGGCCGCATCACCGAAGACCAGATGAACAACTTCCGCCAGGAAGTCGACGGTCAGGGCCTGTCGTCCTACCCGCACCCTTGGCTGATGCCTGACTTCTGGCAGTTCCCGACCGTATCGATGGGTCTGGGTCCGATCCAGGCGATCTACCAGGCACGCTTCATGAAGTACCTGGAACACCGCGGATTCATCCAGCCGGGCAAACAGAAAGTCTGGTGCTTCCTGGGTGACGGCGAGTGCGACGAGCCGGAATCCCTGGGCGCAATCTCCCTGGCCGGCCGCGAGAAGCTGGACAACCTGATCTTCGTCATCAACTGCAACCTGCAGCGCCTCGACGGCCCGGTTCGCGGCAACGGCAAGATCATCCAGGAACTCGAAGGCGTGTTCCGCGGTGCTCAGTGGAACGTGACCAAAGTCATCTGGGGCCGTTTCTGGGACCCACTGCTGGCCAAAGACGTCGACGGCATCCTGCAACGTCGCATGGACGAAGTCATCGACGGCGAGTACCAGAACTACAAAGCCAAAGACGGCGCGTTCGTCCGTGAGCACTTCTTCAACACGCCAGAACTCAAGGCGATGGTTGCTGATCTGTCCGACGACGAGATCTGGAAACTCAACCGTGGCGGCCACGACCCGTACAAGGTCTATGCGGCTTACCACGAAGCGGTCAACCACAAAGAACAACCTACCGTTATCCTGGCCAAGACCATCAAGGGTTATGGCACCGGTGCCGGCGAAGCGAAAAACACCGCGCACAACACCAAGAAAGTCGACGTCGACAGCCTGAAGTTGTTCCGCGATCGTTTCGACATCCCGGTCAAGGACGAAGAGCTGGAGAACCTGCCGTTCTTCAAGCCAGAGCCAAACAGCGCCGAAGCCCGCTACCTCAGCGAGCGCCGCACTGCACTGGGCGGTTTCGTACCTCAGCGCCGCGCACAAAGCTTCAGCGTGCCGACGCCGGATCTGGACACCCTCAAGGCCATCCTTGACGGCTCCGGCGACCGTGAAATTTCCACCACCATGGCCTTCGTGCGGATCCTCGCGCAACTGGTCAAGGACAAGGAAATCGGCCCGCGCATCGTTCCGATCATCCCGGACGAAGCCCGTACCTTCGGTATGGAAGGCATGTTCCGTCAGTTGGGTATCTACTCGTCCGTCGGCCAACTCTACGAGCCAGTCGATAAAGACCAGGTGATGTTCTACAAGGAAGACCAGAAAGGTCAGATCCTTGAAGAAGGCATCAACGAAGCAGGCGCCATGAGCTCGTTCATCGCCGCCGGTACTTCGTACTCCAGCCACAACCAGCCAATGCTGCCGTTCTACATCTTCTACTCGATGTTCGGCTTCCAGCGTATTGGCGACCTGGCCTGGGCCGCTGGCGACAGCCGCACCCGTGGCTTCCTGATCGGCGGCACCGCCGGCCGTACCACCCTGAACGGTGAAGGCCTGCAGCACGAAGACGGTCACAGCCACCTGCTGGCCGCGACCATCCCGAACTGCCGCACCTACGATCCAACCTACGGCTACGAGCTGGCGGTGATCATTCAGGACGGCATGAAGAAGATGACCGAAGAGCAACAGGACATCTTCTACTACATCACCGTGATGAACGAATCGTACCAGCAGCCAGCCATGCCGGCCGGTGCCGAAGAAGGCATCAAGAAAGGCATGTACCTGCTCGAAGAAGACACCCGCGAAGCGGCACACCACGTACAGCTGATGGGCTCCGGCACCATCCTGCGTGAAGTGCGTGAAGCGGCGAAGATCCTGCGTGAAGAGTTCAACGTCGGCGCCGACGTGTGGAGCGTCACCAGCTTCAACGAACTGCGTCGCGACGGCCTGGCCGTAGAGCGCAGCAACCGTCTGAAGCCTGGCCAGAAGCCTAAGCAGAGCTACGTCGAAGAATGCCTGAGCGGTCGTAAAGGTCCGGTCATCGCATCCACCGACTACATGAAGCTGTTCGCCGAGCAGATCCGTCAGTGGGTACCGTCCAAGGAATTCAAAGTCCTGGGCACCGACGGTTTCGGCCGTAGCGACAGCCGCAAGAAACTGCGTCATTTCTTCGAAGTCGACCGTCATTTCGTGGTGTTGGCAGCCCTGGAAGCACTGGCTGACCGTGGTGATATCGAACCTAAGGTTGTGGCTGAAGCCATCGTCAAGTTCGGCATCGACCCGGAAAAACGCAACCCACTGGACTGCTGAGGAGACATTTTGTGAGCGAACTCATTCGCGTACCTGACATCGGCAGCGGTGAAGGTGAAGTAATTGAACTGTTTGTGAAGGTCGGCGACCGTATCGAAGCCGACCAGAGCATCCTGACCCTGGAATCGGACAAGGCCAGCATGGAAGTGCCGGCCCCGAAAGCCGGCGTCATCAAGAGCCTGAAAGTGAAGCTGGGCGACCGTCTGAAAGAAGGCGACGAACTGCTTGAGCTGGAAGTCGAGGGCGCCGCTGAAGCGGCCCCTGCTCCGGCTGCTGCGCCAGCCGCAAAAGCAGAAGCAAAACCGGCTGCCGCTCCTGCCGCCGCCGCACCAGCTGCTGCCCCTGCTGCCGCTTCGGTTCAGCAAGTGCACGTGCCGGACATCGGTTCGTCGGGCAAGGCGCAGATCATCGAGATCCAGGTCAAGGTCGGCGATAAAGTCGAAGCTGATCAATCTTTGATCACCCTGGAATCCGACAAGGCGAGCATGGAAATCCCGTCGCCTGCCGCTGGCGTGGTCAAGGCCATCAGCGTCAAGCTCAACGACGAAGTCGGCACTGGCGACCTGATCCTGGATCTGGAAGTGGCGGGTGCTGCGGCCCCTGCTGCGGCCGCTCCAGCTCAAGCTGCTGCTCCGGCCGCTGCCGCTGCGCCTGCTCAGGCAGCCGCTCCAGCTGCACCGGTTGCCGACAGCGTTCAGGACATCCACGTTCCGGACATCGGTTCGGCTGGCAAAGCCAAGATCATCGAAGTGTTGGTCAAGGCTGGCGACAGCGTTGAAGCCGACCAGTCGCTGATCACTCTGGAATCCGACAAGGCGAGCATGGAAATCCCATCGCCTGCCGCTGGCGTGGTGGAAAGCGTTTCCATCAAGCTGGATGACGAAGTCGGTACCGGCGACCTGATTCTGAAGCTGAAAGTCAAAGGCGCGGCGCCTGCTGCTGCCCCGGCTCCAACTGCCGCTGCTGCTCCGAGCGCTCCGGCACCTGCCGCTGCTGCTCCGGCTGCCGCTGCACCTGCTGCCGCTCCAGCCGCCGCACCGGCTGCTACACCAGCGAAACCGGGCGCCAAAGTTCACGCCGGCCCTGCCGTGCGTCAACTGGCTCGCGAGTTCGGCGTCGAGCTGAACGCTGTCGGCGCCAGTGGCCCGCACGGTCGTATCTTGAAAGAAGACGTGCAGGTTTACGTCAAAGCGATGATGCAGAAGGCCAAGGAAGCACCGGCCGCTGCAGCGGGCGCAACCGGTGGCGCGGGCATCCCGCCGATTCCGGTCGTCGACTTCAGCCGTTTCGGCGAAATCGAAGAAGTGCCGATGACTCGCCTGATGCAGATCGGCGCGTCGAGCCTGCACCGCAGCTGGTTGAACATCCCGCATGTGACTCAGTTCGATTCGGCTGATATCACCGAGCTGGAAGCCTTCCGCGTTGCACAGAAAGCCGTTGCAGAGAAGGCTGGCGTCAAGCTGACCATCCTGCCGCTGCTGCTCAAGTCGTGCGCGCACATGCTCAAGGAGCTGCCGGACTTCAACAGTTCGCTGGCACCAAGCGGCAAGGCGATCATCCGCAAGAAATACGTGAACATCGGCTTCGCCGTCGACACCCCGGATGGCCTGCTGGTACCGGTCATCAAGAACGTCGACCAGAAGAGCCTGCTGCAACTGGCAGCCGAAGCCGCTGCGCTGGCCGCCAAAGCCCGCGACAAGAAGCTCACCGCTGACGACATGCAAGGCGCCTGCTTCACCATTTCCAGCCTCGGCCACATTGGCGGCACCGGCTTCACGCCGATCGTCAACGCGCCGGAAGTGGCGATCCTCGGTGTTTCCAAGGCAACCATCCAGCCAGTCTGGGACGGCAAAGCCTTCCAGCCGAAACTGATGCTGCCGCTGTCGCTGTCCTACGATCACCGTGTGATCAACGGCGCCGCTGCCGCACGCTTCACCCAGCGTCTGGGCAGCCTGCTGGCGGACATCCGCACGATCCTGCTGTAACTCGGTCGGCCCTCCGGCAACGGAGGGCCGATTGCTGCACCCTTTCGAGCGCCACACGCTCGTACCTCAACCCCGTCAGTTTGGCGGGGCTTTTTTTTGCCTGAAGAAAACTCAGCTTGGTCTTTTTCCCACACGTCGTGCTGACATCGGCCACAGCCTCGGTCGACTTGACGCCGATCTTTTTCATTCGATACGCAACTAATCTAGGCGCAGCAAATTTAACTAAGCAAACTTCGTAAAACTCATATTTATTCAAATTCATTCGAATGGATTCGACATGTTAAAACCAACTATCGGCCCAATTGTCGGCCACGTTACAACTAATCATGCACGCATATTCATGCGTGGCGACCGGCACAACAATGCACTGGTATTTGCCGGAGTACGTTTTCGCTGTTGCGGCACACAACAATGGTCGAAAGGTAACTTCGCGCGCCTGAGCGAATTACGCGACATGTCGCAAGTATTCGCCCTCAACAACTTGAGTAGCGACACCGAATATGAATATCAGGCCGGCTGGTTCAGCCCGATGAGTCCGGTACACACGCCTGACAGCGTCGCCGAACTGCCACTGCAATGGCCGCGAGAGATCTATCGCCTGCGCACCCGCTCCAGCAAAGCCATGCAGCCCAGAGCTTTTATCGTCGGCTCCTGCCGTTATCTTCGCATGACCGCCGGCATCGCCTCCCTGCCGCAATTGGGCGACCGCATCTTTGCATCCATCAACCAGATGATCGAAGGCATACAACCACCGATCAGCGCGGTATTGATGACTGGCGATCAAATCTACGTCGACGATTTGAATCTGCTTGCACCAGATCGCGAATACAAAGACATTCTGAACAAGTACCGCGCGGCTTTTTCCCAGCCCAATATAAAACGGCTGATGTCTGGCACTTCGACTTACATGATTCTCGACGACCATGAAATCGAAGATAACTGGCCGACCAATGCCAGCAAGTCCGACGGTGATTTATATCGTAACGCCATGGCTGCTTATGAGCTGTATCAGGCCAGTCACAGCCCGGTACATCCGCTGACAACTAGCGGAGATATAGATCACGCAACACTCGAGCATTACTGGTATCAATTCAGCGATGGCGATATCGAATGGTTTGTCACCGACAGTCGCACCCGCCGCAACTTGTCCGCCGATGATCGACGCATCCTCGACGAGGCGCAGGAGCAGGCCTTGCTTAAATGGCTGAGTCACAGCACGGCGCGGGTCAAGTTCGTGGTCACCAGTGTGATGTTCTATCCGGATCGCAAGCTCCACGGCGATGACGCCTGGAAAGCCTTTCCCGAGCAGCGCCTGCGCCTGCTGGAAACCATCCGCACCCGACGCATCAGGAATGTCGTGTTCATCTCTGGAGACGTACATGGCTCGCTGACCGCTCGCTTGACCCACAGCGAAGACCCGGACTTCGAGGTCTACACCGTCGTCTCCTCGCCGCTGTGCAACAGCAAACTGCTGCCGTATGCCAAGGCGTCCACGTTCATTCTGGATCAACCGCTGGTGCGCACGGTGGCGGGCGATTATCGGCATGAACTGACCAGCACGGTAGTGAGTGAGGACAACTTCGCCCATTTGGTGGTTGAGGCAGGGCAGATTCAGGTCAATTACCACGATCGCGATGGCAAACGCCTGCAATCGATCGCCATTCCCTTGCGCTGAATAACCGGTTGAAGGGGCGCCGTTTCGGGGCACAAAGCGCTCTGGACCGGCGTTTTTTCCATTCAACAGCATTACTTTCTCCCACACGCTGGAGAAATGTTCAGTGCAGCCGACATATTCTTATAGCACTTGGCCTTCATGTCTCTTGTCAGTCGGTGCCGCAATGATGCAACCTTGCCGCAGGCAACAGTAAAGAGGGCGAGAGCCCGGCGCGTTCAGCATATTTCCAAGCGAGTTCCCTTCATGAAGAGCCAGCCCGATGCCGCCAGCCGTATGGTGGCCGAGGTAGTGACGCAGTTGCCTGTGCCCTCGCGGCTCGGCATGCTGCGTTTCGAGCGCTTGAATGAAGCCAGTTGGGCCATGCTGTTTCTCGATCCCAACTGCGAACGCCAGTTCGGCCAGCCGGCCGTCGAACTTTGCGCGCTGGTCGGCTCACCCTACGCCAGCCTGATGGAACCCGAAGCGCGCTATCAACTGCACGACGCGATCCAGCAACAGCTGACCGTCAGCCCGCATTATCTGGTTCGATATACGCTGCATACCGCGGCCGGCGCGCTGAGCATCCTGGAACTGGGCGAAGCCTACAAACAACACAACCGTCATCTGCTGCGCGGCTATCTGCTGGCGGTCGATCACGTCTTCGCCGAAGCGCCACTGCCGCCCTCGGTCGACCTCGAAACGCAGAACTCGCGTCTGCAAATCGCCCTTGAACTCAATCAGCGCGCCCAGCAGGAACAGCTGCAGCACCTGGAACGCGTGCGCGCCCAGCAGGACTTGATTCTGCTGCTCGCCCGTCAGCGCTACAGCACGCACAACTCGCTGCAGGAAGCCGCCGAACTGATCACCCGCTGCGCCTGCGATATCTATGAAATCGACTGCGCCAGCCTGTGGAACCTCGAAGGCCAGCATCTGGTGCCGATCTCTGCGTACCACCGCGCGACCCAGGAATACATCCTCCCGGACGTGATCGACATCAGCAGTTTCCCCGACTACATGGAAGCGCTGCACAGCAGTCGCGCCATCGACGCACACAACGCGATGCGCGACCCGCGCACCCGAGAGATGGCCGAGGCCCTGCGCCCGCGCGACGTCAACGCGATGCTCGATGCGAGCATTCGCGTCGATGGCCAAGTGGTCGGCGTGCTGTGCCTGGAGCAGACCGGCGTCACCCGCGCCTGGCAGTCCGACGAAATCGCCTTTGCCGGCGAGCTGGCCGACCAGTTCGCGCAAGTCATCAACAATCACAACCGCCGCACCGCCACCAGCGCCCTGCACCTGTTCCAGCGTGCGGTCGAGCAAAGCGCCAACGCGTTTTTGCTGGTCAATTGCGACGGCGTGGTCGAGTACGTCAACCCGAGCTTCACCGCGATCACCCAGTACACCACCGAGGAAGTCCACGGCCAGCGCCTGTCCGAACTGCCGGCACTGGAGAACCTCAGCGAACTGCTGTTCGACGCGCCCTCGGCGCTGGCCAAGAGCAACAGTTGGCAGGGCGAATTCAAGAGCCGCCGCAAAAACCTCGAACCGTACTGGGGCCAGCTGTCGATCTCCAAGGTCTACGGCGATAACCGCGAGCTGACGCACTACATCGGCATCTACGAAGACATTACCCAGACCAAACTGGCGCAGCAGCGCATCGAGCGCCTGGCGTACACCGACAACCTGACCAACCTTGGCAACCGACCGGCGTTTATCCGCAATCTGGACGAACGCTTCGCCCGCGATAGCGATACGCCGATCAGCCTGTTGCTGGTGGACATCGACAACTTCAAGCGGATCAACGACAGCCTCGGTCACCAGACCGGCGACAAACTGTTGATCAGCCTGGCCCGGCGCCTGCGCAACAGCCTCAGCCCGAGCGGCAGCCTTGCGCGGTTCGCCAGTAACGAATTTGCCGTGCTGCTCGACGACACCGACCTTGCCACCGGCCAACAGATCGCCAACCAGTTGCTGGCGACGCTGGATAAACCGATGTTCGTCGACAACCAATTGATCAGCGTTACCGGCTCGGTCGGCCTGGCGTGCGCGCCGCTGCACGGTCGTGACCCGCAAACCCTGATGCGTAACGCTGGTCTGGCGCTGCACAAGGCCAAGGCCAACGGCAAACATCAGGTGCAAGTGTTCACCGAAGCGCTGAACGCCGAGGCCAGTTACAAACTGTTCGTCGAGAACAACCTGCGCCGCGCCCTGACCCAGAATGAGCTGGACGTGTTCTACCAGCCCAAGCTGTGCCTGCGCAGCGGGCGTCTGCTGGGCATGGAAGCGCTGCTGCGCTGGAACCACCCGGAGCGCGGCATGATTCGCCCGGATCAGTTCATCAGCGTCGCCGAAGAGACCGGCCTGATCATTCCGATCGGCAAGTGGATCGCCCGTCAGGCCTGCCGCATGAGCAAGGCACTGACCGCCGCCGGCATGGGCAATCTGCAAGTGGCGATCAACCTGTCACCCAAGCAGTTCTCCGATCCGGATCTGGTGGCCTCCATCGCCAACATCCTCAAGGAAGAAGCGCTGCCGGCCTATCTGCTTGAACTGGAACTGACCGAAGGCCTGCTGCTGGAAGCCACCGAAGACACGCACTTGCAGCTCGACCAGCTCAAGCGCCTCGGGCTGACGCTGGCCATGGACGACTTCGGCACCGGCTATTCGTCACTGAGCTATTTGAAGAAATTCCCGATCGACATCATCAAGATCGATCGCAGTTTTATCCATGAGATCCCCGACAATCAGGACGACATGGAAATCACCTCGGCGGTGATCGCCATGGCGCACAACCTGAAACTCAAGGTTGTGGCCGAAGGCATCGAGACTGCCGAACAACTGGCGTTCCTGCGTCGCCACCGCTGCGACGTCGGCCAGGGTTACCTGTTTGACCGGCCAATCCCGGGTGGCGAACTGATCCAGGCCCTCAAACGCTACCCGCGCGGCCCGCTCTGCCTCTAACTCCCATCTGTCGAAGATCGCTCCCACATTGGATAGTGCGAAGTCGGGCATCATTCGGCACACTGGCGGTCTGACTTTTACATCCAACCTGACTGAGAGGAACGATCATGGTTCTGCGCTCGGAAATTCTGGTGAACAAAAACGTGCTCCCGACTAAAGAACAAGCCCTGCCCGGCCGCGAAACCGCAATGACCCTGCCTGAAAAGCACTTCGTGTTTGAAGAAACCCCGCTGCTTGGCCCGTTTTTCCAGGACGTCGATTTTGCGATCTTCGGTCTGGGCTGCTTCTGGGGCGCCGAGCGCCGCTTCTGGCAGCGTGAAGGCGTGGTCAGCACGGTCGTCGGTTATGCCGGTGGCTTCACGCCGAACCCGACCTACGAAGAAGTCTGCTCGGGCCTGACCGGTCACGCTGAAGTAGTGCTGGTGGTATATGACAAGGCCAAAGTCAGCTACGAAGAGTTGCTGGCGATGTTCTGGGAACTGCACAACCCGACGCAGGGCATGCGTCAGGGCAACGACATCGGCACGCAGTACCGCTCGGTGATCTACGCGACCTCGCCTGAGCATCTGGATGCAGCGCTGAAGAGCAAGGCGACCTATCAGGCTGAACTGTCGAAAGCGGGTCTGGGCGAGATCAGCACCGAGATCGAACAGGCGCCGACCGTGTACTTCGCCGAGGCGTATCACCAGCAGTATCTGGCGAAGAATCCTGAGGGTTATTGCGGGATTGGCGGCACTGGCGTGTGCATGCCAGCGAGTCTGGCGGGCAATTAAATCCTGAAAGCAAAAGATCGCAGCCTTCGGCAGCTCCTACAGGAGATCAGTGAACGTCCGCACATTGGTGGACGCCGCCGAACCGTGTAGGAGCTGCCGCAGGCTGCGATCTTTTGATCTTGCCGTTGATCAGTTCTCGGCAATCAACCAATCCATCTGCCAGCCACCCTGGGTCTGCCCCAGCTTCTTCGACAACCACGGCAGCAACTCACGCAATTCTTCCTCCAGCCCCCACGGCGGATTGGCAATCGCCATGCCCGAGCCGTTCAGACTGTTCGGCGTATCCAGCGGGTGCACCAGCAGCTCCACACGCAGCAACTTCGGCGCACCGGTGCCAGCCAGATCCTGATAGAAACGACGCAACGCACGCTGATCCTTCACCGGATACCAGATCGCCGCCACGGTTTGGCGCATGCGGCCAATCGCCTCTTTCAACGACGCCGCGCAGCGCTGCATCTCGTCGAGCTGCTCGAACGGCGGATCAATCAACATCACCGCGCGCTTCTCCTGCACCGGCAACATCGCCCGCGCGACGTGCCAGCCCTCGCCAAGATGAACTTTCACTCGACGATCACCGGCCATGTTGTCCTTGAGCAGTACGCCGTCTTCCGGGTGCTTCTCGTTGAGCATCACCCGATCCTGCGGGCGCGTCAGGCGCCGCGCCAGCTCCGGCGAACCCGGGTAGTAGCGCAACTGGCCATCCGGGTTCATCTCGTGCAGCACTTTCATGTAGTCGGCGGTCAGCGCCAGCAGATCCGGCTGCTCCCACAAGCGCGCGATGCCTTCCAGATACTCGCCGGTGCGATTGGCCTGATCGCCCTGCAAGTCATACAGACCGATGCCGGCGTGTGTGTCGAGATAGGCAAACGGCTGCTCCTTGCGCGACATCAGGGCGATGAGGCGGGTCAAGGTCAGGTGTTTGAACACATCGGCGTGATTGCCGGCATGGAAGGCGTGACGATAATTCATGGCTGCTCCTGCGAAGGGCGCAAAGTTTACCTTTTACCGGGCGGCAAGTCAGGGGTTGGCGGCTGAGCGGACAAAAGCCAGCCCTCACCCTAGCCCTCTCCCCGAGGGAGAGGGGACTGACGGTGGTGATCTTGCGAGTTACATCGACCTGAAAGATCAGCGTTATCTCAGGTTTGGCCAAGCGAAGTTCACCGCTGAAGTCGCAGGTCGGTGTACATCACCCATACAACTCGGTCAGTCCCCTCTCCCTCTGGGAGAGGGCTAGGGTGAGGGGCTTTGCTTTTATGGCGTTAAACTGTCTAACCATGAACGACAGGAAGTCAAAAACTCATGCGATATCTGATCACCTGCTTATTCAGCCTGCTTGGCCCATACCTCGCCCTTGCCGACGAAACCCACATTGAACAGGCACGCCAGACACTAAAGAACTACGGCCTGAGCCACTGCATCCTAAAGCCATTCAACGAACACTCCTTGCTGGAAAAAGACATTGCACTGTCCGCCAATGCCTATTCCTTCATGGGCAAAGGCATGCATTCCATCCTGCAAAATGAAGACACGCTGCAAGTGCTACACGATCCCTACAAAGAAACCCGAAACTACGTGTTGGCGGCTTACGAGCAGACACCTTCAAACAGCAAATACTCGAATGAAAAAGTAGTGTTTTTTGGGTGCATGAAGGTCTACAACTCCGATGCGTTCAACAGCTTTATCAACTCTCAGGATGCGTACATCCCTGACTGACTAACTGATTTCCTTTAACGTCAAAAGATCGCAGCCTTCGGCAGCTCCTACAGGGCGAACGCCAGTCCCGTGTAGGAGCTGCCGCAGGCTCGGGCCGCGTTCGGACGATCTTTTGATCTTTTTCAGGCAGGCATGCTGCGCAGGCGCCTGCCGATCACATCAAGCACATCACAGCCGTCGCGCAACGGGATCACGCAGAGCTGGGCGAAGTCGCTGAGGATGACGGAGTCGCATTCGACCGAGCCGCGCATGCACATGTTTTCCAGCACCTGGATCACGGCGCGCAGGCGATGGTTGGCGGCGTCCATGAGGATGTCGAGGGGCACGTGGGTGTCGATGAACAGCGTAGGCATGTCGCTGCAATTGCCGGTCAGGGCCATGAAGCGGTTATCGGGATGGGGGATGATTTTTTCGTAGGGTGGATCGGGTGTTAGCGTTTTCATTTTTGAACCTCTGGTAGTGAAATGAGCTTCCACCATCACCCTCCTACGGGTTTGGGTGGCAGCCATGCGCGGGGTAGGAGTACCGAGACCAGAGAACTCGGCCACGCCGAAGCGTGCCCGCACATAACCGCCGCAAATGATCTTACGGACGCACATAGACTGCCGCAAACCAGGCAACGACGTTTATGCACTCTTCTAGTCTCAAGGCTCCTACACCCTGTCGCCGCATCTGCGGTGACCTTTTAAGACTATCCCTGCAACCCACCGCCCACCAGTTCATCAAAACCGCCGCAACTCGAAGGAATCGTCCGAGACCTTCGCCCCGAAAACTCACTCCGACTCTGCCAGCAAAAACGCCAGCAACGCCGATTGCGACGATTCTTCCGACATAGAAACCTGAAAAAACCGCCTCACTTTGCAGCGCAAAATCGCCTCGGGGAAGGCCTCGAAAACTGCCGGATGTTCCTCGCTCAACCACTGCAACGCATTGGCGGTTCGAACGTCATGGCCTTGCTGCGCCAGCACCGACTCCGGCACCTGCCACCACGGGAATACCCGCCCCGATACCAGCGCCCTGCCACCGATATCCAGCGCCTGCCCATTGATCAGACAACGCCCGATCAGCGGAAACAGTTGTGCCGCATCCACCTCATCGGCCTGAAGAATAGGCAACAGAAACCGCCCGTCCCAAAAACGAAAAAACACCGTTTTCCCGCTAGGCATCAGCACTTGGGTCAGGCTGCGAAAGTGCGCCACCACCTCTTCAAGGCTCGCCGAAGACACCGCCAGCCAACCCCAATCCCGCGACTCGGTGGTGGTGACCCAATGCAGAAACTCACTGTCGGCGGCGACAATTCCCACGCAAGGCATCACCGCATCCCACTCGGCATAAATCGTCTCGGCCCAGATCGGACTCGCCATGTCTGGCCAGCCCTTGAGCGGCTTCGCCTCGCTGGCATTGCTGAATACCGCGAACAATTGCTCGGACGCTTTCAACGGTTCACGCGCCAACCATTCGGCAGGCAAAAGAAAATCAGGCTGCACAGAGACCGTCCTTGCAACGCTCGCACTCTTCGCAGAATGGCGCATCACCCTTGAAGCTCATGATTTGTGCAGCAGTCAGCATGGCAGCCGGCGCGGCGGCGAGTTTTTCCGGCAATCCCGGTAGAACCGGTGTGGCACTCGTCGCCGTCATCGGCGCGCCGCCCACGACAATCGGCACGCTGCTGAAAATGCCGCCGGGACCGATGTTGATCCACTGCCCGCCGGCCTGAATCGTCGCACTCGCGCCACCGTCGATGACCACTTGCTGACCGGCGCTGACGTGGAATTGCCCACTGGCGCTGATCGCCTGATTGCTCACGCGAATATGCCGGTCGCCGCTCACGCTCAGATGGTCGTCCTGCTTCACTTCGGTCTGCCGCTGACCGTGAGTAATGCGCTGCTCATCAGCCTTCAACTCGTGCCGAGCGGTCCCGGTGACAACAATGCTGCGCTGGTTATCAACCTGCACCTGTTGATCATTCAACACATGCTGCGTCCAGTTACGCTGGGCGCGCAGGTAGATTTCCTCGGCACCTTTGCGATCCTCGATGCGCAGTTCGTTGTAGCCGCCACCGCCGGGGCTGCTCTGGCTACGGAAAATGCTGCGGGTCTTGTCCGCCGGCAGATCCAGCGGGATCGGCGTCGCGGCGTTGGGCAGGCAGCCCACAACCAATGGTTTGTCGGCGTCGGCATCGATGAAGCCGACCAGTACTTCCATGCCGACTCGCGGAATCAGCACGCTGCCGTAACGGTCATGGGCCCAACCGCTGGCAACGCGCAACCAACAACTGGAATGCTCGTTCAATTCACCGTCGCGGTCCCAAGCCAGTTGCACCTTGACCCGGCCATACTCGTCGCAGTGGATTTCCGTATCTTTCGGCCCGGTCACAACCGCCGGTTGATAGCCGAGCATGCGCGGTTTTTCAGGCCCCAGCGCCGGGCGGAAAAACACGTCCCACGGCGTGGCGAGAAAGCTATTACGGTAACCCTGAAATCCCTCGCCATCGCTGGTCACCGATTCCTCCAGCACCTGCGGCTGGCGGCCATGATGCTCGATGGCGGTCAGCAGCCACAGGTCATTCCAGTCGTGGCGCGGATGCTCAGTCAGTTGCAGGAAATGTCCGCAAACCAGTGCAGATTCGTCGCTGCTGCCTTCGGCCTGACGGTAATCGGCGACATGTCGCTCAAGTGCCCGCTGGGCGAGATGCTTGCCGGTTTCCCGATCGTTGAATTGGCCGGGGAAGTGATAGTCCTCGAGCACCGGGCGCTGCTCGCCGTCGACTCGGCTTTGCAATTGCAGCCGCGGTTTTTCGAAGTTGTAGTCGCGCCGGGTGACCACGCTGGTGCGGGTCTCCACGCGAACGTTGAAACGCTTGACCGCCGGGGCTCCGGCAGACATGCCACTGCCCGGCAGATAAAGGGTCGGCGTAGCCAGTTTTGGAAACACCGTCTGGTCATCACCGAACACCAGTACGTGCGCGTCGGGGCTGTGTTGAAAGTGGTAATGAATACCCACTTCGGCACACAGGCGTTGAATGAACGCCAAGTCGCTTTCAGCGTACTGCACGCAATACTCGCGAACCGGGTATTCGCTGCCCAACCGAAACTCGAAAGCATCACGAAGGATCGCGTGATCCTTAAGTACCTGCGCAACAATTTGCGGCACGCTCTGATGCTGGAAAATTCGCTGATTGATGCGGTGTCCCAGATACGTCAGACGCGGCACGAGGCTTAAGTGATAACGCGTCAGACGTTTCCCGGAATCGCCCTGCCCGACCTGATAAATCTGACCGTGAATACCGGAACCCTGAGCATCAAAGCTCAGAAACGCCTGACAGTGCAGGAGGCTTTCGAGATCCAGATCCGGTCGCTCACTTACCAGTTCCAGCTCGAAACGAAAGGGTTGGCTGATGGCTTCCTTGCCCGTGAACTCAAGGACCTTGAGGTCATGTTGGGCGCCTTCGAGGGTCAACGTGAAACGCGGTTGATTGGCAGGCGCGAACATCCGATGTCTCTCTGCAGTGTGAGGGCGGGCGATTCTGCATGAGGGGCAACGGGTGATGAATGGGTGACGAGAAAATCAGATTTCCCCTACTTTTTTTGCCGAAAAAACCTGCAAAAAGCGGCGCTTTCAACTACAGACAAATCCCTCAAGTCATCCATAGAACCCTGTGGGAGCTGGCTTGCCAGCGATAGCGATGTGTCAGTTACTGAATGTTCTGAATGTGCCGCCCTCATCGCTGGCAAGCCAGCTCCCACAGGTTTCTTCAGCGTCGGCAAGAAATCACAGGCACAAAAAAACGGCCCGTATCCTGTAGGAAACGGGCCGTTTTTGGATGAGCTTCAGCTCAGAACAATTACTTGTTCAGGTGGAAGTCTTTTTCCGCTGCTTCGAAGCGCTGCACCATGCCAGCAGTCGGCGCGCCGAGTTTGCTGACGATCAGGATGGCCAGGCTGGCGAAGATGAAGCCCGGAATGATTTCGTACAGACCCAGCAGTTCGAAATGCTTCCAGACCACTACGGTGATCGCGCCGACCAGAATACCGGCCAGTGCGCCGTCGCGAGTCATGCCTTTCCAGATCACCGAAATCAGTACAACCGGACCGAACGCAGCACCGAAACCGGCCCAGGCGTAGGACACCAGACCCAATACGCGGTTTTCCGGGTTAGCTGCCATCGCGATCGCGATCAATGCAACCAACAGCACCATGGCGCGGCCGACCCAGACCAGCTCAACCTGAGAAGCGGATTTACGCAGGAAGGTTTTGTAGAAGTCTTCGGTCAGGGCGCTTGAGCACACCAGCAACTGGCAGCTCAGGGTGCTCATCACCGCAGCCAGAATGGCCGACAGCAACACACCGGCAATCCAAGGGTTGAAGAGAATCTTGGCCAGTTCGATGAACACACGTTCGTGGTTCTCGGTCACGGGACCGGCGACTTCCGGGTGCGCCGAGAAGTAGGCGATACCGAAGAAGCCCACGGCCACGGTGCCGCCCAGGCACAGGATCATCCAGGTCATGGAGATGCGACGGGCGTTGGCAATCGACTTCACCGAGTCAGCGGCCATGAAGCGCGCCAGAATGTGCGGCTGACCGAAGTAGCCCAGACCCCAGCCCATCAGCGAGATGATGCCGATGAAAGTGGTGCCTTTGAGCATGTCGAAGTTGCTTGGATCGTTGGCTTCGATGGCCAGGAACGTGGTGTCGACGCCACCGGTGGCCAGCAGCACGATGATCGGCGTGAGGATCAACGCGAAAATCATCAGCGTGGCTTGTACGGTGTCAGTCCAGCTCACGGCGAGGAAACCGCCGACGAAGGTGTAGGCAATGGTCGCCGCAGCACCGGCCCACAATGCAGTCTCGTAGGACATGCCGAAGGTGCTTTCAAACAGACGGGCGCCAGCCACGATGCCGGAAGCGCAATAAATGGTGAAGAACACCAGGATCACGATCGCCGAAATAATGCGCAGCAAGCCGCTTTTATCTTCGAAACGGCTAGAGAAGTAGTCCGGCAGGGTCAGGGCATCGCCGTTGTGCTCGGTCTGCACACGCAGACGGCCGGCAACGAACAGCCAGTTCAGGTAGGCCCCGACGATCAGGCCGATGGCGATCCAGCTTTCGGACAGACCGGACATGTAAATGGCGCCCGGCAGGCCCATCAACAACCAGCCGCTCATGTCGGAAGCACCGGCAGACAGAGCCGTCACGACGCTGCCCAGGCTACGGCCGCCAAGAATATAGTCAGAAAGGTTATTGGTGGAGCGATAGGCCATGAAGCCGATCAGCACCATTGCTGCGATGTAGATCACGAACGTGATCAGGGTTGGATTGCTTACGCTCATTGAGTTACGCCCTGGCTTTGTTTTTATGTAGCGGCGGTGGTGAACCGCACGCAAACGACGACGTTTGGCAGACGATCCGGGATCCCGCGCATTTAGGACTGATGTTTCCCCAGGAAAGCCATCAGCCGGTGCGCCGGATTATTTCCGGTTGCACCTTGGGCGCGAATGCTATGCAACAAATCAAATAAGGTGCAACCAGTTTCGTGAGAATTAGTTGCACCTAGTCGGATTTATCGACGATCACCCCGTTTTTGCTCCCTTTTGTGGCAGTCATGGCCCTTAGCTAGAAGCAAAAGCACCAAGCAAGAGCAGCACTTTCGTACCAGAAAATAATTCCTGACGAGCTGCCTATTATTCCGACAAAAAAAGGGTTGCACCCGGTTGCACCTCTTTCAGCGCACGGCTAATCTTGCGGCCAGCTGATGCCACGCAACTGTGGCAACCATGAGGATAAAAATATGGCTACCACCACCCTTGGGGTCAAACTTGATGACCCGACCCGCGAGCGCCTGAAGGCGGCCGCGACCTCGATTGATCGCACACCGCACTGGCTGATCAAGCAGGCAATTTTCAATTACCTGGAAAAACTCGAGGGTGGTGCAACCTTGACCGAGCTGAACGGTTTGACCGCCAAGGACGCCGATGAGGCGGGCGAAGTCCACACCGATCACGCCCACCAGTGCTTCCTCGAATTCGCCGAAAGCATCCTGCCGCAGTCGGTATTGCGTGCTTCGATCACCGCTGCTTACCGCCGCCCTGAGCCGGAAGTGGTGCCGATGCTGATCGAGCAGGCTCGCCTGCCGATCGCGATGGCTGAAGCCACCAATAAGCTCGCCGCTTCCATCGCGGAAAAACTGCGTAACCAGAAAAGTGCCGGCGGTCGTGCAGGCATTGTTCAAGGTCTGCTGCAGGAATTTTCCCTGTCGTCCCAGGAAGGCGTAGCACTGATGTGCCTGGCCGAAGCGCTGCTGCGTATCCCGGATAAAGGTACCCGCGATGCACTGATCCGCGACAAGATCAGCACCGGCAACTGGCATCCGCACCTGGGCAACAGCCCTTCGCTGTTCGTCAACGCGGCCACTTGGGGCCTGCTGCTGACCGGCAAACTGGTCTCGACGCACAACGAAGCCGGTCTGACTTCGTCGCTGAGCCGCATCATCGGCAAGAGCGGCGAGCCGATGATCCGCAAGGGCGTCGACATGGCCATGCGCCTGATGGGCGAGCAGTTCGTCACCGGCGAAACCATCGCCGAAGCCCTGGCCAACGCGAGCAAGTTCGAAGCCAAGGGCTTCCGTTATTCCTACGACATGCTCGGTGAAGCGGCACTGACCGAGCACGACGCGCAGAAGTACCTGGCGTCGTACGAACAAGCCATTCACTCGATCGGCAAAGCCTCCCACGGTCGTGGGATTTATGAAGGCCCGGGCATTTCCATCAAGCTGTCGGCACTGCACCCGCGTTACAGCCGCGCGCAGTACGAGCGTGTGATGGACGAGTTGTACCCGCGCCTGCTGTCGCTGACCCTGCTGGCCAAGCAATACGACATCGGCCTGAACATCGACGCCGAAGAAGCCGACCGTCTCGAACTGTCGCTGGATCTGCTTGAGCGCCTGTGCTTCGAGCCGCAACTGACTGGCTGGAACGGCATCGGTTTCGTTATCCAGGCTTACCAGAAGCGTTGCCCGTACGTGATCGACTACGTGATCGACCTGGCTCGCCGCAGCCGTCATCGCCTGATGATCCGTCTGGTGAAAGGCGCGTACTGGGACAGCGAAATCAAGCGCGCCCAGGTCGAAGGCCTGGAAGGCTATCCGGTCTACACCCGCAAGGTGTACACCGACGTTTCCTACATTGCTTGCGCACGCAAACTGCTGTCGGTGCCGGAAGTCATCTACCCGCAGTTCGCCACGCACAACGCCCACACCCTGTCGGCCATTTACCACATCGCCGGCCAGAACTATTACCCGGGCCAGTACGAATTCCAGTGCCTGCACGGCATGGGCGAACCGCTCTACGAGCAGGTTGTCGGCAAAGTTTCCGAAGGCAAGCTGAACCGTCCGTGCCGCGTGTACGCTCCGGTCGGCACCCACGAAACCCTGTTGGCGTATCTGGTACGTCGACTGCTGGAAAACGGAGCGAACACTTCGTTCGTCAACCGCATCGCCGACCAGTCGATTTCGATTCAGGAGCTGGTGGCCGATCCAGTGGCGCAGATCGAGCAGATGGCGACCGTGGAAGGTGGTTTCGGCCTGCCGCACCCGCGCATACCGCTGCCGCGTGATCTGTATGGTTCCGAACGCGCCAACTCCAGCGGCATCGACATGGCCAACGAACATCGTCTGGCTTCGCTGTCCTGCGCCCTGCTGGCTACCGCGCACAACGACTGGAAAGCTGCGCCGATGCTCGGTTGCGCTTCCAGCACTGAAACCCCGGCGCCAGTGCTGAACCCGGCCGATCACCGTGATGTGGTTGGTCACGTACAGGAAGCCACCGTCGAAGACGTCGACAACGCCATTCAATGCGCACTGAACGCTGCGCCGATCTGGCAGGCCACCCCGCCGGCCGAACGCGCGGCGATTCTGGAACGTGCCGCTGACTTGATGGAAGGCGAGATTCAGCCGCTGATGGGCCTGCTGGCTCGCGAAGCCGGCAAGACCTTCGCCAACGCCATCGCTGAAGTCCGTGAAGCCGTCGACTTCCTGCGTTATTACGCAGTGCAGGCGCGCAACGATTTCAGCAATGACGCCCATCGCCCACTGGGTCCGGTGGTGTGCATCAGCCCGTGGAACTTCCCGCTGGCGATTTTCAGTGGTCAGGTTGCTGCGGCACTGGCTGCCGGTAACCCGGTACTGGCCAAGCCTGCCGAACAAACGCCGCTGGTTGCCGCACAAGCCGTGCGCTTGCTGCTCGAAGCCGGGATTCCGGAAGGCGTGCTGCAACTGCTGCCGGGTCGCGGTGAAACCGTTGGCGCCGGCCTGGTTGGCGATGAGCGCGTCAAAGGCGTGATGTTCACCGGTTCCACCGAAGTCGCTCGTCTGCTGCAACGTAATATTGCTGGCCGTCTCGACAGCCAGGGCCGTCCGATTCCGCTGATCGCTGAAACCGGTGGCCAGAACGCAATGATCGTCGACTCCTCGGCACTGACCGAACAAGTCGTGATCGACGTGGTGTCCTCGGCCTTCGACAGCGCCGGTCAGCGTTGCTCGGCGCTGCGCGTACTTTGCTTGCAGGAAGATTCCGCCGATCGCGTCATCGAAATGCTTAAAGGTGCGATGGCGGAAAGCCGTCTCGGCAACCCGGAACGCCTGTCCGTGGACATCGGCCCGGTGATCGACGCCGAAGCCAAGGCTGGCATCGACAAGCACATCCAGGGCATGCGCGACAAAGGTCGCAACGTCTACCAAGTGGCGATTGCCGACACCGAAGAAGTCAAACGCGGCACCTTCGTCATGCCGACGCTGATCGAGCTGGAAAGCTTCGACGAGCTGCAACGCGAGATCTTCGGGCCGGTGCTGCACGTGGTGCGCTACAAGCGCAAAGAGATCGATCAACTGATCGGCCAGATCAACGCTTCCGGTTATGGCCTGACGCTGGGCGTGCACACCCGGATCGACGAGACCATCGCCAAGGTGATCGACAACGTCAACGCCGGTAACGTCTACGTTAACCGCAACATCGTCGGTGCCGTGGTCGGCGTGCAGCCATTCGGCGGCGAAGGCCTGTCGGGTACTGGCCCGAAAGCCGGTGGCCCGCTGTACCTGTACCGTTTGCTGGCGACACGTCCTACCGACGCCATCGAACAATCCTTCGCTCGCGGTGATGCCGTTATCGCCCCGGACGTTCGTCTACGCGATGCCATGAGCAAACCGCTGAACGCACTGAAAGCCTGGGCTGAAAGCAACAAGTACGCCGACCTGAGCACCCTGTGCGTGCAGTACGCTGCGCAATCGCAGAGCGGCATCACCCGCGTACTGGCCGGCCCGACCGGTGAGAAGAACAGCTACGCGATCCTGCCGCGTGAGCACGTGCTGTGCCTGGCGGAGGTTGAAGGTGATCTGCTGACGCAACTGGCTGCGGTATTGGCCGTGGGCGGTTCGGCAGTGTGGCCGGAGTCCGACATCAGCAAGGCCTTGTTCGCACGCCTGCCGAAGGAGATTCAGGCACGGATCAAACTGGTTGCCGACTGGAACAAGGACGAGGTGGTATTTGATGCGGTTCTGCATCACGGCCATTCCGACCAGTTGCGCGGCGTTTGCCAGCAGATCGCCAAGCGTGCCGGCGCGATTGTTGGGGTTCAAGGCTTGTCCCAGGGTGAGACCAACATTGCGCTGGAGCGTCTGGTGATCGAGCGGGCGTTGAGTGTTAACACTGCTGCGGCAGGTGGTAACGCGAGCTTGATGACTATCGGCTAAACCGCTGTAACTCCAGGCGACCGCAACGGTCGCCTGGAATGAAATCCCCCTGTGGGAGCGAGCCTGCTCGCGAAGACGGAGTGTCAGTCGACATCAATGTTGCCTGACCCACCGCTTTCGCGAGCAGGCTCGCTCCCACAGTGGTTTGTGGTGTTTGCAAAGTTGCTGCGCGGCTCCAACATCACGCTTATCAATCATCCTGTTCAGCCTTTATCAGCACGCCTAGACTCGGCCCAACCCCAATTTCAGGTAGGCCGCCATGTCCGAGACGCTGCTCAGTTCCCGCAATCTGGCTTTCGAGCTGTATGAAGTCCTTGATGCCGAGGGCCTGACCCGGCGTGAGCGCTTTGCCGAGCACAACCGCGAGACCTTCGACGCCGCCATCGGCACCGCACGCAACATCGCCGAGAAGTACTTCGCACCGCACAACCGCAAAGGCGACGAGAACGAACCGCGCTACGAGGACGGTCAGGCGATTCTGATTCCTGAAGTGAAACCGGCGGTGGATGCGTTCCTTGAGGCCGGATTCCTCAACGCCGCGAGAAGTTTCGAAGCGGGCGGCATGCAGCTTCCTACGCTGCTATCGCAAGCCTGCTTCGCGCATTTCCAGTCAGCCAACGCGGCGTCGACGTCCTACCCGTTCCTGACCATGGGCGCGGCGAACCTGATCGAAAGCTTCGGTAGCGAAGAACAGAAACAGCACTTTTTGCAGCCTATGATCGACGGGCGCTTCTTCGGCACCATGGCGCTGACCGAACCGCACGCAGGCTCATCGCTATCGGATATTCGTACGCGCGCCGAGCCGGCTTCCGACGGCACCTATCGCCTCAAGGGCAACAAGATCTTCATTTCCGGCGGCGATCACCCGCTCTCGGAAAACATCGTGCACATGGTTCTGGCCAAACTGCCCGACGCGCCGCCGGGGGTCAAAGGCATTTCGCTGTTCATCGTGCCGAAGATTCTGGTCAACGATGACGGCAGCCTCGGTCAGCGTAATGACGTACTGCTGGCCGGGCTGTTTCACAAGATGGGCTGGCGCGGCACCACCTCCACAGCACTGAACTTCGGCGATAACGGTGAGTGCGTCGGTTATCTGGTGGGCAAGCCGCATCATGGCCTGAGCTATATGTTCCAGATGATGAACGAAGCACGGATCGGCGTCGGCATGGGCGCGGTGATGCTCGGTTATGCCGGTTATCTGTACTCGCTGGAGTACGCCCGCGAGCGGCCACAGGGTCGCGTGCCGGACAGCAAGGATCCGACGACGGCACCGGTGGCGATCATTCAGCACGCCGATGTCAGACGTATGCTGTTGACGCAAAAATCCTACGTCGAAGGTGCGTTTGACCTCGGCCTGTACGCCGCTCGCCTGTTCGATGACACCACGACGCTTGAGTCCGAAGCCGAGCGCAAGCAGGCGCATGAGTTGCTGGATCTGCTGACACCGATCGTCAAATCCTGGCCGTCGGAGTTCTGCCTGAAGGCCAACGAACTGGCGATCCAGATTCTTGGCGGTCACGGTTACACCCGTGAATACCCGGTGGAGCAGTATTACCGCGACAACCGCTTGAACCCGATTCATGAAGGCACCCATGGCATTCAATCGCTGGACTTGCTCGGGCGTAAATTGGCGCAGAACGGTGGCGCGGGACTGAAGCAATTGATTCGTCTGATCGCCACCACGGCAGAGCGCGCAACGGCATACGAATCGCTGACCGCGTTGCGTGAGCCTTTAGAGAAACTGGTGGCGCGCCTGCAAACGGTGACCATCGGTTTGTTGACCGATCTGGCACAGGGCAAGGTCAATAGCAGCCTGGCGAATTCGGCGTTGTACCTGAAGGTGTTCGGGCACACGGTTATTGGCTGGCGCTGGTTGGAACAGGCGATTCGTGCCGAGGAAGGGTTGGCCATGGGTAATGCGGCGGATGCTGACTTCTATAAGGGCAAGTTACAGGCGGCGCGGTATTTCCTGACGTGGGAAGTGCCGGGTTGTCACCATGAGTTGGCGTTGCTGGAGGCGCGGGATGATACGTGTCTGGCGATGCAGGATGCTTGGTTCTGAAACGCGACCCTCACCCCAGCCCTCTCCCGGAGGGAGAGGGGGCCGACCGAGGTGTCTGGCGCTATACATCGACCTGAAAAACCGCGTCGACTATGGATTCGGTAAAGCATTTTCAGGTCGGCGTACTTCTCAAGCATTCCACATTCAGTCCCCTCTCCCTCTGGGAGAGGGCTAGGGTGAGGGGCTTTTCTGGCTCAACACTCAACTCAACTTGAACCCACCCATCTGCCGCGCCAGATCATCCGCCAGCCTCTGCAACATCTGACAATCCTCACGACAAGCCCGAACCTCCCCCGCCGTCGCCCGCGCCAGATCGGAAATGCCCTGCACATTGCGGTTGATCTCTTCCGTCACCGCCGACTGCTCTTCCGTCGCCGTCGCGACCTGATGGTTCATATCGCTGATGCGCTCGACCTGACCAGTAATCGCCGTCAACGATGCCCCGGTGCGCTGACTCGACTCAACCCCGGTGCCGGTTGCCGCTTGCCCGGTACGCATCGACGACACGGCGTTTTCCGCACCTTGTTTGAGGCTGCCGATCATCTGCTGGATTTCGTCGGTGGACGCCTGCGTCCTGCGCGCCAAAGTACGCACTTCATCAGCAACAACCGCAAAGCCGCGTCCCATATCACCGGCGCGCGCCGCTTCAATCGCTGCGTTGAGCGCCAGCAGGTTGGTTTGCTCGGATACCCCGCGAATCACCGCCAGCACCGAGTCGATCGACGCCACCTGATGTGCCAGCTCACCGACCGCACCCGCCGCGACGCCAATCTCATCGGACATGCTTTCAATATGCCGGATCGAGCCACCGACCACTTCCCGCGCCTGCATCGCCTCATCGCGCGCGGTTTGCGAAGCGAGTGCCGCGTTACCGGCGTTCTGCGCAATCTCCTGCACGGTCAGGCCCATTTCATGAACAGCCGTGGCGACCATGTCGGTCATTTCCTGCTGACGGCCGGAACGCTCGGCAGTGTTTTCCACCACCTTCGCCACTTGCCCTACAGCGGTGCGCAGGCGCTCGCTGGTGGTCAGCACTTCACCGATCATCCCGCGCTGGCTATCGAGGAAACGGTTAAAGCCGCGAGCGAGGTCACCCAGCTCATCAGCGCGGCTGGAATCTAACCGATGGGTCAAATCTCCACCACCGCTACCGATTGCTACCAGCGCGGCTGTTACTTGGCGAATCGGCCGCACCAAACCTTGCGCCAGCCACACCACCAGAGCGAGGCACACCAATGCCACCGCCAGACCAATGCCGCCACTCATCCACATCGCTTTTCGGGCTTCGGCGTAGATCTGCGACTGCGGCACTTCGGCCACCAAGGTCCAACCTAAATCACGCAAAGGCAGGCTGAAGGCGAGGAAGTCTTCGCCATCCCTCTGGAAGCTGCTGCTGATCGCTGTTTTCTGGCCCATGACGGACTGCGCCGCATTGGCGCCAATCTGCTCGCTCAAGGTGCGTTTGCCGCTGAACTGCGCTTCGGGATGTACCTGAATCAAACCGTCGGAACGCACGAGATAGACCTTGCCGCGCTCACCAAAGCTGAAGTTGTGAATCAGCTCCGATAACTCTTTCATGCTCAAACCGAGCCCAGCCACACCGACCACTTTACCGGCCTGCTCGACCTTCAAATCGATGAACAGCGCCAGTTCTCCGGTGGCGCCGTCGTTGTCGATATTGAGGGTGCGCGGCTGATTGCTGTCGAGGAAGGAATAGAACCACGCGTCAGCCGGTTTTGAACGGCTGAGGGTGCGATCCAGGCCTTTTTCGGTGATGTAATGATTGGATTCGGTGCCGATGATCAAAGCGGTGAAAGCTTTATGTTCGGCGCGGATGCCTTCCAGATACTGCGCGAAGCCAGCGGTTTTGCTGCTGTCTTCGCCTGAGGCGAGCCAGTCACGGACCATCGTATTACTGGCAATATCCTTGGCCGCTGTCAGCGGTTGCACAAGGATCCGTTCGATATCGTTGCGCGTCGCTTCGATGCTCGACGGCAGTGCTTGTTCGACCAGATAGCTCTGGGCGAGGCGGTTGACCACCAGGGTATAAATGCCAACCACGATCAGGATACTGACCAGCAGGGCAGTGCCCATGCTGAGAATCAGCTGCCATTGAATACTGCGTCGCCACAACTGCATGGAGCACCCCCACGGAATAAGAGAGGGAACCACTGCAACTGTCGTGCCGATTGTATACAAATTTTAGAGTTTATTTGCTCAATTTCCAAAGCGTATCGCACCAAAAAAACATGCTTTACCTGTCAGATATGACAGGTTACATCAGTTGCACACGTAGTTATGGTTAAGACGCGCCGATTCCGTCGCGAGCAAGAATCAAGATTCTTTACTGTTCAGCAAGGAGAGTTTCATGAAAAACCAAAACGAGGCCGCGCGATCAATGCAACAAGACGCCTTCATTTTGAACGCGCACCTGAATGATGGCGTATGGGTCGATGAGAAACGCGATACTGTCGTGAAAAAAGTCTTCCGCGCGGATGATAAGGGTCAGTATCACGCCCTCATTACCCTGAGCTCCGGCGAGATTTATACGACAACTCAACCGATATCGATAGAACAGCGCGGTGATTACTTGAGGAAGGGGGATCACGTGGTCAACGGTCAGAACATCAGCGTTGTACGCTCTCTTTGGTTTCAGCAAGCAGGAGATCAATGGGTCAAATATGTCAGTTGGGACCCCGCGTGAACATTCGTATACATCTGCAACAGGGACGCCTCCTGCCTTAGAGGCGTCGCTTCTAATACTCAGCCTTGCTGTCCAATGGTTTTGGAAATGACGTCGACCGTGGCGCTGACTTGCTCTTGGTAACGGTCGAGTTCTTCTTTGTGCTGCTTCTTCATTTCAATCTGCTGCGAGCACAGATTCATCGCCGCCAGCACCAGCAAGCGGTCACCGATCAGTGTCGGGTATTTGCGCTTGGTGTCGTCCAGCGCTGCCTTGAGCATCATGGCCGCGTCCAGCAGGGTCTGTTCTTCCCCGGCCGGTGCCTTGATCGAATAGTCCTCCCCGAGAATAGAGACGACTTTTACCCCTGCTGTGTGGTGGTTCATGCGCTGACCGGACCTGCGTTGACGCGATCAACCAAGGCTTGAATGCGGGCTGCGGTGGCGCCGTGCTTTTCTTCCTGCTCCATCAGGTTCAGTTGCAGGCTTTCGTTTTCATCCTTGGCCTGGGCCAGTTCCGTGGACAGGGTCTGGTTGGTTTGCGCGAGGGTCTGGTTCTGTTGCACCAGGTCGCTGACGAGCTGTTCCAATTGGCTGAGGGATGCTTCCAACATTTTGATCTTCCAAGCGTTTTTCAAAGGGCGCGTACGATAAAGAAAAGTCATCACGGATGCCAGGGTTAAACCGGCGCAAAGCCTTGATTTTCCTGGTGGCCGACCGTTCTCGCGAGTTTTAAAGACTGTGATCTGCCGATCTGGTTCCTGCACTTCGTCGCCCAGGCCCTTCTGCGACAAATACGCACACTGCCTCAAGACTTAAGTCGTATGACCGATAAGTCATCCATACAGCAGTCTCTGCCCGCATGGATGCGGCCCTCTCTTGGTATCCGCCCATGTCCCTTCGCAATATGAATATCGCCCCACGGGCGTTTACCGGCTTCGCCCTGATCGGCGGGCTGATGCTGATTCTCGGCGTGTTCGCCCTGAACCAGATGAGCAAAATCCGCGCAGCAGGCGAAGACATCGCCACCGCCAGCGTGCCTTCGATCAAGGCCCTCGACGAATTCACCCAACTGACCCTGCGTTTGCGCGTTTTGTCGTATCGGTTGCTGATCAACCGTGAACCGGACGTTCAACAAAAGACGGTCGAACTGTTCGAGCTGCGCAACAAGCAGATCGCCGACGCCCAGCGCGCCTACGAACCGTTGATCGACGGCCCGCAAGAGCGTGCGGCTTATGATCAATACGTACAGTTGCTCGCGCAGTACCGCCAGCTTGAAGACCGGATGAAAACCCTGTCGCGCAACAATCAGATTGATGAACTGCGGCAGATGCTCAACTCGGACTTGCTGAGCAACTCGGAAGCGGTTAACACCGCACTGGCGCGCTTGCTGGAGATCAACACTCAGCAAATCGCCGAGACGGATAAAGGCGCGAGCGATCAGTTTTCGCTGTCTTTCAACTTGGTGGTCACGCTGTTGGTGATCGCCACTGGCCTGACGTTTCTCTTCGCCTGGCTGCTGACCGTAAGCATCACCAAGCCGATCTCCAAAGCATTGGAAGCTGCGGAAACCATCGCCGAAGGCAACCTGACCCAGCCGATCCACGTTGACGGTGAAGACGAGGCCGGTCGCCTGCTCGCAGCCATGGCCAAGATGCAATCGAAACTGCGTGACACCCTGCAGCGCATTTCCGGCTCGGCCACTCAACTGGCCTCGGCGGCTGAAGAACTGAACAGCGTCACCGACGAAAGCGCGCGTGGACTGACTCAGCAGAACAATGAAATCGAACAGGCGGCCACGGCGGTCAACGAGATGACCAGCGCCGTGGAAGAAGTCGCACGCAACGCCGTGAGCACTTCGGAAGCGTCGAAAAATGCCACCACTTCCGCCGGCGACGGTCGGGATCTGGTCCAGGAAACCGTCAGCGCGATCGAACGCATGAGCGCCGATGTGCAGAGCACGGCCAGCCTGATCGGCGATCTGGCCAATGAGTCCCGTGACATCGGCAAGGTGCTCGACGTGATTCGTGGCCTGGCCGATCAGACCAACCTGCTGGCACTGAACGCAGCGATTGAAGCGGCACGTGCCGGTGAAGCGGGTCGTGGTTTTGCCGTGGTGGCGGATGAAGTCCGTGCCTTGGCACATCGCACGCAGCAGTCGACCAGCGAAATCGAGCGGATGATCGGCAGCATTCAGAGCGGCACCGAACACGCCGTGGATTCGATGCGCAACAGCACCGAACGCGCCGAGTCGACCCTGAACATCGCCCGTGGTGCCGGCATGTCGCTGGACACCATCAACACCGCCATCGTCGAGATCAACGAGCGCAACCTGGTGATCGCCAGCGCCGCCGAAGAGCAGGCGCAAGTAGCGCGGGAAGTGGATCGTAATCTGGTGAATATTCGTGATTTGTCGGTGCAATCGGCGACTGGCGCGAATCAGACCAGTGCGGCGAGTAATGAACTGTCGCGTCTGGCGCTGGACCTGAACAACATGGTTGGGCGGTTCAGCCTGTAAATTTTGAGATTAAGGTCAAAAGCCCCTCACCCCAGCCCTCTCCCAGAGGGAGAGGGGGAAAGGGAGCAGATCTTCGTGCTTTTCGAACCTGAGTTCGACTCAGAATTTTCAGGTCGATGTACCTCGCACAAACACCTCGATCAGTTCCCTCTCCCTCCGGGAGAGGGCTAGGGTGAGGGCAGCAATCTTCAGCCGAACCAAAATCCCGAACGCGCCAGCGTAAAAACCTTTTTGACAGCATCACATTTCAACAGGTTAGAATCGCTGGCACGCAGACTGCATGGTCAGTTTGTGCCCGTCTTTACGCTTCTGGAGTACTGCCTTTGAATGCGACGACCATCAACAGCCTGTTCTTGATCGGCGCGTTGCTGGTAGGCGCAAGCATTCTCGTCAGCTCCCTCTCCTCCCGTCTCGGCATCCCGATTCTGGTCATTATTCTTGCGGTCGGCATGGCTGCCGGGGTCGATGGCGGCGGGATCATTTTCGATAACTACCCGACAGCCTATCTGGTCGGCAACCTCGCACTGGCGGTGATCCTCCTCGACGGCGGCTTGCGTACGCGGGTGTCAAGTTTCCGCGTGGCGCTATGGCCAGCGCTATCGCTGGCCACGGTTGGTGTGTTGATCACCACCGGGCTGACCGGCATGGCCGCGGCTTGGTTGTTCGACTTGAACCTGATTCAAGGCCTGCTGATCGGCGCTATCGTCGGCTCAACCGACGCTGCGGCAGTGTTCTCGCTGCTCGGCGGCAAGGGCCTGAACGAACGGGTCACCGCCAGCCTGGAGATCGAATCCGGCAGCAACGACCCGATGGCGGTGTTTCTCACCGTGACCCTGATCGACATGCTCGCCAGCGGCCAGACCGGCCTGCACTGGAGCCTGTTGACCCATCTGATCCGCGAGTTCGGCATCGGCGGCGTGATCGGTCTCGGTGGCGGCTGGCTGATGTTGCAACTGGTCAACCGGATCAATCTGGCCGCCGGCCTGTATCCGATTCTGGTGATTGCCGGCGGTCTGGTGGTATTCGCCCTGACCAACGCCCTGCACGGCAGCGGCTTCCTCGCCGTTTACCTGTGCGGTCTGGTCATTGGCAACCGTCCGGTGCGCAGCCGCCACGGCATTCTGCATATGCTCGACGGCATGGCGTGGCTGGCGCAGATCGGCATGTTCCTCGTGCTCGGCCTGCTGGTGACTCCGCACGATTTGCTGCCGATCGCCCTGCCCGCTCTCGGTCTGGCGCTGTGGATGATTCTGTTTGCGCGGCCGCTGTCGGTAATGGTCGGCCTGCTGCCGTTCAAGGCCTTCCACGGTCGCGAAAAAGCCTTTATTTCCTGGGTTGGCCTGCGCGGTGCGGTACCGATCATTCTCGCGGTGTTCCCGCTGATGGCCGGGCTGCCGAATGCGCAGCTGTACTTCAACCTCGCGTTCTTTATCGTGCTGGTGTCGCTACTGGTGCAGGGCACGAGCCTGCCGTGGGTCGCCAAGCTGCTGAAAGTGACGGTACCGCCGGAGCCTGCGCCGATTTCCCGGGCGGCGCTGGAAGTCCACGTCACCAGCGAGTGGGAGCTATTCGTTTACAAGCTTGGCGCGGAGAAATGGTGCATCGGTTCGCCCCTGCGAGAGCTGAAAATGCCCGAAGGTACGCGTATCGCGGCATTGTTTCGTGGCCAGCAACTGCTCCATCCGTCGGGTAGTACGGTGCTGGAAGTCGATGATTTACTGTGTGTTATCGGCCATGAACACAACCTTGGCGCGCTCGGAAAACTCTTCAGCCAAGCGCCGCAACGCGGCCTCGATCTGCGCTTCTTCGGCGATTTCGTGCTTGAAGGAGACGCCCAGCTTAAAGCGGTTGCCGCACTCTATGGCCTGCCGGCCGAGGGTATTGATCCGGACATGACCCTGGGCGCCTTCATCGCGCAGAAAGTCGGTGGTGCGCCCATCGTCGGTGACCAGGTGGAATGGAACAACACCCACTGGACGGTTGCAGTCATGGACGGGAACAAGATCGGCAAAGTGGGCGTCAGATTCCCCGAAGGAAGTCGCCCGGGCCCCGGACTCTTCCTCTAAACTGCGTCCACTATCACTTGCTTGACCGGTCTCTATGCCTACCCTGCGCTCCTTTTTCGCCGCGGCCCTGCTGGGCCTGAGTCTTACTGTCGGCCCGCTGTACGCCGCCGAACCACCGTCCAGCGACGCCGTACAGGCGAGTCTCGACAAACTGGCCGACAGCAAACTGCCGGATGCCGACAAAAAGACCCTGCAGACCGTCCTGCAGAACACGCTCAATCAGTTGAACAATCAGCGTGATTACGAGCAGAAACTGATCGATCTCAAACAGCAATTGGCGACTGCCCCCAAGCAGACCATTGAAAACACCCGCGAGCTGGCCCGCCTCAAAGCCAACGCGGTGGTGCCGGTAGCGCAGCGTTTTCCCAAAGAGTCGATTCAGCAACTGGAGCAGATCCTCACCGATCGCTCGACTCAGCAAAGTGACCTGCAAAAAGCCCTGGCCGACGCCAACAGCCTGATCATCACCGCGCAGACTCGCCCCGAGCGCGCGCAAGCGGAAATTTCCGCCAGCCAGACGCGCATTCAGCAGATCAACAACATCCTCAAGTCCGGCAAGGACGCGGGTAAAACCGTCACCGCCGAGCAACGCGACCAGTTGAACGCCGAACTGGCGGCGCTGAATGCGCTGATTCCGCTGCGTCGTCAGGAGCTGGCCGGCAACAGCCAGTTGCAGGATCTGGGCAACGCCCAGCATGACTTGCTCTCGGAGAAGTCCGAGCGCCTCGACCGCGAGATCCAGGAACTGCAAACCCTGATCAACCAGAAACGTCTGGCGCAATCGCAGGAAACAGTAACGCAGCAATCGATCGAAGCGCAGAAGGCCGGGAGCAGCAGTCTGCTGGCCATCGAAAGCACGGCAAACCTCAAACTCTCCGACTACCTGCTGAAAAGTACTGACCGCCTCAACGAAGTCACCCAACAGAATCTGCAGACCAAACAGCAACTCGACAGTCTGACCCAAAGCGATTCAGCGCTGGACGAGCAGATCAGCGTGCTCAAGGGCAGCCTGCTGCTGTCGAAGATTCTCTATAAGCAGAAACAAGCCCTGCCGCGGCTCAAGGTCGACCGCGATCTGGCGGATCAGATCGCCGACATTCGCCTGTGGCAATTCGACGTCAGCCAGCAGCGTGAGCAGCTGAGTAATCCGGCCGCCTATGTCGACAACCTGCTGGCCACTCAGCCGCCGGAGCAGGTCACCCCGCAATTGCGCAAAAACCTGCTGGAGCTGGCAAACACCCGCGCCGACCTGCTGGAACGGTTGAACCGCGAACTGAGCGCCATGCTCAACGAGTCGATCACCCTGCAGCTCAATCAGAAACAACTGCTGAGCACCGCGCAAGGTCTGCGTGCGACGCTCGATGAGCAGATGTTCTGGATTCCCAGCAACAAGCCGCTGGATCTGGAATGGATGCGCGCGGTGCCGGAGCGCCTGAAACGCCAGGTCGACACCCTGCCGTGGGCCTCGAGTCTGAGCGAACTGACCGACGGCCTGACCCAGCGTCCGCTGCTGTTCCTGCCGCTGGCACTATTGATCGGGGCCTTGTTGTGGCGGCGCAAAAATCTGTACGCGCGGTTAAACAAGGTTCACCAGGACATCGGCCACTTCAAACGTGACAGCCAGTGGCACACGCCGCAGGCGATCCTGATCAATATCCTGCTGGCAATGCCGGTCGCATTGGGCCTGGCGCTGTGCGGTCTGGCGTTGCAGATCGACGCTCGCGGGCAGAACACCAATATGGGCGCAGCGCTGCTGCAAATGGGTCAGGCGTGGCTGGTGTTCTACACCGCTTACCGGATTCTGGCCCCGGGTGGCGTGGCGGAACTGCACTTCCGCTGGGAAAAACCGCAGGTCGAATTCCTCCAGGGCTGGATCCGCCGCCTCGGTCTGGTGGTGATGGCGCTGGTGACCATTGTCGCCGTCGCCGAACTGCAACCGGCCGCACTGGCCGACGACGTGCTCGGCATGCCGGTGGTGCTGACCTGCTACGCGTTGATGGCCTGGCTGCTCAGTCGCCTGTTGATCAGCAGCCCGGCCCACGAGAACACCTCGCTGTTCCGCAAAGCCGTCGGCGTGATGTTCACCTTGCTGCCGATCGCCTTGTTCGTGGCCGTTTGCTTCGGCTACTACTACACCGCGCTGAAACTCAGCGACCGCCTGATCAACACCCTGTACCTGCTGATGTTCTGGCTGGTGATCGAAGCCACCTTCGTCCGCGGCCTGAGCGTTGCCGCACGGCGTCTGGCTTACCAGCGCGCCCTGGCCAAACGTCAGGCGGCGAAAGAAGCCGGCGACGGCGAAGCGGTGATCGAAGAGCCGACCCTGGACATCGAAAAGGTCAACGAACAGTCCCTGCGCCTGATCCGTCTGGCCCTGCTCGGCGGTTTCATCGCCGCGCTGTACTGGGTCTGGTCGGACCTGATTTCGGTGTTCTCGTACCTCGACAACATCACCCTTTACGAATACACCAGCGGCACCGGCGCCAACATGAGCATGGTCCCGATCAGCATCGGCGACATGCTCGGCGCGCTGATCATCATCGGCATCACCTTCGCCCTCGCGCGCAACTTGCCCGGCTTGCTGGAAGTGTTTGTGCTGTCCAAGCTCAATCTGGCCCAAGGCAGTGCCTACGCGACCACGACGTTGCTGTCGTACGTGATCGCCGGCGTCGGTTTCGTCTCGACCCTGTCGACCCTCGGCGTCAGCTGGGACAAGTTGCAATGGCTGGTGGCGGCGCTGTCGGTCGGCCTCGGTTTCGGCATGCAGGAGATTTTTGCGAACTTCATCTCCGGCATCATGATCCTCTTCGAACGCCCGGTGCGGATCGGTGACACCATCACCATCGGCAACCTCTCGGGCACGGTGAGCAAGATCCGCATCCGCGCCACGACCATCACCGACTTCGACCGCAAGGACATCATTGTCCCGAACAAGACGTTCATCACCGGGCAACTGATCAACTGGTCGCTGACCGACACCATCACCCGCGTCACGCTGAAACTCGGCGTCGATTACGGCTCCGATCTCGATCTGGTCAAGGAACTACTGCTCAAGGCTGCCCGCGAGAACCCGCGCGTGCTCAAGGAGCCAGAGCCGCATGTGTACTTCCTCAACTTCGGCGAAAGCACCCTCGACCACGAGTTGCGCATGCACGTGCGCGACCTCGGTGACCGCAACCCGGTGCTCGATGAGGTCAACCGCTTCATCAACCGCGAGTTCAAGAAGCAGCACATCAACATCTCGTTCCGCCAGATGGAGGTCTACCTGAAGAACCTTCACGGTCAGGAATACAAGATGGTGCCGATCGAACCGGAAACCAAAACCATCGTGCCGATCGCCGACGATCAGAAACCACTGCAAGAGCCGCCGCCGGCCAAACTCGACTAACCGGTCTAATCCCAGCAGAATGCTCGGACATTCTGCTGGAGCCGGCCCTTGAAAGCCCTCGACGAACTGACCTTCGACAATCGCTTCGCCCGCCTGGGCGACGCGTTCTCCGCCCACGTGCTGCCCGAGCCGATCGACAATCCGCGTCTGGTCGTGGCGAGCCCGGGGGCGCTGGCCTTGCTGGACCTCGATCCGGCTACAGCCGAGACTCAGGAATTTGCCGAACTGTTCGGCGGCCACAAGCTGTGGGCCGATGCCGAACCGCGGGCGATGGTCTACTCCGGGCATCAGTTCGGCGGTTACACGCCGCAACTCGGCGATGGCCGGGGGTTATTGTTGGGCGAGGTTTACAACGCGGCCGGCGAGCATTGGGACTTGCACCTCAAGGGCGCCGGGCAGACGCCGTTTTCGCGCATGGGCGATGGCCGTGCGGTGCTGCGTTCGTCGATCCGCGAATTCCTTGCTTCCGAAGCGTTGTACGCGTTGAACATTCCTTCGTCGCGCGCGGCTTGTGTGATCGGCTCCGACACCCCGGTCTGGCGTGAAAAGCAGGAACGTGCGGCGATGGTGTTACGTCTGGCGCCAAGCCACATCCGCTTCGGCCACTTCGAATATTTCTACTACACCAAGCGCCCCGAGCAGCAGAAGCAGCTCGGCGAACACGTTCTGGCGATGCATTTCCCTGAGTGCCTGGAACAGCCGGAACCGTATATGGCGATGTTCCGCGAGATCGTCGAGCGCAACGCCGAACTGATCGCCAAGTGGCAGGCCTATGGCTTCTGTCACGGCGTGATGAACACCGACAACATGTCGATCCTCGGCATCACCTTCGACTTCGGCCCGTTTGCCTTCCTCGATGACTTCGACGCGAACTTCATCTGCAACCATTCCGATGATCAGGGCCGCTACTCGTTCAGCAATCAGGTGCCGGTCGGCCAGTGGAACCTCAGTGCACTGGCGCAGGCACTGACGCCGTTCATCAGTGTTGAAGCCCTGCGCGAAACCCTCGGCTTGTATCTGCCGCTGTTTCAGGCGCACTACCTCGACCTGATGCGCCGGCGCCTCGGTTTCACCACGGCCGAAGACGATGACCAGAAGCTGCTGGAAGACCTGTTGCAACTGATGCAGAACAGCGGCGTCGACTACACGCTGTTCTTCCGCCGACTCGGTGAAGAATCGGCCGAACAGGCCGTCGCCCGCCTACGTGATGACTTCGTCGACATCCAAGGCTTCGATGCCTGGGGCGAGCGCTACGTCGCCCGAGTCGCCCGCGATGGCGACGCCGATCAGGTAAAGCGCCGCACCCGCATGCACGCGGTCAATCCGCTGTACATCCTGCGCAATTACCTGGCGCAAAAAGCTATCGATGCGGCTGAGCAAGGGGATTACTCAGAGGTGCGCCGGCTGCACACGGTGTTGAGCAAACCGTTTGAAGAGCAGCCGGGGATGGAGGCTTATGCCGAGCGGCCGCCGGAGTGGGGCAAGCATTTGGAGATCAGTTGTTCGTCTTGATGGCATCAATCTGGCCAAGCGTGAATTGGAGCGCCGGCGCTGCTAAATGGTGAGGGCAGCGCAAGCGCTCAGGTCTGTGCGGCCCCGAATTCGATCGCTTTCGCGGAGCCTCACCAGCGTCGAGTTATGCAGCTTGCGTCTGCGCAGGAGGCCGCTCGCCCTGCTTGAATAGCACGAAGTCGCGCTCTTCGTTGTCCGTTGCGGCGCTCTTGAGGAGGAACCCGATCAATAGCCCGCCACCAAACAATACGCCCGAGAATCCCGGGAAAGGTGGTTTGGCAAAGAACATGAAATAGAGCGTCGCGAGCAGGCTGATCAAGAAATACGGCCCCAGTATCAACAACGCTAACTTACCGATACGAGTGGCCGTATGCAGTTTTTTGTCCAGCACCTGACGGTCGGCTTCATCAAGCAATAGATCCGAGCTGCACTGATAACAGTTGATGGGTTGCAACCGAACCAGTTCGAACGCTTGGTGATACGTCGGTTTGAGCGTGTAGTTGCAATGCCCGCAACTCATGCTCGCGTCCTTGTAAGGCGTGGAATCGGTAGGCACAGCGGCCTCTTGGGTGTGGCTCATGACAGTTAATTCCCTTTAGTTGACAGCTACGGCTGAAAAAGCCGCGCAATATGCTAGCAGAGTGCGACTGTCATGGCGTTGCATAGTCTTGCCATGCCCTTCAGATAAATAAATCTACCGGCACATTCAAGCGCTCTGCCAACCAGCGGACCTGATACCAGAAACAACAATTCACCCACCTTGCCGATCGCGGGAGATATCGATTTCATCGCCGCGAAGACCACTGCGCCAGCGCGTTTTCTGCCTGTAGCCACCACCAGGTGCAACCTTGAAGCCTGCATTGAAAATATGAGCACACGTCTCCAACTTACGGTTATCAGCTCTTCACCGGACCTTACTCATGACCAACCCACTCCTCATCCCCTGCCCCTCCTGCAACGGGGTCAACCGCATTCCAGCCGAGCGTCTCGCCGATCAACCCAAGTGCGGCCGCTGCAAATCCGCCGTGCTGTTGAGCAAACCCTTCGAACTCAAGCAAGGCGATTACGCCAACCAGATCAAGGGGGATCTGCCGTTGCTGGTGGATGTCTGGGCGGAGTGGTGTGGGCCGTGCAAGTCGTTTGCGCCGGTGTTCGAGCAGGCGGCGGCGCAGTTGGCAGGCAAGTGCCGCTTGGCCAAGCTTGATAGCGAGGCCAATCAGCAGTTGTCGGCGCAGTTGGGGATCCGTTCGATTCCGAGTCTGATTCTGTTCAAGAACGGCAAGGAAGTGGCGCGGCAGAGTGGTGCGTTGCCGTTGCCGCAGTTGATGGCGTGGCTGCGTAGCCAAGGGATCTGACACACCCCAATCCCCAGCTCGCTCCCACAGGTGTTCATGGATAGCTCAAGGGATCAGTGATCTTCGAGCAAGTTGTGCAGCTCGACGAATTGCTGGGTCAGCTTGTGCCGGGGATCGAGGTGGATCAGCGGCATACTGGCCTGATGCGATTCGCGCATGCGCACCGAACTGGTCAGGTACACCGGCAGCACCGGCAGACCTTCGGCAATCAATTCATCAAGGATCTGCTGGGGCAGGCTCGCCCGGGCCTGAAACTGGTTGACCACAATGCCTTCGACTTCCAGGCCTTCATTGTGGTCGTCCTTCAACTCTTCGATCTCCGCGATCAGCCCGTACAGGGCCTGACGCGAGAAACTATCGCAATCGAAGGGAATCAGCACCCGATCAGCGGCAATCAACGCAGATACCGCGTAGAAATTCAGCGCTGGCGGCGTATCGAGGTAGATGCGGTCATAATCTTCAGACAGCTCATCAAGCAACTTACGCAGCTTGTTGATCTTGTGTTTGGCTTCAAGCTTGGGCTGCAGGTCGGCCAGTTCGGCAGTCGCGGTGATGATGTGCAGGTTGTCGAACGGGGTTTCGTAGATATCTGCCTGATTCTTCTTCGAGAACGGCCCCGAGGACAGCGTCTGCTTGAAGAAGTCGGCAATACCCATCGGGATGTCATTGCCGGTCAGCCCGGTCAGATATTGAGTGGAGTTGGCCTGGGCATCGAGGTCCACCAACAGCGTGCGATAACCCTCGCTGGCGCTGACCGCCGCCAGATTGCAGGCAATGCTCGACTTGCCTACGCCACCTTTCTGATTGAACACCACGCGCCGCATGACCAAACCTCCGTGTATCAAAGAATGACCGAGTGTAGATGCGCTCGACCTCGCTTCGCTACCTTCACGGACACGGACTACAAAGTCAGGTGCAAATATCCGCGGACAGATAGGGCAATCGCCGCCATTGATCGCCGAGATTCCCGACAGACAAGCCGCTCACGATCTGGATAATGGCCAAGTGACAGTTTTCTTGCGAACCACTCGGTACATTTCATTGCGCAAAATGTAACCAGCATTTGCTACACACTCGTCGCACCGGGATAATGCGCGCCACCCGGCGCCATGCGCCACGTCAAGCCTGCTGCGGCTCTGGCCACTCAACGCGTCAACAAATGCCCGCAGGGGCGGGATGAATGTCCGTGATCAACTTCAACATCGCCCAATGGCGCGCGTGGGCTCCCGGGCTCGACAGCGTGGACGCCTGGCAGGCCTGGAGCCGACAACCGGTCGTTCTCCAGAGCAGCGATGCCGCGCCCGATGTGTCGTTTTTGCCGGCCATGCAACGCCGCCGCCTCAGCCGACTGGCACGGATGGCGTTCAGCGTTGGCTGGCCCCTGGCCGACGGGCGGGAGAATCTGCCGCTGGTGTTCGTTTCGCGTCACGGCGAAACCCCGCGTACCTACGAGATCCTCACCGATCTGGCCAACGAACAGCCCCTGTCGCCGACGCAGTTCAGCTTGTCGGTGCACAACGCGATCATCGGCCTGTGGTCGATCATGCGCGGCGAAACCAGTGAAATGACCGCCCTCGCCGCTGCCGGCGACGGTCTCGAGCACGGCATGCTCGAAGCCGCGGCGCTGCTCGATGAAGGCGCTCCGGCGGTGCTGCTGATCATTACCGAAGAACAACCACCCGAAGCGTATTCAGCGTGGATCGACGATGTGCCGTTTCCCTACGCGCTCGGCCTTTTGCTGACCCCCGGTACCGACTGGCGGCTGACCCTGAACAGCACCACAGAAACACGGTCAAAAGCGCACTGGCCCCACGCGCTCACTCTGCTGCGAACCCTGCTTGGCCAGCAACTCCTTTGCCAACATGCCTGGAAAAATCGTGTATGGACCTGGCAACGCAACCCGTGACCGAAAAAAACCGCGACGCCTATTACTGGCGCCTGCTGGCTACCGCCGCAAGTTTCGCCCTGTTCGGGCTGGGCGGGCTGTGCCTGCGCGTGCTGGTGTTTCCGCTGCTGGGCTGCCTGCCGGGTGATGCGCTGAAACATCGGCAGCGCGCGCGGCACACCGTCAGTCGGCTGTTCTGGTTTTTCGTGCGCTTCATGGCCCGGACCGGCGTGCTGACGTATGACATTCAAGGAGCCGAACGTCTTGGCCGCCCCGGGCAGATGATCATCGCCAACCACCCGTCGTTGATCGACGTAGTGTTCCTGATCGGGCTGGTGCGGCAGGCCAATTGCGTGGTGAAGAAAAGCCTGTGGGAAAACCCCTTCACCCGTGGCCCGTTGCGCAGCACTGAATACATCAGCAACGACGGCAGCATGGACATGCTCGATGCCGCTGCCCAGTCCCTGCAAAACGGCCAGACCCTGATCATCTTTCCCGAAGGCACACGCACCCAGCCGGGGCAGGCGCCAGCCTTCCATCGGGGCGCCGCGGCAATTGCCCTGCGCGGTGCGAAAATCCTCACGCCGGTGGTCATCAAGGTCAGCCCGACCACCCTGACCAAAGCCGAACCCTGGTATCGGATCCCCAGCCGCCGCGTGCACTTCAGTTTTCGCGTCGGGGCCGATATAGACCCACAGACTTTCGCCGCGCACGGGCCAGCCCCGCAAGCTTCGCGCAAGCTCAACGATTATTTGCACACCTACTTCATTAAGGAGCTCGCCGAAGATGAGCGATCTGAATCGTGACATCAAACTGCTGATCATCGACGCCCTCGGCCTCGAGGACATCAGTGTCGACGACATTGGCGACGAGCAGACGCTGTTCGGCGAAGGCCTGGGTCTGGATTCCGTCGACGCGCTGGAACTGGGTCTGGCGATCCAGAAAAAATACGGCATCAAGATCGACGCCGACGCCAAAGACACCCGTAACCATTTCACCAACGTGGCGAGCCTTGCGGCGTTCGTCACGGCAAAACAGGCAGCTTGAGACCGGACCATGCAAACTCGTGACGATATTTTCAACACCCTGCGCGATGCCTTGGTCGAGCTGTTCGAACTGGATCCGGCCCGTGTGAGCCTGGAATCCAATCTGTATCAGGATCTGGAAATCGACAGCATCGATGCGGTCGACCTGATCGATCACATCAAGCGCCAGACCGGCAAGAAAATCGCCGCCGAAGAGTTCAAATCAGTGCGTACCGTCGGTGACGTGGTCGAGGCGGTCTACCGCTTGGTTCAACCGGCCGCATGAGCCGACTGATCGGCCTCGGCCTGCTGCTGGCCGGTCTGCTGTACCCCTTTGCGGTGTATTTCGGCATGGAGCACTTCGCCCCGTGGCAGTTTGGTCTGCTGCTGGGTAGCCTGTGGCTGGCGCGAGCGCTGACCGGCGAACGCAAGCCCGGCAGTCTGTGGATGGCCTGTGTGGCGATTACCTTTTGCCTGTTGCTTGCACTGTTCGACAGTCCGCTGTTGCTGCGCTGGTACCCGGTGCTGATCAGCGGCTTCATGCTGGTGCTGTTCAGTTTGAGCCTGAAATACGGGCCGCCGATGGTCGAGCGCTTGGCGCGCTTGCGCGAGCCAGAGCTGCCGGACATCGCGATTCGTTACACGCGAAAGGTCACGGTGGCCTGGAGCGTGTTTTTCTTCTGCAACGGTTTGTGCGCCGCCCTGCTGACCCTGTGGGCGCCGCTGAATTGGTGGATGTTGTACACCGGCCTGGTCTCCTACGGATTGATCGGCCTGATGTTTGCCATTGAATGGCTGATACGACAACGGGTAAGAGGCCGTACATGAACTGGATAAAACTTGAGCAGCTGTTGCTCAAGCCTGTGCCGGCGCGGGCCATCAGCCACGCACCGGCGCTCGAACACGCGCAACTGTGCGAAAAGGCGCTGAGCATTGCCGCCGGCCTGCAAGCTCAGGGCGTGAAACGTCTGGCTGTGCACCTGGAAGATGCCGCCGAACTGGCCATCGCTCTGCTGGGTGCATGGCGTGCAGGCGTGAGTGTTCTGCTGCCTTCGGATCTGCAAGCGCAAACCCGCCAGCGCTGGTCGGGCGAAGTCGACCTGTGGCTGACGGATCAGGCCGATGACGCGCAACTGAGCGACTTTAAATATCCGCCGTTGCCCGGTGCCGAACTGGATCTCGACCAGTGCCGTCTGAGCCTGTGCACGTCCGGCTCCAGCGGCGAGCCCAAGCGCATCGACAAAACCCTGCGCCAACTGGCCAATGAAGTCGAAGCCCTGGAGCAGTTGTGGGGCACGGACCTCGGCGAGGCCTGCATCATCGGCAGCGTTGCCACCCAGCATATCTACGGTTTGCTCTTTCGCGTGCTGTGGCCGCTGTGCGCCGGGCGCCCGTTCGTGCGCAAGCAACTGGCGTTTCCCGAGGACTTGCAGCGTGCCAGCCGCGAACATCCGGCCTTCGCCTGGATCGCCAGCCCGGCTTTGCTCAAGCGCATGGGTGACAACCTTGACTGGCCGGCCCTGAGCGCCGTGCGCCGGGTGTTTTCCTCCGGCGGCGCGTTGCCCTTTGAAGCCGCGCAGAGTCTGCAACAACGTTTGCAGCAATGGCCGACGGAAATCCTCGGCAGCTCGGAAACCGGCGGAATTGCCTGGCGTCAAGGCGAACAACTGTGGCAACCGTTTGCCGGCGTTGAATTGAGCCAGGACAGCGAAGGCGCCCTGCTGATCGCGTCACCTTACTTGCCCGCCGGGCACGTCGAGCACACCGCTGATGCAGCGCGCATCGCCGCCGATGGTCGTTTCGAACTCTTGGGGCGGCTGGACCGGATCGTCAAACTCGAAGAAAAACGCATTTCTCTGCCCATGCTCGAACAAGCGCTGGTGACCCATGACTGGGTCGCCGAAGCACGTCTCGGCGTGGTGCAGGAAAACCGCGCCTCCCTCGGTGCACTGCTGGTACTCAGCGAGACCGGCCTGTTTGCCTTGCGGGAACACGGCCGTCGCAACCTGACCGAAACCCTGCGCCAGCATTTGCGCCAACACTGCGAAGCGCTGGCTTTGCCTCGACGTTGGCGGCTGGTGCGGCAATTACCGTTGAACAGCCAAGGCAAACTGCCGCAGGCCGACGTTGAAGCGCTGCTGATGGCCCCGCGAACGAAAGCGCCCGAGGTGCTGGAGCAAGTCGAAAGCGCTGGCGAGTGGAGCCTGCAACTGAGCGTGCCACCGGATCTGGCCTACTTCAGCGGCCACTTCCCCAAGGCGCCGGTATTGCCCGGCGTGGTGCAGGTGGAATGGGCGTTGAACCTCGGTCGCCAATTGCTCAACCTGACCGGCCCGTTTGCCGGTATGGAAGTGCTGAAATTCCAGCAACTGGTACGCCCCGGCGATGAAATCCAGTTGCACCTGCGGTTTGATCCTGAACGCCGCAAATTGTATTTCGCTTATCGCAATGACACGGCGACCTGTTCCAATGGGCGGATTCTTTTGGGTGTAGAGCATGATTGACCTTGGTGAGTGCTGCGCACTCAATCGCGAGCAGGCTCCCTCCTACAGGGATCGCGGTCTTCCAGTGGAGAAACCGCATGCATAACCCTTGCGCAGTGATCCCGGTTTATAACCACGAAACCGCGATCGGCACCGTGGTCGACGCCCTGCTCGCGCAAGGCCTGCCGTGCATTCTGGTGGACGACGCCAGCACGACATCTTGCGCCAGAGTGCTCGACGCACTGGCCGAGCGCGACAACGTGCATCTCGTCCGTCTCACCGCCAATCAGGGCAAGGGTGGCGCGGTAATGACCGGTTTGCGCGAAGCCTCGCTGTTGGGTTTCAGCCATGCGCTGCAGGTCGATGCCGACGGTCAGCACGACTTGCACGATGTTGCCCGTTTCGTCGAGGAATCCCGCGCCCATCCCGAGGCAATGATCTGCGGTTATCCGCTGTTCGACGAGAGTGTGCCGAAAGGCCGTTTGTACGCGCGCTACCTGACCCACGTCATGGTCTGGATCAACACGCTGTCGCTGCAGATCCGCGATTCGATGTGTGGGTTTCGCGTCTATCCGCTGGCCCCGACGCTGGCGGTGATCGACTCGGCAAAAGTCGGCAAGCGCATGGATTTCGACTCGGACATTCTCGTGCGTCTGTCGTGGCGCAATCAGCCGATGCGCTGGCTGCAAACCAGCGTGCATTACCCGCTGGACGGCGTGTCGCACTTCCGTCTGTTCCACGACAACGCACTGATTTCCAGCATGCATACGCGGCTGTTTCTTGGCATGTTGCTGCGCTTCCCGCTGATCCTCTGGCGACGGTGGCGCGCATGACCGGCGAGACCGACAAGAAGCACTGGGCTGACCGTGAAGAGCGCGGCAGTTTCCTGCTGATGAAATTCACCGCGTTCGCCGCCAAGGTTTTGGGCCGACGCCTGCTCAGTCCATTGCTGTACGGCATCGTTCTGTACTTTTTCCTATTCGGCCGCACCGCACGGCGCAGTGCCTGGCAATACCAGCAGCGCCTGGCCGACTGGAGTCAGCGCGCCGATTTGCGCCCGACGCATTGGCGGGTGTTCGGCCAGTTCATGGCCTTCGCCGATTCGATGCTCGACAAGCTTGACGTGTGGAACGGCAAACTGCGTATCGAACAAATCGAAATCATCGACCCGGCGCTGCTGCGCAACCAGTTGCGCGGCAGTCGCGGGCAACTGCTGGTCGGCGCGCACCTGGGCAATCTCGAAGTCTGTCGCGCACTGGCGGAGATCGGCGAAAAGGTCACCATGAACGTGCTGGTGCACACCAAGCATGCCGAGCAATTCAATCGCCTGCTCGGTGAAGCCGGAGCGACCAATCTGCGCCTGATTCAGGTCAGCGAACTCGACCCGGTGATCATGCTGCAACTGCACGAACGCCTGGAGCGCGGCGAGTGGCTGGCGATTGCTGGCGACCGCGTGCCGCTGCACGGCGGGCGCAGTGTCACCGTGGACTTCCTCGGCCACCCGGCGCCATTCCCGCAAGGCCCGTGGCTGCTCGCCGGTCTGCTGAAATGCCCGGTCAACCTGCTGATGTGCCTCAAGCAACCGGACGGTCACTATCGCCTGACCCTCGAGCCCTTCGCCGACGCCGTGGTGTGGAGGCGCAGCGAGCGCGAGCAGGTCATTCATCAGTGGGCCACCCGTTATGCGCAGCGTCTGAGTCACTATTGCCTCGAAGCGCCGCAACAATGGTTCAACTTTTACCCTTTCTGGAAGACCGATGACCACGCCAACCCATGAGCCGGTAACCTTCGGCGAACGCCCTTTGCGCATCGAAGACGTGCTGGCCCTGGCCAACCGTCAGGCACCCGTGCAGTTGCAGAGCGACGCCGACTATCGCGAGCGCATCGCCAAGGGTGCGCGGTTCCTCGATTCGCTGCTGGACAAGGAAGGCGTGATCTACGGCGTCACCACCGGTTACGGCGACTCCTGCGTGGTCGCGGTGCCGCTGCATCACGTCGAAGCGTTGCCGCGTCACCTCTACACCTTCCACGGCTGCGGACTGGGCAAACTGCTCGATGCCCAAGCCACACGCGCGGTGCTCGCGGCGCGGTTGCAGTCGCTGTGCCACGGCGTCTCCGGGGTGCGCGTGGAACTGCTGGAGCGTCTGCACGCATTTCTCGAATACGACATCCTCCCACTGATTCCCGAAGAAGGTTCGGTCGGCGCCAGCGGCGATCTGACGCCGCTGTCATACGTCGCCGCGACACTCTCCGGCGAGCGCGAAGTGATGTTCCGAGGTGAACGTCGCCAGTCCGCCGATGTGCATCGCGAACTCGGCTGGGCGCCACTGGTGCTGCGCCCGAAAGAAGCGCTGGCGCTGATGAACGGCACCGCGGTGATGACCGGCCTCGCCTGCCTCGCCTTCGCCCGCGCCGACTATCTGCTGCAACTGGCCACGCGCATCACCGCGCTCAATGTGGTCGCGCTGCAAGGCAATCCGGAGCACTTCGACGAGCGCCTGTTCGCCGCCAAACCGCATCCGGGGCAAATGCAGGTCGCCGCGTGGCTGCGCAAGGATCTGGCGATCGACGCGCCGACCGCGCCGCTGCATCGATTGCAGGATCGCTATTCGCTGCGTTGCGCCCCGCATGTGCTTGGCGTATTGGCCGACAGCCTGAACTGGCTGCGCTCGTTCATCGAAACCGAACTGAACAGCGCCAACGACAACCCGATCATCGACGCCGAAGCCGAGCGCGTGCTGCACGGCGGGCACTTCTACGGCGGGCATATCGCGTTCGCCATGGACAGCCTGAAAAACCTGGTGGCCAACGTTGCTGACCTGCTCGACCGGCAGCTCGCCTTGCTGGTGGATGAGCGCTACAACCACGGTCTGCCGAGCAACCTGTCTGGCGCGCCAGCAGATCGGGCGATGATCAATCATGGTTTCAAAGCCGTGCAGATCGGCACCAGCGCCTGGACCGCCGAAGCGCTGAAAAACACCATGCCGGCCAGCGTGTTCTCGCGCTCCACCGAATGCCATAACCAGGACAAGGTGAGCATGGGCACCATCGCCGCTCGCGATGCAATTCGTGTGCTGGAGCTGACCGAACAGGTCGCCGCCGCGACATTGCTCGCCGCCAACCAGGGCGTGTGGCTGCGCGCTCAAGCTGAAGATGCCCGGCCGCTGCCACCGTCACTGGCGGCAATGCACGCAGAACTGGCCAAGGACTTCCCGCCAGTCATCGAAGACCGTGCACTGGAAGGCGAATTGCGCCTGTGCCTGCAACGCATCGCCGCGCAACACTGGAGGCTGCATGCGTAGCGCCGGAGTGCTTCACGCCGACACCGAAATCCTTGTGCCGTTTTTTGACGTCGACACCATGCACGTGGTCTGGCACGGCCATTACGTCAAATACCTCGAAGTGGCGCGTTGCGCGCTGCTCGACAAGATCGGCCACAACTACACGCAGATGGTCGAGTCGGGTTACGCCTGGCCGATCATCGACCTGCAACTGCGCTATGTGCGCGGCGCGGTGTTTGGCCAGCGCCTGAATGTGCGCGCCAGTCTGGTCGAGTGGGAAAACCGTCTGAAGATCAATTACCTGATCACTGACCTGCAAAGCGGTGAGCGCCTGACTCGCGCCAGCTCGGTGCAGGTTGCCGTCGAAGTGAGCAGCCGCGAGATGCAACTGGCTTCGCCGAAAGTCTTCACCGATGCCGTGGAAAGGATGCTGCGATGAATGTTTTGGTTAAAAGCCTGAGCGTATTGGTGTTGCTGACAATGTCAGCGCTGGCCAACGCCTTCGACCTGCAACAGCTCAGCGAACAACTGGCGAAACCGGACGTGATCCACGGCCAGTTCATTCAGGAAAAACACCTGCGCGCCCTGCCCCAGCCGCTGATCAGCAAGGGCAGTTTTGTCCTGGCGAAAAATCACGGCCTGCTCTGGCTGCTGAAAACCCCGCTGCAGCAGGACTACCGCATCACAGCCAAGGGCATCGCCCGGCGTGACGGCAATGGCTGGCAGTTGCTGCCGAACAAGAGTGCCGGTGCCGAGCAGAACCGCTTGTTTCTCGCCGTGCTGCAAGGCGACAGCAGTGGCCTGCAACGTGACTTCGAACTGGCGCTGAGCGGCGATGCACAACAGTGGAAACTCACGCTGACCCCGCGTTCGATGCTGCTCAAGCAAGTGTTCAACCAGATCAACATCGACGGCGGCGCGCTGGTGCAAACCATCGAACTGCTGGAAACCCAAGGCGACAGCACCGTGCTGCGCATGCAGGACAGCATCGCCAGTCAACCGTTGAGCGATGCGGAGCAACATGACTTTGCCGAGTGAACGCAGGCTGCCCTGGCTGTTTCTGATCCTGCTGCTGGCGGTCGTCGCGCTGGCCGGTTGGCAATGGCGCGACGGAGCGCCGCTGTCGGCGAACCTGATGGAACTGGTGCCCGGCACTCACCCGGACGCCCTTGAACAGCGCGCCGAGCAGCGCATGCAGGAGCCGCTCAACCGAGAAATGCTGGTGCTGGTCGGCCACACCGATCGCCAGCAAGCCGTCGCCATGGCACAGACGCTGGGTGAGCAATGGCAGGCCAGCGGATTGTTCGAAAAGGTGCAATGGAACCTGCAAGCGGATCTGCCAGCCCTGCGTACGCAACTGCTGCAAGGTCGATTGGCGATGCTCTCGGCAGATGATCGGCAATTGCTGATCGAACACCCCGACGCATTCATTCAGCAACGCGTGCAGGCCCTGTTCGACCCGTTCAGCGGTCTCAGTCTGGTGCCGAGCCAGGACGACTGGCTGGGCCTGACCGGGCGCATCCAGAACAGCCAGCCGCAGCACGGTGCGGTGCAGCTCGACATCGGTAGTGGCGCGTTAGTCGCCGATGCCGACGGCAAGAGCTGGGTACTGCTGCGCGCACGCACCACCGGCAATGCTTTCGATATGAACCTGCCGCTGCAAGTCGCCGCACTGCTGCAAAGCAGCCGCGAGCAGGCCGCGAAATCGGACGTGCAACTGCTAGCCGCCAGCGGCTTGCTGTATGCAGCCAACGGTCAGCAGCAAGCCACTCGCGAAATGACCTGGGTCGGCGGCGGTGCCACGATCGGCATTCTGTTGCTGCTGTTGCTTGCTTTCCGTCGCTGGCGCGTGTTGCTGGCGTTCGTGCCGGTGTTGGTCGGCATGCTGTTCGGCGCGGTGGCCTGTGTGGCGCTGTTCGGCCATATGCACGTGATGACGCTGGTGCTCGGTTCCAGCCTGATCGGCGTGGCGGTGGATTATCCGCTGCATTATCTGTCGAAGAGCTGGAGCCTGAAGCCGTGGCGCAGTTGGCCAGCCTTGCGCCTGACCTTGTCCGGGCTGACCCTGAGCCTGATCACCAGCGCCATCGGCTATCTGGCGCTGGCGTGGACGCCGTTCCCGGCCCTGACACAAATTGCCGTGTTCTCCGCTGCCGGATTGCTCGGTGCTTATCTGTCGGCGGTGTGCCTGTTGCCGGCACTGCTGAAAAATGTCGAGTTGCGGCCCGCGCAATGGCCGCTGCATCTGGCCGAGCGCATGGTCAATCTGCGCGAAAAACTTCTCGAACGCGTGCGCACACCAGTGCTGTTGGCGCTGCTGATCGCGTTCTGCGTGGGCGGTCTGGTGCAGCTGCAAAGCAAGAATGACATCCGCCAATGGGTCGGTGCGCCGCAACATCTGACCGACGAAGCGCAGGCCATCGCGCGCATCACCGGCTATCAGCCCACCAGCCAGTTTTTCCTCGTACGCGCCGACAATCAGCAGCAATTGCTCGAGCGTCAGGCCGCGCTGAGCGAGCGTCTGGAGCAACTGGTCAACCTCGACAAGCTGCAAGGCTATCTGGCCCTCGATCAATTAGTCAGCCCGCCGAACCAGCAAGAACAGGTGCGCGAGGCGCTGAACAAACTGCCGCAATACTGGCAGCCACTGCTCGACCTCGGTGTACCGCTCGCCGCCCTGCAAAGCGAACTGCAACAGCTGCAGACCGTGCCCGCCGAAGACATCGACGCGGCACTGGCCGGTCCGCTCGGCGAACCATATCGCACGCTCTGGCTCGGCCCGACCGAAGACGGCGTAGCGGCAATGACCAGTCTGCAAGGCCTGAACAACCCAGCGCTGCTGCGGGTGCAGGCGCTGGATTTGCCGGGGGTGATGCTGGTCGATCGTCTCGGTGAATTGAATGAAGTTTTTGCCGCCACGCAAATCAGCGCTGCTGAACTGAAACTCGCCTCCTGCGCGCTGATCGTGCTGGTGCTGATGTTGCCGTTCGGTCTCGGCGGCGCGCTGCGCATTGTCGCCCTGCCGTTGCTCGCCGCTTTGTGCAGTCTGGCCAGCCTTGGCTGGCTCGGTCAGCCGTTGACCCTGTTCAGCCTGTTCGGCCTGCTGCTGGTGACGGCAATCAGCGTCGACTACGCGATTCTCATGCGTGAACAAGTCGGTGGTGCGGCGGTGAGCCTGCTTGGCACCTTGCTGGCCGCTGTGACGACGTGGTTGTCGTTTGGTTTGCTGGCGGTTTCCAGCACGCCGGCGGTGAGCAATTTCGGCCTGTCGGTGAGCCTCGGTCTGGCCTTCAGCTTCATGCTCGCACCCTGGGCCGGGCGCCACGAACACACCGCGACAGTCGCGGAGCCAGCGGCATGATGGTCGTCGGTTTCTGGCTGCTGGCCTTGGCGTTGTTCGCCGTGGCCACCCGCGTCGGCCGCCACTTCGGTCTGATCCCGATCGTCAGCCAGTTGTTGCTGGCGAGCTTCGGCTTGCCGCTGCTGATGTACTTCTGGATCGAGCCGGGCTGGCAGCTCAGTGGCGCCGAACTGATCGCGCCGGACTGGCTGAAAAACCTCTACAGCCTGAGCTTTGCTTTGCTGCTCGGGCATATCCTCAGCGATGTGATCGATCTGAAACTCGATCGCCAGAGCGTGAAAATCGCCGTGCCGAGTTTCCTCGTGCCGTTCGCCTGTGGTCTTGCCGCTGCGTATTGGCTACTGCCGACGCAACCGTGGCTCAACTCGCTAGCCATCGGTCTGGTGTTCGCGATTACCGCGATCCCGGTGTTGTACCTGTATCTGCGCCACATCGAATATCCGCCGGCCGCCACGCGCCGATTGGTGCAGACCGCGATCCTCATTGATCTGACCTGCTGGACATTGTTCGGGCTCGCCCAAGGCAGTCTGCACCTGAGCAGTCTGTTGTTGCCGCTGGGCCTCGCCTGTGTGCCGCTGTTGTTGCGCGTCATCGGCGTGCGCCGACCACTGACCTACAGCCTCGGTTTTTTCGCGTTGCTGGTGATGGCCGAGCATTACAAACTCAACGCGCTGATCTTCGGCATCGGTTATCTGCTGTGCATGGCCGCGCTGAAACTGCCGCTGGTGCTGCCATTGCCGGCGCGCTGGATGAGTCGCTTGCAAACGTGGCTGGCGATTCCGCTGATTCTGACGTTCGGCATCGTCCAGATCGATGTGCACAGCGCCCTCGCCAGCCTCGGCGCGGTGCAATGGGCGGCGCTGCTGCTGTTGCCGATTGCCAGTAAACTGCTCGGCAACTGGCTCGGTCTCGGCTGGGCCGGCGCCTCGTTCGAAGGCGCCAGCCGCTGGCGCGAAAGCGTGCTGCTGAATATTCGTGGCCTCAGCGAAATCGTCTTTCTCAATCTGCTCTTGCAACAACAACTCATCACCCCGGCGCTGTACTTCGCGCTGATGCTGATGGGCCTGATCGCGACGCTGCTACCGGCCCTGATCGGTCTGCATCGCGCGCCATTGAATCTGCAACATCCTTTGCCCCGGAGTTCACGTGCCAATCGTTGAAATGGAATCCCGTCAGGTCGTGATCATCGGCGCCGGCCCGTCCGGCGCTATCGCAGCGGCGCTGCTCAAGCGCAAGGGCCACGATGTGCTGGTGATCGAGCGCCAACACTTTCCGCGCTTTTCGATCGGTGAAAGCCTGCTCAGCCATTGCCTGGATTTCGTCGAAGAGGCCGGCATGCTCGACGCCGTCAATGCCGCCGGCTTCCAGCGCAAGACCGGTGCCGCATTCGCCTGGGGCGAGCGTTACAGCGCCTTCGATTTCGGTGACACCTTTACCGGCGGCAAACCGACCACGTTTCAGGTGCAACGCGCCGATTTCGACAAACTGCTGGCCGATCAAGCGGCGCTGCAAGGCGCGGAAATCCGCTACGGCGATGCCATCGTCAGCGTCGATTTCGAGCGGACGAAACCGCAGTTGAATGTGCGTCGCGAGGACGGCAGCGACTATCGCGTCGAAGCCGATTTCGTGCTGGATGCCAGTGGCTATGGTCGTGTGCTCTCACGTCTGCTGGACCTGGAAGCACCGTCTAATTTCCCGGTGCGTCAGGCGGTATTCACCCACGTCGAAGATCACATCGACAACCCGGCGTTCGACCGCGAAAAAATTCTCGTCACCACCCATCCAGAGCATCGCGATATCTGGTTCTGGACGATCCCGTTCAGCAACGGTCGCTGTTCGGTGGGCGTGGTCGCCGCTGAAGAACATTTCAAGAATCGCGACAGCGATCTGGATGCCTGCCTGCGCGGTTTCATCGCCGAAACCCCGAGCCTTGCCGGCGTACTGAACAACGCCGTGTGGGACACCCCGGCGCGCACGCTCGGCGGCTACGCGGCCAATGTGAAAACCCTGCATGGTCCAGGCTTCGCGCTGCTCGGCAACGCGGCGGAATTTCTCGACCCGGTGTTCTCCTCCGGCGTGACCATCGCCATGCGTTCGGCGAGCATGGCGGCAGCGGTTTTGCACCGTCAGTTGCAGGGCGAAACCGTCGACTGGCAGAGCGAATTCGCCGAGCCGCTCAAGCGCGGCGTCGACACCTTCCGCTGCTACGTCGAAGGCTGGTACGCCGGCACTTTTCAGGACGTGATTTTTTATGAAGACAGTCAGGCGGAAATCCGTCGGATGATCTGCTCGATCCTCGCCGGTTACGCCTGGGACGAACGCAACCCGTTCGTCAGCGAGGCGCGCCGGCGCTTGAAGATGATTTCCGAACTCTGTGCAAAGGACTCCACATGAATTACTTGAGCGACAGCTACGTCGAGGAGACCCGCTTCGGTTTCTGGTTCCTGCGCAGCCACACCTGGCAGCACCATGTGTTGCGGGTGGCGATCAATGATTTGCGCGGCTTGTTCAGTGAAGCGCTGCCGCCAAACTCGGTGTTGCTGGACGCTGGTTGCGGACAGGGCAAGTCGTTCGGTCATCTGCGCCAGACCTTCGCGCCACAGCGTTTGATCGGTGTTGACGCCGATCCGCACAGCCTGGAGTTGAGCGCTGAAGAAGCGGCGCGCCTGGGCCTCGATGTAGAGCTGATCGGCAGCGACTGCGCGACGCTCAAGGTGCCGGACGCCAGCGTTGATCTGCTGTTCTGTCACCAGACGTTCCATCATCTGGTCGAACAGGAAAAAGCCCTGGCCGAGTTTTATCGGGTGCTGAAACCGGGTGGCTATCTGCTGTTCGCCGAGTCCACCGAGGCATACATTGATACGTGGGTGATCCGCTGGCTGTTCCGCCATCCGATGCATGTGCAGAAGAGTGCGGCGCAGTATCTGCAGATGATTCGCGGGCAGGGTTTCGAATTTGCCGAGAAGAATGTCTCGTACCCGTATCTGTGGTGGAGCCGGTCGAAGGATTTTGGGTTGCTGGAGCGGTTTGGCTTACGCAAACCGAAACCGTTTGGGCAGCGTGAGGAAACGCTGGTCAACGTGGTAGCGCGCAAGCCGCTGCAAGGTACTTTCTGATGCACAGCTATCGACCTGCACACCCGAAACCCTGTGGGAGCTGGCTTGCCAGCGATAGCGGTGTGTCAGTCAACAAAAATGCTCGATGTGCCGGCGCTATCGCTGGCAAGCCAGCTCCCACAAGGTTTGTGATGTGGCTAATGTTGGTGGTATTTGTCCTACTGAGTGCCTGCGCCAGCCAGGCGCCGTTGCCGGCGGCCAACCCGACGTTGCCGCTGCCGCTGCAACTGCACATCGAACGCAATCAAGCCGAACAACGCCAGGACTGGCTGCTGGTGATCCAGCGCGAAGGCCCGGGCATCCGCTGGTCGATGATGGACCCGCTGGGCATTCCCCTGGCGCGTCAGCAACTGATCGACGGCCACTGGCAGGCCGATGGGCTGCTGCCGCCGAACCCGGAAGCCCGCGAATTGTTTGCTGCGCTGTTGTTCGCCCTGACCCCGTCCGGCGAACTGCTGCGCAATTACCCAGCCGCGCAACAACAGGGACAGCAACGTTCTCTGCCGGCGCGTTGGGATATCCACTATTCACAACCGTTGAGCTTCGAATTGAACCTGCCTCAAGGCCCGCACTACCGCGTTTCTCCGTTGGGTGAACCGACGCCATGACCGCTTACCTGAATGCCCTCGGCGTGATCTGCGCACTGGGTCGCAACAAGTCCGAAGTTGCGCGCAACCTGTTCGCCGGCGACTGCTCGGGCATGCGCCGCGAGTCCGGTTGGGTGCCGGAGCGTGAGCTGCCGGTGGCCGCCGTCCACGGCGAACTGGCGCCGATCCCGGCAGAACTCGCCGAACAGCGCAGCCGCAACAATCAGTTGCTGCTGGAAGCGGCGTTGCAGATTCGCGATGACATCGATCAAGCGATCCAGCGCTTCGGCCGCGAGCGCATCGGCGTGGTGCTCGGCACCAGCACCTCGGGTATCGACGAGGCCAGCCGGGGTCTGGCGCACTATATTCGTGAGCAGCAGTTCCCCGCCGAGTATGACTATCGGCAACAAGAACTCGGCGCACCGGCGAATTTCCTCGCCGATTGGCTGCAACTGAGCGGCCCGGCGTATGTGATTTCCACGGCGTGCACCTCCAGCGCCCGGGCACTGATGAGCGCTCAGCGGTTACTCGATCTGGGTCTGTGCGACGCGGTGCTGTGCGGCGGCGTCGACAGCCTGTGCAAACTGACCCTCAACGGTTTCTCGTCACTGGAAGCAATGTCCGACGAACGCTGCAATCCGTTCTCGGCCAACCGCAGCGGTATCAACATCGGCGAAGCGGCGGTGCTGTTCGTGATGAGCAAACAACAGGGCGAAGGTCCGGCCATTGCCTTGCTCGGCGCCGGCGCCAGTTCCGACGCCCACCATATTTCCGCCCCTGAGCCGACCGGGCGCGGTGCCCTGCAAGCGATGCAGAAAGCCTTGAGTCGCGCGCACCTGCAAGCGACGCAGATCAACTATCTGAACCTGCACGGCACCGCCACCCAACACAACGACGCCATGGAAAGCCTCGCGGTTGCCACGCTGTTCCCCGCAGGCGTGGCTTGTTCATCGACCAAGCCGATGACCGGCCACACCCTCGGCGCGGCCGGGGCGCTGGAAGCGGCTTTCTGCTGGTTGAGCCTGAGCGCCGACAACCCCGCTCACGCCTTGCCGCCACACGTCTGGGACGCTCAGGCCGATCCCGCGCTGCCACCACTGAAGTGGGTGACCGCGAACGAGCGCCTGACGTCCATTGCACCCCGCTACCTGATGAGCAACTCGTTTGCCTTCGGCGGCAACAACGTCAGCCTGATTATCGGAGACGCCCCATGACTGATTGGCCGCTCGCCGAACTGCTGCCCCATGCGGGCGACATGATTCTGGTCGACAGCATCACAAGCTTTGACGATGAACAGATTTACACCCGGCTCACGGTCAAGCCTGATGGCCTGTTCAACCTGCCCGACGGCAGCCTGCCAGCCTGGGTCGGCATTGAGCTGATGGCGCAAAGCGTTGCCGCGTTTGCCGGTTGCCACGCGCGGCAGAAAGGCAATCCGGTGGAGCTGGGCTTTCTGCTCGGCACACGCAAGTTCGAGTGCAACGTCGAAGCCTTTCCCGCCGGCAGCGAACTGACCATTCATGGTCTGCGCTCGCTGGAAGATGAAAACGGCATGGGCGTGTTCGAATGCCATATCAATGGCAATGGCATCCACGCCAGCGCTCGGCTGAATGTGTTCCGTCCGCCTCAGGTCAATCAATATCTGCAACAGACAAAGGAGTCGAACGATGACTGAATCCGTACTGGTCACCGGCTCCAGCCGTGGTATCGGCCGCGCCATTGCCTTGCGCCTCGCGCAGGCAGGGCATGACATCGTCCTGCATTGCCGCAGCGGCGTGACTGAAGCGAAAGCCGTCCAGGCCGAAATCCAAGCACTGGGGCGCAAGGCGCGCATCCTGCAATTCGACGTCGCCGACCGCGAAACCTGCAAAGCCATTCTTGAAGCCGACGTCGAAACCAACGGCGCCTATTACGGCGTGGTGTTGAACGCCGGGCTGACCCGCGACGGCGCGTTCCCAGCTCTGACTGACGACGATTGGGACGTGGTGTTGCGCACCAACCTAGACGGTTTCTACAACGTTCTGCACCCGGTGATGATGCCGATGATCCGCCGCCGTGCCGCCGGGCGCATTGTCTGCATCACCTCGGTGTCGGGGCTGATCGGCAACCGTGGCCAGGTCAACTACAGCGCCTCCAAGGCTGGCGTGATCGGCGCGGCAAAGGCGTTGGCGATCGAGCTGGGCAAGCGCAAAATCACCGTTAACTGCGTCGCACCGGGCCTGATCGACACCGCGATGCTCGACGAAAACGTGCCGGTGGAAGAATTGATGAAGATGATCCCCGCGCAACGCATGGGCACCCCGGAAGAGGTGGCCAGTGCGGTGAATTTCCTGATGTCGGCGGAAGCCTCGTACATCACCCGCCAGGTCCTGGCGGTCAACGGAGGCTTGTGCTGATGAAGCGCGTCGTCGTCACCGGCATGGCCGGCATCACCTCGCTGGGCAGCGACTGGGAGACCATCGCCGGCAATTTCGCGGCCAACCGCAGTGGCATTCGCCGGATGGACGAGTGGGACCGTTTCAGCGAACTCAATACGCGCCTGGCCGGGCCGATCGATGATTTTGCAGTGCCTGCGCACTGGACCCGCAAGCAATTGCGCAGCATGGGGCGGGTGTCGCGGCTGGCGGTTCGTGCGGCAGAAAACGCCCTGGCTGACGCCGGTTTGCTCGGTGACGAATCGATCAAGGACGGCAGAATGGGCGTGGCTTGCGGTTCGTCCACCGGTAGCACCGACGAGATCAAAGCGTTCGGCAACATGCTGCTCAACTCGGTGGCCGAAGGCCTCAACGCCAACTCCTATGTGCGGATGATGCCGCACACCACCGCCGCCAACATCAGCATCTTCTTTGGCCTGACCGGGCGGCTGATCCCGACGTCCAGCGCCTGCACCAGCGGCAGTCAGGGCATCGGTTACGCCTACGAGGCGATCAAGTTCGGCCGCCTGCCGTTGATGCTCGCCGGCGGCGCCGAAGAGCTGTGCCCGACCGAAGCCATGGTCTTCGACGCACTCTACGCCACCAGCCTGAAAAACGATGCGCCGCAGACCAGTCCACGCCCGTATGACAAGGGCCGCGATGGTCTGGTGATCGGTGAAGGTGGCGGCATGCTCGTGCTCGAAGAGCTGGAGCACGCCCTCGCCCGCGGTGCGCACATCCACGCCGAGATCGTCGGTTTCGGCAGCAACGCCGACGGCCAGCACACCACACGCCCGGAACAAGTGACCATGCGCCGTGCCATGGAACTGGCGCTGGAAGACGCCGGCCTGACGCCGGAGGCCATCGGTTATGTAAATGGCCACGGCACCGCTACAGAACAGGGCGACATTGCCGAAACACTGGCAACCAGCAGTTTGTTCGGTGAACGCATGCCGATCAGCTCGCAGAAGAGTTTCCTCGGCCATACCCTCGGCGCCTGCGGTGCACTGGAGTCGTGGTTCAGCATCGAGATGATGAACCGCGACCTGTACGTGCACACATTCAACCTCGACGAGGTCGATCCGCACTGCGGCAAACTCGATTACCTGCGCGGCGAATTCCGCCAGATGCATCACGACTACGTGATGAACAACAATTTCGCTTTTGGTGGCGTCAACACCTCGTTGATTTTCCGCCGCTGGCACTGACCGCAACACCTTTGGAGTGAAGGGAATGACTCAGTTTCACCGCATCGCCGCTCTGTTGGCACTCGCTTTTGTGCTCGGCGGTTGCACCAGCAAACCGGTTTACAACGCCAAGGAAGAGTTCTCGCCCAACCTCGGTTTCACCCAGCAACAGATGAGCCGCGCCATCGTCACTGCGCTGAACGATCGCCAGTGGGTCGTGCAATCGGTGCGCCCGGGCATGATCAAAGCGGCGATCACCGTACGCGGTCGTCATCACGCCGAAGTCGATATTCCGTTCACCCCGACCTCGTTCGAAATCGACTACCGCAGCAGCTACGGCCTCGACGCCAAGGACGGCAAGATCCACGGCAATTACAACCGCTGGGTCAATCGCCTGCGCGACAACGTGCTCAAAGAGCTGTCGATCAACCCGGACATCGAAGCCGTCAACAACCTCGGCATCATCAAACAGGGCGCTGACGAGCCGACTTACCTGAGCTTCCGTGAAGGCGTCAAACGCGCCACCGACGCCGGCCTGCTCGACGGCAGCGTGAAGTTCTACCTGGCCGGCGAAACGCTGCCAAAACAGGTGCGTAAACTCGACACCGTGAGCAGCAGCCGCAAGACCAACGGCTCGAACAAGTCCGACGAAGACGCCTGCTTCTGGGCGCTGCAATCGGCCTTGGCCACCTTGCAGAACGCCGCGAAGAAAGCCGACGCCAACGCGGTGATCAACATCGCCAGCGTCGACCAGCGTGACCTGTACAAAGACACCGAAAAATTCCAGTGCCGTGCCGGGCTGGTGGTGTCGAGCGTGGCGCTGCGCGGGGATCTGGCGCACGTGGATTGATGGGATTGTAGAAACGACAAAGGGCGCCATTCGGCGCCCTTTGTCATTCAGCCCGGATCAAGTACTGGCGTGTAACTTCAATCCTAACGCCTTCACCACTTTCAGGATTGTTCCGAACTCGGGGTTTCCTTCACCTGATAGTGCGCGGTAGAGGCTCTCTCGGGACAACCCTGCGTCACGTGCGACCTGAGTCATGCCTCGCGCTCTCGCTATGGTGCCAAGTGCCTTGGCGATAAAAGCCGGGTCATCTCCAGCCTCCTCCATGCAGGCGTCCAGATAGTTAGCCATGTCCTCTTCTGTCTTGAGGTACTCGGCTGAGTCCCAACGAGTGAATTTTTCGGTCATGGGTTTTGCTCCTGCCAGGACTCCGCGATGAGCCTGGCTTGCTTGATGTCTCGGGGTTGGCTGCTCTTGTCTCCGCCGCAAAGGAGGATGACCACTTGCCGACCTTGTTGCATGAAATAGACTCGATATCCGGGGCCATAGTCAATTCTGACTTCGCTGAGCCCTTCACCGATAGCTTTGACATCGCCAAAATTTCCGTCAGCCATACGATCAATTCGCACCTGAATACGCATCCTGGCGCGACTATCAGCCAACTTTAAAAGCCAGCTGGAAAATGTGGAACTTCGAAGAATCTCAGTCATCGCCGAAGTGTAGCCTTTGAGCTACACATACTCCACACTGTTTTCTCTGTAGCAGATGTACGGTGTCTACACTCTTTGAATCAGCGAATGTTCATCGCTACGTCAAGGAGATGACCATGCAAGTGAAAGCCCTGATCGCCGCTGCGTTTTTCACGCTACTGCCCAACGCCAGCCACGCCACCAATCTGATGTACATGCCCTTCGAAACCGTGCTGTCGGATGCGATTCGCGCCGGGCGGCTGGATGGCAGTGTGAAGTTCTATCTGCTCGGCAATGGGCCGCAGGGCACGCAGCAGTTGTTGCGGCGTGGGGTGGTCAGTGATCTGAAAACCAACGGTTTCAACAAGAGTGACCACAACTCCTGCGAGTGGGTGTTGCAGTCGAATCTGATCAAGCTGCAGGCCGATGCCAAGCGGGTCGGGGCGAATGCAGTGGTGAATATCGTCAGTTACTACGACCAGCATGTGCGCAAGGATTTGAATACCTACGAGTGCCGGGCGGGGATATTTGTCACGCGGGTGGCGTTGAAGGGGGATTTGGTGCGGTTGCCCTAACGGCAAGATCAAAAGATCGCAGCCTTCGGCAGCTCCTACAATGGAATTCGCGTTTCCCTGTAGGAGTTGCCGAAGGCTGCGATCTTTTAAGCGGACTCGACCTTGCGTGTGAGCAGGTCGACAAACGCCTTGGCCATCGGCGATTTCTGATCTTTGCGCTGCACCAGCCACACCGCAGACACCGCTTCCGGATCGAGCAACGGTCGGTAGACAACGCCGTCGATGCGCATCCGCTGATAGGACGCCGGCAGCACCGAAACTCCCAGCCCCGCTGCGACCAGACCGATGATGGTCATCGCCTCCCCCGCCTCTTGGGCGAAGTGCGGGCTAAACCCAGCATCACGCGCCAGGCTCAGCAATTGCGCATACAGCCCGCTGCCGTAGCTGCGCGGAAAGAACACGAATGGCTCCAGTGCCAGCGCCGAGAGGAACAGCCCTTCTTCACTGCCCTGCGCCAATGGATGCTTGGAGCCGAGCACGGCGACTAGCGGTTCGCGCATCAACTCAACCACACTCAGCGAATCCGGCAACCCCAACGGGCGCATGATGCCGACCTCGATCGACTCATCCACCAGGCCCTCGGCGACTTGCGTGCTACTCATCTCGCGAAGGTTAAGGTGCACCGCCGGAAATCGCTGACGAAACGAAAAGATCGCCTGGGGAATGGTCGAGTTAAACGGCGCCGACGAGGTGAAACCAATCTTCAATTCCCCCAATTCCCCGAGTTGCGCACGTCGGGCAACGTCAGCTGCCTTATCGACCTGCGCCAGCACCAGCCGCGCCTCCTCCAGAAACAGCCGACCGGCCTCACTCAGCTCGACCCGACGATTGGTGCGCTCGAACAACCGCGCGCCAACCTCTTGCTCCAGCGCCTGAATCTGTTGGCTCAGCGGTGGCTGCGAGATGCCCAGCACCTGTGCCGCGCGGCCGAAGTGCAGTTCCTCGGCGACGGCGATGAAGTAGCGCAGATGACGCAATTCCATGAAAACCCCATTAGGTCGTTAAAGCTATCAAACAGGTCGAACAATATATTGGATAGAAACATTAGCCAGCTATATGATTTTTTCATTGCCTGCCTGGCCGTGCCCTCCGAGGTCTGACGTGAAAACTGCTGTTGCGCCCCTAGCCCATGAAGTCCCGCCTGCTGCGGCGGACGATGTCGTCGCCGAGCTGCAAGAGATCTACATCGAAAAAGGCACACCGATGTTCATGCGCACGGTGCTGGCGCTGTTCAGCGGCGGCTTCGCGACGTTTGCCCTGCTCTACTGCGTGCAGCCGATGATGCCGCTGCTGTCCCACGAGTACGGGATCAACGCGGCGCAGAGCAGCCTGATCCTCTCGGTGGCCACCGGCATGCTCGCCATCGGCCTGCTGATCACCGGGCCGATTTCTGATCGGGTCGGACGCAAACCGGTGATGGTGACTGCGCTGTTCGCAGCGGCGCTGTGCACCATGGCCAGCGCAATGATGCCGAGCTGGGAAGGCGTGCTGATCATGCGTGCGCTGATCGGGCTGTCGTTGAGCGGTCTGGCAGCGGTGGCGATGACCTATCTGAGTGAAGAAATTCACCCGCAACACATTGGCTTGGCGATGGGTTTGTACATCGGCGGCAACGCGATTGGCGGGATGAGCGGGCGCTTGATCACCGGCGTGTTGATCGACTTTGTCAGTTGGCACACGGCGATGCTGGTGATCGGCGGTCTGGCGATGATTGCCGCAGCGGTGTTCTGGAAGATCCTCCCCGAATCGCGCAACTTCCGCTCACGCTCACTGCACCCGCGCAGCCTGCTCGACGGTTTCACCATGCACTTTCGCGATGCCGGTCTGCCGTTGCTGTTTCTTGAAGCGTTCCTGTTGATGGGCGCGTTTGTCACGCTGTTCAACTACATCGGCTATCGCCTGTTGGCGGCACCGTACAACCTTGATCAGGTGTTCGTGGGCTTGCTGTCGGTGGTGTATCTGTCGGGGATCTACAGCTCGGCGAAGATTGGCTCGCTGGCGGATAAGCTGGGGCGACGCAAAGTGTTGTGGGCGACCATTGCGTTGATGTTTGCCGGTCTCGCGCTGACGATGTTTACGCCGCTGCTGCTGGTGATTGTCGGCATGTTGATTTTCACCTTTGGCTTCTTTGGCGCGCATTCGGTGGCGAGTAGCTGGATCGGCCGTCGCGCGACCAAGGCCAAGGGGCAGGCGTCGTCGTTGTATCTGTTCAGCTATTACGCCGGGTCGAGCATTGCCGGGACGGCGGGCGGGGTGTTCTGGCATTTGGGCGGGTGGAGCGGGATTGGCTTGTTTATCGGAGCGTTGTTGCTGATCGCGCTGTTGGTGGCGTTGAAACTGGCGAAGTTGCCGCCGTTGCAGGGTGTTAAGGCCTGAGACAAAACCCTGTAGGAGTGAGCCTGCTCGCGATAGCGGTGTGTCAGCCAACACATCGGTCGACTGACTCACCGCTATCGCGAGCAGGCTCACTCCTACAATTGATCTGTGTCCGACATTGAATCTTGGAAACAAAAACGCCTGGCATTTGCCGGGCGTTTTTTTATGGTGTCGCGATCACTCGTGATACTGCGCCGACAGTTCATGCACCGCGCGCAGGAACGCGCCGGCATGCTCCGGATCAACCTCGGGCGTGATGCCATGGCCAAGGTTGAATACGTGACCGCTGCCCTTGCCGTAGCTGGCCAGAATGCGTCCGACTTCAGTGCGGATCGCTTCCGGTTTGGCGTACAGCACGGTCGGGTCCATGTTGCCTTGCAGGGCAACCTTGTCGCCAACGCGTGCGCGGGCGTTGCCGATATCGCAGGTCCAGTCCAGACCCAAGGCGTCGGCGCCAGCGTCGGCGATGCTTTCCAGCCACAGGCCGCCGTTTTTGGTAAAGAGGATCACCGGCACTTTGCGACCGTCGTGCTCGCGGATCAGGCCGCTGACGATTTTCTTCATGTAGGCCAGCGAGAACTCCTGATACGCCGCCGCCGACAGGTTGCCGCCCCAGGTATCGAAGATCTGCACCGCTTGCGCGCCGGCCATGATCTGGCCGTTGAGGTACGAGGTCACCGACTGCGCCAGTTTATCCAGCAGCAGGTGCATGGCCTGCGGGTTGTCGTAGAGCATCGCTTTGGTCTTGCGGAAGTCTTTCGACGAGCCGCCTTCGACCATGTAGGTCGCCAGGGTCCACGGGCTGCCAGAGAAACCGATCAACGGCACACGACCGTTGAGCTCGCGACGGATGGTGCTGACCGCGTCCATCACATAGCCGAGGTCTTTGTGCGGATCAGGGATCGGCAACGCTTCGATATCGGCCAAGGTGCTGACGACTTTCTTGAAGCGCGGACCTTCACCGGTCTCGAAGTACAGGCCTTGGCCCATGGCATCGGGAATGGTGAGGATGTCGGAAAACAGGATCGCCGCGTCCAGTTGTGGATAGCGGTCGAGCGGTTGCATCGTGACTTCGCAGGCGAATTCCGGATTCATGCACAGGCTCATGAAATCACCGGCGTGGGCACGGCTGGCGCGGTATTCCGGCAGATAGCGGCCGGCCTGGCGCATCATCCACACCGGGGTGACGTCAACGGGTTGCTTGAGCAGGGCGCGGAGGAAACGGTCGTTCTTCAGGGCAGTCATGTCGGCATCCGGAAAAAAAGTGCGGGCATTTTCTCAGAGCGCGACGCAAAAGGCACGGATGCAGGTCAGCCTTTTGTCTATCGGGTCAATTTATTGCGTTGGAATACAGATTTTGCAACACCACAAAACACTGTGGGAGCTGGCTTGCCAGCGATGCAGGCACCTCAGTTCGTCAGGTAAACCAAGGTGATGCTATCGCTGGCAAGCCAGCTCCCACAGGTATTGCATTGCAGTCAGCTAGACGGGTTTAGACGCCCAGGTAATCGAGGATCCCTTCGGCGGCATTGCGGCCTTCGAAGATCGCCGTCACCACCAGGTCGGAACCGCGCACCATGTCGCCACCGGCGAAGATTTTCGGGTTGCTGGTCTGGTGCTTGTACTGACCTTGCTCAGGCGCAACAACGCGGCCCTGGCTGTCGGTCTGGATTTCGAACTGTTCGAACCACGGCGCCGGGCTCGGGCGGAAGCCGAAAGCGATGACCACGGCGTCGGCCGGGATGATCTCTTCGGAGCCCGGGATCGGCTCGGGGCTGCGACGGCCACGGGCGTCCGGTTCGCCGAGACGGGTTTCGACCACCTTCACACCTTCAACCTTGTCTTCGCCGACGATGGCGATCGGCTGGCGGTTATAGAGGAATTTCACGCCTTCTTCCTTGGCGTTCTTCACCTCTTTGCGCGAGCCGGGCATGTTCGCTTCGTCACGACGATAAGCGCAGGTCACCGACTTGGCACCCTGACGGATCGACGTGCGGTTGCAGTCCATCGCGGTGTCGCCGCCGCCGAGTACCACAACCTTCTTGCCTTTCATGTCGACGAAATCTTCCGGCGACTTTTCAAAGCCCAGGTTGCGATTGACGTTGGCGATCAGGAAGTCCAGCGCGTCATAAACGCCCGGCAGATCTTCACCGGCAAAGCCGCCCTTCATATAGGTGTAAGTGCCCATGCCCATGAACACTGCATCGTATTCGGCGAGCAGTTGTTCCATGGTCACGTCTTTGCCGACTTCGGTATTCAGACGGAACTCGATGCCCATGCCGGTGAAGACTTCGCGGCGATTGCTCAGCACGGTCTTTTCCAGCTTGAACTCGGGGATGCCGAAGGTCAGCAAACCACCGATTTCCGGGTTCTTGTCGAACACTACCGGGGTCACGCCACCACGCACCAGCACGTCGGCACAGCCCAGACCCGCCGGGCCCGCGCCGATGATCGCGACACGTTTGCCGGTCGGTTTGACCTTGGACATGTCCGGGCGCCAGCCCATGGCGAACGCGGTGTCGGTGATGTACTTCTCGACCGAACCGATGGTCACCGCGCCGAAGCCGTCGTTAAGGGTGCAGGCACCCTCGCACAGACGATCCTGCGGGCACACCCGGCCGCAGACTTCCGGCAGGGTGTTGGTCTGGTGCGACAGCTCGGCGGCCTGAAGGATGTTGCCTTCGGCCACCAGCTTCAGCCAGTTCGGAATGAAGTTGTGCACCGGGCACTTCCATTCGCAATACGGGTTGCCGCAACCCAGGCAGCGGTGGGCCTGATCGGCCGACTGCTGGGGTTTGAACGGTTCGTAGATTTCGACGAACTCTTTCTTGCGTTGACGCAACAGTTTCTTCTTCGGATCTTTGCGCCCGACATCGATGAACTGGAAGTCGTTATTCAGACGTTCAGCCATTGTTAAAACCTCATCAAACTCTTCAGGCGCATATCACTGCGGGTTGGCACGAGTGCTGGAAAGCAACGACTTCAGGTTGGCAGCCTTAGGCTTGACCAGCCAGAAACGGCGCAGGTAGTCATCGAGGTTTTCGGCGAGTTCACGACCCCACTCGCTGTCGGTTTCCGCGACGTACTCGTTCAGCACGTTTTGCAGGTGGCTGCGATAGGCCTCCATCGCCTCGCCGCTGATCCGCTGGATTTCCACCAGTTCGTGGTTGACCCGGTCAACGAAGGTGTTGTCCTGATCGAGCACGTAGGCGAAACCACCGGTCATGCCAGAGCCGAAGTTGTAACCGGTCTTGCCCAGAACGCAGACAAAACCACCGGTCATGTACTCGCAGCAGTGATCGCCAGTGCCTTCCACAACCGTGTGGGCACCGGAGTTGCGCACGGCGAAACGCTCACCTGCGGTGCCAGCGGCGAACAGCTTGCCGCCAGTCGCGCCGTACAGGCAGGTGTTGCCGATGATGGCGCTTTCCTGAGTCTTATAAACGCTGCCCTTCGGCGGCACGATGGTCAGCTTGCCACCGGTCATGCCTTTGCCGACGTAGTCGTTGGCGTCGCCTTCCAGGTACATGTTCAGACCGCCGGCGTTCCACACACCGAAGCTCTGACCGGCAGTACCCTTGAAGCGGAAGGTGATCGGCGCTTTCGCCATCCCTTGGTTGCCGTGCTTGCGCGCGATTTCGCCGGAGATCCGCGCGCCGATCGAACGGTCGCAGTTGCAGATATCCAGATCGAACTCGGCGCCGCTCATGTCGTTGATCGCCGACGAAGCCATCTCGACCATTTTCTCGGCCAGCAGGCCTTGGTCAAACGGCGGGTTGCGCTCAACGCCACAGAACTGTGGCTTGTCCGCCGGAATGTGATCGCTGCCCAACAGCGGCGTCAGGTCCAGGTGGTTTTGCTTGGCGGTCTGGCCTTCGAGGATTTCCAGCAGATCGGTACGACCGATCAGCTCTTCGAGGGAGCGCACGCCGAGCTTGGCCAGCCACTCACGGGTTTCTTCGGCGACGTAGGTGAAGAAATTCACCACCATGTCGACGGTACCGATGTAGTGGTCTTTACGCAGCTTCTCGTTCTGAGTCGCAACGCCGGTGGCGCAGTTGTTCAAGTGGCAGATACGCAGGTATTTGCAACCCAGCGCGATCATCGGCGCAGTACCGAAGCCGAAGCTTTCGGCGCCGAGAATCGCTGCCTTGATCACGTCGAGTCCGGTTTTCAGGCCACCGTCGGTCTGCACCCGGACTTTGCCGCGCAGGTCGTTGCCACGCAGGGTCTGGTGGGTTTCGGCGAGGCCGAGCTCCCACGGTGCGCCAGCGTATTTGATCGAGGTCAGCGGCGAAGCACCGGTGCCACCGTCGTAGCCGGAGATGGTGATCAAGTCCGCATAGGCCTTGGCCACACCGGCGGCGATGGTGCCGACGCCTGCTTCAGCCACCAGCTTCACCGAAACCAGTGCTTTCGGGTTGACTTGTTTCAGGTCGAAAATCAGCTGCGACAAGTCTTCGATCGAATAGATGTCGTGGTGCGGCGGTGGCGAAATCAGCGTCACGCCCGGCACTGCGTAACGCAGTTTGGCGATCAAACCGTTGACCTTACCGCCCGGCAGTTGCCCGCCCTCGCCCGGCTTGGCACCTTGCGCGACCTTGATCTGCAGTACTTCAGCGTTGACCAGGTATTCCGGGGTTACCCCGAAACGGCCAGTCGCAACCTGCTTGATTTTCGAACTCTTGATGGTGCCGTAACGCGCCGGGTCTTCACCACCTTCGCCGGAGTTGGAACGCGCACCGAGGCGGTTCATGGCTTCGGCCAGGGCTTCGTGAGCTTCCGGCGACAAGGCGCCCAGCGAGATACCGGCGGAGTCGAAGCGCTTGAGCACCGATTCCAGCGGTTCGATTTCACTGATGTCCAGCGGCGTGTCGAGGGTCTTGACCTTGAACAGGTCGCGGATCATCGACACCGGACGGTTGTCCACCAGCGAGGTGTATTCCTTGAACTTGGCGTAGTCGCCCTGCTGCACGGCGGCTTGCAGAGTGTTGACCACGTCCGGGTTGTAGGCGTGATATTCGCCACCGTGGACGAACTTCAGCAGACCGCCCTGCTGGATCGGCTTGCGCGGACTCCAGGCTTCGCTGGCGAGTGCTTTCTGCTCGGCTTCGATGTCGACGAAACGCGCACCCTTGATGCGGCTCGGCACGCCACGGAAGCTCAGGTCGCAGACTTCTTCGGACAGGCCGATGGCCTCGAACAACTGCGCACCGCGGTACGAAGCGATGGTCGAAATGCCCATCTTCGACAGAATCTTCAGCAGACCTTTGGTGATGCCTTTGCGGTAATTCTTGAACACCTCGTAGAGGTCGCCCAGCACTTCACCGGTACGGATCAGGTCGCCCAGCACTTCGTACGCCAGGAACGGATAGACCGCCGAGGCGCCGAAACCGATCAGCACCGCGAAGTGATGCGGGTCACGGGCGGTTGCGGTTTCAACAAGGATGTTGGAATCGCAACGCAGGCCTTTTTCGGTCAGACGGTGGTGCACCGCACCGGTCGCCAGCGAGGCGTGGATCGGCAGCTTGCCCGGGGCGATATGACGGTCGCTCAGAACGATCTGGGTACGACCGGCGCGCACGGCTTCTTCAGCCTGATCGGCAACATTGCGGATCGCCGCTTCGAGGCCAACGCTTTCGTCGTAGTTGAGGTCGATGATCTGCCGTTCGAAACCCGGGCGGTCGAGATTCATCAGCGAGCGCCACTTGGCCGGCGAGATCACTGGCGAGCTGAGGATCACGCGCGAGGCGTGTTCCGGCGACTCCTGGAAAATGTTGCGCTCGGCACCGAGGCAGATTTCCAGCGACATCACGATCGCTTCACGCAGCGGGTCGATCGGCGGGTTGGTGACCTGCGCGAACTGCTGACGGAAATAGTCGTACGGCGTGCGCACACGCTGGGACAGCACGGCCATCGGCGTGTCGTCACCCATCGAGCCAACGGCTTCGTAGCCTTGCTCGCCGAGCGGACGCAGGACCTGATCGCGCTCTTCGAACGTGACCTGATACATCTTCATGTATTGCTTGAGCTGATCGACGTCGTAGAACGCCGAACCGTGGTCGTTGTCTTCCATGGTCGCCTGAATGCGCAGGGCATTCTTGCGCAGCCATTGCTTGTACGGATGACGGGATTTCAGACGGTTGTCGATCGCATCGGTGTCGAGGATCTGCCCGGTTTCGGTGTCCACCGCGAAGATCTGGCCAGGGCCGACACGGCCTTTGGCAATTACGTCTTCAGGCTTGTAGTCCCACACGCCGATTTCCGAGGCGAGGGTGATGAAACCGTTGGTGGTGGTGACCCAGCGCGCCGGGCGCAGACCGTTACGGTCGAGCAGGCACACCGCGTAACGACCGTCGGTCATTACTACGCCAGCCGGGCCGTCCCACGGTTCCATGTGCATCGAGTTGTACTCGTAGAACGCACGCAGATCCGGGTCCATGGTTTCAACGTTCTGCCACGCTGGCGGAATGATCATCCGCACGCCACGGAACAGGTCGATGCCACCGGTGACCATCAGTTCGAGCATGTTGTCCATGCTCGAGGAGTCGGAGCCAACACGGTTGACCAGCGGGCCGAGTTCTTCCAGATCCATCAGATCGTTGCTGAACTTGGTCCGACGGGCCTGCGCCCAGTTACGGTTACCGGTGATGGTGTTGATCTCGCCGTTGTGGGCGAGGAAGCGGAATGGCTGGGCCAGCGGCCATTTCGGCAGGGTGTTGGTCGAGAAGCGCTGGTGGAACACGCAGATCGCGGTTTGCAGGCGCTCGTCGCTCAGGTCTGGATAGAACGCAGCCAGATCGGCCGGCATCATCAGACCTTTATAGATGATGGTCTTGTGCGAAAAGCTGCAGATGTAGTGGTCGGAGTCGACAGCGTTGGCCACCGACGAACGACGACGCGCACTGAACAGCTTCACGGCCATGTCCTGATCGCTCAGGCCTTCACCGCCGATGTACACCTGCTCGATCTGTGGCAGGCGCTCAAGGGCCAGGCGGCCGAGGACGCTGGTGTCGATGGGCACTTTGCGCCAGCCGATCAACTGCAGGCCTTCAGCGAGGATCTCGCGGTTCATGTTCTCGCGAGCGGCTTCGGCCTTGACCGGATCCTGGTTGAAGAAAACCATGCCCACCGCATATTGCTTGGGCAGTTCGACGCTGAAGGTTTCCTGGGCAATGGCGCGCAGGAACGCATCAGGCTTTTGAATCAGCAGACCGCAACCGTCACCGGTCTTGCCGTCGGCATTAATCCCACCGCGGTGGGTCATGCAGGTCAGGGCCTCGATGGCCGTTGTCAAAAGGGTATGACTGGGTTCGCCCTGCATATGGGCTATCAGGCCGAAACCGCAGTTATCCTTGAATTCATCTGGTTGGTACAGACCTGCTTTCATAGACACTTTCTCACCAGGCTGCCTCTTTTCGAGGCAAATTTCTTTTCAATTCAACCACTTGCGTCCTGCGCCGAACGTACGCCGGCTTGGCGGGGGCAAAAGGGTGGTCATTGTACACAGCGACACAGAGGCTCACAAATTTGACGACGAAATGTCGCAAATTCATGTCGCATTTGTGAAAGGTTTAAAGCGATCTGCTGTGCTAGTCAAAACTTTTTTAATTTTGACCGCAACGACTCAAAGACTACTGTAACGCAGACACCACAAGGCACGCGGTCTGTAGAGACGGCGCGCACTCGTAGAAATTTTGAGGTGCTTGGAGAGGCGGCCTGGGTAAGGCCGCCGAATCTTCAGCGAGTTGTTGCCAGTTCCTGTTGGACGCTGGCGACAGTGCGAGGCCAAGGTTTACCAGCCTGAACCTTCGCTGGCAAGGCCTTGATGGCAGAAACGGCTGCATCACGATTGGCGAAGTTGCCGTAGGTGATCACATAGAGAGGCTTGCCGTTGAGCACTTTTTTGAAATAACGGTACTCGCCGCCCTGCTCTTTGACGAAGTTTTGCGCAGTCGCCTCGGAGCTGGTGCCGAGGATCTGCACCACGTAGTTGCCGGTCGGCTGACCCGCGTACCAGCTGCCACCGGCGGCTTTGGCGACGGTGACCGGCTTCTCGGCCGGTTTGGCAGCAGCGACTGGCTTGGCCGGCGCTGGAGCCGGTTTGGCGACTGGCGCGGCCGGAGCAGGCTTGGCGGTAGCCACTTGCGTCGGTGCCGGAGTCGGCTTGGCCGCTGGCAACGGAACCGGTGTCGGCGCAGGGCCGGCCGGAACGCCCGCAGGCGGCGCGGAAGTGGTAACGGTCGGTGGGGTGTCGCTGGAACCTTCCAGCGGCACGCCATCGTCGCCTTCGGTAATGCCACCGGCCGCTTCGGCCAACGGGCCGCGCATCACCGGTTGCGAGTTGCCGACCAGCGGCAACGGCATCGGCTGCGTATTACCGGCGAACTCGACGTTCGGCGCGCCGCCATTGGCTGCGCCCTGACCCAATGGCAACTGTGCCTGTTCATTGGCCGGTGCACCGGTGGTCGGCGCCTTGTTGCGACCCGGCATCAGCCAGGCGGCAGCGACCGCGACCACAACGACGGCGGAAATCGCCAATACGTGTTTCTTCGGCATGTTGAACCCCATACTTGGACGCTTGACCGCAGAGCGGCTGGCAATCATGACTTCGATCAGAGCATCGCGAGCGACCTGGTTGATGTTGCCCGGCCAACCCTCGGCACTTTCGTGAATATCAGAGATCTGATCCGCGGTGAAAAGTTCGACACCCCGACCGGCACCTTCGAGCCGTTGGTCGAGATACTCGCGGGTTTCTTCTTCGGTGTACGGCTGCAATTCAATGACGTGGAAACGCTCTTCCTCAAGGTGCAAAGCCTCGAGCTGAGCGATCAGCGACGACTCACCGAACAGGAACACATGCGGGCGACCTTCCGGTGCGCCGGCACCCAGCGCCATCAGCGCTTCGAGAGCGGACTCGTCGAGTTGCTCAGCGTCGTCCACCAACAGATAGACTTCCTGGCCGGTCAGCGCGAGTTGCACCACTTGATCCAGGATCGCACCAACTTCGGCCTGAGCGACGTTCAGTGCCTGCGCCACCTGGCGCAGCACGCCAGCGGCATCACCGGCACCACGGGCGGAAACCACCACGCTTTGTACCGACTGCTTGTTGGTGCTGGCGACCAGCGCCTGACGCAGCAAAGTCTTGCCACTGCCTTGCGGCCCGGTGACCACCAGCAACAACTGGCTGTAACGCGCCAGATGATGCAGTTGACCCAGCACCGGTTTGCGCTGAGCCGGGAAGAACTTGAAGCCCGGCACACGCGGCGCGAACGGGTCGTGACTTAACTGGAAATGGCCGAGGAACGCCTCGTCGGCATGCAAACTAGTCATCGGAATCTTATTAACCTTTAAGCTGAGCCAGGGCGCGGTAATCCGCTCCCAGCGTGGCCTGTAGAACCTCTTTCGGATAATCGTCGGTCACTACCGCTTCGCCCATCCGGCGCAGCAGCACCAGGCGCAGACGACCGTCGATCACTTTTTTGTCGATTGCCATGTGTTGAAGAAAATCGGCTTCGGTCATTTCCGTCGGCGGAATCACCGGCAGACCGGCGCGCTGGAACAGACGAATGCCGCGATCACGCTCCTGCTCGCTGATCCAGCCCAGACGTGCAGACATCTCCAGCGCCATCACGGTGCCAGCCGCCACCGCCTCCCCGTGCAACCAGACACCATAGCCCATGTGGGTCTCGATGGCGTGGCCGAAGGTGTGGCCGAGGTTGAGCGTGGCGCGCACACCGGTTTCCTTCTCATCGGCGCCGACCACCGCAGCCTTGGCTGCGCAAGAGCGCTCGATGGCGTAAGTCAGGGCTTTCTGGTCCAGCGCACGCAGGGCGTCGACGTTGTCTTCGAGCCAGGTCAGGAACGGCTCGTCGCAGATCAACCCGTACTTGATGACTTCGGCCAGACCGGCGGACAGCTCGCGCTCTGGCAGGGTTTTCAGGGACGCCGTATCGATGAGCACAACGTTCGGCTGATAGAACGCGCCGACCATGTTCTTGCCCAGCGGATGGTTGATACCGGTCTTGCCGCCCACCGACGAATCGACCTGGGACAGCAATGTCGTAGGAATCTGGATGAAGTCGACGCCACGCTGGTAACAGGCAGCGGCGAAACCGGCCATGTCGCCGATCACACCGCCGCCGAGGGCGATCACGGTGGTGCGGCGGTCATGACGGGCGGTCAGCAGGCCGTCGAAGATCAGTTGCAGAGTTTCCCAGTTCTTGAAGGCTTCGCCGTCCGGCAGCACCACGGAGATCACCGAGAACTGCGCCAGGCTACGGGTCAGACGTTCAAGATAGAGCGGCGCGACGGTCTCGTTGGAGATGATTGCCACCTGCCGCCCATGGATGTGCGGAGCCAGCAACTCGGGCTGATCCAACAAACCTTCGCCAATATGAATCGGGTAGCTGCGCTCGCCTAGATCGACCTTGAGTGTCTGCATGTGTCCCCACAGTGAAGATGGAAGCAGGCGTCCTGCCCTGAATTATTGGTTATCTGCGGCCTATAGCGGGTATGACGCCGCTCGCACGCCATCCGCCACAACCTCGGCTGGCTGTGACAGGACGCCGAGGATAGCGCATTTCGAGCGATGCTTTAACGGGGCGGAAGTTGCGCCAGACGATCGAGAATGTCGAGCACCACCATGCGTGGCGGCCGTTCGTCGGTTTCCACCACCAGATCGGCGATTTCCCGATAGAGCGGATCGCGGATCGCCAGCAGGTCGCGCAGGGTTTTCTCCGGATTGGCGGTGCGCAGCAACGGCCGATTGCGGTCGCGCGACGTGCGGCCGACCTGCTGCTCGACGGAGGCGTGTAGATACACCACTCGCCCGCCCTCATGCAGGGCTTTGCGATTGGCGTCGCGCATCACCGCGCCACCGCCGGTCGCCAACACCACGCCATCGAACGCGCACAGCTCGGCGATCATCGCCTGCTCACGGTCACGAAAGCCGGGTTCGCCTTCCTTGTCGAAGATCCACGGGATATTGGCGCCCGTGCGCAGTTCAATTTCCTTGTCGGAATCTTTGAACGGCAGGCGCAGCTCTTTGGCCAGCAACCGGCCGATGGTGCTTTTGCCAGCGCCCATCGGTCCTACAAGAATCAAATTTCGCACAGAATCAACGACTCACAGCAATCGCCTGGTTATTCATGATACGTGGTGTGAGAAATACCAGCAGCTCGGATTTTTTCTCCGAAACCACATCACGCCGGAAAAGGCGGCCAAGATACGGCACATCGCCAAGAAATGGCACCTTATCTACGACCTTGCTTTGAGTATTTGAGAAAACACCGCCAATCACGATGGTTTCGCCGTCATTGACCAGTACCTTGGCGTTGACCTCGTTTTTCTTGATCGGCGGCACATCCTGCACTTTGTTCAGGTAATCCGGTTCGTCCTTGGTGACCTTGACCTCCATGATGATGCGATTGTCGGGGGTGATCTGCGGCGTGACTTCCAGCGACAGCGATGCCTCCTTGAACGACACCGACGTGGCACCGCTGGAGCTGGCTTCCTGATAAGGAATCTCGGTGCCTTTGAGGATTTTTGCGGTTTCCTTGTCGGAGGTGACCACTTTCGGCTGCGAGACGATTTCGCCGTTGCCGGTTTTCTCCATCGCTGTCAGCTCAAGATCGAGCAACACGTTGTCGGTGATGAAGGCGATACCGATCCCGGAAGTGTTGCCCACGGTACCCATGTCGACGAACGGCGAGTTGGTGCTGGTGCTGCCCGGCGTGCCGATGGTGGTCGATGTGCCGTTGCTCACACCTGAAGTATTCCAGTTGCCCTTGTTCTGGATCGAGCCGCCCCAGCGCACGCCGAGGCTTTTGTCGTAATCGACGTTGGCTTCGACAATTCGCGCTTCGATCATCACCTGCCGCACCGGAATATCCAGTTGCGCCACGATCCGCCGCAGCTCATCGAGTCGATCCTGAGTCTGATAGGCAATGATGTTATTGGTCCGCTCATCCACTGTAATCGAACCGCGTTCGTCGATTTTCGCCTCAGCACTGGTCACCGACTGAAACAGCTTGGCGATGTCCGCGGCTTTGGCGTAGTTCACCTGCAACAGCTCACGGCGCAACGGCGCCAGTTCGGCGATCTGCTTCTGCGACTCCAGTTCCTGACGCTCGCGGGCAGCGATTTCATCGGCGGGAGCCACTAGCAGCACGTTGCCGATCTTGCGCTTATCCAGCCCTTTGGTTTTCAGCACCAGATCCAGCGCCTGATCCCACGGCACGTTTTGCAGGCGCAAGGTGATGCCACCCTGCACCGTATCGCTGGCGACAAGGTTGAGGTTGGTGAAGTCGGCGATCAGTTGCAGCACCGAGCGCACATCAATGTCCTGGAAATTCAGCGAAAGCTTTTCGCCGACGTAAGCCTGACGATCGGCGTTGCGCTTTTGCAGGTCATCGACGGTCATCGGGCGGATGCTGACGGTCAGTTTGTTGTCGGTCTGGAAGGTCGAGTACTCGTAGGTGCCGCTGGGCTCGACCGTAATAACCGTGCGATCAGCGGTCACTCCGGCATTGACGAACTGCACCGGGGTGGCGAAATCCTTGACGTCGAGGCGTACCCGCAACTTTTCCGGCAACTGCGTACGGGCGAAGCTGAGGATGATCTTGCCGTCATGTTCCTGAATATCCGGGGCGATGGTCGGGTCGGACAGATCGATGACGACATTGCCTTCGCCGGCTGTACCGCGTTGAAAATCCACGCCGCGAATGGCGCGGCTTTTCGGCACGGGAGCCTTGGCAGGCGCGGCTGCCGCAGTGGCCGGCCGCGGCGCCACGGCTGCTGGTCGCGGCGCAGCCGCTGGCGCACCCTGCCCCACCACCACGAACAGATTATTGCCCTCGACCCGCGTGTTATAAGGCGCCAGTTGCGTGAGACTGACAATCAGCCGCGTGCGGTCCTTGGCCTCAACCACAGTGGCCGTACGCGCATTGCCACTGCCCAGATCAAGATTCTTGCTCGCCAACTGACTGGCGACACCGGGCAGATCCAGGGCAATCCGCGCCGGTGATTCAGTGGTGTAGCCCTTCGGTTGCGGCGGCGGGCCGTCGAACGACAGCTTCAACTCGACGCGGTCACCCGGCAGCGCCGCCACGTCGAGCGTCTTCAAATTGGCCGCGAGTACCATCGGCGACATCAGCGCTATCCATAGCGAAAAACCGAGGGTGGAGAAAATCCTGTTCATTGTTCGACTTCCACTATGAGTGCTCTTTCAAAGGAATGGTGCGCGGACGCTCCAGCCAGGCGCCTTCGCCGTCGGGGACGATTTCGACGACATCGACCTGGGTGGCGCTGATAGCGACGATGCGGCCGTCATTGCGCCCCAGGTAATCGCCGACTTTCAGCCGATGCACCCCGCCCGCTCCGCGCAACAACGCGAAGGAGCCGGAGACATTGGAGATCGTGCCGACCATCTCGAACTGCTCGATGTTGAAACCTTCGAGGTATTGCTTGACCCGGTTGGGGTCGGGCTTGACGTTGCGCGAGCCATGCCTCTGCCCGGCCAGATCGACGCGTACCTGGCGCGAGAACGGACTGCGCAGGTTGGCAGCGCTGTAAGTGAATGTTGGGTAAGACCGAAATGTCGGGGTTGGTTCAATCTTGCCTGCCGGGCGCAGGCGCACTTCATTCAAATAGGCATCGAGGTCACTGAAGTCATCGCTGCCACCACAACCGTTCAACGCGAGCAGCGTCATCGACAACGCAATACAACGAATCGGGCTCATTTCTGCAGCCCCTTGTCGTTATAGCGGTAGGTCTTGGCAAGGATGCTCATGCGCAATTTCGGCCCGCCCTCCGGGTTGGCCGGTGCGAGTTCGAAATCATGCAGGGTAACGATGCGCGGCAGTCCGGCCACGCCGCTGACGAAGGTCGCGAGATCGTGATAGGCGCCGGTGACGGTGATCTGAATCGGCAGTTCTATGTAGAACTGCTGGGTGACCTCCGGCAGCAGTTTGATCTCTTCGAACTCCAGACCACTGCCCAGACCGGTACGGGTGATGTCTTCGAGCAGCCCCGGCACTTCGGTGTCACTGGGCAATTGGCGCAACAGCACGCCGAAGGTATTTTCCATTTCCTTCATTTGCTGGGTGTACAGCTCAAGATTGGCTGACAGGCGCGCCTTGCTGGCGAACTGCTCTTTGAGGGTGATCTCTTCCTCACGTTTGAGGTCGAGCTGATTTTCCATGTCACTGATGAAAAAGTTATAGCCAAGCGCCAACACCAGCACCATCAACAGCGCCCCGGCCATGGCTTTCACGGCGGCCGGCCAGGAACCGATGTTGCTGGTGTCGAGGTCGTTGAAATCGATGTCGCGCAGACTTTCCAGCCATTCGGACGGCTTCATTGGTCGTCCTCCACAACTTGTGGCCGGGTCTGCCGTACGGTCAGTTCAAACGTGTTGGCCTGGTCCACTTGGCCGGCGGTCGTTGCTTTGACTTCGTTGAGACTCGGCGCATCGAACCAGTCCGACGCCTCCAGATTGCGCATCAGGTCCGAAACGCGATTATTGGATTCTGCAGCGCCACTGATCGACAGGGTTTTGCCGGTCATTTTCACTTCGGTGAAATACACGCCGTCCGGCAGCGTACGCGCCAATTGATCGAAGATTCGCCCGCTGACCTGCCGATTGCCCTGCAGGTCCTGGATGATGCGCATGCGCTCGACCAATTGCTGGCGGTGGGCTTTGAGTTCGCTGATCTGCTTGATCCGCTCGTCTACCACCGCAATCTGCTTGCCGATGTAATCATTGCGCGCCGCCTGGCGCGTAATGGCCGCACTGATGATCTGATCGGCAATGAACACCGCACCAACCGAACCGACCACTACGCCGGTCAGCATCAGCAGAAAGCGCTTGCGCCGTTCTTCACGGCGCTCCTCGCGCCAAGGTAAAAGGTTGATCCGCGCCATCAGTCGAAACTCCTGAGCGCGAGCCCGCAGGCGATCATCAGGGCCGGCGCGTCACTGGCCAGCGCTCCGGCATTGACCTTGCTGCTCAAGGCCATATTGGAAAACGGGTTGGCCACTTGCGTCGGTGTGTTCAAGCGCTGCTCGATCAGCCGGTCCAGCCCGGGCACTGACGCCGTGCCACCGGCGAGCAGAATGTGATCGACCGCGTTGTATTGCCCGGAGGCGAAGAAGAACTGCAATGAGCGTGAGACCTGCTGCACCAGCGCCTCACGGAACGGCTGCAAGACCTCACTGATGTAATCATCGGGCAGACCACCCTGCTTTTTCGCCAGCCCCGCCTGCTCGAGGGTAAGGCCATAACGCCGCTGGATTTCTTCGGTCAATTGCCGCCCCCCGAACAGTTGCTCGCGGGTATAGATGATCTTGCCGTTGTGCAGGACGCTGAGGGTGGTCATGGTCGCGCCGATGTCGACCACCGCCACGGTCAGGCGCTCCTGAGAGGCCGCCAGTTGCGTCGCCAGCAAGCCGAACGAACGCTCCAGCGCATAAGCCTCGACATCAACCACCCGCGCGGTCAGCCCGGCCAGAGCCAGCGCCGCCTCGCGGACTTCGACGTTTTCCTTGCGACAGGCGGCCAGCAACACGTTGACCCGCTCGGGGTTGCGCGGCGACACGCCCTGGACTTCGAAGTCGATGGCAACTTCGTCCAGCGGATAGGGAATGTATTGGTCGGCCTCGAGCTTGAGCTGGTTTTCCAGTTCATCGTCGGACAGCCCGGCGTCCATTTCGATGACCTTGGTGATCACGGCGGAACCGGCCACTGCCACCGCCACGCTCTTGAGCCCGGTACGCGCCTTGACCAGCACGCGGCTCAGGGCCTGACCGACGCCTTCAAGCTCGGCGATGTTCTTTTCGACCACGGCGTTGACCGGCAATGGCTCTACCGCATACGCCTCGACCCGGTAGCGGTCACCCTGACGGCTCAGTTCCAGCAGCTTCACTGACGTGGAGCTGATGTCGATCCCCAGTAACGTTTTGGCCTTTTTATTGAAGAGTCCCAGCACTACCAATTCCCTATGACTTTCCGTGAGTTACGGACTCTGTAATACGCATTGCGTTCCTTCACCCCGTCTTGACAGAAGCGCAAATGACGCCCCCAGCAGAAAAGTGCTTATAATGCCCAGCGTTTTTTTCTGCTTTTTACTGCAAGCGCGGATGGTTCTGTGTGTAGCCGGAGCCCCGTCGCCAAATTCATTCTTTGCCCTGGATGTCCAAACGCCTTGATTCGTCTGCTGAAATTTTTCGGTTGGTCCATCGTCGCCGTTTTCTGCGGACTGCTTTTAGGTCTCAGCGGCGCGTTTCTTTACCTTAGTCCGGGTTTGCCGTCTGTGGAGGCTCTGCGAAGCATTCAGTTGCAGATTCCATTGCGGGTCTACTCCAGCGACAACAAGTTGATCGCAGAATTTGGCGAAATGCGCCGCACACCGATCCGTTTCGCCGACATTCCCCCCAATTTCATTAATGCGTTACTAAGTGCTGAAGACGACAATTTCGCCAACCACTACGGCGTCGATCCGAGCAGCCTGATGCGCGCCGCGACCCAACTGGTCAAAAGCGGACACATTCAGTCCGGCGGCAGCACCATCACCATGCAGGTGGCGAAGAACTTCTTCCTGACCAGCGAACGCAGCTTCTCGCGCAAAACCACCGAAATTCTTCTGGCCCTGCAGATCGAGCGGCAGCTGACCAAGGACGAAATCCTTGAGCTGTACGTCAACAAGATCTATCTGGGCAACCGCGCCTATGGCATCGAAGCGGCGGCGCAGGTGTATTACGGCAAGTCGATCCGCGACGTCAGCCTTGCGCAAATGGCGATGATCGCCGGCCTGCCGAAAGCACCGTCGCGCTTCAACCCATTGGCCAATCCGGCACGCAGTAAAGAACGCCGCGACTGGATCCTCGGGCGCATGTACAAGCTCGGCAAGATCAGCGAAGCGGACTACACCGCCGCGATCAACGAACCGCTGAACGCCAGCTATCACGTGCCGACCCCGGAAGTGAACGCACCGTATATCGCTGAAATGGCCCGCGCCGAAATGGTCGGCCGCTACGGCAGCGATGCCTACACCGAAGGTTTCCGCGTCACCACCACGGTGCCGAGCAACCTGCAGGAAATGGCCAACACCGCGCTGCACGAAGGTTTGATGACCTACGACCAGCGTCACGGCTACCGTGGCCCCGAGTCGCGTCTGCCGGGCAAGACCCGCGAAGCGTGGGCCAGCGAACTGACCAAACAGCGCACGATCAGTAGCCTCGAACCGGCCATCGTCACCCAGGTCGACAAGAACGGCCTGCAAGTGCTGACCCGCACCGGTGAAGAGCACGTTGCCTGGGACACCATGAAGTGGGCGCGGCCGTTCCTCAATACCAACAGCATGGGTGCCAACCCGCGTCAGCCGTCGGATGTTGCACAGGTCGGTGACCTGGTCCGCGTGCAGCGCCAGAAAGACAATTCGCTGAAGTTCAGCCAGATTCCGCAGGCACAAGGTGCGCTGGTGTCGCTGGATCCGCAGAACGGCGCGATTCGCTCGCTGGTCGGCGGTTTCGCCTTCGAACAGAGCAACTACAACCGCGCCATGCAGGCCAAGCGTCAGCCGGGTTCGAGCTTCAAACCGTTCGTCTACAGTGCTGCGCTGGATAGCGGCTACACCGCTGCGACGCTGGTCAACGACGCGCCGATCGTGTTTGTCGACGAGTACCTGGACAAGGTCTGGCGTCCGAAGAACGACACCAATACCTTCCTCGGCCCGATCCGCTTGCGTGAGGCGCTGTACAAGTCGCGTAACCTCGTGTCGATCCGCCTGCTGCAGGCGATGGGCGTGGGCAAGACCATCGACTACATCACTCGCTTCGGCTTCAACAAGCAGGATCTGCCGCCAAACCTGTCGCTGGCGCTGGGCACCGCGACGTTGACGCCGATGGAGATTGCGACCGGTTGGAGTACGTTCGCCAACGGCGGCTACAAGATCACCCCGTACATCATCGACAAGATCGAAAGCCGTAACGGCGACACGCTGTTCGTCGCCAACCCGCCGACCGTGCCTCAGGGTGGTTCGGCGACGGACGGTATCGCAGCACCGAACAGCGAGTCGTTTACGGTCAACGCCACACCGGTTGCGGGTGAAGTACCGGGCAACGCAGCCATGCCACAAACGCCGGCAGTGGCTGAGCGTATTGTTGATGGTCGTACTACGTACATCCTCAACAGCATGTTGCAGGACGTGATCAAGCTCGGCACCGGTCGTCGCGCGCTGGCCATGGGCCGCAGCGATATCGCCGGCAAGACCGGTACCACCAACGAATCGAAAGACGCGTGGTTCTCCGGCTACAACGCCGATTACGTGACCACGGTCTGGACCGGTTTCGACCAGCCGGAAAGCCTCGGTCGTCGCGAGTTCGGCGGCACCGTGGCGTTGCCGATCTGGATGAACTACATGTCGGCTGCGCTCAAGGACAAGCCGCCGCATGTTCAGCCTGAGCCGGAAGGTTTGCTGAGCCTGCGCGTGGACCCGGTCAGTGGTCGCGCGGCGACGCCGAGCACGCCGGGCGCGTACTTCGAGCTGTTCAAGTCCGAGGACACGCCGCCGTCGGTGAATGAGCTGGGCAATGGCACGGCGCCGGGCAGCCCGCTGCCAGCGGATGAGCAGGCGCCGATCGACTTGTTCTGATCTGCTGCTAATGAAAAGCCCCGCCTTCGGTTGAAGTGCGGGGCTTTTTATTGCCTGAGGATCAAGAGCCCCTCACCCTAGCCCTCTCCCGGAGGGAGAGGGGACTGATTGGGGGATGCTGGTGAGTGATGCCGACTTGAACGTGCTGTGTTGAATCCATAGGCGCTAACGCACTTTCAGGTCGGTGTATCTCGCGAATCTTCCACGGTCAGTCCCCTCTCCCTCCGGGAGAGGGCTAGGGTGAGGGGCTCTTGATCTTCAGGCAATAAAAAGCCCCGACTCTCACGAGCCGGGGCTTTCGGTTGAAGCACTACAACGGCTTAGCCGTTGAACACGTCATCCACGCTTTTCAGCGGGTAGTTCTTCGGATACGGCAGGGTCGCCACACCGGTCTCGATCGCGGCTTTGGCCACAGCGTCGGAGATCAGGGTGATCAGGCGCTTGTCCATTGGCTTCGGAATTATGTACTCACGACCGAATTCCAGCGGCGCGCCACCGTAGGCATCGCACACGTCCTGTGGAACAGGCAGCTTGGCCAGTTCACGCAGAGCGTTGGCCGCAGCCACTTTCATTTCTTCGTTGATGCGCTTGGCGCGAACGTCCAGAGCACCACGGAAGATGAACGGGAAGCCCAGTACGTTGTTGACCTGGTTCGGGTAGTCCGAACGGCCGGTGGCCATGATCACGTCGCTACGGGTAGCGTGCGCCAGTTCCGGGGAGATTTCCGGATCCGGGTTCGAGCAAGCGAACACGATCGGGTTGGCCGCCATCGACAGCAGGCCTTCAGCGCTCAGCAGGTTCGGGCCGGACAGACCGACGAACACGTCAGCGCCTGCCAGTGCGTCAGCCAGGCTGCGCTTGTCGGTTGCGTGAGCGAATACTGCTTTGTATTGGTTCAGGTCGTCACGGCCGGAGTGGATCACGCCGGTACGGTCAACCATGAAGATGTTTTCGATGCGTGCGCCCATGCTCACCAGCAATTTCATGCAGGAGATGGCGGCAGCACCGGCGCCCAGGCAAACGATTTTCGCGTCCGGCAGGGTTTTGCCAGCGATTTCCAGAGCGTTGATCATGCCGGCAGCGGTCACGATCGCGGTGCCGTGCTGGTCATCATGGAATACCGGAATGTCGCACTGCTCGATCAGAGCACGTTCGATCTCAAAGCACTCTGGCGCCTTGATGTCTTCCAGGTTGATGCCACCGAAGGTGATGGAGATGCGTTTTACGGTGTCGATGAAGGCTTGCGGGCTTTCGGAGTCGACTTCGATGTCGAAAACGTCGATACCGGCGAAGCGCTTGAACAGTACGCCTTTACCTTCCATCACTGGCTTGGAAGCCAATGGGCCGAGGTTGCCCAGGCCGAGAATCGCGGTGCCATCGGAAATGACTGCAACCAGGTTGCCCTTGCCGGTGTATTTGTAGGCCAGTTCAGGATCGCGAGCGATCTCACGCACTGGTTCAGCTACGCCGGGGCTGTAGGCCAGCGACAAGTCGCGAGCGGTAGCAGTGGCCTTGGTGAGCTCGACACTCAGCTTCCCTGGACGAGGATTGGCATGATATTCGAGAGCGGCAGTTTTCAGATCAGACATTTTGGCATTCCGCTTTTTACTGTTGGACAGACTGGTCAGCGAGGATACGCGCCTCGCAAAGTCCCCACAAGACTGAGCGGTCACCCCTGTCAAGCGCCCTGCCCTACGACTTTGGGCCAAGAGCCACGGCGCACAAGGGCTGGACTGTTCACAATTGACGGAAAAAATGTCTACAATTTTCTTCAGCGCGGCGTTTGCAACATTGAAGGATCCGTCAGCGGAAGCAACCAACGCGACTGACCGGATTGAAGCCCACCGCGCCGCGAACGATCGACGATCCAGCCGCGAGCCTCGATCTGCTTGCCTTTGAGCGCCTGCAAACGGGCATTGTCGAATTGTCCGACCAGATTGGGTGCAACGCGCAATACAAGCGCACCCTGCAACTCGATCCAGATTCCGCCGCGATTGCGCTGAACCTTGCTCACACGCCCACTGATCACGGTGAAACCCGAGCGCTGGATCTGCTCCGCTTTCAGTACAGGCGATTGCCGCCAGAGGCCCAGCCCGGCGTTTCGCGCGCTGCGTTCGGCGGCTTGCTGGCAGACGACAAGATCGACATTCGGCGCAACGGCGACCTGGAAACCAAGGCCATCGGCGAGCATTTGCGCTTCGAGATTGGCGCCGCTGGCACTGTAAATATGCGCGAGCGTACGCCCGTAATGGTCTTTGGCTTGCTTGCCAGGGAGCAAACCGACGCGTCCGCCGCTGGCATCGACCAGCGCTTGCAGGCGCTTGCGTGCCGCCACCGCGAAGGGTTCATCGCTGTGGCCCTGCTTGCCCAGCTCAGGCGTGTTGACGCCGATCATGCGTACGCTGCGACCGTCGCTCAAGCGCAGCGTATCGCCATCGACCACGCGCTGCACCGTGACGCTGGCCAGTCCCGCAGGCGCCGGGCAAAAGGCTTGCGCGCCAGACAGCCAAATCGCAGACACAAAAAAGGCGCCCGCGAGGGACGCCTTTTTCAGCAACGAGGAAAAGCCCACCGGGCCTTTCAACCTTACTCTGCAGCAGCAGGTTTCTTGCCGAAAGCACCGAAACGGTCTGCGAAGCGCTGAACGCGGCCGCCAGTGTCCAGAGTCTTCTGCTTACCGGTGTAGAACGGGTGGCATTCGTTGCAAACGTCGATTGGCAGAGCTTTGCCGAAAGTCGAACGGGTTTCGAACTTGTTGCCACAGCTGCAGGTAACAGCGATGACTGGGTAATTCGGGTGAATATCAGCTTTCATGGTGTCTTCCTCAGCTAGCGTGCCGCCACCCAACACTATTGTTGAATACCGCACGTAATTAGGCCGCGGATTCTACCAGACCTTTTCAAACACGCAAGCTGTCACCGAGACCGACCGTCTGCTAGGCTCCCGGCCCATTGCACTGCCCCCACAGATTATGTACGCAGTCCTTTTAATCGCCTGTTGATCGAGATCCCCCCGCGTGCCCGACGCCATTCTGCGCCTCGCCTTGCCTTCACCCTTGCGCCGCCTGTTCGACTATCGGGCGCCGGCCGGTGTGCTGCGTGAGCAATTGCAGCCGGGCATGCGCCTGCGGGTGCCGTTCGGTCGGCGCGAGATGATCGGGATTCTGGTCGAGGTCACCGACACCAGCGAAGTCCCGGTGGAAAAACTCAAACCGGCGCTGGCTCTGCTCGATGCCACAGCGCCGCTGCCACCGGCGCTGTTCAAGTTGTGCCTGTGGACGTCGCAGTATTATCAGCACAGCCTCGGCGACACCTTGAGCTGGGCGTTGCCAGTGCTGCTGCGCCAGGGCGAACTGGCCGAGGCTCGCCAAGAGCGCTTTTGGTCGATCACACCCGGCGCCAGCCTTGATGACCCGCGCATTGCCCGCGCCCCGCGCCAGCGCGAAGCACTCGCGACGCTGGCCCAGCACCCGCACGGCGTCGCCCATCAGTTGCTGAGCAAACTGATGCTGAGCAAGGACAGCCTTGATCTGCTGCTGGCGAAAAATCTGGTGCAAGTGGAAATCCGCCGCCACGCACCCGGCGCGCGCCATGAGCATTGGCTGGCGCAACCGGAATTACCGCTGAACACCGAGCAACGCGCCGCGTATGAAGCGATTCGCGCCGGTTTCGACAGTTATCACGCTTTCCTCCTCGCTGGGGTTACCGGCAGCGGCAAGACCGAAGTCTATTTACAGCTGATCCGCGAAACCCTCGAAGCCGGCAAACAGGCGCTGGTGCTGATCCCGGAGATCAACCTCGGCCCGCAGACCCTGGCGCGCTTCGAGCAGCGCTTCAATGCGCGCATCGCCCTGCTGCACTCGGCGGTCAATGATCGCGAGCGCCTCGATGCCTGGCTCGCAGCGCGCGATGGCGAGGCCGACATCATTATCGGTACCCGCTCGGCGCTGTTCACGCCGATGAAAAACCCCGGGCTGATCATCATCGACGAAGAGCACGACGGTTCTTATAAACAGCAGGAAGGCCTGCGTTACCACGCCCGTGATCTGGCGCTGGTGCGTGCGCGGCAGGAAAACATCCCGATCGTCCTCGGCTCCGCCACTCCGTCACTGGAAAGCCTGCACAACGCCTACACCGGACGTTACGGTCTCCTGCGCCTGAATGAACGTGCCGGCGGTGCCAAGCAACCACGCTTCCTACGCCTCGATGTAAAAAGTCGTCCACTCGACAGCGGTATTTCCGGGCCGATGCAGCAGGCCATCGGTCAGACGCTGGCGAATGGGCAACAGGTGCTGGTGTTCCTCAACCGCCGCGGCTTTGCCCCGACGCTGCTTTGTCATGATTGCGGCTGGATGTCCGAGTGCTCGCGCTGCGATGCGCGCATGACCGTGCACCAGCGATACGGAGAGTTGCGCTGCCACCACTGCGGCTACGTCGAGCGCACGCCGCGTCAATGCCCGAAGTGCAACAAGGTCGATCTGCGCCCGGTCGGCGCGGGCACTGAACGTGCTGAAGAACGGCTGGCGATTCTGTTCCCCGATTACCCGGTGCTGCGCGTCGATCGCGACAGTACCTCGCGCAAAGACGCGATGAATCAGTTATTCGCGACGATTCAGAAGGGCCAGCCATGCATTCTGGTTGGCACGCAAATGTTGGCCAAGGGTCACCATTTTCCGCGAGTGACGCTGGTTTCGATCCTCGACGCTGACGGCGGCCTGTTCTCCGGCGACTTCCGCGCCAGCGAGCGCATGGCGCAGTTGATCGTGCAAGTGGCCGGACGTGCCGGGCGAGCGGAAGAGCCGGGCAAGGTGATCATCCAGACTCACCTCGCCGACCATCCTCTATTGGTGCAACTTACCGAACAGGGCTATTTCGCCTTCGCCGAACAGGCCTTGAGCGAGCGCCGCGCCGCCGGGTTGCCGCCGTTTGCGCATCTGGCGTTGTTGCGTGCCGAAGCGCACAAGCCGGGGCAAGCGGAAGGCTTTCTCGATGAGGCGTGCAGCGAAGCCGAGCGCTTGCTGGCCGAACAGAATCTGAGCGGGATTGAACTGCTCGGGCCAGTGCCGGCACCGATGGAACGCCGCGCCGGACGTTATCGCGCGCAGTTGTTGTTGCAGGCGACAGCGCGGGCACCGTTGCATCGGTTGCTGGCCAGTTGGCTACTGGTACTTGAGCAGATGCCGAGCGGGCGCGCGGTACGCTGGTCGCTGGATGTCGATCCCGTCGATTTGTATTGAAGATCAAAAGATCGCAGCCTTCGGCAGCTCCTGCAGGAAAATGCGTATCCCCGTGTAGGAGCTGCCGCAGGCTGCGATCTTTTGATCTGAATGTCACCACATATCCATAAGCTGCCTGCTAAGGTTGGCAAGCCCGTCTTCGCAACGGATAATGCCCAGTTTTTCCACCCGCGCATCGATGCGCCCGCCGCGCTTGCGGTCGAAAGAGAAGACCATGAAAGACACCATTCGCCAGCTGATCCAACAAGCCCTCACCCAACTCGTCAACGAAGGTGTGTTGCCTGAAGGCCTGTCGCCGGCGATTCAGGTGGAGAACGCCCGTGACAAGACCCACGGCGACTTCGCCAGCAACATCGCCATGATGCTGGCCAAGCCTGCGGGCATGAAACCGCGGGATCTGGCGGAAAAAATCATCGCCGCACTGCCGGCTGACGAGAACGTCACCAAGGCCGAAATCGCCGGCCCGGGCTTCATCAATTTCTTCCAGAACACTCAGGCCCTGGCCTCGCGTCTCGACGCTGCATTGGCTGATGCCCATGTTGGCGTGCGCAAGGCTGGCCCGGCGCAGCGCACTGTAGTCGACCTGTCGGCACCGAACCTGGCCAAAGAGATGCACGTCGGCCACTTGCGCTCGACCATCATTGGCGACGGCGTGGCCCGCGTCCTCGAATTCCTCGGCGATGAAGTGATCCGTCAGAACCACGTTGGCGACTGGGGCACCCAGTTCGGCATGCTGATGGCCTATCTGCAGGAAAACCCGATCACCAGCGACGAGCTGTCCGACCTGGAAAATTTCTACCGCGCCGCCAAGCAGCGCTTTGACGAATCCGCAGAATTTGCCGACCGCGCCCGTGGCCTGGTGGTCAAGCTGCAGGCCGGCGACGCCGAGTGCCTGGCGCTGTGGACCAAGTTCAAGGACATCTCGCTGTCGCACTGCCAGAAGATCTACGAACTGCTCAACGTCAAACTGACCATGGCTGACGTAATGGGCGAAAGCGCCTACAACGATGACCTGATCAACGTAGTCAACGACCTGAAAGCCGCTGGCATGCTGGTCGAAAGCAACGGCGCGCAGTGCGTGTTCCTCGACGAGTTCAAGAACGCCGACGGCGACCCGCTGCCAGTGATCATCGTCAAGGCTGACGGCGGCTACCTCTATGCCACCACTGACCTGGCGGCCGTGCGCTACCGCAGCGGCAAGCTGAAAGCCGATCGCGCGCTGTACTTCGTCGACCAGCGTCAGGCCCTGCACTTCCAGCAAGTGTTCGCCGTGGCGCGCAAGGCCGGTTTCGTCACCCATCCGATGGAGATGGAACACATGGGCTTCGGCACCATGAATGGCGCCGATGGCCGTCCGTTCAAGACCCGTGACGGCGGCACCGTGAAGCTGATCGACCTGCTGACCGAAGCGCAGGAACGTGCCTACAGCCTGGTGAAAGAAAAGAACCCGGAGCTGGCCGAAGACGAACTGCGCAACATCGCCAAAGTCGTCGGCATCGGCGCGGTGAAGTACGCCGACTTATCGAAGCACCGCACCAGCGACTACAGCTTCAACTTCGACCTGATGCTCAACTTCGAAGGCAACACCGCGCCGTATCTGCTCTATGCCTACACCCGCGTCGCCGGTGTGTTCCGCAAACTGGGCAAGGACTTCAGCGAAGTCGATGGCCAGATCGTGCTGGAAGCCGCACATGAGCAAGAGCTGGCGGCGAAACTGGCGCAGTTCGGCGAAGTGCTGAATAACGTGTCCGACAAAGGCACGCCGCACATTCTCTGCACTTATCTGTACGACGTTGCCGGTCTGTTCTCCAGCTTCTACGAGAACTGCCCGATCCTCGCCGCCGAAACCCCGGCCCAGATGCAGAGCCGTCTGCGCCTGGCCGCGCTGACCGGTCGCACCCTCAAGCAAGGCCTGGAGCTGTTGGGTCTGGAAACTCTGGAGCGTATGTAAGTTGGCTGCCAAGAAAAAACCTGCACCCAAGCGTGGCGCCAGCCGTTACCAAGCTCCTGCGAAGCAACCGATTCCGGGCTGGCTGTGGATGGCCATCGGCCTCACGGTCGGCGCGTTCATCGTGTTCCTGATGAAGCTGGAGCCGGGCAAGGGCAGCGACACAGTCAAGCGTGAGAAGGTCGAACAGGCGCAACAGCAGAAAGCGTCGAAGATCGCCGAGGCCAACAAGACCCCGCCGAGCCCGACGCAACCGGTGAAGCCGAAGTACGACTTCTACACCCTGCTGCCGGAATCGGAAGTGATCGTGCCGCCGGACGCCGTGCCGGAGAAGACTTTGCCGACGCCACAAGTGCCGGCCATCCCGACCACGCCGGTGACCCCAGCGGAAGCGGCGAAGATCGACACCGCGCGCGCGCAGGCAGCACTGGCCGGGATTACCCCGCCGCCAGCGCCACCAGTGAGCAAAGCCGCGCCGGTGACCAAGTTCTTCCTGCAGGCCGGTTCATTCCGCAAGGAGACGGATGCCGACAAGGTCCGCGCGCAGATCATTCTGCTCGGTCAGGCGGTCGCGGTTGAGTCCGGCACCGTCAAGGATGAAACCTGGTATCGCGTATTGGTCGGCCCGTTCAGCAACCGTGAACAGCTGACCACCGCACAGAAACAACTGGCCGGCGCCGGCTTCAGTAACCTGTTGTTACAACAACGCCAGAGCCGCTGACCCTCGGCCGATCATTCCCACGCTCTGCGTGGGAATGCCTCAAGGGACGCTCCGCGTCCCAGCGGTGAAGGGACGCAAAGCGTCCCGGGCTGCTTTTCCACGCAGAGCGTGGGAACAATCAAATACAAGACACCGCTCGTCCCCTCTCCTGCGCTACAGTTGAAATCCTCTCCAGCACCCCCATATGAATGGGCATAAGGCACTTTCGCCCCGCTGTGTGGAGACTCTTCCCTTGACCACCATCGTTTCAGTCCGCCGTCACGGCAAAGTCGTCATGGGCGGCGACGGCCAGGTTTCTCTCGGCAATACCGTGATGAAAGGCAACGCGAAAAAAGTCCGTCGCCTGTACCACGGTCAGGTCATCGCCGGTTTTGCCGGTGCCACCGCTGACGCCTTTACCCTCTTCGAACGTTTCGAAGGCCAGCTTGAAAAACATCAGGGCCACCTGGTGCGCGCCGCTGTCGAACTCGCCAAAGAATGGCGCACCGACCGCTCCCTGAGCCGCCTCGAAGCGATGCTCGCGGTTGCCAACAAAGACGCTTCCCTAATCATCACCGGCAACGGTGACGTGGTCGAACCCGAAGACGGCCTGATCGCCATGGGTTCCGGCGGCGGTTACGCGCAGGCTGCGGCCAGCGCCCTGTTGAAAAAGACCGACCTGTCGGCTCGCGAAATCGTCGAAACCGCCCTCGGCATCGCCGGCGACATCTGTGTATTCACCAACCACACTCAGACCATTGAGGAGCAGGATCTCGCTGAATAAGCCTGACGCGGCCCTGTGCCACGGCTTGTTTCTGCTTGAGGACCGTCAACTACTATGTCCATGACTCCCCGCGAAATCGTCCACGAACTCAACCGCCACATCATCGGCCAGGACGATGCCAAGCGCGCCGTCGCGATTGCCCTGCGCAACCGCTGGCGCCGCATGCAGCTGCCTGAAGAGCTGCGTGTTGAAGTGACCCCGAAAAACATCCTGATGATCGGCCCGACCGGTGTCGGTAAAACCGAGATCGCCCGTCGTCTGGCGAAACTGGCCAACGCGCCGTTCATCAAGGTCGAAGCGACCAAGTTCACCGAAGTAGGCTACGTCGGCCGTGACGTCGAATCGATCATCCGTGATCTGGCCGACGCGGCGATCAAGATGCTCCGCGAGCAGGAAATGACCCGCGTACGCCACCGCGCCGAAGACGCCGCCGAGGATCGTATCCTCGACGCACTGCTGCCGCCGGCCCGCATGGGCTTCAGCAATGAAGAAACGCCTAGCAGCGACTCCAACACTCGCCAGCTGTTCCGCAAGCGTCTACGCGAAGGTCAGCTGGACGACAAGGAAATCGAGATCGAAGTCGCCGAAGTGGCCGGCATCGAGATCGCCACGCCGCCAGGCATGGAAGAGATGACCAACCAGTTGCAGTCGCTGTTCGCCAACATGGGCAAGGGCAAAAAGAAAGCGCGCAAGCTCAAGGTCAAAGAAGCCCTGAAGCTGGTGCGCGACGAAGAAGCCGGGCGTCTGGTCAACGAAGAAGAGCTGAAAGCCAAGGCGCTGGAAGCGGTTGAGCAGCACGGCATCGTATTCATCGACGAGATCGACAAAGTCGCCAAGCGCGGTAACGTCGGCGGCGCCGATGTGTCCCGTGAAGGCGTGCAGCGCGACCTGCTGCCACTGATCGAAGGCTGCACCGTCAACACCAAACTGGGTATGGTCAAAACCGACCACATCCTGTTCATCGCGTCCGGTGCGTTCCACCTGAGCAAGCCGAGCGATCTGGTGCCTGAGTTGCAAGGTCGCCTGCCGATCCGCGTTGAGCTCAAAGCGCTGAGCCCGTCGGACTTCGAGCGCATCCTCAGCGAACCGCACGCGTCGCTCACCGAGCAATATTGCGCGCTGCTGAAAACCGAAGGCCTGAACATCCAGTTCCAGGCGGAAGGCATCAAGCGCTTGGCGGAGATCGCCTGGCAGGTCAACGAGAAGACCGAGAACATCGGTGCCCGTCGCCTGCACACGCTGCTTGAGCGTCTGCTCGAAGAGGTGTCGTTCAGCGCCGGTGATCTGGCCAGCACCCACGATGAGAAGCCGATTCTGATCGACGCCGAATACGTTAACAGCCACCTCGGCGAATTGGCGCAGAACGAAGACCTGTCCCGTTATATCCTGTAAGCCATACTTACAGATGTAATGGAACTGTGGGAGCGAGCCTGCTCGCGAAGACGGCAGTACATTCAACCCTTGTGTTGACTGAACCACCGCTTTCGCGAGCAGGCTCGCTCCCACAAGGTTCCGCACCAGACGGATACCTGCACATGATCCCCACCGACATCAAACTGCACAAAGCCTCGAAAACCCTGACGCTCACCTACGCGTCCGGCGAGGAATACACCCTGCCCGCCGAATTCCTGCGCGTGCATTCTCCCTCCGCCGAGGTCCAGGGCCACGGCAAACCGATCCTGCAATTCGGCAAGCTCAACGTCGGTCTGAGCAAGCTGGAACCGGCCGGTCACTACGCACTGAAACTGACCTTCGACGACGGTCACGACAGTGGCTTGTTCACTTGGGACTATCTCTACGAGCTGGGGCGACGTTATGACGCACTCTGGGCCGATTATCTGGCCGAGCTCAAAGCTGCCGGAAAAACCCGCGACCCGAACGAGTCCATCGTCAAGCTGATGCTCTAGCCCGAGCCTCGCGCTCATTAGAGGGCATTTTCTAAATTCATCTGTTTGAATGCTCTGCTGTGTGGCCGAGGATCGGCCTGCTTGCGAAAAAAATTAAACTCGGGTAACCAATGGAGCTGGCAAGTTCCCTGCAATGCTCTACGACTGTAAAGCAGCTATGCAGAATTAACGGTCACCCGAGCAGTAGTACCTGGCATTGGCTGTGGAACTGCACAGCAGAAAACCGGGTACTCGTCTCAGGACAATGGAGCGTCGTAGATGAGTAACAAGAATAACGATGACCTGAAGTACCAAGCCTCGGAAAACACCCTGGGGCTTAATCCCGTCGTTGGGCTACGCGGAAAGGATCTGCTGGCCTCTGCTCGTATGGTGCTGAAACAGGCCATCAGACAACCGATCCATAGCGTCAGGCACGTCACCCATTTCGGCCTCGAACTGAAGAACGTGTTGTTTGGCAAATCCGAACTGCAACCGGCTGGCGATGACCGTCGCTTCGCCGATCCTGCGTGGAGCCAGAACCCGCTCTACAAACGTTATCTGCAAACTTACCTGGCATGGCGCAAGGAACTCCACGCCTGGATCGACGACAGCAGCCTGTCACCCAAGGACATCGCGCGCGGCCACTTCGTCATCAACCTGATGACCGAAGCCATGGCCCCGACCAACACGGCGGCCAATCCGGCGGCGGTGAAACGCTTTTTCGAAACCGGCGGCAAGAGCCTGCTCGATGGCCTCTCGCATCTGGCCAAGGATCTGGTGCACAACGGCGGCATGCCGAGCCAGGTCAACATGGGCGCGTTCGAAGTCGGCAAAAGCCTCGGTGTCACCGAAGGCGCGGTGGTGTTTCGCAACGACGTGCTGGAGCTGATTCAGTACAAGCCGATCACCGAGCAAGTCCACGAGCGCCCTTTGCTGGTGGTGCCGCCGCAGATCAACAAGTTCTACGTATTCGATTTGAGCCCGGACAAGAGTCTGGCGCGCTTCTGCCTGCGCAATAACGTGCAGACGTTTATCGTCAGCTGGCGCAACCCGACCAAGGCGCAGCGCGAGTGGGGCCTGTCGACGTATATCGATGCGCTGAAAGAAGCGGTCGACGTGGTCACCGCGATCACCGGCAGCAAAGACGTGAACATGCTCGGCGCCTGCTCCGGCGGCATCACCTGCACCGCCCTGCTCGGCCACTACGCGGCGATCGGCGAGAAGAAGGTCAATGCCCTTACGCTGCTGGTCAGCGTGCTCGACACGACGCTGGACAGCGACGTCGCGCTATTCGTCGACGAGCAGACTCTGGAGACCGCCAAGCGCCATTCGTATCAGGCCGGCGTGCTCGAAGGCAAAGACATGGCCAAGGTCTTCGCGTGGATGCGCCCGAACGACCTGATCTGGAACTACTGGGTCAACAACTACCTGCTCGGCAACGAGCCGCCGGTGTTTGACATCCTCTTCTGGAACAACGACACCACCCGGTTGCCGGCGGCGTTCCACGGTGACCTGATCGAGATGTTCAAAAACAACCCACTGATTCGCCCGAATGCACTGGAAGTGTGCGGCACGCCGATCGACCTCAAGCAGGTCACCGCTGACATCTTCTCGCTGGCCGGCACCAACGACCACATCACACCGTGGAAGTCCTGCTACAAGTCGGCGCAGTTGTTTGGTGGCAAGGTGGAATTCGTGTTGTCGAGCAGCGGGCATATCCAGAGCATTCTGAACCCGCCAGGCAACCCGAAATCGCGTTACATGACTGGCGAAGAAATGGCGGCCAATGCCGATGAGTGGCAAGAGAACTCGACCAAGCACACCGATTCCTGGTGGCTGTACTGGCAAGCGTGGCAGGCCGAGCGCTCGGGCAATCTGAAGAAGGCCCCGCTGAAACTGGGCAACAAGGCGTATCCGGCGGGTGAAGCCTCGCCGGGCACTTATGTACATGAGCGGTAACTGACACACCCGGCCCAATGTAGGAGCTGCCGCAGGCTGCGATCTTTTGATTCTGTTTTTAAAATCAAGATCAACAGATCGCAGCCTTCGGCAGCTCCTACACAGGGGGCGGGGTGTACTTGAAATCCACAGGGCCTGAAGCATGCCGCAACCGTTCATATTCCGTACCGTCGATCTGGATGGCCAGACCCTCCGCACGGCGGTACGCCCCGGCAAGCCTCACTTGACGCCCTTGCTGATTTTCAACGGCATCGGCGCCAACCTGGAGCTGGTGTTTCCGTTTGTCGCGGCGCTGGACCCGGATCTGGAAGTGATCGCCTTCGACGTGCCCGGTGTCGGCGGTTCCTCGACGCCGAACCGACCGTATCGCTTTCCCGGGCTGGCCAAGCTGACGGCGCGGATGCTCGATTACCTCGACTACGGTCAGGTCAACGTCATCGGCGTGTCGTGGGGCGGTGCGCTCGCGCAGCAGTTCGCCTACGACTACCCCGAGCGTTGCAAGAAACTGGTGCTGGCGGCGACCGCGGCCGGTGCGGTGATGGTGCCGGGCAAGCCGAAAGTGCTGTGGATGATGGCCAGTCCGCGGCGCTATATTCAGCCTTCCCATGTGATCCGCATCGCCCCGCTGATCTACGGCGGCTCGTTCCGTCGTGACCCGACGCTGGCGGCCAGCCACGCCGCGAAAGTGCGTTCGGCGGGCAAGCTCGGTTATTACTGGCAACTGTTCGCAGGCCTCGGCTGGACCAGCATTCACTGGCTGCACAAGATCCACCAGCCGACGCTGGTGCTGGCCGGCGATGACGATCCGCTGATCCCGCTGATCAACATGCGCATGCTCGCCTGGCGCATTCCCAACGCCCAACTGCACATCATCGACGACGGTCATCTGTTCCTGATTACCCGCGCCGAAGCGGTGGCGCCGATCATCATGAAATTTCTCCAGGAGGAACGTCAGCGTGCAGTGATGCATCCGCATCCGACACCGCTCGGCGGTTAACTCCGGCGGCAGGCTTTATGCAGTGCTTTAAGAAAGAGTGCGCGGCAGGACGCCGCGCAGGCAGCAATCCGCAACAGCGTCTATGGTGTTCTGGTTCGGTGAGTTTGTTTTTGGCCTGAAGACGAAGGAGTGTTGAGTCATGCGCGACAAACCAGCGACGGGCGTAGTGCCCAGCCCCGCCGTGTTCATCAATGCACAAAGTGCGATTACCGGCCTGCGTGGGCGGGATTTGATTTCGACCTTGCGCAGTGTCGCCGCCCACGGTCTGCGCAACCCGATCCACAGTGCGAAGCATGCCTTGAAACTCGGCGGCCAATTGGGCCGCGTATTGCTCGGCGAGACCCTGCACCCGACCAACCCGAACGACAGCCGTTTCGCCGATCCGGCGTGGAGCCTGAACCCGTTTTACCGGCGCAGCCTGCAGGCCTATCTGGCCTGGCAGAAGCAGGTCAAAAGCTGGATCGATGAAAGCAACATGAGCGATGACGATCGCGCCCGCGCGCACTTCGCTTTCACCTTGCTCAACGACGCGGTGGCGCCGTCGAATACCCTGCTCAACCCGCTGGCGGTCAAGGAGCTGTTCAACTCTGGCGGGCACAGTCTGGTGCGCGGCCTCAGCCATTTATTCGACGACCTGCTGCATAACGACGGCCTGCCGCGCCAGGTGACCAAACAGGCTTTCGAGGTCGGCAAGACCGTCGCCACCACCACCGGTTCGGTGGTATTTCGCAACGAAATGCTGGAGCTGATCCAGTACAAACCGATGAGCGAAAAGCAGTACGCCAAGCCGCTGCTGGTGGTGCCGCCGCAAATCAACAAGTACTACATTTTCGACCTGAGCCCGCACAACAGTTTCGTCCAGTACGCCCTGAAGAACGGCCTGCAGACCTTCATGATCAGTTGGCGCAACCCGGATGTGCGCCATCGCGAATGGGGCCTGTCGACCTACGTCGAAGCGGTGGAAGAAGCGATGAACATCTGCCGGGCGATCACTGGCGCCCGCGAAGTCAATCTGATGGGTGCTTGCGCTGGCGGGCTGACCATCGCCGCCCTGCAAGGGCATTTGCAGGCCAAACGACAACTGCGGCGGGTTTCCAGCGCAACCTATCTGGTCAGCCTGCTCGACAGTGAAATCGAAACCTCGGCCACGCTGTTCGCCGACGAACAAACCCTCGAAGCCGCCAAGCGCCGCTCGTATCAGAAAGGCGTGCTCGACGGTCGCGACATGGCCAAGGTCTTCGCCTGGATGCGCCCCAACGATCTGATCTGGAGCTACTTCGTCAACAACTACCTGTTGGGCAAAGAGCCGCCGGCCTTCGACATCCTCTACTGGAACAACGACAACACGCGCTTGCCCGCCGCGTTTCACGGCGACCTGCTGGACTTCTTCAAGCACAACCCGCTGACCCATCCGGGTGGGCTGGAGGTCTGCGGCACGCCAATCGATCTGCAGAAAGTCACTGTCGACAGCTTCAGCGTCGCCGGCATGAATGACCACATCACGCCGTGGGATGCGGTGTATCGCTCGACCCTGCTGCTCGGTGGCGAGCGGCGTTTCGTGCTGTCCAACAGCGGCCATGTGCAGAGCATTCTTAACCCGCCGAGCAACCCGAAAGCCGCGTACGTCGAGAACGGCAAGATGAGCAGCGACCCGCGTGCCTGGTACTACGACGGCAAACATGTCGACGGCAGTTGGTGGCCGCAGTGGCTGGAATGGATTCAGCAACGCTCCGGCGCCCAGCACGAAACCTCGTTCACCCTCGGCAACCCGAACTACCCACCGATGGAGGCAGCGCCCGGTACTTACGTGCGTGTGCGCTGACGCTTAACCGAACTTTTCTAAGAAGACTGGATGAAAACCCGCGACCGGATTCTCGAATGTGCTTTGCAACTGTTCAACGAAAAAGGCGAGCCGAACGTCTCCACCATGGAGGTGGCCAACGAAATGGGCATCAGCCCGGGCAACCTCTACTACCACTTCCACGGCAAGGAACCGCTGATTCTCGGGTTGTTCGAACGCTTCCAGAATGAACTGGCGCCACTGCTCGATCCGCCCTCGGATGTGGAATTGGCGCCGGAGGATTACTGGCTGTTTTTGCATTTGATCGTCGAGCGGCTGGCGCAGTATCGGTTTCTGTTTCAGGACCTGTCGAACTTGGCCGGACGGCTGCCGAAGCTGGCCAAGGGGATTCGACATTTGCTCAATGCGCTGAAGCGTACGCTGGCGTCGTTGTTGGCGCGGTTGAAGGCTGCGGGGCAGTTGGTCAGTGATACGCAGGCGTTGGGGCAGTTGGTTGAACAGATCACCATGACGTTGCTGTTTTCGCTGGATTATCAGCGGATTCTGGATCGTGAGGGTGAGGTGAGGTTGGTGGTTTATCAGATCATGATGCTGGTGGCGCCACATCTGTTGCCGCCGGTGAAAGTGGCGACTGAGCGGATGGCCCTCCAGTACCTTGAAGATCACGACTGAATCAAAAGCCCCTCACCCTAACCCTCTCCCAGAGGGAGAGGGGACTGATCGGGGAATGCTTGAGATTTACGCCGACCTGATAGTGCGTTTCCTAATCCATAATCGATAAGGTCTTTCAGGTCGATGTATGGCGTAAGACACCTCGGTCGGCCCCCTCTCCCTCCGGGAGAGGGCTGGGGTGAGGGCAAGCTTTAAAAACGCACAAACAAAAACGCCCGACCTTCACAGGCCGGGCGTTTTGTATTGCCCTGATAAATCAGGACTGACTGGTTGGCGTCGACGGGGTCGATGCAACAGTCGGGGTAGCCACCGGAGTCGGTGCCGCGGCGGAGTTCGACGCACTTACCGGAGCTGCCGGGGTGGCCGGCTTGGCTGCAGCAGGTGCTGCTGGTTTCGGCGCAGCGGCTTTCGGCGCCGCCGGTTTTTTCACCGCAGGTTTCTTCGCTGCTGCCGGTTTGGCCGCAGGCTTGGCAGCCGGTTTGGCGGCAGCGGTTTTTGCGGCTGGCTTGGCGGCAGGTTTTGCGGCAGTTTTGGCCGCAGGTTTTGCTGCCGGCTTGGCAGCGGCTTTGGCGGCAACCGGTTTGGCTGCTGCTTTTGCTGCTGGCTTGGCGGCAGCGGTTTTCGCAGCCGGTTTAGCCGCGGCTTTTGCAGCAGGTTTAGCCGCCGCTTTGGCCAGTGGCTTGGCAGCAGACTTGGCCGTTGGTTTGGCCGCTGCGGTTTTCGCCGCCGGTTTTGCTGCTGCGGTTTTCGCCGCCACAGGCTGGGTTTTCAGCCCGGTGAGTTTCTCGATCTGCTTGGTCAAGGTTTCCACCTTGCTGTGCAGGGCTTTCACTTCATTGCGGCTCGGTACACCGAGGCGCGAGATCGCGCTGTTCAGGCGCTTGTCGAAAGCCCCTTCCAGCTCGTCCCACTTGCCCAGTGCCCGATCTTTCACGCCGCTGATGCGCGACTTGGCCGAAGAAGCGGAGTCCTTGGCGGCATCGACTTTTTTGCCGACTGCGGACTTGGTGAGCTTCTCGGCTTTCTCGCCGTCTTTGACCAATGTATCGAAGAGCTTGCTGCCGTCAGTGTCGATCTTCGAGTACACGCCTAAACCAGCCAGCCATATTTTGCGGGAGTAGTCTTCGACTTTCCCGATCCACGAGCTGCCTTCTTTATCGGTGTTCTTTTTACCAGCCATCCCGTTCTCCTTAAGATTTACGCGCGACGCGTTCGAGCAATGCCGTCAGCTCATCGAGCTTAGCAGAGAGTGTCTCAACGTCATGTTTAGACGGAATGCCGATACGATTCAAGGCGCTTGCTACACGGGTGTCGAAAGCCTTCTCGACCTTGTCGAGTTGAACTTCGACGCGACCTTTGAAAGAACTCACTTCGCTCTTGGCTTCATCGATCTCGGCGTTGGCCGCTTCGAGTTTTTCGCTGACGGCTTTTTTGCCTTTCTTTTCAACAGTTTGACCAGCCTTGATCAACTCTTGAAAGTAGTCGCTGCCCTCTTGGCCGACCTTGGCGTAGGCACCCAGGCCTGCCAGCCAGATCTTGCGGGCATAGGATTTGACGTCGCTCAGAGCGGTTGTCGAAGCGTCGATTTTTTTCTTCAAAATTACTTTGGCCATGGTGCACCTCACGCGCAGAAGGTTTGAGGAACTGCCCGCGAAAGTGTCGGGCTCAGGCACAAAGTAGGCAGAAAAATTAGAAACGGCACCCTAACAACTGACATAAATCGGTGTTGCCTGAACGAAAAGATCGCAGCCTTCGGCAGCTCCTACAGGGGTACACATTCCCCTGTAGGAGCTGCCGAAGGCTGCGATCTTTTGATGTTCAGACCAGGGCTTTATCGAGGGCTTTTTCGATTTCGGCTTTGATCATGCCGCTCATGGCCGACATCATCAGGCCCAGCTCAACGTCGACCTTGATCGAATCGTCCGCCACATGCACCGCGCCTTTCACGCCCGAGCGTTTGAGGTTCAGGGTGTCGCCCGACCATTGCGGCTCCAGGCCATATTGATCGGAGAGTTTTTGCGCCAGCTTGTCGGCCTTCTCGCGGGCGGCTTCTTTGCCCAGGTTGTGGGCACGCTCAACAGTGATTTTGGCCATTGCATGACTCCTGATTTAAAAAGATGTGTCGGTAAATCTTGACCGCCGCTGCGGCAAATCGTCCCGAAGGTTACCCATCTTACCTTTAGCCATTCCAAGACAAAGCATGGCTTGGGGATTAGAATGTCGCGCATTCTCTTTTGGTGACAGCGATATGACTGATCAGCGCAAAGGCAGCGATGCCGAACCCACCACTCACTTCGGCTTCAAAAACGTTCCGGAAAGCCAGAAAGCGGAAAAAGTCGCTGAAGTTTTCCACTCGGTAGCCGCCAAGTACGACCTGATGAACGACCTTCTGTCGGGCGGCATGCACCGTCTGTGGAAGCGTTTCGCGATCGAACTGTCGGGCGTGCGCAGCGGTAACCGCGTGCTGGACATCGCCGGCGGTACCGGTGACCTGACCAAAAAATTCTCGCACCTGGTCGGCCCAACCGGTCAGGTGGTTTTGGCTGACATCAACGAATCCATGCTCAAGGTCGGTCGTGACCGCCTGCTGGATCTGGGTGTCGCCGGCAACGTCGAATTTGTTCAGGCGGATGCCGAAAAGCTGCCGTTCCCGGACAACCATTTCGACTGCGTGACCATCGCCTTCGGCCTGCGCAACGTGACGCACAAAGAAGACGCCCTGCGCTCGATGCTGCGCGTACTCAAGCCCGGCGGTCGTCTGCTCGTGCTGGAGTTCTCCAAGCCGACCAACGCGCTGATGTCGAAAGCCTACGACGCCTACTCGTTCGCCTTCATGCCGCTGATGGGCAAGCTGATCACCAACGACTCGGAAAGCTACCGCTATCTGGCTGAATCGATCCGCATGCACCCGAATCAGGAAACCCTGAAGTCGATGATGGTCGACGCCGGTTTCGACCGCGTGACCTATCACAACATGACCGCAGGCATCGTCGCCCTGCACCGCGGCATCAAGCCCTGATGTTGCTTACCGGGCTGCTCGCCAGCGTTGAGCTCGGCCTCAACCGGGTGCTGCGTCTCGACAGCACGGCGTTGCCGCGGCTGGCGCATTTGACCGGCAAGGTGATTGCCGTCGACTGCCGCAGCCCGGCGCTGCAACTGTTCATCCTGCCGAGCGATGAAGGTCTGATGCTGGCCTCGCACTGGGAAACCGGCGTCGACTGCACCCTGCGTGCGCCGGCCTCGAGCCTGATCAAACTGGCCGTCAGCAAAGACAAGACCGCGGTGTTGCACGCCCCGGAAGTCGAACTTGATGGCGACAGCGGTGTGCTGCTGGAGCTGGCCGGTGTGCTGCAGGACCTTGAGCTGGACTGGGAGTACGAACTCTCGCGCTGGCTCGGCCCGGTCGCCACGCAACTGGTCGGTGGCCACCTGCGCAGCCGCGCACGCTGGTATCAACAAGGATTTGCCAGCCTCAACCAGAACCTCGCCGAATACCTCGCCGAAGAATCGCGCACCCTTGTCGGGCAGCGCGAAGCCGAAGCGCGGTTCAGCGAACTGGACCGGATCAAACTTGATCTGGAACGTCTCGAGGCGCGTTTCGAGCGCCTTTCCCGATCCCTCGACCCAAGCGATAACGCATGAAGCTGCTCGCCGTCCGCCGTCTGTTGCGCATCCAGTCTGTCGTGATCCGCTACCGCCTCGATGACCTGCTGTTCGATCTGCCGCTGCCCTGGTTTCTCCTGGCGCTGCGCTATGTGCTGCCGTGGCGCTGGTTCCCGCGCAAGCCACTGGATCTGAGCCGGGGTGCGCGTTTGCGCCTGGCGCTGCAGGATCTCGGGCCGATTTTCATCAAGTTCGGGCAGATTCTCTCGACCCGCCGCGACCTGCTGCCGGAAGACATCGCCGATGAGCTGATGCTGTTGCAGGACCGCGTGCCGCCATTCGATTCGCAGTTGTCGATCAAACTGATCGAAGAACAGCTGGGCAAGAAAATCAGCGACGTGTTCAGCCGCTTCGACGTCGAACCGCTGGCTTCGGCCTCGGTGGCGCAGGTGCATGCTGCGCAGCTGAAAACCGGCGAAGAAGTGGTGGTCAAGGTCATCCGGCCAGGCCTGAAGCCGATCATCGCGCAGGATCTGGCGTGGCTGTTCATCCTCGCCCGCGCCGCTGAAAAACTCTCTGCCGACGCACGTCTGCTACACCCGGTCGACGTGGTCCAGGACTACGAAAAAACCATCTACGACGAATTGGATCTGCTGCGCGAAGCGGCTAACGCCAGCCAGTTGAAGCGCAACTTCGAAGGTTCGCCACTGCTGTATGTGCCGCAAGTCTATTGGGACTGGTGCCGGCCGAAAGTGTTGGTGATGGAGCGCATCTACGGTATTCAGGTGACGGATCTGGCGACCCTCGCTGACCAGCGCACCGACATGAAAATGCTTGCCGAACGCGGTGTGGAGATTTTCTTCACCCAAGTGTTCCGGGACAGCTTCTTTCACGCCGACATGCACCCGGGCAACATCTTTGTCAGCACCGTCAATCCGTGGAGCCCGCAATACATTGCGATCGACTGCGGCATCGTCGGCAGCCTGACCCCGGAAGACCAGGATTATCTGGCGCGCAACCTGTTCGCGTTCTTCAAGCGTGATTACCGTCGTGTGGCGCAATTGCACATCGATTCGGGCTGGGTGCCGGCAGAAACCAAGCTCAACGAATTCGAAGCGGCAATCCGCACCGTGTGCGAACCGATCTTCGAAAAACCGTTAAAAGATATTTCATTTGGCCAGGTGCTGATGCGCCTGTTCCAGACCGCGCGACGCTTCAACATGGAAGTGCAGCCGCAACTGGTGCTGCTGCAAAAGACCCTGCTGAACATCGAAGGCCTCGGCCGTCAGCTGTATCCGGATCTGGATTTGTGGAACACCGCGCAGCCATTCCTCGAACGCTGGATGCGCGAGCGCGTCAGCCCGAAAGCCTTGCTCGGCAACGTGCAGAGCCAGTTCGAACAGCTTCCGCACTTGGCCAACATGGCTCGTGATCTGCTCGAACGCATGTCCCAGCCGCACGCCTACGACCCGCCTCCGCCATGGCATAAACGCAAGGACGATTGGTTCCTGCGCTTGCTCGGTTGCGCGCATCTGGCCGGCGGGGTGATCCTCGCCATCGGTGGCCCATTGCACGAATTGGGGCATTGGCCGGCGGGAATCATGGTGGCAGTCGGCTTGTATCTGGTCGTTCGCCGATAGCCAGTTTCGTGATCGGCTGGCACACTGTTTCAATGCCTGAACCCGACTATTGAAGTGTGGGGTTCGCTGTCGGAGTCGAAGATGAAAAACTGGCTGGACGAGATCAAGTGGGACGCTGATGGCCTGGTGCCGGCGATTGCCCAGGATCACAAGACCGGACGCGTGCTGATGATGGCCTGGATGAACCGCGAAGCGCTCGAACTGACCGCTGCGGAAAACCGTGCAATCTACTGGTCACGTTCCCGTGGCAAGCTGTGGCGCAAGGGCGAAGAGTCCGGCCATGTACAGACCTTGCATGAAATGCGTCTGGACTGTGACGCCGACGTGATCATCCTGATGGTTGAACAGATCGGCGACATCGCTTGCCATACCGGCCGTCAAAGCTGCTTTTACCGTGTCTTCGAAAACGGCGACTGGAAAACCGTCGATCCGATTCTGAAAGATCCGCACGCTATCTATTCCGCAGGACACAAACATGAGTGACACCCTGACCCGCCTCGCTCAGGTACTTGAAGAGCGCAAAGGCGCAGCCGCCGACAGCTCCTATGTGGCCAGTCTGTATCACAAGGGTTTGAACAAGATTCTGGAGAAAGTCGGCGAAGAGTCGGTCGAAACCATTATTGCCGCCAAGGACGCCGCGATCAGTGGCGACTGCAGCGACGTGATCTACGAGACCGCCGACCTGTGGTTCCACAGCATGGTCATGCTCGCCCAACTGGGGCAGCATCCGCAGGCCGTGCTGGATGAACTTGACCGTCGCTTCGGCCTGTCCGGACACGTCGAGAAAGCCTCGCGTCCGTCCGCCTGAACAATTTTTAGAGAGGAACAGCAACATGGGCATTTTTGACTGGAAACACTGGATCGTCATTCTGGTTGTCGTGGTGCTGGTGTTCGGCACCAAGAAACTGAAAAACCTCGGCACCGACGTTGGCGAGTCGATCAAGGGCTTCCGCAAAGCCATGAACGACGATGAAAAACCGGCTGCCGATCCAACCGTGACACCTGCGCAGCCAGTGCCACCGGTGCAGCCGCAAGCCACCGCTCAGGCCAACCCGCCGCACACCATCGACGTGCAGGCGCAGAAAGTTGAAGAGCCGATCCGCAAAGACGTGTGAGCACTGACTAATGTTTGGTATCAGCTTCTCTGAACTGCTGCTCGTCGGCCTCGTCGCCCTGCTGGTGCTGGGCCCCGAGCGTCTGCCGGGCGCTGCGCGCACCGCTGGCCTGTGGGTCGGGCGGCTGAAGCGCAGCTTCAACGCGATCAAACAGGAAGTTGAACGTGAAATCGGCGCCGACGAGATCCGTCGGCAACTGCACAACGAGCACATTCTGTCGCTGGAGCAGGAGGCACGGAAGATTTTCAATCCGGTTCAGCAGGAGCCGACGCCGGTTGAGCATGTGGGTCAGCAGACGATTCATGCGCCTACACAAGCTCCGGCACCGGCAACTGCTGCCGTTGTGGCGCCGGTAGAACCTGTGCCCGTTGCTACAGAAACCTCGGTTGAACACGTATCTCCAACCGCCGCGCCGATCACACCAGCGCCTCACGACCCAACATTGCCGCCGCGAGCCCCATGAGCGATCTCCCCGAAAACGACCAGCACATGCCGCTGGTTTCGCACCTCACCGAGTTGCGCACCCGCCTGCTGCGTTGTGTGGCGGCGATCTTCATCATCTTCGCCGGGCTGTTCGCCTTCACCCAGCAGATTTACACCTTCGTCTCGACGCCGCTGCGGCAGTACCTGCCGGTCGGGGCAACGATGATCGCCACCGATGTGTCGTCACCGTTCCTGACGCCGCTGAAGCTGACGATGATGGTCTCGCTGTTTCTCGCGATCCCGGTGATCCTGCATCAGATCTGGGGCTTTATCGCGCCGGGCCTGTACAAGCATGAGAAACGCATCGCAGTGCCGTTGCTGGTCTCCAGCATTCTCCTGTTCTATACCGGCATGGCGTTCGCCTATTACTTCGTGTTTCCGCTGATCTTCAAATTCTTCGCCGCCGCGACCCCGGCCGGCGTGGAAATGATGACCGACATCGCCAGTTACCTCGATTTCGTCATGACGCTGTTCTTCGCCTTCGGCGTTGCGTTCGAAATCCCGGTGGCCGTGGTGCTGCTGGTGTGGATCGGCGTCGTTGACGTCGCCTACCTGAAGAAAATCCGCCCGTACGTGATCATCGGCTGCTTCGTGGTCGGCATGATCCTGACGCCGCCGGACATCTTCTCGCAAACCCTGCTGGCCGTGCCGATGTGGATGCTGTTTGAAATCGGCATTCTGTTTGGCGGGTTGATCAGCAAGCGCGAACGTCCGGACGAAACCCCGGCCGACGACCATAACGACCAGCCGCCAGCGACCCAGGCATGAACCTGCTGTTGCTCGAAGAGGCCGATTTCATTGCGGCCGACCGCGTGGTCCTGCGTGATCGCCGCCTGACGCATATGCAGGAAGTCCACCGCTCGGAAGTCGGTGACAGCCTGCGCGTCGGCCGCATCAACGGGCTGATGGGTTCCGCTGAGTTGCTGCGCCTCGAAGCGGGTGAAGCCGAATTGCGCGTCTGCCTCGATCAGCCGCCCCCGGCCAAGCTGCCGTTGACCCTGGTACTGGCGCTGCCCCGCCCGAAAATGCTCCGCCGGGTGTTTCAGACCGTGGCGACCATGGGCGTGTCGAAGGTGATTCTGGTCAACAGCTATCGGGTCGAGAAGAGCTTCTGGCAAACGCCGTTTCTTGAGCCTGAGGCGATTCGCGACAATTTGATCCTCGGCCTCGAACAGGCCCGCGATACCGTGCTGCCGGAAATCATCATCGAGAAGCGCTTCAAGCCGTTTGTTGAGGATCGGCTGCCGGCGATTACCGAAGGCACCCTCGGTCTGGTCGGCCATCCCGGCAACTACCCGCCGTGCCCGCGCGCGCTCAGCGAACCGGTGACACTGGCCATCGGCCCTGAAGGCGGCTGGATCCCCTACGAAATCGATCTGCTGGCCAAGTCCGGCCTGCATCCGGTGCAATTGGGTGATCGAATTCTGCGCGTCGAAACCGCCGTCACCGCCCTGCTCGCCCGCCTCTTCTAACCAAACACCGCTCTCCTGTAGGAGCTGCCGCAGGCTGCGATCTTTTGATGTTGTTTTTAGAAACAAGATCAAAAGATCGCAGCCTGCGGCAGCTCCTACATTGATACCGCGCGGGTCCGGCGGATAAATGGTGTTACAGATTGCCATCATTCGGCCGATACCCTCTCCATAAGTCCAATTAGTGGTCCGAAGGGAGTGGTCGCATGTACCGTTGGTTAGCCGAGAGTCTTGGAAACGTCAGCGTCAAACGCAAGCTGGGCATCGGTTTCGGCCTGGTGCTGTTGCTGACACTGTTGATCACCTTCACCGGCTGGACCGGCATGAGCGGCATCATCAGCCGCGGTGACAAACTCGGCTTTATCTCCAGCCTCAATGAGCTGACCAAGGACCTGCGCCTGGCGCGTCTGGACTACGAAGCACGCCGTGGCGAACAAGGTCCGGGGGCGGTCACCGATCTGCTCAACAAACTCGACAGCGGCCTGCAAACCGCACGCAGCCTGATTGAACAGCCGTCCGACGCGGCGATGGTCGATCAACAACTGGCCGCCGTTGCCGAATACAAGCGCGCTTTTGCCGACATGACCCAAGCCACCGTGCAGCGCGAAGACGCCCGCAGCAAGCTGGGCGCCAGTGCCGACAACGCCGTGGCCAAGGTCGCGGAAGTGGAAAAATCCATGCTGCAAGGCGACAGCGTCGCGCAATTCAACAGCGTGATCGAGCTGAGCAAACTGCTGCAACAGGCGCGCTATCAGGTGCGCGGCTACACCTACAGCGGCAAGGCCGAAGCCGAGCAACCGGCGCTCGACGCCATCGACAACGCCCTGAAAAACCTCGACAGCCTGCCGGCAAAACTGCCGGAACAGCACATCGCCAACCTGCAACAGGCCACCGACTCGATCAAAGCCTATCGCGCGGCAGTTGCACAGTTCCGCGACTCCCAGGTCAACAACGCCAAGGCCGCCGCGCGCATGTCGACTCAGGGCGACATCCTCATCGACGTCAGCAAGAAACTCACCGAATCGCAGACCGTGGTGCGCGACACCGATGCCGCGCACGCCAAGAACATGCTGATCATCGCCACTCTGCTGGCCGTGGCGTTCGGTCTGCTGGCCGCTTGGGCGATCACCCGCCAGATCATCATCCCGCTGAACCAGACCCTCAAAGTCGCCGAGCGCGTAGCTGCCGGTGATCTGACCCACAACCTCGTTTCCCTGCGTCGCGACGAACTCGGCCAACTGCAACGCTCGATGCAGAGCATGACCCAAGGCCTGCGTGAACTGGTGGGCGGCATCAGCGATGGCGTCACGCAGATCGCCAGCGCCGCCGAAGAACTCTCCGCAGTGACCGAGCAGACCAGCGCCGGGGTCAACAATCAGAAAATCGAGACCGATCAGGTCGCCACCGCCATGAACGAAATGGCCGCCACCGTGCAGGAAGTTGCACGCAACGCCGAGGAAGCCTCCGAAGCCGCCGTGGCTGCTGACCAGCAGGCCCGCGAAGGTGACAAAGTCGTCGGCGAAGCGATCGCGCAGATCGAACGTCTGGCCGTTGAAGTCGGTCACTCCACCGAAGCCATGGGCGAGCTGAAGCGCGAAAGCGACAAGATCGGCAGCGTCCTCGACGTGATCAAGTCGGTGGCCCAGCAAACCAACCTGCTGGCCCTCAACGCGGCCATCGAGGCTGCGCGTGCCGGTGAAGCCGGACGCGGTTTCGCTGTGGTGGCCGATGAAGTGCGTAGCCTCGCGCAGCGCACGCAGAAGTCCACCGAAGAGATCGAAGAGCTGATCGTCGGCCTGCAGAACGGCACCCAGCAAGTGGCGACGATCATGGACAACAGCCGCACTCTGACTGACAGCAGCGTTGAGCTGACCCGTCGCGCGGGCGGTTCGCTGGAAAGCATCACCCGCACCGTGTCGGCGATTCAGGCGATGAACCAGCAGATTGCGGCAGCGGCCGAGCAGCAAAGCGCGGTAGCTGAAGAGATCAACCGTAGCGTGCTGAATGTGCGGGATGTGTCGGATCAGACGTCGGCGGCGAGTGAGGAGACCGCGGCGTCCAGCGTTGAGCTGGCACGCCTGGGTACTCACTTGCAGATGCTGGTGGGGCGCTTCAAGGTTTGAGGTGATTCATCCACCTCGGTTCGCTCTGAACCGAGATGATGCTATCGCTGGCAAGCCAGCTCCCACAGTGAATGGGTTGAACACAAACTTTGTGATCGACTACAAACCCTGTGGGAGCTGGCTTGCCAGCGATGGCGGCCGAGAGAACGCCGCAGTTACAGGACCTGACGCAGGAAAGCCTGTGCGCGCGGATCCTTCGGCGCATCAAAGAACTCCGCCGGCGCGGCATCTTCCAGCAGCTTGCCGTGATCGAAGAACAACACCCGATCCGCCACTTCCCGGGCAAAACCCATTTCGTGGGTGACGCAAACCATGGTCATGCCTTCCACGGCCAGGTTTTTCATCACGTCCAGCACTTCACCGACCATTTCCGGGTCGAGCGCCGAAGTCGGCTCGTCAAACAGCATCACCTTCGGCTCCATCGCCAGCGCCCGGGCGATCGCCACGCGCTGTTGCTGACCGCCGGACAGGCGTGACGGAAACTCATTGGCCTTCTGTGCAATACCGACCTTCTGCAGCAACTCCATCGCCTTGGCCTCGCGCTCTTTCTTGCCACGCTTGCGCACGACTTTCTGCGCCAGACAGAGGTTTTCCAGCACGGTCATGTGCGGGAACAGGTTGAAGTGCTGAAAGACCATGCCGACTTCGCGACGGTAGGCGTTGACGTCAGTTTTCGGGTCGGCCAGTTGCAGGCCGTCGATGCTCACCGAGCCGGAGTCGAACTCCTCCAGGCCATTCAGGCAGCGCAGGAAGGTCGACTTGCCGGAACCCGACGGGCCGATCACCACCAGCACCTCGCCCTTGGCCACCGTGGTGCTGACGTTATCCACCGCGCGCACCACTTGCCCACGGGTGTCGAAGATTTTTACCAGTTCGCGGACTTCAATCACTTTGCGCGAGCCTCCGCTCAAGCCGGCTGGCGATTTTCGACAGCGGCAGGTTGATCAACAGGTACAGACCGGCGACGCAGAACAGAATTTCGAACGGCGAGAACGAGGTGGTGATGACTTCTCGGCCGCTTTTTAGCAGCTCGGTGATGGCGATCACCGACACCAGCGAGGTGTCTTTCACCAAGCTGATGAACTGCCCGGCCAGCGGCGGCAGCACGCGCTTCAGCGCTTGCGGCAGCACCACGTGACGCATCGACTGACCAGCGCTCAGACCGAGCGAACGCGCCGCTTCGTTCTGGCCACGGGCAATCGATTGCACGCCGGAACGGATGATCTCTGCCACGTATGCCCCAGTGAACAGCGACAGCGCGGCGATCCCGGCGAACTCGCGGGACAGGTTCATCACCGTGCCGATGAAGAAATAGAAAATGAAAATCTGCACCAGCAGCGGCGTACCGCGTACCAGCTCGACATAGATCGTCGAGAGGTCACGCAGGGTCGGGTTGTTCGACAGACGGCACAGGCCGGTAACCAGACCGATCAACAGACCGAGTACGCCAGACACCACCGACAGCCAAAGCGTCGTCCACAGGCCCCACAACAGCGGTCCTGCCGCCCAATGCCGGGTAACACCCACGACGTCGCCTTCGGCCACATCGTCGCCCTGAGCGAATTGCAGGCTGTTCTCGTCGACGGTCAGGTGCTGTTCGTCACCGGCGTCGTTGCGCAGGGTGACTTGCGCGCTGCTGCCCTTGCGCACGAGTTCGGTGACGGTGGAAATGTCAGCGGCTCGCTGGGTTTCTTCAGCCTGATAGGCGAAGTACTGCGGCACGCGGTTCCAGCGCCATTCGTAGGACATCAGCGACGTCGCGTAATACAACGCGCCGGCCAGGCCGACCAGCACCAGCACGGTGAGGACGTGCCAGGGCCATTGGGCTTTTTTCTGTTTCATTGCAGGTTCTCGGATGATCGTTCCCACGCTCTGCGTGGGAATGCCGCTCGGGACGCTCTGCGTCCCTGCCTGTTCGTGACGCGGAGCGTCACAGGATGCGTTCCCACGCGGACGGTTCGACGCCTCGACGTGGGAACGATCAGCGGATGCGCGTTATTCCATGTCCTTGAGCCACTCGGTGCTCTTGAACCACTTGTCATGGATACGATCGTAGGTGCCGTCTTCGTGGATCTGGTGCAGGAAGTTGTTGATGAAGTTGAGGCTGTCGTAATCACCCTTCTTCAGACCGAAGGCCAAAGGCTCGTAGGTGAACGGCTTGTCGAGGAACACCAGTTTGCCGGCGCCGACCTTGGTCACCGCAACCACGTTGTACGGCGCGTCGTAGATGAAGGCGTCAGCCTTGCCGTTGACCACGTCGAGCACGGCTTCCTGCTCGTTGTCGTAGCCGTGGTACTTGGCTTTGGAGATCAGTTTCTTGGCAACCATCTCGCCGGTGGTGCCGAGCTTGGAGGTGATGCGGTAGTCGGCGGTGTTCAGGTCTTTGTAGGACTTGATGGTGCCTTCCAGCTCCTTGCGGATCAGCAGGGTCTGGCCGACCACGATGAACGGTTCGCTGAAGTTCAGGCGCAGGTTGCGTTCCTGAGTCAGGGTCATGCCGCTGCCGATCATGTCGAACTTGTCGGTCATCAGCGCCGGGATGATGCCGTCGTAACCGGTGGAAACCAGTTCCAGCTTGACGCCCATGGCCTTGGACATGGCCTTGAGGATGTCGACTTCGAAGCCGATGATTTCGCCGCGCTTGTTGGTCATTTCGAACGGCATGTAGGTCGGATCCATACCGACTTTCAACGTGCCGCGCTTGACCGCGTCATCGATTGCGCCAGCCTGTGCCGCATTGACTGCAACCAGTGCCGTGACGCCGACCAGCAGCATCGACAGATACTTCTTCATCTTCAAGTCCCCAAAACCATTGCGTGTGCGGCGCGAAAACCAACAGTGACGGGCAAAAAAGCCCGGGTGCGCCAATTCGGGGACGGATGCTAACGCACTCGTTTTTTTGCACAAGGTTTAATGGACGATTTGTTTAACAATCAAGAGCCGACCCTCACCCCAGCCCTCTCCCAGAGGGAGAGGGGGCCGACCGAGGTGTCTCAAGCTATACGCCGACCTGAAAGATCGAGTCGATTATTGATTCGGCAAAGCAGGATCAGGTCGGCGTACCTCTGAAGCATCCCCCAATCGGTCCCCTCTCCCTCTGGGAGAGGGCTAGGGTGAGGGGCTTTTCAGCAGGTCAAAAAAAACCCCGCAACATCGCGGGGTTTCTTTATCAGGCCGGCTGAGCCTGCAGGCTCACCGGTCGCAGCGGCAGCAACGGCGCATGCGGATCGGCTTTCACCGAAGCGCGCCAGGCATCCAGCCACTCAGCGAGACCTTCAGCCCAAACCTGCTCGTGCAGACGCGCCAAGGCAACAGGGTCGCTCAGCAATTGCAGTCGATCATGGTTGTTCAGCCCGGCCGGGCCAACCTTGATCGCGTGACGCACACGTTCCTGACGCAACCACTCGATCGGCTCGGCCTGACCGTGACGGGAGGTCGCCAGCGAGCACGCCAAAGCGTTCTGCTGCGGATCGACCACCGCGCGGACGAAGCCGTCGTTTAGAGCGTGGTAACGATTTTCGTGGGTGTACTGATCGGTCGCCAGCAGCGCCTGTGGTGGATTGTATTCCTCAGGGATGAGGAACAGGCTCTCGTCACGGGACTTCAGGCCCAGACCGACACGGCTGGAGATCACCGAGACCGGGATCGACAACATCAGCGAACCGACGATCGGCACCAGCCACCAGAGGAAGCTCGGGTTCAGCCAGATCACCAGCAGCGCCCAGCAGAAACCCAGCAGGGTCTGCGGGCCGTGGCGTTTGACCGCTTCGCTCCATGGCGTGGAGTCATCGTCACGTTGCGGCGAGTTCCAGGTCGCCGCCCAGCCGAGGAACGCGGCAAGGACGAAACGGGTGTGGAAAATCATCCGCACCGGCGCCAGCAGCATGGAGAACAGCATCTCCAGCAGCATCGACAGGGTCACCTTGAACTTGCCGCCGAACTCTTTCGCGCCCTTGGCCCAGATCAGGATGATGCTCAACAGTTTCGGCAGGAACAGCAGCACGATGGTCGTCGAGAACAGCGCGATTGCCTTGTCCGGGTGCCATTGTGGCCACAGCGGATAGAGCTGACGCGGTTCGAGGAAATACTGTGGCTCCATCAGCGTGTTCACCGCCAGCAGCGCGGTCGACAACACCAGGAAGAAGAACCACAACGGCGCCGACAGGTACGACATCACGCCGGTGAGGAACACCGCACGGTGCACCGGGTGCATGCCTTTGACCAGGAACAGACGGAAGTTCATCAGGTTGCCGTGGCACCAGCGACGGTCACGCTTGAGTTCGTCGAGCAGGTTTGGCGGCAGTTCTTCGTAGCTGCCCGGCAAGTCGTAGGCAATCCACACGCCCCAACCGGCACGGCGCATCAGCGCGGCTTCAACGAAGTCGTGAGACAGAATCGCACCGGAGAACGCGCCTTTGCCCGGCAACGGCGCCAGGGCGCAGTGGTCGATGAACGGCTTCATGCGGATGATCGCGTTGTGACCCCAGTAATGGGATTCACCCAACTGCCAGAAGTGCAGACCGGCGGTAAACAGCGGGCCGTAAACACGGGTCGCAAACTGCTGCATGCGCGCATACAGGGTGTCCATGCCCGACGCACGCGGCGCGGTCTGGATGATCCCGGCGTCCGGCGTGGCTTCCATCAAGCGCACCAGACTGGTCAGGCACTCACCGCTCATCACCGAGTCAGCGTCGAGCACGACCATGTACTTATAGTCACCGCCCCAACGACGGCAGAAGTCGTCGAGGTTGCCGCTCTTGCGTTTCACACGACGACGGCGGCGGCGATAGAAGATCTTGCCGAAACCTTTGGCTTCGCGGCAGACATCCAGCCAGGCCTGTTGCTCGGCGACGCAGATGTCGGTGTCATTACTGTCGCTGAGAACGAAGAAGTCGAAGCGATCCAGATCACCGGTGGCAGCCACCGACTCGAACGTCGCGCGCAGACCGGCGAATACGCGCGGTACGTCTTCGTTGCAGATCGGCATGACCAGCGCGGTACGCGCGTCTTTGGCAATCGGCTCGTTGCCGGCGCTTTTGCCGGAGATACGGTATTTATCGTGACCGGTGAGCAACTCGAGGAAGCCCATCAGCGCGGTCCAGAAACCTGCCGAGACCCAGCAGAACAGAATCCCGAACAGAATCAGGATGCTGGTTTGCAGCGCATACGGCAGCACTTGCGTGGCGGTTTGCAGCAGCGGCTGGTGCAGGACTTCTTCGAGATCGACGAACGACCAACCCTGGTACGGCATGATGCCTTTCATGTACCAGCCGGCAACGATGGTCTGGCCGAGCATCAGCAGCAACAGAATGTAGCGACGGATCGAACCGACGGTGCGCCAGCGCGCGGCCGGCAAGACATTTTCGTCTTTCGGCGGTTGCGGCGGGTTGGTACGACCGGTCATACGACGCCAGCCACGCACCAGAATATTGGTGCGCCATGGCTCCGGCACGACCTTGGTCCGACGGATCGGCGGCGTTGCCTTCATGCTGACGCGACCGCTGGCGTCGAGCATCAGCATCTCGGCGTCTTCAAGCTCTTCGGCGGTGCTCAGGGTCAGGCGCTTGCCCACCGAAGCCTGGGCGGCCTCGGCAGGAGCGTCGAACGTTGAAGACGACAGGCGTTCATGCAGCTCGCTGAACGACTGGCAGCCCGCGAGTTCCGCGCGCTGCTCGTCGGTCATCGGCAGATGCGCCAGATACTCGGACAGAGTCTCTGGCTGTACTTGAGAGTTACTCATCGGCAGGCAACTGATAGCTCCAGGTCTCGGTCAGGACTTCTTCAGTCGGTGCCGATTCCGGTGTGGCTGGGGCCGCGTCCGCAGCCGCTGGCTGCTTGGCGTCTTTGTTGGCCTTGTCCTTGGCATCTGCAGCTGGCTTGGCGTCGGCCTGTTTGGCCTCGGCGGCTTTGGCTTCCTTGTCGATTTTCTCTTGTTGCTTGGCGGCAACCTTGTCGGCCTTGGCAACGGACGAGTTGGACGCCGGCACCGAAGACTTGGCCAGATCAGCCGTGACGATTGGCTGCACCAGCGCGGCACGCATCTCGGTCGACTTGCTCGCGTCCTTGATCTTCATGCGCAGGGTCAAGCGCCAGCCTTTGGTTTCCGGGTTGTAGCGCACGCTGTTCTCAACCAGTTCGGCGTTGTCGCCGACACTGACCTGACTACGCACGTCGGCATCCGGCGTCAGCGCGGCCAGTGATGGACCTTCGAAGTCGACCAGGTAGGCCACGCTGCCATCCGGCTGACGGATCAGGTTCGATTGCTTGACGTCACCGGTCGAACGCAGAGTCTGCGAAACCCAGGCGCTGTCCGGCGCATGAATCGCCGCTTCGTCCATGGTCCAGTGCATGCGGTAGGCGAATTCCAGCGGCTGGCCCGGCTCCGGCATTTTTTCCGGGCTCCAGAACGCAACGATGTTGTCGTTGGTTTCGTCGGCGGTCGGAATTTCTACCAGATCAACGGTGCCCTTGCCCCACTCGCCCTTCGGCTCGATCCAGGCGCTTGGGCGCTTGTCGTAGCGGTCGTCGAGGTCTTCGTAGTGGCTGAAGTCACGGCCACGTTGCAGCAGACCGAAACCACGCGGGTTCTCGATGCTGAAGTTGCTCACGGCCAGGTGTTTCGGGTTGTTCAGTGGGCGCCAGATCCACTCGCCGTTACCGGCATGGATCGACAGACCGCTGGAGTCGTGCAGTTCACGACGGTAGTTGAGGACTTTCGACGGCTGGTTGGCGCCGAACAGGAACATGCTGGTCAGTGGCGCGATGCCCAGTTTGCCGACCTTGTCACGCAGGAACATCTGCGCTTTGACGTCGACAATGGTGTCGCTGCCCGGACGCAGGATCAGGCGGTAGGCACCGGTAGCGCGTGGCGAATCCAGCAAGGCGAAGATCACCAGGTGCTTGTCGCCCGGCTTCGGCTGTTGAATCCAGAACTCGCGGAAACGCGGGAATTCCTCACCCGACGGCAGCGCGGTATCAATCGCCAGACCACGCGCCGAGAGGCCGTAGGTGTGGCCCTTGCCGACAACGCGGAAGTAACTCGCGCCGAGCATGGTCATGATTTCGTCTTGCTTGTCGGCCTTGTTGATCGGGTACAGCACACGGAAACCGGCATAACCCAGTTGTTCGGTGGCTTTCGGATCGAATTTCAGGTCGCCGAAATCGAAGCGCGTCGGATCGTATTTGATCTCTTCGACAGTGTTCGCTGTGATTTCGTTGATTTTCACCGGTGTATCGAAATGCATACCCTGGTGATAGAAAGACAGTTTGAACGGGGTCTTCTGATCAGCCCACTCAGCCTTTTCGGTGAGGAAGCGGATTTTCTGATAGTCCGCGAACTTCATGTCGCGGAATTCGTTCGGCAGGTTGCTGCGCGGGGCTTCGAACTTCTGCCCGGCCAGTTCTTTAGCCTTCGCCGATACATCGTCAAGATTGAACGCCCAAAGCTGGCCGGCGCTGAGCAGGCACAGGAGCGCCGAACCCGCTACCAGGGCACTTCGCATGCGTTTGGCAGACATTTTTGCTGCATTACAGGGACTAACAATCACGAGCAACCCTCGCCGAAAACAAATCAAAAAACCAACGGCCAGCTATCTATATGCCAGGTTGGCGAGCATTGTTCCGACTCCGCTGGGGCAAAATGATTCCCCAATCGGATCCGGACAAGTCTCTACCTAAGTCAAAAATGAATCAGCGAACGCTGATCCCAGTGCGCGCGATTATCTAGTAGCCCGCATGACAACGCATCAGGGTTAACAAAGTATTTATCGCGAAAACACCCTAAAAACAGTCGAAATTTCCCAAAAAGGTGTTTCAAGCGCTTTCAGGTCTGTAACAAAAAGGTAACCGGGCCATCGTTGACCAAATGCACCTGCATATCGGCGCCGAATCTACCTGATGCCACAGTGCCATGCACCTGTTTCGCACTGCTTAATAGATAGTCGAACAATTCCTCGCCCAAGGCAGGTGGCGCGGCCGTCGAAAAGCTCGGGCGCAACCCGCTTTTGGTGTCGGCCGCCAGGGTGAACTGCGAGACCAGCAGCAACCCGCCACCGACATCGGCGAGGGACAAGTTCATCTTGCCCTCCGCATCACTGAATACCCGATAGTTAAGCAGCTTATGCAGAAGTTTGTCGGCGCTGGTACGCGTGTCGTCGGGTTCGACCGCCACCAGCACCAGCAAACCGTGATCAACCGCGCCTACCACCTCACCCGCGACTTCGACCCGCGCACCGCGAACGCGCTGTAAAAGCCCCTTCATGCTTCTTCGGGCGGCAGGTCGAGCAGGCGCCGGGCCATGTTGCCCGCGGCGCGCACCAGTGCATCGGTGATGCCCGGTTCAGAGGCCGCGTGGCCGGCATCGCGGATCACCTGCAGTTCGCTGTTCGGCCAGGCTTGATGCAGTTCCCAGGCGTTGTCGAGCGGACAGATCACGTCATAGCGACCGTGAATGATCACGCCGGGCAGATGGGCGATCTTGCCCATGTCGCGAATCAGCTGGTTCGGCTCAAGGAAGGCGTTGTTGGTGAAGTAATGGCATTCGATCCGCGCAATCGAGAGCGCGCGTTGCGGCTCGGAGAAGCGATCGACCACCAGCGGATTGGGCCGCAGGGTCGCGGTGCGCCCTTCCCAGGTCGACCAGGCCTTGGCCGCGTGCATCTGGGCGATCTGGTCGTTGCCGGTCAGGCGTTTGTGGAAAGCGCTGAGCAGGTCGTCGCGTTCGTCCAGCGGAATCGGTGCGATGTAGTCCTGCCAGTAATCAGGGAACAGACGGCTGGCGCCGGCCTGATAGAACCACTCGATTTCCTGCGGGCGGCAGAGAAAGATCCCGCGCAGGATCAGACCGTGAACGCGCTCAGGGTGGGTTTGCGCGTAAGCCAGCGCCAGGGTCGACCCCCAAGAGCCGCCGAACAAGACCCATTTGTCGATGCCCAGGTGTTTGCGGATGCGCTCAAGGTCGGCGACCAGATCCCAGGTGGTGTTGTTTTCCAGGCTGGCGTGCGGCGTGGAGCGCCCGCAACCGCGCTGGTCGAAGGTGACAATCCGATACAGGTTCGGATCGAAATAGCGGCGGCTCTGCGCGTCGCAACCGGCGCCGGGGCCGCCGTGGATGAAGACAACCGGCAAACCCTCCGGTGAACCGCTTTCGTCGACGTACAACGTGTGGGTGTCATCGACAGCCAGATCGTGCCGGGCGTGAGGTTTGATCTGCGGAAACAAAGTCTGCATTGCGCGCTCCGTAAGGGGTCGAGGTCATCCCTGGGGGGACTTCTATTATTCTGCCGTTGGGCATCATAAACCCGATTTACGTCAATGAGCATGCTCCAGAGCAGTCACCGTTTGTCAGCCATAAACTTCGCAGGCTGTACACACTCCTGTGGGAGCGAGCCTGCTCGCGAATGCGGCGTGTCATTCAACGTAGATGTTGGCTGAACGGACGCCTTCGCTAGCAGGCTCGCTCCCACAAGGGGTTATGCGGTGTAGTGAGACTTTGCCCAGGCCAGATAGCCCTGCAGCAATTCCTTTAGTACCACCCGCGTTGGCTCGGCGAGGTCGGGGCGATAGCGGAACGGTTCGAACTCTTCCATGTAGGTGCTCTGGCACAACTCCAGTTGCACCGCGTGGATGTTCTCGGCCGGGTTGCCGTAATGGCGGGTGATGTGGCCGCCCTTGAAGCGGCCGTTGAGCACGTGGCTGTAATCAGCGTGGCGCGCGCAGATCGCTTCCAGTTGCGCGGCCAGTTGTGGATCGCAACTGGCGCCGTTGAAGGTGCCGAGGTTGAAGTCCGGCAGTTTGCCGTCAAACAGGTGCGGGATGATCGAGCGGATCGAGTGCGCATCGAACAGCAGCGCGTAACCGAATTCGGCCTTCAGCCGTGCCAGCTCTTCCTGAAGCGTGCGGTGATACGGCGTCCAGATCTGCTCCAGATAAGTCGCGCGTTCTTCTTTCGATGGTTCGTGCCCTTCGCGGAACAACGGAATGCCATCGAACAGCGTCGCCGGATACAGCCCGGTGGTCGCCCCGGCGTACAGTGGTTTGTCGTCGGACGGACGATTCAGATCGATGACGAATCGTGAATATTCAGCCGCCAACGTGCTCGCGCCCAACGCTTCGGCGAAGTCATACAGCTGCGGAATATGCCAGTCGGTGTCCGGCAGGCTTTTCGCGTCCGGGATTAACCCGGCTTCCACCGCAGGTGTCAGGCGCACGCCCGCATGCGGCATGCTGATCAGCAGCGGCACGCGCCCTTGTTTGAAGCTCAGAACCTTATCCACAACCGCTCTCCTACAGACTTGATTCGACGCCGTGACGCACGACGCGTTTGTCCAGATCGCCACCGAGCCAGTAGGCCAGATCCGCCGGACGATCGATGTGCCAGGCGACGAAATCCGCGACCTTGCCGATTTCCAGCGAACCGTGGGTATCCGCCATGCCCAGCGCTCGTGCGGCGTGAATCGTCGCGCCGGCCAGGGCTTCTTCCGGGGTCATGCGAAAGCAGGTGCAGGCCATGTTCAACATCAGCCGCAACGACAGCGCCGGCGAGGTGCCGGGGTTGAGGTCGCTGGCGATGGCGATTTTCACCTTGTGCTTGCGCAGGGCGTCCATCGGTGGCAACTGGGTTTCACGCAGGAAATAGAACGCGCCCGGCAGCAGCACGGCGACAGTGTCGGCCTCGGCCATGGCGATGGCGTCGGCCTCGTCCATGAACTCCAGATGATCGGCGGACAACGCCTTATAGCGCGCGGCGAGGCTGGAGCCATGCAGCGACGACAATTGTTCGGCATGCAGTTTCACTGGCAGGCCGAGTTTTTGTGCGGCGATGAACACGCGTTCGACTTGCTCAGGAGAGAACGCCAGGTATTCGCAGAACGCATCCACGGCATCGACCAGACCTTCGGCAGCCAGTGCGGGCAACATTTCGCTGCAGATCAGATCGATGTAGTCGTCGGCGCGATCCTTGTATTCCGGTGGCAACGCGTGGGCGGCCAAGCAGGTGCTGCGTACGCTGATCGGCAGCTCTTTTTCCAGGCGACGGATGACGCGAAGGATTTTGCGTTCGTTAGCCAGATCGAGGCCGTAACCAGACTTCATTTCGACCGTGGTCACGCCATCGCGCATCAGGCTTTTCAGACGCTTGGCGGCGCTGGCGAACAGCTCGTCTTCAGTCGCTTCGCGCGTCGCGCGCACGGTGCTGGCGATGCCACCGCCGGATGCCGCGATTTCCGCATAGCTGACGCCTTGCAGACGCTTTTCAAATTCGCCGCTGCGGTTGCCACCGAACACGGTGTGGGTGTGGCAGTCGATCAGGCCGGGAGTGACCCACGCGCCTTGCAGGTCGTTGACCGCCGGGTATTCACCGGAGGGCAATTGATTGCGCGGGCCGATCCACTCGATGAGCGCACCGGACGTCACGATGGCCGCATCCTCGATGATCGAGTAGACGCCCTGCGCCATGGTTGCGACGTGGCAGTGTTGCCAGAGGGTTTTCACTGTTGGCCTCCGTTGGGGTTGGTTTGGTGAGTGGCCCTGAAAAGCCCCTCACCCTAGCCCTCTCCCGGAGGGAGAGGGGACTGACCGTGTTGTTCTGTCGAGGTACATCGACCTGAAAATTTTGAGCCGAACTCAGGCTCTGAAAAACTTGAAGATCGGCTCCCTTCCCCCTCTCCCCCCTGGGGGAGAGGGCTGGGGTGAGGGGGATCGATTTCACTAACAACAAAACTCCCCCTGAAAACACACTTACAAACTAGGCAGCAATTTCGCCGAAACCAGCTCAGTCAAACACCGCGAAGCCAGCAATTCAGTCGCCGCATTTATATCCGGCGCAAAGAACCGGTCCTTTTCATAAAACGGCACTTCCTTACGCAAAATCGCCCGCGCCTGTTCCAGCTTCGCCGAGGTCTTCAGACCGTTACGCAGATCCAGCCCCTGCACCGCCGCCAGCCACTCCACCGCGAGAATGCCGCGAGTATTTTCAGCCATTTCCCACAGACGCTTGCCGGCCGCAGGCGCCATGGAAACGTGGTCTTCCTGGTTGGCCGAAGTAGGCAAGCTGTCCACCGAATGCGGATGGGACAACGCCTTGTTCTCACTGGCCAGCGCCGCTGCAGTCACCTGAGCGATCATGAAACCGGAATTCACGCCGCCATTGGCCACCAGAAACGGCGGCAGTTGCGACATGTGCTTGTCCATCATCAGCGAGATGCGGCGCTCGCTCAGCGAGCCGATTTCGGCGATGGCCAACGCCATGTTGTCAGCGGCCATGGCCACTGGTTCAGCGTGGAAGTTACCGCCGGAAATCACATCACCTTCAGCGGCGAAGACCAGCGGGTTATCGGATACAGCGTTAGCTTCGACGGCCAGCACTTCAGCCGCCTGACGGAACTGCGTCAGGCAAGCACCCATGACTTGCGGCTGGCAACGCAGCGAGTAAGGATCCTGAACCTTCTCGCAGTTCTGGTGCGAGTCGGAGACTTCACTGCGTTCACCGAGCAGATCGCGGTAAGCGGCAGCCGCGTCGATCTGACCTCTCTGGCCACGCGCGGCGTGAATGCGTGCGTCGAACGGCGAGCGCGAACCCAATACCGCTTCAACCGTCAGACCGCCCAGCGCCAAAGCACCGGCAAACAAGTCTTCACCTTCAAACAGACCACGCAGGGCGAACGCCGTGGAAACCTGAGTACCGTTGAGCAGCGCCAGACCTTCTTTCGCCGCCAGCGTCAGCGGCGTCAGGCCAGCCACTTTCAGCGCTTCGGTGGCTTCCATCCACTCACCCTTGTAGCGCGCCTTACCTTCACCCAGCAGCACCAGCGACATGTGCGCCAGCGGCGCGAGGTCGCCCGAAGCACCCACCGAACCTTTCAGCGGAATGTGCGGATAAACCTCGGCATTGATCAGCGCGATCAGCGCATCGATCACCACGCGGCGGATGCCGGAAAAACCACGGCTGAGGCTGTTGACCTTGAGCACCATGATCAGCCGCACCAGCTCATCACTGATCGGCTGGCCAACACCGGCGGCATGGGACAGCACCAGCGAACGCTGCAGGTTTTCCAGGTCTTCGCTGGCGATGCGGGTCGAGGCCAGCAGGCCGAAACCGGTGTTGATGCCGTACGCAGTGCGGTTCTCGGCGAGGATCTGCTCAACGCAAGCGACGCTGGCTTCGATCTGCTGCGATGCGCTGTTGTCGAGCGTCAGCTTGACCGGGTTGTGGTAGACGTCACGCAGTTGGGCCAGGCTCAGTTGGCCGGGAATCAGGTTCAGCGCAGTCATTAAAATGCTCCTTTTGAGAGTTTGTTATTAACTACCAGTCGCTCCGGAGCATTCCGTTATCCGTCGCCTCTCGCCTTCTGAGCGATCCGCGCCTTGGCACGCTGGTATGGGTATTGTCAGTGCAGATTCGGTAATACGTTGTGCAGCGAATTCGGGTTTTTCAAAACGCTCGCGGCGGCGGCGATATCCGGCGCCAGCCAGCGATCCTGATCGTAGGCCGGGACCGTTTCGCGCAGCAGTCGCCACGCGCGGTCAGTGCCCACGCCAAAGCGCTGTTCCTTGAGGAATTCAAACGCCTGCGCCGCCAGCAGATACTCGATGGCGAGGATCTGCGTGCAGTTGTCCAGCGCACGATGCAGCTTCAGCGCGGCGTTGGTGCCCATGCTCAAATGGTCTTCCTGCAGGCCCGAGGTGATGTAGTTATCGAGCACCGCCGGTTGCGCCAATTGGCGGTTTTCTGCGCACAGTGACGCAGCGACGTACTGGACGATCATCATCCCCGAGTTCACCCCCGGATTGGCCACCAGAAACGCCGGCAAACCACTAACGTGCGGGTTCACCAAACGATCGAGGCGACGCTCGGCGATCGAGCCGATCTCGGCCATGGCAATCGCCAGCAGATCTGCCGCCATCGCCACCGATTGGCCGTGCGGGTTGGCTTGCGACATCACCCGGAAGTTGTCCGGCGTACCCAGCAACAGCGGGTTATCGGTGCAGCCATTGAGTTCGGCCTCGACCTGTTTGATCGCATGCTCCAGTTGATCGCGTGCAGCGCCGTGCACCTGCGGGATCGAGCGGATACTCAGCGCATCCTGAGTGCGAATGCCTATGCTCGACGCAATCACTTCACTGCCGTCGAGCAACGCACGCAAATTGATCCCGACTTGCTGCATGCCCGGATGTGGTTTCAGCGCGATGATCTCGGCATCGAACGCGTCGATCTGACCGCGCTGCGCTTCGAAACTCATCGCGCCGATCACATCGGCCCACTGCACCAATCGTGTCGCATCGGCAATCGCCAGACAGCTGAGGCCGGTCATGCACGGCGTGCCGTTGACCAGGCACAAACCGTCTTTTGCGCCGAGTTGCACGGGTTGCAGGCCTTCTTCGGCCAGCGCCTGCTGCGCCGAGGTGATCTGCCCGCGATAGCTGACATTGCCGACGCCGAGCAACGCGATGCCGATGTGCGCCATGTGCGTCAGGTAGCCCACCGAACCTTGCGACGGCACTTGCGGGGTGATGCCGCGATTGAGCAGCGCCAGCAGGGCTTCGACGACCCGGCGATGCAGACCGGATTTGCCGTGGCTGTAGTTGTGAATGGCGGCGCAGATGATCGCGCGAGTCTGCTCGTCGGCGAGCACCGGGCCGACGCCACAGGCGTGGCTGAGCAAGGTGTTGCGCGAGAGCTGGCTGAGTTGTTCGTCCTGCAGCGAGACGTTGGACAAACCGCCCAGACCGGTATTGACGCCATAGGCGCGCTCGCCGCTTGCGACGATGCGCTGGACGATGCCTTGGGCGTTTTCGATGCGCGCCCAAGTATCGCTGGACAGCTCCAGAAGCGCGCCATGACGGGCAACGGCGACCAAGTCCTGCCAGCGCAGAGGGGCGCCGGTGATAACGATTTTTTCAGCCTGAGACATCTAAAACCTCAACCGTAATATTGATGCAGCTTTACCGGCCTCATCGCTGGCAAGCCAGCTCCCACAGGATCTCCAGTGTTCACACAATCTCTGTAGGAACTGGGCCTGCGAGCCCTCATTGTTCACACAACCCCTGTGGGAGCTGGCTTGCCAGCGATAGGGCCAGTCAGTGCACTGCATAATTCAGATCAAACCACCGCCGCCCGCCGCTGCACGAACCGGTCAACATACTCATCCGCCGGCGAATGCAGAATCTCGCGCGGCGTACCGACCTGAATCAGGCGACCATCCTTGAGAATCGCAATGCGGTTGCCGATACGCACCGCCTCGTCGAGGTCATGGGTGATGAAGACGATGGTCTTGTGCAGGGTCTTTTGCAGCTCCAGCAACTGGTCCTGCATCTCGGCGCGGATCAGCGGATCCAGCGCACTGAACGCTTCGTCCATGAGGATGATGTCGGTGTCCGCCGCCAAGGCGCGCGCCAGGCCGACACGCTGGCGCATGCCGCCGGAGAGCTGGTGCGGGTATTTGTTTTCGTAGCCTTTGAGGCCGACGGTGTTGATCCAGTGCAGCGCGCGTTCCGAGCACATTTGCTTGCTCTCGCCACGGACTTTCAGGCCGTAGGCGACGTTGTCGAGCACAGTCTTGTGCGGCAGCAGGCCGAAGCTCTGGAACACCATGCTGATCTTGTGCCGGCGAAATTCGCGCAGGGCGTCCATGTCGTATTGCAGGATGTCGACGCCGTCGACGAGGATCGCGCCGCTGGTCGGGTCGATCAGACGGTTGAAGTGACGCACCAGCGTCGATTTGCCCGAGCCCGACAGGCCCATGATCACGAAGATCTCGCCGGTGCCGATGCTCAACGACAGATCGTTTACACCGACCACGCAACCGGTTTCGTTCAACACCTGATCCTTGGTCTTGCCCTGGCCGACCATCGCCAGCGCATCCTTGGCGCGGTTGCCGAAAATCTTGAAGACGTTTTTGACTTCGATCTTGCTCACGGTTGCGTTGCTCATTTGCTCACCTCATGCCGTGGCCGACCGTACGCCTGAGTAATGCGGTCGATGACCACTGCGAGAATCACGATCGCCAGACCGGCCTCGAGGCCCCGTCCGACGTTGAGGGTCTGAATCCCCACCAGCACATCTTCACCAAGCCCCCGGGCACCGATCATCGAGGCGATCACCACCATCGACAGAGCCATCATGGTGGTCTGGTTGATCCCGGCCATGATGCTCGGCAGGGCCAGCGGCAGTTGCACGCCGAACAGTTGCTGCCAGCGGTTGGCGCCGAACGCGTTGATGGCTTCCATCACTTCGCCGTCGACCTGGCGAATACCCAGATCGGTCAGGCGAATCAGCGGCGGTGCGGCGTAGATCACCGTAGCGAAAATCGCCGGCACCTTGCCCAGGCCGAACAGCATCAGCACCGGAATCAGGTACACGAAACTTGGCATGGTTTGCATGATGTCGAGCAGCGGCATCAGCACCGAACGCAGGCGATTGCTGCGCGCCGAGAGAATCCCCAGCGGGATGCCGATCAGCACCGAAATGATCGTCGCGACCATCATCAGCGCCAGGGTCTGCATGAGCTTGTCCCACAAGCCAACGGCGCCGACCAGGAACAACAGACCGACGATGACCGCCGTGGTCACGACTTTGCGCGTGGCGTGCCAGGCAACCACACCAACGATCGCCAGCATCAACCACCACGGCGCCGCACGCAGCAGGCCTTCGAGGTTGACGATGGCCCAGAGCAGGGTGTCGGAGATGTGGCGGAACACATCACCGTAGTTGGTGACCAGCGAATCGACCCAACCGTTGACCCAGTCGGCGATGGAAAAGGTAAAGCTTTCGGGAAACATAAGCGGCTCTCAATCAGAAATCTCAATCAAGCGTTTACGGCATATCTCCCGGCCAGCCTCACGGTTGACCGGGAGGTATCGACCTACAGCGCCGCGTCGATTTTCTTGGCTGCGTCTGCACTGACCCACGCATGCCAGACCTCAGGATGTTCCTTGAGGAAGATTTTCGCCAGTTTCGGCGACTCGATACGCTCCTTGGCCATACGGCCCAGGTTTTGGTTCAGCAGATCGATCGGCAGGTTGACCTTTTCCAGCACGGCGACCAGTTCCGGGGCTTCGTCGTGGAAGGTTTTCGACAGGCCGACCTTGATGCTCACGGTCTTGTCTACGCCCGGTTTTTCTTCGAGTTTGACCAGATCCACCTGGCCCATCAGCGGGGTTGGCGACCAGTAGTAGAACAGGATCGGCTCGCCACGCTTGTAGCTCGACAGCACTGCTGCATCCAGCGCAGGACCGGTGCCCGGGCGGAAGTTGGTGTAACTGCTTTCGAGGCCGTAGCTTTTCAGCATTTCGCTGTTGTCGAGTTCGCAGGTCCAGCCGGCCGGGCAGTTGTAGAAACGGCCCTTGGAAGGCTCTTCGGCGTCCTTGAACACGGCGGCGTATTTGCCCAGATCAGCGATGTTTTTCAGGTCCGGGGCCTTCGGCTCAAGCTTGCGCTTGGCGTCGCCTTCGATCACGTAGCGCGGCACGTACCAACCTTCTACCGCGCCGACGACCGGAGCACCTACGCCGACAACCTTGCCGGCCTTCTCGGCCTTGTTCCAGACCTCGCTGCGGCCGACCCACTCTTCGGCAAACACTTGAATATCGTTACTGCTCAGGGCGTTTTCCATGGTGATGGAGTTGCCCGGCAAGCTGTCGGTCTTGCAGTCGTAACCTTTCTCCAGCACCACTTGCAGCACGTCGGTCAGCAGCATGCCGCTTTCCCAGTTCAGCCCGGCGAACTTCACCGGTTTGCCCGATTCGCACCAGCCGGCGGCTTGGGTCGCACCGGCACTGGCCAGCAGGCCCATGGACAGCAATGTGGTCAGCAGGGTCTTGTTCGATTTCATTGTTGTGACGCTCCTAATCATGAATTGGCTTACGGCAGTCAAGAGGCATCCAGCCCTGTCCACGTCCAAATCAGGCCTGCGCCGCAGCGCGACCGGCCCCGCTTGTTTTAGGTTGTACAACGCTGTTCTGCTCGACCGGCAGAATCAGTTGATCGGGTACCGCGCTGTGCCATTTTTTTGCGCACACGTAGTAGACGACGGCCGGCAGCACGAGGCCGATGATCCAGGAAATATCCACGTCACCGAGGGCAGCCACCAGCGGGCCGGTGTAGAACTTGGTGGAGATGAACGGCAGCTGCACCAGCACACCGAACACATAGACGCTGATGCCGAGCAGGTTCCAGCGACCGTAACGACCGTTCGGATTGGCCAGTGCCGGCACGTCATAACGCTCACGGGTGATGCAGTAGTAATCCACCAGGTTGATCGCGCTCCACGGGGTGAAGAAGGCGAGCAGGAACAGGATGAAAGACTTGAACGCACCGAGGAACGAGTGCTGACCGAGCAGCGCAATCAGAGTAGCGGCGCCGACGATCACCAGCACGAACACCAGACGCTGCATCCGGGTCACCGTCAGATGGCCTTTGAAACCACTGATGATGGTCGCGATGCACATGAAGCTGCCGTAGGAGTTCAGCGTCGAGATGGTCACCTTGCCGAACGCAATGCTGAAGTACAGCAGCGCAGCGGTGGCACCGGTGCCGCCCAGGCCGACGATGTAGGCGACTTCGTGACCGGCGAACTGACCGTTGGAGGAAGCCGCGGCGAACACGCCGAGGATCATCGCCACTTGTGCGCCAACCACAGAGCCGGCACCGGCGGCGAAGAATGTTTTGACCGCCGAGGTATTGCTCGGCAGGTAACGGGAATAGTCAGCCACGTACGGGCCGAAAGCGATCTGCCAGGAGGCCGCGAGCGACACCGCGAGGAGGAAGCTGCTCCAACTGAAATGACGGATCTGCAGAAGTGCGCCGACGTCGGTCTGGCTCATCAAACGCCAGAACAGGAACACGAAAGCGATCACGCCAATGACGCTGGCAACACGGCCGATCCAGTGGATCACCCGATAACCGAGCACCGTCACCAGCACGATGACGCTGGCAAAAATCAGGATGCCGACACTGTCGCTGACGTTAAACAACTGCCCCAGCGCCTGGCCGGAAAGCACGGTGCCCGTCGCGGTGAAACCCAGGTACATCAGGCACACCAGCACGATCGGGATCGCCGCGCCGTAAACGCCAAACTGCACGCGGCTGGAAATCATCTGCGGCAGGCCCAGCTTCGGGCCTTGCGCGGCATGCAGCGCCATCACCCCGCCGCCCAGCAATTGACCGATCAACAGACCGATCAACGACCAGAACACATCACCACCGAGCACCACGGCCAAGGCCCCGGTGACAATCGCGGTGATTTGCAGGTTGGCGCCCATCCACAGGGTGAACTGGCTAAACAGACGACCGTGTCTTTCCGCTTCCGGGATGTAGTCGATCGAACGCCTCTCGATCAACGGTTTGTTGCCTGCACGATCGGTGTTAACAGCCATGATTCAACCTCTGTGGATTGTTTAAATTGTTCTCTCGGGCTTACTCGGACCTTGTGGGAGCTGGCTTGCCAGCGATGACGTCGGCACCTTCAACATCAATGCCAGCAGTGCCACCGCTATCGCTGGCAAGCCAGCTCCCACAGGGATTTGTGTTACTTGCCGCCCGTAATCATCGGCAGGTTCAGGCCCTGTTCCTTGGCGCAGTCGATGGCGATCTGGTAACCGGCATCGGCGTGGCGCATGACGCCGGTAGCCGGGTCGTTGTGCAGCACGCGGGCAATGCGCTCGGCCGCTTCGTCCGTACCGTCGCAGACAATCACCATGCCCGAGTGCTGCGAGAAGCCCATGCCGACGCCGCCGCCGTGGTGCAGGGAAACCCAGGTCGCGCCGCTCGCGGTATTCAGCAGCGCGTTGAGCAGTGGCCAGTCAGACACAGCGTCGGAACCGTCCTGCATCGATTCGGTTTCACGATTGGGGCTGGCGACCGAGCCGGAGTCGAGGTGGTCGCGACCGATCACGATCGGCGCCGACAGCTCACCGCTGCGGACCATCTCGTTGAACGCCAGACCTAGCTTGGCGCGCAGGCCCAGACCAACCCAGCAGATACGTGCCGGCAGACCCTGGAAGCTGATGCGCTCACGGGCCATGTCCAGCCAGTTGTGCAGGTGCGCGTCGTCGGGGATCAGCTCTTTGACCTTGGCGTCGGTTTTGTAGATGTCTTGCGGATCGCCGGACAGCGCCGCCCAACGGAACGGACCGATGCCACGGCAGAACAGCGGACGGATGTAAGCCGGTACGAAACCCGGGAAGTCGAACGCGTTTTCGACGCCTTCTTCCTGCGCCATCTGACGGATGTTGTTGCCGTAGTCGAAGGTCGGAATGCCTTGCTTCTGGAATTCCAGCATGGCTTTTACGTGCACGGCCATCGACTGCTTGGCGGCTTTGATCACAGCGGCAGGTTCGGTCTTGGCGCGGGCGCGGTATTCGTCCCAGGTCCAGCCGGCAGGCAGGTAACCGTTGAGCGGGTCGTGGGCGCTGGTCTGGTCGGTGACCATGTCCGGGCGCACACCGCGCTTAACCAGTTCCGGAAGGATTTCTGCGGCGTTACCCAGCAGCGCGATGGAGATCGCTTTGCCTTCTTTGGTGTATTTGTCGATGCGCGCCAGGGCGTCGTCGAGATCTGTCGCTTGCTCGTCGACGTAACGGCTTTTCAGGCGGAAATCGATGCTGACTTGTTGGCATTCGATGTTCAGCGAGCAAGCGCCGGCCAGGGTTGCCGCCAGAGGCTGTGCGCCGCCCATGCCACCGAGGCCAGCGGTCAACACCCATTTGCCGGTTAGATTGTCGTTGTAGTGCTGGCGACCGGCCTCAACGAAGGTTTCGTAAGTGCCTTGAACGATGCCCTGGCTGCCGATGTAGATCCAGCTGCCAGCGGTCATCTGGCCGTACATGGCCAGGCCTTTGGCGTCGAGTTCGTTGAAGTGTTCCCAGCTCGCCCAGTGCGGTACGAGGTTGGAGTTGGCGATGAGTACACGCGGGGCATTGCTGTGAGTCTTGAACACGCCGACCGGCTTGCCGGATTGCACCAGCAGGGTCTCGTCGTCATTCAGGTTGGTGAGGCTCTCGACGATCTTGTCGTAGCACTCCCAGTTACGCGCGGCGCGACCGATACCACCGTAAACCACCAGCTCTTTCGGGTTCTCGGCGACTTCCGGGTCGAGGTTGTTCATCAGCATGCGCAGCGGCGCTTCGGTCAGCCAGCTCTTGGCGGTCAGCTTGTTGCCGCGGGCAGCGCGGATCTCAACGTTGCGAAACTTTGTAGGCTTATTGTCAGTCACGAAAAAGACTCCTCAGCGATCAATTCAAACCAACCCTGGCAGTGGGCAAGCAGCTTGTGCGCTTCGCTGCGCGACAAGCGAATCAGTGGACGCTGCGGAGAGTCTCGAGCGACTCATACGCATACGTCTTTACTTGTACATACAAGAATATGCAATCAAGCGGCCAACTTGTTGGAGGGGCGTTCAAGAAAAATCGCGGGCAGGGCTGGAAAGCGCCTGAATCAGGGGTTCGGGCGCGGATAAAATTTTTCGCGGAGAGATTTTGTGCGGTCGGGGTTTGGTCAGATGAGCGTAGTTTTGCGCCACGCTGGGGCGTTCGGTAACAAGTTGGTGCGTGGATGGAAACAGAACCTGATCGTTCCCACGCTCTGCGTGGTAACGCCGCCATGGACGCTCCGCGTCCGCTTCGATGGAGGTGACGCAGAGCGTCACGGGATGCATTCCCACGCAGGGCGTGGGAACGATCAGTGGGGAGGATTAACTAGCGCGCAGTCAGTTCGATCACGCAGCAAGCGGCATTGGTGGAGACTTCGGCCAGACAGCTGTTACCGTCCAGTTGCAGGCAATCATGTCGCCCCAACTGCGAAACACTGTCACCGATCCGGACTTCCAGCAACTCACTGACACTGAACACCAACACCGTCCCCGCCGAGCTGAAGAAACGCTGCTCACCGTCCAGCCACTGCAACCGCGCGCTGTAACGCTGCGGCGTATAGATCAGGTTGAAATCGCGAATCGCACCGCCGAGCAGCGTGCACGACACCTGGCTTTCACCGCTAAAGGCAAACGGGTCGAGCGGTAACAGCGGCCGCGTATCGTCGCCGTCAACGCACAAGGTCATGCCGTCACCCTGCAACACGGTGATCACCCGCTGATAACCGGCGAATGTTGAAAAACCACCGGATTCGGCGATGTCGGCAATCGACAGACGCCAGCCAAAACCGTCCAGCCCGGCACCGGCATCACGGGTGATTTCTTCAGTGCTGCCGCCGCCGTTTTTCCACGGCATGCGCGGGTAGCCTTCGGCGCGTAAAACCCTCAAACCCTTCATTTATGCTCTCTATTTATGGAACCGCCCTTCCAGACGATGACGGGAACCCGGGTGAATCAATCGTGCAGCGGTAACCGGCTGACGTCCCGACCACGTGCGGCGACGAATCAACAAGCACGGCTCACCCTTTTCAATCTGCAGCAACTTGCACTCGGAGGATTCGGCGAGGATCGCTTCAACCACGTGCTCGCCTTCGGTCAGCGGCGCGACCTGGTTCAAATAGGCGTAAGGCGTTTGCAGAGTGAAGTCCTGCTTGAGGTATTCCGGGGCGACCAGCGCGTTGACGAAACGGTCTTCGATTTGCACCGGAATGTCGTTTTCGTAATGCACGATCAGCGAGTGGAACACCTTCTGCCCTTCACGCATGTCCAGCGCCAGCGCGCGCTCGGAACCGGCAGCCTCTTCTTCAAGAGTGATGACCTGGCAGGTGTGGCGATGGCCACGGGAGGCAATTTCGTCGGCGATGTTGTGCACTTCGAACAGCGCGGACTGGCTCTTCGGTTCGGCGACAAACGTGCCGACGCCTTGCATGCGCACCAACAGACCGTCGGCGGTCATCTCGCGCAGGGCACGGTTGATGGTCATGCGGCTGAAACCGAGTTGATTGACCAGCTCGCTTTCGGACGGCACGCGGTAGTGCGGCGGCCAGTTTCCGCTGTCGATCTGCTGGGTGATCATCTGTTTGACGCGGGCGTACAAGGGCGCCGGACTGTCGCCCATGTTCGCGGCCAACGGGGAGACTGGAGGCGGAGTCGGCACGGTTGATCCCTGTTCTTTGGATGAAAGTGGCTAGCTTGCCGGAGTTTACCGGGCAGGCAAACGTCTGTATATGTATATACAAATAACACACGATGGGGTGCTGAATCATGTCCGCCTTCTTTGCCGAACGCGCGCTGCTGCCTAACGGATGGGCCAACAATGTACGTCTTGAGGTCAGCGCCGATGGCCTGCTGACCCAAATCCAGGCCGATTCCACCGCAGATGGCGCCGAACGACTAAGCGGGCCGTTGCTGCCGGGGATGCCCAATCTGCATTCCCATGCCTTCCAGCGAGCGATGGCTGGACTGGCCGAAGTGGCCGGCAATCCCAACGACAGTTTCTGGACGTGGCGCGATCTGATGTACCGGCTCGTCGGAAAAATCAGCCCGGATCAGCTCGGCGTGATTGCCCGGCAGCTGTACATCGAAATGCTCAAGGCCGGTTACACCTCCGTCGCTGAATTTCACTACGTGCACCACGACAGCAATGGTCAGCCTTACGCGGATCCGGCGGAGCTGGCGCTGCGCATCAGCCAGGCCGCGAGTGAAAGCGGCATCGGCCTGACCCTGCTGCCAGTGCTCTACAGCCACTCTGGCTTTGGTGGCCAGACGCCGAATGACGGCCAGCGCCGTTTTATCAACAGCAGCGAAAATTACCTGAATCTGCAATCGCGTTTGCAGCCGTTACTGGCGCAGCAAAAGGCGCAGTCGCTGGGCCTGTGCTTCCACTCGTTGCGCGCGGTGACCCCGCAGCAGATCAGCGAAGTATTAGCGGCCAGCGACAAGCAATGCCCGATTCACATTCACATCGCCGAACAGCAAAAAGAAGTCGATGACTGCCTGAGCTGGAGCGGTCGGCGTCCGCTGCAATGGCTGTACGAGAATGCCGAAGTCGATCAGCGCTGGTGTCTGGTGCATGCCACCCACGCCAACCCGGAAGAAGTCACGCTGATGGCCAAGAGTCGCGCCATTGCCGGGCTGTGCCTGACCACTGAAGCGAATCTGGGCGACGGGATTTTCCCGGCGGTGGATTTCCTCGCGCAGGGCGGACGCATGGGTATCGGTTCCGACAGCCATGTGTCGCTCAGTGTGGTGGAGGAATTGCGTTGGCTGGAATACGGCCAGCGTCTGCGTGATCAGCGGCGCAACCGTTTGTACGGTGCGGATCAGCCGATGGTCGGGCGCACGCTGTATGACGCGGCGCTGGATGGCGGTGCGCAGGCGCTGGGACAGCCGATCGGGGCGCTGGAAGTGGGCAAGCGGGCGGACTGGATTGTGCTCGATGGCAGCGATCCGTATCTGGCGACGGCCACGGGTGACGGGATTTTGAATCGCTGGTTGTTTGCCGGTGGCGATCGTCAGGTGCGCGATGTGCTGGTCAACGGCCAGTGGGTTGTGCGTGATGGCCGGCATGCTGGCGAAGAAGACAGTGCTCGCGCCTTCACCCAGGTCCTGCGCGACCTTTTAAGCTGACACCTGATCGTTCCCACGCTCCGCGTGGGAATGCAGCCCGGGACGCTCTGCGTCCCAAAAGCAGACGCAGAGCGTCATTGAGACACTCCCACGCGTAGCGTGGGAGCGATCAGGATGGGTGCTTAATTCGAAGTCTTGGCCATCTGCCGATCCGACGCGCGCCAGATCAAGCGCGTGGTGTCATAGCCTTGCTGACGCGCCTTGCTCAGCAGTTCTTCGCGCACCACACCGTTGACGGTTGGTGTGCGCGACAGCAGCCACATGTACTTGCGACTCGGGTCGCCGACGATGGCCGTCTTGTAGTCATCGCTGACGTACAACACCCAGTATTCGCCTTTCGCCACACCCGGAATCAGGCGTGAGAACCAGGTATCGAATTCGACCCAGAGCTTATCGGTCTTGCCCGGTACCTGTGGATAAGCCGTGCCCTTGGCCTCTTCCCACTGCCAGTCCGGAGTCAGGCAGCGATTGAGCACCGCGACATTACCGTCAGGCTTGAGGGTGTAATGGGCTTCGGATTGCGCGCAATGGCGCTGGAAGTACATCGGCAAGCGCGCCAGCTCGTACCAGGTACCCTGATAGCGCTTGAGATTGACGCTGTTGACGGTTTTCGGCGCCAACGGGTCGACGCCGGAACTGGCGCAGCCGGCCAGTACCAGGCCGGCAAAAAGGATCAGCAATAACCGCTTCATTTTTCTTCTCCGTGGGCGCGAAGCCCCGGTTTACTTCAGGCCTTGGCCGGAAAACATCAGCACTTTGTCACCGGCGTACTGCACGCTGATAAAGCTGTTCTTGTCGCCCCAGGTGCAACTGGACATGCCAAGCGCGCCCGAGCAATCAGTCGGTTTGCCGAGCAGGGTCTCGACTTCGGCCTTGGCCATGCCGGCCGAGAGCTTCGAGTAGTTTTCCTGATTGACCTTGCTGCATGCGGCCAGCAGCACGCAAAACGTCAGAAGGGCGATAGATCGCAGCGACATGGTGTAACTCCTGGAACGAGGGGGGATGGCATGGTGCCAACCAGAAGCTTAGAAGAGAAAACCCTCATCTGGTTCCGTGGGCGGACGGCTATTTATTAGCCCGCCCGTCTGGCATTTGCCGATAAATCAGACACTTTGTAGGGCTATTGAGCATTTCGTCGCCTTTCGCCAAAGACGCCTAATCTTTGGCGCGCTGCGGTCGAAATAAGAGCAGCGCAAAGCCCCCGAGTGTGGCAAATTGCCGCCCTTTCTTGACCAGCCCTTTCGCGGTAGTTCATTCGATGACCAGAAACATGAAATTCAGCCACAAGATCTTGCTGGCTGCCGCCCTCGTGGTGGCCGTTGCGTTCGCCTGTTTCATTTTCTTCAACGACTATCGACAGCGCGAAGCCTTGAGCACGAGCACCGAAGCGTCGATGCAGGAACTGGGCAGCCTGACCACCAGCAACATCCAGACCTGGCTGGAAAGCCGCATCCAACTGCTGCAATCGCTGTCGCAGCAAGTGGCTGTCGACGGCAACGCCCCGGCCAGCCTTAAACGCATCATCGACCTGCCCGCCTACACCGGCAATTTCCAGCTCAGCTATTTCGGCGGCGCTGACGGCGTGATGTTCTCGGTACCGGCCGGCAACCGCGCCCCGGACTACGACCCGCGCGCCCGCGGCTGGTACAAAGCCGCCAACAGCGCACAGCAGACCATCGTCACCGAACCGTACATTGCCGCGTCGTCAGGCAAACTGGTGATTACCGTTGCCACGCCAGTACAGCGCCAAGGGCAGATGCTCGGCGTTGCCGGTGCCGACATCGACCTGACCAGCGTCAGCGCGATCATCAACTCGCTGAACTTCGGCGGCCATGGCCACGCGTTCATCGTCAGCGCCGATGGCAAGATCCTGATCCACCCGGACAGCAAACTGGTGCTCAAGACCCTCGCCGAGGCCTACCCGAACGGCGCGCCTAAAGTCAGCCCGGGCCTGAAAGAAGTCGAATTCGACGGCAAGACCCAGTTGATTTCCTTCACCCGCGTCAACGGCGTGCCGTCGGCCGACTGGTACGTGGCGCTGGTGCTGGACAAAGACACCGCGTTCGCCATGCTCAGCGAATTCCGCACCTCGGCGCTGATCGCCATGATCATCGCGGTGGTGATCATCATCGCCCTGCTCGGCATGCTCATCCGCGTGCTGATGCAACCGCTGCTGACCATGGGCCGCGCGATGCACGACATCGCCGAAGGTGAAGGCGACTTGACCAAGCGTCTGGTCATCCACGGCAACGACGAATTCGGCGCGCTGGGCACCTCGTTCAACCGCTTCGTCGAACGTATCCACACCTCGATTCGCGAAGTATCGTCGGCCACCGGCCAGGTCAACGAAGTCGCCCTGCGCGTGGTCGCAGCGTCGAACTCGTCGATGTACAACTCCGATCAGCAGTCCAGCCGCACCAACAGCGTCGCCGCCGCGATTAATCAGCTCGGCGCCGCAGCGCAGGAAATCGCCCAGAACGCCGCCCTCGCCTCACAGCATTCGAGCGATGCGCGCAGCCTCGCGGTCGATGGTCAACAGGTTGTGGATAAAACCATCCACGCCATGCAGCAGCTGTCGGCGAAGATCAGCGATTCGTGCGGCAACATCGAAACCCTGAACAGCAACACGGTGAACATCGGCCAGATTCTCGAAGTGATCACCAGCATTTCCCAGCAGACCAACCTGCTCGCGCTAAACGCCGCGATCGAAGCGGCGCGCGCCGGTGAAGCTGGTCGTGGTTTCGCCGTGGTTGCCGATGAAGTGCGCAACCTCGCGCACCGCACTCAGGATTCGGCGCAGCAAGTGCAGAAGATGATCGAAGAGCTGCAAGTCGGCGCGCGTCAGGCGGTCAGCATCATGACCGAGAGCCAACGCGAGAGTGAAAGCAGCGTCGGCATCGCCAACCAGGCCGGCGAGCGGTTGGGCAGCGTGACCCAGCGTATCGGCGAGATCGACGGGATGAACCAGTCGGTGGCCACCGCGACTGAAGAGCAGACGGCAGTGGTTGAGTCGATCAATGTCGATATCAACGAGATCAACACGCTGAATCAGGAAGGTGTGGAGAACTTGCAGGCGACGTTGCGGGCGTGTTCGGATCTGGAACAGCAGGCGGCGCGGTTAAAGCAATTGGTGGGTAGTTTCCGCATTTAAGCGGCGCTGCTTTTGGCGCCTTCGCGAGCAAGCTCGGCCCTACAATGGTTCTGTATGGTTCACAGATATCCTGTGGGAGCGGACTTGCCCGCGATGGCGGCACCAGCGACGAAAGAATTTGGAATTGAAACACGCTCGTCTGCTCGAACTGACGCTGGACTGAATTAAGACTAAACTCAGTCCCATTCAATTTAGCGGGGCTCAACCATGAAGCTTTCATCGCAAATCAAACCCATCAGTTACCTGAAAAGTCACACGGCCGAAATCGTCAAATCAATCACAGAAAGCCGCGAGCCGCTGGTAATCACTCAAAACGGTGAAGCCAAGCTAGTGGTGATGGATGTGAAAAGCTTTGAAGAGCAAGAAGGCACGATGGCCTTGTTGAAACTGTTGGCGATGGGGAATCGGGAGATTGAGGAAGGCGAGTTCAGTGATGCTGAAGATGTTTTTGCCGAAATGGACAAGGCCGATCATCAATGAGTTTAAAGGTCGTCATTCTCCAGTCCGCACAAACAGATCTCAAAGAACTTCGCTCCTACCTCGTCAGACAGTTTTCATTCCAAATTTGGCAAAGCACTTATGCCGATCTCAAGACTGCGATTCTCGGCCTCGCAGATCTGCCTTATTCAGGATCAATCCCCGAAGAAATCGAGAAACTCAATCTCGGCCAATACCGCCAGATTGTTTTGGGAAGGAACCGGATTATTTATGAGGTTCGAGAAAAAACGGTTTTCATCCATATCATTGTCGATACGCGAAAAAGCCTACCGGCACTGTTGATGAAACGGCTTCTACGAGGCAATCCTTGATTTAGAACCGTGATCCAGGCTGACCAAGAAACGCCAACTCCTCAGCCGTAGACTCCCGCCCCAACACCGCATTGCGATGCGGAAACCGGCCAAACCGCGCAATCACCTTTTGATGCCGCTCGGCATAATCCAGATTATCGGCAAACACCGCCCGCTCACCTTCCGGCTGTTCAGCCACCAGATCGATAAACCGGGAAACCGCCTCGTTCTGTACCGCGAGATTTTCGCAGTGTTCGAACACCAGATAAATGAACACTCGCTGAATGGGTTTTAACTGCCGATCGAAATCCGCAGCAATGCCTTGCGCGACTAGCTTCTGCGCACGCAGATCGCCGGAAAACGCTTTGGGGGTGTCGCGATAGATCATTCGCGGCAGTTGATCGAGCAATAGCACCACGGCCAGCCAACCTTCGGGACGTTGCGTCCACTCGGTCAATTCGCCAGCCAGGGCCTGATCGACAAAGACCCCGAAACGCTCACGCGCTTCGAGGTCTTGGCTGTCTCGCTTGCCGAACCACAACTTGCCCTTGTCAGCCGAGATCTCGTCCGGTGATTGGGCATGTCCGAACCACCAATCGAGCAACGGCTGCCAGGGCGCGGTCATGGTTTATTCCTTGTGGTAGGCCGTAGCGCGTGCGACTTCTTCTTTCGAGCCGAGGAACACCGCTACGCGCTGGTGCAGGCCTTCAGGCTGGATGTCGAGGATGCGCTGGTGACCGTCGGTGGACGCGCCGCCCGCTTGTTCCACCAGGAACGACATCGGGTTGGCTTCGTACATCAGACGCAGTTTGCCTGGCTTGGATGGCTCACGGCTGTCGCGCGGGTACATGAACAGACCGCCACGGGTCAGGATGCGGTGTACGTCGGCAACCATCGCCGCGACCCAACGCATGTTGTAGTTCTTTTTCAGCGGACCTTCTTCACCGGCCAGCAGCTCGCCCACGTAGCGTTGTACCGGGGCTTCCCAGTGACGCTGGTTGGACATGTTGATGGCGAATTCCTGGGTCGATTCAGGAATGGTGATGTCTTCGTGAGTCAGCACGAAGCTGCCCATTTCGCGGTCGAGGGTGAAGCCTTTGACGCCGTCGCCCAAGGTCAGTACCAGCATGGTTTGCGGGCCGTAGATCGCGTAACCGGCAGCAACTTGCTGAGTGCCTGGCTGCAGGAACGCTTTTTCGTTCAGCGGCTCGTTCTGGCTCAGGTATTCGTTCGGGCAACGCAGTACCGAGAAGATGGTGCCGACCGGGGCGTTGATGTCGATGTTCGACGAGCCGTCCAGTGGGTCGAATACCAGCAGGTACGCGCCTTTCGGGTATTTGCCCGGGATCTGGTAGGCATTGTCCATTTCTTCGGACGCCATGCCGGCCAGGTGACCGCCCCATTCGTTGGCTTCGAGCAGGATCTCGTTGGAGATCACGTCGAGTTTCTTCTGCACTTCGCCTTGGACGTTTTCAGTGCCCATGCTGCCCAGAACACCACCCAGGGCGCCTTTGGACACGGCGTGGCTGATTTCTTTGCAAGCACGCGCCACCACTTCGATCAGGAAACGCAGATCGGCAGGAGTGTTATTGCTGCGGGTCTGCTCAATCAAATAGCGACTCAGGGTAACGCGGGACATGGACGGCTCCGGTGGAATGGGGGGCTAAAAACCCGCGCAGTTTACAGGGAGTCTGAAAACGTAGCGAGCGAAGACGCCCGGTAACGTGCGTTGGGGTGTAATTGCCTGCATGAGACGTGAATGTGGGTGGAGAGTTCAGGTAGCGGGTTTAGCGTAGACCGGTTCGGGACGGATGGTGGTTGAGTAATAGCGGCGGTTTGAGGATTTTTGTTGATTGATCGGCCGTCATCGCTGGCAAGCCAGCTCCCACAAGGACTTCGGTCGTTCATCTATTTTGTGTACACCAAATAACCTGTGGGAGCTGGCTTGCCAGCGATTGGCGCGCAGCGCCAGCCATTCTCAGGTGTTGGTTGGCGGCTTGCGCAACAAGCTAAACGCCATAGCCCCCAAAAACACCACACTCAACAACAACACTGCCCACAACCCAATCTTCTTCCAATTGGTCTCCGCCACCGCCGCCGTAGTCGCCGTAGAAGTCTGCGTAGCCACCACCTCACCCTGAACCACAGCCTTACCCAACGCCGCCAGCTTCTCCGGCTTGAAATCCGGAATCAGCGTCGCCAGCGGCAAGTTCGCCGTTTTCACCGTCGGATTACCCAACGCCAGACTGTACGGCCCTTCCCCGCGTGCGAGGAAGATCACCTGAGTCGCCCGCACCGCGTACTTCACGCTGGGCGCCTGCTCGCCCAGACCACCGCCGCGCTCATCGACCGTCAGCTTCAACTGCTGCACGGTCTGCCCGTAGAGCTGCAATTCGTTCTGCACCACGTCCTGACCATTCTGGTTCAGGCGGTAGAGCAAACCGCTGCTCAGCACCTGCCACGGCAAGCTGCTTTCACGTCGACCCGCCAATGTCACCGGCGCCAGACTGTTCGGTTGTTTGATTTCGACCTGCACCCGCTCGACATTCAGCCCCATCGGCAACTGCCAGGTGTACTCCCCGGCCTTGGTGCTGCTGCCGGCCAATGCCTGCGACCAGACCAACGGCAGCGGAACGTTGCGCGGATCACTGCTTTTCAATTGAGCCGCCGTCAGGATCGGCGCCGAATTCGGCGACTCCCACAACAGCCGCACATAACGCGCCGATTGCCCCGGCAATGTCACTTCATGCTGCTCGATGCGCTCATCGGAAAAGGTCAGCCGTGCCACCTGCCCTTCGCCCCACGCTTGCCAGTGTTGCAGGTCGTCGCTGGCTTCGATGCTGAAGCGCTGAAAGCCGTCGCGCTCGCTGGTCCAGTCGAGGATCAATTGCTGCAACGGCGCCTTGATCGCGCTGGCATCCAGCAGCCAGCCGCGCAGCACTTCTTCGCCCGCCTCCAACTGGCTGGACGGTTGCACCTCGACCAGCGTGCCGTTGGTGGTCGATTGCACGCGCACGTTCGGCGCGCGTTCGCTGGCGTCGGCGGCGTTGTACAGCGGGAACCACTTCACCTCGTGCAACTGGCCGTCGTCGCGGGTCTGCGCCGATTCGCGCGCCAAGGCGTAGGCCTGCGCTTCGCCAGCGGCGTTGAACACCCGCAAGTCACTGAGATCAGTCTGGCGCGCCTGCAATTGCACGTTCAGCGGCAATTCGAGGCGATACCACGGGCCGTTGCCGCTCACCGACAACGGCACTTGCGTGGCGAAGTCCGCCGGTTTTTCCTGAGCACCGGCCACCATCACCACGCCCAACGCCAACCAACCCAGATTTCGCATGCGACTCAAGATGAAACTCCTTCGGTGTCCGGGGCCGGTTTGTCCGCCGCCGGTTCAGCGTCGACGCGTTTTGGCGGCAGCGGCGCAAAATAGCCAACGACCAGCAGCAACACGCCAACGCCGATAAACGAGACGATCCGGGCAAGGCCGCCACGGTTGCTCAGTTCGACAAAAATCAGTTTGGCCACCACCAGCGCAATCAGCGCCGCGCCGATCAACCACACTTCGCGACGATGACGCAGATGCCCGCCGATCATCAGGCCGAGCGCCATGAGCGTCCAGACGATCGACAGACCGGCCTGCACGAGCATTGAGGCAAGCAGCGTATCCAGCTCGAACGGGATGCCAGCCCAATGGTGCGCTGCGCGGGTGACCAGCGCAGTGCAGAAGGCGAACAGCGAAATCCCGGCAATCAATTGCGTGGCGTTATCGGCGTAGTCCTGTCGAATCGACAATTGCGATATTGCACTGCGTGACCACACATAGACGCCGAACAAAGCAAACAGCAGGCCCAACTCCAACGGGTTAAGCAGCGGCACGTATGGCAATGGTTCAGCATTGCCATCGCTGACGCCATTGGCCAGCCAGAACCACGCCAGCATCAACACCGCCAACGGCGCCGCGGCGTACAAGCGGTACTCACGGGCAAACGTCGCCACCGGCCATGGCCAGTTACGCGGTGCAGCCGCCAGCAGCAGATAAAGGCTCGGCAGAATCGCCCAACCCAGCCAGCGCCAGGCGTTGTATTGCTCGGACAACAGCAGCAGACCGTAGCGCAATTCCAGCGCCAGCACGCCGATCAGCAGCCAGCAACCGAGCACATGCGCCGTGCTCAAGGCCCGCGCCGGCAGCATCGGCGCCAAGCGTCGCAAGCTGAAGAAATGCACGGCGAACACCGGCGCCCAAGCCAGCCAGCCGAAATCGGCCGCCGGGTGATAACGCGAATGCCAAGACGCGAGCAACACCAGACCTGCCGCCGGAATCAGCAAGGTGCAGAGCAAGCCCAGCGCCGGCCACTTCAAACGTAGCGACAGCACAGTCCACAACGCCACGCTGACGGCTGCAACCAACAGCAGCAACGTGCCTTGCAGATTCGGAGCAGCAAAACGCAGCACCTCGCTAATCCACGCCAGTGCCCACCAACCGGCACCCCACACCAGCAACACTTCGGACAAGCGCTGCAAACTCAACGCATCGAATGCCGAAGCATGATTGCCCAGTTGCAGGCGCCAGGCACCGATCATCGCCGCCAGGCCCAGCACCAGCGGCGTCCAGAATCCGCCATGGGCAAACGGCTTCAACCCTTCGCTGTACAGCGGCCCGAGCAACCCGGGGCCGGCCAGCAAAAACGCCGCGCCACCGATCACCTGCAACAGCAAACCGAAGACAAAACTCACGCGCTGCTTGAGGTACAGACTCAGCCAGATGATCAGCAAACCACTCGCGGCCCACACCGCACTCGCGGTTTGCCACGGCAGCACGAACAGCACCGCCAGATTGATCAGCACCAGACCGGCCAACAACACCACCGACAGACCGCGCAACAGACGCACGTCGCCGCGCACCATTTCATCACGGGCCGCCAACAGCATGCCGGCGATCAACGCCAGACCGATCAGTGAAGCACTAAGCAAACCGCTCCAACCGGCGCTGAACACCGCTGCCGAATCCTCGCCCGCGCCTTGCAGACGCAACAGGAACAACGCACCGCCGAGCAACTGCACGGCAAATGCGCTGAACAGGAAGGTGCGCGACTGAATCCGCAGACCGACAAACAACGTCACCAACCCGGCCAGTGCCCAACTGATCGCCGTGCCCTGCACGAAGAAAAACAGCGGCGCCAACAGATAGAGGAAGGTCAGGCCCAGAGCTGCCAGCACTGGCAAGCCCTGGCGTTCCCACGGCGATGCCTGTTCCAGCGCAGCCTTGCGCAGTTGATAGAAACTGAACAGCAACGCAATCCCGAGCATCAACGCGCCCAGTGGCGCACCGTCGAGCAGACTGCTTTCGCCAACGCGCAATTGGCTGAGGAAGGCCAACGCCGCCCCCAGTTGCAGGAGCAAGGCAAACGCCCGGGCGAACGGTCGATGCTGGCGCAAACCGAGCCAGAAAATCCCCGCGCCTTCCACCGCCCATGCCGCCGAGGTCCAGCGCGCATCGAGTCCCAGCGGGATCGCCAGACTGGCAAAAATCACCCCGAGCGCCAGGCAGGTTTCGCCCAGCAGCAACGCGCGGCCGCCCATCAACACCTTCGCCAGAGCCATGTAGATCATGCCCAGTGCCAGCGCACTGAACGCCGCCGCAAACTCCAGATGATGGACCAACGCAAACTGCAGACCGAAGCCAATGATCGGCGGTCCGAACAGCATCGTGCCATCGACGTAATCGCCCTTGCGCGCAGACCAGTGCAGCAACGCCTCGCGGTCGTCATCCGCCGGAGCATCAGGCATGTCGCGCAACTTGCGCCGCGCGAACAGCAGACCGATGGCGAGGTACATCAGGAAAAACAGAATCAGGAACGGCTCGGTGCTCCACAACAGCTCCGGCGCATACGAACGCAGGCCCCAGGCGAAGCCGATACCGAAGGTGCCGACGAAGCCGATCAGGTTGAGCAGACGCCAGGCCTTGAACCAGGCGATGGCGAGAATGCCGGCGTTGAGCAGCGCGAAATAGCTGAACAGCGCGACGTGGTTGCCGGCGCCGGTCGAAGTCAGGATCGGCGCGGCGAAACCACCCAATGCTGCCGCAGCCGCCAATCCCAACGCATCCTGTGTAATCGCCAGAATCGCCGAGAAAATCGTCACCGCCACCAGCAGTCCCAGCGCGGCCGACGGATCAAGCAACGGATGCAGACGCATCGCCGCAAAGACCGTCAGGTACAGCACCGCAATCCCGGTGCCTTGCAGCATCAACGCGTAATTGCTGTTGCGCCGGCGCAGCCACCATCCGAGCGCGAGCAAACCCAGAGCAGCCGCCGCAACTCCGGCGTAACGCACTTCAATCGGCACGACCATGCCTTCGGTGGCGTAGCGCAGCAAGAACGCCAGACCGAAGAACAACAACACCACGCCAACGCGCAGCACGGTGTTGCCGCCGAACAGCCAATTGCGCGCGGCGCTGATGCCGCGTTCGATGAGGTTCGGGCCACGGGGTTCGGCGGGGGCTTGGGGCTCAGAAGTAACGGCGTCGAGGCACCACACATCAGCGGGCAGCGGTTGACTGGTTTCGCTGGCGACGGCGGAAATCGGTTCGAGTTCGGGCGGCAGTTCCCAGACCAGTTCGGGGGCCGGGGCTTCTTCGGCGGCTTTGACCGGTTCTACGACGGGTTCGGTAACCGGCGGCGTACTCGCTGGCGACGCGGCACGAACCGGTGCCCCTTCGAGCAGAAACAGACGCTGCTCAACGCCTTGCAGAGCGACCTTCGCCTGCTCAAGTTGTCGCTGCTGCTCCATCGCCTGCGAGCCCAGCCGCGCAATGCGAATCGTCTGCCCGATCACCAGCCCCAGCAACGCGCCCAACAGCGCATCACTGAACGACTCGTCGAGCAGCCAGCCGAGCACCAGCCCGATCAACATGAACATCCATTGCATGGTCGATATCCCTAAGCAGCCCCAAGACAGGGCGAGTCCGGCGATTGCTTCAGTCTAGGCACAAACCCAGTGGGAGCGAGCCTGCTCGCGAAAGCGGTTTGTCAGCCAACATTTCTGTTTAACATGACAACCGCTTCGCGAGCAGGCTCGCTCCCACATTGGATTGGTGGTGACTGGCTCTGCCGGTAACCGGCGCTCAGTATATCGATCCGGCCCAACAAACGTTGGGCCTTGCGCACATTTGTTGTGGAAAGTTACTCCAACGCTTTCCAGATATCCGTGGCGTACTCGCGAATCGTCCGGTCCGAGGAGAACCAGCCCATCCGCGCCGTGTTCAGCACCGCTGAACGCCACCAGTTGTTGCTGTCGTGCCAATGCTCTTCAACGCGTTTCTGCGCTTCCCAATAGGAGTCGAAGTCGGCGCAGACCAGGAAGCGGTCGTAATCCACCAGCGAATCGATCAGCCCGGTGTAGCGCGAAGTGTCATCCGGCGAGAACACCCCGCTGCGAATCGCTTGCAGCACATCGTTCAAACGATGCGACGCGGCAATGTCCGGCAACGCGCTGAACTCGTGGTTCTGTTTGCGCGCTTCGACCTGCTGCGCGCTGAGGCCGAAAATGAACATGTGCTCAGCACCAATGCGTTCGCACATTTCCACGTTGGCGCCGTCCAGCGTGCCGATGGTCAGTGCGCCGTTGAGGCCGAACTTCATGTTACTGGTGCCCGACGCTTCGAAGCCGGCAGTGGAGATCTGCTCGGACAAGTCCGCCGCCGGAATGATGCTTTCCGCGAGGCTGACGTTGTAGTTGGGCAGGAACACCACTTTCAGCAGGCCGCGCACGGTCGGGTCGTTGTTCACCACCCGGGCGATGTCGTTGGTCAGTTTGATGATCAGTTTGGCCTGGTGATAACTCGCCGCAGCCTTGCCGGCGAAGATTTTCACCCGTGGCACCCAGTCGACTTCCGGCTCGGCGCGAATCGCCTGATACAGCGCCACGGTGTGCATCAGGTTGAGCAACTGGCGTTTGTATTCGTGGATCCGTTTAACCTGCACATCAAACATCGCCGCCGGATTGACCGCGATACCCAGCCGTTCGTGAATCAGATAGGCCAGGGCTTTTTTGCTGTGCAGCCGTTGTTCGGCAAAAGCTTTGCGGAACGCGGTTTTTTCTGCGAACGGCTCAAGATCGAGCAGACGCTCTTCAGGGTTATCGAGCAAATCCGGGCCGAGCGCGTCGACCAGCATCGAAGTCAGTTCGGAGTTGGCCTGATACAACCAGCGGCGGAAGGTAATGCCGTTGGTTTTGTTGTTGATCCGCTCCGGGTAGAGCTTGTGCAGTTCGGCGAACACGGTTTTGCGCATCAGTTGCGTGTGCAAGCCGGACACGCCATTGACGCTGTGCGAACCGAGGAAAGCGAGGTTGCCCATGCGCACCCGGCGACCGTTGTCTTCTTCGATCAGCGACACCGCGCGCAGCACGTCGAAATCGTGAATGCCTTTGGCCCGCAGCGAGTCGATGTGCTGGGCGTTGATCAGGTAGATGATCTGCATGTGTCGCGGCAGCATGCGTTCCATCAAACCCACTGGCCAGGTTTCCAGCGCTTCCGGCAGCAACGTGTGGTTGGTATACGACAGCGTGTCGACGGTGACTTGCCACGCCGCATCCCACGCTACGTCGTAGACGTCGACCAGTTGACGCATCAGTTCGGCAACAGCGATTGAAGGGTGGGTGTCGTTGAGCTGGATCGCTGCGTGATCGCCCAGGGTCAGCACCGAGGTGTGCATGTTGCGGTGACGGCGCAGCAAATCCTGCAAGGAAGCAGCGACGAAGAAGTATTCCTGGCGCAGGCGCAGCTCTTGCCCTGCTTCGGTGCTGTCCGCCGGGTAAAGCACACGGGAGATGCTTTCGGCACGTGCCACTTCGGCAACGGCGCCCAAGTGGTCACCGGCGTTGAAGCGCTCTAGGTGCAAATCTTCCATGGCGCGGGCACGCCACAGACGCAAGGTGTTGACGCTAGCCCCACGCCAGCCGACCACGGGCGTGTCGTAAGCAATGGCACGGACGGTTTCCGCCGGCGACCAGACTTGTTTGGATTTGCCGCTGACATCGGTGACGGTTTCGACGCTGCCGCCGAAGCCGATGGTGTAAACCACTTCTGGCCGTTCGAACTCCCACGGGTTGCCGAAATCCAGCCAGTGCTCGGTCTGCTCCTGCTGCCAGCCGTCGACGATGGCCTGACGGAACAAGCCGTGCTCATAACGAATGCCGTAGCCGTGACCGGCGATGCCGAGGGTCGACATGCTTTCCATGAAGCACGCCGCCAGACGCCCGAGGCCGCCATTGCCGAGCGCTGCATCGGGCTCCAGCAAACGGATGCGCTCCAGATCGACACCGAGTTCGGTCAATGCTTCACGGGCGACGTCGAGCAGACCAAGGTTGCTCAGGCTGTCATAGAGCAAGCGGCCGATAAGAAATTCCAGCGAGAGGTAATACACCCGTTTCTGACCTTTGCGGTAGATCTGCCGGGTGTGGTCCATCCAGTGTTCGACCATGTGATCACGCGCCGCCAACGCAATGGCTTCGAACCAGTCATGGTCGAAGGCGTGATCGGGGTCTTTGCCCACCGCGTAGGTGAGCTTGGTCAGGACGGCGTCGCGGAATGCGGCCACCTCTGCTTCGCGAACTAGTGGTTCTTGAGTCATCAATAGGACCTCGAGCGAGCGGGAATTGTCTGAGCCTAGACGGTCTGACCGACGGTGAGGGCTCTGGTTCGGCAGTATTTCCTGAGACTGTGAGATAGCCCGGCATTACCTTGGCGAGTGAGCTAATGAATGCAGGGGCCGTGCCGAATTGTCCGGCAATGTGCCCGTATGCAGAAAAAATCTGGCGAAAGGTTGTTCAAAAATCCACCAGTCCCGGTATCATCGCGCGCCCTGATGCACACACGCCTGGTAACTCCCGATGATGAAGCCCAACCTGATTGCCGCCGCCGAGATCGACCGTCTCGATACGTGGGCGAAATACTCAGCCCCGATGTGCGGTTCCTGCGTGTCCAGCTGCTGCACGCTGCCGGTTGAGGTAAAGATCAAGGATCTGGTGCGCATCGGTGTGGTCGATGAGTTCGAACTGGGCGACCCGCCGAAGAACATCGCCAAGCGTCTGCAAAAGGAAGGCCTGGTCGAGCGCTTCAATCAGAAGTCCGGCATCTTCACCCTGCAGCGCATGAGCAACAACGATTGCTACTACCTGGATCGTAAGAGCCGCTTGTGCACCATTTATGACAAGCGCCCGGATACCTGCCGCAATCACCCGAAGATCGGGCCGCGCCCGGGGTATTGCGCTTATAAGCCGAAGGAAGTGGTGCGCGAGCAGAATTTCCGCGCGATCGAGAAGTTTTAAAAGCTTACCCTCATCGGAACGCCGCCCGCCCAGCCCTCTCCCGGAGGGAGAGGGAGCCGACCGAGGTGTCTGGCGCCATACATCGACCTGAAACACCCAGTCGATTATGGATTCGATAAAGCCCCACCAAATCGATTATGGATTCAGCAGAATTCTTGCAAGTCGGTGCATCTCACGAATATCCCCCATTCAGTCCCCTCTCCCTCCGGGAGAGGGCTAGGGTGAGGGGCTCTTGATCTTCAAGACCCAACCTGCATTTCCTCCAGACAAACAAAAACGCCCCCGGTCTCTCGACCGGGGGCGTTTTCATTCAGCCTGAACTAATGACTCAGTTCTTGGCTTTCTTGGCAGCGCGGGTACGCTCGCTTTCGTCCAGGATCTTCTTGCGAAGACGGATGGACTTAGGAGTGACTTCGCACAGCTCGTCTTCCTGGATGTATTCCAGAGCCTGTTCCAGGGTGAAGCGAACAGGTGGTACCAGAGCGATGGTTTCGTCTTTACCCGAAGCACGCATGTTGTCGAGCTTCTTGCCTTTGGTCGGGTTTACACCCAGGTCGTTGTCGCGGCTGTTCTGACCAACGATTTGACCGTTGTAGATCTCCTGGCCGTGTTCAACGAACAGCTTGCCACGAGCCTGCAGGGTTTCCAGCGAGTAGGTCAGTGCCTTGCCGGTTTCAACCGAAACCAGAACGCCGTTCTGACGGCCGGACATGTGGCCCGACTTGACGGTGTCGTAGCGATCGAAGATCGAGGTCAGGATGCCAGCACCGTTGGTCAGGGTCAGGAACTGGTTACGGAAACCGATCAGACCGCGAGCAGGGATGTTGTATTCCAGACGAACACGGCCCTTGCCATCCGGCACCATGTTGCTCAGGTCGCCTTTACGCAGACCCATCTCTTCCATGACCTTGCCCTGAGCTTCTTCAGGAATGTCGATGGTCACGTTTTCGAACGGCTCTTGCTTGACGCCGTCAACTTCACGAATGATCACTTCCGGACGACCCAGAGCGATTTCGAAGCCTTCGCGACGCATGGTTTCGATCAGTACCGAGAGGTGCAGCTCACCACGGCCGGAAACCTTGAACTTGTCAGCGGTGTCGCCTTCTTCAACGCGCAGGGCAACGTTGTACAGCAGCTCTTTGTCCAGACGGTCCTTGATGTTACGGGACGTCACGAACTTGCCTTCTTTACCGCAGAATGGCGAGTCGTTTACCTGGAAGGTCATCGAAACGGTTGGCTCGTCAACGGTCAGAGGCTTCATCGCCTCGACAGTGTCCGGGTGGCACAGGGTGTCGGAGATGAACAGCGAGTCCATACCGCTGATGCAAACGATATCGCCTGCTGCAGCTTCTTCAACGTCGATGCGGTGCAGACCGTGGTGACCCATCAGTTTCAGGATACGGCCGTTACGGCGCTTGCCGTCGGCACCGATCGCTACAACCGGGGTGTTCGGCTTGACGCGGCCACGAGCGATACGACCAACGCCGATAACACCCAGGAAGCTGTTGTAGTCCAGAGCGGAGATCTGCATCTGGAACGCGCCGTCACGGTCAACAGCCGGAGGCGGAACGTGGTCGACTACCGCTTGGTACAGCGGAGTCATGTCTTCCGCCATGGCGGTGTGATCCAGACCGGCAATGCCGTTCAGGGCCGAGGCGTAAACAACCTGGAAGTCCAGTTGTTCTTCGGTAGCACCGAGGTTGTCGAACAGGTCGAAGATCTGATCCAGAACCCAGTCCGGACGCGCGCCTGGACGGTCAACCTTGTTGATTACCACGATTGGACGCAGGCCGGCTTCGAAAGCCTTCTTGGTCACGAAACGGGTTTGCGGCATAGGGCCGTCTTGAGCGTCAACCAGCAGCAGAACGGAGTCAACCATCGACATTACGCGTTCAACTTCGCCGCCGAAGTCGGCGTGGCCCGGGGTGTCCACGATGTTGATGTGGTAGCCGTTCCAGTTGATGGCGGTGTTTTTCGCCAGAATGGTAATACCGCGCTCTTTTTCCTGGTCGTTGGAGTCCATCACGCGCTCGTCGTTGAGCTCGTTGCGCTCCAGAGTGCCAGATTGACGCAGGAGTTTGTCTACCAGGGTGGTTTTACCATGGTCAACGTGGGCAATGATGGCGATGTTGCGTAGATTTTCGATCACTTGTGTATCTCGATCAGAGGATTCGGTTTGCTGACAAGTCTTGGCAGCGATTAGCAGTAGTGTCCGGCATGGCCGTTACAGCTTGACGGCGGTGTCGGGGGGCCGGTGACGCAGGCCACAGGCAAACAGCCCCGGGCACTTAGCTCGGTCGATAAACGCGCACATTGGCATGCCCCTCACTGAGCAAATGGTGAGCATGCAGGCGACTCATCACGCCTTTGTCGCAATACAGCAGGTACTGGCGAGTCGGATCCAGCTCCTTGAAACGAGCGTTCACTGCGTAGAACGGCATCGTCTGTACTTCTACGCCAGCGAGTTCCAGCGGCTCATCCTCGGCGGCATCCGGGTGACGGATGTCGATCACGATCTGGCCGGCCAGTGCTTCGCTGACTTCTTCAATCTGTACGTCCTGGCCCAATTCGTCGATCACCCGATCGATCGGCACCAGTTTGGCGTTTTCGAGCGCACGCTCGAGGACCGCCATGTCGAATTCTTTCTCTTCGTGCTCAACGCGACCGCGTTTGGCGGCAGTTTTCGGGTTGACCGAAATGACCCCGCAGTATTCCGGCATGTGCCGGGCGAAATCGGCGGTGCCGATCTCGTTGGCCGTGTCGATGATGTCCTGCTTGTGCGCCACGATCAGCGGACGCAGGACCAGTTTGTCGGTCACACAGTCGATCACCGACAGGTTCGGCAAGGTCTGGCTCGACACCTGGGAGATCGCCTCGCCGGTGACCAGCGCTTCGATGTGCAGACGGTCGGCGATGTTGGAGGCCGCGCGCAACATCATACGCTTCAATACGACGCCCATATGACTGTTATCGACTTTGCCGAGAATTTCGCCCAGCACTTCTTCGAACGGAACACTGACAAATAGCACGCGTTGCGAGCTGCCGTACTTCTTCCAGATGAAATGCGCGACTTCCATCACGCCCAATTCATGGGCACGACCGCCCAGATTGAAGAAGCAGAAGTGGGTCATCAGGCCGCGACGAATGATCTGGTAGGCCGCAACGGTCGAGTCAAAGCCGCCGGACATCAATACCAGCGTCTGCTCCAGGGCGCCGAGCGGGTAGCCGCCGATGCCGTTGTGCTGGCTGTGAATGACGAACAACCGTTTGTCGCGAACTTCGATACGGACTTCGATTTCCGGCGCTTTCAGGTCGATACCGGCGGCACCGCACTCACGACGCAGCTTGCTGCCGACGTATTTTTCGACGTCCATCGAGCTGAAGGTGTGCTTGCCGGCACGCTTGCAGCGCACCGAGAAAATCTTCCCGGCCAGCGCATCGCCGTAGTGCTGTTTGCACTTCTCGGTGATGTCGTCGAAGTCGCCCAGCGGGTACTCGTCGATCTGCAGAAAGTGCGCTATGCCCGGCATGCAGGTCAGGCGCTCACCCATCTCTTTCAAGGCTTTGGCGTCGGTAACGCGGGTTTCCAGCTCGAGATTGTCCCACACACCGTTCACCACCACGGCCGGGTCCAGGTCACGGAGCACGGTGCGGATGTTCTTGGCCAACTGGCGGATGAATTTCGTCCGGACAGGTCGGCTTTTGATGGTGATCTCGGGGAAGACTTTTACGATTAGTTTCATGAAAACAGCGCGCGAACGGCCAGCCGAAAAAGGGGGGCGCGGATTATAGCGGAAATTGCTCAAGGTTTAACCAGTTAATGTGCAGAAGGTTTTGCATGCACCAAAACGGGTCGTTTTCGATTCGCGACGCTACATTAGAGGGCGAGATTTTCCGCATTCAGGCGCTTTGCACCTTTATAAGCGCGAATTTTGGGCAAAAAACCCATGCTGGGGCACTGGCATGCAATTTGCTCCCTTGTGAGGCAGGTTGCCTTGGCAGAGTATTCGCGCCGGCATCACCCAAATTCTAAGGGCATCCACTACTAAGCCCGAAGCCACCCGGAGGACATATGTCGAAGACGGTTCAACTCATCAAAGATCATGACGTCAAGTGGATTGATCTGCGCTTCACGGACACCAAAGGCACTCAGCACCACGTGACCATGCCGGCTCGCGATGCGCTGGATGAAGACTTCTTCGAAGTCGGCAAGATGTTCGACGGTTCCTCCATCGCTGGCTGGAAAGGCATCGAAGCCTCCGACATGATCCTGATGCCGGTTGACGAAACTGCCGTTCTCGACCCGTTCACCGAAGACGCCACCCTGATCCTGGTGTGCGACATCATCGAACCTTCGAGCATGCAAGGCTACGATCGCGACCCACGTGCGATCGCCAAGCGTGCCGAAGAACACCTGAAAGCCACCGGTATCGGTGACACCGTGTTCGCTGGCCCAGAGCCTGAGTTCTTCATCTTTGACTCGGTGAAATTCAAGTCGGATATCTCCGGCTCGATGTTCAAGATCTACTCCGAGCAAGGTTCGTGGATGTCCGACCAGGACATCGAAGGCGGCAACAAAGGTCACCGTCCAGGCGTCAAAGGTGGTTACTTCCCGGTTCCGCCGTTCGACCACGACCACGAAATCCGTACCTCCATGTGCAACGCACTGGAAGAAATGGGCCTGACCGTCGAAGTTCACCACCACGAAGTGGCGACTGCCGGCCAGAACGAAATCGGCGTCAAGTTCAACACCCTGGTGAAGAAAGCCGACGAAACCCAAACCCTGAAGTACGTTGTGCACAACGTTGCTGATGCATACGGCCGCACCGCGACCTTCATGCCGAAGCCACTGTACGGCGACAACGGTTCGGGCATGCACGTACACATGTCGATCTGGAAAGACGGCAAGAACACCTTCGCAGGTGAAGGCTATGCCGGCCTGTCCGATACCGCTCTGTACTTCATCGGCGGCATCATCAAGCACGGTAAGGCCCTGAACGGCTTCACCAACCCGGCGACCAACTCGTACAAGCGTCTGGTTCCAGGCTTCGAAGCTCCAGTGATGCTGGCCTACTCGGCTCGCAACCGTTCTGCTTCGATCCGTATTCCTTACGTGTCAAGCCCGAAAGCCCGCCGTATCGAAGCACGCTTCCCGGATCCGGCTGCCAACCCGTACCTGGCCTTCGCAGCACTGCTGATGGCTGGTCTGGACGGTATCCAGAACAAGATCCACCCAGGCGACGCTGCCGACAAAAACCTGTACGACCTGCCGCCTGAAGAGGCGAAAGAGATCCCGCAAGTTTGCGGCAGCCTGAAAGAAGCCCTGGAAGAGCTGGACAAGGGCCGCGCGTTCCTGACCAAGGGCGGCGTATTCTCCGACGACTTCATCGACGCTTACATCGCGCTGAAATCGGAAGAAGAAATCAAGGTTCGCACCTTCGTACACCCACTGGAATATGAGCTGTACTACAGCTGCTGATCCGGTAGCGCTGCGTTACGTGGCGTGAGTGAAAGAGGCCTCCTTCGGGAGGCCTTTTTTATTGCCTGCCATTTATGACGTGATGCTGATCGTACCCACGCAGAGCGTGGGAACGATCAATTGTGGTGTATGAATGATCTCTGGATGTGTGCAGGGTTGGGTCAACCGCCACACCTGTCCTATGCTGCACCCCATCGCTTTCAATCCCGGTCGATTTCATGGGTCGCACCTTTCTCTACATTCTGCTGCTGATCGCCCTGCCCGCCGCCGCGCAGATCTACAAGTACACCGATGCCAACGGCCACACGGTGTACAGCGATCACTCGCCGGACGGCGTGCAGGCACAACCGGTGGAATTGCCGCCGCTCAACCGTGTCGAGCCTCAGGCGCCGAGCGCACCACCCGCGCCCGAAGCCGACAACCGTGAGCGACCGCGCAATGCCTACGACATTCTGGAACTCGCCGGCCTGCCCAGCGAAGAAGCCCTGCGCGCCAATAACGGCACGTTCACCGTCCAGGTACTGATCAAGCCGCGCCTGCAATCACCGCATCAATTGAGGCTGGTCTTGGATGACGTGCCCTATGGCCAACCGAGCAACGTGCCGAGCCTGCAACTGGTGAACGTCGATCGCGGCGAGCATCGCCTCGCGGTGCAGGTGATCGACGGACAGACGATCATCCAGCAGAGCCTGCCAGTTCCCCTCAGCGTACAGCGGGTGCACAAGCCATGATCCGCGCGTGGCTCATCGCTGTATTGACACTACTGACATTGCAGGCCTCAGCAGAGGTCTTCACCTACACCGATGCGCAAGGCAATCGCGTCTATACCGATCAACCGCGCGGCAACGCCAAACGCGTGCCGATCGCCACCAGCAATCGCATGTCAGCCAATCCCACCGCCGCTGCGCCGATCACCACGGCGAAAAAATCCGTCGAACAACCGCCGTTCCACTACGACATGCTGCGCATTCTGGTGCCCGAACCCGATGCGACGATTCGCAGCAGCGCCGGCGAAATCATCGTTAGTGTGACCAGTGAACCCGGCCTGCAACGCGGTCATCGTTATCGCCTGCTACTGGATGGTCAGGCCACCGGCGAGCCCGGCCTGAGTCCAGTGTTTCCGCTGAACAATATCGACCGTGGCAGCCACAACCTTTCCGTCGAAATTCTCGACGCCGAAGGCCGTACCGTCGAACGCACCGCCAACCAGCCGTTTCACATGCTACGCATCTCCCTCGCACAGAAACGTCAGGTCAAACCCTGCGCCAAGGACGATTACGGCATCCGTCCGGAATGCCCACTGAAAGACAAACCGCCAGAGCCGAAAAATCCCTTCCTGCGTTTCTTCTAACGCCATTCAGCTTTGTGCACTATATTGGTGCAATAGTCTGCGCCATACCCAGATCTCAACCCATTTTGGTTCGAAAGTACCCGCAAAGGCTGGCCGAATGCCACGCAAACGAGCGTCAAACGCCTGTTTCAGGCGTTGAACGCTTCTTTTCAGAGCCTTGGTTTGGTTTTTGCATTTTCCGTTCACCGACGCTTGTTATTTGCGCACGCTCCGCCCCCAAAAGAGGCTCCGATGACTATTAGCGACGCAATCCACCGTTTGCTGCTCGACAACCTGACCACCGCCACCATCCTGCTCGACGCCGAATTGCGCCTTGAGTACATGAACCCGGCGGCGGAGATGCTGCTCGCCATCAGCGGGCAGCGCAGCCATGGGCAATTCATCAGCGAGCTGTTCACTGAATCCACTGAAGCGCTGAATTCGTTGCGCCAAGCGGTAGAGCAGGCGCACCCGTTTACCAAACGTGAAGCGATGCTCACCGCCCTCACCGGCCAGACGTTGACCGTGGATTACGCGGTGACGCCGATCCTCAGCAACGGCGCGACCATGCTCCTGCTGGAAGTCCATCCGCGTGACCGCTTGCTGCGGATCACCAAGGAAGAAGCGCAGCTGTCCAAGCAGGAAACCAGCAAGATGCTGGTGCGCGGTCTCGCCCACGAGATCAAGAATCCGCTCGGCGGCATCCGTGGCGCCGCGCAACTGCTGGCTCGTGAACTGCCGGAAGACAGCCTGCGCGATTACACCAATGTGATCATTGAAGAGGCCGATCGCCTGCGCAATCTGGTCGACCGCATGCTCGGCTCGAACAAGCTGCCGTCGCTGGCCATGTGCAACGTCCACGAAGTGCTGGAGCGCGTTTGCCAACTGGTCGAAGCGGAAAGCCAGGGCTGCATCACCTTGGTGCGCGATTACGACCCAAGCATTCCCGACGTCTTGATCGACCGCGAGCAAATGATTCAGGCGGTGTTGAACATCGTGCGCAACGCGATGCAGGCGATCAGCAGCCAGAACGAGCTGCGCCTGGGCCGCATCAGCCTGCGCACCCGAACCATGCGCCAGTTCACCATCGGCCACGTCCGCCATCGTCTGGTGACCAAGATCGAGATCATCGACAACGGCCCGGGGATCCCGGCGGAACTTCAGGAAACCATTTTCTTTCCCATGGTCAGCGGTCGCCCGGACGGTACCGGGCTGGGCCTGGCCATTACCCAGAACATCATCAGCCAGCACCAGGGCCTGATCGAGTGTGACAGCCATCCAGGCCACACCACCTTCTCGATCTTTCTGCCACTGGAACAAGGAGCCACATCGACATGAGCCGTAGTGAAACCGTGTGGATCGTCGATGACGACCGTTCTATCCGTTGGGTCCTGGAAAAAGCCTTGCAGCAGGAAGGCATGACCACCCAGAGCTTCGACAGCGCCGATGGCGTGATGAGTCGTCTGGCCCGTCAGCAGCCGGACGTGATCATTTCCGACATTCGCATGCCCGGTGCCAGCGGTCTGGACCTTCTGGCGCGGATTCGCGAACAGCACCCACGGTTGCCGGTCATCATCATGACCGCTCACTCCGATCTGGACAGCGCTGTCGCCTCGTATCAGGGCGGCGCGTTCGAGTACTTGCCGAAGCCGTTCGACGTTGATGAGGCGGTGTCGCTGGTCAAACGTGCCAACCAGCACGCCCAAGAACAGCAAGGCCTGGAAGTCGTGCCGGCGCTGACCCGTACCCCGGAAATCATCGGCGAAGCGCCGGCGATGCAGGAAGTGTTTCGCGCCATCGGTCGCTTGAGCCACTCCAACATCACCGTGCTGATCAACGGCGAATCCGGTACCGGTAAAGAACTGGTCGCCCATGCCCTGCACCGCCACAGCCCGCGCGCGGCCTCGCCGTTCATCGCGCTGAACATGGCGGCGATTCCAAAGGATCTGATGGAATCCGAACTGTTCGGGCATGAGAAAGGCGCGTTCACCGGTGCGGCGAACCTGCGTCGCGGGCGTTTTGAGCAGGCTGACGGCGGCACGCTGTTCCTCGATGAAATCGGCGATATGCCGGCAGATACGCAAACCCGTTTGCTGCGGGTTCTGGCGGATGGCGAGTTCTATCGCGTGGGCGGGCATGTGCCGGTCAAAGTCGACGTGCGCATCATCGCCGCGACGCACCAGAATCTGGAAACCCTGGTACACGCCGGGAAATTCCGTGAGGACTTGTTCCATCGCCTCAACGTGATCCGCATCCACATCCCGCGCCTGTCGGATCGTCGCGAAGACATTCCGACCCTGGCCAAGCACTTCCTCAGCCGCGCCGCACAAGAACTGGCGGTCGAGCCGAAATTGCTGAAAAGCGAGACCGAGGAATACCTGAAGAACCTGCCGTGGGGCGGTAACGTGCGCCAGCTGGAGAACACCTGCCGCTGGATCACCGTGATGGCGTCCGGGCGTGAAGTGCATATCAGCGACCTGCCGCCGGAGCTGCTGAACCTGCCGCAGGACTCGGCACCGGTGACCAATTGGGAGCAGGCGCTGCGTCAGTGGGCCGACCAGGCCTTGGCGCGTGGCCAGTCGAGTCTGCTCGACAGCGCGGTGCCGGCGTTTGAGCGGATCATGATCGAAACGGCTCTTAAGCACACCGCCGGGCGTCGGCGTGATGCCGCGGTTTTGCTCGGTTGGGGGCGTAATACCCTGACGCGCAAGATCAAGGAACTGGGTATGAAAGTGGATGGTGGGGATGATGATGAGGGGGATGAGGGTTAACGGTTTGTGCGCTTGAGGATGTGAATTCGAAATCCAGGCCCTGATCGGAACACCGCCCGCCCAGCCCTCTCTCAATGGGAGAGGGCACAGATCCTGGGTGTTTTCAAAACCTGAGTTCGGCTCAATATTTCAGGTTGGCGTAACTTGACCGGGCAACTCGGTCAGTCCCCTCTCCCTATGGGCGGTCCGACGTTTCGGGAGGGTTAGGGTGAGGGGCCACCGTGCACCGCATCAATGCACAATGACCCGCGATCGCGCACAGCCGCATCGCCACACGCCTTCCTGAAAACACAGAAAACCCCACTCTCCAAAAACACGAAAGCCCCGAACTCCGGGGCTTTCACGTTTCTGATCAGCTTTTTTGTTTCAATAAACGAAAACCTGGCACGCCCCCTGCAATACCTCTCACAGGTGATTCGTTTCACCACCCGTTTCGGGGACCTTGGTACAGGCAGGCCGGGGATTCCCCTCTTTACACCGGGCTCATACCGCAACGCGACGAGCCCACCCTTTTGGGATCCTTGGTACAGGCAGGCCGGGGGTTCCCTCTTTACACCGGACCGACGCCAACAGCGAAGTCCATCCTTTTGGGAACCCTGATACAGGCAGGTCAGGGATTCCCGCTTTTACAACTCATGGCGAGGCGTTCAGCCCGGTGTCAATCGAGGACGCTTGGGCAATGCAGGGCCGGATTCACCGCCTTCGCTATGATGTTTGCGCATTTCATCTTCCATCCTGTTCAGCATTCTTGCAGGGCTATGCTCGTAGGCTCCGATTGTTCTTGCTAGCTCCTGAACAACCGGGTCGGCTTTCCTGTAGTTATTGAGCAAGATCCAGACCCGAAGCTGCAAAGATTGTTGTTCGATCTGGTATTCAGGCGTTCTGGTCAGTTTTGCCATGCTCGAGGTAATTTGCGAGTGTTGACGATCCTGTTTAAACCACTCCCAAAGATCATGCTTTTCCTGGAACTGCTCCGCGGCTACATTTTTCATCCAGTAATCTATCCGCAGAGGATAGTTCGGCAGCTCCCCCCCCAGCCAGATGTCAGCGCCTGTTTGTCGACGCGCAGTCATTAGTCGGCGAAGCGAAGCGGAGTCGGATATCGGGTTGTTAATCAGCTCAAAACCCTGCCTGAGTTCGATGTTGTCGGGGATCGACTTAATTAGATTATTGGAGAGACGTAAACGTTGTTTGGGAATCTCACGCGTGACGCCCTCTGGAAACCTGTCTATTCCGGTATAACTCAGATCAACCTCCCGCAGCGCTGTCATGCCTTCCAGCGTTGGCACGGAAGACAGAGGATTTCCACTGAGTTTCAATATCTCCAGCCTTGACGGCCCTCCCTCCGCCCCCAATCCGGCAGGCAGCTGTTTTATCAGGGTGTGCGAGAGATCCAACTCCCGTAACGCAGGCATTGCCATGAGCGACGGCGCATCCCGCAACGGAATGCTCGCAAGCTTCAATACCTCTAAAGGCAATGCCCCGGCCCTGGAATCAAACCCATCGAAGTCTGGACTTATGTTGGTACCCGACAAATCCAGTACTCGCAACTCGGACATTCCGGACAGCGTAACGGCCCCCTGCAGATATCGATCATCATGCAGATCCAGCACTCGCAAACGTGAGCGCAAGGCCAAGTCGTTCAGCCCTTCAGGCAAATGAAGCAAATAAGAGTTACTGACCTTTAACACTCGTAACTCCGTCATGCCGGACACTGACAGAGCAGATTGTATGGTGCAGTCGCCCAGATCCAACTCTTGTAAACGGGGCAACACTTTGAACTGCAATTCCGCGGGAGGCAGCGGCCTTAGATTGGTGTGCTGAATACTCAGGGTTCTCAACTCTGAAATCATGGCGATAGCATCCAGTAACTCTTTACCGCGTATGCCGAACTCGTTCAATTTGAGGGTTTCAACATGAGAAAACGTGGACAGAAAATCTCCCAGATTACGTACGACGCCTCCCTTCAGGCTTAGAGAAACAACCGAGTCCAGTCGTTTGGAAAAAATCGGTAAATTGAGGTTGGCGCGAGCCCCAAGATCGAGCTCCAACTCAAAGCCCAGCAGCCGCCCGTCCCGGTAGACTTTCTTGCTTTCGTCACCTTGCCATTTATACAACCGACGAAATTTGTCCCCGATCGCAAGTCGTCTGTTGCGCTCGTGGTCGGCACTGCCCTTGTAGGTGGCCTCCCAGGCGCTGATCTCGTGGTGCAACTTGACAAACCCAAGCTGAATATCCTTGAGTTTCACCTCTGCCGCATCCTTGTCACCGAACCGGGCGATGAAGTCATCTGCGTGTTGATCGGTCGCCTCCGGAAAGTACTTCTGGACTTGGGCTCGGGTGGTGGGCTCGACGACCCCACGCGGATACCAAAGGCCGCTGCGGGTATCGCGAAGCAGCACTGGCCCTGACGGCAGCCGTTCCGTGTAGAGTCGCGCCTTATGCAATCCGGACTTTGCATCCACGGCAACAAGAACAGTGCCGCCATCAACAAGATCGACGTAGGTGCGCTTGTTGTGAATCCGCAAACCTTCTCCGTTGGCTGCTGAAAGGTTTTCCGCGGGGTTGATCAGGTAATCCTGCAGAGACAATTGGGGTGCGGGAGGACGGACTTCAACGGGAGCCGCATGAACCACTATGGCCGGTGTCGTATGAGTGTTATCTGCGTCGGTAACTCTGGACGAGCCCGCTCGCGGCGGCGGACTATCGGGGAAGGCACCTGGACTTCTGTGGGTAGAAGGACCGGGGAGTGAAGTGTTCACGTCTGGTGGCCGGTTCGGGCTGCCGGAAACATCCACTTGCACGCGGTTACCTCCACCGGAAGTTGGTTTTACTGGCATGTTTTCATCCTTGAAAAAGTCGCCCCGGGCATTCGCGCAAGGGACGAAGGTTTTGGCATCCTGCCGATATCAATGGAGCGGCGCACTTTCGTATTGCCCGTCGATACTTTTACAGATCAAGCCTCGGACGCTTGGGCAAATGATGCAGAGTCTGATTTTGCCGCCCCGAGTCATACTCGCGTATTTCGGCCTCCAGCCTGTCCAGCATGTTTCCGGGGCTCGGTTCATTGAACAGGATGTCGTTGAGCCGTGCCTGCTCGCCAGGTCCCCGCTCGCTGTAGATCTTGAGGAACCACCAGACCCGGCGTTGCAAAAGCGGATACTCGACATGAAATTCAGGTGTTCGACTCAGTTGCCGGATCGAGTCCAGCAGGAGCAAGTGGGAGCCGAAGCTCTCCCAGAGTTTCAATTTTTCAGATATTTCCTTTGCCGGTACATTTCGCAGCCAAAGGTTCGCCGTGCGATCGTTATGTTCACCTCCCAGCCAAATATCGACGCCGGTTCTGATACGTGCATGTATCAGTCGCCGGTGGGAGGCCGGATCCGTTATTGGATTGCCGACAAGATTGAAGCCTGCTCTGAGTTCTACGGATTCCGGAATCGATGTAATTCGATTGTTCGCCAGATTCAACACTTTCCCGGGAATCTCGTTGGTGATGCCCTCCGGAAATCTGTCTAACCCTGTATTGGAAAGATCCAGCTCCTGCAACGCAGTCATTGCTTTCAGTGAAGGTCCAACAGAAAGCGCATTGTCGCCAAGTCTCAATACTTGCAGTCTTGACGGCCCGAAGTCGGCATCAAGCCCGAAAGGGAGCCGGCGTAATCCGGCTCCTGTCAGATCCAGCACACGCAACTCGGTCATCCCGGAAATGTCAGGCAAAAAATCGTTCTGGCGTTGAACAGGTACCGGAAAGCGCACCGGGCCGGGCAAATTATTCAGCGCTGCCCCTTGTGTGCTAACAAGCCTCAAAATTTGCAGCCTGGTCATGCCCCTCACCGAAAAATCAGCCTGTAAATCGCAATCCTGCAGGTTCAGTTCTCGTAAAAGGGGAAGCCTCGCTAATTGCCCGATAAAGCGCGAATCCATATTGAATCTTGAGTCAGCAAGCTCATGCATAGAACGCCAGTCGCTACTTCTGGTGATTATCTGGCCTGTTACCGTCAGAGTTTCAATGTTGGGAAACTGCGCAAAAAACACCTCGGGGTTCAGCGGTGCATGACCTCTTAACGTAAGAGAAACGACCGAGTTGAATTTCAATGAAAGCAGCCTGTCGACTGGCCATAGCGTGAGATCGATATCCAGCCTGAAACCCGCTAGCCGCCCATCGCGATAGACCCGCTGATCAGGCTGACCTTGCCACTTGTACAATTGGTTTAGCGTTTTCCACGCGTCAATCGCCGCCTGTATCTCATGGAACTGCGCCTCGCGAGCTTGATGGTGCGGAATGCTGACGTTATTGATGTCCAGTTGGGCAAGCCCAAGCTGAATCCGCTTGAGTTCGAGCTCTGCCACGTCCTTGTCATCGAACCGGGCGATAAAAGCGTCGGCGTGCAGATCGGTCGTTTCCGGGAGGTATCGTTGGACCTGCGCCCGGGTAGTTGGCTCAACGACCTGACGCGGGTACCAAAGGCCGCTGTCGGCATCGCGCAGCATTACCGGCCCCAAAAGCAGCTCGCTTGGTCGTCGGGCACGATGCAATCCTGTCTTCGAGTCCACGGCGACAGGAACAAACTCGCCACCGGCCACTTCAGCGTAGGTGCGATTGTTAAAAACCCTTAAGCCTTCGTCGTTGACTTTTCCAAGTATTCCCTTGGCGGAGATTACGTAATGATCCAGCGACGGCTGAGGTACGGGTACACGCATTTCAGCGGAGACCGCATGAACGACGACGGCCGGCGCCGGGTGGACGGGATCAATGTCTGTAGAGCTGGATCCTTCGGCTCGCGACTGCGGATTATCGGGAAAGGGACCTGAACCGGAACCTCTGCGGCCCGATGGGCCGGGCAGCGGAATGTTCGCCTCCGCCGGTCGGGTCGGACTGATGGAAGCATCCACTTTCACGTGGGTACCGCCACCGGAAGCTGGTTTTACTGGCATGTTTTCATCCTTGAAAAAGTCGCCCCTGGCATTCGCGCAAGGGACGAAGGTTTTGGCATCCTGCCGATATCAATGGAGCGCTGCACTTTCGTATTGCCCGTCGATACTTTTACAGATCAAGCCTCGGACGCTTGGGCAAATGATGCAACGGCGGGTTTTGCCGCCCCGAGTCATATTCCCGAATCTCGGCTTCCAGCCTGTCGAGCATTTTTCCGGGGCTCCACTCTGTGTGCAAAATGTTGTCGAGCCTTGCCTGCTCGCCAGGTCCGCGCTCGCTGTAGATCTTGAGAAACGACCAGACCCGCCGCTGCAAAAGCAGATACTCGACATGAAATTCCGGTGTTCGACTCAGTTGCCGGATCGCGTCCATCAGACGCGATTGAGGGCCGAAGCTGTCCCAGAGTTTCAGCTTTTCGGTTAACTCCTTTCCCTGCGGCACATTTCGCAGCCAAAGGTTTGCCGACCGGTCATTACTCTGCTCTCCCAGCCAGATATCGGTGCCTGTACTGATACGTGCATGTATCAGCCGCCGGAGGGAAGCCGGATCGGTAACAGGATTACCACTGAGCTTGAAGCCAGCTCTGATTTCAATGGATTCGGGAATCGATGTAATTCGATTGTTCGTCAGATCCAATACCTTCCCGGGAATCTCGTTGGTGATGCCCTCCGGAAATCTGTCTAACTTTGTATTGGAAAGGTCCAGCTCCTGCAGCCCGGTCCTTCCTTTGACTGAAGGCGCAACAGAGAGCGGGTTATTGCCGAGTTTCAATACTTCCAATCGCAACGGCCCGTTGTCGGCATTGAGTCCTGGAATATGGTGTAGTCCGTTCTGCTCCAGATCCAATACACGCAACCCGGTCATGCCGGCCACCGAAAAATCAGGCGACAAGTTAGCCCTTTGCAGCTGCAACTCTCGTAACCGCGCGAGTCTTGCCACTTCTTCAACACTGGCAGGCTCCACGATGAGCCTCAAGCCGCGATTATCAGAAAACAATGGATATCCGTTAACCACCCTCAGACTTTCAAGATTGGGGAAAGCGGCAAAAAAGCCTTCCTGAAGAGGCGCGCCTACCCCCCTTAGCTCAAGGGAAACGATGGATTTGAATGGTATCGGGAGCGGCCGAATACTTGACCATCCCGAAGAACTCGAAGACAGCTTGAAACCCACCGGCCGCTTATCGTGAAAGACCAACTCGTCAGGCTCCCCTTGCCACGTGTAGAGACGGCGCAACGTGGAACCCAACTCATTTCCGTAGAACCCGGATCTGAGTTCCTGGTCCAGTTGAGCAAGTCCAGGCTGGAGCCGTTTGAGCTCCACCTCTGCCGCATCCTTGTCAGCGAAGTGCAGGCGAAAATGATCTGCTTGTTGATCGGTCGCTTCCGGGAAGTATTTTCGGACCTGCGCTCGGGTGGTTGACTCAGCGGCATCGAGCAAGTGCCCAACGTCGCTGCCGGTATCACTGCGCAGCACCGGGTCCGCCGACAGTGATTCGCTTGACAGCCCTGTTTCTGCCTCCAGCCTTTCCAGCTTTTTCAAGGGACTGGGTTCATTTTCCAAAATGTCCTTCAGCCTGGCCTGCACGCTTGGCTCAGCCTTATGGTAGTACTCGAAAAACCGCCAGACCCGTTGCTGCAAAAGCGGGCGTTCAATGTGAAATTCGGGCGTCCGAGCCAGGTCCCAGGCGATTTTTCTCGCCACGAACCAATAGGGGTCAACGTCAACACTGTCCCAAAGCTTCAAATTTTCAGCCAGTTCCTCTAGCGGTAAATGTCGTAGCCAAGCATTTGGCGAGCGTTCCGTACCTGTTTTTCCCAGCCAAACGTCAGTGCCTGTTTTTATACGCGCGTCCATCAGCCGTCGGAGAGTCGCCAGATCCGTTATGGGATTACCCATTAGATTGAAGCCCGCTCTGATTTCAACGGACTCAGGAATCGATGTAATACGGTTGTTGGAAAGATTCAGTACTTTCCCGGGAGTTTCGGACGTGATGCCCTCCGGAAACCTGTCCAGACCGGTGTTGGAAAGGTCCAGCTCCTGCAGCGCAGTCCTGACTTTTAGTGAAGGCATAACAGAAAGCGGATTGCCGCCCAGCTTCAACACCTCCAGTCGCAACGGCCCGTTGTCAGCATCAAGCCCGAGTGGGAGCTGCTCTATACCGGTCTGCGTCAGATCCAATACACGCAACTCGGTCATCCCCGTCACGTCAGGTGCCACTTTCAAGGAGGCATTCTGGTTCAGATCGAGAACCTGCAAGTTCAACCGCCCTGGCAGGCCATTCACTACGGCATTCAGATCCGCCACCCCCTGAATGTTGCCAAGTGCCAGAGCTCTCAGCTCGGTCATGCCTGTCAGCGAGAACTCGGCTGGCAAATTGCAGTTTTGCAGGCTCAGCTCGCGCAAATGGGGAAGCTTTGCCAATTCGTGAACGAAACCTCGCTCGATCTTTAGCCTCGATGCAGAGTTACCGCCAGGGAGACTGGATGGCCCGCCAACCACTGTCAGATTTTCAATGTTGGGAAATTGCGCCGATAAGCGATACGAGTGTAGATCTCCACCTGCTTTCAGGGTAAGGGCGACAACAGAGTTGAACGTTGTTGAGACAGGAAAACCGTATTGATGAGCACCAAGATCGATATCCATCTTGAAACCCACTAGTCGGCCATCGAGATAGACGCGCTCACTGGGTTCGCCCTGCCACTTGTAAAGCCTGCGTAGCTTGCTCGCCACTTCCTCGCTGACATTAGAGTGCGTGCGCTCCAGCTCAGGGAACTCACGCTCGATCCGCTTCAACTCCACATCTGCCACATCCTTGTCGCCAAACCGGGCGATGAAAGCATCAGCATCCAGATCGGTCGTTTCCGGAAGGTATCGTTGGACCTGCGCCCGAGTGGTGGGCTTAACGAGCGTACGCTGGTACCAAAGACCGCTATCGACGTTACGCAGCATCACCGGCCCCGGGAGCAGTTCGCTTGGCCGTCGGGCACGGTGCAATCCAGTCCTCGGATCCACGGCGACAGGAACAAAAACACCATCGGCCACCTCAGCGTAGGCACGATTGTTGAAAACCCTTAAACCTTCGTCGTTGGCTTCTGGAAGTAATGCCTTGGCGGGGATGACGTAATGATCCAGCGACGGCTGAGGTGCCAGCCGAGGATTTTGAACGGGAACCGTGTGTACGACGACGGCCGGCGTCGGGTGGACGGATTCAATGTCTGTAGTGCCGGATCCCCCGGCTCGCGACTGCTGATTATCGGGAAAGATATCTGAGCCGGAACCTCTACGGCCCGATGGACCGGGAAGCTCAATGTTCACCTCCGCCGGTCGGGTCGGACTGGTGGAAGCATCCACTCTCACGTGGCTACTGCCACCGGTAGGTGGTTTTACTGGCATGTTTTTTCATCCTTGAAAAAGTCGCCCTTGGCATTCACGCAAAAGGACGATGGTTTTGGCATCCTGCCGGTTTAAAGGAGCAGCACACGATAGCGTGCACTGGTGTTGAACGAGATAGGAAAGGCAGACTGGCGAAGCGGGAAACAACGCCAGGAAACGTAGGAGAATCGGAGAGAGGCGACAGCTTTGCGATCAGTTCGCTTGCAAGTGAATCTTCAGCCGCCAACGGTCGTCGACCTTGCTGCCAGCCCAGTCGCCCTGTAATGGCCGCGCCGCCAGTACCGTCAACAGCAATCCGCCGTCACTTTTGCGCGTACGCCAGTTGACGTCTTTGCCATCAAGCTTGAGCTGTCCCTTCTGCGCCTGGCCTTCAGCCTGAAACAACAGCGCCACGGTGCCATCGATGATTTCGCCGTGCAGCCTAGGCTCGTTGTTGAACCACACCACCAAACCGTCATCGGTCACTTCAATTTGCTGCAGCACGCTGGGATCCGGCGTGGTCAGGCGGCCGATCATCAAACCGATCATCAAGCCGACAATCGCCAGCGAACCGATGACTCGCGGGAATAGTTTCGAACGGTTGTCCACAGGCGGCGTAGAATGCCGCTCATCTTTACCTTCGGAGCCGTGCATGTTTCACGTCATCCTTTTTCAACCAGAAATTCCGCCGAATACCGGCAACGTTATCAGGCTGTGCGCCAACAGCGGCTGCCACCTGCATTTGATCGAACCGCTGGGTTTCGAGATGGACGACAAGCGCTTGCGCCGTGCCGGCCTCGATTACCACGAATATGCCACGCTGCAGCGTCACGCGGACCTGGCCAGTTGCCTGGAAAGCCTGGGCAATCCACGACTGTTTGCGTTCACCACCAAAGGCTCGCGGCCGTTTCATGATGCCGCGTTTGTTCCAGGCGATGCGTTCATCTTCGGCCCGGAAAGCCGTGGCCTGCCGCCGGAAGTGCTCGACGCGCTGCCCGCTGAACAGCGCCTGCGCCTGCCCATGCGCGAAGGCTGCCGCAGCCTGAATCTGTCCAACACCGTCGCGGTCGCCGTGTACGAAGCCTGGCGCCAGAACGACTTCAAGTAACTACACACCTGATCGTTCCCATGCTCTGCGTGGGAATGCAGCCCGTGACGCTCCGCGTCACTGGACGCGGAGCGTCCCCAGAGGCATTCCCACGCGGAGCGTGGGAACGATCAGCCAAGAAAAAAGCGCCTGTTACGGCGCTTTTTTCGTTGTAGCCAGGACCGTTTATTGAACGGTTGGCGTCTCGCCGCTTTCCTGCATGCGCTGCAGCTCTTGCGCGTACAGAGCGTCGAAGTTCACCGGGGCCAGCATCAGCGCCGGGAACGAACCACGGGTCACCAGGCTGTCCAGGGTTTCGCGCGCGTACGGGAACAGGATGTTCGGGCAGAACGCACCCAGGGTGTGGCTCATCGAAGCCGCGTCCAGATTCTTGATCAGGAAGATACCGGCCTGTTGCACTTCAGCGATGAAGGCGACTTCTTCACCGTTTTTCACGGTCACGGACAGGGTCAGCACGACTTCGTAGAAATCACCTTCCAGCGCTTTCTGACGAGTGTTCAGATCCAGAGCGACCGCCGGATCCCACTGCTGGCGGAAGATCGCCGGGCTTTTCGGGGCTTCGAAGGACAGGTCGCGTACGTAGATGCGCTGCAAGGAGAATTGCGGTGCGGTTTCTTCTTCGCTGGCTGCAGTGTTCTGTTGGTCAGTCATCTCAGATCCTTATCGATCTTGGGTCTTTTAGGGAGTGCTGTACGTGGGTGCAGCCGTTCAGGCCTTGAGCAGCGCGTCGAGTTTGCCCGCGCGCTCCAAAGCATACAAATCATCACAACCGCCAATGTGCTTGCTGCCGATCCAGATCTGCGGCACGGACGTGCGTCCGGCTTTCTGGGTCATTTCGGCGCGCACCTGCGGCTTGCCATCGACCTTGATCTCTTTGAAGGCCACGCCTTTGTTCTCGAGCAGGTACTTGGCTCGCGAGCAATAAGGGCAGTAATCGCTGGAGTAGACGATGACTTCACTCATATCACTTCACCAGCGGCAGGTTGTCGCCTTTCCAGCTGGAGATCCCGCCGGACAGCTTCGCGGCGGTGAAGCCGGATTTCATCAGTTCGCGGGCGTGGGTGCCAGCGGTCTGGCCCAGGGCGTCGACCAGGATGATGGTCTTGGCCTTGTGTTTTTCCAGCTCGGCAATGCGCGCAGCCAGTTTGTCCTGGGGAATGTTGATCGCGCCAACGATGTGGCCGGCAGCGAAATCCTTGGCCGGACGGATGTCCACCACCACGCCTGCATCTTTATTGACCAGCGCGGTCAGCTCGCCGGTGCTCAGGCTTTTACCGCCGCCCTGCATCGTGTGCGCCAGCAGCAGAGCCAGCAGTACGACGAAGATACCGACAAGAATGTAGTGGTTAGTGGCAAATTCAATCAGGTGAGCAACCATCGAAGGAGGTTCCAGGGCGTTAAAATGTCGGCCAGTATACACAGCCACTATGGTCGGCCAAACCCCGTCCGGCGGTGACGCGGTCGGAACTTAGCTTTAAACTCCAACTCCCTTTTCCATCGCCCTCTTCTTTATTAGCCACGAGTGGATTCCATGACGACTACGCCTAAACCTTTGGTCCTGATGATTCTCGACGGCTTCGGTCACAGCGACAGCCCCGAATCCAACGCCGTTTTCGCGGCGAAGAAGCCTGTTCTTGATCGCCTCTGGGCCAGCGTGCCGAACGGCTTGATCTCGGGTAGCGGCATGGACGTCGGCCTGCCGGACGGCCAGATGGGCAACTCCGAGGTCGGCCACATGAATCTTGGCGCCGGTCGCGTGGTGTATCAGGACTTCACGCGTGTGACCAAATCGATCCGCGACGGCGAATTCTTCGAGAACCCGACCATCTGCGCCGCTGTGGATAAAGCCGTGGCGGCTGGTAAAGCCGTGCACTTCATGGGTCTGCTGTCCGATGGCGGCGTACACAGCCACCAGGATCACCTGATCGCCATGGCTGAACTGGCGTTCAAGCGCGGCGCCGAAAAAATCTACCTGCACGCCTTCCTCGATGGCCGCGACACACCGCCGAAAAGCGCGGCATCGTCGATCGAGCTGCTTGATGCGACCTTCCAGGCGCTCGGCAAGGGCCGCATCGCCAGCATCATCGGCCGTTACTTCGCCATGGACCGTGACAACCGTTGGGATCGCGTCGCTCAGGCGTACAACCTGATCGTCGATGGCAACAGCGAATTCAACGCTGCCACGGCGCAGGAAGGCCTTGAAGCCGCTTATGCCCGTGGCGAGAGCGACGAATTCGTCAAAGCCACGTCCATCGGTGAGCCAGTGAAAGTCGAAGACGGCGACGCCGTGGTGTTCATGAACTTCCGCGCCGACCGTGCCCGCGAGCTGACCCGCGTATTCGTCGAAGACGACTTCAAGGATTTCGAACGCGCACGCCAGCCGAAACTGGCCGGTTTCGTCATGCTGACACAATACGCCGCCAGCATTCCGGCTCCGTCGGCATTCGCCGCCGGCAGCCTGGAAAACGTGCTCGGCGACTATCTGGCGAAGAACGGCAAGACCCAGCTGCGCATCGCTGAAACCGAGAAATACGCGCACGTGACCTTCTTCTTCTCCGGCGGTCGTGAAGAACCGTTCCCGGGCGAAGAGCGCATCCTGATCCCGTCGCCGAAAGTCGCCACCTACGACTTGCAGCCGGAAATGAGCGCGCCGGAAGTCACCGACCGTATCGTTGAGGCCATCGAAAACCAGCGTTTCGATGTAATCGTGGTCAACTACGCCAACGGCGACATGGTCGGCCACAGCGGCGTGTTTGACGCGGCAGTGAAGGCTGTTGAATGCCTCGACACCTGCGTCGGTCGTATTGTCGATGCGCTGGAGAAGGTTGGCGGCGAAGCGTTGATCACCGCTGACCACGGCAACGTCGAGCAAATGGCTGATGAATCCACGGGCCAGGCGCACACCGCGCACACCACCGAGCCGGTGCCATTCATCTATGTCGGCAAGCGCGACCTGAAAGTACGTGAAGGCGGCGTGCTGGCGGACGTGGCACCGACCATGCTGAAGCTGCTGGGCCTGGAAAAACCGGCGGAAATGACCGGCACGTCTATCCTGGTGTAATCCGCTCGATCACGCACCACAAAACCCTGTGGGAGCTGCGGTGCGACGATTCGACTTGCCAGCGATAGCAATCTGACAGCCAACATCTATGTTGAATGTGCAGACGCCATCGCTGGCAAGTCGAATCGTCGCACCGCAGCTCCCACAGTGGTTTATGGAGTTTTCGAAATGGAATTCGGTGTATTGCTTGGTCCAGTTATCACACAGCCCCAATTGGGCGTTTTTTTTGCAGCCTCGGGCGGGCATACTAGGCCGTCCCTTACCCTGGTGCCGCCCGCCCCTATGCTTCGCGTCCTGATCGCCCTTGCTTTGACATGCCTGCTCCAACCGGCCTTCGCTGACGAGCGCGCGCAAACCCAACAGCAGCTGGACGCCACGCGTCAGGACATTGCCGAGCTGAAAAAGCTGCTGAGCAAAGTCCAGGAAGAAAAGTCCGGCGTGCAGAAAGAGCTCAAGGGCACTGAAACCGAGCTGGGCAAGCTGCAGAAGCAGGTCGATGCGCTGCAGAAAGAACTGCAGAAAAGCGAATCCGAGCTGCAGCGACTCGATGCAGAGAAAAAAAAACTCCAGAGCGCGCGCACTGAACAGCAGCGACTGATCGCCATTCAGGCCCGAGCGGCTTATCAGAACGGTCGCCAGGAATATCTCAAGCTGCTGCTCAACCAGCAGAATCCCGAGAAATTCGCCCGTACCCTCACCTATTACGATTACCTGAGCCAGGCCCGCCTGGAGCAGTTGAAGAACTTCAACGAGACCCTGCGCCAACTGGCCAATGTCGAAAAAGACATTGCCGCCCAGCAGGCGCAATTGCTGGTACAGAAAAGCAGCCTCGATACCCAGCGCGACGAACTGGAAAATGTTCGCAAGGAACGCCAGCAAGTCCTCGCCAAGCTCAACGACGACGTGAAGGCCCGCGATCAGAAACTCGCCGCCCGCGAGCAAGATCAGGCAGACCTGTCTAAAGTCCTTAAAACCATTGAAGAAACCCTGGCCCGCCAGGCCCGTGAGGCAGAAGAAGCGCGGCAGAAAGCGCTGATCGCCCAGCAGGAAGCGGAAAAAAAGCGCTTGCGTGAGGCGCAGGCTGAAAACAGCGACGCCCCACGAAAACCCGCCAGATCCACTCCCGGCGCGCTGGTCTCCAGCAGCGGCGAGACCTTCGGTGGCCCTTTTGCTGCAACCCGGGGAAAACTTCCGTGGCCGGTTGATGGTCGACTATTGGCACGCTTCGGCGAAAGCCGTGGCGACGACGCCCGCACCAAGTGGGACGGCGTGATGATCAGCGCCTCCGCCGGCAGCCAGGTGCATGCCGTACACGGCGGTCGCGTGGTGTTCGCCGATTGGCTTCGCGGCGCCGGGTTGTTGGTGATCCTCGATCACGGCAACGGTTTTCTGAGTCTTTACGGTCACAACCAGACGCTGCTCAAGTCGGCCGGTGACGTGGTAAAAGCCGGTGAGTCCATCTCTACTGTCGGTAACAGTGGCGGTCAGGACACATCAGCGCTGTATTTTGCAATTCGTCAGCAGGGTCACCCGAGTGATCCAGCACAATGGTGTCGTGCGCAAGGATAAGCGCCCGCCTAATTAAGGAGTTCGTTCGACATGCTGCATTTGTCCCGCCTTACCTCGCTGGCCCTGACGATCGCTCTGGTGATCGGCGCGCCTCTGGCGTTCGCCGCGCAACCGGCCCCGACCGTCGCTCCGGCAGGCACTGCCGCGACCTCCAAGGCGCCACTGCCGCTGGAAGAGTTGCGCACCTTTGCCGAGGTCATGGACCGGATCAAAGCCGCCTATGTCGAGCCAGTGGACGACAAGACCCTGCTGGAAAACGCGATCAAGGGCATGCTCAGCAACCTTGATCCGCACTCGGCGTACCTCGGCCCGGAAGACTTCACCGAGTTGCAGGAAAGCACCAGCGGTGAATTCGGCGGTTTGGGCATTGAAGTCGGCGCCGAAGACGGTTTCATCAAAGTCGTCTCGCCAATCGACGACACCCCGGCGTCGAAGGCCGGCATTCAGGCCGGCGACTTCATCGTCAAGATCAACGGCCAGCCAACGCGCGGCCAGACCATGACCGAAGCCGTCGACAAGATGCGCGGCAAGATCGGCCAGAAAATCACTCTGACGCTGGTACGCGATGGCGGCACGCCGTTCGACGTAACCCTGGCCCGCGCAGTGATTCAGGTGAAGAGCGTCAAGGCGCAATTGCTGGAAACCGGCTATGCGTATATCCGCATCACCCAGTTTCAGGTCAAGACCGGCGAAGAGGTCTCCAAGGCTCTGGCCAAGCTGCGCAAGGACAACGGCAAGAAGCTGAACGGCATCATTCTCGACCTGCGCAACAACCCGGGCGGGGTGTTGCAGGCGGCGGTGGAAGTGGTCGACCACTTCATCACCAAAGGCCTGATCGTTTACACCAAAGGCCGCATCGCCAACTCCGAACTGCGCTTCTCCGCCACCGGCAAAGACGAAAGCGAAGCGGTGCCAATGGTCGTGTTGATCAACGGTGGCAGCGCATCGGCATCGGAAATCGTTGCCGGCGCTCTGCAGGATCAGAAACGCGCCGTAGTCATGGGCACTACCAGCTTCGGCAAGGGCTCGGTACAAACCGTGTTGCCGCTGAACAACGACCGTGCATTGAAGATCACCACGGCGCTGTACTTCACGCCGAATGGCCGCTCGATCCAGGCGCAAGGCATCGTCCCGGACATCGAAGTACGCAAGGCCAAGATCACCAGCGAGGCCGACGGCGAATACTTCAAGGAAGCCGATCTGCAAGGTCACCTGGGCAACGGCAACGGTGGCGCGGACAAACCGAGCGGTTCCGGCGGCAAGGCCAAAGCGATGCCGCAGGATGACGATTACCAATTGGCCCAGGCCCTGAGCCTGCTCAAAGGGCTGAGCATCACGTCCGGCCGTTGAGGATGTCTTTGCGTTTTGTCTTCGTTCTGCTGTGCTGTCTGGCGGGTGCTGCTCACGCAGAGCCCGTCAGCCCAAAGCCACACAAAGCCTACCTGACACTGATCATCGACGACCTGGGGCAGAACCTGCCCCGGGATCGCCGCGTGTTGGCCCTGCCCGGCCCAGTGACCACGGCGATCATGCCGGATACCCCCCACGCCACCGAGTTCGCCCGCGAAGCCCATCGCGCCGGCAAGATCGTCATCCTGCACATGCCGATGGACCCGGCCACCGGGCCGTACGCCTGGCACCCCGAATTGCCGATCGAAGAGCTGGAAAAACGCCTTAACGCCGCGTTCAAAATGGTCCCTTACACCGCCGGCATCAATAACCACATGGGCAGCCGCATGACTGCGCAACCGGTGGCGATGGCGTGGTTGATGGCTGAGTTGCAGCGCCGGCACAAGTTCTTCGTCGACAGCCGCACCAGTGCGCAGACCGTGGCGGCACAGCAGGCGCAGAAGATCGATCTGGCCAGCGTTTCGCGAGATGTATTTCTCGATGACGAGCGTACGGAAGCAGCGATCTCCACGCAGTTGCAGACCGCGATCAGTCTGGCGCGCAAGCAAGGTTCGGCAGTGATGATCGGCCATCCGTATCCGCAGACACTGGCGGTGCTGGAGCGCGAATTGCCCAAGTTGAAGGCTCAGGGAATCGAGTGGATCGATATCAGGCAGATGATCAGCGTGCGCAGCAATCGCGCCATGCTCGGCCACGGTAAAGACGGGGTATATCGGTAATACCCTGTCACGCTGTTCAATACATAGTTACCGCCAGACACCTGAAACCTTTCCGGATAGTGAGACCTGCAACAGGTCGCGACTCCCTCGAGTCGCCTTTGAACTATCAGGAGTAACCATGACCACCAATACCCCGATCACCCCGCCTGCCGGGCGGATCGAACCCATCCGGATCGACAACCTGCTGATCAGCTTCACAACAGAGTTTCTCCGAGTCTGGGACACCGACGGTTTGCAGGCGAAACCGGCTTCCTTTTGGCACCCCACCCCTGCCCCCGATGTGTTGCCAGGCTATTTCCCCCTGGGCGACGTCGTCACAAGAGGCCCCGGCAATATCAATGGCAAAAGAGTGGTGGCTGTCGCCTGCGAAGCTGCCAGCCCAAGCGCCGACCCCGCTAAAGGCAAGGCGCTGCGCCGCCCCGACGATTACGAGTTGATCTGGAAAGATTCCGGCTCAGGATCGAAAAGAGATCTGTCGATCTGGCGACCGATCCCCCCCGAAGGCTACGTAGCCTTGGGATCGGTGTGTTCGAGCGACCACGAAAAACCTTCGTTCAACGCTGTTCGCTGCATCCGGGAGGACTTGGTAATCGCATCGAACACCAGCGACCGGGTCTGGGACGACAAGGGCAGCGGCGCTCGCCAGCGTGTCAGCACCTGGAGTGCCGTTCCGCCAGTCGCCGCATCGGGTGAAATCCACCTGGCATCCGGCAGTTTTGTCGGATTGAACGACTACACCAAACCGGCACATTTCCCGGTCTATTGCTTGCGCCTGAAGATCGCGCTTCAGATCAATCCGCGCCCGACGGCCCCCGTGCTTTGCGCAGAAACGCCGACAGCCGTGGCTGCCCCGGAAAATCCGTCTTATGTCGCCAGCCTTCCCTGGTTCACGGTCAAAGATCCGCATTATTCCCGTATCGAGCAACTAAGCTACTCACCCTTTTACCTTCTGGAACGCACGGATCAGTATTTGCTTGTCGGCCATGCTCAAAACGCCGAGAACCACAACCAGATATTCAGATGGACAACGCCCCGAGCCCAGCGCGCAGGGAGCCTGCAGGCATTCACCCATACCACTTCTGTCGAGTTCGGAGCGCAATGGCAGACCAACCTGCACGACCCGCTGCTGTTTTCGGCGCGGCTGGGCCATGACTTCACTCAATGCGAAATACACTCGAACGAATGGCTCAACCCGGCAGTGATTGACGTGGTCGCTGTCGTGGACAAGAAAAGGTCGGTGGCGGCTTACCTGATACAAAGCGACTACCGCCTGCTGCGCGCAGACGGCACATCCGTGACAAATACATTCAGCTACACCGATGGCAACAGTTTGCACATCAGCCAGTACGCGCCAATGGAGCCGGAGACCGTTGTCGTTGCTGCGCCGGAGCCAGTTGTGGAGCCGATTGCGCAGGCGCCTGTGGCAGACGACGAAATCAGCGCGGCGCTTGCGCAGACGGAGTTGCCAGTAACTACAGATACCGCCCCATGATCTCGTCGACCATACCTTCTTTGCGCAACTGATCCAGTGCGGCCTGAAGCTTGGCGACGACTTCGTCGGAGACGTCCTTGTTCAGTGCCAGATACAACTCTGCGCTGTTGAAGCGCAGTACGGTCTTGAGACCAGTGACACCATCCTGCCGTGCGAGATAGCGCCCGGCAGGATCACCGGTGGCCCAAAGGTCGATCTGACCATTGACCAGCTTCTTTGCGTTGTCCTGATCGCGCAGTACCACGATCGGCTTCAGGCCTTGTTTGGCCAGTGTCTCGGCAATCGCATCGCCCTTGTAGGCGCCGATCCTGTATTTGCGCGCGTCATTGAGGGTTTCGAGGGTGATCTTGCTGTCAGCCTTGGCCAGCATGGTCCAGTCATCCGGACCGATCGGTCCGACCCATTTGAAGAGTTTTTCGCGGTCCGGCAGACGCGCCATTACAAAGGCGCCATAACCGGGATTTTCCAGAGCCAGTTTGTAGACGCGTTCCCATGGGAAACGCAGGGTCAGGCTGTAGGTGATGCCGGCACGCTGGAACATTTCACGGACGATGTCGGTGGCGATGCCGTTGATGTTCTCGCCCTGGGCGAAATTCTTGCCGTTCTTCGCCATGTTGTAGGGCGGGAAGTTTTCGGTGAGCAGCACCAGATCGGTGTCGGGACTGGTTTCGGCGCGGGCCGTGTTGACGAGCAACATCGAGGCGCTGGCGAGAACAAGAAGCAGGCGTTTGATCATGTCGGGCTACCGGAATCCATGGCGTGCCCAAGAGTGCCTTGGGTGCGCCATGCTGTCCACTGGCCTGTACGGAATCAACGCATCGCGGTCGATTAACAAGCGTCGCCAGGACGACTTGTTCAGCTGGCTTTTTCAATGACTGCAGCCAGTTTTAAATAGTGGGCAACTTACATTTCGCTACAGCGCAACAGCCCCCACAAAGAAGAATTAAATTAAAGTCATCACGACCAAACAATATAACTTTCAACCTGGACCAAGGATCGGTCATGAACTACAGATCAAAGCTGACCAAAACTTTCGCCCTCCTGACGACCACCTTCACTTTGACGTCTTGCGCACACGCTTTTCCGGAAGCCACAGAGCCAGTACTTTTAAGTAACGCTAACGGGCAAAACAATCATTTAAATGGCATCGGACAGATCATCAAAGGAGACCGTCGCTATTGCACGGCTTTTCTCATCGACACTCGCGACACTGATAATAAAACAAACAGTGCAGCCTATATCCTGACCGCCGGACATTGCGCTTCAATATGGATAGGTACAACTACCGACAAGGCTTATCAGGGTCAAATACAGTTCAATTACTTTCAAGACACTCTGCTGGACGCCAAGCGTTACGATATTCAGAAGGTCAAATGGGCCAGCCTGGCCGGTACCGATGTCGCCGTCATGCAATTGAACACTTCGCTGCAAGCGGTGATCGACGATGGCATCAACCCACTCAAGATCGCACGCAAGGCGCCTGACAAACCCGCTCAGGTCAACGTCATCGGCTCGCCCTTGAGCGCTGCGGGCCTCAGGCTCTCGTCCTGTACGCAGGAGTCCGCCAATACCACGTTGATCAAATCCCTGACCGTCCATACCGATTACCAAAAGCAGAATTGCAAAGGCATCGAACCGGGCTCTTCCGGCTCTCCGGTCGTGGACACCGCTACAGGGAAAGTAACCGGTGTCATGTCGGGAACCACCTACGGCATTACCGCAGACGATCTGTGCTTCTGGCATGGACTTTGTGCAAACTCTCCCCGCCAATCCATATTGCCTGACCAGGCCAGTCAAAGTTTCCCGATCGACTACCTGATGTCCTGTTTCTCTGACGGCCACTTCAACAGGGATGCACCTGCCTGCTCACTGAAGCCCGACTTTAACTTCAGAGCCAGAAACAACGCTGACGTTACGCTTTATAAAACGCCTGATAAAGACTATGAAAAGGCGCCGGTCTGGAACATCAGGTTTTCAATGAGCACGGATTTCTTTCGATTCAAAACCGTACGCAACGCGCAGGCTTGTTACTTACCAGAACATTACAGCGACCCGATAAAGACCAGTCTCGGTCTTGTCAACGAGTCGATCGGCAGTGAAGCGGGTTTATATTATCTGTGCCTGATGGGAGTGGACTCAGTTGAACAACAACTTATCGGGGGAAAATTACGCAATGCACAAATTCTGCCGGCACGCTTGGTTAATCCGGGGGGGATTCGACTACCTGAACCAGCCCCCTACTTCAAACCCGGTACTGAAGAACTGTTGATCGAATATCCTGAAAGTGCTGATCGCAATATCTGGACGCAGATATACGTTGGGGCCGTGGATTCAACGGACTGTGCCGCGATTGAATCCACAAGCTACAGCAAGATCGACGACAGCTTTCTGGTACCCAACGATGCCCTGCCACTGACGCTGTGCAGCTACACCATGGATCGCGATTTCAATACTTCGGCTGTGCGTACAGAGGGACTGCAAAAACCTTGAGTCTGTCATGCGTCAGCAAGCCGGGCGATGAACCCTCATGGGGTTTCGCCCGGTAGCGCGCTGACTCAACCCGATCAGCGCATCACGATGCCGCGTTTGGCCATGTAGGCCTTGGCTTCCTGCACGGTGTATTCGCCGAAGTGGAAAATACTCGCCGCCAGTACCGCGCTGGCGTGACCTTCGAGAATGCCGTCAGCCAAATGCTGCAAGTTGCCGACGCCGCCGGAAGCGATCACCGGAATGCCCAGCGCATCGCTGATCGCGCGGGTCACACCAAGGTCGAAACCGTTTTTCATGCCGTCCTGATCCATGCTGGTCAGCAGGATCTCACCGGCACCGAGGCCTTCCATTTTCTTCGCCCACTCGACGGCATCGAGGCCGGTTGGCTTGCGCCCGCCGTGGGTGAAGATCTCCCAGCGCGGGGTTTCGCCCGGGCCAGAAACCTTCTTCGCATCGATGGCGACGACGATGCATTGCGAGCCAAAATGCTGCGCTGCTTCGCCAACGAATTCCGGGTTGAACACGGCCGCAGTGTTGATCGACACCTTGTCCGCGCCGGCATTCAGCAGATTGCGAATGTCCTGCACGGTACGCACGCCACCGCCGACGGTCAGCGGGATGAAAACCTGGCTGGCCATGCGCTCGACGGTGTGCAGCGTGGTGTCACGGCCATCGACGCTGGCGGTGATGTCGAGAAAGGTAATCTCGTCGGCACCCTGCTCGTCGTAGCGACGAGCGATTTCCACCGGGTCACCGGCGTCGCGGATGTTTTCGAACTTCACACCTTTGACGACCCGGCCGTTGTCCACGTCCAGGCAAGGGATGATGCGTTTGGCCAGCGCCATGGTCAGTCCTCAGCCTTGGTACGAATCGCAGAAAGCTTGCGCTTCGGCGACGTCGAGGGTGCCTTCGTAGATCGCCCGACCCGTGATGGCGCCGATGATGCCCGGCGCCTTGGCGTCGAGCAGCGACTTGATGTCACCCAGATTGTGGATACCGCCGGAAGCGATTACCGGGATCTTGGTGGCAGCGGCCAGCGCAGCGGTGAACGGCACGTTGCAGCCCTGCATCATGCCGTCTTTGGCGATGTCGGTATAAACGATCGAGGACACGCCGTCGGCTTCAAACTGCTTGGCCAGATCGATGACTTGTACGGTGCTGATTTCAGCCCAGCCGTCGGTGGCGACGAAACCGTCTTTGGCGTCCAGACCGACGATGATCTTGCCCGGGAACGCGCGGCAGGCTTCCGCGACGAACGCCGGATCTTTAACGGCTTTGGTGCCGATGATCACGTAGCTGACGCCAGCCTTGACGTAGTGCTCGATGGTTTCCAGCGAACGGATGCCGCCACCGATCTGGATCGGCAGGGTCGGGTAACGCTTGGCGATCGCGGTGACCACTTCGCCGTTGACTGGCTGGCCTTCGAAAGCGCCGTTCAGATCGACCAGATGCAGACGGCGGCAACCGCCCTCCACCCACTTGGCAGCCATGCTCACCGGGTCATCGGAGAACACTGTGGAATCTTCCATGCGGCCCTGGCGCAGACGTACGCAGGCACCGTCTTTAAGATCGATAGCGGGAATAATCAGCATCTGGCAAACCTTCAAATTTGAATGTTCAGCTTGGCTCGGAAATCAGTTTTTCTCGAGCGCCCACAGGTCGCTTTCGATGCTTTCAAACCGCTCTTTGAGGTGGGTCTGCACATCGAAAATCGCCCTGTTGTAATAGTGCGGAGCAATTTCGCGGGTAAACAGCTCAAGAATTTCCGCCGCTTCGAACGAACCCAGGTCCAGTTCGAAACGGTCTTCCATAAACCGCTGAATCTTGCGATTGGCCTCGTTCTCCTGTTCGGGAGTAAGGGTCAGGATCGGCGGTTTGGATTTCTTGGCAGCCATTTACCAGCGACCGTCCCACGCAGCGAAGTTCTGCAGCAATTGCAGGCCATGGGTATGGCTCTTCTCCGGGTGGAACTGCACGGCGAAACGCGAGCCATCGGCCAGCGCCGCAGCGAAATCGACGCCGTAATGACCGCCACCGACCACTTGCCGCGCATTGGCGGCAGCGATGTAGTAGCTGTGCACGAAGTAGAAACGCGCCATGTCCGGAATGTCATGCCACAACGGGTGGCTGACCTTCTGCTTCACCTCGTTCCAGCCCATGTGCGGGACTTTCAGGTGTTCGCCGTCTTCATGCAGGTCTTTGCCGAAGAACTTCACCGCGCCCGGAAACAGGCCGATGCAATCGACGCCGTCGTTCTCTTCGCTGGTGTCGAGCAAGGCTTGCATGCCGACACAGATGCCGAGGAACGGACGATCCTGACTGACTTCGCGCACCAGCGAATCGAAACCGAGGCGACGGATCTCCGCCATGCAATCGCGAATCGCGCCAACACCAGGGAACACCACGCGGTCAGCTTCGCGAATCACGTTGGCATCGCTGGTGATCAACACCTTGCCGGCACCGACATGCTCCAGAGCCTTGGCCACCGAGTGCAGGTTGCCCATGCCGTAATCGATAACTGCAACCGTCTGCATTACAGAACGCCTTTGGTCGATGGCATTTGCCCGGCCATGCGCTCGTCCAGCTCGACGGCCATGCGCAGAGCGCGGCCGAAAGCCTTGAACACGGTTTCGATCTGGTGGTGCGTGTTGGTGCCACGCAGGTTATCGATGTGCAGGCTGACCAGTGCGTGGTTGACGAAGCCCTGGAAGAATTCCTGGAACAGGTCAACGTCGAAGCCGCCGACGGTGGCGCGGGTATACGGCACGTGCATCTGCAGGCCTGGACGGCCAGAGAAATCGATCACCACGCGCGACAGCGCTTCATCGAGCGGCACGTAGGCGTGACCGTAGCGACGGATGCCTTTTTTATCGCCAATGGCTTTGGCAAATGCCTGGCCGAGGGTGATACCGACGTCTTCCACCGTATGGTGGTCGTCGATATGCAGATCGCCCTTGCATTCGATATCCAGGTCGATCAACCCGTGACGGGCAATCTGATCCAGCATGTGCTCAAGAAAAGGAACACCGATATCAAATCGGGCCTTTCCGGTGCCATCAAGGTTGATCGAGGCTTTGATCTGGGTTTCCAGAGTGTCGCGCTCGACAGAAGCCTTACGTTCGGCCATCACCAGCTCCGCAAAATCATTGGGCGAAAAAGGCAGCCATTATAGGCACGCGGGGCCGAAACAGAAACACGAGAGGTGAGATGGCAGACGGATAGAACCCCCGGCTGTCGCGGGTAGACATGTCCATACAAGCCATAAAGGGCAATGATCGCTCCCACGCTCTGCGTGGGAGTGCAGCCCGGGACGCTCTGCGTCCGCTTCGAATGTGACGCAGAGCGTCACGGGAGGCATTCCCACGCAGAGCGTGGGAACGATCAGGTACAGGCGACCTTAGTGGAACAGTACCGCCGTTTTCTGCAGGGTCACCCACACACCCCACGCCAACGGAATACCCACCACCAGCCACGCAGCGATTGCCAGCGGCTTGCTGCCCGGTGCGGCTTTCCACTCCAGAACCGTGCTGGCATCAGCACCTTTGTCGTGGCCCAGCGCCTGTTCGGCAGCCAGTTCAGCGTCGGTCATGAAGTACTTGTCGGCCACCGGACGCACCATCAGGTTGCACAGGAAGCCCAGCACCAGCAGGCCGGCGAGGATGTACAGGGTGATGTCGTAAGCGGCAGCGCGTTCAACGCCGATGCTCAACTGATACTCACGCAGGTAGTTCACCAACACCGGACCGAGCACGCCCGCCGCAGCCCAGGCCGTCAGCAGACGACCGTGGATCGCGCCGACCATTTGCGTACCGAACAGGTCAGCCAGATACGCCGGAACCGTGGCAAAACCACCGCCGTACATCGACAGAATGATGCAGAACGCCGCCACGAACAGCGCAACGTTGCCCAGATGACCCATGTTAGGAATCAGCGCGTACAGGGCAAAACCCAAGGCGAAGAATACGAAGTAGGTGTTTTTGCGACCCAGGTAGTCCGAGAACGAAGCCCAGAAGAAGCGACCACCGATGTTGAACAGGCTCAACAGACCGGTGAAACCGGCAGCGATCGCCGCGATCGAAGCCAGTTGCCCGGCATCGAGCTGGCCAAACGGCACATCAACACCCAGCAGTTTGCCGCCGAACACTTCCTGCAGCAGTGGCGAAGCCATGCCGAGGATGCCAATACCGGCGGATACGTTCAGGCACAGCACCAGCCAGACCAGACGGAATTGCGGGGTTTTCCACGCCACATTCACGTGCACGTGACGGTTGGTGATCATCGCGTTCGCAGCTTTCTTCGCCGGAGCGGTCCAGCCTTCAGGTTTCCAGCCAGTTGGCGGCACGCGGTAAGCCAATGCGCCACCGATCATGAACACGAAGTAGATCGCGGCCATGGCGACGAAACTCTGCCAGACGCCAACACCTTCAGCCGAACCGAAGTGGCTCATCAGCGCGGTCGCCAGCGGTGCACCGACCATCGCGCCACCACCGAAGCCCATGATTGCCATGCCCGTGGCCATACCGCGCTTGTCCGGGAACCACTTGATCAGGGTCGATACTGGCGAGATATAACCCAGGCCCAGACCGATACCACCGATCACGCCCGAGCCGATCCACATCAGCCAGATCTGGTGGGTATAAATACCCAGCGCCGAGATCAGCAGACCACCGCACCAGCACAGTGCAGATACGACACCGGCCTTGCGTGGCCCCGCGTGTTCCAGCCAGCCACCCCAGATCGCTGCCGAGCAGCCGAGGAAGATGAAAAACAGCGTGTAGATCCAGCCGAGCATGGAGATCGGCCAGTCGCATTGCGACGAAAATACCTGTGCGATGAAGCTCATGTCCGGTGCACAAGCCACTGGAGCAGTAACGCCCAGCGCCTTGGACAGCGGCAACCAGAACACCGAGAAGCCGTAGGCCATGCCGATGCACAGGTGGATGGCCAAAGCGGCCGGTGGGACTAGCCAGCGGTTGAAACCGGGCTTGGCGATGATGCGTTCCTTGGACAGGAACGCAGGCTGGTCGGCGCGAAGGCCGTCCGCCGTGATGCTCGTGCTCATTGTGTATCCCCCAATTATTAGTATGGTTCGCCAGCCACTGTTCACCCCCGGCCTTTATGCACGCAGGCATGACCGTTTTTTTGGGTGAAGCTCCTTGAAGGCGCGACGTTAAGTCGCAGAAGGACGGACGAACGGGCGAAGGTTACCATTTGCACGTGACAGAAAAACCAAACTGATATCACCTTTTTTCTGTCATCTGTTCTCGTACCACCAGGAAAACGCCATGCCGATCATTGTCCAAGCCTTGAAAGACGCCAGTTATCAGGATCAACAGGATCTGCAGAAGATCTATCGCGACGCCCCGCAATGGCTGTTCGCACCGTTTTCCGGGGAGGCCGGGTTGATTGAGAGCGCACTCGCGGACGGGACTTTTGTTGCCGGACGCTTCAACGATCGCCTGCTCGGTGCAGGCATTCTGCAAAGGCACCACGACGTCTGGTACTTGTCCCATTTATGCGTAAGAAAAGTTACCCGTCGCCGTGGAGTGGCCGAACGGCTGGTGAACCAAGCGCAGAAAATGGCGTCGCAAGCGGGGGCCGAACTGCGTCTGCTGGCCCCTGCGGAGCATCTTGAGGCTCAGGCACTGGCCGCCAAGTTGCAGGTACGGCTGGAGGTCCTGGCAACATGACGTCACAGCGAACCGGGCGGTTGCGGCGCTATACTCCCCGGCTAAATTACGAATTCGACTAACTACAAGGACTCGCCCATGAAAGCGTTCGGCAAAATCCTGGGTCTGGTACTTCTCGGGCTGTTGCTGATCATTGTGGCGGCAGGTTTTGCCCTGACCCACCTCTTCGATCCCAACGACTATAAAGACGAGATCCGCCAGATAGCCCGTGACAAGGCCCACATCGAGCTGACGCTCAATGGCGATATTGGCTGGAGCCTGTTCCCGTGGCTCGGTCTGGAATTGCACGAAGCCAGCGTCGCCACCCTGGCCAAACCTGCCGAACCGTTTGCCGACTTGCAAATGCTCGGCCTGTCTGTGCGTGTGCTGCCGTTGCTGCGCCGCGAAGTGCAGATGAGCGATGTGCGCGTCGAAGGCCTGAACCTGCGCCTGAACCGCGACAAGAACGGCCACGGCAACTGGGAAGACATCGGCAAGGTCCCCGCCCCGGCCGGAGCAACACCGCCAGCCGCTACCCCGGGCCAACCGGCCAGCGAAACCCCTGTTGCGGTGGAAAAACCGCCGCAGCCGATCCGCCTCGACATCGATAGCTTGACCGTTAACAACGCTCGCGTTGAATACAACGACGAATTGACCGGCAAGCAGTTCAGCGCCGAAAGCATTCAGCTGAGCACCGGCCCGGTACACGACTCGACCAATATCCCGGTGAAAGCCACGGCATTCCTCGGCACCAACCAGCCCGTCCTGCGCGTGCGTACCGAGCTCACCGGCGAGCTGCGCATCGAGCGCGCACTGCAACGCTACAGGTTCGAAGACCTGAAACTGTCCGGTGAACTGGCCGGCGATCCTTTGCAAGGTAAAACCATGACCTTCGCAGCTCAGGGCCAGTTATCCCTGGACAAAGCTGCGAACGTCGCCGAATGGACCGGCATCAAGATCTCTGCCAACCAATTGCGTGCCTTGGGCGAACTGAAAGCCAACGACCTCGACAAAACCCCGCAGATCACTGGCGGTCTCTCCATCGCCCAGTTCGATCTGGCGAAATTTGTCGACAGCATCGGCCAGAAACTGCCAGCCATGGCCGAAGGCAGTCTGAGCAAAGTCGAATTGGTCAGCCGCGTTGCCGCCACGCCAAGCAGCATCGCTTTCGACAATATCAACCTGAAACTCGACGACAGCAGCTTCAGCGGCCGCATCGCCGTCGAAGACTTCGCCAAACAATCGCTGCGCGCCGTGCTCAAGGCTGACACGTTCAACGTCGACCGTTATCTGCCGCCAAAGTCGGCGCAAGCCAACAGCGCCACGCAAGTGCGTCAGGCCGAAGTCGCCAGCACCGAAGCCGATGCCATGGCCGGCGCTGGCTCAACGCCTCTGCCGGACAAACCGAGCAAAACCGCCTGGAGCACCGAGCGCCTGTTGCCGGTTGAACGCTTAGCCAAACTCGATGTGGACGCCGACTTGACCTTCGGCCAGCTAACTCTCGACAAACTGCCAATCCAGAACGCAGCGCTCAAGGCTAGCGGCCAGGGCGGCTTGCTGACCCTGACCAACCTGAGCGGCGAGTTGTACAACGGCGGCTTTGCAGCCAATGGCACCCTCGATGTGCGCCCAAGCGCACCGGTACTGAACCTGCAGACCAAACTCAACCGCGTGCCTGTAGAAAAAATCCTCGAAAGCCAAGGCAAGAATCCTCCGGTCAAAGGTCTGGTGACCCTCACCAGCAACGTGACCGGCAGCGGCAACAGCCAGCAGGCACTGATCGACACGCTTAACGGCAACGCCAGTTTTGTGATCAACAATGGCGTGCTGCTCAACGCCAACCTTGAGCAGCAATTGTGCAAAGGCATCGCCACGCTCAACCGCAAAACCCTCAGCGGCGAGCCACGCGGCAAGGACACACCGTTCCAGGAACTCAAGGGCAACCTGACCTTCCGCAACGGCATCGCCAGCAACCCGGATCTGAAAGTGCGCATCCCCGGCATGACCGTCAACGGTGATGGCGACATCGACCTGCGCGTGCTCGGCATGGACTATCGCGTCGGCATCATCGTCGAAGGCGACACCAGCGCCATGCCGGATCCAGCGTGTCAGGTCGGCGAAAAATTCGTCGGTGTCGAATGGCCGCTGCGCTGCCGTGGCCCGCTGGAGCTGGGCGCCAAGGCCTGCCGCGTCGACAACGATCGCCTCGGTCAGGTCGCGACCAAACTGGCCGGCGACAAGCTCAGTGAGAAGATCGACGAGAAACTCGGTGACAAGGTCAGTCCGGAACTGAAAAACGCATTGAAGGGGCTGTTCAAGCGATGAGAGCGGAGCAATTTTCCACGGCGGTGCTGGATTGGTTCGACCGCCACGGCCGCCACGATTTGCCTTGGCAGCAAGACATCAACCCGTATCGGGTGTGGGTGTCAGAGATCATGTTGCAGCAAACCCAGGTCAGCACCGTGCTCAATTACTTCGACCGTTTCATGGCCGCGTTGCCAACGGTTCAAGCGCTGGCCGAAGCGCCGGAAGACGAGGTGCTGCACCTGTGGACCGGGCTGGGTTACTACACCCGCGCGCGCAATTTGCAGAAGACCGCGAAGATTGTCGTCAGCCAGTACGGCGGCGAATTTCCCCGTGACGTTGAAAAGCTTACCGATCTGCCGGGCATTGGTCTGTCCACTGCCGGCGCCATTGCGAGCATCAGCATGGGCCTGCGCGCGCCGATTCTCGACGGCAACGTCAAACGCGTGCTGGCGCGTTTTACCGCGCAAGAGGGCTACCCCGGCGAGCCGAAGGTCGCCAAACAGCTGTGGGCCAACGCTGAGCGCTTTACGCCGCACGATCGGGTCAACGCTTACACCCAGGCGATGATGGATCTCGGCGCCACGCTCTGCACGCGCAGCAAGCCGAGTTGCCTGCTGTGTCCGCTGGAGCGCGGCTGCGAGGCGCACATGCTCGGCCTCGAAACCCGCTACCCGATCCCCAAGCCGCGCAAAGCCATCCCGCAGAAGCGCACGCTGATGCCGATGCTCGCCAACGGCGACGGCGCGATTCTGCTTTACCGTCGTCCCTCGAGCGGTTTGTGGGGCGGTTTGTGGAGCCTGCCGGAACTCGACGACCTCGATGACCTGCAACATCTCGCCGATCAGCACTCGCTGACCATGGGCGAGCAGCAGGCGCTGCCAAGCCTCGTCCACACGTTCAGCCATTTCCAGCTGTCCATCGAACCCTGGCTGGTTCAGGTGCAGGAGGCCGCCCATCACGTGGCCGAGGCCGACTGGCTCTGGTATAACCTCGCCACCCCGCCGCGCCTGGGCCTCGCCGCCCCGGTCAAAACCTTGCTCGAACGCGCGGCCGCCGTCTTGAATGCAGGAGAGTCGCCATGACCCGCACCGTAATGTGCCGCAAGTACAAAGAAGAACTGCCCGCGCTGGAACGCGCCCCTTTCCCGGGCGCCAAAGGTCAGGATATTTTTGACCACGTCTCGGCCAAGGCCTGGGCTGACTGGCAGAAACACCAGACCCTGCTGATCAACGAAAAGCGTCTGAACATGATGAACGCCGAAGACCGCAAATATCTTCAGGGCGAAATGGACAAGTACTTCTCCGGCGAGGAATACGCCAAGGCCGAAGGCTACGTTCCGCCTGCTGAGTAAACCCCGAAAATCGGGGGTCGGATCGTAAGCGACGGAATTAATTTAAGAAATTTTAAAAAAGTCGTTGACGTAAATCCGAAAAACCCTTTTAATGCGCCCCGTTGCCCAGATAGCTCAGTCGGTAGAGCAGGGGATTGAAAATCCCCGTGTCGGCGGTTCGATTCCGTCTCTGGGCACCAAATACCGAAAACCCTGAATCGCAAGATTCAGGGTTTTTTTATGCCCGCGATTTGATCACGCTGCTCTCTGCGCCCCGCAACCCCCTCCTCTCGATACACCTCAAACCCGCCTGTACTGAAAAATACCCAAAATCTGTATCTCTCCCCGTGTAGGAAAATTCGCCAGTATTCCTCCAAGCCTTGGCGAGCCAATGACTGGCTCTACTTTACGCCCCGCAACACTCTGGGCTCCTCAAGCCCTCAGAGCGAAAAACCTGATTTTTTGAATAGATCGGCGTCCACCGCAAGGTCACTTCCTGTCCAGCTGAAAAATCTAACAACAAACCTAACAGGCGAACTGCATTTACTGCTTTTCAAACATTCCAGGATGAATGCTGGCGCCCCTGTGCGCCCGGCAAAAGAGCGAAACGGACTACGTATGATCAAGCAACTTATCAATGAAGACAGTTATGTGCAGATTGGTGATCTGTGCAGCGCAACGATCCAGCTGAAAATCGAAGGACTGAATCCTGCCGGATCGATAAAGCTCAAAACCGCACACGCCCTGATCACGGACCTGGAAAACCAGGGCCGGATTCATCATAAGACTCGCCTGGTCGAGTCTTCCTCGGGGAATCTGGGGGTCGCGCTGGCCATGGTCTGCGCCGCCAAGGGTTACAAGTTTGTCTGTGTGATCGACCCGAACATTTCTGCGCCGAACAGAAAACTCATGCAGGCAATGGGTGCGGAAATGATCATGGTCGATCAGCGTGACGAAAACGGCGGCTACCTGAATTCGCGTATCCGTTTGATTGAGCAACTGGTCGCAGAGAACTCCGACTACATCTGGCTCAATCAATACAAAAACCCGACCAACCCCCTCGCTCACTATCAAGCGACCGCGAAGTCCATCGCCCATAAGTTTCCACACGTGGACTACTTGTTCGTCGGCGCCGGTACCACCGGTACTTTGATGGGCTGCAAGAACTACTTCGCCGAACACCATCCGCACACCAAAGTGATTGCCGTCGATACGCTCGGCTCGGTGACCTTCGGTCTGCCGGGCGGTACGCGGCATATCCCGGGGCTGGGTACCAGTCGTCTGCCGGAGATCTTCGAGCCGTCGGGGATTCACGCCTTCGTATCGATCGCCGAGGAACAGACGATCAAGGTCTGCCGCTGGCTGGCGCAACGCTATGGTCTGCTTTTCGGTGGCTCCACCGGCACGGTCCTGGCGGGCATCCAGCAATGGGCGCCGCACATCCGTCCCGACGATGTCGTCGTGGCGATCTCCCCCGACATGGGTGAGCGCTACCTCGAAACCATCTACTCCGACGACTGGGTCACCCAGCGGATCGGCGCAAACGCTTTGCAACCCCTCTTCCCAGAAATCGCTCTGGCACTCTCGGCGTAATCCCCATGACCACACAGAACCCGATTCAACCGTTCCATGTCATTCCCGGCGCAGTCGTCAAGGACATCCTCAACGGGCTGCGTCACGCAACCATCGACATGGTCGCCCAGACCTATCTGACCCACGAGCGCGGCGAAACCGTTAACCCGGACAGCTACTTCCTGCGTTTTCCGGAGCAACCGGCGAACCGGATAATTGCCTTGCCGGCGGCGATCGTCGACAGCGAGGGCGATCAGTCCGTCTCCGGGATCAAGTGGATTGCCAGCTATCCCGACAATATCAAGTCGGGCATCCCACGTGCTTCGGCGGTGCTGATCCTCAACGATCCGGACACCGGCTATCCCTACGCACTGCTTGAAGGCGCGCTGATCAGTGCCGTGCGCACCGCAGCGTCGGCGGTGCTCGGTGCCTGGTGGCTGAATGGCCAAAGCAAAAACGCGCCAAAACTCTCGATCATTGGCGGCGGGGTGATTTCGCGGAACATCCTTGAGACATTCATCGCCGATGACTGGTCGTTCGACAGCGTGGGCATTCACGACCTCAATGCAGAATCAGCACAAGCGCTGGCGGCGTTCGGCAAGCAACTCGGGGTGCCGGATGTACAGCTGTTGTCGCTGGAAGAGGCGCTGAGCGCCGACATCGTGGTGTTCGCCACCAGCGCCGGCGAACCTTACGTCAAGGGCAAAGGCACGTTTCGCCCGGGACAGATCGTGCTGAACATCTCGCTGCGGGATATCGGCGCAGAGATCATCGAAGAAAGTTACAACTACTTCGACGACGTGACCCATTGCCTGAAAGCCAATACCTCGCCGCATCTGGCCGAGCAAAAGTACGGTCATCGTGATTTCGTTACCGGCACCGTCGGACAATTGATTCGCGGCGACCTGCACGTCGCCACGGACAAGCCGCTGATCTATTCGCCGTTCGGCATGGGCATCCTCGACCTGGCGATTGGCCGGATGATCCACGACATCGCGGTCAAGGACGGTTCGGCGGTCGCCATCCCATCCTTCTTCGGGGAGGAGCGCAGATGGTGAATGCGCCTCTGCACATCGGCCTGGTGGGCTGCGGCTCGCGCGGACTGTCGATTTTCGAACGCCTGCTGAGCCTTGCTGAAACACGCCCGGAGCAGCCAGTCGTCATCGATATTTTCGATCCGAACGTGCTCGGAAGCGGCGCGCATTGGCCGGATCAACCGGACTATCTGCTGCTCAACACCGTCGCAGGCCAGCTCGGAGTTTTCCCCGACGCAGCGGCATTCGGACATCTGACGGATGCACGGGAACGGCCGGGCGCGGATTTCCTGACCTGGTGCCACGAGCAGCGCATCAAGGTCGACGCGGACAGCGGACTGCTCGCCGCCGACGGCCGTGACGTCGAGCCGCAGGACTTCCTGCCGCGCCATTTGCTCGGCGCCTATCTGGCGGACGCCTTCGCGCAGATTCTCGCGACGGCGCCGCACTGGGTGAGCGTGAACCTGCATCATCAGGCCGTCACCGCGGTCGAGAGTAACGCGGGTCAGCAATACCGGCTGCAGACCGCTTCGGGGTCTGCGGTCATGGTGGATCGGCTGATTCTGACGGTCGGCCATACCGGTCGCCTGCGCCTTGCGGATCGCAACCGCGTTGATGATGTCTATCCGCTGCCCGGCAGCCTCGCCACCATCGAGCCCGGCGAAACCGTGCTGGTTGAAGGGCTCGGGCTGGGTGCGATGGATACCCTGGCGGCGCTGACCTCCGGCAGGGGCGGTCGCTACAAACGCATGGCCGACGGCAGTCACGCCTATCAGCCTTCGGGCCAGGAGCCGGTGATCTTTATCCAGTCGCGGGACGGGCTGCCGCTTCGCACCCGGCCCAACGGCCTGATTGAATGCCCGCGCCATCGCGCCGTACTGCTGACGAGTGCGCGCATCGAATCCCTGCGGGCAAGCAGCAACAATCGGCAGTTGGACTTCGAACAGGACATCCTGCCGCTGATGCTGCTGGAGATGCGTGCGGCGGCTGTCGCCGTCGTGCATAGCCCATCAGCGCCAGAACAGGTGCTGGAGCGACTCAGGGCCGTCAGCGTTGCTGGCGAACCCGGTGTTGCCGCCTGTGAAGCGTTACTGCGCGATTACGAAGCGACTGGCGGTGCGATCGACCCACAGGCGCTGATCTGCCACGCACTGCCCGACGAAGTATTGCCTTACAACTACCACGCCTGGATCTACGACACCCTCGAAGCCGATTTGCACGAGTCGCGACTGGGGCGCGGAGAATCGGCGATCAAAGCCGCCATCGAAGTCTGGCGCGATCTGCGTGACCGCCTGCGTGAGGCCGTCGATTTCGACGGACTGACCGACGCGTCGCATCGGCAGTTCTACGGCCGTTGGCACAAGGCGATCAACCGCCTCGTTGCGGGGCCGCAAAAAGAGCGCCACGCCGACCTGCTCGCCCTCTGTGACGCCGGCCTGCTGACATTCCTCAAGCCCGGCTCCCGCCCTGCGATCAGCGACTTCAAGCGCATCGCCGGTTATGTCCAGAGCAGCGGCGTGAGCAACAGTGACTGCGCGCCGGTGCGTGATCTGGCGCGGCTGGGCCTTATCCGCCCGCGAACCGATGAGCCAGGCATCGATGGCATCGACGTCGATGCAGCGTGCCACCCCAAGTCGAGTACAGGTGAACCGGTGCGCAACATTTGGGTACTCGGCCCGCTCGCCGAAGGTTCTTGCTACTACAACCACTACGTCACCTCGGCGGGCGCGCCTTCGCGGCTGTTCATGGACGCCCATCGAGCAGCCACTGCCATCCTTGAGACAGGGACTTCAGCATGAAGCTTTTCTACCAGACGCATTCACCCTACGCCCGCAAGGTGCTGGTGCTGGCTCACGAACTCGGCATCGCATCGAGCCTGGAAGTGATCCACCACGAGACCAGTCCGACTTCGCCAAACGAGACCATCTACAAGGCCAACCCGTTGGGCAAAGTGCCGGTGCTGATCCTGCCTGACGCCACGGCGCTGTTCGATTCCATCGTGATCTGTGAATACCTCGACGACCTGAGCGACGGGCCGAAACTCATCCCGGCAACCGGCCCTGAGCGCTACAAGGCGCTGCGCCTGCAAGCGTTGGCGCAGGGCATGTGCGATGTCGGCATCAAGCTGCGCTGGGAAGTCGAGCGCCGCCCCGAGGCCTTGCGCTATCCGGCCTACGCCGACGGTCAAGCTTTCAAACTCAAGGAGGCTTACCGCTTCATCGAGGAACACGTCGACCTCAATGGCCCGATTACCCTCGGCCACATTGCCCTGGCGACCGCGCTCGACTGGATCGCCTTTCGCCAACTCTCGGACTTTTCCGCTCAAGCACGCCTGACCGAGTGGTATCAGACTTTTTGTGAGCGGGCGTCCATGCGGGCGACCGAGTACAGCGGGCAGACTCACGATTAAGTTAAGGAAAACCGGGTATGAGCTCTCTCTTGTTGCAAATGTCACCGATCGCGCTGGTGATCGCGTTGATCCTGATTGTCCGCCGGCCGCCGGTGCAAGCCGCACTGGCCGGTGTAGTGCTGGTGCTCGTGCTGTGGGCCTTGGGCGCAGCCGGGCCTGTGTCAGCGGCAATCAGCACGGCCATTTTTCAGGACACCACCATCCTGTTTCTCAGCACTGCATGCGTGATCGTCCCGGGGCTGGCCTTCGTCATCCTGGTCGAGCGTGGTGGTGCGCCGCAGGCCATCGGCGCCTGGGTCAAGGAGCTCGGCTGGACACCGCCGGCGCAAGTCATCTTCATCGTGCTGGGCCTCGCACCGCTGCTTGAAGCGATGACGGGTTTCGGCGTTTCGCTGATCGCAACCGTGCCATTGCTGATGGGGCTGTTCACCCGCCAGTCGGGGATGAAAATCGCCCTTGCCGGGATGGTCATCATGCCGTGGGGCACACTGGGTCTGGCCACCGTGATCGGCGCGCTGTTGGCGCACTTGCCGGCAGAAACCCTTGGCAGCCATTCGGCGCTGATCAGTGCGCCAGTGTTCCTCTGCCTGGCGGCGATTGCTCTGTGGCAGGGTGGCATCCGCACGGTATCGCCGTGGCTTGGACTGGTCGTGGTGACGGCGCTGTTCGTCGCGGTGCTGTTTTCAATCAACTTGTGGATCGGCCCGGAAGTCTCCGGTGTGCTGGCCGGTTTGGCGGTGGCTTGCGTCGGCTTGGGGATCTCTTACGCGCAGCGGAAAAAACTGGTGCGCTGGCCGAACGCAGCCTGGCCTTATCTGGCCTTGCTGGGGGTAATCGTTGCGTCGCGCGGGCTGTTCGTCCTGTCGGGCTGGGATGCGCTGTGGATCATCAAAGGCGAGCATGTTTCGTGGAAGCCATTGGCCTCCCCGGGGCTGGCGCTGCTGATCGTTACGCTGTTGATGGCAATCAAGCAAAGCGCCGCCGCAGGTTTCCCGTGGCGAGCGCTGTTCAACCGGGCGAAGTTTCCGGTCACGACAATTTTCCTGTTCCTGCTGCTTTCGCAGGTGATGGTCAACGCCGGTTTCCTCGTCGAAGCGCAGCGCACGCTGCAATCGTTGTCGGGGATTTCCCTGGCGCCAACCATCGCAGTGCTGGCGGGGCTTGCCGGTTACGTCACCGGTTCCAACGTCGGCGGCAACACCCTCGTCATGCCGTCCATTGCTGCGCTGAGCAGCGAACACGGTGCATGGCTGGCCGCGATGGTCAACAGTGCCGCCGGGCATGGCGCACTGGGGTCGCTGTCGATCCTGTCGCTGATCACCGGGCTGGCGGGCGCCAATCGGCATGAAGAAAACAACCTGATCCGATTCGCCTTCGGCCTGGTTGCGCTCAACATCGTCATAGTTGCTGCAACGGGGATCGTTTTGCTCTACTTTCTCTGAATTGTTTCGAGACATCACAGAGAACTTATGGACAGGTTTGATCTACCGGACAAGCGCTGGCGGATAGTCAAGGACTGGATTATTCGTCAGATCGACAGCGGTGAGTGGGCAGCCGAAGCGAAACTGCCCTCGATCCGTACGCTGGCGCGAATGTTTGAAACCAGCATCACCACCGTTCAGCGCGCGTTGGCGGATCTGGAAGCCGATGCTTACGTTTCGACCAAACCGCGCATCGGCTACTTCGTCTCAGCCTCCGGACACGTAAAACCCACCCGGGGCTTTGACTTCTCCAGTGTCACCGTCAACGTCAATCATGCGGTGGTCGCGATGCTCTCCCAAGCAGCCTCGCGTACCACCGCGTCGTTGAATTCAGCGGTGTTGCACAGCGACCTCACACCCAACGTGCTGCTCAACAAGTGCCTGTCGGTATTGGCTGGCAAGGCTGACAACTCGCTGACCGGACTGGTCGCACCGCCCGGTCTGCCGGCACTGCGACGACGCATCGCCGGGCTGATGCTGACCCGCGGCGTGGTCTGCGGGCCGGACGACATTCTGGTGACGTCGGGCGACACCATTGCTCTGGAGCTGGCACTTGAAGCCGTCGCATCGAAAGGCGCTACGGTCGCCATCGAAACGCCGACGTATTACGGCATCCTGCAGACCATTGAACGCCTGGGCATGCGCGCCTTGCCCATCCGCACGCACGGCAAACTCGGTCTCGATGTCGATCACCTCGAAGAAGCATTGAAGCTGAAAAAGGTCGCGGTGATCTTTCTCAACCCGACCCTGCAGAACCCGCGAGGTTTCATCATGCCCGACGAGACTCGCGCACGGCTGTCACAGATCGCGCGCGAAGCGGACGTGCCGATTATCGAAGACGACATCTTCTTCGACCTGGTGCCGGAAAGCGATCGCCCCCGCGCCATCAAGAGCTACGACACCAGCGGGCAGACGATTTACTGCTCGTCGTTCTCCAAGACCATCGCGCCGGGTTATCGCGTCGGCTGGTGTCTGGCTGGCAAGTACCGCAATGCCATTCTGGCGCAGATGTTTTCACGCAATCTGGCGGTTTCCAGCCTTGCGCAAAATGTCCTCAACGAATTCATCGGGCGCGGCTACATGGAAGAGCACTGCGCCAGACTCCGCTCGCAACTGTCGTCGCTGGCCAGTTTTGTCGAAGCGCTGGTGCGAACGGATTTCCCTGCGGGCACCGTGTACGTGCCGCCACGTGGAGGGTTCATCCACTGGATTGAACTGCCGCTACACACTGACATGTCGGCATTGCAGGATTTAGCCGGCGAACGGGGCTGCCACGTGGCCGGCAACGGCATCTTCTTCGCCGACGGGCATGCAACCACGGGTGTGCGCATCTGCCTTGGCACTGCGTTGACTCCGGGAGTGATCGAGATCCTCAAGGTGATTGCCGAATGCGCACACCTCGCCGGGCGACTCTCGAATGGGCGGCAGAACCTGACTGAGCAACATCAAGAGACAGCCGTTTCCTGAGCGCAAAAGGACGTTTGCAGTAACACTCCATGAATCAGAAAAGAACCCGCATTCCCCTGCCCCATCCGCCGCCGTATCGCCAGAGCCGGACCACCTTTTGGCTGACCGTGCTCGTCGGCGTACTGATTGCCTTCGCCCTGTGTGCATCGATCTACATACTGATCGACAGCTGGATCAGCGGCGCCATCACCACCACCAACCGTGGCCCAAAGCACACCTATTACCTGGCTGTGCAACCACGACGGTTCTGGATCGAGTTTGTCTCGCAAAGCATAGGAACCGTGTTTCTGCTGGCGGCCGGGGTGTTCGGCCTATGGATTTATCGCAAAGCGCACGAGCCGGCGGAGAAGCCCAAAGGCAAGCGCATACGACGATAATCGGGTGAGCGGTTTCAGAGCGTGTTGACGTAGTCGATGGGCAACAGAACGCTATCCACAGCGGCATCTACCGGTAGCGATACGACAGTAATCAAAGGGCAAATGATCGTGAAATAACAGATGACTGCTGTTGGCTTGCCGTCGTCATCCCTCACGCCGAGCAGGCGTAAATTACCGTCGACACCCTTGTAGTAAGGTTCTGGCGAGGCACCACTCAAGCGCCCCGTCATCGTTCCACAACCGGCCAACAGCGCAACAAGGCTCGCCACGGAGCCAAAACGCAAAATCCCTTTCAATTCCAACATCCTTCTGACCGTAAAACGTGAGGGCCGCGATTGTACGCTCAATCAACCGCGCCCTCCGCGCCTGGTACCCGTGATTAATCGCTGTCGCTCCAGTGAAACACCAGATTGCGCGCAGTACCGTTTGCAACATCGGTCACATCGCGCCGCACCTCTCCCTTACGTGTGGCAACCACAGTGTATTTGCCAGTCGGCAATTTTACGTACAGCAACGGACCGGTCTGATTGAGGGCCAGCAGGGTTTGTCCTGCAGCATTTTCAATCGTCACATCGACGTCGCAGGTGTACTCATTCTGCATGCCCACCGAAAAGGTCATGTGCAGGTTGTAGCCGACGGTTTGCTGGATGGCTTTTGCTTCATCCTCGCCGACCCCGCCGGCCAGATAGCTGATACCGTTTTGTTGCTGCTGTTGAACTTGCACGCCTGCGCTGTCGACAGGCTCAAGACTGGCGGCTTGCGCCGTCGCGGCAAATAACAATGCAGCAACCGCGACGACAGGCAGCAGGCAGGAAAGGACACGTTTCATGATGGCGACTCCCGGGCCCTGACAGAACCCAATCGTTACCCTGTATTGGATTCAGTGCGGGAGGGTGACGTTTCAGAATGATTCGAACTTGGGATGTGTACGAAATGGACTACAGACTAAAACCAGCAAAAGCGTCCCTGGCCAGCAACTTCCTGCAACACCCATCCCCTCTTCCTGCTGGCTTCCAAGGCTCGGCCGACATCCTTCGCAAGCGGTTCTCGGCATGCTGGCGCTTCTGTTTTCAATGGTGCGGAAAATTCGATGAGCCAGCTGAAACCTGCTGACCTGCAAGACCCGAAAATCGATTCATTGCTGGGCGATCTTGGCGAACTGATACGTCAGGCACGGCAAAAAGTGCTGCGTGTGGTCGATACGATTCAGGTTCAGACCTGTTGGCAGATTGGCCGGCATATTGTTGAGTTTGAACAGGACGGCGCCCGGCGAGCGGGGTATGGCCAACGATTACTGGCGACACTGGCGAAAGAGTTGACGGCGCAGTTTGGAAAAGGCTTTGACGCCTCGAACCTTCGTTACATGCGTCTGTTCTATCAAGCATTTCCAATTCGTGACGCACTGCGTCACGAATTGAGCTGGACGCACTATCGCCGGCTACTCAGGGTTGAAAGTGAAAAGGCTCGCCAATGGTATATGGACGAATGCGCCACCCTCAACTGGTCAAGCCGCGCTCTGGATCGCCAGATCAATACGCTCTACTACGAGCGCCTGCTGATGAGTCAAGACAAGGCGGGTGTAACTGAGGAAGCCACGACCAACATCGCAGCGATGAACTGCAATCCCCGAGAGTTCATCCGCGACCCCGTGATTCTCGAGTTTCTAGGCTTGCCGTCTCCGGGCAAGGTTAACGAAACGGGGCTTGAACAAGCACTCATTGATCACCTGCAGAGCTTTCTGCTTGAACTGGGCAAAGGGTTTTCCTTTGTCGCTCGACAACAACGCATCAGCGCCGGTGGCTCGGATCTGTACATCGATCTGGTGTTTTACAACTACCTGCTCAAATGCTTCGTGATCATTGATCTCAAACGCGGCCAGCTCAGTGCGCGTGATGTCGGACAGATGGACATGTACGTGCGCATGTACGACGAACTCAAACGCAGTGAAGGCGACAAACCCACTGTCGGGATCATTCTGTGTTCACAGGACAACGAGGCCGTCGCGCGCTACTCAATACTCAAAGGCAGTGAGCAACTGTTTGCCAGCAGCTATAAAACGGTGCTGCCAAGTGTGGAAGAACTGCGAGCGGAGCTGCAAAGAGAGCAAGCATTGATCGAGGAACGCTTGCTCACCGAGTCCACTGAATAAGCGCTGCGGATTGTCCGCTGGATGCGCTGAGACTATTGTTGGCAGCTACCCGCGAAGGTCGAGCGCCATGAGCTGTCAGGACACGCCCCCATTGCCAGCCGTGCAGCGAAAGCCGCCATTGGCTGCCGAGCTGCAAAGTGAACCCTTCAAGGAAACAGCCGCCGACGGTTTTGTCCTTGGCGGTTTCACCTGGCGTCATGCCCTGCCCGACCTTCAGCGCCCGGTGGTGATCATCAACGCCGCCACGTCAGTGCGCTGTCGCCACTACTCGCGTTTCGCGGCCTATCTGTTCGCCAATGGTTTCGACGTGATCATCTTCGACTACCGTGGCATCGGCGAATCTAGACCCGACTCAATGAAAGGCCTTGAGGCCTCGTGGACAGATTGGGGCTCGCAGGATTTCGAAGCGATGCTCAAACGCGCACAACGGGAGTTTCCCGGTCAGCCGATCGATGTGGTCGGCCACAGTTTTGGTGGCTGCGCCGCTGGCCTCGGTGAGTCGGGTCAGGTTATCCGACGGCTGGTCACCGTCGGTGCGCAGTTCGCCTATTGGCGCGATTACGCCCCCGAACAGCGCTGGCGCATGTTCGGCAAATGGCATGTGTTGATGCCGCTGCTGACGCTGGTCTGCGGTTACTTCCCGGGCAAACGTCTTGCCTGGCTGGAAGATACGCCGGCCGGTGTAGTGCGCGACTGGAGCACGCCTGCAGCGCGTTACGAACAGCGCCCCAGTGGTCGCGCGCTGATGAAAAAGAGCGGCGCCCTGCCCTTCGCCAACGTCCGCGCACAGACACTGGCGATCAGCATCAGCGACGATCCCTACGGCACCATTCCAGCCATCGAACGCCTGCTCGACTACCTCGGTAACGCTACAAAAATTCACTTGCGCATCGAGCCGCAGGACATCGGCGAACAACAAGTCGGACATTTCGCCTTTTTTCGCAGCGCATACCAAGCCACACTATGGCCCATCGCTCTGACCTGGCTACAAACCGGCGCACTGGCCCCCGACACACCCGGGCGGCAAGTGCCGCACAGCTGAGCCCCTCTCAACGCACGACGGAACACATAATGGCCTCCGCCAACAAGCAGCAAAAACGCGCCACCCGGGCCAAAGCCAAGGCCAAGCAGAACCGCACCAAACGCGCCGAGGCGCCGGTCGAGCTGGACCCGAACGACGATCGCATCGACTTCGAATCGGTGGACCTGACCGAGCTGTTCAAGAAAATGATCGACGCCGAGAAGATCAGCCAGCAAGCGCTGTGCACCGCGTTCCTCGAAGACCCGCTGCTGGAGCTGGTCTACGAACAGGAAGGCGAAGAAGGCGCGATGGATTTCATCCTCGCCGCGCTGATCGAGTATCGCCAGTGGTCGCAGGAAACCGACGAGGCCGGCGCGCTGGCATGGATCGAATCCCCGGCCTTCCAGGCCGACTATGTGGCGGCGTCCGACGCGATCGCCGCGCAAACCCAACAGAAGAACTGAGTTCCCATGGCATCCCTGAACAAGCAACAGAAACGCGCCAAACGCGCCAAGGCCAAAGCCAAGCAAATCCGTATGGTCGGCCGCAAGCCGCTGGAACAGGACGAAGACCTCGACCACCTCGCCGAGCCGATCCCGGAATACACCCTGGCGATGTTCAGCAAAATGCGCGACGCCGAAGCCATCAGCCGCAACGAAATGCTGCTGACCCTGCTGCGCGAACTGGCGTTCGTCATCGTTGACCATCCAGAGCTGCTGGACATGGAAAACGCCGACAATGAAGGCATGGCCGCCACTCACCTGGCCGCCGACATGTTGATCGACTACCGCATGTGGGCCGAAGGCGCAACGATCGAAGAGGCCCAAGCCTGGCTGAGCGAGCCACAGTTCATCACCGATTTCGGGATTGCGCTGGATGCTTATGGCAAGTCGGTGGAAGCACAGGAAGACAAGAGCGAATAAACCCCGCTCACAAACAAAAACGGCCGCTCGTCATCACTGACAGCGGCCGTTTTGCATTACGCGTTGCGGATCAGTTCAACACCACCGCGCCACGTTTTTCCAGCTTCCGACGACGTGCTACCAGCAGACCGGCAGCCACTACCATCAGGCTCAGCAGGCCAGTCGCGAGGATTTCCACGCGATGCGCTTCCTGGAACAACATGATGGTCAGCGCCGCAACGATGAAGATGATCACCGCGTAGGTCAGGCCTGGGAACAGCCACATGCTGAAGACGATTTTCTCGCCGCGTGCTATGCGTTGTTTACGCATGCGCAGTTGCGAGAACGCGATCACCAGGTACACCAGCAGGGCGATGGCGCCGGAACTGGCCAGCAGGAATTCGAACACTGCGGCCGGTGCCACGTAGTTGGCGAAGGTGCACAGGAACGCGGCACCGGTGGACAGCATCACCGCCCAGTAAGGCGTGCCGCTTTTGTTCACCCGTGTCGCCATGGCCGGTGCATCACCACGCTTGCCGAGGGAGAAGAGCATGCGCGACGAGGTGTACAGCGCCGAGTTCAGGCAGCTGGTTACCGCGACCAGCACCACGATGTCGACGATCATTTTCGCGTTAGGAATGCCCATGCGCTCAAGCACGGTCTGGTAGGAACCGAGGTTGGCCAGCGTAGGATCGTTCCATGGCACCAGAGCCACAACGATGAAGATCGACACGAGGTAGAACAGGCCGATACGCCAGATCACCGAGTTGGTGGCCTTGGAGATCTGCTTGCCCGGGTTCTTCGATTCCGCGGCCGCGATGGTCACGATCTCGGTCCCCATGAAAGAGAACATGGTGGTCAGGATTGCGCCCAACACCGCGCCCATGCCGTTGGGCAGGAAGCCGCCGCTGTCGAACAGGTGCGAAACGCCGCTGACCTGGCTGTTCGGCAGGAAGCCGAAGATCGCCGCAAGGCCAAGGATGATAAAGCCGATGATCGCCAGCACTTTGATCAGGGCAAACCAGAATTCGAACTCGCCGTAATTCTTTACGCTGAACAGGTTGGTGACGGTCAACAACAGGGTGATGACCAGTGCGAACGCCCAGATGCCGACATCAGGGAACCATGCATGGAGAATGGTTGCGGCGGCGTTGGCTTCCAGTGGAATCACCAAGACCCAGAACCACCAGTACAGCCAACCGATGGTGAAACCGGCCCAGTGCCCGATGGCACGGTCGGCGTACGTCGAGAAGGAGCCAGTGTCCGGCGAGGCAACGGCCATTTCGCCGAGCATGCGCATCACTAAAACCACCAGGGTACCGGCGGCAGCGTAGGCCAGCAGCACGGCAGGGCCGGCGGCAGCGATGGCGTGGCCGGAGCCAACGAACAGACCGGCGCCGATTACACCGGCGATCGACAACATGGTCACATGACGCGGTTTGAGCCCCTGTTCGAGGCCATTGGAGCTTGGGGTACTGCTCATCGAAACTACCTTTGCGAGGAAAGCGATTGCGTCCGGCCCGTCTGGCATTTTCTTTCTCGTAAAAAGAAACCAACGGGGCGTTCCTTATTCTGCACGCAAGTTTTGCGCCAAAATGTTTCAAACTCTTCTGTGCCGCGGCTTTGCGCGCGACCGGACAGTCATCGCAAGTCCTTGGATTTAATGGCAATCCGCCAGAGCGTTACCCTGCGACTCACTTTTCAAACGAAACAGCGCACCAGAAACACACTGAAAAAGTGTGGGATGCACAATAAAAGGGCGAATCAGGAACGATCGGCCGGATAGCGCTTCCAACACCCCGCCAAAGCTGGCAACATCGCGCCTTTTTTTACGCGACACCCACGGGTTTGCACGATCAAACACCCGTTCGGTTGTTGATGGGGCGACAGTCTGCTGTGCCGATGCGACAACCTGCCACATGCCACCCGTTAACCGCTCGTAGCGCTGTTGGCTGCCATTGAAACGCTATGCTAGCTTGGCCGCCTCGCCAGGAAGGCCATCCAACAGCAGGAGCGCAACATATATGAGGAACGCACATGGCTGAGGCCACGCCCGCGCTTGAAATCCGCAACCTGCACAAACGCTACGGACAGCTGGAGGTGCTCAAAGGCATCTCGCTGACCGCCCGCGACGGCGATGTGATCTCGATCCTCGGTTCCTCCGGTTCCGGCAAGTCCACGTTCCTGCGTTGCATCAACCTGTTGGAGAACCCGCACCAAGGCCAGATTCTGGTGGCCGGTGAAGAACTCAAGCTCAAGGCCGCCAAAAATGGCGAACTGGTTGCCGCCGATGGCAAACAGATCAACCGCCTGCGCTCCGAGATTGGTTTTGTGTTTCAAAACTTTAATCTGTGGCCTCACATGAGCATCCTCGACAACATCATCGAGGCACCGCGGCGCGTGCTCGGCCAGAGCAAAGCAGAAGCGATCGAAGTCGCCGAAGCGCTGCTGGCCAAGGTCGGCATCGCCGACAAGCGCCACGCCTACCCGGCGCAATTGTCCGGTGGCCAGCAACAACGCGCAGCGATTGCCCGCACGCTGGCGATGCAACCGAAGGTGATCCTGTTCGACGAACCCACCTCGGCGCTTGACCCGGAAATGGTTCAGGAAGTACTTAGTGTCATCCGCGCATTGGCCGAAGAAGGCCGCACCATGCTGCTTGTGACCCACGAAATGGGTTTCGCCCGTCAAGTCTCCAGCGAAGTGGTGTTCCTTCACCAAGGCCTTATAGAAGAGCAAGGATCGCCTCAGCAGGTGTTCGAAAACCCGCTTTCGGCGCGCTGCAAACAATTCATGTCCAGCAACCGCTAACGGAGCAACATGCATGCAGAATTTCAAGAAGGTCTTCCTGGCCGCCGCCGTCACCCTCGCGTTCAGCGCCGGTGCCATGGCTGAAACCCTGAAGATGGGCATCGAAGCGGCCTACCCGCCGTTCAACAACAAAGACGCCAGCGGCAACGTCGTCGGCTTCGACAAAGACATCGGCGACGCCCTCTGCGCGAAGATGAAAGTCGAGTGCACTGTGGTCACTTCCGACTGGGACGGCATCATCCCGGCCCTGAAAGCGAAGAAGTTCGACTTCCTGATCTCCTCGCTGTCGATCACCGACGAGCGCAAAGGCGCGGTCGACTTCACCGACCCGTACTACTCGAACAAGCTGCAGTTCATCGCGCCGAAAAACGTCGACTTCAAAACCGACAAGGACTCGCTGAAGGGCAAGTCCATCGGTACCCAGCGTGCCACGCTGGCCGGCACCTGGCTGGAAGACAACTACGCCGATGACATCAAAGTCAGCCTCTACGACACCCAGGAAAACGCCTACCTCGACCTGACCTCAGGTCGTGTCGACGCGATCCTCGCTGACAAGTACGCCAACTATGACTGGCTGAAAAGCGACGCTGGCAAGAACTACGAGTTCAAGGGTGACCCGGTCGTAGAAAGCGACAAGATCGGCATCGCTGTGCGTAAAGGCGACCCTCTGCGTGAGAAGTTGAACGCCGCTCTGAAGGAAATCGTCGCCGACGGTACCTACAAGAAGATCAACGACAAGTACTTCCCGTTCAGCATCTACTGATCCTGACCTGTGGGACTGGCGCCGTGATGCAACGGCGCTGGCTCCCGACTTTGCCTGCCGCAATTTGAACAGAAACCCATGATTATCGACCTCTACGGATTCGGCCCGGCCCTCGCTGCCGGCGCGCTGATGACCGTCCAACTGGCCCTTACGGCCCTGTGCCTGGGACTGGTGCTCGGTCTGCTCGGCGCCTTGGCCAAGACTTCCCCGTACAAGCCGCTGCAATGGCTTGGCGGCACTTATTCCACGTTGGTGCGTGGCGTCCCGGAATTGCTCTGGGTGCTGTTGATCTACTTCGGTACGGTCAACCTGATGCGCGCCCTCGGTGAGTTCTTCGGCAACCCCGACCTGCAACTCAACGCCTTCGCCGCCGGTGTGATCGCACTCGGACTGTGCTTCGGCGCCTACGCCACGGAAGTGTTCCGTGGTGCGATCCTCGCTATTCCCAAAGGCCACCGTGAGGCCGGCCAGGCCCTGGGCCTGTCGAAATGGCGGATCTTCACCCGGCTGATCATGCCGCAGATGTGGCGCATCGCCCTGCCCGGCCTGGGCAATCTGTTCATGATCCTGATGAAAGACACCGCGCTGGTCTCGGTGATTGGCCTGGAAGAAATCATGCGTCACGCGCAAATCGGCGTGACCGTGTCGAAACAACCGTTCACCTTCTATATGGTCGCCGCGATCATGTACCTGGGCCTGACCGTGCTGGCGATGACCGGCATGCACTTCCTGGAAAAACGCGCCGCTCGCGGCTTTGCGAGGAGCGCTTAATGAACTGGGAAGTCATCATCAAGTGGCTGCCGAAACTGGCGCAGGGCGCGACCCTGACCCTGGAACTGGTGGCCATCGCCGTGATTGCCGGCCTGCTGCTGGCGATTCCGCTGGGCATCGCCCGCTCTTCGAAGCTGTGGTACGTGCGATCGCTGCCTTACGCTTACATCTTCTTTTTCCGTGGCACGCCGCTGCTGGTTCAGCTGTTCCTGGTTTACTACGGCCTGGCGCAGTTCGATGCGGTGCGCGAAAGCGCCTTGTGGCCGTACCTGCGCGATCCGTTCTGGTGTGCGACCGTGACCATGACCCTGCACACGGCGGCGTACATCGCCGAGATCTTGCGCGGGGCGATTCAGGCGATTCCGCCGGGCGAAATCGAAGCGGCGCGGGCCTTGGGCATGTCCAAGCCGAAAGCGATGTTCTACATCATCCTGCCGCGTGCAGCGCGCATCGGCCTGCCGGCCTACAGCAACGAAGTGATCCTGATGCTCAAGGCCAGTGCGTTGGCCAGTACCGTGACTCTGCTGGAACTGACCGGCATGGCGCGCACGATCATCGCCCGCACCTATCTGCCGGTGGAAATCTTTTTCGCGGCGGGCGTGTTCTATCTGCTGATGGCTTACGTGCTCGTGCGCGGCTTCAAGCTGCTGGAGCGCTGGCTGCGCGTCGATGCCTGCCAAGGGCGCTGACATTTCCCACGTGCTGACGGGCGAGGACTTATTCGCCCGCTTCACGGCGCTGGATGCTTTTTTGATTGAGCATCAGGCACTGTGGAAACCTCGACCGTTCACTCATCTTTCGCTTGATTGGGAAGCGTCCTACCCGGAGCTGGCCTTGTGGCTACGCGGACGGTCGCTGGAAGACGCGGAAAACGCTCACAATCAACCTGCCGAACTTGTCGATGCGCCGGAGCCGTTTGCTTCATTGGCGGCGTTGTCGGCTGAGTTGAGTGTGGTTGGCGAGTTGCCGGGACATGCGCTGGAAGCTGCGGGCCATCGACTGAATGTCGATGTGCCGGGACGCAAGTGGCAGCAGATCGAGGCGTTTGCCAGTCGCTTGTCTTTTGCCTCGCAGCCGACGCATTGGCTGGATTGGTGTTCCGGCAAGGGGCATTTGGGTCGACGTTTGTTGAGTGAAGGGCAACAGCTAACTTGCGTTGAGTATGATCCGGCATTGGTCGCCAGCGGTCAGGCTTTAAGCCAGCGCCATCACCTGCACGCGCTGCATGTCGAACAGGATGTGCTGGCAGCAGACGCCTCGACCGTTTTGAGCGCTCAATACACCCCGGTCGCCCTGCACGCCTGCGGTGATCTGCATGTACGATTGATGCAACTGGCAAGCGCTGCCGGATGCACGTTGATGGCCATCGCCCCGTGCTGCTACAACCGGATCAATAGCAACGAGTACCAGGCGTTGTCCTCCGTCGGTTTGCGATCCGTCCTTCAGCTCTCGCTCGAAGATCTGGCTCTGCCCATGAGTGAAACCGTCACCGCCGGTGCACGGGTCCGACGTCAGCGTGACACCTCCATGGCCCGGCGCTTGGCTTTCGATTTGCTGCAACGGCAAGTACGTGGAATAGACGAATACCTGCCCACCCCGTCCCTGCCCAGCGCCTGGTTGGACAAAACCTTCGCCGATTACTGCCGCGATCTGGCAGCGCTGAAAGAGTTATCCACAATCGGCTCGCCAGATTGGTCGACCCTCGAAGCCGCCGGTTGGCAGCGGTTGGCCGAAGTTCGCAACCTTGAATTGCTTCGCGGATTGTTCCGACGACCACTGGAGCTTTGGCTGAATCTGGATCGGGCACTTTTCCTCGTCGAACAGGGATACGTCGTACGCCTCGGCACTTTTTGCGACACCTCGCTCACACCGCGTAATTTACTGCTGCTCGCCGAACGCGCTTAAAACCTTACAGCCTGTGGATAACTCTGTTGATGGATTTGCCGTGGATCCAATATCTGCGCCTGTTTCGCCGCCTTAACGACGCTGGTCATTTTTTGTTCACATAAATAAAAAACCTGTAAAACAGGGATTTGCGAACAAAATGAGAATGGGTTCACAAAACCTTATCCAATCCCGCTTCCGCGCCTCTCAGTTGTGCATAAGCTGCCAATCAAAACGACATAACCGCCGAATAATGGGCTTACCGAGCGAATAATCGCGGCCTCGCGAAAGCCGAAACTCAACTGCCTGTCCTGCAAAACAGCCCTATCCTGCGTAAGGCGCAAATCCTACGTTACGCACTGCGCAGGGCTTAATTTGCTGCGATGCAAAAATAGTCTGAATTCAGGGGTTTACAGGATCTTCCCAATCGCTATAATCGTCGCCCACAACGCCGGTATAGCTCAGTTGGTAGAGCAACTGACTTGTAATCAGTAGGTCCCGGGTTCGACTCCTGGTGCCGGCACCATACAAAACGAAGCCCCTGCAGAAATGCAGGGGCTTTGTTGTTTCTGGGGTGTTTATATTCCTGGCAGTTTTACCCTCGGTGAAAATAGCTTCTCCCCTCGCACTTCGCGCGATTAGCCACACTTCCTCTTACACACTTCGAAAGCGCGGACTTTGAACCAACGGTTCACATTTCCATCTTTATGCTAAATTATGAAATAGCAATAATTATGGTGTACACATAAAAAGGTGTAATCGTATGAGCAGCATTTTTCAGCGCCCAGAACTGGCCGAGTCAATGGCTAATCAGCTTCTCAATCCAAGTGTGCTCGACGAAGGTCTGCGCTCAGGTCTATTTCTATCTGGCCTGCGTCGCACAGGTAAAACGACTTTCCTGAGAAATGACCTTATCCCAGCCTTGGAAGAAGCAGGTGCTTTGGTCATCTACGTCGACTTATGGAGTGACACTCTGGCCAACCCGGCAACGCTTGTGCACAACGCCATCCGGGAAACCCTGAAAGATCTGCAAACGCCGGGCTCCTCTGCCTTGGAAACATTCAAGCGAGTCAGCAATGTTGAAATCGGCGCCGCTGGATTCAAGTTCGGCTTCAAACTCGACAGCATTGGCAACGTCGACGGTCCAACACTGGCGCAAGCACTCACCGAAGTCGTAGATCAAGCCAAGACGGATCTGGTGTTGATCATTGACGAGGTGCAGCACGCCATTTCCTCAGACGACGGCAATCAGCTGCTCCTGGCACTCAAAGCCGCCCGCGATGCAATCAACCCTCGTCCGAAAACGCCGGGATACTTTCTATTTATCGGAACAGGTTCGCACAGAGCACAAGTCAGCGAACTGACCGCCAAACGCAACCACGCCTTTTCCGGAGCCACGTCAGCAGCCTATCCATTGCTGAAAGGCGATTACGTTGAATTCCTGCTCAACCGACTCGCAATGACCGTGAAGCAGGACAAATTACCGTCCCTCGAAGCTGCAATCGAAGCGTTCGACACTTTGGGCAATCGACCTGAAGAAATGCTGAAGGCTCTACGCCAACTCTTGCAGCAAGAGGGCGAGCCAGATGTTTTCCTACCAGTAATCGCAAGCACATTACGCTCGGCCGCGGCGAGCATCGAACTGGAAAAAGTCGAGCAACTGGGTAGTCTGGCTCAAGCCGTTTTCAACAAGATCGCCTCTACAGAAGGCGATGCTCGCGGAATTTTCTCCACTGACGCAGCGGCTGAGTATTCAAAGTCAGTCGGGCGAGAGGTGCGGGTCGAAGAGATTCAACCGGTGGTGATTGCGCTGGTTGCCGAGAACATCATCATGCGACGCGGGCATGGGATTTACGCGATTACAGATCAGTTTGTTCAAGAGATATGGCTGGAAGAGCGAGCTTTGATTGAGGGGAGTTAGACCGCGGGCTGATTTTTTCAGTCACGGCATTTCTGCCGTGCAGTTAACGCAATCATCTCAGTGAGCCAGTTCGGGGCGAACGTCACTCCTCCAAGATCAAGATGACGAACTATCCACAGACGTAGAAAAGATCGGGCAAAGCGCTGTCGCCGACAGCAACCCAGGTAGCTAGAACCTTTAAGGCTACGCCACACCGTGGTGGTTCTCCCAAAGTGCGATTAGCGTCCGGCGGCTCGCACGGTCACAGTGATGTGATGGATGCCTACTTTTACCAGTGTGCCCACTGCGGCAACTCATCCCCTTGCATAGCTGCCCTGCAGCAACCTATCCGCTTGGCCATTTCCTTACGCCAACCTGCCCCCGTCTCTTTCTTCCGGAAAGAGACGGGCGCTCCTACCGCTGCTGCAGCCCAACTCGTACAAGGTTTTGCGGCATTCCCCCTTGTGACAATCGGCGTGACAAACACCGAAATCACTAGCAACAGCGATGCAGATGGTGGTGCCGCAGCCCAGGGAATGGACTGCACCTGACTGACAGTCAGGCATGCCCCGGTCATCGCCTCACTGCCTTCACCCGACTCAGGTTCTCGCGGCATTGGTCTCGTCAGCCAGTGCAGCCTTCACCCGCCCACTTCCTCGGAAGTGCTCAGGAGGCCAGATCATGAGATGCCCAAGCTCCCGGTCGTAAAGAGCCGTCAGTCCCGCGTTAGTGGACAACCCTCACAGGTCGCAGGGGCCTTGATCCCTGATAACACTCAACATTCTTGGCGGGATGACGTGGGGAAAGTTTTAAAAGTTTTGGCTTCGAGAGGAGTTTGATCATGGCGCTGGTGGGCAGACGAGATGGGCGCAATTTTGGCTATGGCCGGCAACTGAGCTATGCCGGGCCGCAAGCGTTGCGCGATCTGTTTGGTGGCGGGCATTACGGGACGGTCAAGGCACACAGTGATCGCTGGCAGGCGTTTGCACGCTGGTGCCGCTCAGACGATGGACCAGGGTTTAACGATGCGCGACAAATTGATCGGCAGACCTTGCTGGACTACGCGGGGCATCTGCGCGAGCAAGTTGAACAAGGTGGGCTCGCCATCGCAACTGCGCAAAATCGGTTGTCCAGTGTGAACCGAACCATAGCGGCGCTTCGCGGTGATCAGTACGTGAAAGTGCCGAGTCCAAGCAAGGCGCTGGGAATGCAGCGCACCACCATCCGCACGACAGCTCCACAAGGCCAGGATCGCGAACACTTGATGCGCATCGTCGAGACGCTCAGCGAACAGGATCCTCGTGCCGCGGCCATCGCTCAGTTGGCGCGGGCCACCGGCATGCGCCTGCGCGAGGCCATTTTGGCCGACTTACCGCGCTTAAAACGTGAGGCCGAACACTACGGCAAGATCAACATCCAGGATGGCACCAAAGGGGGCCGCTCAGGTGCCTCGGCACCTCGCTGGATCAGGGTGGATGATCATATTCACGAAGCGCTGAGATTCGCCGAACAGGTCTCACCCGACGGCAGCCACAACCTGCTTGCGCCGAACGAAAGCTACCTCGATTTCCAACGGGAAATCGTCCGCGCCGCACGGGACCTCCTCCATAAGCACAACCTCAAAGGATTTCATGAATTACGGGCGGCTTTTGCATGCGAACGCTATGAGCAGATCACCAATCACCCAGCGCCCATCAACGGTGGCAGATGCAGGCGGCTCGATCCACGCCTTGATCGAGAGGCACGCTTACAAATCAGCTATGAGCTGGGACACGGTCGAATTGATGTGACGTCTGCCTACATCGGTGGTCGAGCATGAGCAAGCCATTTGATATGGAGCTGTTTCTAGTAGGAGCCTTGAGCGGGTCACACGCCACGCGCTTACGCCATATACGGCAAGCTAGGGTTATTCAGAGGGCCATCGCAGAACGTTGGCAAAAAGATAATCCGTGGACGTGGCAGCATAAGCACCTCGTGTGGTTTTTAAATCACCATCTGAATAGGCATGCGGAATCGACACGCTATTACTTCGTGCTCACGGTACGATTGCTTACGAAACGGTTAGGGAAGTCCTGGCAATTCAGCCATGAGATGAGCTCGGGGGGGAGGTCTTCTTCCTTTCCACCCAGTCATCACCTGGTAGGGGAGCGTTCCCGAGCATGAAACCATCTCCGAGAATTTGAGGCTAGCTCATGCTCGATGCAGGCATGAGAAATGTCCGCTGTCAGCTGACCCAAGTTGGCCATTCGCTTTGAGTAAATCGGTGAACGTGGAAAGGCTGGTTCAAGCATATCCCTGTTGTGGCAACTCGACAGCGAGCGCCTTTCGCGCTCGTCACATCGACAACGTTGATACGAATTAGCAGATTGCCCGGAGAACCTAACGATATTATGTGGCATGACTGACCTCGTTTGCCACGCTTGCTAGGGGCTTACGACACATTAGGATACGTGGCTTGACGGTGCCCAATCGGAGTGAGATGAAGACTGGGAAAATGGATGATGGGGCGCTATCCTTTCGGTTGCCCTACCCTTCTACCTGAATTCAGCCCTCAGGTCGCTGCAAACGCATCACCCATCCCGCGATAAGAAAGAATGCCGCCATGAATGCAAATGCCATCGTCCAGAAACTCTGGCGCCTCTGTACCGTTCTCAGGAAAGATGGGATCACCTACCAGCAATATGTCACCGAGCTCACCTATCTCTTGTTTCTTAAGATGATGGCCGAGCGCAACCGCGAGGCGGGTAGTTTGCCGAAGACTATGCGCTGGGCGGATCTTGTCCAAGCTAACGGCGTAGCTAAACTAGATCTTTACCGTACGACGCTGCTCACATTCGGTTCGTTGAGCACACGGCTTGGCAAGGACGATATTATCGTTATGCCCCCTAGTGATTCTGCGTCAGCTTCGGAGCGCAAACGTTATACCCAGGCCCGCCCACTACCTGACCTTGTTCAAAAAATTTTTGAAGGTTCCTCCACGTTCATCCGCGAAGCGCAGAACCTCACGACGCTAGTTAAAGCCATAGACGAGCTCGATTGGTTCTCCGAAGAACGTGACCAGTTTGGCGATCTATACGAGGGGCTGCTCGAGAAGAACGCAGAAGAAACTAAACGTGGTGCGGGCCAATATTTTACGCCACGCGTATTGATTGAACTGTTGGTACGGCTGATGCAACCGAAACCTGGCGAGGTGATCCAAGACCCCGCCTCAGGCACTGGAGGCTTCTTGGTTGCGGCGGACCGCTACATGCGTGCTCGTACAAATGACTATTTGATGCTGAGCGCGCAAGAACAAGACTTTCAGAAAATTCATGCAATCCGTGGAATGGAAAACGTACCAGGCACGCTGCGACTGCTTCTGATGAACCTATACTTGCACAACATTGATAGCAGCCATGTTGACCTTGGCGACACCCTTTCCAACAAAGGTAAAGCACTTGGACGTGCGGACCTGATCCTAACCAATCCACCCTTTGGCCCAGCTGGTGGAGTGCCCACACGAGACGATCTTTCTATCACGGCTACCGTATCCTCTTATCAGCTTCCCTTCGTGGAACACTGTCTTCGGGCACTGGAATCTAATGGCCGAGCGGCCATCGTCGTACCCGACAACGTGCTCTTTGAAGAGGGACGCGGTAAAGCGCTACGGCAAATGATAATGGACCAGTGTAATTTGCACACAATCCTTCGCCTCCCGACGGGGATCTTCTATGCGCAAGGTGTAAAGACCAACGTCATCTTCTTTAACCGCGGGAAAAGTGAAACTAGCAATACTAAGTTTGTTTGGTTCTATGACCTGCGTACTGGGATGCCCCGGTTCGGCAAAACTACTCCGATAACTGCAGCGCATTTTGAAGGCTTTGAAAAGGCCTTCGGGACGAGCCCCTGGGGCACTGAGCGGGGACCTGACGAGGGGGAGACCGGACGCTGGCGTAGGTTCAGCCGCGAGGAAATAGCTGCTCGCAGCGACAATCTTGATATCTCATGGCTGAGGGAAGCAGAGGAAGATGTTGAAAAGGGACTAACTGAACCAGAAGACATAACGGCCGCCATCCTTGGTCATCTTCAAGCCGCAATGTTAGAAATTGATGCACTCACAGCCGAGCTCGGTTTACCTGGAGCGTATGAATGACCAAACTGCAAACAGGATGGGTAAAGGTCGAGCTTGGCAAGATAACCACGAAGATTGGAAGTGGGGCTACTCCCAAAGGAGGAGAGCAATCTTACAAAACTTCTGGAGTACCATTAATCCGCTCCTTGAACATTCACTTTGATGGAGTTCGAGAGAAAGGTTTGGCGTATATCGACCCGCAACAAGCTGCAAAATTAGATAATGTGATCGTAGAAGAAGGTGATGTTCTCTTGAATATCACAGGTGCATCTATCGGTAGAGTAACTGTTGCGCCTTCGCGCTATGACGGCGCACGCGTTAATCAACACGTTAGCATCATTCGATTGATTGAAGGAGTGGTGCCGCAATACGTTAGAAGCTTCTTGGCTTCTCCTGCAATGCAGAACTTTATAAACCAGGAAAATTATGGGGCAACCCGCCAAGCTTTGACGAAAGCGATGATTGAGGGATTTAGTTTGCCACTCCCTCCGTTAGCCGAACAAAAACGTATCGTAGCCAAACTCGATGCGCTGCAAGCGAAATCATTTCGTGCACGATCTGAGCTTTCAAAAATTCAAAAGCTAATCGAACAATTTAAAATTAATACGTTGAAATGCGCATTCGAGGGCAGGCTGACATCTCGCAAGCAAGTCTCTCTCGACAATATGCCAGCATCTAATTCAGCTCCTCTGATAGCCCTATGGCCCATCCCCGATTCTTGGAGCTGGTATCGCACCGATCAAATAGGCCATGTTGGGTTAGGGCGTCAGCGCTCGCCAGACAATCACACTGGCTCGTCTATGCGCCCCTACATCAGATCTGCGAACATTACATGGCAGGGTGTCAACACAACTGACATTAAAGAAATGAATTTTGAAGACGCCGACTTTGAGCGCTTCAAACTAGCTATCGGCGACGTTTTGTTAAATGAAGGATCTGGGAGTGCGCGAGAAGTCGGCAAGCCAGCGATATGGCGGGGTGAAATTCCGAACTGTTGTTATCAAAACACTATTTTGCGCGTTCAACCTCAGCTCTGCACATCTGAGTATTTGTACTTCTACTTCCTATTCACTGCAATGAATGGAGGCTTCGCCTCACGCTCGCAAGGAGTTCATATACAGCACATTGGACGAGCGGGCCTAGCCAAATATCCTGTACCGTTGCCCCCAGAGGCTGAACAACACGAGATAGTTCACCTCATAAAATCTGCCTTCGCAAATATCGAACAGCTATCTGTTCACGTGAACCGCACCTTAGAGCTGGCGGAAAAATTAGATGAATCTATTCTTGCAAAAGCCCTTAGTGGTGATCTCGTGCCGCAAGACAAAAATGACGAACCAGCGAGTGCTCTGCTAAAACGCATGCAAGCTAAGCGCGAGTCTATACCACAGAAAAAACACGGAAAAACCAAGCGAGAGACGGTCATGTCAACTGCCACAGAGTTCCTGACTATAAAACTAGAGCAATGGCCAGTCGAGGGTATTAATTTTCAAGAGTTGAGGAAGGAGTTCCCTGGAAATTATGAAGACCTAAAGGATGCAGTTTTCGCGTTTTTATCGGGTAAAAGTCCTCAACTACAACAGGTATTTGAAGAAACAAGCTCTGCTATGATAATTAGGAAGCGAGCCTGATGCGGATCATTAGGATAAAAATTTCCGAGGCGGCAAGCTGCGGTGGACTACTTGATGGAATGGATATAGAACTACTTCGCCCTAGAAATAGTGAGGGTGATGCGGAGTTCTTACCCGTCTGCCTCCTAGGCAAGAACGGGACGGGAAAGTCGCAATTCCTCCAAATACTCGCGGAAATTTTCCAAGCAGCTTGGCATGAACATAGCCCTTCGGAAGAAATGACAGCGGCTAACCCAGAGCTATTATTTGAAATAATCTATGAAGTTACGCTAAACAATGGTGAAGTAAAGCGAGTTAGGCTAAGCAGAAGCAGAGAAACTTCCGGACGAATTGGAAAAATTATAATGGAGGTAAAAGTCGGAAGTGAATACGATATTATTTTGAACAATAGCGCGCCTGAATTCGGCGTCTACCTTCCGCCACTGATCGTTGCATATACCTCTGGGGACAACGAAACTCTCAGCCTTCCGTTTTATTTTAGCCGCTCAGGTTATGCGTCCTCCGTTACATCAGCAGCAAGAACCAACGCTAAAAAAGTTGTTCCAAACAATCGTTTAGTTATGCTGGATTACTCAACTCATCTAGAAGTTCTAGTCTCAAATGTCACACTTGGATCAGATAAGCTTCGGCATGAACTAGTAAAACATGCCAATCTCTCCGCACTTCATTCTTTCCGATTAGTAATACAGCTCAATCATCCCAAAGCTCCGAAAATTCGAGGAAAGAACCCTAATCGAAAAGGTGTTCAGCTAACCGATGAATTGGAACGTTATATCGAGCAACTCTGCAAATCTGCAACTTGCTGGGAGTACGAACCCAATAATGAAATTTATACGCTTGACTACTTCGTAAACGATGAGAACAGGAAGGCCTTTGGATCCTTCTGGGAAACTGCAGCAGATTTATATCGTTCACTTCACAAGCTTGCGATGCTAAACGATTTGATGATTCCCAAAAGCGCCAGAGAGCGCGTACGCAAAAACATCAATACTCGAAAATTCGCGTCGAGACTGCCCGAACCTCAGGACGAGATGAAAGTTTTCAAGATAGAGGAGGTGCGATTCCATAAAGCCTCAACTTCCGGTAGTACATCCAATGTTGATTACGTTTCCCTATCCGATGGAGAACATCAGCAGGCGCAAATTTTTGGTATTATTGCGATGTTTAGAGCAAGCAACACCTTATTTCTTTTAGATGAGCCTGAATCGCACTTTAATCCACAGTGGCGTGCAAAACTTATTACAAGGCTTACAGAGCTACCTGTACAAGGGTTGGGAGAACAAGAGTTCATTCTTACCACCCATGCGCCATTCGTGCCATCAGATATGCACCGAGAGCAGATAAGAATTTTCACCAAAGAAGATGAGACACTCTCTGCTTGCAAACCCGAAATAGAAACATTTGGTGCAACTTATGATTCGATTCTGAGTCATTGCTTTCGTGTTGACCCTCCCATTTCGGAGTTAGCTCGAGAGAAAATAGAAGAGCTTAAAAGAACTGCTTCGGCCGAAGAAATTGAACGAGAAATGCCACGTATTGGCTCATCAGTTGAAAAAGCACTGCTCGCAGATCATCTGTTTGAATTGAAAAGAAAGAACTAAAATGCTTTTCACTTACCCAATCGCCGCCACAGCTAATAATTGGATCAGCACAACCTTGCTCAGTGTGCTTCAAACAGCATTAGAAGCGTTTCAGCAGGGGAACGAGCCACTTGTATTTCACGAGACAATTCCGGATATCTACCAAGAGGAGTTCTCTCGTGGAAGGAAATTTGTGGAACTTTACAATGCGTTCCTGGATGAGTGCCGAAATTTGGAAGCGCAGCAACACGATCTGATACTAGCAGCATTATCGGGGCAGAATCACTTTCCTGGCCTATATTCTATAAATACGACTTGCCCTAGCATAGCAGAGACCCTTCCTGCAGTTCATAAGGCTACTAGGGCCTTATTTGAATATGCTTTTGGGAAGCTTTCAGATCTCAGGACACCAGGCTCTACCCTTACAATTCGAGCTGACTACCACAAAATTGTTTATTCGCATCTAGAAAATGGCTGCTGTCCGTTTTGTGGATTAGAACTTTTAGAAGCTCCCGACCCCGATCTTGTTGATCCTGATCTAGACCATTACTTAGCCGTATCTAAGTATCCGTTCGCAGGCGCAAACCTCCTAAACCTTACAGCCATGGGAACAATATGTAATCGATCCTATAAAGGTGCTAATGATATCTTATTGGATGAGTTAGATCGAAAAGCCGAGTGCATGGATCCTTACGCAGACGAACATGTCACCATATCTCTAAACGGCACAGTTCTATTACCTGGCGATGGAAGAGGGCCTACTTGGAGATTGACATTCAATCCCGACGCTAAATCACGGAATTGGCAGCGCGTATTCAAGATTGAGCAACGTTACCGGATAAATATACTTGAAAAACAATATAAAACTTGGCTTGAACAGTATATCCATTATGCGTACGAAAACGACTTCGACATATCAGATAGAGATTCAGCAATAAATGCAATAAGAAAATTCAAAAAAACCTGCGCATTTGAGACCCTCCCAGCGATTGCTCGGCTTAAGACGGATTTTTTTGAGTTAGTCGAGACGGAGTTAAATCATCCATTAGAATCAGATCGAATGCATAATTTTATCGCCGCACTCAAAAAAATATAAATATATTTTACTTTACGCGATAACCATTACCTATTTAGCCTGAGACTTCTACACAGTAATTTCAACTAGCTGAAATTAGATCTTATAATCCCGGGCTGAAAGTCGGTCTATTAGGGTACTTTTAGAGGTACGTAACCATGCCAAAAATAATAATATTTTTAAATCATGTACCTGCACAATAGTTCGACTCCTGGTGCCGCACCATACAAAACGAAGCCCCTGCAGAAATGCAGGGGCTTTGTTGTTTGTGGGTGTATATATTTTTTAGCCGTGTTCCAGCTTCAGTAGAAATAGCGCCTCTCCTCTGCACACGTCGATCTAAACGCCAGACGTCCTTCTCCCACAAAGCACGGCTTTTGCCCAAAACGCCCGAATTTCCGCTTTTATGCCAAATTATGAACTGGCAATAATTATGGCTTGCCCATAAAAAGGTGTAATTGCATGAGCAGCGTTTCTCAGCTCACTGAACCGGCGGAGTCAATGGCAACGCGGTTTCCCAGTGAAGAGTGCTTGATGCCTCGACGCTTTGTTCCTTCGCCGCAGAGAGCGGCATCTGCGTTACGCGCGCGGCCTCACCGGCCTTCATCTGACGTACAGACTCCAGTAAGTCCTGCTGGAATTGCTCCAGTTCATCGACCATTGCTGATCTCCTCGTTTTGTTGCTTAGAAAAGGCTAAGGACAAGTCATGACCGACAAAACGCAGCTCTCATTTGATACAGGAAGTTCACAAATGACAGCCATTGATCCATCCGCAGTCCACCCGTCAACAACACCGGCCACTTCACGTCCGCCCTTCCGACCGGTAGGTGAAGCGAAATGACCAACTCTCAAGATCTGAAAACCCTCGGCCTCACCCACTTTTCCTTTCAATCCAATCAAGCGATGTTCCGCACCAACCGTGGTGTGCCGGTAATCGCCGCCCTTTCCCACGCCTCACACTTGCTTCACATCTCTCGACTACTCACTGCGGACACTTCAGTCTCGCGCGATCCTGATCTTCACGCCTATGCCTCGCAGTATTTGCAGGAATTGAGCAAAGCGCTGATCGATGATGTAGTCAAAGTGATGGATGCGCCGCCGGACAAGCCGTTGATGTAAACGCCGGTGTCAGGCCCTCGCCGATGCGAGGGCTTTTGCGTTTCAGACCTGACTGATCTCAAACACAAACGAAATCTTCTGCTGACTCGCACTCCACACATAGCGCAAATGCTTGCCCTGCTTGGGGATTGATACGGCTGGCGGGCGAAACGCGGCAACGCATTCATGGCCCGGCAGGCGAACGCTGTTGTAGAGCAGTCCCCACGACTCGGTTTCGCGCAGTTGCCGGGCGAATAGCTGAGACGGCCCGTAAGCCTCAGGATCCGGATTGTGCAACTCGGGGTGATCGTGGCGGATATCGTGCAACTGTTTAACCACCCGATTGACGTAAGTGCGCATGGTCAACTCAAGATCCGCTTCCTGGGTCGCCGCAAGAAATCGCTCCTGGTGATAACAGGTCTCGGCGATGGCAGCCGCCTGACTGCTTGCAGCGTAGTAAACGCCGAAGGTGCCATCGCAGAAACGACTGCGTTTGCCGATGTGGGTAAACGCAGCCATCACCGGAGTCGAACCGGGGCCAGAGAGTCGATCTTCGGGTCGCACGCGGGCGAGTACGCCGGCCTGTTCGATCAGGCGATCATTGGTCAGTGCTTCAATCGCGTAGGCAATTTCCAGATCTTCGGGATCGAGCACGTCTTCGAACAGCGCAATCGGCGGGAAGCTGCTGTTGACGATCCGATAGGCTCTCGGCCACGCCACATCAGCCATCTCGGGCACTTTCAACCGCGCACCCCGTCGAGGTAGCGACGCACATCGGCGATATCGACCACTCGACCCGCCAGCATGTAATCCAGCGCCGTTTGCCCATTGAACGGCGCCGCCGTGTTAGGGCTGCTGACCCACGTGTAAGCGCGCTCGCGGCTGTTGCTGAAGATGATGCTCAACGCCTTGTGAATACCCATCAGGTAGGAGATGCGCTCAAGGGTGTCGTTAGGCAGACGTATGTTCGGCAGATGTTTGTATTTGTAGAACGTGGTGTTACCAACGCCGCCGAGTAATGTGCGTTGCTGCTCTGCGCTGCAGCCCCAACGCTCCATAAGGTTGAAGAAGAACTTCAGCGCAACGCGGCCGGCTTCGGGGGCGTCGAGTTGTTCGCGTGGAGTGAGGGCTGGGGATGAGGTAGTCATTGAGCCTCTCCAGATTTGTCTTGCTTTGATACTAGTACATATACGAATAAATCGATAAAAAAGCTCCGTAAGCGTATTACTGGTTACCACATTCCCCATTGATTGGGATTCGGATATGACCGGATTTGAGCATTTCGTCGACCGAATCGAACCGCTGCCGAATAGTTCGTGCTTCCAACATGGCTTGGGCAGTCTTGTCCGTAGGAATTCGTGCAATGGACGGTTGCTCTTGAATTTCAATAACGTGATGAAGCCTGTTGCCAACTTGGCACTCCATATCGGCCGCTTCTTTTGATGCAATCACTTCGCTTACCTCACACAGATCTGTAGCCACATAGGCATGATGCCTCCCCACTGCTACTTCATCTGCTTTGACGAGTCGCCGCTATCAGCTCGGTCGCAAGTTCGCCTAAGACGCATCCACGTATTTCGCAGGCCAAAACCACTAACGTTGTCAGCCGTTTCCCCGTGAAAAATCGCCGCTACGCACCAAAACCAAGCACTTTTTTTGACCCCCATCACCCCCACGTCACCAAAAACCCCGATCCTGTGTCAGCCTCCAGCCATCGGCGAGGACATCGATTCGCTACTAAACCCGCGACAACTATGCTCAGGTACAGGAATATAGCCAGCATATGGCGCCTGACCGGCAGTCTCGTAAACAACAATACCCAGCCCACTTCAGAGGGCATTACCCATGGATAGCAGAACCTTACGCAACCTCATGCGCATCGTGCAGACCGGCTCGTTGTCGGCCGCAGCCGAGCATTCGTGCCTGACCGTGCAGGCGTTGGCCGCGCAGTTGAACAAGGTCGAAGAGCAGTTCGGTTTCCGCTTGTTTCGACGTTCCAACAAAGGGCTGACGCTAACGCCGCAAGGCACTGAGCTGACGCCGTATATGGACAAAGTGCTAATTGCCACGCGACAGATGGAAGAGAAGGTCGAGGCACTGAAAGTGCCGGGCCAGCGCACGTTGAAGGTAGCGTTGAACAACACCTTGGCGGCTGATTTCAACCGGCGAATGATCGGGCGCCTGATCGAGGTGTTTCCCGATTATCAGATGGAATTCAGTTACGGCGAGTCGATGGAAAACCTCAGCAAGCTGAAGAACGAAGACTTTGACCTTGCGGTGCTGATCGGCCCACAACGGCCGGGTTTGCCGAGCATTGTCCTGCCGGATGTGCAGGTGCAGGTGGTCGGTGCGCATTGCGGTCAGGAGAATGATCCGCTGACGTTGCTGGGCAACAAGTTTCAGGTGCGTCCTGCGGAAGATTGTCCGTATTCCCACAGCTTTTTGCGTTTTCTCGACGCAGGACTGGGTAATCACGAGAACGGTCAACGCATGGTTTATTCGTGCAGTGAAACGTTGACGCTGTCGCTGATCACGCAGATGGACGCAGTTGGCATGGTTTCGCGTGAGGCCGCGCAGAAGAACGGCCTGACGATTTTCCCCGGATTCGAGGATTTCCTTGAAGTACGCCTGGCGGTGAACAATCCGGAGTTGTCGAGCCAGGCGCTGAGCGACGTCGTCGATCTGCCGCTACATGAACGAGCCGAGCGCAATGTACGCAGCCGTCCCAACCGCCACACTGAGAAAGAGGTTTTTGCTGAAATACGCACATAACAACGTCGGAATCGCGGCATAGAATTCCGGGCGATCGAGCTGTATGTGCTGATCCTTGATCAACAAGGGTGTCAGGCTGATCGCAGCGACGATCGCCACCGGCAGGTACTCCAGCGCCCGCGCAACGAACGGCGGCCAGTGCTCGGTGTTGACTTGCAGTGGCAGCGCGCGTGGCAGGAAAGTCACCGCCATCATCAGCGCGACCACCAGAATCAGGAACGTTTGGTCAGGCATACACCCACTCCGCAGCCCACAAACGTGGCGATAAACACATTGAACGGCGAGCTGCCGACCAGACTCAACGCGCCCATGCACAGCACAGCGGCCGCAGCGGCGATGAGTTTGTTGCGGGTGTTGCACAGCGACACCAGCACGTAGAGCATCATCGCCGTCAGGGCGTAGTCGAGCTGATACTTGATCAGGTGCGCCGCGTACTGCGCGCAGACCGCGCCGAGCAAACCGCCAAGCACCCACGAGGTGTGGCAGAACAGGTTGAAGCCGATCAGATAACGCACGTTGACCGGCGCACCCGTGCCGAGTTTGACGCTGTGGAACGCAAAGGATTCGTCAGTCAGGCCACCGGCGTAAGCCCAGCGCTCCATGCGGCTCAAACCGAGGGCGCGCAGGGCCTTGGCCATGTACACCGACATCAGCATGTGTCGCGCGTTGATCAGGAATGTGGTCAGCACGATGGTGGTCAGCGACGCTCCGCTGGAGATCAGCGCCAGCGCGGCGAATTGCGAAGCACCGGCGTAGACGAACAAACACATCGCCACCGGCAGCCACATCGGCAGGCCTGCGTTGACGGCCATCAGTCCGAACACGAATGACACCGTGAAATAGCCGGCCACCACCGGGCTGGCTTCGGCAAACGTGCGCGACGGCTGATGGTTGACCATCAACGGCGCACTGCCGGATGTTTCATTCATAGATCCCTCTCAAATGTCCGTTCGCCATGAGGCTCGCAAAAACCCTGGGCAGTCCAAAAACGCTTGCCCGCGAGGTTAGCATCGTCGACGAACAGAAACATCCGTAACACACCGACCCGTTTCATGTCGGACGACGCCGCTTCAACCAGTCGTTGACCGACGCCCTGGCTGCGATAGCGCGGGCTGACGGCCAGATGATTGATCGTGCCGCGACTGCCGAGCATGCCACCGAGTACCGCGCCGACGATTTCGCCGGCGACGTCGAAGGCGAGATAGGCCGTGGTGGTTTTCTGGATCAGCACGCCGCGCAGGCACTTGGCATCCTGCCATTCACAGAAGGACACTTCGTCGAACTGGCGGAAGAAGCGCTCCATGCGCTGCGCATCCTTGGCCGTGGCGCGTCGCAGCACCACCGGCGTCGAGCACTCGACGCCGTCGATTGGGGTGATCTGATTAGCGAACAATGTCGAAAGCGGTCCCGGGCCGCGAGAAGGAAATCGCCAGAATCTGCCGGTACGCCATCGCATGGGTGTGCGGGTTGCGGGCCGGGGTCACGTAGTGGCGCATATCGCGATCAAGGAAGTACGTGGTGTCGAGAATTTCCTGGTAAGTAGTCGACGCCAGTTGATGCTCGTGAATGTCGTACAGACGACTCTCCGCACCCTCGACGTTATTGCGGCCCCAGAAGTGCACACCGCTGAACGGATAGCCGTCGCAGTGGATTCCTTCCGGAGTGATTTCCAGCTGCTTGCCGGGTTTGATCTCGATGCGGATCTGATGGATCTGGCACTGCCAGATTTCATCGTGCAGCTCTTCCGGCAGCACACTTTTGTAAACTTCAAAATCCGTGTCGATCAGGCTGCGCATCACCGGTGAAGTAATCACTTCATCGGAGAAGTCCTGAAAGTGCCGCACCAGGCCGCCAACATAGGCGTTGTTTTCCTTGGATTGCACGTAGGCGCGATGCTCGAGTTGCTTCAGCTCACGCGTCTTGGGGTTGTACTCAAAGTCGCTGTAACGACGGTAACGCATGCCGGCTTCGGCCTGACCGTAGTAACTGTCAGGCTCCATGTTTTCCCAACTTTTGGTCAGTCTGACGAAGTCGGCAAAATGACCGTAGAGATTGAAGTCACCACCCTGGACGTTGACATATTTGTCGCGCCGTAGCGATTCGCCCACTTCTCTGTTCAAAACGATCATTACCAAATTCTCCGCTGCGTTGAGCGGCCTAATCTATTAGGTGGAGAATTTGCGTCCATGAGAAAGAATTTCAGGCATTTAAAGCCCTGTTTGAAACGGAGTTTGCAGCGCCTCAAAAACAACTTTTACATGACAAAAACACGGGTTTTTTCTGGTTTTCATCGAAAAACCGTCGAAAAAAAACCCCGAACCAGTCGGGGTTTTTCTCATGTTTCTTACACTTGATCGGGCATCAGAAGATGTTGATCGGGTAATCCACGAATACACGCAGTTCGTTACCGCTGACGTTGTACTCGCTGGATTTCTGCGAAACACGCAGGATCGAGCTGCGCAGTTTCACGCTGAGGTCTTTGGCCGGGCCAGATTGCACGACGTATTTGAACTGGTTGAAGATCTCGCGCTCGGTGCCACCTTCGCTGGTGGAGGTGGTGATGTTGTCGCCACGCACGTAAGCGAAGTTGTAGCTCAGACCCGGTACGCCGAAAGCGCCGAAGTCGAGGCCGTAGCCCAACTGCCAGCTGCGTTCGTCTTCAGCGTTGAAGTCGGACCAGTAGGAGTTGGCCAGGTAGATCGTGTTGCCGCCGTCGCCGACACGACCCTGTTCTTTCTGGTAGCCGCCGTAGGCGTAGCCCAGGTTGCTGTCGCCGGTGGAGCGTTGGTGCGCCACGGTGAACGAGTGCGGGCCAGTGGCGAACGTTGCAGCCAGGCTCCAGATCTTGTTGTCGCGACCGGTCACGATGCTTTCGCCCGGAACGGTGTTTTCGCGCACGTACGAACTGTCCAGCTTGGTGCGGTAACCGTTGAAGTCCAGGGTCAGCGACTGATCCTTGTTGAACGGCAGCACGTAGTTGGCATTCACGTATTGTTTCTTCAATACGTCTTCGACGTCGGAAGCGTACAACGCGCCTTTGAAGTTCTCGGTGAACTGGTAGCTACCACCCAATACGTTGATCGACTTCAGACCACCGCTGTCACGGCCTTCAGCGCTCTTGCGCGATTCGGCGGTGAAACGACCGGCGTTGAGTTCCAGGCCTTTGATCTCTTTGGAAGTGATCAACGTACCGGTGTAGCTTTCCGGCAACAGACGCGAGTTGTCGTAGCTGAGTACCGGCAAGGCCGGCATCTGGTCGCCGTAGGTCAGTACCGTATTGGAAATACGGAATTTGACGGCTGCACCGCCCTTGGACAGGTCATTGGCCGCTTTATCACTGCCGCCAGGCGCGTGATCAGCTTGCTTGAAAAAGTCGATACCTTGCGCGCCGGTGCGACCTTCACCACCGTCCAGACGCAGTGCGTACAGACCGAAAGCGTCGACACCGACACCCACGGTGCCTTGGGTGAAACCGGACGAAAACGTACCGATGGCCGCTTGGCCCCACTCGGCTTTGTCCGGACGACCATCTTTGTAATCACGATTGATGTAAGCATTGCGCAGCAGCACTTTAAGGCTGCTGTCTTCTACAAAACCCTTGGACTCGGCCTGGTCGTTAGCCATAGCCTGAGTGGCGCTCAACATCCCCAGTGCGATCAGACTGATTCGCTTGTTCAACATTTTGTTTTCCTTATTACGGGTTGAAACGCGCTGTGTCGAACGGCGGAAACGGCGCTTTTGCACTCTTTTATTCACCCCGAAACAAAAAGGCCCGCCCACGATAATGTGATGGCGGGCCTGCTCCTTATTTTGAGTCATGGCGGTTGGCCACAGGCGTTGGGCCGAATCGTAGCCGTGCCCTGAACAATGTGTCAATTTCAAGAATCGTCTTTAAATAGGTAAAAATCGTCTAAGAAACGTAAATTTTGCGCTGACTCCTTGCTGGGAAATGCACACAGCCAGTGAATCCAGTGCGTATCACGCACAGCCGTTGATCGCACACAGTGGAGAAACTTCGCTTGGCTCATCGAGGACGATTGCCTGTTGCAACCAATCGGCAAATGCCTGCGGCTTGCCCAGCCAGGGGCTGATGTCGATCAATTGGAATGTGCCGTTCTGCTCCAGAGCAATCGTTGGAAAACCCTGGCCGCCCAATTGAGCCAAAAACTGGCGACTGGCTTTTATATGCCCCTCGCTATCAACGGACTCAAACGCAACGTGAAAATCTTCCTGCGCATAGCCCATCTGCATCGCCAATTCCAACAGCACGGCTGAATCAGCAATGCGTCGCCCTTCCACATAGTGCGCGGTCTGCAACCGACCCAGCATGCGCAGGCCGCCTCGGTCGATGGCTTCGGCCGCCATGACCGCAGCAATCGGTGGCGTCGAATCGAACACGGCCGAGTGATCGCGCAGCAATCCGTCGAAATACGCCTCGCCGAAAGGCTGGCCGGTGTACTCGGCAATGCGTCGGTCGTGGGGCATGACGTAATTGCGCAGTTGCGAGGAAACCGGCTGGCGGTTGGCGCCACTCATCATGCCCCCGGCATGGGCGAGCACCGGCAGCACCTGTTGTGCGGCTTCAATCAGCGGCTTGGCGCCATAGCACCAGCCGCACAACGGGTCGTAGATGTAATGAAGAATCATGGGGAAGCTCCGGCAGCAAGTCAGGAAAATCGATGGCGGCAGATTAGTCCTCGCACCCGTGCAGAAAAACGCCGGAATGGCTTTCAGTCTGTTTCGCGAATCGGTCGAATTGTCTGGTCGGTCAGATTGTGTCGAACCGGACACAAATTGAAACAATCAGACAAGGAAACTTATAAGGAATAATTAACGAAAGTAAATGCAAAGCATTACCATTCGCGCATTCGAATTCCTCCACCCTTTCGGAAGCGCTGTTCAATGCCTGCCCCGTTCCGTCTTACGCCCGTCACTCTTGGGCTTTCTGCTTTTCTGTCCAGCGGTTTTGCCTATTCCGCAACCGAGTTACCCGCCACCGCAATCAGCGCCGAAGCGCAAGCCGATGACCCTCGGGTAAAGCTCAGCAGCACCGCGACGCGCACCTCGACACCCGTGCGCTATGTGCCGCAGGCGATCGATTCCATCAAGACCTCGAACGTCGCCAACTACGGCACCAATGATATTGCTGACGCCTTGAGCGGCATGCCCAACGTCAGCAGTAGCGCCGACACCCGCTTCGACAGCCTGCGCATTCGCGGTTTCGATGCCAGCAACGACTTCTATCTGGACGGTATCCGCGACGACAGCCAATACAAGCGCGACCTGCACAACATCGAACGCGTCGAAGTGCTCAAAGGCCCGGCCGCCGTGCTGTATGGTCGCGGCAGTCAGGGCGGGATCGTCAACCGCGTGAGCAAGATGCCGGAATTCGGCCGTCGCTCGACCATCGAGGCCCAGGCTGGCAGCGAAGATTTGCGCAGCCTTTACGCCGACCTCAGCACTGATCCAAGCGAAAACATCAGCCTGCGCCTGAATATGGGCAACATGGATGAAAACAGCTTCCGCGACGGCGTCAGTGGCAACCGCCAACTGTTCGCGCCGTCGATGAGCTGGCAACTGACGCCGGATCTGAACTGGCTGGTGCAGTACGAATACAGCCGCTACAACCGCACCCCGGATCGCGGTATCCCTGGGGTCAACGGTCGTCCGGCCGATGTCGGTCGTGACACTACCTACGGCAACGATCACGACTTTATCGACGACAAGTCGCAATCGCTGCGCTCGAAACTCACTTACGAAATCAATGACAACTGGCAACTGCGCCAGACCCTTGGCGTGTTCAAGCTCGACAGTGATTTCGACAACACCTACCTCACCGGTTACACCCCGGCGACCAACAAGGTCACGCGCCAGCACTGGCAGCAGGATCTGAGCACCCGCAACGTCTATAACAACGTTGAACTCGAGGGCGGATTCGATACCTTCGGCCTTGAACATCGCCTGCTGACCGGCATCGAGATCGGCAGCCAGCGCCGCGATCCGACACTGTACAACGCCGCTACCGGCAGAACGCCGGGCGCGCAGCCCGTGCCGTCGCTCGACCTCTACAACCCTAACCGCGATCTGCGCCACACAGGAGCCATGCAGGTTTCCAGCAGCAGCCACACCGAAGTAGAGAGCCGTGCGGTCTACGTGCAGGATCAACTGCGCCTGAACGATCAATGGCAACTGCTGGGTGGTCTGCGCTACGACACCTTCGATATCGAGTCGACCAACAAGCTGCGGAACATTTCTGAAGATCGCGACAGCCACAGCACCAGCCCGCGCGTCGGCCTGGTCTGGACGCCGTTGCAGAATCACTCGTTCTACGCCTCGTGGTCGAAGACGTTTTCGCCAGTCGGCGGTGGTTTGATCGGCATCACTCCAGGCGCGGCCGGCAACACCAACGACCTCAGCCCCGAACTGACCAAGCAGAAAGAAATCGGCGTGAAGAGCGACTGGCTCGATGACCGCTTGAGCACCACGCTGGCGATCTATGACCTGGAGCTCTACAACCGCCGCACCACCGATCCAAACGACCCGACCCTGACCGTGATGTCCGGCCTGCAGCGCTCGCGCGGGATCGAGTTGACCGCCACCGGCAACATCGTCGGCAACTGGTACGTGCGCGGCGGTATCGGTATGCAGGATGCGAAGATCGAGAAGGACAACAACGGCCTGGAAGGCAAACGCATCAACAACGTCGCCAAGCACAACGGCAGCCTGTTCCTGACCTGGAAACCGGAAATGGGCTGGTACGGCGAAACCGGTCTGACCCTGGTTGGCCAACGTTATGCCGACAACGCCAACACCACCGTGTTGCCGGGTTACGGCCGCTGGGATGCGCTGGTCGGTTACCGCTTGAAAGATTGGGATTTGCGCGCGGCGCTGAACAACATCACTGATCGCGAGTACTACGCATCGGCGACCAGCCAGTATCAGATTCAACCGGGCGCACCGCGCAGCGTGGTGATGACCGGCACCTACAGCTTCTGATTTCACACAAATCCCTGTGGGAGCGAGCCTGCTCGCGAAAGCGTCGGGTCAGTCGACATCGTCGTTAACTGATCCACCGCATTCGCGAGCAGGCTCGCTCCCACATTGAATGGGTGTTCCCAAAACAGTCGTGCATAAAAAAGCGCCGCCATCCCGGCAGCGCTTTTACCAATCCCTGTTGTTCTTCTTATCCTTCCATTACAGCCCACAATGCATCCAGTTCGGCCTCGCTGAACAGGTCAGCGGGGTAACGCTCGATCATCATCCGGCGCGGATCAGGTTGCCTGATCTGACGCGTTCCATTGGACTTCAACCAGTGCGCGACAATCTGGAGCGATTCGCCGTTAACGGCCATGGGATGCAACGTCCGCTCGCTGACTACGTTCACTTCGGCGTTCATTTCAGCGCTCTCTCCCCGTTCATGAGCGGCTACGTTATCCAAGGTTTATGACAGAACTGTTGAAGTTCTCCCCCCTCCCTAGTGCCCTTTGTCGGATACAAGACCTATGCCAAGGTTTCTCATTTGTCGACAAGCGGATACAAAGAAGCCCGCAGTCCTGTCGGGCTGCGGGCCTCAGTTGATGCATAGCGAGCTAATCACTGCCCGGCTGATTTGTTAATCAACTCAAGCTGTTACAACTCAACTCACTCTTTGTGCGGCGCGGGTTGCTGTTGGGTAAGGCAGTGAATATTGCCGCCGCCCAGTAACAGTTCGCGGCCCGGCACCAGCACCACTTCGTGCTGCGGGAACAGCTTCTGCAGGATTTCCTTGGCCGGCGCGTCCATTGGATCGTCGAAACTCGGCGCGATGATGCCGCCGTTGACGATCAGGAAGTTCACGTAGGAACCGGCCAGGCGCACGGACGGATTGCGCTCCTGTGTGCCGTCCACCGGATCGACACCGGCGCACTCTTCTTCGGTTGCGTACAGCGGCCCCGGAATCGGCATTTTGTGCACCGTGAACGGGCGACCCTTGGCATCAGTGCTGCTTTGCAGGACTTTCATTGCCGCCTGGCAGCGCGGGTAGTTCGGATCCTGCGGGTCGTCAGTCCACGCCAGCAGCACTTCGCCCGGGCGCACGTAGCAGCAGAAGTTATCCACATGGCCGTCGGTTTCGTCGTTGAACAAACCGTCCGGCAACCAGATGATCTTATCCACAGACAGATTGGCGCTGAGTACCGCTTCGATTTCTTCGCGACCCAGATGCGGGTTGCGATTGCGGTTGAGCAGGCACTCTTCGGTGGTGATCAGGGTGCCTTCGCCGTCGACGTGAATCGAACCGCCTTCAAGCACGAAACCTTCAGTGCGATAACGCGGGCTGCGCTCGATCTCGAGGATCTTGCCGCCAACCTGCGAGTCGCGATTCCACGGCGAATACAGACCGCCGTCGAAGCCGCCCCAGGCGTTGAAGTCCCAGTTCACACCGCGCACTTCGCCGCTGTTGTTGATGACGAAGGTCGGGCCGCTGTCGCGTACCCAAGCGTCATCGCTGGACATCTCGACCACGCGGATATTCGGCACGTCGAGGCGCGCGCGGGCGTTTTCGTATTGCCCGGCGGACACGGCCACGGTTACCGGTTCAAAACGCGCGATGGCTTTGGCCACCGCTGCGTGTGCGGCTTGCGCCGGTTTGCCGCCCAGACGCCAGTTGTCCGGGCGCTCGGGCCAGATCATCCAGGTCTGCGTTTGCGGCGCCCACTCGGCCGGCATGTGAAAGCCGTCGGCGCGCGGGGTACTTTTCAAGGTGGTCATCGGGATCAGGACTCCAGGGAACCGTCGAGGGTTTTCAACGCGCCGTACAGGTTTGGACGGCGGTCACGGAATGAACCCCACGCGCTGCGAATGTGTTCGAGCTCGTCGAGGTTGAAAGTGTGCACAAGAATACCTTCTTCGGTTTTATTCAGCTCCTGCACTTTTTCGCCGAACTGGTTGGCGATGAACGAAGAACCGTAGAACGTGATGTCGTAGCCGTCCTGTTCTTCGTTGCCGATGCGGTTGCTGGCAATCAGCGGCATCAGGTTGGCGCCGGCATGGCCCTGCTGCACACGCTGCCAGTGGTCGCGCGACGAGATAGTCTTGTCGTGCGGCTCGCTGCCGATTGCCGTTGGGTAGAAGAGTATTTCTGCGCCTTGCAGCGCCATGCTGCGTGCGGCTTCCGGGAACCACTGATCCCAGCAGATGCCCACGCCGATCTTCGCGTAACGCGTATTCCACACTTTGAAACCGGTGTCGCCCGGGTTGAAGTAATACTTCTCGTGGTAGCCCGGGCCGTCCGGAATATGGCTTTTACGATAAGTCCCGAGGTTGCTGCCGTCGGCGTCGATGATCGCGATGCTGTTGAAACGCGCGCGGCCGGCCAGTTCGTAGAAGCTGATCGGCAGCACCACTTGCAGCTCTTTGGCGATTTTCTGGAAATGCTTGATCGCAACGTTCTCTTCCACCGTCGTCGCCAGTTGCAGGTAGTCCGGGTTCGGCTTCTGGCAGAAATACGGCGCCTCGAACAGCTCCTGAATCAGGATGATCTGCGCGCCTTTGGCGGCAGCTTCGCGCACCAGCCTTTCAGCGATTTCGAGGTTGGCTTCCAGATCCCAGGAACAGGCCATCTGAGTGGCGGCAACGGTAACGATACGGCTCATGAATCATCTCCGGGCAAGTGCTTTGACGGCCGAGAATTCGACCGAAAAGGAAAACGCGCGCACCGGACATGAAATCGCCATGCCGGAGCAATGGCGACTTTATAGCCGATAAATATCGGCTTTAGAAGCTAAAGAAATGCATTCCGTCTAATTTTACGCACAAAATACCGATACAAATCGAATTAACACCGAAACTCTGTAGGAGCTGCCGAAGGCTGAGATCTCTTGATTTTGCTCTTGAAAAACAAGATCAAAAGATCGCAGCCTTCGGCAGCTCCTACATGGGGTGAGTGTCAAAGGCCCTCGGTGAGCACCCGATCCAGCATGTCGACGAAGAAGTCGACACTGCGGCGCGACGTCACCATCGGCGGTTTGATCTTGAGAATGTTCAGATCATCACCCGTCGGCTGCATGAAAATCCCCAATTCACGCAAGCGATCGCACAGCAACGCGGTTTCCTCGCTCGCCGGCTCCAGCGTCTCGCGATTGCGGATCAGCTCCAGCCCCAGATAGAACCCGGAACCGTGCACCGCGCCTACCAGCGGATGTTTATCGATCAACGCTTCGAGCCGCGCCTTGAAGTGGTCACCGACTACTTGCGCGTTTTCCCAGAGCTTTTCTTCTTCCATGACATCGAGCACCGCCATGCCGATCTGGCAGCTCACCGGACTGCCGCCAGCCGACGAGAAGAAGTAGCCCTCGGCCTCCAGCGCCTCGGCAATTTCCCGCCGAGTGATGACCGCACCCAGCGGTTGGCCGTTGCCCATGCCCTTGGCCATACAGATGATGTCCGGCACCACGTCCTGCTCTTCGAAGCCCCAGAAGAAACGGCCCATGCGCCCGTAACCGACCTGCACTTCGTCGGCGATGCACACGCCGCCCTGCGCGCGCACCAGCCCGTACACCTGTTTCAAATATCCCGGCGGCAGCGAGATACCACCAGCATTGCCATACACCGGTTCGCAGATAAATCCGGCCAATTGGCGCTTCTGTACGGCAAGTTTTTTCAGGTGATGCTCAACGCTGCGCACGTAATCCGGCGCCGAATCGAGGCCACGGAATTCACCGCGGTAAGTGTTTGGCGCAGGCACCGGATGCACCCAGTCCGGGCGACTTTCCAAAGCTTTCGGGTTGTCAGCGATCGAGGTCGATACCGCATCGGCGCCGACCGTCCAGCCGTGATAGGCCTCAAGCACACTGATCATGTCGCGCCCGCCGCTATAGGCCCACGCCAAACGAATCGCCAAGTCATTGGCCTCGCTGCCGCTGTTGACCAGAAACACTCGATCCATGCCTTCCGGCGCCAGTTTCAGCAAGCGCTCGGAAAATTCGGCAACCGCCGCGTAGTTGAAGCGCGAATTGGTGTTCAGTAGCGACCATTGGCGTGCGGCGACCGCGGCCATGCGCGGGTGACCATGACCGAGCACCGCCACGTTGTTGAGCATGTCCAGATAGGAGCGGCCCTGCATGTCGATCAGGTGATTGCGCCAGCCGCGCTCAATGCGCGGCGGGTCGACGTAGTAGTGTTTCTGGGTGCGGGCAAAACTGGCATCGCGGCGTTCGAGCAGGGTTTTCGCGTCCAGCTCCGGCTCGGCATTGCAGGCCAGCCCTAACAACGCAGCGGGCGATGGACACAGCGCCTGCCACGCCGGAGCATGCGTCGGGGTGCAAAACAGCGGCGCATTGAGCTGCGCGCCCCGACACAACTGCACCAACAACGGGCCGCTGACCGCGCCCAGCACCTGACCTTTGACCAGCGCAGCGCCGCTGTGCAGCAACGGTGTCACGCCCCACAGCAGCAGGCTGAGTTGCGGGCCATCGAGGTGCAGCATACCGTCTGCCGCCTGATGCACGACGCCTGCGAACGGCGCCTCCACGGCGGTGCCATCGGGCACGCGCAATTCCACGTGCAACGGGAAGGTGTCCGGTTCAACGGCACTGTCGGGACGAGTGCGCGACAAACGGTACTGACCATAACGGCTCGCCGCCAAACCATGGGCCGCCGCCGCTTCGTTCAACAGGCGCCGATCGATGCCTGCCTGCTCCCAGTTGCCGGCCTCGAAATGCGGACTCAGGACACCGAGATCGATCAGCGCAAATTCGCGCCCGACCAGACCCGGCAACAGTGGCGCAAAACCTTCGCTGTCGATCGCCGGCAAGGCGTGGCCGACCGCCGTGAGGATCGCTGCTTCCATCAGCGCCTGTGGCACCGATATCGCCACCCTGAAGATTTCCCACTCATGGCTGAGGTTGTCGCGGCTGTAAGTATTCGTCGGGTCGATGCTGACCTGCTGCTCGCCACTGAGCACCAACACCGCCGCACGCGCGACGATCAATGGCCACAGCGCTTGTAGCTCTTCATGTTGCAGCGGGTTGACCGCGTGGTAGGCCTGCACCGCCGGCAGGATGACAAACGGATCACCATCGGCGTGATGCAACAACGCCGCACAGGTCACCGACAGATCGGTGATGCGCCAGGTGCGCACCAGATCGCCAAAGTCGATCACACCTTGCAACTGCCAGTGACGCTGGGCATCTCGCGCCCAAACGGCGTTGTCATCGGTGATGTCCATATGGATCGCCTGCACCGACAGCTTGCCCTGCAACGGCTGCAAGCGGCGCTCGGCTTGTTCGGCGGCATCGGCAATCAATGCGCGTTGCTGCTCATCCTTGATCACCGGCAGCAGATGGCTGATCAGGGCACTGGCGTGGCGGGCATCCCACTGCAACGTGCGCTCAAGGCCCGGATGGTCGAACCCGGCCAGCGCCAGATCCATCTCACCGCAGAGCCGGCCAAACCCCGCCACCACATCACGACCCAAGTGATCGAGATGCGTCAGCGGCTGGCCCTCGATGTAATCCAGCAGCCGCACATGAACGGCTTCGCCCCCAACCTCCAGTGACAGCAGGTCTTCGCCGTTATTGGCCGCGATCACCCGCGGCACCGTCACCGCAGAATGCTCGGCCAGGTATTTGAGGCCGGCATGCTGGGCTTGCAGCTCCACCAAGGCGTAATCGCCACGGCAGATTTTCAGCACGAACCGCCCACGCGGGCTGTCGACGCGGTAATTGAGATCCTGCTGACTGCCAAGAGCCTGCAACGTGCCGCTGAGGCCGTAATGCTCCGCCAGCCATTGCCGGGCCTGCTCGGCAGAAACCTGCGGGCTGGGCAAACTGGCGCGATGAATCAACGTGGCGAGCGGCATGAAAAGACCCCTGTAATTTTATTAGGCGCCTATATCGCCATTGCTGCGCGGTATCCGCAACCCCCAACCGCGTAAAGGCATCCGGGCTATTTGTCTTCCAGCACTCGCGTCCTCCGGCGCTTTGCGCAAGAATGTCGGCCATTCACACCTGCCTATGGAACTCCCCATGAATGTAATCACCACCGACCTGCCCGGTGTCCTGATCATCGAACCGAAGGTGTTTGGTGACGAGCGCGGTTTTTTCTACGAGAGCTTCAATGCCAAGGCGTTTCAGGACGCTACCGGTCTGGACACGCAATTCGTTCAGGACAACCACTCGCGCTCGCAAAAAGGCGTGTTGCGTGGCTTGCATTACCAACTGCAAAACACCCAGGGCAAACTGGTTCGCGTGACGGTTGGCGAAGTATTGGACGTGGCCGTGGACATTCGCCGCAGCTCGCCGCACTTCGGCAAATCGGTGGCTGTGCGTCTGTCGGCTGAAAACCATCGTCAACTGTGGGTGCCTGAAGGTTTTGCTCATGGTTTCGTGGTGCTGAGCGAGTTCGCCGAATTCCTCTACAAGACCACCAACTACTACGATCCATCGTCCGAGCGCAGCATTCGTTGGGATGACCCGGCTCTGGGCATCGACTGGCAGCTGGACGAAGCGCCGAAGCTGTCCGCCAAGGATCAAGCCGCAGCGCTGCTCAAGGACGCTGACGTCTTCGCCTGAGGCCGGGCATAATGCGCCTGTCACCTCAGGCGCATCCGGCTCATGAAACCAACCCTCCCCCGCAGACCTCGCTGGCGCAGCCTCGCCCTGCTGGCCCTGTGTCTGGCGCCGCTACTGTGGCCGCTGGAACATCTCGCCGAGCGCTATTACCGCAGCGAACTGGCCGGGCAGAATCGCCAGACCCTCGATCTGTACGTCGCCAACCTGCTGGGCACCCTGCACCGCTATGAAGTCTTGCCGCAAATCCTCGGCGACCTGCCGGCCCTGCGCTCGGTACTCGGCGCGCCGGACGACGGCGTCACCCAAGGCAATGCCAACCGCCTGCTGAAGAACATCGCCGCGCAGACCGGCGCCGAAGTCATGTACCTGATGGACACCAGCGGCCAGACGCTGGCGGCGTCGAACTGGGACAAGCACGACAGTTTTGTCGGCCGCAATTTCTCCTTTCGGCCGTATTTCAGCGAAGCCATGGCCGGGCGCCTCGGGCGCTTCTTCGGCCTCGGCACCACATCCGCCAAACGCGGTTATTTCTTTGCCGCCGCCGTGCGCAACGGCGAAAAAATCATCGGCGTGCTAGTGATCAAGGTCGATCTCGACCACACCGAAAGCCTCTGGGGTAAAACCCCGGAACAACTGTTGGTCACTGACCACAACGGCGTGGTCATCCTCACTTCGCGCCCGGAATGGCGCTTCCGCTCGACCCGAAACTTGAGCGACAGCGAACGCTCAGCGATCACCGCCATTCAGCCCTACCCGACCCGCGAACCGCGACCGCTGACCCTCAGCCCCAGCGCGTGGCTGATCCAGACCCACGACATCGCCGAAACTGGCTGGAGCGTGAGCATCCTCGCCCCGCGCACGCTGATTGACCGCCCGGTGCGCACCGTGGTCGCCATCGGCGGTGCCACACTGTTGGTGCTGATGCTGTTGCTCGGTCTGATGATGCAGCGCCGTCGGCATTATCTGGAACGCATCGCCTTCGAGGCCAAAGCACGCCGCGAACTCGAAGGCCGCGTCGCCGAGCGCACCAGCGACCTCGAAGGCCTCAACCGGCGTTTGAAGGAGGAAGTGCTGGAGCGTGAACAGGCCCAGCAGGAACTGGTGCGCGCCCAGGACGACCTGGTCCAGGCCGGCAAGTTGTCGGCGCTGGGGACCATGTCAGCGAGCATCAGCCACGAACTCAATCAGCCGTTGGCAGCGATCCGCAGCTACGCGGAAAACGCTGAAGTGCTGCTCGATCATCAGCGCACCGACGATGCACGCGGCAACCTCAAACTGATCAGCGAACTGACCGGGCGCATGGCCTCGATCATCGCCCACCTGCGCGCTTTCGCCCGCCGTGATCGCCACGCGCCGGAAAGCGTTGCCCTGCAACCGGCGCTCGACGATGCCCTTGCCCTGCTGGCCAAACGTCGGCGCAGCATGGAAGTCGAACTGATCCGCGATCTGCCGGCCGCCACTCTGTGGGTCGAGGCTGGAGAAACGCGCCTGCGTCAGGTGCTCGGCAACCTGCTGGCCAATGCCCTCGACGCGCTCACCGAGAAAGGCCCGCCGCGCAAACTCTGGTTGAGTGCCGAATCCACCGCCGAGGGCGTCAATCTGTACATTCGCGACAACGGCCCGGGGTTCTGCATGGAAGCCCTCGGCCGCGCCAGTGAGCCCTTCTACACGACCAAGACCCGCACTCAGGGCTTGGGACTGGGGCTGGCAATCTGTGAAACGCTGATGCGCGCCTTCGGCGGTGAACTGTCGTTTGCCAACCACAAGCAAGGTGGCGCCTTGATTACCCTGCGGCTGCGCGCCGGTGCGCCCGGGGTCAGCCTGCAACCGTCCGAGGATCGAAGTGCATGACCATCGACAATCGCATTCAGGTGGTGTTGATCGACGACGATCCGCACCTGCGTCAGGCCCTCGGCCAGACCCTGGATCTGGCCGGTCTGAAAATTCTGCCGCTGTCCGAAGCCAAGGGGCTGGCGGCGCAGCTTGAGCGTGACTGGCCCGGCGTGGTGGTCAGCGACATTCGCATGCCGGGCATGGATGGCCTGGAATTGCTCAGCGAATTGCACGCGCAAGACCCCGAGCTGCCCGTGCTGCTGATCACCGGCCACGGCGACGTACCGCTGGCGGTGCAGGCCATGCGTGCCGGCGCTTATGACTTTCTCGAAAAACCCTTCGCCAGCGACGCACTGCTCGACAGCGTGCGCCGTGCCCTCGCCCTGCGCCGGCTGGTGCTGGACAACCGCAGCTTGCGACTGGCCCTGAGCGATCGTAATGAACTGAGCGCGCGACTGGTCGGCCATTCGACGCCGATGCTGCGCCTGCGTGAGCAGATCGGCGCGCTGGCCGCGACCAAGGCTGACGTGCTGATCCTCGGCGAAACCGGCGCTGGCAAGGAAGTCGTAGCCCGAGCGCTACACGATTTGTCCAGCCGCCGTAACGGCCCGTTCGTGGCGATCAACGCCGGCGCACTGGCCGAGTCGGTGGTGGAAAGCGAACTGTTCGGCCACGAGCCCGGAGCTTTTACCGGTGCGCAAAAACGCCGCATCGGTAAATTCGAATTCGCCAATGGCGGCACGCTGTTTCTCGATGAAATCGAGAGCATGAGCATGGACGTGCAGGTGAAACTGCTGCGCATGCTGCAGGAGCGCGTGGTCGAACGGCTGGGCGGCAATCAACTGATCCCGCTGGACATCCGCGTCATCGCCGCGACCAAGGAAGACCTGCGTCAGGCTGCCGATCAGGGCCGCTTCCGCGCCGACTTGTATTACCGCCTCAACGTTGCGCCACTGCGCATTCCGCCACTGCGCGAACGCGGCGAAGATGCGCTGGTGCTGTTCCAGCATTACGCCGATGAAGCCAGCGCCCGCCACGGCCTGCCGCCACACGAACTGCAACCGGCACAACGCGCCTTGCTGCTGCGTCACACCTGGCCAGGCAACGTGCGCGAACTGCAGAATGCCGCCGAACGCTTCGCCCTCGGTCTGGAACTGGCGCTGGATAACAGCGGCGCTGAAGGCATTGGCAACAGCACTGTCGAAGTCATCAACGGCGGCCTCAGCGAGCAAGTGGAAAACTTCGAAAAATCATTGATCGCGGCCGAATTGGCGCGCTCCCACAGTTCGGTGCGCAGCCTCGCCGAAGCCTTGGGCATTCCGCGCAAAACCCTGCATGACAAGTTGCGCAAGCATGGCCTCAACTTTGGCGACAGCAGCCATGGGGACGAGAACGAATGAGTACAGACAGTCGCTATCTGGAGTCGGTCCTGCATCACGACATTCCTTTGACTCGGGACATGGCTCTGAAGGTGCTCGACTGGCATGAGCAGCAGTTGAGTCTGCATCTGCCACTGGAGCCGAACGTCAATCACAAGAGCACCATGTTCGGCGGCAGCCTTTACTGTGGCGCGGTGCTGGCCGGTTGGGGCTGGTTGCATTTGCGCCTGAAAGAAGAAGGCATCACCGACGGGCACATTGTGATTCAGGAAGGGCAGATCAGTTATCCACTGCCGGTGACCGGCGATGCCGTGGCGATTTGTCCGGCGCCTGAAGCGAAGGCGTGGAAGAAGTTTCTGGCGATGTATCAGCGTTATGGGCGGGCGCGGTTGACGCTACAAACGCGCATCGTCAATGCGGGCAGTGTTGAGGATGCGGTGACTTTTACCGGGCAGTACGTTTTGCACCGCTGAAGATCAACGGCCCCTCACCCTAACCCTCTCCCCGAGGGAGAGGGGACTGATTGGGGGATGCTTCAGACATACACCGACCTGATGGCGCTTTGCTGAATCCATAATCGACCTCATCTTTCAGGTCGATGTATGACGCAAGACAACTCGGTCGGCTCCCTCTCCTGGGGGAGAGGGCTGGGGTGAGGGCGATTGCCGATCAGCCCACTTATCCCCGGGCCAACGCCAACAACCTTTCCCGCCAGGCCGCCTTCGCCGGCAGCGCTAAAAAGAACTCATTGCGCAGCGATTCCCGCGCCGGATAACAGAACGCTTCTCCGCGCAGATCCAAAACCTCACCGCCCGCACCTTCCAGCACGCCCTGCGCCGCCGCCGTATCCCACTGGGAAGTCGGCGCCAGTCGCGGATAGCAATCCGCCGCGCCTTCCGCCACCAGGCAAAATTTCAGCGAGCTGCCAATATTCGCCAATTGCAACTCGCCCAGACTCGCACTCAACCCTGCCAGCAAGCGCTCCTGCTCGGGACTCGAATGACGACGGCTGGCAACCACGGTAAATGCCTCTCCCGGCCCCGGCACATCGCGTACCTGAATCGCAACCGGCGTGCCGTCCTCGTCGCAGCGCCACGCACCAAGCCCGGCACCTCCGACGTAATAACGACCATTGGTCGGCATCGACACCACGCCAAACACCACGCGACCGTTTTCGATCAGCGCAATATTCACAGTGAACTCTTCGCTGCCGCTGATGAACTCCTTGGTGCCATCCAGCGGATCCACCAACCACCAGCGCTGCCAGCCGGCGCGTACGCTCTGGGGGATGTTGGCGTCTTCTTCCGACAACACCGGAATGCTCGGATCCAGCGCCGTCAGCCCGGCGACGATCAGGTGATGCGCGGCCAGATCCGCCGCCGTCACGGGCGAGTCATCGGATTTGGCCGTGACTTCAACGCCGGAGCGCCAGAACGGCAAAATCGCCTCGCCGGCCTGCAATGCCAGCTCAACGACCGGCGCCATCAACAGGTGGGGAAACTTCATCGATATCTCACTCATGCTGGAAAGAACCCGCGCTCGGTCAGCAGATCGCGGGTCAGATACAGTGCAGCCAATGCACGGCCTTCGGAAAACTGGGGATTGAGCGCCAGCGACGACAATTCGCGCAGGTTCACCTTATCGACGCGCATCGGCTCGGGCTCGTCGCCTTCCAGCCGCTCTTCGTACAAATCAGTGGCCAGAACGACCTGGATCTTCTGGCTCATGTAACCGGGCGACAGCGACAGCTCGGTCAGATGCTCCAGTTGTCGCGCGCCAAATCCGGCTTCTTCCTTGAGTTCACGCTCGGCTGCCGCCAATACGTCTTCGCCCGGTTCGATCAAACCTTTAGGCAAGGACAGTTCGTACTCATCGGTACCGCCGCAATATTCCTCGACCAGCACTGCGTGTTCGGCATCCAGCATCGCCACGATCATTACCGCGCCGTAGCCCGCACCTTTGCCGACCAGACGCTCGTAAGTGCGCTCCACGCCGTTGGAAAAGCGCAGCTTGAGTTCTTCGACGCAAAACAGACGACTGGTGGCGACGATCTCGCGGGCAAGTACGGTGGGTTTCTGGCGCATGCAAAGCTCCTTGGCGTGAACGCGCTACTATAACGCGGCTTTCCCGATTGTTTACGTCGGATATCTTTCTACCGTTTCGAGACGTTGCCATGCCTTCATTACCGTGGTCCGACATCGATACCGTTCTGCTCGACATGGACGGTACGCTGCTGGATCTGCACTTCGACAATCACTTCTGGCTGGAACACCTGCCGCAGCGCTACGCCGAACTGCACGGGGTCAGCCGGGCCATGGCCGAGATGGAATTGCAGCCGCTGTTCGAACGCCATGCTGGCCAGTTGCAGTGGTATTGCCTGGATTTCTGGAGTACCGAACTGAAGTTGTCAGTGCGTGAATTGAAACTGGAAACCGCGCACCTGATCGCCCTGCGGCCGGATGCCGATACGTTTCTGGCAGCGATCAAACGCGCCGGCAAACGGGTGATCATGATCACCAACGCGCACCGCGACTCACTTTCGCTGAAGCTGGAACGGATTGAGCTGGCGCCGTATTTTGAGCGGCTGATCAGCTCCCACGATTACGGTTTTCCCAAGGAGAACCCGCAGTTCTGGGATGCCTTGCAGGCGGACATCGGCTTTGATCCGGCGCGCAGTCTGTTTATCGACGATACCTTGCCGATTCTGCGCAGTGCGCGGGATTTTGGTGTCGCGCATTTGTTGGCGGTGAAAGAACCGGACAGTCGCAAGGGGCCGAAGGACACGGCTGAGTTTGCGGCGGTTGAGGATTATCGCAATCTGATCGCTGGTCTTTGATCTTTGTAGGCGCTGCCGAAGGCTGCGATCTTTTGATCTGGTTTTTAAAAATCAAAGTCAAAAGATCGCAGCCTGCGGCAGCTCCTACAGGTGTTTTGTGTTACTCAGGAATACGCAGTGTCTGCCCCGGATAGATTTTGTTCACATCCTTGAGCATCGGTTTGTTGGCATCGAAAATTTTCTGATACTTGTTGGCATCCCCGTACACACGCAGAGAAATCGCGCTGAGGGTGTCACCCGACTTGACCACGACAAATTGTGCGGCAGTGACAACCGGGCCACTCACCGTAATCTGATCATCAACGCTGCCAACCCCGGCAATATTGCCCACCGCCAGCAAAATCTTCTCTTTCTCTTCCTGACTCGCGACTTCACCGGTGACGGTCACTTTGTCGCCATCCACCGTCGCCTGCACATTCGGATTGCCCAGACCGACCTTGCTGATGTGTTCCTTCAACTGCTCACTGGCATTGGCGTTGCCCGGGGTCAGCAGATCGATCAGCTTCTCACCGGCTTCTTTCACAAAGCTCAAAAGACTCATAGCGCACACTCCTTGATTTGGGTTCCAGACGTCCAAGCCTAGACCACGACAGACAAACCCGGTTCCAAGCCGACCAATGACCCTGCCACCGCGCACGCGGTAGAATCGCCCACCCCTGCCAACACCCGGAGCGAAGATGGACATCAAGCAGCTGAAATTCCTCATCGCCCTCGACGAAACCCGCCACTTCGGCCAGGCCGCCGCGCGCTGCCATATCACCCAACCAACCCTGTCGATGCGCCTGCGCAGCCTCGAAGAAGAACTCGACCTGCCGCTGGTCAACCGTGGCCAGCGTTTCGAAGGTTTCACCGCACCCGGCGAGCGGGTGCTGGCGTGGGCACGTTCGGTGATGGCGGCTTATGACGGTTTGCACGCGGAAGCAGCGGCGTGTCGCGGCAACCTGATCGGCACGTTGCGGCTGGGCGTGGTGCCGCTGTCGAGTTTTGATCCGCTGCCGTTGATGCAACGTCTGCACAGCGCCCACCCGAATTTGCGCTTTGAAATGTCGGCGCTGAGTTCTGAGCAGATCCTCGAGCATTTGGCGAATAACCGCATCGATCTCGGCGTGTCTTATCTGGATCGTCTCGATAACGAGCGCTTCGAATCCCTGGCCTTCAGTGAAACGCGCATGGGCCTGCTCTACGATCAGCGCTCCTTCACCTTTGGCGACGCCCCGTTGAGTTGGCAGTCGCTGATCGAACTGCCGTTGGGCATGCTCACCAGCGGCATGCATTTCCGTCAGTCCATCGACCACAACTTCCACAGCCGTGGCCTGAACCCGCAACCATTGTTGCAAACCGACGCCGTGCATCAATTGTTACAAGCCGTACACGGCGGGTTCTGCTGCGCAATCATGCCGCTGGACGGCGGGCTGGAAAAACTCACCGACCACCTGCGCCTGCAACCGATCGAAGACGCCCAGACCCTCGCCCCGCTTGGCTTGATCATGCGCCGTGGCGCCCCGCGTTCAGCGCTGGCCGAGGCCTGTTTCGCGCTGTATCAGCAATCGCCAATCGCCTCATGATCGACGGCATCTATCGATAGATCAACACTAGCGATTAGACGCGACAACTTGCCGCGCCTAGTCTTAACGTTGATCAAACCGTCGGTGATGCCATGAACGCCAAGCGCCCAGCCTGCGCGGCGCCTGCACTTGAAACGCCCGCGCCTGCCGCCAGCCAGACTTACAGTTACAGTGATTTACCCCGCGAGGAATCGGCCAGCACTGCGCTCGCCGAGGAAGTCGCGTTGGCGATCGCCTATAACGGCATCAGTCAGGCGGTGATGTTGGTGACACCGACCGACCTGGAAGACTTCATCGTCGGCTTCAGTCTCGGCAGCGGCATCATCATCGATGCCACCGACATCTATGACCTGCAATTGACCGGCGCAGGCTCCGCGCAATATGCGCAAGTGACCATCGCCAACCGCGCGTTCTGGAACCTCAAGCAACAACGTCGGCAAATGGCCGGTACCAGCGGTTGCGGTTTGTGCGGCGTTGAAGCGGTCGAGCAGGCACTGCCCGATCTGAAGGTGTTGCCCGGTGCGCCATTGCCGCCGATTGAATGGCTCGACGGTTTGCGTCAGCGCATCAGTGCATTTCAACCTTTGGGCCAGTACTGCGGAGCGGTGCACGCGGCGGTGTTCATGAACGCCAGCGGCGAATTGCTGTTCGGTCGCGAAGACATCGGCCGGCACAACGCCCTCGACAAGCTTATCGGCGGACTGATCCGCCAGAAGATATCCACAGAAGGCGGCCTGGCGATTGTCACCAGCCGTTGCAGCCTCGAATTGATCCAGAAAGTCTTGCGTGCCGGCATCCAGACCCTGGTCAGCCTGTCCGCACCCACCGGCCTTGCCGTGCAGTGGGCCCGTCGACACAACCTCAATCTCATCCACCTGCCGCAGAAAAGTGCGCCGCGGGTGTATAGCCCCGCGATGGAGAATCAAGCGTGAGCCAACATCATCAAGCCGACCAGAAACCTGTCCCGCGCTACAAGCCTTACAAAGGTGCCGCCGGCGGCTGGGGTGCCCTGATCAGTGTGGCTCAGGCCTGGTTGACCAGCGACAACGCGCTGAAAAACCTGCGCATGATGCTCAAGACCAACCAGAACGGCGGCTTCGACTGCCCCGGTTGCGCGTGGGGCGATTCGCCGGAAAGCGGCATGGTCAAGTTCTGCGAGAACGGCGCAAAAGCGGTGAACTGGGAAGCGACCAAGCGTCGTGTGGACGCCAAGTTCTTCGCCAAGCACAGCGTCACTTCGCTGCTGGAGCAGAGCGATTACTGGCTCGAGTATCAGGGTCGTCTGACTGAGCCGATGGTGTATGACGCCGAAACCGATCGCTACAAACCGATTGCCTGGGACGACGCCTACGCGCTGATCGCCAAACACCTGCAAGGCCTGTCGAGCCCGGATCAAGCCGAGTTCTACACCTCGGGTCGCGCCAGCAATGAAGCGGCGTATCTGTATCAGCTGTTCGTGCGTGCCTTCGGTACCAACAACTTTCCCGATTGCTCGAACATGTGCCACGAGGCCAGCGGCGTGGCGTTGGCGCAAAGCGTTGGCGTCGGCAAAGGCACCGTGACCTTCGACGACTTCGAACACGCCGATGCGATTTTCGTCTGGGGCCAGAACCCCGGCACCAACCACCCGCGTATGCTCGAACCACTGCGTGAAGCGGTGAAACGCGGCGCTCAAGTGGTGTGCGTCAACCCGCTCAAAGAGCGTGGTCTGGAACGTTTCCAGCACCCGCAGCACCCGATCGAAATGCTCACCAACGGCGACAAGCCGACCAACACCGCGTACTTCCGCCCGGCATTGGGCGGCGACATGGCGTTGCTGCGCGGCATGGCCAAGTTCCTTCTGCAGTGGGAACGCGATGCGCAGAAAGCTGGCACGCCGGCGGTGTTCGACCATGACTTCCTCAACGCCCACAGCGCCAACGTGCTGGAATATCTCGGTGTGGTCGATGACACGCCGTGGGAACAGATCGTCGAGCAATCCGGCCTGACCCTGGTCGAGATCGAACAAGCCGCGCGCATGTACGCCAAAGGCAAAAACGTGATCATGTGCTGGGCGATGGGCATCACCCAGCATCGCCATTCAGTGCCGACCATCCAGGAAATCGCCAACCTGATGCTGCTGCGCGGCAACATCGGCAAACCGGGCGCCGGCCTGTGTCCGGTGCGCGGTCACAGTAACGTGCAGGGCGACCGCACGATGGGCATCAACGAGCGTCCGCCGGTGGCGTTCCTCGATTCGCTGGAACGCCGCTTCCAGTTCAAGGTACCGCGTCATAACGGTCACAACGTGGTCGAGGCGATCCATGCGATGGCCGAGGGTCGCGCCAAGGTCTTTATCGGTCTGGGCGGCAACTTCGCCCAGGCAACGCCGGACAGCCCACGCACTTTCGAAGCCCTGAGCAATTGCGACCTGACCGTGCAGATCAGCACCAAGCTCAACCGCAGCCACCTGGCCCACGGTAAGGACGCGTTGATCCTGCCGTGCCTGGGTCGGACCGACATCGACATTCAGACCGAAGGCCCGCAAGCGGTCACCGTGGAAGACTCGTTCAGCATGGTGCACGCCTCCAACGGTCAATTGCAGCCGCTGTCGAACCAGATGCGCTCCGAGCCGTCGATCATTGCCGGTATCGCTGCCGCCACGCTGGGCAGCAAACCGGTGGACTGGAACTGGCTGGTGGCCGATTACGGGCGCATTCGCGAACTGATCGCCGACACCATTCCCAACTTCAAAGACTTCAACGAAAAGATCAAAAACCCGGGTGGCTTCTATCTCGGCAACAGCGCTGGCGCGCGCAAGTGGAACACGCCGTCGGGCCGGGCCAACTTCCGCGCGAACATGCTGCCCAAAGATCTGGTGCACGAACGCACCCGCGCCACCGGCCAATTGCCGGATCTGATCCTGCAATCGATGCGCTCCCACGATCAGTACAACACCACGATTTATGGTCTCGACGACCGTTATCGCGGGGTCAAGGGACAGCGTGATGTGCTGTTCGCCAATGAGGCCGACATCATTCGTCTGGGCTTCCGGCCGGGGCAGAAGGCCGACATCGTTTCGCTGTGGGATGATGGCCGTGAGCGCCGGGTGAAGGGCTTCACCTTGCTGGCGTTTGATATTCCGGCCGGGCAAGCGGCAGCGTATTACCCGGAAGTGAACCCACTGGTGCCGCTGGAAAGCACTGGGGATGGCAGTCATACGCCGACGTCGAAGTTCATTGCGATTCGGTTGGAAGCGGCGAGTGAGACTGGGTTGATCATGGCCAAATCTGCTTAATTCAAAATCAAAAGATCGCAGCCTTCGGCAGCTCCTACACCGGTTCCTGTAGGAGCTGCCGAAGGCTGCGATCTTTTCGCTTCTGCTTTTCAACCGCCCACAAAAAAGGCCGCTTTTTCACAAAAGCGGCCTGTCCGAAGTAGCTAAAGACCGGCGAAAAACGGTTAAGTTCCGGTGAAAAAACAGTAACTTGCAAAATTGTATACAAGTCGTGTTATTCGTCGGATTTCGATTGTCACTCCCATTCCAGAGCCTCAGGATCGGCGCCGTCATCCCTTTGAGGCTCCTATATGAAGTTCTCCTCGATTCTCTTGTTGTCCCTTGGCCTGGTCAGTGGCTTTGCGTCTGCTGGCGGCACCACCGAAGCAGGTGTGGGCGGCGCATTGGGCGGGGTTCTTGGCTCGGTCGTCGGTCAGTCGTTAGGCGGCAATACAGGTTCCACCATTGGCGCAGCCCTGGGCGGCGCGGGTGGTAGTGCGGTCGGCGCCGACAAACGCAGCCGTGGCGAAGCCGCCATTGGTGGTGCGCTGGGCGCGGCAGGCGGTAACGTGGTTGGTCGCAGCATGGGCGGCACCACCGGCAGCCTGATCGGCTCCGCAGCAGGTGGCGGCGCCGGTGGCGCGCTGGGTAACTACATGGGCAACAAGAGCGATGACGACGATCGTCGTTACGACCGTCGCCATGATGATCGTCGCTACTATCGCGACGACCACCGTGGTCGCGGTCATGCCTACGGCCACCGCAAGCATCACAAGTACTATCGCCACCGTTAAGGCGAATGCTTGAACAAAAATCGCAGCCCTCGGGCTGCGATTTTTTTGCCTTTTTTAAACCACAAGGTATTCCAGTGCCTGCCGCAGCTTGACGGGAATCGACACCGGCTGATTGCTCGCCCGATCGACGAATACGTGAACGAAGCGCCCGGCCGCGCAGGCCTCGCTCTCGCCGACCTTGAACACTGCCAGTTCGTATTGCACTGAACTGTTGCCCAACTTGCCGACCCGCAGACCGATCTCGATCAGATCCGGGAAGGCGATCGAGGCAAAATAATCACACGCCGAACTGACCACGAATCCCACCACCTCACCGTCATGGATATCCAGACCACCGACCTGGATCAGGTAGGTGTTCACCGCCGTGTCGAAGAAGCTGTAATAGGTGACGTTGTTGACGTGACCGTAGGCGTCATTGTCGTGCCAGCGTGTGGTGATAGGCTGGAAGTGCGGGTAGTCGGTGCGCTGAGGGGTGGACATGGTTGAGCTGATTCTCTTGTGTTTTCAGTGGGGCCGCTTGCCCTCACCCTAGCCCTCTCCCAGAGGTAGAGGGGACTGACCGAGGTGTTCTCTCGAATTACGCCGACCTGAACTGCCGAGCCGAACGCGAAAGGCACAGAGATCGGCTCCCTTTCCCCCTCGCCCTCTTGGGGGCGGTCCGACGTTTCGGGAGGGCTGGGGTGAGGGGGTAAGATTTTGACTTCAACACTAATCCTGAGCAAACCGCCTACCCTGCGCCGCCAACTCTCCAATCAACCGCGCCGGTTTCCACTGATCGCCCTGCCGCGTCTCCAGCGCCAGTAAACGCTGATGAATATCCACCAGCCCTTGCTGATCCGCCCAGGCCATCGGCCCACCCTTGTCCGCCGGGAAGCCATAGCCGTTCAGATACACCAGATCGATATCGTGCGCCGACTCGGCAATGCCCTCCTGCAAAATCTTCGCGCCTTCGTTAACCAATGCCAGCAGACAACGCTCCAGAATCTCCTCAGGGCCGATCTCGCGGCGCTGGAAGCCCAACCCTTCGCTGACCTGCAATACCAGCGCATCGACCTCAGGATCGTGCTCGGCCTGACGACTGCCCGGCTCGTAATGGTAATAGCCATTGCCGGACTTCTGGCCAAACCGGCCCATCTCGCACAAGCGGTTGTCCACCTGAACCTCTGGCGCATCCTGGCCCTTGCCGGCCAATTCGCGCGCACGCCACTCCAGATCGATGCCGACCACGTCGTACATGCGAAACGGCCCCATGGCAAAACCGAAACCTTGCAGTGCCGCGTCGACCTGCTGTGGATAAGCGCCTTCGAGCAGCATCTTGCGCGCCTCCAGGACATACGGATGCAACATGCGATTGCCGATAAAGCCGTGGCAGTTGCCCGACACCACACTGACCTTGCCCATGCGTTTGCCCAGCGCCAGCGCCGCTTCCAGCACCGCCGCGGAAGTCTGCGCACCGCGAACGATTTCCAGCAATTTCATGATGTGCGCCGGGCTGAAGAAATGCAGACCCAGCACTTGCTCCGGGCGCCGGGTCGCCGCGGCAATCGCATCAATATCCAGCGCCGAGGTATTGCTCGCCAACAGTGCCTCAGGCTTGAGCAAACCATCCAGCTCACGAAAAATCTTCTGCTTCAGCTCAAGATTCTCATACACCGCCTCGATCACCAGATCGACATTGCGAATCGCCGCGTAATCCGCCGCCGCACTGACCCGTGCGATACGCGCATCCGCCTCGGCCTGATCAATCCGGCCCTGACGCACGTTGTGTGCATAAGTCTCTGCCACGGTGGCGAGTGCCTGTTCAAGCATCTGTGGATTGTTATCCACCCACTGCACACTCACACCGGCATTGGCCAGGCACATGACAATGCCCCGGCCCATGGTGCCCGCGCCAATCACCGCGGCCTGCTGAATATCGAAGGATGTCTGGCTCATGTTGTTCTCTTGTTGGCGATCCAAAGACTGGTCTCACCATAGTCAGCCAACGACGGTTTTTGAAGTTTATTACCGTGATGATCGACATTCAGCGGATGGATACAGATGCCCTGATTCCCACAGGATTTATATTTAACCGAGCAAATGATCATCAGCCCAGTTCCGGACTTCGCCGTAGGGATACTCTTCCAACGCAGCAAACCCGGGAATCCCCCGCGCCTTGAGCTTGGTGAACAACGGCACGCTGATGCCGCACAAGAACCGCGTCAGCCGCTCCGCCGTCGGGATAACACCGGTGTGCTGCTCATGCCTGTGGATAAAATCACCGCACAGCGCCGCAAAGTTTTTATCCACAAGCGCTGGCAACTCCGGTGGTGCCGGCAACCGCGCAACCTGCCCGTGACACACCGAACAATGCCCACACTGCTGAGGTGCATTGCGATCCCCGAAATACTCGGCCAGGCGATAGCCCAGGCAGCGCTCGCTGGCGAACACTTCAAGCATCGCGTGGATGCGCGCCACTTCGGCCTGCTCGTGTCGGGTGAAATAGTCATGCAGCTCAGCGCTCAGGGCATCGCTGTCAAAGTCACTATTCAGCAGGCTGTAGACTTCGGTCATCTGCTTGCTTTCCAGCTCGACCCAGCCCTTTTCCTGAAAATAATCCAGCGCCTTCACCACACGATTGCGCTCAGCGGAATACTGCGAGTACATCGCCTCGAAGTTCACCGTGGCCCAAGTACGTGCGCGAGCCGAGGTCTGAATAATTGCAGCGACGAAATCCCTGCGCTCACCTTCAAAACGCTCAAGCAGCGCTTCCGGTTCCAGCAGGTATTTGAAACGGTATTCGGCGTAGTAGGCGTAGCGCGGCGCGATCAAACCGCGCAGTTCCAGCTGTACCAGCAAGGTCTTCAACGGCAGTGCGCGAATGTTGCTCTGATCCGCCAGGGGCCCGAGCAGAAACTCCCACTGCCCTTCCGGCACCGAAGCTTTCAACTCGTCAAGCACGTAGCGAATGCCGTCACGCTCCGGCGTATCGCCGTAGACGAAGTTTTCCAGCACGTTGAGGCTGTCGCGATTGGCCAATACCAGGCAGTCCGACGGCTGCCCGTCACGCCCGGCACGGCCGATTTCCTGACTGTAGTTTTCGATGGATTTCGGCAGGTCAAAGTGCACGACATTGCGGATGTCACTTTTGTCGATGCCCATGCCGAAAGCGATGGTCGCGACGATGCAATTGGACTGCCCGGCCATGAAACGTTTCTGGATCGCTTCGCGTTTGTCGTGGGCTAAACCGGCGTGATACGCCTCGGCCTGAATGCCGTTGCGCTCAAGGTGTTCGGCGATATGTTCGGCGGTTTTCTGCAAGGTCACGTAGACGATGCTCGGTTGCCCCGCACGCTCGGTCATCCATTCCACCAGACGCCGGCGCTTGTCCTGGCCACGTACCGGTTCGACCAGCAGATTGAGGTTGGGCCGATAGAAGCCGGTGGTCACCACATCGTCAGCGGCGATAGCGAATTTGGCCTGCATGTCGGCGATGACTTTCGGCGTTGCGGTGGCTGTCAGCAGCAAAGTTTGCGGGATGCTGAACTGGCGCTGGTAGTCCGGCAGCTTCAGGTAGTCGGGGCGGAAATTGTGGCCCCATTCCGAGATGCAATGCGCCTCGTCCACCACCAGCAGCGAGATCGGCACCTGCTGCAGAAAGTTGCGGAAGCGCTCGTTCTTCAAGCGCTCCACCGAGATCATCAAAATTTTCAATTCACCCGAACGGGCGCGAGCCATCACGTCATTGGCATCATCGCGACTCTGCGCCGAATCGATGCTGCCGGCCGAGATCCCGTGACGCTGCAGAAAGGCCAGTTGATCCTGCATCAGCGCCAATAATGGCGACACCACCAACGTCAGGTGTGGCAGCATCAGCGCCGGCAATTGATAACAAATCGACTTGCCGGAACCGGTGGGGAAAATCGCCGCCGCCGAGCGCCCGGCCAGTACCGCACTGATCGCGGTTTCTTGACCGGGTCGAAACTGTGGAAAACCAAAAACCTGTTCCAGGGTGTTGTGCATTCGCTGTCACTCCATTGACTGCTGCCATGCCAACAGCCTAGCGGGCGATCGCAGCGAGTCGAGAAAAGGTCGGGGCCAAATCGATTCGGAATGATACAGCGATTACTTGAACGCCACGGTCCCTGTGGGAGCGAGCCTGCTCGCGAAGAGGCCGGTCAGAACAACGCAAAATCCTGAAGTTCAGGGACGCAACACCGCCACCCGCAACTGCTCATTCAGCATTTGCTCATGCACGCCTTGGCTCTTGCTCGCCCACAGCGCATGGGCCGGGCTGATGTCGCCAGTGAACGCTGCCGCCAACTGACGCAGATCAGCGACACTGCGCACGCGCGGGCAGAACGGCTGTTCATCACAGTTCTGACTGGCGTTGCGATAGGTGCTCAACAAGCCATCCCAGAGACCATCACGCACATGGCGAACCGACTTCAGTTGCACGTGCGGTACACCGAGTCGCTGCTCCAGCCCTTCCTCATCCAGTGCTTCGCTGGCCAACAGAGCCTTGGCGAACATCAACACTTCACCGCGCGACGCCGTGTCCATGCTCGCCTGGCTGATGAGTGCTTCCGGCCAATCAGTGCGATCGAGACGATCCAGCACCCACGCATTGCCAACGTCCGAGGCCATCGCCAAACGGCAAGTGCCCAGCCCGAGCAATAAAATCGCGGCCATTCGTAGCCAGTGCATACCTAATTCCCTTTAAGCGCGTGTCAGACGTTTGGAAACGCCCTACAGATTCTGGCGCGCACGATACAGCGGTTTACCGCGAATCGCCTGACAATCACGTAGGAATTATTACGCCTAAGGGTTTTGGCCTGAAAAAACTGCGAAAACACGTAGGGCATTTCCTCAAAACACGGAAAAACCCCTACGAATACTGTCCATTGCGGCTGTCTTGTCCCACCGCGAAACGCCCTTCTATAGTGGCCGGCGCGGCTGCAAACACTCAGCCGGCCCGCCCTAGCGCCTTCGAACAGGACACGCCTCACCATGATCAATCGCTATCGCCCCCTCAAGACTTGCTACAGCGAAAAGCCGGTACTGCTTATCGACAGCCACTCCAGCCAGACTGACCTGATCAATGCCGCCGATCAGCGCCTGCGCGCCGCCGGTGATTTGCTGGAAACGCTTTATTGCTTATGTTTCAAACAGGCTGACGTCAAAGATATTCCCAACATCGTCAATGCACTTTATTTGTTGGTGCAGGATGGTTGTGACTTGCTTGAAGTTGCCAAACAGAAACCACCGCAAACAACATACAACTAAGCCGCATTACAAATGCGGAAACACCACCACGCTTTATTTATACACGCAACTGACACTAACTTGTTCGCTCTTACAACTAAACGAGAGCAACACCATGACCGTTCTAACTATATTTTTTTGCGGCACTGGCTCCAACAAGTTTGATACCGCCCATGAGAACTTCTGGGATGGCGAACTGGTTTCAACACTGGCTGCCAACCATACCGGCCGTGAGTTCGCCGAATGGATCGTCGTCGACGGCCCCGGCAGCGGCAACCTGCAAGCCGATGACCTGTTCACCAAGACCAAGGAGTACGGCCTCACCGGCACGCTGTTCGGCAAAGGCTGGGAAGAAAACGTGGCGCATGCCGTCAATGTCATCAAGGGCAAATGCGACTGGCAGCGAGAGCAACTTACCGAGGCCGAATACAACCGCCTTAAAGCCGCCGGGATTCCTATTGAGGATGTGAAGGTCGAAGGTTCGTGGTTCTGGCGCAAATATAACTACGGTGATCGTAGTGTGACCCAGCAGAAGTTACAGGAGCAGATCATCAAAACGTTTCGCAAGGACGGCGTTATTCCCACCCAGGTCAATCTGGTGGGCTGGAGTCGAGGTGGAATAAGTTGCCATATGCTGGCCAATGCGATGTTAAATGATCCTCAACTTAACAATATCCCGGTTAATATATTCGCCCTTGATCCAGTCCCGGGAATCGGCAACTTCCAGGATCAACGCGTCAAACTCGGCGCCAACGTCAAAGAATATGTCGCCTTCTATGCCCGCGATGAACGCTCCAAAGGGTTCAGCTGCGTCATTCCACAAACCGTCACCGGCACTAAAACCTGCGTCTACCCGATGGCCGGCCGCCACGCGACCATGGCCGGTAACGCCACCGCCGCCGGCGGCGTACCCACCAGCAGCGGAGACCTGAAAACGCTGGTCGAACCTGGCCGCATCGTCCGCCACCTCGCCGAAACCTGCCTCAAGCGCTGGGGCGTACAACTGAACAAAACCCTGAACCTGAGCGAAACAGATCTGCTGCGCCTGACGGGCGCCATCGTCGCCGACGAAGCGCGCTACAAGCAGATGCACAGCATTTCCTACACCTACTTCACCGAACTGGATAAAGGTGAGCGCTATGTTTCGCTCGGCAGCAAAGGAGTGCCGTTCTCGGCGGTGAAGGGTTCGATTTATACCCCTGCGACGGGGCTGACGACCAGTGTGCTGGATGCGGCGGCGTATCGGGTTATTGGTTGAAACGGAGCGGCGACCGATAGGTTTTTAACCAAGAAGGAAATAGAACGATGAACAGTACGAGCGATGAATCGGAGCAGGCTAGCGACGAGGAAACCTACGAGGCATGGTTCATCAGGCAGGTCCAAGCCAGCATTGATGATCCTCGGCCAAGCATTTCCGATGAAGTAAGCAGGAAACTGATGGCAGATAAACGCGCTCGTTTAAGACGTCTGAAGGATTGTCAGCAATGACCTATTGAATCTACGTCCTGTTCCTACAAGGACAGACTCCTTGTCTTCTATCGCCGTCGTGTAGCTCGTCTCTATAGTCGTGACTGTCGCTGCCAAATCAGCGGCTCGGGCTTGGTCACCCGATTGGATCGTGTATACGCATGCGCTGTATGCTGCCTGCACTCATTTGCCTGCAGCTTATGGTGACTGTGTTTGGGACACCTTCGGGTGTGCCGGGTATGTGCACGATCCTCACCGGTTGACCAACCCGAACACAGTCGCCTCCTGTCGCTTGGTCACGATGTGGTGGCTTCACCTGAAGCATATGAGGATCAAAAAATGAAAACATGGAATCAATTCACCACCGATCGCTACCGCCCACTCGAATCAAACCTCACCGACACCAAGCCCCTGATCATCGACACAACGGCCAACCCACAAGACATCCTCGAATGCGCCGTCCAGCGCCTGCGCGCTTCAAGCGACCTTCTACGCACCCTTTACTGCCTCAACTTCAGACAAGCCGACGTCGAAGACATCCCCCACATCACCCACGCCCTCTATCTGCTGACGCAGGATGGCTGTGACCTGCTGCAGGTTGCGCAGCAGCGAATGCTCAATTGGAAAGCTCCGGCCTAAGGCTGCGTGGACAGATCGCTCTCATTCTTAAGTGAGAGCGATCAGAAACCAGTCATCCTTTTCAAACACTTCAGCGTTGCCTCGAAGTAAGTCACTGGCGTACATTGACGATGATTTTTATTGAGACTTCAGTCTTCACCCGCCGAGTAATCGAGTTTCTGGACGACGACACCTATGCAGCCTTTCAAAAGCAGCTAGTTGTGAACCTGTCTATCGGCGATGTAATCGAAGGGGCAGGGGGGGTTCGTAAAGCTCGAGTAGCCTCCAAGGGTCACGGCAAACGCGGTGGCGCCCGGGTGATCTACTACCACTTTGTCTCGGCGTCCCAGATCGCTTTGTTGATGATTTACCCAAAAAATGAACAACACGATCTGACCCATGATGAACGGAAAGCTTTGAAAGCCATGATCGGAAACTGGAGACAACCATGAGCAAGTTTTTTGATGAGCTGATGGAGAGCGTGCAGGAGATGGATGAAATTCTGCGGGGTGAAAGAAAACCCTCCCGCGAATTTTATGTTGATGCATTACAGGTCAAAGAAATTCGTAAAGCCACCGGAATGACACAAGCAAAGTTCGCGGCGTTAATCGATGTCCAACTCGGAACTTTGCGTAATTGGGAGCAAGGTCGTCGGGTACCAACCGGGCCAGCTAAAGCATTACTCAAGGCCATCCATAATGATCCAGTTCATGTACTGAATGCGTTGGCTGATTGAGCAGCATTCTGCGGGAATAATGGCAGTCAGCCTTTGGCTCAGGATCAGTTACCCACAAAAAAGCCGCCTCAAAAGGCGGCTTTTTCATTCGCTACAAACCAATCTTACAACTTCGGCCCTGCAGCCTTGATCGCGTCGCTCACTTCGAACTTCTTGAAGTTCTCGATGAACAGACCGGCCAGTGCTTTCGCAGCCTCGTCGTACGCAGCCTTGTCAGCCCAGGTGTTGCGTGGGTTGAGCAGGTTGGTTTCAACGCCCGGTACGGCCAGTGGCACGTCGAGGTTGATGGTGTCGAGGTGTTCGGTGGCTGCACCGATCAGCGCGCCGCTCTGGATCGCCGCGATCACCGCGCGGGTGGTCGGGATGTTGAAGCGTTTGCCGACGCCGTAGCCGCCGCCGGTCCAGCCGGTGTTGACCAGGTAGACCTTGGAGCCGAAACCACGGATGCGCTTGATCAGCAGCTCAGCGTACTCGCCAGCCGGGCGCGGGAAGAACGGTGCGCCGAAGCAGGTGGAGAAAGTCGACTTGATGCCGCTGCCCGAACCCATTTCAGTCGAGCCCACCAAAGCGGTGTAGCCGGACAGGAAGTGGTAGGCCGCTTGTTCTTCGTTGAGGATCGACACTGGCGGCAGTACGCCGGTCAGGTCGCAGGTCAGGAAGATCACCGCGTTTGGCTCGCCACCGAGGTTGTGCTCGGAACGCTTGGCAACGTGCTCCAGCGGGTACGCGGCGCGGCTGTTCTGGGTCAGGCTGACATCGGCATAGTCGGCGTGCTTGGCGTCGTCGATCACGACGTTTTCCAGCACAGCGCCGTGCTTGATGGCTTTCCAGATCACCGGCTCGTTCTTCTCGGAGAGGTCGATGCACTTGGCATAGCAACCGCCTTCGATGTTGAACACCACGCCTTCGCCCCAGCCGTGTTCGTCGTCACCGATCAGGTAACGGCTTTCATCGGCCGACAGGGTGGTTTTACCGGTGCCCGACAGACCGAAGAACAGGGTCACGTCGCCTTCTTCGCCGATGTTGGCAGCGCAGTGCATTGGCAGCACGTCAGCGGCCGGCAGCAGGAAGTTCTGCACGGAGAACATGGCTTTCTTCATCTCACCGGCGTAACGCATGCCAGCGATCAGCACTTTCTTCTGTGCGAAGTTGAGGATCACGCAACCGTCGGAGTTGGTGCCGTCACGCTCAGGCACGCACTCGAAGTTGGCGACGTTGAGCACTTGCCACTCTTCACGACCGGCCGGGTTGTACTGGGCCGGGTTGATGAACAGGCAACGACCGAACAGATTCTGCCAGGCAGTCTGGGTGGTCATTTTCACGGCCAGGTAGTGATCTTCCGCCGCGCCTACATGCACGTGGGACACAAAGTGCTCTTGCGCGTTGTTGAATGCTTCTACGCGAGCCCACAGCGCATCGAACTTGTCGGCCGGGAACTTGCGGTTGATCGGGCCCCAGGCGATGGCGGCCTGGGTGGAAGGCTCTTCAACGATGAAACGGTCAACAGGCGAACGACCGGTGCGGTGACCAGTACGAACAACCAGAGCGCCGGTATCGGCAAGCTCGCCCTCACCGCGGTTCAGGGCTTCTTTTACCAGATCATCAACACTCAGATCGGTGTACACGGCGTTATTGGCTTGCGTCATGAGGTTCCCCGTCGGCCAGTGGCCGAGTGTGCTCCAAACGTTTTGTAGTAGAAAGTCGTGCACTACTACCGCGAAAAAAGTGGGCCGGATTATGCCAGAAAAGCCCAAAAAGAGTAGGGTCCTCCCGTCGTAACGGCGATATTCCGTCGTTACGCAGTGAATTTACCTGCGCTGAACCGTTTTAGTGCCGGGTATCTGACGGCGTGTCGACGCCTGCGCCAGCGAACAATTGAGCAATATCGGCCGCATCGAACAGGTAGCGCTCGTTGCAGAACTGGCAATCGATCTCGACGGTGCCACCCTGTTCGGCGACCAAGGCCTGTGCATCTTCCAGACCCAGACTGACCAGCGCATTACCCGAGCGTTCCCGCGAGCAGCTGCAACGGAAGCGCAGGTTCTGCACATCGAACAGGCGAACCTGCTCTTCATGGTAGAGGCGATGCAACACGGTTTCGTTGTCCAGGCTCAACAACTCATCGGCGCTCAGGGTGCTGGCCAGCGCAGTGATGTGCTGCCAGCTGGCGGCGCGATCTTCTTCGTCTTTCAGGCGATCGGCCGGCAGTTGCTGCAACAGCAGACCACGGGCGCGACGGCCGTCGGCGAACAGCTTGAAACGCGTGCCGACCTGTTGCGACATGACGAAATAGTTGGTGAAGCAGTCAGACAGGGTTTCGCCGTCGAGGTCGACGATGCCCTGATAACGCTGGCCGACAGTCGGGTCGACAGTCAGGGCGAGAACGCCATTCGGCATCAGGTCGGCGAGAGTCGCGTCCGCCGCGATCTGCTCGGCGTCGTAACGCGCCAGGCCACGGATTTCACGCTCGCTGGAGCACTCGATCATCAGCATCGGGATCGGCCCTTCGGAACGTGCCTGCAGAATCAGCAAACCATCGAACTTCAGGGTGCCCACCAGCAACGAGGCTGCCGCCATCAATTCGCCGAGCAGTTGCGCGACCGGCTCCGGGTACGGGTGCTTGGCAAGGACTTCGGCGTAGCTGCGCTCAAGCGCCACCAATTCGCCGCGGGTGTCACTGTCATCGAAGATGAAACGTTGGGTGAAATCGGTATCCGCTAGGTCGGTCATAATTTTGGGTATCTGAATGTGGTGACAAAATGGTTACAAGACGTGAAAATTTGCGCTTCTTGGCACCCTTTTTGGTGCCAACTGCTCTGCCATGGGAGGCATTTTATGAACAATCCGGGTTTGTTCCAATCAAGGTGGAACCTCGGCCGGCTGGTTCTGTGCAACGTAGTGCCGTTGGCGCTACTGGCTTTCTGGTTATGGCCTACGGGCAACTCGCTGTGTGTGATTTTCGACGAGTGGCTGTTCCGCTCACTCAATGCACCGCTGGCCAGCAACCCGATATGGCTCCACATCTGGGCAATTGCAAGTCTGCGACCGTTCGACATCGTCGTCGGCCTGATTCTGTTGACGCTGCTGATCAAGGGCGACTGGGTGTTCAAGGCCATTGATGTGCGTCGTGCATTCTTCGGTTTTTTTTCGATCCTGCTGTTGATGGTGGTGATCCGCGCGCTGTTTTCCAAGTTCGCCGACCACATGGGCTGGCAACACAGTAGCCCGTCGATGGTGCTGGAAGGTGCGGTGCATATCAGCGATTACTTCCCGCATCTGGAAAAAACCTGGGAGCTGAAGGATCGCTCGGGCCAGAGTTTCCCGGGTGACCATGCTTCGGTGTTGCTGATCTGGGCATTGTTCATGGGTGTGTTCAGCCGCACGGTCGGCCAGTTTGTGACGATCTGGGGCCTGGCGCTGTTGTTTATGCTGCCGCGCCTGGTGGCCGGTGCGCATTGGGGTCAGGATGATTACATCGGTGGTGTGTTGCTGGCGGTGTGGGCGTTGGGTTGGGGTTACTACACGCCGTTTGCGTATCACGCCTCGAACTTCTGGCTGAAGGTAACGGCGCCGATCTTTGCGTTACTGGGCAAGTTGCCGCTGGTTGCGCGGATGAGTGTGGTGCGTAGCGCCTGATACCGAACTGTCTTCGGCGAGGGCTGCGCCCTCGATTCGCGAGCAGGCTCGCTCCCACATTAGAATGCAATCTCCTGTGGGAGCGAGGCCAGCACCAACAACGCGATTATTCGTCGTTACTGCCGCCACGAAACTTGAACAAGTCCCGCCGCTGCTTCTTGCTCGGTTTGCCATCAGTGCTCACGCCCAGCGCCCCCGCCTTGCGCATCGCCGCAGCCGCTTCACGCTTGGCAATACTCGCCTCGGTCTCCGCGTACAACGTCTGCGCCTCCGGTGCGCCGCGTCGCACAATCGACAACGCCTCGACCTTCACCGTGCGGACTTCAAACCCGGTACGAATCTCGAACTCATCGCCAATGCGCGGCTCTTTGCCAGGCTTGCAGCGTTCACCGCGACAATGCACCTTGCCACTTTCAATCGCCGCTTTGGCCAAGGCACGGGTTTTGTAAAACCGCGCAGCCCACAGCCACTTGTCGAGACGAACCTTGTCGTCCTCTTCCTGTTTTTGCGCCATGTGAATTCCTCGTTCAGCCAGTAGTCGGAACTGTACTACCGTTTCTGTCGGGCGCAAGAACTCGGCCCTCCAGATAGACTGTGATCTTGGCCGGTGCATCGGCATGGAGTGATCGAGTGACTAAATTTCCATCTTCATTAATCTCGCCCAAGAACGGTTGCCAGGGCTGCCAGCAAAGCGAACCGCTGGGCTTCGACTTTTCTTTCGCCTACCAACCCATCGTCGATCTGCGCGACCAGTCGGTTTTCGCCCACGAAGCGCTGGTTCGAGGTGTGGCCGGTGAAGGTGCCTTCACGGTGTTGGATCAGGTTACAGAAGACAACCGCTACCGTTTCGACCAGCTCTGCCGGACGCGCGCCATCGAAGGCGCGGCCAATCTAAATATGCAGACACACTTGTCGATCAACTTCATGCCCAACGCGGTCTATCGTCCAGAGCTGTGTATTCGCAGTACGCTCGAGGCGGCAAAAAAACACCGTTTTCCTATCGACCGGCTGATTTTCGAAACCCTGGAAAGCGAGCACGTAGATAACTATCGCCATTTGACCAATATTCTGCGTGAATACCGCGAATTCGGCTTCAAGACCGCCATCGACGATTTCGGTGCCGGTTATTCGGGGCTCAATCTGCTGGCTGATTTCCAACCGGACCTGATCAAACTCGACATGGCGCTGATCCGCGATGTCGATCAAGACCGTGTTCGTCAGGCGATCGTCCGGGGGATTGTCACAATCTGTGCGGAGTTGGACGTTACAGTCATTGCCGAAGGCATTGAAAGCGCCGGAGAACGGGATTTCCTGGCGGACTGTGGAATATTTCTGATGCAGGGCTTCTGGTTCGCCAAACCTGCATTCAAAGCGTTGGCCCAGGTTTCACCTGAGGCCTGGACGCGTTAATCGTTGGTTTTTTCTATTGAAGACATTTGACCATTTGACCGTTGTCGGTCTGCGCGAGTGGGTGGCGCTTCCGGATTTGGGAGTCGCCGGCCTGCGGGCGAAGATCGACACCGGTGCCAGCACCTCCAGTCTGCACGCCACCGACATCGAGCCGTTCGAACGCGACGGCGAGAAGTGGGTGCGCTTTACCGCGCACCTGGGCACGGTGGTGCAGTTGCGTCATCGGCGTTGTGAAGCACCGCTGGTGACGCGCAAAACCATTAAAAGCTCCAACGGCCATGCGCAGGTGCGCTATGTGATCAGCACCACCCTGGCCCTCGGTGATCGGGTCTGGCCGGTCGAGTTCACCCTCGCCTGCCGCAAGTCGATGCGCTACCGCCTGCTGCTCGGTTCCAAAGCCCTGATCGATGGCCAGTTGGTGGTCAATCCGGGTATCAAATATGTACAAGACAAGCCGGTGTTCCCGGTATCTACCTCCTCCACAGGTGTTGCATGAAGATCGCTGTGCTGTCGCGGAACCCGCGTCTGTATTCCACCCGCCGTCTGGTCGAAGCCGGAACCGAGCGCGGGCATGAAATGGTAGTGATCGACACCTTGCGCGCCTACATGAACATCGCCAGCCACAAGCCGCAGATCCACTATCGCGGCAAACCGCTGGAAGGCTTCGATGCGGTGATTCCGCGTATCGGCGCGTCGGTGACGTTTTATGGTTGCGCGGTGTTGCGTCAGTTCGAAATGATGGGGGTGTTCCCGCTCAATGAATCGGTGGCCATTGCCCGCTCGCGCGACAAGTTGCGTTCGCTGCAACTGTTGTCGCGGCGCGGCATCGGTCTGCCGGTGACCGGGTTTGCGCATTCGCCGGATGACATTCCCGATCTGATCGACATGGTCAACGGCGCGCCGCTGGTGATCAAGGTACTGGAAGGCACTCAAGGTATCGGTGTGGTGCTGTGCGAAACCGCCACGGCGGCAGAGTCGGTGATCGAGGCGTTCATGGGCCTGAAGCAGAACATCATGGTTCAGGAATACATCAAGGAAGCGGGCGGTGCGGATATTCGCTGCTTCGTGGTCGGTGACAAAGTCATCGCGGCAATGAAGCGCCAGGCCAAGCCGGGTGAATTCCGTTCCAACCTGCATCGCGGCGGCAGCGCCAGCCTGATCAAGATCACCCCGGAGGAACGCATGACCGCGTTGCGCGCGGCGAAGGTTATGGGCCTCGCGGTAGCGGGTGTGGATATTCTGCGTTCCAATCATGGGCCGTTGGTGATGGAAGTAAACTCGTCGCCGGGGCTGGAGGGGATTGAGACCACCACGGGGAAGAATGTGGCGGGGATCATCATTGAGCATCTTGAGAAGAATGGCGGGCCGAATATGACTCGCACCAAAGGCAAGGGCTAGAGCGAAGAGCAAGAGCCCCTCACCCTAACCCTCTCCCAAAGGGAGAGGGGACTGATTGGGGGGTGCAGAAGAGATACGCCGACCTGATCCTGCTGTGCCGAATCCACAATCGCCCCAGTCTTTCAGGTCGACGTATGACCCCAGACACCTCGGTCAGCTCCCTCTCCCTCCGGGAGAGGGCTGGGCGGGCGGCGTTCCGATGAGGGGCTTTTGATCTACACAGCATCTCGCGGCAGCATCAATCCCAAAGGCAACCTCACCCGCGCTTCCAATCCACCCCCGGACCGATTGCGCAATTCAACATTACCGCCATGCATCGAAGCAATCCGCTTCACAATCGCCAACCCCAAGCCCGTGCCCTTCCCGCCCCGTGCACGATCACCTCGGGTAAACGGGTTGAAGATCGCCTCCAGCTCCGAAGGATCAATTCCCGCGCCACGGTCCATCACGCTCAGCACCACATAAGGCGCACTGACGTCGCCGGACACATAAGCCGCGACTTCCACGCTGCCGCCGGCATGGTTCAAGGCGTTGCCGATCAGGTTATTGAGCAAACGCTTCATCGATACCCGACGCAGTGGAAACGGCTGGATCGGCTCCAGACGCAAACGCACCTTCTCTTCGTTCTGGTTGTACGGCGCCGCGACCTCGCGCACCAGATCAGTCAGATCCACCTCCTCCACCGATTCGTCTCGACCATCGCGAATAAACGCGAGGAACTGGTCGAGGATCGCGTCCATGTCCTCGATGTCGCGCACCATGTCGTCGGTCAGGTCATTGCGATCGCCCATCAACTCCAGCGACAGCCGTAACCGCGTCAGCGGTGTGCGCAAATCGTGGGACACGCCGGCCAACATCAACTCACGCTCGCGTCCGGCCTGCTCGACGTCTTCGGCCATCTGGTTAAAAGCGCGATAGACCTCGGTCATCTCGCTCGGCGTGTCGCTGATCGGCAACCGCACGCTGCGGCCCTGACCAAGCTGCCGGGCGGCATAGACCAAACGTTTCAACGGCTGATTGAGCTGACTGACGAAAATCCACGCCGACGCCGTCGACAGCAAGCCGATGGCGAGGAACCAGCCGAGCACGTTCCAGATTTTCTGGCCGCGCAAAGGATGCGGATACAGCGGCACTTTCAGCCAGCCGTCACCGAGACTCGGCGCGCGCACCCACAGCGCCGGCGGCGAGTGCATGCGCAAGCGCACTTCGGTGTCGGCGCCCAGCTCCGCCTGCATCTGCCGCTGATAGATTTCGCTGTAAGGCCAATGCTGCTCGCCTTCCGGCACACCGGCGCCGACCACCCGGATCAGGGTCGCGGCATCAGCGATCTTCGCGCGGTTTTCTTCATCGGCGGCCCAATAGGCTCGCAGCGTCAGGGCGACGCCGTGGCTGTATTGGCGATCCACCAGCACGTCCTCGTTCATCAACAGATAAACCAGGGTCAGCGCCTTGGAGAACAGCACGACAATGAGCACCAGCCAGAGGGTGCGGGAGAAAAAACTTTGGGGGAACCAGACGGGGGTCTTCATCTATAACCGCTACACACTTGCAGGAGCGAGCAATGCTCGCATATTGCGGATTGCGAGTCTGCGGGCATGGCCGTTCGACCAAAACCTGCAGACTCGCTCCTACAAATCACCGATCACTTGGTGGCGGCACCATCGGGTACAAACACATAGCCCACGCCCCAGACGGTCTGGATGTAGCGCGGCTTCGATGGATCCGGCTCAATCATGCGGCGCAGACGGGAAATCTGCACGTCGATGGAACGCTCGAGGGCATCCCACTCGCGGCCACGGGCCAGGTTCATCAGTTTGTCGCGGGTCAGCGGCTGACGCGCGTTCATCACCAGGGCCTTGAGTACCGCAAACTCACCTGTGGTGAGCATGTGCACTTCTTCGCCGCGTTTCAGTTCGCGGGTCGCCAGCGACAACACGTAATCACCAAAGGTGACATTTTCGTCTTCACTGCCCGGCGCGCCCGGTACCGGTGCGGCCTGACGACGCAGGACGGCTTTGACCCGGGCCATCAGCTCGTCCGGGTTGAACGGCTTGGCCAGATAGTCGTCGGCACCCAGTTCCAGACCCTTGATGCGGCTCAGCTCGTCGCCTTTGGCGGTGAGCATGATGATCGGGATCTGGTTGTTCGCGCCACGCAAGCGGCGGCAAGCGGTCAGACCGTCTTCGCCGGGCAGCATCAGGTCGAGGACGACCAGATTGAAAACTTCACGCGACAGCAGACGATCCATCTGTTCGGTGTTCGGTACGGTACGGGCGCGGTAGCCCTTGCTGACGAAAAAACGTTCCAGCAGGCTGCTAAGGCCCGGATCGTCGTCAACGATGAGAATTTTTTCGCCTTCAGCAGTTTGTGCAGTGCTGCTCATTGGATGCTCCTTTTAGCTCGGCGCGCATTATGGCGTAGCTGCCGTTATACGCACCGTGTGCATTGTTAGCAGATTTTTCCTTCACTGCCAGAAAACCGGGGTTTATGCCTACAGACCGCAACGCCCCCGAATGACAGAACGCTGGTTATAATGCGCGGCGTTTTGTGCCAGGCAACGTCTGAATCGTTACCGCAGGTAGCAGGCTTTTTTTCCTGTCGCGCGCAGTAATTGTTCGATTTCACGGGTCAATGGGCTGCCTTTTGACCCAGGCAGCGGCAATTTTCTAGCCGCTCAACCAGACTCCGGGCCTTTATTTCCGTGCCTGAGAGCCTGATTTCACAATATGTCAGGTGGTTTTATGGACAGCATCAACAGCCGCATTGCCGAGGAACTCGGCGTACGCCCACAACAGGTTGAAGCGGCCGTCGCGCTACTCGATGAAGGCTCTACCGTTCCCTTCATCGCCCGTTACCGGAAAGAAGTCACCGGCAGCCTCGATGACACCCAGTTGCGTCATCTGGAAGAACGTCTGCGCTACCTGCGAGAACTCGACGAACGGCGCATCAGCATCCTCGCCAGCATCGAAGAGCAAGGCAAACTCACCCCTGCCCTCGAACGCGACATCAAACTCGCCGACACCAAGACCCGCCTCGAAGACTTGTACCTGCCGTACAAGCAGAAGCGCCGCACCAAGGGCCAGATCGCCCTGGAAGCCGGCCTCGGCGACCTGGCCGACGGCCTGTTCAACGACCCGAATCTGACACCGGAAACCGAAGCTGCACGCTTCGTCGATGCCGAAAAAGGCGTGGCCGACGTGAAGGCTGCGCTGGAAGGCGCGAAATACATCCTGATGGAACGTTTCGCCGAAGACGCCAGCCTGCTGGAAAAACTGCGTAACTACTTGAAGCAAGAAGCGACCATCAGTGCCCGCGTCATCGCTGGCAAGGAAGAAGAAGGCGCCAAGTTCCGCGATTACTTCGAACACGACGAACCACTGAAAAGCATGCCGTCGCACCGCGCGCTGGCGATTTTCCGTGGCCGCAACGAAGGCATCCTCAGCTCCGCGCTGAAGGTCGGCGACGAACTGCCGGGCACCATGCACCCGTGCGAAGGCATGATCGGCCAGCAATTCAACATTCAGAACCAGAACCGCCCGGCCGACAAATGGCTTGGCGAAGTGGTGCGCTGGACGTGGAAGGTCAAGCTCTACACGCACCTGGAAACCGACCTGCTCGGCGAGTTGCGTGACGGCGCCGAAACCGAAGCGATCAACGTGTTCGCCCACAACCTGCACGACTTGCTGCTGGCTGCCCCGGCCGGCCCGCGTGCGACTCTGGGTCTCGACCCGGGCCTGCGTACCGGTTGCAAAGTGGCCGTGGTCGACTCGACTGGCAAACTGCTTGATCACGCCACGGTTTACCCGCACGTGCCGCACAACAAGTGGGATCAGACCATCGCCATTCTGGCCGCGCTGTGCGCCAAGCATTCGGTTGACCTGATCGCCATCGGCAACGGCACCGCCAGCCGCGAGACCGATAAACTGGCGATCGAGCTGATCAAAAAATACCCAGCGATGAAAATGACCAAGGTCATGGTCTCCGAAGCCGGCGCATCCGTTTACTCGGCGTCGGAACTGGCAGCCAAGGAATTCCCGGATCTGGACGTGTCGATCCGTGGCGCGGTGTCCATCGCCCGCCGTCTGCAGGATCCACTGGCTGAACTGGTGAAAATCGATCCGAAATCCATCGGTGTCGGCCAGTACCAGCATGACGTTTCACAGCTGAAACTGGCGCGTGGTCTGGACGCTGTGGTCGAGGATTGCGTGAACGCCGTCGGCGTTGATGTGAACACCGCTTCAGTGGCGTTGCTGGCCCGTATCTCTGGCCTCAACGCGACACTGGCGCAAAACATCGTCGCGCACCGCGACGAGCACGGCGCGTTCAAAACCCGTGCAGCGCTGAAGAAAGTCGCACGTCTGGGCGAAAAAACCTTCGAACAGGCCGCGGGTTTCTTGCGCGTGATGAACGGCGACAATCCGCTGGATTCGTCGGCGGTGCACCCGGAAGCCTATCCGCTGGTGCAGCGCATTGCCGCTGAAACCGACCGTGATATCCGTTCGCTGATCGGCGATGCCGGGTTCCTCAAGCGTCTGGATCCGAAAAAATTCACCGACGAGACGTTCGGTCTGCCAACCGTCACCGACATCATCCAGGAACTGGAAAAACCGGGCCGCGACCCGCGTCCGGAGTTCAAGACGGCCGAGTTCCAGGAAGGCGTCGAAGATCTGAAAGACCTGCAACTGGGGATGATCCTCGAAGGCGTGGTGACCAACGTGACCGCGTTCGGCGCATTCGTCGACATCGGCGTGCATCAGGACGGCCTGGTGCACATCTCGGCGCTGTCGGAGAAATTCATCAAGGATCCGCGTGAAGCGGTGAAGGCCGGTGACGTGGTGAAAGTGAAGGTCATGGAAGTCGACATTCCGCGCAAACGCGTTGGCCTGTCGATGCGCATGGGCGACACCCCGGGCGAGAAAATCGACGGTGCCCGTGGCTCGCGTCCGGGCTCGGCGCAACGCCAGCCTTCGAACAACGCGCCACGCAAGGAAACCGCGACCGCAGCGCCAGTGAACAACGCGATGGCCTCGCTGTTCGCCAATGCCAAGCAGTTGAAGAAACGCTGATGGAAATTCCGGCCGGGCTCGTCGAGAGCGCGTTTTTCAAGCTGTTGGGCTGCCGCCTGCACAGCCTGGAAACCGGGGTGGCGCAAGTCGCCCTGGTGCTGGAACCGGAACTGCGCAATCGCGGCGGCAAATTGCACGGCGGCGCGCTGTTCAGTCTGGTCGACATCGCCATGGGGCTGGCCTGTTCCAGCACCCACGGCTTCGATCAGCAGAGCGCGACCATCGAGTGCAAGATCAACTATATCCGCGCCGTTTCCGACGGCGAGGTGCTGTGCACGGCGCGGGTGATTCACCCGGGCCGGCGCACGTTGGTGGTCGAGGCCGACGTGATGCAGGGCGACAAACTGGTCGCAAAAGCGCAAGGCACGTTCGCTGTCCTGTAGCTACCGGTCATCATTTTGAGTTAATTTCGGCGCAACGAACCTTGTGGGAGCGAGCTTGCTCGCGAAGGCGGTGTGTCAGGCAACCGAAATGTTGGCTGATAAACCCTCTTCGCGAGCAAGCTCGCTCCCACAGGGATTGTGCAGTTCCTGACCGACCGGCAAATGGCCTGCCGCTACAAAACCAGGCGAAAACGCCAGTTTCAACTTCACCCTTGTAGACCGTCCTGCCCACCCCCATATTGGGGCGACTGACGCGTGAAGGAATCCAAATTGAGCGAACTTCTCAACCGCCGCCTGGCTCTGCTCGGCGAGCGCGCTAACCTCTCTCTGCTCGAGCAGTGCCTGCACGGTATCGAACGTGAATGCCTGCGCGTGACCAGCGAAGGTCGCCTGGCGCAAACGCCGCACCCCGAAGCCTTGGGTTCCGCGCTGACCAACGAACAGATCACCACCGACTACTCCGAGTCGCTGCTGGAATTCATCACGCCCGCCCTGCCGGATCCGGCCGACACACTGGCGAGCCTGGACAAGATCCACCGTTTTGCCTACAGCAAACTCGGCAACGAGTACCTGTGGAGTCCATCGATGCCGTGCCCGTTGCCGGCCGAGGAAGATATCCCGATCGCCTATTACGGCACCTCCAACATCGGTCAGCTCAAGTACGTCTATCGCAAGGGCCTGGCCCTGCGGTACGGCAAGACCATGCAGTGCATTGCCGGGATTCACTACAACTTCTCTCTGCCGGAAAAGCTCTGGCCGTTGCTGCGTGAAACCGAAGGTTTTGTCGGCACGGATCGCGACTTTCAGTCGTTCTCCTACATCGCGCTGATCCGTAATTTCCGCCGCTACAGCTGGCTGCTGATGTACCTGTTCGGTGCGTCGCCAGCGCTGGACGCCGGATTCCTGCGTGGTCGTTCGCATCAGCTGGAACAGCTCGATCCCGACACCCTGTATCTGCCGTACGCCACCAGCCTGCGCATGAGCGACCTCGGTTACCAGAGCAACGCCCAGGCCGGTCTGACGCCGTGCTACAACGATCTGGCGAGCTACACCGACAGCCTGCGCAAAGCCGTGGCCACGCCGTACGCACCGTACGTTGAAGTCGGCACACACAAGGATGGCGAGTGGGTGCAGCTCAACACCAACATCCTGCAGATCGAAAACGAGTACTACTCCAACATCCGCCCGAAACGCGTGACCTATACCGGCGAACGGCCGATTCAAGCGCTGGTCGCCCGTGGCATTCAGTACGTTGAAGTACGTTGTCTGGACATCAACCCGTTCCTGCCAATGGGCATCGACCTCACAGAGTCGCGCTTCCTCGACGCGTTCCTGCTGTTCTGCGCGCTGAACGATAGCCCGCTGCTGACCAATACCTCGTGCGGCAACGCCACGTCGAACTTCCTCAGCGTGGTCAAGGAAGGTCGCCGCCCGGGCCTAGAGTTGCAGCGTGACGGTGAGTCTGTCGAGATGAAGACCTGGGCTGCCGAACTGCTGGAACAAATCGCCCCGCTGGCGGCGTTGCTGGATCAGAGCCATGGCGGCGATGCGCACAGCAAGGCGCTGGATGCGCAACTGGCCAAGGTCAGCGATCCGTCTCTGACGCCTTCTGCGCAGGTGCTGGCGGCGATGGCTGAGCACAAGGAAAGCTTTGCGCAGTTCTCGTTGCGTCAGAGCCAGGCGCATGCGGAGTTTTTCCGTAGCGAGCCGTTGGCGGCGGATGAGCAGGCGAAGTTTGAGGAGCTGGCGCGTACTTCTCTGGCTGCGCAGGCTGAGCTGGAGCAGAACGAGGTGGGGGATTTTGATGTGTTTGTCGGGTCGTATCAGGCGAGTATTTTGGCGATCAGCAACTGAAGAGCCCCTCACCCTAACCCTCTCCCGGAGGGAGAGGGGACTGATTTAGGTGCTCATGAAAGTTACGCCGACCTGAAATACCGAGTCGAACTCAGGCTCGAAAAGCACAGAGATCGGCTCCCTTTCCCCTCGCCCCCCTGGGGGAGAGGGGACTGACCGGGTTGCTGATGCGAAGTACGCCGACCTGAAATACCGAGCCGAACTCAGGCCTTGAAAAGCACAGAGATCGGCTCCCTTTCCCCCTCGCCCCCTTGGGGGAGAGGGCTGGGGTGAGGGGGCAAAGATCTAACGTCGAACGAATAAATCCGAAACGCCCACAAACTCCCCCGCTCTTAGATTTTTCCGCTCATAAGCTCATTCTAAAAAGTTATTTATTTACCGATTCTTAGATCATTTAGTCTCCTTTCACGCCGACGCTCGGTCGCCTGATATGGAGCTCTTCAATGAAACTGAATTTCCCGCTTCGCCTGCTCGCCGTAGCCTCCCTGGCTGCCGCGAGTTTTCTGGCTCAGGCCGCCGACCTCACCGTCGCCTACCAAACCACCGTTGACCCGGCGAAAGTCGCTCAGGCTGACGGCGCTTACGAAAAAGCCACCAAAGCCGACATTGCCTGGCGCAAGTTCGACAACGGCGCCGACATCATCGCCGCCATCGCCTCCGGTGACGTGCAGATCGGCTACCTCGGTTCGAGCCCGCTCACCGCCGCGATCACGCGCAAAGTCCCGGTCGAAACCTTCCTCATCGCAACTCAGATCGGCGCCGCTGAAGCACTGGTCGCCCGCGATGGTTCCGGTATCAAGACCCCGCAGGATCTGATCGGCAAGAAAATCGCCGTGCCGTTCGTGTCCACCGGTCACTACAGCCTGCTCGCCGCGCTGAAACACTGGAACATCGACCCATCGAAAGTCACCGTGCTCAACCTCGCGCCGCCAGCGATCATTGCCGCATGGAAACGCGGTGACATCGACGCCACTTACGTGTGGGATCCGGCGCTGGGCGTAGCCAAGGAAAACGGCAAAGTGCTGATCACCTCCGGCGAGCTGGCCAAGTTCGGTGCACCGACCTTCGATGCGTGGATCGTGCGCAAAGACTTCGCCGAGAAGCACCCGGAAATCGTCACCGCGTTCGCCAAGGTCACCCTCGACGCCTACGCCGACTACCGCAAAGACCCTAAAGCCTGGCTCGCCGATCAAGCCAACGTCGACAAACTGGTGAAACTCTCTGGCGCCAAGGCCAGCGACATCCCATTGCTGCTGCAAGGCAACGTCTACCCGCTCGCGGCTGATCAGGTCGTCACCCTCGGCGCGCCGACCACCAAAGCCATCACCGACACCGCTGTGTTCCTCAAGGAGCAAGGCAAGGTCGAAGCCGTTCTGCCGGACTACGCGCCGTACGTCAGCGCCAAATTCATCACCAACTGATCGGGAGTTAACCGCGATGGCCTTGCTACAGCTGGAGCGCATCAGCGCACAGTACCCGGGCAGCCCCGAACCGGTGCTGGCGGATATTTCTCTGACCCTGGGGCCTCAGCAATTGCTGGTCGCCCTCGGCCCGTCCGGCAGTGGCAAGACTTCGCTGTTGAACCTGATTGCCGGTTTCGTTGAACCGAGCGCCGGGCGCATCACCCTCGACGGCGTGCCGGTCAAAGGCCCGAGCGCCGAACGTGGCGTGGTGTTCCAGGACGATGCTTTGCTGCCTTGGCAGGATGTGTTGGCCAACGTCGCGTTCGGTCTGGAACTGGCCGGTGTCGCCAAAGACAAACGCGAAAAGATTGCCCGCGAAATGCTCGCACTGGTTGATCTTTCCGGTTTCGAAAGCCGCCGTATCTGGCAACTCTCCGGTGGCCAGAAGCAACGCGTCGGCCTCGCCCGCGCCCTCGCCGCTGACCCGCGTGTATTGCTGATGGACGAGCCCTTCGGCGCGCTCGATGCGTTCACTCGCGAACAGATGCAGGAGCTGTTGCTGCAAGTCTGGCAGCGCACCGCCAAGCCGGTTTTCCTGATTACCCATGACATTGAAGAAGCGGTGTTCCTCGCCACTGACCTGATTCTGCTCGCGCCGAATCCGGGGCAGATCGTTGAGCGCCTGCATCTGGATTTCGGTCAGCGTTACGCCGCCGGTGAGTCCGCCCGCGCGATCAAATCCGATCCGCGCTTTATCGAAACCCGCGAACACGTGCTGAGCAAAGTGTTCTCGCAACGCAGCGCCGGGCAACGGCAGGAGCGCGCATGAGCAGTTACGACGTTTCTTCGGCTGCGGTAAAACCGGTCAGCGCTTCGGCGGTAATTCCCGTGCGCCGCAGCCTCAGCACGCGCTGGATCAGCCTGCTGACGCTATTCGCTTTGTTAGCGATCTGGTGGGCGGTCACCGCTACCGGACTTATCGAACCGCTGTTCCTGCCGCCACCGTCCGCCGTGCTGCAAAAGGGCTGGTTGCTGGCGACTACCGGTTACATGGATTCGACCTTGTGGCAGCACTTGGGCGCGAGCCTGAGCCGCATCGGTCTGGGCCTCGGATTTGCGATTTTGACCGCTGTGCCGGTGGGCATCGCCATTGGTGCCAACCGTATCGCCCGTGGCGTGCTTGATCCACTGATCGAGTTCTACCGCCCTATTCCACCGCTGGCTTATCTGCCGCTGATCGTGATCTGGTGCGGCATCGGCGAATTGTCGAAAGTGCTGCTGATTTATCTGGCGATTTTCGCGCCGATTGCCATCGCCACGGCTACCGGCGTGCGCACGGTTGATCCGGCGAAATTGCGTGCGGCGCAGTCGCTGGGCGCGACTCGCGTGCAGCTGATTCGTCATGTGATTTTGCCGAGCGCGTTGCCGGACATTTTGACGGGCGTGCGCATTGGTCTGGGGGTAGGTTGGTCGACGCTGGTCGCGGCCGAACTGATTGCTGCCACCAGTGGCCTGGGTTTCATGGTGCAGTCGGCCGCGCAGTTCCTCGTCACCGACGTGGTGGTGCTGGGGATTCTGGTCATCGCCCTGATCGCCTTCGCCATGGAAATGGGCCTGCGTGCCCTGCAGCGCAAACTGGTGCCGTGGCACGGTCAGGCCCACTAAATCGCCTTGTGAACATTCCCCTGTGGGAGCGAGCCTGCTCGCGAAAGCGTCAGATCAGTCACTGAACTGTCGCCTGACACTCCGCATTCGCGAGCAGGCTCGCTCCCACAAAAGCATGACACTCCGAATTCGAAGAGAAAGACCATGAGCAGCCTCAACATCACCCCATTAAGCTCGGCCCTCGGCGCGCAAATCAGCGGCGTCGACATCAGCCAGCCGCTGAGCCTGGAACACCGCGACGCGATCGAGCAGGCGCTGCTTAAATACCAGGTTTTGTTCTTCCGTAACCAGCCAATCGAACCGCCACAACAGGCACGCTTCGCCGCCTATTTCGGCGATCTGCACATTCACCCGATCTACCCGAACGTACCGGAACAACCGGAAGTGCTGATCCTCGACACCGCCGTCACCGACGTGCGCGACAACGCGATCTGGCACACCGACGTGACCTTCCTGCCGACTCCGGCGATGGGCGCGGTGCTCAGCGCCAAGTTGCTGCCGGAGTTCGGTGGCGACACATTGTGGGCCAGCGGCATTGCCGCGTATGAAGCGCTGTCGGCGCCGCTGAAAGGCTTGCTTGAAGGGCTGACCGCGACTCACGACTTCACACGCTCGTTTCCGCTGGAGCGCTACGGCAATACGCCTGAAGCTCTGGCGCAGTGGGAAGAAGCTCGACGCAAGAATCCACCGCTGTCGCACCCGGTGATCCGTACGCATCCGGTCAGCGGGCGGCGTTCGTTGTTCGTCAATGAAGGCTTCACGTCGAAGATCAATGAGCTGTCGGAAACCGAGAGCGAGGCGATTCTGAAGTTTCTGTTCGCCCATGCAACGCGGCCGGAATTCACCATTCGCTGGCGCTGGCAGCAGGACGATATTGCGTTCTGGGATAACCGCGTGACGCAGCATTACGCGGTGGATGACTACCGTCCCGCGCGGCGGGTGATGCAGCGGGCGACGGTGTTGGGGGATGTGCCGTTTTTTCGTTGAGCCGTTTTACAGCCAAAAGCCCCTCACCCTAACCCTCTCCCCGAGGGAGAGGGGACCGACCGAGGTGTTTGGGCGAACTACACCGACCTGAAAACTTCGAGTTGAACTCAAGTTTTGAAAAGCATGAAGATCGGCTCCCTTCCCCCTCGCCCCCTTGGGGGAGAGGGCTGGGGTGAGGGGGTTGGATCTTGCTGACCCAACCCAATCGTCATCACTCTGCAGTCGAGGGCTTCTCCCAAAGATTGATCCCGCCCTCCTGGGCAAACCGGTCAATCTCCGCCAGCTCTTCCGCGCTGAAATTCAAATTCTTCAACGCCCCGACATTCTCGATAATCTGCTCCGGCCGGCTCGCACCAATCAACGCCGAAGTCACCCGCGGATCACGCAGCGTCCACGCCAGCGCCAGTTGCGCCAGGCTCTGACCGCGACGCTTGGCAATCTCGTTCAGCGCGCGCACATGAGCAATGTTGGCCTCGGACAAGTGCGAAGCCTGCAGCGAACCACCGCCGGGACGATTGACCCGAGCATCTGCCGGCACGCCGTTAAGGTATTTGGCGGTGAGCAGACCTTGCGCCAGCGGCGTGAAAGCGATCACGCCAGTACCGAGTTCATCGGTGGTATCGAGCAGGTCTTTTTCCACCCAGCGATTGAGCAAGTTGTAGGCCGGCTGATGAATCAGCAACGGCACTTTCCACTCTTTCAACAGCGCCGCGATCTCGCGGGTTTTCACTCCCGAGTACGACGAGATGCCGATGTACAACGCCTTGCCCTGCTGCACCGCAGTGGCGAGTGCGCTGGCGGTTTCTTCCAGTGGGGTGTCCGGATCGAAGCGGTGCGAATAGAAGATATCCACATAGTCCAGACCGAGGCGTTGCAGGCTCTGGTCGAGGCTGGCCAGCACGTATTTGCGCGAGCCACCGCCCTGGCCGTAAGGGCCGGGCCACATATCCCAACCGGCCTTGCTGGAGATGATCAGTTCGTCGCGGTACTGCTTGAAGTCTTCGCGCAGCAGGCGACCGAAATTGACCTCGGCGCTGCCGTACGGCGGGCCGTAGTTGTTGGCCAGGTCGAAGTGGTTGATGCCCAGGTCGAACGCGGTGCGCAGCAGGGAGCGCTGGGTGTCGATCGGCGTGCTGTCGCCAAAGTTGTGCCACAGGCCCAGCGACAGCGCCGGCAGCACCAGACCGCTGCGCCCGACGCGGCGGTAAGGAATGGAGTCGTAGCGGTTTTCGGCAGCGGTGTAAGTCATCGAATCCTCTCTTGTCTGTCTTGAAATGGGTGTCGACTTCATCGCTGGCAGGCTAGCTCCCACATTGGAATGCAGTCTCCTGTGGGAGCTAGCCCTGCTAGCGATTGGGCGTTACAAAAATCTGTTGCCGGGTCGAGCGAGACCAAGGTTCTGGCGCAACGTCCGCCCCTCATACTCCGTTCTGAACAACCCACGCCGTTGCAGTTCCGGGACCACGCCATTGGCGAAGTCTTCGAGCCCACCCGGCAGATGCGGCACCAGCACGTTGAAGCCGTCCGCCGCGCCCTGTTCGAACCATTCCTGCAAGCGATCAGCGATCTGCTCGGGGGTACCGACCAGACTGTAATGCCCTCGCCCACCGGCAATCTTGCGACCGAGTTCGGCAAGGCTCAGGTTCTCCCGGCCCGCCAATTCTGTCAGCAGTTTCTGCCGGCTCTGCTGACCGCTTTCCGTCAGCGGTAGCTCAGGCAACGGCCCGTCCAGCGGGTACTTCGACAAATCGAAGTTGCCCAGCATACGCCCAAGCAAGGCGACGCCAACCTCGGGTTCGACTAATTGCTGAAACGTTTCACATTTTTCCTGCGCCTCGGCTTCGGTACCGCCGACCACAACAAAAACCCCGGGCATGATTTTCAGCGAGTCAGCGCTGCGACCGTACTTGGGCAGACGGCCTTTGAGATCGGCGTAAAACGCCTTGGCGTTGGCCAGAGAGGTCTGCGCGGTGAACACCACCTCAGCGGTCTGCGCCGCCAATTCACGCCCAGTCTCGGAAGAACCGGCCTGCACGATCACCGGCTGCCCCTGCGGCGAACGCGCAACGTTCAGCGGACCTTTGACGCGAAAGTGTTCACCAACATGATCCAGAACGTGCAACTTCGCAGGGTCGTAATACGCCCCGCTCGCCTTGTCGCGCACAAAAGCGTCGTCCTCCCAACTATCCCAAAGACCGGTCACCACTTGATGAAACTCGCGGGCGCGGCTGTAGCGTTCGGCATGACCAATATGTTCATCACGACCGAAATTCAGCGCCTCGGCGGCGTTGTCCGAGGTCACCAGATTCCACCCCGCACGGCCACCGGAAAGGTGATCGAGCGAAGCGAATTTGCGCGCCACGTGATACGGCTCGTTGTAGCTGGTGGTTGCCGTGGCGATAAGGCCGATGTGCTCGGTCACCGCACTCAAGGCCGCGAGCAACGTCAGCGGTTCGAAGTGAACGGAGCGTGCCATGCGACTGGCGATGTCCTGGGTCGGCGCGGCGACGCTGTCGGCGACAAACAACGTATCGAATTTCGCCGCTTCGGCAATCTGCGCCAGCCGTTTGTAGTGGGCGAAATCCAGACCCGCATTCGCCGGCACATCCGGATGACGCCACGCCGCCACGTGGTGCCCGGTGGCCATGAGAAACGCGCCGAGTTTCAACTGTCTGCTCATCTCAGAAATCCTTGCGCAGTTGCACGCCGAAGTAGCGCTCGTCATCCCGTGGCACAGCGCGATAGATGTAGTTGCCGCCGCTGGCGAGCAACGGTGAATAGGACTTGTCGGTGAGGTTCTTGCCCAGCAGCGCGACGCGCCAGCCATTGCTGTAATCGGCGAGCGCAACACTGGCGTTCCACAGGCCGTAGGCGCCTTGTTTGGTGTCGGCGTTCTGGCTGATGTCGTACTGCACTTCGCTCTGCCAGCTGTAGTCGGTGCCGAGCTCGATATCCAGGCCGTTATCCAGCGGGATGGTGTAATCGGCGCGCACGTAGCTTTTCCAGTCCGGGCTGAACGGCAGCGGTTTGCCGTTGACGTTGCACGACGCCGCCGCGCCCGCCGGGCAGGCGAATTCGTCGATCCGTGCGCGGGTGTAGGCGAGTGCGCCGGACAGCTTCAATTGCTGGGTCGCCTGCAAGGCGTAATCGAGTTCGACGCCTTCGGTGCTGACGCTGCCGGCGTTGATCAAACGCGTCACCACTTGCCCGGCGACGGTGTCGAAGAAGTTCGCCTGGTAGTTGTCGTACTCGCTGTGGAATACCGCGAGGTTGGTGGTCAGGCGATTGTTCCAGGAAGTGGCTTTGATGCCTGCCTCCCAAGTGTTGGAGGTCTCCGGTTTAAGCGCCTCGGTGTCGCGCGGCTGCATGTTGAAGAACACGTTGTAGGCCGGGCCTTTGTAGCCGCGCGAATACGTCAGATAAGTGGTGACCGTATCGCTCAAGTCGTACTGCACACCGAGGCGGCCGGACCAGCCGTCTTCGTCGACCGAGCCTGAGCTGCTGGTCGCCGGTTGGATACCGCTGACGGTGGTTGCTGAAGTCGAAACGCGGCGGTGATCGTATTCGAGATCATCGTGGGTGTAGCGCAGGCCGGCGATGCCGCGAAAGTCGGACGTGAAGTTCAGCGTGCTCTCACCGAACACCGCATAGCTGTCGCTGGTGGTGCTGTAATCGGCGACACCACGGTCGGTGCGCGTGGTGGTGGTCAGCGTGCGCTGATAGGTCTCGTCGTCCTTGCCGTGCATGTAGAACAGGCCGCCGACGTACTCTAGGAACTCGCCTTTCGGCGAGGCCAGGCGCAGCTCTTGCGAGTATTGATCGAAGGCCAGATCGCCCTTGTCCGCCGTACCGGGAAACGCTGCGGTCACGGTGCCGAGACGGTCGCCGTCCTGATATTGGGTGTTGTCCCAGCCACGCCATGCGGTGATCGACGTCAGGGTGTAATCGCCCAGTTGCCAGTCGAGTTGGCCGGACAGACCTTTGTTGATGTCCTCGACATAGCTGCGGGTGTCGGTGTTGATATCGCGGTTGTGGCTGCTTGCATTGACCGGACTCAGCGCGTTGGTGAAGGCCGGGGTCAGCGACTTGCTGACAACGCCATTGGGACCGTCGTCGTGGGACTGCATGTAATCGGCAATCAGGGTGAAGGTGACGTCGTCATTCGGGGTGAATTCGAGTTTGCCGCGCACGCCGCGATGGTTGTAACCGTTGACCTCTTGGCCGTTGTGTTTGTTGTCGACGTTACCGTCGTAGGTGCCAAACAGCGTGCTGATCGAGCCCTTCAGCGTGTCCGGAATCAGGCTGCCGCCGATACCAAATCGGGTGCGACTTTCATTGCCGCTGTAGTACGACTGATCGATGTAGCCGTGGGTCTCGGCGGTCGGCGCCTTGCTGGTGATGTTGAGCACGCCGGCCGATGCGTTTTTGCCGAACAGCGTGCCTTGCGGGCCGCGCAATACTTCGACGCGCTCCAGATCCAGCAGATCGAGCGTGGACTGACCCGGTCGCGCATACACCACGCCATCGATCACCGTCGCCACGGTCGGTTCGACACCCGGCGAGGTGGAAATCGTGCCGACGCCACGCACGAACAACGAGGTGTCCTTGTTCGAAGCGCCAGTGCGGAAGTTCAGCGACGGCACTTGCTGCACGATACTGGCCACGCCGTTGCGGTTGTCGCGCTCAAGCTGTTCGCCATCGATGACGGACACCGCGACCGGCACTTTTTGCAGCGACTCTTCGCGGCGCGTGGCAGTGACGGTCACGGATTTGAGTGTCGGCTCCTGATCACTGCTCTCGGCAGCGAATACGTTGGGCAACGGCAGCGCCGCCAACCCCGTGAATAACCAGCCGGCGGCGCGAATCGACTGCGCCAGTGTGTGTGTCGCCCCAGGAATATTGTGCATGTTTGCCCGCTCGAAATTGGCCCTTAACCGCTGCCGTTCTGCGACGACAGCGCCTGAATCGGTGTCTTGGGCATTCGCTCGAGCGAGTAGCAGACAGCGCGCCTTGTTAGCGCTACCATCGACAGTATTGGCAAGCCGCACATAGAGCGTCCAATACTGAAAAATTACTTTTATATGCGATTTGGTTTTTAAGAAGGATCGAGCCTTGAGCGAAGAAAAACCCCGCAAACGTCGTGGCGCCGGCCGTGTGACCCTCAATGCCGTGGCGCGCCAAGCCGGGGTTTCAGCGATCACCGTGTCACGCTATTTCAATCAGCCCGAGCAGGTCTCGCCCGAGCGCCGCGAGCGGATCGCCGCAGTCGTGGCTGAAATGGGTTACGTGCCGAATCTGGTGGCCGGCGGGTTGGCCTCGGCGCGGGGGAAAATCGTCGGCATGGTCATCCCGAATATCTCAGGGCCGATCTTCGCCAACACCATTCAAGGCTTCAGCGACACCCTCAGCCGTCATGGTTATCAGCTGTTGCTGGCATCGAGTTACTTCAGCACTGAGCAGGAAGAAAACGCTGTGCGCGCGTTTCTCGGCTGGTCGCCGGCGGCACTGGTGCTGACCAGTCACTTTCACAGCGCGGGCACGGAAAAGATGATCGCCGAGGCAGATATTCCGGTGATTGAAACCTGGGATTACCAGCCGGATCGCGAGCCGATGCAGATTGGTTTTTCGCATTTTGAAGTGGGCGTGACGGCGGCGAAACATCTGCTGGAAAAAGGCTACCAACGTATCGCCTTCGTGCAGAACAGCGCACCGGGTGATTTCAGCGCACTGGAGCGCCGCGACGGTTACGCGGCGACTTTAAAAGAATCCGGCCTGGAACCTTGGGTCTTCGCCCCCGACGCTGATCGCGCACCATTCGAGGCCGGCAAACAGGCGATGGTCGCCCTGATGAGCGTCTCACCGCGCCCAGACGCGATAATCTTCGCCAACGACAACCTCGCCGCCGGCGGCTTGCTTGCCGGGCAACGCGCGGGCATTAAAATCCCCGAAGACTGCGCCGTTCTTGGCTTCGGCGACTACCCGTTCGCCGAGATGCTTTTGCCAAGTCTGAGCACAATCAAACCACCGGCACTGGAGATCGGCGTACTGGCTGCATCCCGCGTACTGGAAAGCCTCGGGGTATTGCCGAGCGACGAGGTGCAGCGGCTGAATCTGCTGCAGTGCCAAGTTATCGAACGCGAAAGCACCTGATGAATATGGCGGGGGCTGGATTGGCTATGCTTAAAGGATACCGAGGTGGCCCCTTCGCGGCACTGCACCTCCATCAGGCAGAACGCACCATGCACACCGCCATCATTATTTTCTTCGGCCTGATCCTGCTCGCCCTGATGCTCTACATCGGCGAGCGCATCGGCTTCAGCCGCCAGACCATGGCCTACGGCTTCGCCTCGCTGTGGCTGGCGTTGACGGTGATCAATGGTGCGGTGGGGGTCGTGCATGCCGGCCAGTCCGTGGGATCGGAAATAGCCATTGGCAGTGCGGTATTCGGCGTGCCGGTGGCGGCGATGGTGTTGTTCATGATGCTGAGCGCCGAGTCGTAAACGTCCCGGCGCCCAGCCGCCGATCAACGCACCAGATGCAGGAACTGCATGTGGCGTTCGTACTGATCGAGGATGTCGTTGATGATCTGCTCTTTGGTGTAGCCGACCAGATCGTAGTCCTGACTGCCCTCGCTCAAGTGCACTTCGGCGCGGTAGTAACGGCGATTGTTGAGCTGCTTTGAACCCATGCCGCCACGCGCGAACGACGGCGTGAAGTAGCCGCGCATCTGCACCTGATAGATGAACGGATGCGCATCACCATGGCCGATTTCGAGGCTGACGCTGTCATTGGCCGGATCCGGCTGGGTGACCACGTTCAGGCCTTTCTCGACGAACACCGCCGTCACTTCCTCAATCGCCGGGCGCACCGTGGTGTCCATGAAGCGGTACACCTCGTCCCGCGACGGGAAGTGCACAGCCTGACTCAAGCGCTGGCGCCAGCCGCCCGTGCCGCGCCGTGAACCTGAGACCGGTGCCAGCGAATGCAGCTGCGCGATCTGCTTCTGCGACTCCAGATAGAACGCCTTGTGCAGGCCCCACATCATCAGCAGCAAGATCAGCGAGAACGGCAACGAGGTCAGCACCACCGCTGACTTCAGCGCATCGATGCTGCCGGAGAACAGCAGCGCACTGGTGATCAGCGCGGTCATCGCGCCCCAGAACACCCGCAGCCATTTCGGCCCGTCTTCGTCCGGAGTGCCGCCCTTGGCCGACAGCGTCGAGAGCACCACAGTGCCGGAATCGGCAGAGGTGACGAAGAACACGAAGCTGATAAACACCGTCACGGCGATGACGGTTTTACTCCACGGGTAGGTTTCCAGCAGCAGGTAAATACTCATCGACGGGTTGTCGATGGCCGACATGCCCAGCGCGCTCATGCCGTGGTTGAGCACCTGATCGATTGCGCTGTTACCGAAGATCGACATCCACGCGAGGGTAAAACCGAGCGGAATCAGCAATACGCCGAAGACGAATTCGCGGATGGTGCGGCCACGGGAAATCCGTGCGATGAACAAGCCCACAAATGGCGACCATGCAATCCACCAGGCCCAGTAAAACACTGTCCAGCCACCGAGCCAGTCGCTCGGTTTGTCGTAGGCGTAGAGGTCGAAACTCTTCATCGGCAAGGCGCCGAGGTAGTCGCCAAGATTCTGGATCAAGGTGTTCAGTAGGTGCTGAGTAGGCCCGGCGAACAACACGAACAGCAGCAGCGCGCAGGCCAGCAGCATGTTGATGTCGGACATCACCCGCACGCCTTTATCGACACCCGAGACGGCGACGATGATCGCCGCGCCCATCATCAGCGTGATCAGGCCGACCTGAATCCACTGGGTGTGCGCGATGCCGAACAGGTAGTCGAGACCGGAGTTGAGGTGCAGCACACCGAAGCCCATGTCGGCGCCCAGACCGAACACCGTGGCGATGATGCCGAAGCCATCCACCGCGTAACCGATCGGGCCATTGATGCGTTTGCCGATCAACGGGTACAGCGCCGAACGCAAGGCCAGCGGCAGATTGTGGCGGTAAGCGAAATAGGCCAGCGCCATGCCGACGAAGGCAAACACGCCCCAGCCATGCAGGCCCCAGTGCAGAAACAGAATCTGCATGGCCTGACGCGCCGCATCCGCGGTGCCCGCCTCGCCTTGCGGCGGCTGCAGCATGTGGGTCAGCGGTTCAGAGACGCAGAAGAAGAACAGAGTGATGCTGATCCCGGCGGCGAACAGCATGCCGGCCCAGGACAGGTAACTGAATTCGGGCTCGTCGTGGTCGGCACCGAGTTTTATCTTGCCGTAGCCGGATAAGGCGGTGACCACCACGAAGACCAGATACAGGGTCATCGCGAGCATGTAGTACCAGCCGACCGTATTGGCCGCCCAGTTTTGCGCTTCCAGCAGCCAGGCGCCGGCCTGTTCAGGCATGGCGATAACAACGAGACCAAACAGCAGAATGACCGTCGCGGCGAAGTAGAACACCGGCGGATTCATGCGCACCAGACCGCTGGCGGGGGTAGACGATGCACTCATGAAACGTGCACCTCGAGGGGTTGAAACGTGGCTGAAATGATCGGACTCAGCAAAGGCAAGCCTCCTGTTGTGAGCGGGCAGCGAACCACCGGTTTAACTTGAATGAACGTTCAAGTTAAACATGGATGGGGGGGTAAGGACTAATCGTACGGCTAGGCGGTAGTTTTCCTACGCTAGCTCAAGGATGGGTATGACGTGGGTTTGAGGGTATTCGTTCAATAGCCCTCACCCTAGCCCTCCCGAAACGTCGGACCGCCCGGAGGGAGAGGGGACTGATTGGGGGATATTGGGGAGATACGCCGACATGATCCTGCTGTACCGAATCCATCATCGACTCGGTGTTTCAGGTCGATGTATGACGCAAGACACCTCGGTCGGCTCCCTCTCCCTCGGGGAGAGGGCTGGGGTGAGGGTAAGCCGTTAAAGCCCTACTTCTGTGTGCCGTCATCATGCTGCAAATTCGCCTGGGTCAAATTGCACCCCGCCGGCACGCTGCGAGTCAGCCACACATTGCCGCCAATGGTCGAACCCTTGCCAATGGTGATCCGCCCGAGAATCGTCGCCCCGGCATAAATCACCACATCGTCCTCAACAATCGGATGACGCGGATGGCCCTTCTGCAACTGCCCGTCTTCATCCGCCGGGAAGCGTTTGGCGCCCAACGTCACCGCCTGATAAATCCTCACGCGCTCCCCAATGATCGCCGTCTCGCCGATCACCACGCCCGTGCCGTGATCGATAAAGAAGCTGCGGCCGATCTGCGCACCCGGATGTATATCGATACCAGTCGCCGAATGGGCAATTTCCGCACTGATCCGCGCCAGCAACGGCAACCCGGCGCGATACAAATGGTGCGCGAGGCGATGGTGAATCACCGCGAGAATCCCCGGATAGCACAGCAGAACTTCATCGACACTGCGTGCCGCCGGATCACCGTGATAAGCGGCCAGCACATCGGTGTCGAGCAGCGTGCGCAAGCCCGGCAGTGCGAGGGCGAAATCCTGCACAATCTGAATTGCGCGAGCCTCGACTTCGGTGTCGGCCTGCGCGCTGTGGCGGGCGACGTAACGCAGTTCCAGACGGGTCTGCGCCAACAACGCATTCAGCGCCACATCAAGGGTGTGACCGACGTAAAAATCTTCACTCTCTTCGCGCAGATCCACGGGGCCCAACCGCATCGGGAACAACGCGCCGCACAACGCTTCGAGAATCTCCGCCATCGCCGCCCGCGACGGTAGCTCGCGACCACCCTGCTCGCCGGACGCCCGGCCGTTCTGTGTCCGCCACTGATCCCGCGCGCTGCGCAGTTGGCTGACGATGGTCTGCAATTGCCAATGGCTGGAACGCTCGCTCACAGTAAAGACTCCTCACGGGCGGCCGGACTGTCTGGCCGCGTCAACGGCGACTACTTTACGGCATGGCTGCGAGGGCGAATTAAGAACCGATAGTGCTGGGCTCAGTCGATTTGGCTATAAGCGATTGGCGGTTGCCCCTGCAAAAGCGCGTGCCTATAGTCCTTTCATCTTTCTCCGCCAGTACGGACCCATGATTAAACAACAGCTGGACCGCTTTGCCCGCCTCGACCTGCTCAACCACCCGACGCCGCTGGAAAAACTCGAACGGCTGTCCACCTGGCTCGGTCGCGAGGTGTACATCAAACGCGATGACCTGACGCCGCTGGCCATGGGCGGCAACAAACTGCGCAAACTCGAATACCTCGCCGCCGACGCTCTCGCGCAAGGCGCCGACACGCTGATCACCGCCGGTGCATTGCAGTCGAACCACGTTCGCCAGACCGCCGCACTGGCCGCCAAACTGGGTCTGGGTTGTGTGGCGCTGCTGGAAAATCCGCTGGGCACCGACGACAGCAATTACACCGGCAACGGCAACCGTTTGCTGCTGGATCTGTTCGATACCAAAGTCGAACTGGTCGACAACCTCGACAACGCCGACGACCAACTGGCCGCCCTCGCCGCACGTCTGCGCAGCAACGGCAAGAAACCGTATCTGGTGCCAATCGGTGGCTCCAATGCGCTCGGCGCGCTCGGTTACGTGCGTGCCGGTCTGGAACTGGCCGAGCAGATCAAGGATACCGGCCTGAATTTCGCCGCTGTAGTGTTGGCCTCAGGCAGTGCCGGAACGCACAGCGGTCTGGCATTGGCGTTGAGCGAAGTGTTGCCGCAATTGCCGGTGATTGGCGTGACCGTTTCGCGCAGTGAAGAAGACCAGCGGCCGAAGGTTCAGGGACTTGCCGAACGTACGGCGGAGCTGCTCGGTGTCGAGCTGCCGACCAGTTTCAAGGTTGAGCTATGGGACGAATATTTTGGCCCGCGTTATGGCGAGCCGAATGCCGGGACGTTGGCGGCAGTGAAATTGCTGGCGAGTCAGGAAGCGGTGTTGCTCGATCCGGTGTACACCGGCAAGGCCATGGCTGGGTTACTCGATGGTATCGGCCGTCAGCGCTTCAATGAAGGCCCGATCATCTTCCTGCATACCGGTGGGGCGCCGGCGCTATTTGCCTACAAGGATTTCCTCTGACTGATCATTCCCACGCTCTGCGTCGGAATGCAGCCCGGGACGCTGCGCGTCCCCTTGAGCGCTGGAACGCGGAGCGTCCCTAGAGGCATTCCCACGCAGAGCGTGGGAACGATCCTCATATACCAATTAAGAATAACATTTCAATTATTAAGTATTTTCAAGTCTAAAGCAGACATCTTATAGTCTCGCCGCAGGCGAATTTCGCGCGAGACGCATAAGCTGCTTTAGGGCACGATAACGCAGGCGCACGAATCACCAATTCGCCAACTTTCCTTTAGCGTCTTCCATAAGAAAACACAGGGGCTCGTCATGAATTTTTCCGCACTACGTCGCAATCTGCTGGTGGGTTCGCTGGGCCTGGCGCTGAGCGCCGGTCTGATCGGCCAGGCAGTGGCCGGTGAGCAGCTGCAACAGATCAAGGACAAAGGCGTCATCAACGTCGGCCTGGAAGGCACTTACCCACCGTTCAGCTTCGTCGATGCCGACGGCAAGCTGTCCGGTTTCGAAGTCGAACTCTCCGAAGCGCTGGCGCAAAAGCTTGGTGTCAAAGCCAAGGTTCAGCCAACCAAGTGGGACGGTATCCTCGCCGCGCTGGAATCCAAGCGTCTGGACGTTGTCGTCAACCAGGTGACCATCTCCGAAGAGCGCAAGAAGAAGTATGACTTCTCCGAGCCGTACACCGTGTCCGGGATTCAGGCGCTGGTGCTGAAGAGCAAGGAAGCCGCGCTGAACATCAAGACCGCCGCCGACCTGTCTGGCAAGAAAGTCGGTGTAGGCCTGGGCACCAACTACGAACAATGGGTACGCGCCAACGTGCCCGGCGCCGACGTACGTACTTACGACGATGATCCGACCAAGTTCGCCGACCTGAACAATGGCCGCACCGACGCCATCCTGATCGACCGTCTGGCCGCACTTGAGTACGCCAAAAAAGCGCCGAAAACCGTCGCTGCCGGCGAAGCCTTCTCCCGCCAGGAAGCCGGTGTTGCCCTGCGTAAAGGCGAGCCTGAACTGCTGGCCGCCGTGAACAAGGCCCTCGACGAACTGCGTGCCGACGGCACCCTTGCGAAGCTGTCCACGAAGTACTTCAACGCTGACGTCACGAAATAATGGAAGCTGGATTTCAATTCGGATTCGGACTGGACCTCCCGCAATTGAGCCAGCAAATCGCCGAAACCACACAGCTGTTGGTGGACTCCGCGCCCTTCCTGCTCAAGGGCGCGTACTTCACGGTAGTCCTCAGCCTCGGCGGGATGTTCTTCGGCTTGCTGCTAGGCTTCGGCCTGGCGTTGATGCGCCTTTCGCGCTTCAAATCGGTGAGCTGGTTGGCGCGCGTCTACGTGTCGTTCTTTCGCGGTACGCCGTTACTGGTGCAGTTGTTCGTGATCTATTACGGCTTCCCGCAACTGGGAATCGAACTGGATCCGCTGCCAGCGGCGCTGATCGGCTTCTCGCTGAACATGGCCGCCTACGCCTGTGAAATTCTCCGCGCCGCGATCGGTTCGATCGAGCGCGGCCAGTGGGAAGCCGCTGCGAGCATCGGCATGACCCGCGCGCAAACCCTGCGCCGGGCCATTCTGCCGCAAGCGATGCGCACGGCGTTGCCGCCGCTGGGCAACAGCTTCATTTCACTGGTCAAGGACACCGCTCTGGCAGCCACCATTCAAGTACCGGAACTGTTCCGTCAGGCGCAACTGATTACCGCCCGGACTTTCGAAGTCTTCACCATGTATCTTGCCGCCGCGCTGATCTACTGGATTCTGGCCACGGTGCTCTCGCATTTCCAGAACAAGCTGGAAGAGCGGGTCAATCGGCACGACCAGGAGTCCTGACGATGATTGTCGTAGAAAAACTGACCAAGCAATTCAAGGGTCAGGTCGTGCTCAACGGCATTGACCTTGAGGTGAAGGAAGGTGAGGTGGTCGCGATCATCGGCCCCAGCGGTTCGGGGAAAACGACGTTCCTGCGCTGCCTGAATTTCCTTGAACAACCCACCAGCGGCCGGATCAAGGTTGGCGATATCGAAATCGATACCAGTCGCCCGCTGAACCAGCAGCAAGGTCTGGTGCGCAACCTGCGCCAGCACGTGGGTTTCGTGTTCCAGAACTTCAACCTGTTCCCCCATCGCACCGCTTTGGAAAACGTCATTGAAGGCCCGATCGTGGTCAAGAAGATGCCGCGCGAAGAGGCGGTTGCCCTGGGCAAGAAATTGCTGGCCAAGGTCGGACTCGCCGGTAAGGAAGACGCTTATCCGCGTCGTCTCTCCGGTGGTCAGCAACAGCGCGTGGCGATAGCCCGAGCGCTGGCGATGGAGCCGGAAGTGATCCTGTTCGACGAGCCGACCTCGGCCCTCGATCCGGAACTGGTCGGTGAAGTGCTGGCGACCATTCGGGGTCTCGCCGAAGAAAAACGCACCATGGTCATCGTCACCCACGAAATGGGTTTTGCCCGTGACGTGGCCAACCGTGTGGTGTTTTTCGACAAAGGCGTGATCGTCGAGCAAGGTGAAGCCAAAGCGTTGTTTGCCAACCCGCAAGAAGAACGCACTAAACAGTTTCTCAGCAAGTTCCTGAATCACGTCTGAGAATTTTCATTGTGATCCCGGCAATTTCCATGGATGGAAGTTACCTTTATTAAAACCCCGAATCTTCCAGCCCCCCAGACAAAACATATCCGAAGCGGTACATATATATGTTCTGCAACAGATAGCGCCCGCCTCAATCCCGCTTTACCCGACATGACAGCCTTCGAATAAACATGCGCAAAACCCGCCAAAAAGCCCCGAGTTTCGTGGCTCATTTCGCCTGAACACCTAGGCAAATGACCACAGCAGCGTAGGAAGCTTCTGATTAATTCGTAATTCGCGGATTAACTAATATCGTCTATTGACACCCCATCCCGCACACTCTTATCTAGTCGACAACTGGCACCACTTAGTTCAATCAACCCGTATTCAACTTGAATAAAAGTTCAAAGTTTTATTGCCAGTTTATTCACGCCTTTTGTTCTTCCAGAAACGGACTTCGCTGCAAGGCTTCAAGGAGAGAAATCGATGACCCGCACTTCGCATACCCCCGAACTGGCAGCGCCGATCCTGGCGCCTGCGCAAAAAACCGGCATCAATCTGAGCGCCGCCGCACATTTTCTGGTCGAGGTCTCGCCCTACCCCGATATGGACAGCGGAGACCTGATCGAGCTGTTCTGGAACAAGTGCTATGTCGCCTCCAGGGTGCTGACGGCCGATGACGTCGGCACAGCGGTCCGCCTGCGGGTGCCGGAGAGTTTCATCGCCAGCGGCACCGCGCGCATTCACTACCGGGTGATGCAGGTCGGCCAAGGTCCGGCGCTGTCGGCAGCGACGCGCGTGCAGGTCAAACTGGACTGCCCCGGTGGGCAACCCTCGACGCTGAGCGCAGATGAAAACCAGCAACTGGCCCCGGTGACCATCCCCGACACCATTCGCCGCCAGGGCGTGAATCCGAACCAGATCAAACGCGGCGTGCCGCTGACCATCGAGCCGTATCTGAACATGGCCGAGGACGACGCCATCACCTTGCGCTGGGGTGATGTACGCATGGATCTGATGCCAATCACCGCTGCGGATATCGGGTTACCGATTCAGGTCTGGGTGCCTCCGTCGGTGATCGTCGAAGCGGGTGAGGATCTGCGGCTGGACGTGACTTACTGCGTCATCGACCGGGTTGGCAATAACTCCCGCTGGGCGCCGCCTCGTACCTTGAAGATCGGCTGTGTGAATCCTTATCTGAAAGTCCCTCTGAGGCAGGAACTCAAGGCGGCCGAATCGCGCAAGGCCTGATGCGCTTTGATGGTGACGGGGGTTGTGCCCCCTCACCTGAAATTCTTAACCAACCCGACCATCACCCCTTCTATACATATTCCTAAAAGTTAGTTTATTTAATATTTATACACGCTTAGGGTATATGAACCGGACCACCGGACATTCTTTCGTTCGCCGCACTTTTGCGGCGTTTTTCATGAGATGTGAGGTAGGCAGTATGGTCCGGAACACAATCACCCCAGTGCAGAACGCCAGGGCATTGCGTGCAGCCAAGGAGTGGCACTGATGTCCAGTCTGGCAGACGCAAACGTCCAGTCTGATCTGGACATCGCCCCACTGTTGTTGCCCGCGCAGGTGTTGCGCAACGACGCCCAAGCCATCAAGGCTGCCCATGAACTGGCGCAAGTCGCCCGCGTGCAGGCGGCCAAACGCGACCGTCAGCGCAAGTTGCCGTGGTCGGAAATCGAACAGTTCACCCGCAGCGGATTAGGCAGCATCGCCATCCCGCGCGAATACGGTGGCCCGCAGGTTTCCTTTGTCACTCTGGCCGAGGTGTTCGCGATCATTTCCGCCGCCGACCCGGCGCTGGGACAGATCCCGCAGAACCAGTTCGGCATCATCAATCTGGTGCTCGGTAGCGCCACCGAAGCGCAGAAAAAGCAGCTGCTCCAGAGCGTTCTGGAAGGCTGGCGCATCGGCAATGCCGGCCCTGAACGCGGCACCAAAAACACCCTGGAACTGAAAGCACGGATCACTGCTGACGGCGACGATTACGTGATCAATGGGCAGAAGTTCTATTCCACCGGCGCGCTGTTTGCGCACTGGGTCGCGGTCAAGGCACTCAACGATGACGGCAAGCAAGTGCTGGCCTTCGTTCGTCGCGGTACGCCGGGTTTGCGTATTGTTGATGACTGGTCGGGCTTCGGTCAGCGCACCACTGCCAGCGGCACGATTTTGCTGAACAACGTGCGTGTCGAGTCGAACCTGGTGGTCGACAACTGGAAGATCAACGAAGTCCCGAATACCCAAGGCGCGGTGTCGCAGCTGATTCAAGCCGCGATCGACGCTGGTATCGCCCGTGGCGCCATTGATGACGCCATTGAGTTCGTCAAAACCCGCGCACGGCCGTGGATCGACGCCAAGGTTGATCGCGCCAGCGATGACCTTTACGTGATCGCCGACATTGGCAAACTGAAAATCGAACTGCACGCCGCCGAAGCGCTGTTGCGCAAGGCTGGCAAAGTCCTGGATCAAGTACACGCCGCACCGCTCACTGCCGAATCCGCCGCCCGCGCCTCGATTGCTGTGGCTGAAGCGAAAGTGCTCACCACCGAGATTTCTTTGCTCGCCAGCGAGAAGCTTTTCGAACTGGCCGGCAGCCGCGCGACCCTCGCCGAATTCAATCTCGACCGCCATTGGCGTAATGCCCGCGTGCATACGTTGCACGACCCGGTGCGCTGGAAATATCACGCGGTCGGCGCCTATCGCCTCAACGGCACTCTGCCGGCTCGCCATTCCTGGATCTGACGACCAGACATCTGGAGAAACCTATGACTTTTTCCCATCACGTCGCGGTCATCACCAGCGATGAGCAAGCCCTGATCGTCGCCAGCGACCTGGCCGAAGATTTCAAACGCGACAGCGCTCTGCGCGATCGTGAACGTCGCCTGCCGCTGCCGGAACTCGATGTATTTTCCCGCTCCGGTTTGTGGGGCATCAGCGTACCGAAGGAGTACGGCGGCGCTGGCGTGTCCAATGTGACGTTGGCCAACGTCATCGCCTTGATCGCCCAGGCCGACGGCTCGCTCGGACAGATTCCGCAAAATCATTTTTATGCATTGGAAGTGCTGCGCGTAAACGGCAGCCATGCGCAAAAACAACGGCTGTACGCCGAGGTGCTGGCCGGCCAACGCTTCGGCAATGCCCTGGCAGAACTGGGCACCAAAACGGCTCACGACCGCGTCACCAGCCTCAAGCGCGACGGTGACGGCTATCGCATCAATGGCCGCAAGTTTTACTCGACCGGGGCGATTTACGCCCAGCGCATTCCGACTTCCGTGGTTGATGAAAACGGTGTGCAGCAACTTGCCTTCGTCCCGCGTGACAGCAAAGGCCTGACCGTGATCGACGACTGGAGCGGCTTCGGCCAACGCACCACCGGCAGCGGCTCGGTTGTGTTCGAAGACGTGTTCGTCTCGGCTGAGGACGTGCTGCCCTTCCAGAGTGCATTTGAACGTCCGACTACCGTTGGCCCGCTGGCGCAGATCCTTCACGCCGCCATCGACACCGGCATCGCCCGGGCTGCTTACGAGGATGCGCTGCATTTTGTGCGCAGCAAGACGCGCCCGTGGATCGATTCCGGTAACGACAAAGCCACCGAAGATCCGCTGACGCTCAAGAGCTTCGGCCACTTGAGCATTCGTCTGCACGCCACCGAGGCCTTGCTTGAACGGGCCGGCGAATTCCTTGATGCCGCGCAGGCTGAAACCAACGCTGACACGGTTGCGGCGGCCTCGATTGCCGTCGCCGAAGCTCGCGCGATCAGCACTGAAATTTCTCTCGCCGCCGGCAGCACATTATTCGAACTGGCCGGCAGCCAGGCCACGCTGATCGAACACGGCCTCGACCGTCACTGGCGCAACGCCCGCGTGCACACCTTGCACGACCCGGTGCGCTGGAAATATCACGCGGTGGGCAACTATTACCTCAACGATGAAAACCCTCCGTTGCGAGGGACGATCTGATGAGCGCCGCGAAAAAGAAGATCCTGCTCAACGCGTTCAACATGAACTGCATCGGCCACATCAACCATGGTCTGTGGACGCACCCGCGCGACACCTCGACGCGCTACAACACCCTCGAATACTGGACGGAACTGGCGCAGTTGCTGGAGCGCGGACTGTTCGACGGCTTGTTCATCGCCGACATCGTTGGTGTGTACGACGTCTATCAGAACTCGGTCGATGTCCCGCTGAAAGAGTCGATCCAGTTGCCGGTCAACGATCCATTGCTGCTGGTTTCAGCCATGGCCGCCGTGACCAAAAACCTTGGTTTCGGCCTGACTGCCAATCTCACCTACGAGCCGCCCTATCTGTTCGCCCGACGCATGTCGACGCTCGATCATTTGAGCCGTGGCCGCGTCGGCTGGAACATCGTCACCGGTTATCTGGACAGCGCCGCGAAAGCCATGGGTCTCAGCGAACAAGTCGAGCATGACCGTCGTTACGATCAGGCCGACGAGTACCTGGAAGTGCTCTACAAACTCTGGGAAGGCAGTTGGGAAAACGGCGCGGTGCTCAATGATCGCGAACAACGCATCTATGCGCAGCCGGAGAAAGTGCACAAGGTCGAGCACAAAGGCGAGTTCTATCAGGTCGAGGGTTATCACCTCTGCGAGCCTTCGCCACAGCGGACACCAGTGCTGTTTCAGGCCGGCAGCTCCGATCGCGGTTTGCTCTTCGCCGGTCGTCACGCCGAGTGCGTCTTCATCAGCGGCCAGAACAAACCGTCGACCAAGGTTCAGGTGGACAAGGTCCGCGCCAGCGCCGTCGAAGCGGGTCGCAACCCTGAGGACATCAAGGTGTTCATGGGCCTTAACGTGATTGTCGGCGCGACTGAGGAAGCCGCGTGGGCCAAGCACGCTGAGTACCTCAGCTACGCCAGCGCCGAGGCTGGCGTGGCGCATTTTTCCGCTTCCACCGGCATCGATTTTTCCCAGTACGAGATCGACGAACCGATCCAGTACGTGAAGAGCAACGCGATTCAGTCGGCCACCAAGAACCTGCAGAACAACGACTGGACCCGGCGCAAATTGCTCGACCAGCACGCCCTCGGTGGTCGCTACATCACCGTGGTCGGCTCGCCTGAGCAAGTGGCGGATGAGCTGGAATCGTGGATCGCCGAGACCGGCCTCGATGGTTTCAATTTGACCCGGATTGTTACGCCGGAAAGTTACGTCGATTTCATTGACCTGGTGATTCCGGAGCTACAGCGGCGTGGTTCCTACAAGACCGCGTATGACACCGGCAGCTTGCGCGAGAAGCTGTTTCACGGCGAAGCGCAGCTACCCGAGCAACACACCGGCGCAGCGTTCCGCCGCTAAAAGCATCGCTGGCAAGCCAGCTCCCACAAGGGTCTGTGGCGTTCACAAAACCTGTGGGAGCTGGCTTGCCAGCGATGAGGCCCGACCCGACACCACAAAATTAATGCACTGACTGGAAAAACCATCATGACCAAGAAAACCCTGTCCCACCCAGTCAAAGCACTGGCCCTGGCCCTCGGCCTGTTCAGCTCGGCCATCTTCGCCGCCGACGCCCCGTTGAAAATCGGCACCACCGCGGCCTTCGCCATCCCGCTGGAGGCCGCTGTCGAAGAAGCCTCCAAGCAAGGTCTGAAAGTCGAACTGGTGGAGTTCACCGACTGGATCGCACCGAACGTCAGCCTTGCTGCCGGTGACATCGACGTGAACTACTTCCAGCACATTCCTTTCCTCGAAAACGCCAAAGCCGCGTCGGGTTTTGATCTGGTGCCGTTCGCGCCGGGGATCATCAACAACGTCGGCCTCTACTCGAAAAAATACAAAAGCTTCGACGAGTTGCCAGAGGGCGCCAGCGTCGCCATCGCTAACGACCCGATCAACAGCGGTCGCGGTTTGCAACTGCTGGCCAAGGCTGGCTTGATCACCCTGAAACCGGGCGTTGGTTACAAGGCCACCGAAGACGACATCGTCGCTAATCCAAAAAAGATCAAGATTCTGCAAGTCGAAGCCGTGCAACTGGTACGCGCCTATGACGACGCCGATCTGGTCCAGGGCTACCCGGCCTACATTCGTCTGGCGAAGACCTTCGATGCAGGTTCCGCATTGCTGTTCGACGGTCTCGACCACAAGGAATACGTGATTCAGTTCGTCATCCAGCCGAAGAGCAAAACCGATCCGCGCCTGATCAAATTCGTCGACATCTACCAGCACTCGCCAGCCGTTCGCGCGGCGCTGGATAAAGCTCACGGCAAGCTGTATCAAGCCGGTTGGGAAAGCTGAGCATGACGGCCGCGATCCAACGGCGACTGGAAATTCCAGAGCCACACAATGCTGAAAAAACCGAACTGCACCCCGAGTTGCATCGCGCCCACGTGCGTTTTATCGGCCTGGGTAAAACCTACAACGGCCGGCAAGGTCCGGTCGCGGCTTTGCAGGGCATTGATCTGGCGATTCAGCGCGGTGAAGTGTTCGGCATCATCGGCCGTAGCGGCGCCGGCAAGTCGTCGCTGATTCGCACGATCAATCGTCTGGAGCAGCCGACGTCTGGACGGGTTTTGATCGATCAGGTCGACATCGGCGAGTTCGATGAAGACCGTCTCGTCGCGCTGCGCCGGCGCATCGGCATGATCTTCCAGCACTTCAATCTGATGTCGGCCAAAACTGTTTGGCAGAACGTCGAGCTGCCACTGAAAGTCGCGGGCGTCGCGAAGGAACAACGCGAGAAGAAGGTTCGAGAACTGCTCGAACTGGTTGGCCTGCAGGAAAAGCACAAGGCTTATCCGGCGCAGCTTTCCGGTGGGCAGAAACAGCGTGTCGGCATCGCCCGCGCGTTGGTGCATGACCCGGATATTCTGCTCTGCGACGAAGCCACTTCGGCGCTCGACCCAGAGACTACCCAGTCGATCCTCGGCCTGCTGCGCGAAATCAACAAACGCCTGGGCCTGACCATCGTCCTGATCACTCACGAGATGGCGGTGATCCGCGAAATCTGCGACCGCGTTGTCGTGCTTGAACACGGGCGGGTTGTCGAGCAAGGCCCGGTCTGGGAAGTGTTCGGTAATCCGCAGCACGAAGTCAGCCAGACCTTGCTCGCACCGCTGCAACACGCGTTGCCGGAAGAGCTGCAGAGTCGTTTGCAAACGCAGCCCACCGCCTCCGACGCTGCTGTGGTGTTGCGTCTGCAGTTCACCGGCAGCGCCAGTGATGAACCGGATCTGGCCGCGCTTTTCACAGCGCTCGGCGGCCGGGTGAAGTTACTTCAGGGCGGCGTTGAGCGGATTCAGGGACATGCGCTCGGGCAACTGTTGTTGGCCATCAGCGGTTCAGCGTTCAGCGCCGAACAATTACGCGAGCGCGCCGCGCAATGGGCGCAACGAGTGGAGGTGTTGGGTTATGTGGTTTGATCGCTTGTTGCAGGGGTTTATCGACACGTTCCTGATGGTCGGTGTGTCGTCGCTGATCGCGCTGCTGGTGGGGATTCCCATGGCGGTGATTCTGGTCACCAGCGACAAGGGCGGCATCTACGAAGCGCCGGTTATGAACCGTGCCTTGGGCGCGTTCGTGAACCTGTTCCGCTCGATCCCGTTTCTGATTCTGATGGTCGCGCTGATTCCGCTTACCCGGTTGATTGTCGGCACTACGTACGGTGTCTGGGCAGCGGTGGTACCGCTGACGATTGCCGCGACGCCGTTCTTTGCGCGGATAGCTGAAGTCAGTCTGCGCGAGGTTGATCATGGTCTGATCGAAGCCGCACAGGCGATGGGATGCCGGCGCTGGCACATTGTCTGGCATGTGCTGTTGCCTGAGGCGCTGCCGGGGATTGTCGGCGGTTTCACGATTACGCTGGTGACGATGATCAACTCTTCGGCGATGGCCGGGGCGATTGGGGCAGGTGGGTTAGGGGACATCGCTTATCGCTACGGGTATCAGCGCTTTGACAGCCAGATCATGTTGACGGTGATTGTGTTGCTGGTGGCGTTGGTGGCGGTGATTCAGTTGGGTGGGGATCGCTTGGCGCGGGGGTTGAACAAGCGCTGAGCTTATCCGGATTCATGCCAGGACTCTGAAACCGCTTTCGCGAGCAGGCTCGCTCCCACATTTGGAATGTGTTCCCCTGTGGGAGCGAGCCTGCTCGCGAATGGCTGCGCAGCAGCCCCGAACCCGATGGCGTATATTCGGCAAATCCCAATTGCCCGCGTATCCCCACCATGAAGCAAACCTCCACCGATCTCGAACAGATCACCGCCACCACCCTCGGCCACTACAACTCGGTGGCTGAAGACTTCCGTGAAGGCACCCGTGACCACGATGTCAGCCAGAACATCGATGCGTTGCTACGGCATATTCAAGGTGTAGCGCCCTTCACAATTCTGGATTTCGGCTGCGGCCCGGGCCGGGATTTGCAGACGTTTACGCGCATGGGCCACATCGCGGTCGGCCTCGACGGTTCGCAGGAGTTTGCCCGAATGGCCCGTGATGACAGTGGCTGCGAGGTGCTGCAACAGGACTTTCTGAAGCTGGATCTACCGGCCGAACGCTTCGACGGAATCTTCGCCAACGCGGTGCTGTTTCATGTGCCGTTGCAGGAATTGCCACGGGTGCTCAAGCAATTGCATGGCACCCTGAAGCCCGGTGGTGTGTTGTTCAGCTCCAATCCACGTGGGGATAACCGCGAAGGCTGGAACGGGCCGCGTTATGGCTCGTATCACGATCTGGCGGCGTGGCAAGGGTTGTTGACGGCGGCAGGGTTTGTCGAGTTGGAGCATTACTACCGCCCGGCAGGGCTGCCGCGAGAGCAGCAGCCCTGGTTGGCGAGTGTCTGGCGTAAATCTGCATAGCCAGTTCTGACGCCTTCGCGAGCAGGCTCGCTCCCACATGTTGACCGCGTCCGCCTGGACAACGCGGTCAACTGTTGGAGCGAGCCTGCTCGCGAATAGAGTGCGCAGCACTCGCTTTTAAGCGGCATCCTTTTGCGGCTCGCGGATCTTGTACCAGGCCACATACAGCGCAGGCAGGAACAGCAACGTCAGCAACGTCGCCACCACAATCCCGCCAATCATCGCGTACGCCATCGGCCCCCAGAACACTTCCCGGGCAATCGGGATCATGCCCATACTCGCGGCAGCGGCAGTCAGAAGGATCGGCCGGCGTCGATGCTCGGTCGCCTCCACCACTGCATCCCACGGCGCATAGCCCTTCTTCTCGAACTCATCGATCTGCGTCACCAGAATCACCGAGTTACGGATGATGATGCCGATCAGCGCGAGAATCCCCAGAATCGCCACGAAACCCATCGGCGTACCGGTCGGCACCAGCGCCAGCACTACACCGATCAGCCCCAGCGGCGCCACGCTCGCGACGAGGAACATCTTCTGCACGCTGTGCAACTGGATCATCAGGAACGTCGCCATCAAAAACAGCATCAGCGGCAATACCTTGGCGATCGGCCCTTGGGCCTTGCCGCTTTCCTCGACCGTACCACCGGTGGCGACTTTGTAGCCGACCGGCAATTTGGCCGCGAAGGCATCGATCGACGGCTTGAGGATCTTCACCAAGTCGGTCGGCTGGATCTCGTCGCGCACCGAAGCCTTGATGGTGATCGTCGGCAAACGGTCGCGACGCCACACCAGCGGCTGCTCCAGTTCATATCGAACCGTGGCAAACGCCAGCAGCGGAATCGAGGTGCCGCTCGGCGTGACGATCTGCAGGTTCTGCAGGGTTTCCGGCGTACCTCGCTCGGAATCCACCGCGCGGCCGACCACGTTGATCAGGTAGATATCGTCATCGACCTGAGTCAATGGCGAGCCACTGACGATGCTGTTCATCAGGTTCGCCACATCTTCCGAGGACAGCCCGAGCTGCCGTGCCTTGTCCTGGGCGATGTCGATGCGCAGGACTTTGCCCGGCTCGTTCCAGTCGTAAATGATCTCGCCGATGTGCGAGTTCTTGTCCAGTTCGGTGGCCAGATCGATGGCGTGCTTGCGCACTTGATCGATGTCCTTGCCGCTGACCCGGTACTGAATCGGACGCCCGACCGGCGGGCCCATTTCCAGCGCCTGGACGTAACTGCCGATGCCGACGAAGTCTTTGTGCAAGCGCTCGCGCAGGCGCTGGCTCAGAGCCTCGCGGGCCTCGAAGTCCTTGCTGACGATCACCAGTTGCGCGTAGTACGGGTTCTGCAATTGCTGGTCGAGAGGCAGGTAGAAACGGATCGCGCCCTGACCGATGTAGGTGCTCCAGCGCACGATGTCCGGATCACCCTTGAGCGTCGCTTCAAGCTTATCGACAGCCTTGCGGGTTTCGTCGATCGAGGCGTTTTGCGGCAGGTTCAGGTCGACGAGAATTTCCGGGCGGTCCGACGCCGGGAAAAACTGGTTCTGCACAAAGCGCATGCAAAAAATCGACAGGACAAACAGCAATACGGTAATGCCTATCGCCCACCAGCGATTGCGCATGGCCCACAACAAACCGCCATTGAACGCGCGACCGATACGGCCCGGCTCGGCTTCATGGGGTTTCACATTGGCGCTGAGAATGTGCACGCCGATCACCGGCGCGAAGAACACCGCCACCACCCACGAGACAATCATCGCCACCGCAATCACGGCAAACAGCGTGTAGGTGTACTCACCGGCAGAACTGGCGTTGAGGCCGATCGGCACGAAGCCGGCGACGGTCACCAGCGTACCGGTGAGCATCGGGAACGCCGTCGAGGTGTAGGCGAACGTCGCGGCCTGCTCCTTGGTCTCGCCCATCTCCAGGCGGGTGACCATCATCTCCACCGTGATCATCGCATCGTCGACCAACAGACCGAGGGCGATGATCAGTGCACCGAGGGAAATCCGCTGCATGGTGATGCCGCTGTATTCCATGAATACAAAGACCATCGCCAGCACCAGCGGAATCGAGCACGCCACCACCAGGCCGGCACGCACGCCGAGGCTGATGAAGCTCACCACCAAGACGATGATCACGGCTTCGAACAATGCGCTAGTAAAGCCGCCGACGGCCTCTTCCACCACCACAGCCTGATCGGAAACGGTGTGCACGCCGACGCCCACCGGCAAATCTGCCGTCAGTTCGTCGATGCGCTTGTGCAGGGCCTTGCCGAACTCCTGAACGTTGCCGCCCTTCTGCATCGCGATGGCGAGGCCGATGGCCGGTTTGCCGTCGAAACGGAATTCCGGGGTGGCCGGGTCAACGTAACCTCGGCTGATGTCGGCGATGTCGGCCAGACGATAGAAACGATCATTGAGCTTGAGGTTGACCTCGGCCAGATCTTTCTCCGAGGCGAACTGCCCCGAAGTGCGCACGGAAATCCGCTCGGGACCGGCCTCGATCACGCCCGCCGGGGTTACCGCGTTTTGGGATTGCAGGCTGTCCACCACCTGACGCTGATCGATGCCCAGCGCCGCGAGTTTGCGCGTGGAGAAGTTCAGGTAAATCACTTCGTCCTGCTGGCCGACCATTTCGATCTTGCCCAGCCCCGGCACATTGCGGATCTCGGCCCGCGCCTGCTCGACGTAATCGCGCAGCTGGCGCATGGTCAATCCGTCGGCAGTAAACGCATACACCGAGCCGAATACATCACCGAATTCATCGTTGAATCCCGGCCCTTGAATACCTTGGGGAAACTGCCCGCGAATGTCGTCGATCTTCTTGCGCACCTGGTACCAGATTTCCGGAATGTCCTTGGCACTGGTGGTGTCGCGCAGGTACACGTACACCGTCGATTCGCCGGGGCGCGTGTAGCTTTTCACGTAGTCGAGGGAGTCGAGTTCTTCGAGTTTTTTCTCGATGCGGTCGGTGACCTGCTTGAGGGTTTCCTCTTGGGTCGCGCCCGGCCATTTGGTCTGGATCACCATGGTCTTGATGGTGAACGACGGGTCTTCTTCGCGCCCCAGATTGAAGTACGAGAACACCCCCATCAGCAATGCGACGAACATCAGGTACCAGACGAAAGACTGATGCTTGAGGGCCCATTCGGAGAGGTTGAAAGAGCCTTTCATTGACTGTCCTCGTCAAGTTTTACCGATTGTCCGGGTTTGAGACTGTTGACGCCGGCGCTGACCACACGCTCGCCGTTTTTCACGCCGCCGGCGAGTACCACGCTGCTGTCAGTGCGGCTGACCACCGTTACGTCGCGGGGGCTGACGGTTTTGTTTTGCGTGTCGATCACCCAGATGCGCGATTTGCCATCGACCTCCTGGAGTGCGGTGACAGGCAATTCGATGCGCGGTTTGATCGCCGAACTGAGGGTCACGCTGATCGCCGTGCCGAGGCGGAAACCGTCCGGCGTATCGGCCAGGGTCAGGCGTGCCCGTCGGGTGCGCGTAGCGCTTTGCGCCTGCGGTTCGATCTCGCGGATGACCGCGGTGGTGTTGATGCTCGGATCAAGTTGCGCGGCCACCGAGAACACTACGTCGCTGGGAATCTGATCGACCAGGGTATCCGGCAGATCAATCACTGCCTCCTTGATGTCCGGTTGTGCCAGCGTCACCACTTGCTGGCCAGCCGTGACCACCTGCCCGGCCTCGGCGTTCCACGCCGTGACCACGGCTTTATGGTCGGAACGCAATTCTGTGTAGCCGAGTTGGTCCTTGCTTTGGTTGACCGCCGCGCGCGCCTGATCCAGCGAGGCTTGCGTGGTTTTCAGGTCGGTGGTGGCAATGTCCAGTTGTGCCTGCGCACCGACGCCGCGATCAAACAGCGCCTGCTGACGGCGCGCGTTGGCTTGCGCGTTGATCAGTTGCGCCTGGACTTTTGCCAGGTCGCCCTGGGCCGAGCGTAACTGGTTCTGCTGGTCGGACGGGTCGAGAGTGGCGAGCAGCGTGCCCTTCTCCACTTCGGCACCGACATCGACGTTACGGCTGGCGATGCGGCCACCGACGCGAAAACCGGTATTGCTCTCGTAGCGCGCCTGAATGCTGCCGGCGAAACGCCCGAGGTTTTCCTCGCTCAACGCTTCGACCTTGACCGACAGCACCGGACGTACCGGCTCGGGCGGCGGCTCCTTCTTCGAGCACGCGGCCAACAACACAGCCATGGGTAACAGCCACAGACGCTTCATGGCTGTGCTCCCGGTTGCAGATCCTTGTAGGTGTTTTCGGCGATCTCGACTTTCATTCCCGGGTGCAACAACTGTCCACCGGCGACGATGACTTTCTCGCCAGCCTTGAGGCCTTCGCTGATGATGACTTTGCCGGTCAGGTAACGGCCGACCGTGACGTTGTGCAATTGCGCTTCGCCCTTGTCGTCGACCATCCACACTGCGGTATCGCTGATGTTTTTCGTCAATGCTGACCAAGGCAGCTCGACTGCCGATTTGCCCGAACCTTTCGCCGTGGCGCTGACCACCGAGCCGAGCTGCATGCCCGGCGGCAGCATGTCGAGGGTGACTTTAACTTGCACGGTGCCGGATTGCGCCGATACCGCCGGGGTGACTTCGCGCACGGTACCGGTGGTTTTGATCTCGGGGTTGTCGAGCAGGCTGACGGTGATCTTGTTGTCCGTGGGGCGCTCGGCGAGCAGCGATTCATAGACGTTGAACACCGCATCACGGTCGCCATCACGGGCCAGGCTGAAAATCGGCGCGGTAGCCTGGACCACTTGGCCGACTTCGGCCTGGCGCTCCGTAATCACGCCCGGCGCATCGGCGATCAGCGCGGTGTAACTGAGTTGATCCTTAGCGTTGGCCAATTGCGCCTGCGCCGCGCTCAGGGCGCTCTGGCTGCTGCGCAACGCCGCTTGGGCGGAATCGTATTCGCTCTGGCTGGTGTAGCCCTTGGGCAGGAGTTTTTGCTGGCGCACGAACGCCGCGGCACTCTGTTTCACCCGGGCTTGTTCGGCGACTACCTGAGCCTGGGCGGAGTCGACGTTGGTCTGCAAATCCTTGGGATCGAGTTTGGCCAGCACCTGTTTGGCGGTGACCCGGTCGCCGACGTCGACCATGCGCTGAATGATCTTGCCGCCGACGCGGAACGACAATTCGGTCTGCACACGCGCCTGCACGTCACCGGTCAACGTCACCGAAGCCGCGTAATCCGTGGGTTTGACTTCCTGTACGAAGACCCTGGGCAGGTATTCCTCAGGGGCTTTTTTCTCGCCGCATGCGGTCACCAAGGTGAACAGACTCAGCATGACCGCTGTTTTCAAACCGGGACTCGCCATGCAGACTCCTTCCTGTGTACGAACGTGCAAGTGACGATACGACTGTGAGCTTAGAACAGGGTTCAACGTTCGCCCGTTCGTCCCCCATATTTCCTCTAGGAGCTGCCGCAGGCTGCGATCTTTTGATCTTTTAAAAACAACATCAAAAGATCGCAGCCTGCGGCAGCTCCTACAATAGGCGTATCAAGAGAAGGAATTCCATGCTCAACACTCTGGCAGTGGCCAATTACCGTTCGATCAACAAACTGGTGATCCCGCTCGGCCGGCTGAACCTGATCACCGGCCCCAACGGCAGCGGCAAGTCCAATCTTTACCGGGCCTTGCGCCTGCTCGCGGAAACCGCTCAGGGCGGGGTGGTCAATGCGCTGGCCCGTGAGGGTGGGCTGGAGTCGACCTTCTGGGCCGGGCCGGAAACCATCAGCCGGCGCATGCGCAACGGCGAAGTGCCGATTCAGTCGACGGTGCGCCAAGGCGTGAAGCGCCTGCGCCTGGGGTTTGCCGGAAAAGATTTCAGTTATTCGATCAGCCTCGGCCTGCCCGACTCCAACGGGCACTTCATGTTGCCCGAACATTCGCGGCCGATCCCCTCGCGCTTCAGCCTCGACCCGCAGATCAAGCGCGAATGCATCTGGGCCGGCGCCCTTTACCGTCCGGCTAGCCTGTTGGTGGATCGTGACGGGCCGATGATCCGCGCACGCGCCGAGCGCCAATGGGATGTACTGGCGCAACACACGCCGAACTTCGACAGCCTCTTCGATCAGGTCGGCAGCCTGCGCAGCTCGCCGGAAGTGTTTCAGATGCGCGAGTTCATTCGCCGCTGGCGCTTTTACGATCACTTTCGCAGCGATGCCGATGCACCGGTGCGCCAGCCGCAACTGGGTACGCGCACGCCAGTGCTGCATCACGACGGCCGTGATCTGGCGGCGGCGTTGCAGACCATCATCGAGATTGGTGACGGCGACGCCATGCGTGCGGCGATTACTGATGCGTTTCCGGGCGCACGGGTGCATATCGAAGCGCAGGCCGGTGGCAGGTTTGCCATCGAGTTTTATCAGGAAGGCTTGTTGCGGCCGTTATCGGCGGCGGAGCTGTCGGACGGGACGTTGCGCTATCTGCTGCTGGTCGCAGCGCTGCTGACGCCGCGACCGCCGTCGCTGATGGTGCTGAACGAACCGGAAACCAGTCTGCACCCGGATCTGTTGCCAGCGTTGGCGCGGTTGATTATCCGTGCCTCGGAGCAGTGTCAGGTGTGGGTGGTGTCCCATGCGCGGCGGTTGATTTCGGCGTTGCAGGAAGATCCCGAGTGCAATTGCATTGTGTTGAAGAAAACCCTGGGGCAGACCGGGATTGTCGGCCAGCGGGTGCTGGATGAGCCGGCGTGGAACTGGCCCGATTGAGCGTTCCAGCCAAAAGCCCCTCACCCTAACCCTCTCCCAGAGGGAGAGGGGACTGATTGAGGGATGCTCAAGAGTGACGCCGACCTGAAAATGACTCTGTGAATCCATAATCGACTCTGTTTTTCAGGTCGATGTCTGATGCAAGACACCTCGGTCGGCCCCCTCTCCCTCCGGGAGAGGGCTGGGGTGAGGGATTGCCCTTGAGCCTCACCACCGACTCAACAGGCAATCACCCCTGCCACTTGCCACCCTCGACAATCACGCTCTCAGGCTTGGTGTCATCGCTCAGCTCTTTACGCACATATTGGTCGTACAGCTTGAGCAGATACTTCTCCTCACCCAGCTTGGCCAGCTCGCTATTCACCCAGTCACGCAGCTCGATATTGCCCTTCTTCACCGCCGGCGCAATCGGCGCTTCGGCACCGAGTTTTTCATCCAGCACGCGATAGCCCGGGTTCTGCTTGGCCCAGCTGAACAGCACCAGATTGTCCTGCGCATAGGCATCGCCACGGCCATTGGCCAAGGCTTGCAGCGATTCGGAGTTTTTCTCGAACTTCAGCAGTTTCCAGTCCGGGTGATTCTTGGTCAGCCAGATATCGGCAGTGGTGCCGGTGGTGACGATGGTCGTGCGGGTCGCCAGGTCATCAAGGTTTTTCACCGAGCTGCTTTGCGGCACCAGCGCCTGCACCGCGACCTTGAGGTTCGGGTTGGTGAATTCCACCGCTTCCTTGCGCTCCGGGGTCACGGTCATGTTGGCGAGGATCAGGTCGACCTTGTCGCTTTGCAGGAATGGAATACGGCTCGCCGGCTCGACGGCAACGAACTCGACCTTGTTTTCATCGCCGAGCAGATCCTTGGCGAAACGCCGGCCGATATCAGTATCGAAGCCGACGTAGCGCCCGGCCTCATCGACAAAACCGAATGGCGGTTTGTCGGTAAAGACGCCGACGATCAGTTTGTCGCGAGCCTTGATCTTGTCCAGGTAACCGGCCGGCGCCGTGCTTTCGCTGGCGACCTTCGGCTTTGGCGGTTCTTCGGTTTTGCTGCAACCGGCAAGCAAGGCAAGGCTCAGCAAGGGCAGTAAAAAAGCGGCAGTTTTCATAACAGTTCCAGTTCCTTTGTCGGATTCGTTTTTGGCAGTGTTGCAACGAAGGAGAACTTCTCCAGAAACTGCTGCGCGCGTGCGGTTTGCGGGTTCGTAAAGAAAATCTCGGGCGGGTTCTGTTCAAGGATGCGCCCGGCATCCATGAACACAATGCGGTCGGCCACCGCGCGGGCGAAGGCCATTTCATGAGTGACGATCAACAGGGTCATGCCCTCACGAGCGAGGCCCTGAATGACCTGTAAAACTTCCTTGACCATCTCCGGATCGAGGGCCGCGGTGACTTCGTCGAAGAGCATCACGCGCGGGTTCATGCACAGCGAACGGACAATGGCGATACGTTGCTGCTGGCCGCCGGAGAGCTGACGCGGGAAGGCGTCGCGCTTGTCCGCCAGGCCAACGCGTTCGAGCAGCGCCTCAGCTTGTTGCTGGGCTTCGCGGCGCTGACGCTTCTGCACCTTGAGCGGGCCGAGCAGCAAGTTGTCGAGCACGCTCATGTGCGGGAACAGGTGATAACTCTGGAACACCATGCCGATCTGCTGACGGATATCACGCCAGTCAGTGGACTTGTCCAGCAGCTCGCGGCCGACAAATTTCAGGCTGCCGCTGTGGGCCTCTTCCAGGCCATTGAGGCAACGCAGCAAGGTACTTTTGCCGCAACCGCTAGGGCCGAGGATGACGATCACTTCGCCGCTCTGCACCTGCAGGTCGATGCCGTTAAGCACCTGCTGCTCGCCATAAAATTTGTTGAAGCCGTGAAACTCGATCAATGCGCTCATGCTTGCGTCCAGCGCCGCTCCAGCACGCGCGAGGCGGCCGACAGCGGGTAGCAGATGAAAAAGAAAAACAGGAACAGCGCGCCGTAGATCAGCACCGATTCGTAAGTGCGCTCAATGATCTGCTGGCCGACCTTGATCACGTCGACCACACCGATCAGCACCGCCAGTGAGCTGGTCTTGATGATCCGCGTGTAGACGTTGATGGTCGGCGGCGTCATGCGTTTCAGCGCTTGTGGCAGCAACACGTAGCCGTAGAGTTGCGCGGCGTTCAGACCGATCGACAGCCCCGCTTCACGCTGCCCGCGCGGCAAAGAATGCAATGCGCCGCGCGCCACCTCGCCGACCTCGCTGGCGCCCCACAGCGACAGCACCAGCACCGCGCACCAGAAACTCGGCAGGCTCAGGCCGAAGAAAATCGGCAAGCCGAAGAACAACAGGTACAGCCAGACCAGCACCGGGATCGCCCGGAACAGCTCCAGATACACCCGCAGGATCGCATTCAGCCACGTGATGTTGAGCGTGCGCAACACGCCATAAAGCACGCCGCCGACAGTGCTGATGGCAATGCTCAGAAACGAGATCGACAAGGTTTGCCCGGCGCCCTTGGCCAATTGCGGCAACGACACCCAGAGCAGTTCAAGACCCGAACTGGCCATGCTGGAGCCTCCTTTCCAGACGGCTGAGCAACAGCGACAGCGGCAAGAACAACAGCACGCAGATCAGCGTCAGCACGGCGAGCATTTCGTAGGTTTTGTAATAGAGCGCGATGTAGCTCTTGGTGGTGTAGAGAATTTCCGGCACCGCCACCGCCGAAACCACAGTGGTTTCCTTGAGCAGGAAAATGAAATTGGCGAACAACGACGGCAGGCTGAGAATCCCCGCTTGCGGCAGGATCACGTAGCGCAGCAATTGGCCGTGGGACAGACCGATGGAGCGCCCTGATTCCAGTTGCGCCTGCGGCACCGCATCGACGCCTGCACGCAATACTTCGGTGAGATAGGCGCCACCGAGAAAGGTCATGGTGATAATCGCGGCGGTGAAGCCGGAGACTTTGATCCCCAGCGCCGGCAAGGCGAAGTAAACGAAGAACAACTGGATCAACAGCGGTGTGTTGCGCGCCAGTTCCACATACAGGCCGACCAGTCTTTGCAGGTATGGCGTGCGGAACACCAGAATCGTCGCGTTGAGCAGCGCCACCAGCAACGAAGTACCAATCGCGATAAAACCCACCTGCAGCGTCACGCCCACGGCTTTGAGAAACGCTGGCAGGGTGCTGAGGATAAATGCGTAATCGAAAGTCATGAAACGTCCTGGACGCCGCTCGGTAAGCGACGGTGGTGCAGTCCGTGGACAGCGGGTGGCTGTCCGGCAAGCACCGACTTTATAGGTATAAAAACAAGAATTTAAATACCGTTAAAGCATATTGATATCACCCAAAAAACTATCCTGTGGGTTTGCCGGGAAGGAATAAGAAGGCTATTTTCCTTTGCGCTGTAGGACGGATCTTTTTTTCACGAAAGCCCTCCAAGGATGAACAGCTTTTGGCCAGACTCCCTCGGCCAAACCCATAACAAGGAAGAAAACATGGACGTAAAAGTGCCGCAGCGACTGGATCCGCAGGAGATTGTGAAATTGTTAGTGGCGTTGCGAAGGGCGTTGAAGGCTCAAGTGGCCTGAGGTCAAGGTCAAGATCAACAGCACCCTCACCCCAGCCCTCTCCCCGAGGGAGAGGGGGCTGAACGAGGTGTCTGGCGTCATACATCGACCTGAAAGACTGAGTCGATTATGGATTCGGCAGAGCTCTTTCACGTCGGCATGCTTCTACAGCATCCCCCAATCAGTCCCCTTTCCCTCTGGGAGAGGGGCCGGCCGAGGTGTCTTTCGTCATACATCGACCTGACAGACCTTGTCGATTATGGATTCGGTACAGCCATGTCAGGTCGGCGTACCTCTGCAGCATCCCCCGATCAGTCCCCTCTCCCTCTGGGAGAGGGCTAGGGTGAGGGGCTTTTTCAACGCACACACAAAAACGCCGATGACCATCGCTGGCCATCGGCGTTTTCACACCTTGAAGGGGGTGGTTCAAGCGTCAGATCAGAACGCCGGCAGTACCGCGCCGTTGTACTTCTTCTCGATGAACGCTTTGACTTCCGGGCTGGTCAGGGCTTTGGCCAGCTTCTGGATCGCGTCGCTGTTCTTGTTGTCCTCACGGGCCACAAGGAAGTTCACGTACGGCGAGTCAGCGCCTTCAATCACCAGCGCATCTTTCTGCGGGTTCAGCTTGGCTTCCAGCGCGTAGTTGGTGTTGATCATGTCCAGATCAACTTCTTTCAGAACGCGTGGCAGCAAGGCCGATTCCAGTTCCTTGAACTTGAAGTTGTGCGGGTTCTTGGCGATGTCTTTTGGCGTTGCCAGAGCGTTTTTCGGGTCTTTCAGCTCGATCAGGCCAGCCTTCTGCAGCAGGATCAGTGCGCGGCCGCTGTTGCTGCCTTCGTTCGGGATCGCGATGGTCGCGCCGTCCGGCAGTTCAGCCAGGGTTTTGTACTTGCTCGAGTAACCACCGAACGGTTCAACGTGCACGCCCTGCACGGTCACCAGGTACTTGGACTTGTCGTCCTTGTATTTACCCTGGTTGAAGCTGTTCAGGTATGGCAGGGTCTGGAAGTAGTTAGCGTCCAGACGCTTCTCGCCAACCTGTACGTTCGGCTGAACGTAGTCGGTGAAGACTTTGATTTCCAGATCCACGCCTTCTTTGGCCAGGGTCGGTTTGATCAGCTCAAGGATTTCAGCGTGCGGCACCGGGGTCGCAGCAACTACCAGTTTCTCGCCGGCATTGGCCAGGGAAGCAGTCAGAGCAGCCGCCAATGCGGTAAACAACAGAACCTTTTTCATGCAGTGTCCTTATCGAAAATCACGGTCGTCATCGACGACGGCATTAATACGTGTGCCAGTGAAGTGATATCGCTGGCGTGGGTCGGACAATACCGGGATTTTTTATTCCCGGACAATAACGTTTATTCAGCTTCATATTCCATTTTGTTCATGTTGAACGAAACGGTTACAAACCCTCACTCAAACGAATCAGCAAATCTTTCAAGGCCTTACGCTCATCGACGCTGCCGCCGATGTTGATTTGTGCAACCAGCCGTTCGATCTGAAGCTGCGGCCCAGACACCTCGGGCAGATTCAGGTGCTCTGGGAGAATCTCCTCGCCGGTGCTCACCAGCAAGGCAAAGTGAATGACGTTTTCCAGCTCGCGGGTGTTGCCCGGCCAACTGTGTTGTTCGAGCACATGCTGCGCCGCTTCGCTGATCAATGGCACCGGCAAATCCAGACGCTGGCTATAGATGCCAAGGAAATACTCGGCCAGCGAAAGAATGTCGCCGATGCGCGCGCGTAAGGCGGGCAGCTCCAGTTGCCCTTCGCTCAAGTAGTGATAGAGCCGCTCGTGGAATTTCCCCGCGTCCACCGCTTGCGCCAGATCGATGCTGGTCGCCGCGACCAGGCGCACATCCACCGGGCTCGGCTGATGCGCTCCGACACGGGTGACTTCGTGGTTTTCCAGCGCTGCCAGTAGTTTGATCTGGATCGGCAGCGGCAAGTCGCCGATTTCATCCAGGTACAAGGTGCCGCCATTGGCCGAACCGAACCAGCCCGCGCGACTGCTCGCCGAACCGCTGTAGGTGCCGGCGGCATAGCCGAACAGTTCTGCATCGGCGTAGGTCGGGCTGATGGCGCCGCAATTGACAGAGACGAACAGACCACTGCGATCGCTGGCGCGATGGATGTGCCGGGCGAGCAGTTCCTTGCCGGTACCGGTCTCGCCACGGATCAACACCGAGACCGATCGTGGCGCCAATTGCTCAAGCTCTTCGCGCAACTGACGCGAGCGCGGATCGACAAACACCAGCGCTTTGGCGCGAATGCTCAGGGGGCTTTTTTCTGCATCGGGAAAGGTCAGCAATGGCTGACCGAACGTTTCGAAACTCATGGCAGACTCCCGCCCAAAACCGCCGGCAGACGGGGGCGTTGAAAGAAATAAAATCAGGCGCGGCGGCGGGCGTGGTGTTCCATGCGGTTTTGCAGGCGATAGAGATAAGCAAAACCCTGCTCCCAACGCTGATGCCCGGACTTGACGTTGATGTGCCCGGCGCCAGCGAGAATCCCCGCCTCGGCGCCCCAGTTGCGCGCCAGCTCCAGAGCGCGTGGTGCGCTGACGGCAGCATCGTTATCGGAGCTGACGACCTGGCTCGGGAACGGCAGCAGATCGGTCGGAATCGGCGCGAAATTGCGCAGCGCCGGCGCGCAGGTCGGGCGCTCAACATCGGCTGGCGCGACCAGCAAGGCCCCGCGTACCTGACGCAGGTATTGCAGCGGCGCAGTGGCTGCCCAATGGGCAACGGTGACGCAGCCCAGGCTGTGGGCGATAAGGATGACCGGCGTGCTGTCGGCAGCAATCGCCTCGGCCAGTGCCGCCACCCAGTCTTCACGACGCGGCGTCAGCCAATCGGCCTGCTCGACCCGCGCGCTATTCGGCAGGCTGTTCTGCCAGTGGCTTTGCCAATGATCTTCTGGCGATCCTTGCCAGCCCGGCACAATCAGGTAACGGATTGATTCGTTGCGCATGGGGAGCTCTCCTGCGTCGTGTCTGTTCCTGAACGAGTATAGGGAGGGGATTTATATTCGTTAAGGAATAAGAAGCTATTTATTAAGACCTGAATTGAATATGAGATGTGTGCATGGCATGAAATCCTTTCCCCCTCACCCCAGCCCTCTCCCCCCACGGGGGGCGAGGGGGAAAGGGAGCCGATCTTCATGCCGTTCAAATCCTGAGTTCGACTCGAAATCTCAGGTCGGCGTACCTTGAACAATCACCACGGTCGGTCCCCTCTCCCTCTGGGCGGTCCGACGTTTCGGGAGGGCTAGGGTGAGGGGCTTTGCTTCTAATGCCAGAAATAAAAAAAGGGCCGCACCCTGCCAAGGAGACGGCCCCGGAAAAACGTTGAATCTGTTACCGCGCAGTAATCACCGACAACTTGGTAATCCCCGCCCGTTCAATCGAAGCCATCGCCCGCGCCACTTCGCCGTAGTTCACCCCGTCATCGGCCTGCAACTGCACGCGCACTTCCGGATCCTTGGCCTTGGCCGACTTGAGGTTGAACTCCAGCAAGTCAGGCTGAATCTCGTCCTTGTTGATAAACAGCTTGCCCGCACCATCAATGCTCACCACCAGCGGATCCTTCTGCTCGACCGGCGCCACCGCTTCGGTCTTCGGCAGGTTGATCGGGATCGCATTGGTCAGCAGCGGCGCGGTGACGATAAACACCACCAGCAGCACCAGCATTACGTCCACCAGCGGCGTCACGTTTATCTCGCTGAGCACCTCATCACTGTCTTGCGTGGAGAAAGCCATATCAGGACGCCTCCTTCACTTTTGCAGCGTTACCCGGCGTTGCGACCTTGTGCGCCGTCGGGTGGATCAACACGCGGAACGCACTCTTCTGCGCCAGGCTGTAGAAGTCGTGGGCGAAGTCATCCAGATCCGCCGCCGTCAGTTTCAGACGACGCAAAAAGTAGTTGTAAACCAGCACCGCCGGCACCGCGACGGCGATCCCCACACCCGTTGCAACCAGCGCTGCACCGATCGGCCCGGCCACCGTTTCCAGGCTCGCCGAACCGGCCGCGCTGATGCCTTTCAACGCTTCCATGATTCCCCACACCGTGCCGAACAAACCAATGAACGGCGACGTACTGCCAATACTGGCGACCACTGCCAAGCCTGTTTCCAGCGAACGCCGTTCGCGGACAATTTGCTGGCGCAGGGCCCGTTCGAGGCGATCCTGATGGTTGATCGCCTGGCTCAAATCATTGGCCTGTGGCGCCTCGCCTACCTGAATCGCCGCGTAACCGGCTTGTGCCACCCGCGCTGCAGCGCCCGGTTGGGTTTCGCTTAATTCAGCGGCGGAGTCGAGACTAGACGCCGCCCAGAAACGTTTATGAAAACGCCGGTCCTGCGCCTTCAGACGCCCGAACTGCCAAGCCTTGAGCAATGCCAGGCCCCAAGTGGCGACGGAAAAAACCACCAGCAGCCAGATCACCGCGCTTTCGATGGATTCCAGTGGAGATGCCAGTAACGTCATGATGTATTCCCTCGTGTAAACGTTTCGCGCGAATTTGGTTTCGGTTTAATGAATCTTGAAATCGATGGGCACGCTGACCCAGCCGTCCTGGGCGACATCACCCTGCTTGGCCGGGACGAAACTCCAACGCTTCACGGCATTCAGCGCCGCGTCGTCGAGCTGTTGCCGACCGCTGCTTTTTGCTATCTGGATCTCACCCGGCTTGCCGCTGGCCAGCACATGCACACGCAGCAACACCGTGCCTTCCCAGCCGCGACGCTGAGCCAGCGACGGATATTCCGGTGCCGGGTTTTTCAGGTAAGCGGCGTTGGCTGATGCCGGGGTTACCGGTGCCGGCGCGGGGGGAGCAGGTGGCGCGGGCGCTGCAACCGGAGCTGCCGGTTGTGGCGGCGCCGGTGGTTGCTCGACCGCTTTCGGTGCTGGTTTGGGTGCCTGTTTAACCACCGGTTTGGGTTTCGGAACGGGTTTTGGCGGCGGTGGTTTTACTGCGAGTTCGTCTTCCACGGGCGGTGGTGGTTCAACCACTGGCGCAGGTGGCGGCGGCTCGACAACCGGTGGCGCTGGCGGCGCCGGGCGCGAGAATTCGATAGTCATCGGCGGAATTTCCGGCGGTACGATCGGCAGCACCGGCGTCGGTTTCTGGCTGATCCAGTAGATCACCGCGCCGTGCACCACCAACGCGAGCACGCCGAGCAGAATTGTTTCGCGCCGACTCAGAATGCCTTTGGGCGCACGCTGCAAACGCAACTGCCCCAACGGCACACGATGCGGCCGGCCAAGATCGACCAATTCGCCACCCGGCGTCTGACGCCACAGCAATTCCTCTGCGCTGGCGGCGGTCTGGACATTGCCCATTGATTCACTCCCTGCGGTCTTTTTGCGTTCTTTACAAAAACTGCCGATCACCGTTTGTTGAATCCCCCACGGCGAATCGATGGGTGAATCATTGGGCTTGACGCTTATCTCCGAAAGTAATCTTTAACGTTATGCATAGGCCTTTATGGAATATAAGAATTGATCAATTCCACCAAAGCCACGTGCCACGCGGGCTGCAGCGACAGGTGAAAAAACGCATGCCTTTCAGGCATTGAAAGTATTCATGCAACGCATCAAATTCGGTTGACCCGGTTTTGCTGGACAACTAATACCAAGTAGATAGTTGATTATTATTTTCCCCGGAACAACAAAAAAGCCGGCGCACTTTCATGCGCCGGCCTTTATCGATTGCACGTGGTTTATTGTTTGACGAATTCCCCTGCAAGGGTCACTACTTCACCGTCAAAGTTAGTACGGGAACCGGCCGCGCGAACTTTTGCATAATTGTGATCAGGAGAAAACAATGACCACGCCTGAAATCCGCTATTACCATTCAGACCGACAAATGTGATGGTGGTAGGTTGTCCGGTGCTGTTCTGGAAATGGTAATGCCCGTAGCTGACGTCATAGTTAACGCCGCCCTGGCTGAACGTGCCGCTGAATGTACCGTTGGAGTCGTTGCCATCGGTAATCGTCAGTTTGGCGCCAGCGTTGGCGTTTACATAAGTGCCATTAATGCTCGACATGATTCGATTTCCTTTATCGTTGGGATAAGTGTCTTCCGATGAGAGCAAGTTTCCTCCTGGAAACTCACGACAGTCAGGATGGTTGGACATTCAACTATTGTCCACGCGAGTTACTAACGAAATTGCAATAAGCACTATTCAACCCGCTCATAACTTATCGCCGTTCGTTCGAGCATTAATTCCAATTCAACTAACGACTGGCATTGGTTTGCTGCACGCCGACAACCGGTGCATTAACCGCTGTCTCGGAGCGTGGCGTGCCGGTTGGCACCCAGTCATAACTCACAGGCAACGCCCGATACACCCAGTTGCTGATCGCGTCGCTGCCTGGCGCTTTGCCGAGATAGGGGCTGACGTATTCCCAGACGTTTTCACCGCTGGCCGTCACCTGGAAAAACCGCCCGTTCATGCCTTCATCGATCAACGTGTTGCCATTGGGCAAGCGTCGCGCACTGCTGATAAACGAGCTGTAGAACGCCCACCCCGGCTGCTTCGAATTCGCCGCGCTGTATTGCCAGACGATCTCGCTTTTCACCGGGTCGATTTCCAATACCCGCGAGCCGGAAATCAGCCCGAGGGTGACGTTCGGATAACCCGCCGAACCCTGGTTGTCGAACACCAGCAGATTGCCCGCGCCAGGCAATCCGGCCGGGATGATGTGCGCATCATGCTGACCGACAAACTGATCCACCGGGCGTGGCAATTTCTGCGCAGTTTTCGGGTTGATCAGCGGCAGGTTCGGGCCGAGACGCCAGACCACTTTGCCGCTGTTCTTGTCGATGATCGCGATGAAGTTGGCGTTGCGTGAATCGATCAGCAGGTTGTCCGGATTGAAGCGCTTGTCACCGGCATCGAACCACTTGTTCGGCCCCACCAGACTAAGATTGTTGATGTGCAGGTAGTCCGGATTTTCACTGGCGCGCACCAGCTTCAACTGCTCGGCGGTGAAGCCGAATTCATTGAGATGTTCCGACGCCAGCCACTGCCATTTCACCGCGCCTTCGGGGCTGACTTCATAGATTGCATCGTCGATCACCTCAGGGACTTTGAAGCCTTTGACCTTGTGCACCTTGTTCGCCAGCACCACGGTGTTGCCGTTGCTCAAACGGCGCTGATCATGGTGTTGTTGCGCTGCGCCACCGGGCGCCTTGTCGCCCCACTGCCAGACGACTTTGCCATTCCAGTCCAGCTCGCCGACGCTCTGATTGCCCAGACCATTGCCGGCCGAGCCGAGTTTGCCGGGATCCTTTTCACTCAGTTGCAGCAGCACATGGCCGCGCTCACCGCCAACCAGTTCTGGATCGATGATCGCCGACGGAAAGCCTGCCTGTGGCCAGGTTTTCACCTCGTTGCCGTTCATGTCGATCAGGTGCGTCTGCTTGTCGGCGCCGCTGAAAATCACGTACTGATTGAAAGCCTTGTTCGGGTCATAACGGGTCACGCCGGTCGGGTAAACACTCGGTGCGGCGAATGCACCGGCACTGAGCACTGCGCCGGACAGCAACACCGGCAAAGCCGTTTTGATACGCAACATGATGCAGCTCCTTGAGTGACGAATCAGAAGTCGTAGCGACCGGTGACGCCGAGGGTGCGCGGTGTGCCGAGCAGGCCTTCATAGCCGCCGTTGCCGCCCGTCCACAGGGTCGTGTAGTAGGTTTTGTCGAAGGCATTTTTCAGCCACAGCGATACGTCCCATTGGCCCTGATTGAAGTCGCCGCGCAGGCCGGTGGAGAAGTTGACCACGGCGTAACTCGGGATCTGCCCGTAGTCGGAATCCTCGACCGTACCGACCGCTTTCGAACGGAAGGCATAACTGGCAGTGACGTAAGGTTCGAAGCCGTTATCCAGATTCCATTTGTATTCGCCGTTGGCGTTGCCGATCCACTTCGAGGCGCCGACCACTTGATGGCCGCTGAGGTCGCAAGACGCTGGCGCCCCCGGCGCCTGGCTGACTTCGGGCGGGCACGGGGCATCTTTGTACGAGAGGTAGCTGACGTCGTTGTAAGAGCCGTTGATGTTCAGGGTCAGGCCGCGCAGCGGGATCACCGTGCTTTCGAACTCGACACCGCGCGAGCGCACGGAACCGGCGTTGGTCAGATATTGCACGCGATTTTCGGCGTCGTAGGCGTTGGTCTGGTAAGCGTTGACCTGAGTCCAGAACACGTTGGCGTTGAGTTGCAGACGGTGGTCCCACAACGTGCTCTTGAAGCCGAGTTCGGCGTTGTTCGCGCGTTCGGTGCCGATCAGCAGCGAATCGGCGCCGGCCACCGGCGCGGAACCGACGGCGAGGTTAACCCCGCCGGATTTCTCGCCGTGGGATAACGTGGCGTAGCCGAGCACATCATCGGTGATGCGATAGCTGAGGTTGAGCAGCCCGGACGGGCTGGAGCTGTACTGGTTCAAATCACCGGAATCGTAAGCGCCGGCACGCCCGCGTCGCGCCGTGGCCGCCGCCCCCGTGACCGTCGCGCCGCCGACCGGGGCATCGCGCGTGACCCAAGCGGATTTTTCTTCATAAGTGCCACGCACCCCGGCGGTGAAATCCAACCGCTCGGTGAGGTGCCATGTGCCCTGGGCGAACAGCGCAAAGCTGTCGGTCTTGATATGACCGTTGCCAACACTGGTGACGTTGGCCAGCGCACCGGCCGGCGTGCCATTCCAGATATCGGCTTGCGGGCCGTAATAGGCAAAGGATTTATTGTCCAGATCCGAGCCGAAGTAGTAGGCGCCGACGACGTAATCGAAGAACTCGCCCTTGGGCGAGGCCAGGCGAAATTCCTGCGAATACTGTTTGTCCTCCACTGACACCCCGGCGTTGTAACTCGCCGGCACGTTGAGGCCGTCGTCGTTGCGCGGGGTGAAATTCCAGAAGCGATAGGAGCTGATCGAGGTCAGCGTGAAATCGCTCGGAAGCGTCCAGTTAGCCTCCACCGAAGTGCCGCCCTGATGCACGGTGACATGCTGGTCGTTGTCCAGATTGACCTTGCGGTGCGAGCCGTTGACCAATGTTGCGCCGGCGGCGTTGGCGCGCGACTGGTACAGGTTGACGCCGTTGATGGTCGGCCCGGTGTTGTAGAGCACACGGGTGCCGGCGCTGGAATCCTCTTCGTTGTAGTCGCCGATCCAGCGCAGGTTGAAATCTTCATTGGGCTTGAACAGCAGTTGCGCGCGGAAGCCCTCGCGCGAGCCGCCATTCAAATCATGGCCGTCGTATTCGTTTTTGATGTCGCCGTCACTACGCGTGCGGTACGCCGAAAAACGCCCGGCCAGTTGATCGTTGAGCGGCCCGGAAATGGTGCCCTTGGTCTGGAAATAACCGTCCTCGCCCACCGAGGTTTCGATGCTGCGCTCAGGGGTGAAGGTTGGCGCGCGGGTGCTGATGTTGATCACCCCGGCGGTGGTGTTTTTGCCGAACAGCGTGCCCTGCGGCCCACGCAAGACTTCGAGCTGCTCGATGTCCATCAAGTCAAACACCGCCATCCCCGGGCGGCCCAGATAGACGTTGTCGATGTACAGACCGACGCTGCCTTCCAGTCCATCACTTGCCGGGTTATTACCCAAGCCCCGGATCGACACGCTGGACTGGCGTGCGTGCATGTAGGCGACGTTGACGCTAGGCACCAATTGCTGCAAATCCTGAATCCGGTAAACCCGCTGCGTCTCCAGATTCTGCCCGCTGACCACGCTCATCGGCGTCGGTACGTCCTGCGAACTTTCCTCGCGGCGGCGGGTGGTGACGGTCACAGTTTCCAGTTGCGAACTGTTGGCGCCAGGCTTGCCGGCCGGCACTGGCGCCGGGGTTTCTGCTTCGGCGGCGTAACCGTGAGTCCAGCTCGCGCTCCCGGCCAGCAACAGGGCCAGAGGCAGGCGTTTGAGCCGTCGTGGCGTTAAGGGTGACGCAAGGTTCAACGGACTCATGGCGCGGCTCCTGGTCAAAAAACACACAGACATCATCAGCGCTGCATATTCTTTTAAGTTATTTATTTATGGTTTTACAAATATTTACTGCATAAGAGATTGCCTTTATAAGGAGTCGACGTAATGCATATCCAATGCATTTCCCGGATATTTTTTATGTGAAAAATGCATATCGACTTGCGCCAACTTCGTCACTTCATCGCCTTGGCTGAACAACGCAGCTTCGTCGCCGGCGCGCAGGCGGTGAACCTGTCGCAGTCGGCGTTCAGCCGCAGCATTCAAGCGCTGGAACACAGCGTCGGCTGTCAGTTGGTCGATCGCGGACGCAAGGAATTGCCGCCGACCAAACAGGGCCAAGTCCTGCTGGAGCACGCACGGCGACTGGTCAGTGGTGCGCAGCAGATGGCCAACGAGATCAGTCAGTTCAATGGGCTGGAGGCCGGGGAATTGCGCTTCGGTTGTGGGCCGGCGCCGGCGGCGGGATTGATTCCGAGAGCGATTGGCAGCTTCATCGGGCGCTATCCGAAAGCGCGGGTGCAGTTTCAGGTTGATGACTGGCAAAGTCTGAGCAAGCGATTACTCAGCGAAGAGTTTGAATTCTTTGTCGCTGACACTCGGCACTTCGAGGCCGATCCGGATTACCTGACCTACAGGTTGCGACCGCGCAAGTGGCATTTCTGCTGCCGCGCGGGGCATCCATTGGCCGGGTTTGATCGGGTCACTGCCGAGCAATTGATGAGCTATCCGCTGGCGGTGAGTATTCGTCCGCCGAACCTGCGCAAGGTGATCGTTGACCTCAGCGGAAGGCCGGATTTCACGCCGAATGTGGAGTGTGAAAACAGCTCAAGTCTGCTCAGCGTGGTGCTGCGTTCGGATGCGATCGGGATTGTTGGCGCGTATTCGGATGCATTGCATCAGGCCAAGGGTGAGCTGGTGTGTTTGCGCATTGAAGGGTTGGCCGATGATCTTGAGGAGTTGTACACCCGTTACGGAATTGTCAGCCGCGCGGGGTATCGGTTGTCGCCGTTGGCCGAGGCGATGATTGAGCAGATCAAGGCGATTGATCAGCAGGATGAGGAGGTTTGCTCGCTACAGAATCTCGCCGTCTGATCCACCGCTATCGTTGGCAAGCCAGCTCCCACATGATTCGCGCCGAGCACAAACCATTTGAACACTCCCAATACCTGTGGGAGCTGGCTTGCCAGCGATGGCGGCAGTGCAGGCAACGATGCATTTCCTGCATAAAACCCATTCCCCAAATGCACTTGCCGAACACCCTCACGCCTAGCGAAATACCTCGCCTGTCCCATTGACCGGTGAACCCCATGCCCACCCCGCCAAACCCCGTGCGTAACGTGCTGTACATCATGTGCGACCAACTGCGCCGCGATTACCTGTCCTGCTACGGCCATCCGCATCTGCATACACCAAACATTGATCGACTCGCTGCGGCCGGCGTGCGTTTCAGCCGCGCCTACACCCAAGGCACGATCTGCGGCCCGTCACGGATGTCGGCCTACACCGGACGTTATGTCAGCAGTCATCAAGTAGCGTGGAACGCCGTGCCATTGCCACTGGAAGAACTGACCATCGGCGATTACCTGCGCCCGCACGGCATTCGTACCGCACTGGTCGGCAAGACCCACGCCACCGCGAATGTCGACGCGCTGCAACGCTTAGCGATCAATCCGCAAAGCGAGCAAGCCGAAATCCTCAACGGAGTCGGCTTCGAACCCTACATGCGCCACGACGGCATCTATCCCGACGATCCGCTGTTCGACGACAAACGCGAATCTGCGCCCTACACGCATTACCTGCGTGAGCACGGTTTCGGCGGCAAAAACCCCTGGCACGACTGGGCCAATGCCGCCGAAGGCGAAAACGGCGAAATCCTCAGTGGCTGGCAAATGCGTCATTCGAATTTGCCAGCACGAATTCCCGAGCAACACTCAGAGACTGTCTACACTACAAATCGAGCCATCGACTTCATCACCGAGCAAGGCGAGAAATCGTGGTGTTTACACCTTTCCTATATCAAACCGCACTGGCCTTACATCGTACCGGCACCGTACCACGCCTTGTACAGTACGAAATCGATTCTCGAAGCGGTCCGCGCGACGCCCTCCGAAGCCAGCAAACACCCCGTATACACTGCCTTTCGCCAGCATGAGGAAAGCCTCAACTTCTCCCGCGACTCAGTACGATTGACTGTAATCCCCACGTACATGGGCCTGATCAAGCAGGTGGATGATCAGCTCGGGAGGCTGTTCGATTTTCTGCAGAGCAGCGGTCGTTGGGATGACACGTTGATCGTGTTCACCAGCGATCACGGCGACTTTCTGGGCGATCACTGGCTGGGCGAGAAGGAATTTTTGCTGGAGCAGGCGGTGGGCGTGCCGTTGATCGTGCGCGATCCTCGGGCGGCGGCGGATGTCACCCGGGGAACCGTCGATGATCGACTGACAGAAACCATCGATGCGTTGCCGACGTTTCTTCAGGCATTGGGATTGCCGGGCGCGGAGCATCGGCTTGAAGGGCGTTCGTTGATCCCGCTTCTGCACGGTGAACATCCGGACTGGCGACGCTATGCAATCAGCGAATACGACTACGCCTTCCAGGCGCCGGCACGGGAGCGCCTGGGCCAGCCGATTGATCGTTGCCGGATGACCATGGTGCGCAGCGAGCGCTGGAAATACCTGGCGTACGACGGCTTTCGGCCGCAGTTGTTTGATCTGTTGAATGATCCGCAGGAGCTGCGGGATTTGGGTGATGAGCCGGCGTATGCGGCGGTGCGCGAGGAGCATGCGGGGTATTTGTTTGAGTGGGTGCGCGGGTTGAAGCGGCGCACGACCATCAGTCATCAGGAGATTGATTTACGGGGGCAGCGGTTTCGCTATGGAGAGCCGGAAGCCGAGAAGGTGGTTCAGATTGGTGTCTGGTAGCGGGAAAAGCCCCTCACCCTAACCCTCTCCCAGAGGGAGAGGGGACTGAATGGGGGATATTTCAGAGGTACACCGACCTGATCCAGCTTCACCGAATCCATAATCGATAAGGTCTTTCAGGTCGATATCTAACGCGAGACAACTCGGTCGGCTCCCTCTCCCTCCGGGAGAGGGCTGGGCGGGCGGCGTTCCGATGAGGGGCTGTTGATCTTCAGTCACGACCTTTGATGGTCTGGCTACGCTGTCCCGAAGCCCCAACCGGCACTTCACCCTTCAACGTCACCCGACGCACCACCCGATCCTGAGTGCCGTAATCATCAATCGCGTAATGCTGCGTCGAACGGTTATCCCAGATCGCCACATCACCGGCCTTCCAGCGCCAGCGCACGGTGTTTTCCTGGCGGATCACATGGCTCTGCAACAGCCCGAACAGATGCGCTGAATCCGCCTGCGAATAACCCTTGATGCGTTTGACGAAATGCCCCAGCAGCAAGCTCTTCTCGCCGCTGATCGGGTGCACGCGCACCACTGGGTGCTCAGTCTCGTAAACAGTCGATGTGAAGACCTTGCGATAACGCTCCAGCTTCTCCGCCGAGACATCAGGCTTGGCGCTGGCGTAGTCGTATTCGTTGCTATGCACGGCGACCAGTTTGTCGGCCAGTTCACGCAGCTCGGTCGGTAAGCCGTTGTACGCCGTCGCGGTGTTGGCCCACAGAGTGTCGCCACCGAAGGCCGGCGCGACGACCGAGCGCAGGATCGAGGCTTTCGGGTAGGCGTCGACGAAGGTCACGTCGGTGTGCCAGGAGTTGGCGCGCTGACCTTCGGCGCCGTCCAGTTCGAGCAGATAACGTGTGCCCTCGCGGGACGGCACCGTTGGATGCGCCACCGGCTCGCCGAGCAAATGCGCGAAGGCTTCCTGACGCTGATCGTCGAGTTGGGTCTGCTCACGGAAGAACACGACTTTGTATTGCACCAACGCCTGTTGAATGGCTTCGATCGTGGCGGCGTCCAGCTCACCGGACAGATGCACGCCACGGATCTCGGCGCCGATACGACCGGCCACCGGATGAATCTCCAGCGCGTGGATAGCGGGTTTTACAGCGAGTGCGGCATTGCTCATGGGTAGACCCTCATCGACTGCTTACGGTTTTGGACGGCAGCGAAACAACGCTCTATCTATATTCCATTTACATCTAATAGATATTCACATGCTTCGTTGACGGAATAAGAGCTTGCATTTAAAACCTCTAGCAACCCTCGTCGCAAATGCCTTCGAGCTATTTTTAGGATGCCGGAAAAGCATATGGATCTTCGCCAGTTGCGTTACTTCATCGCCCTCAACGAACACCGCAGTTTTGTCCGCGCGGCCGATGCGATGGGCATCACTCAACCGGCGTTCAGCCGCAGTATTCAGGGGCTGGAGCAGGAGTTCGGCTGCGTGCTGGTGGATCGTGGCAACAAGGATCTGCGCCCAACGCCAGAAGGTCAGGTGGTGCTGCAACACGCCTTGAGCCTGGTCCAGGGCGCGGCGTTGCTCAGTGCCGAAGTGACGCAGATGACCAAGCTCGATGCCGGTGAAGTGCACTTCGGTTGCGGCCCGGCGCCGGCAGTGAAACTGGTGCCGGACGCGGTGGCGCAATTCATCAATGCGCACCCGAAAGTGCGCACCTGTTTTCAGGTGGATAACTGGGAAAAACTCAGCCGCGCACTGAGCCGTGAAGAGATCGAATTCTTTATCGCCGACATTCGCCATTTCGAGTCCGATCCGAACTTCCAGACTCAAGCGCTGACGCCCAAGCGCGGGGTGTTTTTCTGCCGTCCGGGGCATCCGTTGCTGGCCAAGGAAAGCCTGTCGACCAACGATATGTTCGACTATCCGTTGGCGACCACGCTGATCCCGCCGGGGATTCGCAAATTATTGGCGAACCTCAGCGGCCGCATCGATTTTTCCCCGACCATCGAGACCGAGCATTTTCCGGCGCTGGTGAAGGTGGTGCTGCAATCGAATGCGATTGGCGTCGGTACGGAAGAGGCGTTTGTCGAGGACATTGCCAAGGGTTCGCTGGTGTTGCTGCACTGGCGCAATCTGCCGCAGAACCTGGAGAGCATGAATGCGCGGTGCGGGATCGTCAGTCGTACCGGTTTTCGCTTGTCGCCGGCAGCAAGGGCGATGATCGAGACGTTGGTGGCGGTGGACCGGCAGGAGGTCAGCGTCGCCGTTTAAAGGGATCGTTCCCACGCTCTGCGTGGGAACGATCGGTGTACGTTAGAGCTTCGCCGCCGCCAACTCAGGCGCCACCCAGTCGGTCACCTTGAACGGCTTGCGAATCAGCTTCTGCTGCGCCGCCAGATCTACCTTGTCCTGCAAGCTGCCGAGAAACACCGGATCCAGTGTCGACGGGAACACTTCGCTCAATTTCTGATCCTGCAGATCCTGCGTCAGGATCACTGGCGGATAACTCGCCAGCCCCGAGACAAGTTGCACATAAGCGGCCTTGTTGCTGTCCTGCGTCAGCCACTCCACGGCCTGTTGCTGCGCCTTGAGCAACTTGGCCACCGCTTCCGGGTGAGCGTCGACAAACTTGCCCGTGCCAACCAATACCGACTGCACGCTGCCTGCGCCACCGAGATCCTTGGTGTTCAGCGGCAACTCGGCCAGGCCCTTGGCCTGCAATGCGGTCAACCCGGAGCTGCCCCATGACGCATCGATCTGCTTGGCTGCCAACGCCGCGACCGCTGCGTTGAAATCCAGATTGATGACTTTCAGATCCTTCTCGCTCAAGCCCTGACTGGCCAGCGCCGCGTCAAACGACAACTGGGTTGCCGTGCCACGGAAAATCGCCACGCGTTTGCCTTTCAGATCCTGCAAGGTCTTGATCCCTGACCCCGGCACCACGCCCAGATACTGCTTTACCCCACGCGCACTGGCGCTTAGCAAACGTGTATCCAACCCGTTGGACTTGCCGATGATCGCCGCCAGATCGCCCAGATACGCCAGATCGACCTGACCATTGGCAAACGCCTCGTTGATCACCGGCCCCGCACCTTTGAAGAAGCTCCACTGAATCTTGATGCCCTGATCAGCGAAGGCTTTTTCGAAGATCTGCTGATCACGCAGCACGTCGACCACGCCGCCGCCGCTGTGCTGGGTGCCGGCGCTCAGGTCGGGCACGGCGATTCTGATTTCCTTGAGTTCGTCGGCCTGCGCGGTGAACGCCAACAGGCCCGCCAGAGCAGGGACGGCAAGCAGACTGAAAACACGTTTGAAGGGAAAGTTCATGGGTGCAGCTCCTTGATCACGACGGGCGTTGAGGAGCCGAAAGTAGGCCGAATGAACACCTTCACTTAAATACTATAAATGCACATTTTTATAGCTTTTAACGCTAAGCGAGCAGTGGCGCGGCTTGCAGCGGCGTATGCATTAACAGCATCGAAAATATTCTTCGAATGCATTGGATGCGTGTGGGCTGGAAGCCTTAAATGGCGCTGCTTATCTCCAAAATGAATCTATTAGATATTATTTATAACCATTCGATCTTAGCTAATGCCGCAAGAGATCGCAGCCTTCGGCAGCTCCTACAGGGGTCAATTCAAGGACGCATTCCCCCCGTAGGAGCTGCCGAAGGCTGCGATCTTTTGATCTTGATCTTGATCCAACCCGACAACGGAGGTCACCCATGGCCCGCCAATCCTTGCTCAGTCTCCCACTCCACGCGCCGCCGCTGAAAAGCCGCCGTACTTGGCCCAGCCTGAACCAACGCCTGTTGCCGTGGCTGCTGCCCCTCAGTCTTTTCGCTCTGTGGTGGCTGGCCGCACGTAACGAGTGGATGAGCGAACAGATCCTGCCGGCGCCGTCGCTGGTGTGGAACAGCGCTGTCGAGTTGTCCCATGGCGAGTTGTGGAGCCATTTGTGGATCAGCCTGCAACGCTTGTTCTGGGGTTTGCTCGCCGGGATTTCGGCGGGGGCGGTGCTCGGTGCCGCGCTGGGGTTCAGTCGCCGTCTGGAACGCTTGGTCTTCCCGACCTTCGCCGGCCTGTCGCAAGTGCCGACGCTGGCGTGGATTCCCTTGTTCATGGTGTTTTTCGGTATCGGCGAGGTGCTGAAACTGGTGGTGCTGATCAAAGCGGTCGTGGTGCCGGTGACCCTGCACACACTGGTCGGCGTAAGAGATGCACAACCAAAACTGCGCGAGGCTGCCGCTGTTTTACGCTTGCCGCCACACCTTTTGATTCGTCGACTGGTATTACCCGCCGCCCTCCCCGCGTTTATGGCTGGCGTGCGTCTGGCGCTGGCCGCCGGATGGACTTCGTTGCTGGCCGTCGAGTTGTTGGCCTCCAGCGAAGGCATCGGCTACCTGATGGTCTGGGCCCGACAACTGTTCATGCTCGACATCGTTTTCGTGTGCATCGTGGTGATCGGTGTGATCGGTGTGGCAATGGATCGTGGCATCGGCCTGCTGGACAAGAAACTGGTGCACTGGCCGCATCCGGCCACCGCCGAAATTCGCCGCGGCCCGCGCTATGCAGGCTGGCAGCGTCTGCAACCGTGGCTGCTGCCGCTCGGCTTGTTGGCGCTGTGGCAATTGGCAAGTGATCAGCAGTGGGTCGACGCCAATATTCTGGTCAGCCCGTTAGCCGTTTTGAGCACTGCATGGGACGGTCTTGTCGACGGCACGTTGATCGGCGGCATGGCTCTCAGTCTTGGCCGCACGCTGGGTGGCCTACTGCTCGGCGGTGGTCTCGGATTTGCCTTGGGCCTGCTGCTGGGTCTGTCGAACATCAGCGAACGCCTGCTCGGCCCGACCCTCGCCGCCCTCCGCCAGATCGCCATTTTCGCCTGGGTGCCGCTGCTCACAGCCTGGTTCGGTCTCGGCGAATTGGCGAAGTGGGTGTTCGTCGCCCTCGCCGCGTTCTTTCCGCTGTTTATCGCCACGCAACGCAGCGTCGCCAACCTCTCGCCACAACTCAACGAAGCCGCTCAAGTCCTGCGCCTCAGCCTCGGGCAGCGCTTGCGTCGGCTGGTGCTGCCGGGCGCCGCGCCGGGGATTTTTGCAGGCCTCAGACTGAGCCTGATCTACGCCTGGCTCGGCACCGTCGGTGCGGAATATTTCATGCCGTCCAATGGCGGCATCGGCAGCCAGATGATCGGCGCACAGCAACTGCTGCGCATGGACCTGATCATGGCCGGCATGCTTTTCGTCGGTCTCACCGGCGCCCTGCTCAACCTCATTGGCCAACGCCTGGAAATTCGCGCGACCCGCTGGAGACACGCATGAACGCACCGATTGTCAGCTTTAATCACGTAGGCAAATCCTTCGACGTCGACGGTTTCGAACTGGAGGCGATTCGCGAATTCAACCTCGACATCGCCGAGGGCGAATTCGTCGCCATTGTCGGTTCCAGCGGCTGCGGCAAATCCACTTTGCTGCGCTTGCTGGTTGGCCTCGATACGCAGTTTCGCGGGCAGATTACAGTGGACGGCAAAGCCGTCAGCGGCATCGGTGGCGAGCGCGGCATTGTCTTTCAGGAGCACCGTTTGTTCCCTTGGCTAACCGTCGCCGACAATATCGGCCTGGGTCTGGTCAACGAGCCGCTGAGCGCTGCGCAGAAGCAACAGCGCATCAACGATTTCATCGATCTGGTCGGCCTGCGCGACTTCACTCGCGCCTATCCGCACCAGCTCTCCGGCGGCATGGCCCAGCGTGTGGCGATTGCTCGCGGCCTCGTCGCCAGCCCGCGCATTCTGCTACTCGACGAACCCTTCGGCGCGCTCGATGCGCTGACCCGCCAGCAAATGCAGGATGAGCTGTTGGCCATTCGCGAGCGCGCAAAAATCACCACGATCCTCGTCACCCATGACGTCGAGGAAGCGATCTTCCTCGCCGACCGCGTGGTGGTGATGGAGCCGCGCCCGGGCCGCATCAAGCAGGTGGTCGACATCGCCCTGCCGCACCCGCGCCAGCGCAGCAGTTTCGACTTCCATCAGTTGCGTGAAGAGCTGCTGCACGAGCTGACCAGTGATGACCATTACCAACCGAGCGTACCGGTGCAGATCCGCGATCTGCCGCTGACGTTCATTGCCTGCTGAACAGGAGTTTTGCGATGCCGCAACGTCCCAATTTTCTGGTGATTCTGGCCGACGATCTAGGCTTCTCCGACATCGGCGCGTTCGGCGGCGAAATCGCCACGCCGCACCTTGATGCGCTGGCCAATAACGGCCTGCGCCTGACCGACTTTCACACCGCACCGACCTGCTCGCCGACGCGTTCGATGCTGCTGACCGGCACCGACCACCACATCGCCGGCATCGGTACCATGGCCGAAACCCTGACCCCGGAGCTGATCGGCAAACCGGGTTATGAGGGTCACCTCAATGACCGCGTCGTCGCGCTGCCCGAGCTGCTGCGCGAGGCCGGTTATCAAACGTTGATGAGCGGCAAATGGCACCTCGGTTTGAAGGCTGAATTGGCGCCCCATGCGCGAGGTTTCGAGCGTTCGTTTTCGCTGCTGCCGGGCGCGGCCAACCATTACGGTTTCGAGCCAACCTACGATGAGCAAACACCCGGCCTGCTGAAATCCACTCCGGCGCTGTACATCGAGGACGACACGTTTCTCGACGAATTGCCGAAGGACTTCTATTCCTCCGATGCCTTTGGCGACAAGCTGCTGCAGTACCTCAAGGAGCGTGACCAGACCCGGCCGTTCTTCGCTTACCTGCCGTTCTCCGCACCGCACTGGCCGTTGCAGGCGCCTGCCGACATCGTCGAGAAATACCGCGGCCGCTATGACGCCGGCCCTGAAGTGCTGCGCCTGGAACGCCTGGAAAAACTCAAAGCCCTCGGCCTGATCGAACCGGACGTCGAGCCGCATCCGCTAATTCAGTTGACCCAACAATGGGACGCATTGAGCGAGGAGCAAAAACAGATTTCCGCACGGGCCATGGAGGTCTACGCGGCAATGGTCGAGCGCATGGACTGGAACATCGGCCGTGTCGTCGACTATCTGCGCCAGCAGGGGCAGCTCGACAATACGTTCATCCTGTTCATGTCCGACAACGGTGCCGAAGGCGCGCTGCTTGAAGCCTTCCCCAAATTCGGTCCGGAACTGGTGACGTATCTCAGCCAGCATTACGACAACAGCCTCGACAACATTGGCCGGGCCAACTCTTACGTCTGGTACGGGCCGAACTGGGCGCAGGTGGCGACCGCGCCATCGCGGTTGTTCAAGGCGTTTACCACTGAAGGCGGGATTCGCGTGCCGGCGCTGTTGCACTATCCGCAATTGGCGATCAAAGGGCAGATCAGCCATGGTTTCGGCACGGTGATGGACATCACCCCGACGATTCTCGATCTGGCGGGTGTGCGTCATCCGGGCAAGTTGTGGCACGGCAAACCGGTGGCGCCGTTGCGTGGTAAATCGTGGTTGGGGTTCTTGTCGGGTGAGACTGCGCAGGTGCATGACGAGCACACGGTCACGGGTTGGGAATTGTTCGGGCGTCGGGCGATTCGGCAGGGATCATGGAAAGCGGTGTGGATTCCCGGGCCGGTCGGGCCGGCGACCTGGCAGCTGTATGATTTGAGCAGTGATCCGGGGGAGATTCATGATCTGGCGGTGAGCCGGCCGGAGAAGCTCAGCGCGTTGATCGGGCATTGGCAGCAGTATGTGGAGGAGACCGGGGTGATTTTGAGTGAGTCGCCGTTTCAGCCGGATTGATGTTGCCTGAACCACCGCTATCGCTGGCAAGCCAGCTCCCACAAGGTGCAATGTCGTGCGCAAATCCTATGCACGACATAAAAACTGTGGGAGCTGGCTTGCCAGCGATGAGGCCCTCAAATTCAACCATCAAGCCTGAGCCGTAAGCACCTCTTCCTGCGCAACCGCATCTTTGCGAACAAACCGATTCGCCCGCCCAAACGTGCCGAAATCATTAAACCGCACCCCCATCTCACGCATCACCTTATGCGCCACCGGCACCGTCAGCTGACGAATGTAAAACGGCTCCTTCACGACAAAATGATGAATCCCGTGACTGCTGCCAAAGTTGAAGCAGAATGCCTGCAACGGCCACAACCACCACGGGTTCAGCACCTGACACTGCTGCAGCACATTGCCCAGTTCGACATCGCCGTAGTAATGCATGTTCGAGCTAATGAAGTGCAGGCAAAACGTGCGCAACACATTCGGGCCGATAATCACCACAGCGGCGATATCAATTACCTGCATCACCGACAACGTCGTCGCTGACCATTCAATCGGCGAGCCCAGCAGATAGGCGATGCCGTTGGCAGCGTGAAAACCGAGAAACACGTACCACGCGCCCCAATGCACCAGCGCCAGCGGTGCATAGACTTTGAAAACCCGTTTCAGAATGCTCCACTTGTGCGCCCAGGTCGGCGCCCGCAGCATGCGAATGAACGCCGACATCACGTTGTCGCCGACCATCAGCAAGCGCGCAAAACCCCACGGCTCGCCGTTGGTGATCGCGCGCTCTTCCATGTCGGTTTCAGTGCCGGAAACCTTGTGGTGATTAAGGTGCAGATGACGACGAATCCACGGATTGATCGTGCTCGGCCGCGCCAGCCACACCAAACCCATCATCAAGTTGTGCGGCACCCGTTGCTTGCGGAAATACATGCTGTGAATCAAGTCGTGCTCAAGCTCATGGGTCAGCGAAGCAAAAAACGCGTTGAGCAACAGGCACACCCACCACGCCATGTGGCCGCTGATGTAAAGCGTCGCCGAGCCGATCATCCCGATCAGGGCAAAGGCCAGAATCCCCGCCCCAAGCGCATCCTGATGCTTGAGAATCGGGTAGCGCTCGCGCAGTTCGACGCCTTTGGCCAGCACCACTTCGCGAATATGCGCTGATCGCTGGGCCGCATTGTGTCGCTGGGGACTTGCAGAAGTACCGTCCATGCTTCCATCCTCGGGTTTATGATGTTCGCATCGTGCCTCGCCAAGGCTTCAATTGCGGTAGCCGAGAACGCCAACCTGTTGACCGGAAGCGCCAATCAGCATGAAGGAACCGACCTCCCTCGCCAGCTGGACCCGTGCCTTGCGCAAGCAACTCGATGCGCTGGGACTGGACAGCATTGCCCTGTGCCAGCAGGCCGGGCTCGATCCGAATTTGATGGACGACCCCAACGCGCGTTATCCGCTGTCCGGCACCACACGCTTGTGGGAAATTGCCGTGCAGGTCAGCGGCGACCCCGCGCTTGGTCTGCGCGTGTCGCGCTTTGTCAGTCCTACCACGTTCCATGCCCTCGGTTATGCGCTGGTCGCCAGCGGCAGTTTGCGCGAGGTATTCGAACGCATCGTGCGCTATCACCCGGTGGTCAGCGATGCGCTGGAACTGGAACTGAGCCGCAGCGATGATCGCTACCAATTCCGTCTGAAAATTCCGTCAGGCAATCCGGCACCGGCCTTCGAAGCCATCGATGCGTTTACCGCGATCTACGTGCGCACCTGCCGCAATCGTCTTGGTCGCGATTACGCGCCGCTGGCGGTTTATCTGCGCCGCCCGGAACCGAGCGATGCGCTTCAATGGCACAAAGTCTTCCGCGCTCCGGTGCATTTTGGTTGTGCGGAGGATCGCCTGGAGTTCGCCCTTGCCGACTTTGACAGCCACCTCGACGACGCCAACCCGGAACTCGCCGAACACAACGAAGCCGTGCTCAAACGCACGATGGCCCAGCTCAAACCGCTGACATGGGAGCGCAAGGTGCGCGATGCCATTGAAGAGCAATTGCCAGAAGGTGAGCCGAGTGCCGAGCGGATTGCCCAGGCGCTGCACCTGAGTTTGCGCAGCCTGCAAAGGCATCTGGCGGATGAAGGTTGTCGCTTTGATACGTTGCTAAATGAGAGCCGCGAGAATCTGGCCTTGCTGCACCTGCGCGATCCGCAGTGCTCGTTGAGTGAGGTCAGTTATCTGCTCGGGTTTGCCGACACCAGCAGCTTCAGCCGCGCATTCAAGCGCTGGACGGGGATGACGCCTGGGCAGTTTCGCGATGGGTTGCGCTGATTTATCGCAACGTTGGGTCGTCAGATCCGGCGCCTTCGCGAGCAGGCTCGCTCCCACATTTGGAATGCGTTTNNGCCTGCTCGCGAAGAGGCCCTTTAATTCAACGCAAAACCCAACTCAAAAACGGTGCCGTCAGCATCGCTGCTTACCCGCACCTGTCCCCCATGCAACTGCATGATCGACTGCACAATCGCTAGCCCCAACCC